>JBMOLF010000001.1:0-166856 GCA_049325595.1 Candidatus Babelota bacterium
TTTCTTCAAATTCTGTATCTTTAATTAAGTAATGCATTACAGCTTCCTTCTTGCTTTTTTTTGATTGTGATTAGAAGGAAGCTTACTTTTTTTTATAACTTTTTTAAATTTCGTTCACAGAACCTAATTTCATTACCATCCTTTTTCAACTATTTGGTACTTGCTCAGTTACCACTTCAAATGAGGCTAAATATACAGCATCAGCAAATTCTTGTGCAGGAATAGTGGATGCTATACGATCTACACGCGCTGCTCTATTATCGATTGAAAATGAAAGTGGAAAAGTAGGATTAGTTAATGAAACAGATATATGTTGCGGTCCACTTAATGAGGGCGTAACTAAAATATCGGGCGTAGTGACACTTGCCGTTACAAATCCATTTACTAGATTAGGAATAATTCTTAAAACATTTAATTGCAAACGTATTAACCCGGCAGTAGAAGGATCACCCGCAGGAATGATAAGATGAATTATTGAATTTATCTCATCATTGGTATTATCAGGCAAGACATAGTTAAAGGTAGCTTGACTTCCGATATTTAACGTATGAGTTATTAATGTTTCATTAGTTCCATATAGATTATTAAAAGTAAACACAGGGGATGCTGCATTACCATTGGCAGTAGCCGCAGTAATCACGGTAGATTGCAAGAGCGAAGCAGTACCCGCAGCACCAGTTGAACCAACTGCTCCTCTATTGCCCGTAAATCCCGTAAGCCCGGTACCTCCCATATTTCCGGCAGGACCAGTAAAACCGGTAAAACCCGTTGCTCCTTGTGGACCAGTATTGCCAGTTGCACCCGTTTCACCTTGTGCACCTGTTGCTCCTTGCGGGCCAAAACCAGTTACACCGGTAGCTAAACCAGTTACAGAAAAATTAGGCAATTGCAATACACCACAAACAACAAGTTTTTGAGTAACTAGCGCATTACCACCAACTTTAAGAACATTGGTTTTTAGGTTTTTTTTGGTAGAACAATAATCGGCTCTGAGCAAAGAACAGAGCAATAATAACAAAATACTATAATATTTTATCATTTTTCATGCGTCCTCTTACTATAATTTTTGCTTTTTTAACCTAGAAAAAAACAAAAATACAACGCAAGAAAATGATAAAATAAAAGATTATCCTCATAGCTAAGTTTAATTGCTATAAGGATAATTTATTAAGAAAGTTTCTTTAAAGTCGGAAATAAAATAACATCTTTAATAGAACTACTATTAGTTAATAACATAGCAAGCCTATCAATACCAATACCAACACCTACAGCAGGAGGTAGGCCATATTCCAATGCAGTTATAAATTCTGCATCGTAATGCATCGCTTCTGCATCCCCACCTGCATGTGCTTTAGCTTGTTGCTTAAAGCGGTCTGCTTGATCAAATGGATCGTTCAACTCATTAAATGCATTACTGATTTCCATGCCTGCTATAAATAATTCAAAGCGCGCTGCAAAGCGAGGATCTTCTGCATCTTTTTTTGCAAGCGGCGATACTTCAATAGGAAAATGTGTCACAAACGTTGGTTGTATCAATTTGTGCTCCACGAGTTCTTCAAACAAGGCATATACCTTTTCACTCCATGACGCACATTTGTTAGCGCATACAATTTTATGTTTTGTCAATGTTGCATCAATGGCATTTTCAGCTAAATCTGCATCACTAAGATTGCCATATTCACGCACCGCATCTAATAATTTGACCCGTCTAAATGGTTTATCAAAATCAAGTAATGTATCCCCAAAAGGAACCTGCGTTTGATTACATACTTCTTTTGCAACGGCTTGGAACATTTTTTCTACAAAATCCATTACCCAATGATAATCTTTATTGGCCGTATAAAACTCAAGCATAGTAAATTCAGGATTATGCCGCGTAGAAATACCTTCATTTCTAAAATTACGATTAATTTCGTACACGCGATCAAAGCCACCAATTACTAGGCGCTTAAGATAAAGCTCAGGAGCAATACGCAGGTAAAAATCACTATCTAATGCATTATGATGCGTAATAAATGGTTTTGCTGCCGCACCACCGGGAATTGGATGCAACATAGGAGTTTCTACTTCCATGTAGCCATGATTATCTAAAAAGCGTCGTAATGATCTAATTAATGCTGAACGTTTATAAAAACGCTCTCTGCTCTCTGGTGAACTAATTAAATCTAAATAACGCTGACGGTAAATAGTTTCGATATTGGTAAGTCCATGAAACTTTTCTGGTAGCGGATACAAACACTTACTCAGCAGTTCAATTTGCTTTACTGCAAGAGTAATTTCGCCCATTTTTGTTTTAAAAGAATGGCCCGAACACCAAATAATATCGCCAACATCATAAAACTTTTTAAATTGCTCATATTTTTCTTGTCCAATGTCATCTTGTCGAAGATAAATTTGAACACGGCCCACACTGTCCTGTATTACCGCAAATGATGCCTTACCATGATGACGCACTGTAATAATGCGGCCAACTATAGTATAATCGGGGGATTGCTGATCTTCTTTAAACTCTTTAACAATCTGATTAGTAGTACAGTTTACCTCTTTGGCAGCTGGCCATGGATCTAGGCCAAGTTCTTTCATGGCTTGTACTTTGTGTACCCGAATAACATGTTCTTCAGGTACATGTGTCTCATGCAATGTTTCTAATGTCGGTGTTATAGTTTCGTTTTTATTTTTCATTGGTAACCAGACAAATGGGGTATAATGTTACACTTCAATTTTAAGTGTATCGCAGACTGGTGATTTTTTCTAGCAGCACGATTTGATCAATTGATCATAGAGATGCTGTACATAATCCCAATTCACCACCTGCCACCAAGCTGAAATGTAATCAGGGCGTCTATTTTGATATTTTAAATAATAAGCATGTTCCCACACATCAAGCCCCAGTATTGGCTGTAAATTGTATGAAATGGGGCAATCTTGGTTAGGGGTGGAAAGTATAGAAAGAGATTTATTTTTATCTAAACACAACCATGCCCAGCCACTACCAAATACCTTTTTTGCTGTCCCATTAAATTGTTCTTGAAACATTTGGTAATTACCAAATGTTTTTTCTATTGCCCCCTTTAATGGGCCTGCTGGTTCTGCTCCATTATTTTTCTTTAAGATCTGCCAAAAAAAAGTATGGTTATAATGACCGCCACCATTATTGCGCACTGCTTGGCGTATTGATTCAGGAAGTTCTGCCAGATGGGTAAGTAAATATTCAATTGATTTATCTTGTAACTCTCTATGATCTTTTAAAGCAGCATTTAAATTATCAACATAGGCTTGATGATGTTTATCGTGATGCAGCTGCATTGTTTGCGCATCAATATAAGGCTCCAGTGCATCATATGAATAAGGTAATGATGGAACAGTAAACATTAAGAAACTCCCTGCTTGATATTAGGTCGTGTTACATAAATTATTTCATCATCATAACACATTTGTAGCTGCTCGCGAGCAGCTTTTTCTTTATAAAAAGGATAGGTTTGCCAAAGATGAATTTCATTACGGAATAATTCCACTTCATGTTTAATTAAGTCTATTGTTGCTTCTAATTGTTTTTTTTCTTGTAATAATGCAAGTCGAGCATGCATTCCATATTTTCCGTTAATTAAATAGCGAGCAAAAATAGTCATTTCAATACCTAGAAAAATATAAAACCAAATTTTTTTATTTTTTTTCAGTATTAACAGCATTATCTTTCTCAATATCTCTATGTCGTATTAAAAAATCAACCGATGAAACACTAAGACGACCTATTTTTTCAACAAGTGCAACAGATCGGTGTCTACCACCGGTACAACCAATAGCAATCGTCAAAAAGCTCCGTCCCTCTTGATATGATTTTTCAATAGAATATTGTAAAAAATCAATACATTTACTGATATATTCATTTACCAACGGCTGAGTAAAAAGATACTCTTTGATAGCCTCATCTTTTCCCGAGAGCAATTTAAGTGTTGGTATAAAATACGGATTTGGCAATGCACGTACGTCAAATACAAAATTACTTTCTGCTGGTATTCCGTATTTAAATCCAAAAGATAATAGGGTCACTACCATAGTGCGACGTTCTATACTAAACACTTCTTTAATAAGCTCGCGCAATTGATGCACGGTAAAATGTGAGGTGTCTAAAATGCTATCCGCATTATCCATTAAAGGTCTTAACAAATAATATTCACGCTCTAAAGCATCTTCAAGATTATGATGTTCTTGCGCCAGTGGATGATTGCGCCGGGTTTCATTAAAACGTTTTAATAAAATAGAGGGCGCAGCAATAAGAAATAATGTATGAATTTTTACCTCATCCATAAAAGAACTATTTTTTAATTGTTCAATTACCATAGATAAATTTTGAATATTTCGCGCATCAAGACCAATTGCTAAATGAGTATAATTTTTTGTTTGTTGCATCGTTTGTAAAAATGAGGAAAAAAGAACGGGGGGCAAATTATCGGTACAAAAATAACCAATATCTTCAAGTGCATGTAATGCCGTAGTTTTTCCCGCACCTGAATAACCAGTTACAATAATTACCGAACGAGTTTTAGTTATAGATTGCATAATCACTCCTAACAGAGCGCGTTATCTGATTCTTCGATATTAATTTCCATAGAATCTTCACTTTTAATTTTAGCTCCCATTATTCTTTTTTGTACATTACTTATTCTTTTTTTGAAAATCATGGGAGTATTTATGAAAATGCCTACAAAATTAATAACGTTATTTTTAGCACTATTTACCATAAATGGTATTTTTGTACTATACGCTGATCAGCCCACTAATAAAGAACAATCGTTTGATGAGCTCGTTTATAATTGGTCTCGGAGCTATGCAGAGGTATTAAATCTGGTAAATCAAAAACATTATAAAGTTGCCAATGCCGAACAATGCTTTATTAAATCAATTAATGAATTTGCAAATACCATTGATCCGCATTCCAATTTTTTAGATCCAAAAACGTATAAAGCCATGCTTGAATCAACAAGTGGCGAATTTTTTGGCATTGGTATTGTCATTGACAATAGTCGCGGCACCAAAGATAAATTTTTGTTGGTGGTTGAAACGATTCCAGATGGTCCGGCTGATAAAGCGGGGGTAAAACAATTTGATAAAATCATTGAAATCGATGGCAAAAGCTTAGAGGGCATGAGCACCGAAGAAGCAACATCGAAATTAAAGGGTCCTCGCAACAGTAAAGTAAATGTAAAAGTATTACGTGAAGGACAACAAGATCTTCTATCCTACGACATCACGCGCGATGTAATCAAAGAACCAAATTCACTCTGTTTTTACTTGCCTGAACATGATGTGTATTATTTATCATTGAGTATGTTTAGCGAAAATTCAGCAAAACAACTTGAACAGTTATTACGTAAATCACAGCAAAAAAAATATAAAGCTCTCGTACTTGATCTTCGCAATAACTCAGGTGGATTATTAACTTCTGTAATTGATATTGCCGGACTCTTTTTAGAAAAGGGTAGCTTAGTAGTAACTACCAAAAATAAAGAAGGCAAAGAAACCGAGCGCTACACCACCAAACGCAATCCGGTAGCACCTAAAGATATATCGTTATTTATTCTTATAAACAATTTCACAGCCTCAGCTGCTGAAATTTTAGCTGGATGCTTAAAAATACATGCAGAATCTGCAGATAAAAAAAATAATCGCAACGTTTTTGTTGTTGGTACTAATAGTTTTGGCAAAGGATCAGTACAAGAAGTTATTCCACTCAGCAATAACTGTGCGCTAAAACTAACCACCTCACTTTATTTTTTGCCTCAAGATATTTCAATTCAAGGTATCGGAATTGTTCCTGATTTTGTGATCGAACGTCGCATGCCTCCTACTGAACAACAAATTTGGTTTACTAAAAATTATGGCAGCGAACAAGCATTGCCCAACTATATTAAAATAAATGATACAGCCGCTGAGGAAAAAAAATCTGAAACTTCTCTTAAAGAAAAAAGTTGGGCCGAAAGAACTAAAGCATTACTTGAACAAGACAATCAACTCAGAGAGACCATTACCCTGGTAAATTTATTTGATTTACTTAAAAAGTGTCAACCTAATTCAGTTGCTACCCGCAAACAAGCTGTCGATAAATTAAAATCATTATTTGTTACGGGAAACCTTCAACTTGTTGAGGTAAAAGAATGATTACTCCAACACCTCAAGTTTTTTGGTATACAAAACTTCCGGCTGCGCGTGTTTTACGCGATACAATTAATACCCACATCTTAATAATAGGCGGCGGCATGGCAGGGCTTGTTGCGGCGCATAGTTTTGTATCGCGTGGTAAAAAAGTAACACTTATTGAAAAAAATTATTGCGGTGGTGGTGCTTCAGGTAAAAGTTCGGGGTTTATTACTCCTGATTCAGAAGTTAATTTAGCACATATGATTGATTTGTATGGAAAGGCTCACGCAAAGAAAGTATGGGACATGGGCACGCGCGGTGTGGAACTTATTCGTGAGCTTATCGCTAAATTTAATTTAGATTGCGACTATCAAATTCAAGATAATTGTGTTGCCGCTAATAGCCATGCTGCTTTTAAAAAAATACAAGAAGAGCACGAAGGTCGTATTACCATGGGATTTGAAAGTCGCTTATTTGATTCATCGACCGTGAGCACTATCATTGGCAGCGATGATTACTACGGTGCAGTGCTCTATAACGGCACCTTTGGCATCAATGGCTACAAGTTTTGCCAAGAACTTAAAATGCAGTTAGGTAAGATGGGTGTTGATGTTTACGAAGAAACACCCGCAACCTCAATTGCTCCACATGAAGTCACCACACCCGAAGGAGTAATCAATGCTGAGCAGATTATAATTTGCGCCGATCGTTATACACCTGATATTGGTCTTTTATCTGATGAGATCTTTCACGCACAAACTTTTTTAACGATATCTGCACCTTTGACCGACCAGCAGATTAAACAGGTTTTCCCATCGGGTAATATTATGGTGTGCGATAGCGATTTGATTTTTAATTATTTCCGCGCCACACCTGATAACCGTATTATGCTCGGGGGCGCTTCGTTATTTAATACCTTTGATTACAAAGAAAATTTCCATCCATATGGTGTAATAAAAAAACTCAATCGTTACTGGCAGCGCAAATTCCCACATGTGCCATTAACAATCGAATATCAATGGCCGGGACTTATTGGCGTAAGCAAAGACATAATACCTATTGCCGGCAAAGATAAACATCATGATTCAATTTATTACATTGCCGGGTGTGCTGGTTTGCCTTGGGCTGCTGCACTTGGTGAGTATAGCGCAGAATCACTGCTTGAAGGCAGACGAGATTATGATGATTATTTTAGCCCCTATCGCAAGTGGTCGCTGCCTCGAATGATACAAAAAATTGTAGGCAAAAAAATTACTTTTGCTATAAGCAATTCTCGTACATTACTTCGATAAGAGTATAAATAGTGAAGGGCACAACAGCACCTCATCATTATATTTACTACCATGATCTGCTTCCCGTATTTAAGACAAGAATAATCTAAGCACGAACTTGACGTTGCGTTGTTGGTGATTCATTAGTTACTCCTGCATCAAATTGTCCGCAATCAATAACTAAACCACACACAGCAAGTCTATTTGCACCGCAGTGCATTTGTTTTGCGTAGATTCCGGGGTAAGAAAAAATAAAAGAAAGATATGGTGAGCACCTGTTATAAACAAGTGCTCACGGTAGCCTTACGCAAGTCTACGTATGGTAAATGAAGCATTAGTAGCAAATACGTTGGGACTTGGATTAATTTGATTTAAAAAATTACTAGGGCTATTGAAAAAAACATGTATTTCTAGTTCTATAACATCAGATGCTGCAACCTGAAGAATTACTTGCCCATTAACTTGTCTGCGCAATGTTGGCGACTCATTGGATAATCCTGCTCCATATTGCCCGCCCTCAACGGCAGCACCATTTCGCAACAGTGCAACTTGCACACAAGGGTTTAAAGGCACCGAAGCACCAAAATTGGTAATACCTGTTACTGAGTAATTTATTTCGTACACACCAGCTTCTGAAAATGATATTGGGGATGTAAAAATGATATGCCCTATATTAAGCAATGGGCCGTTTGTTGAATAAACAATCTCTTGTCCCCATTGTGCTGTGGTGGGTGTATTTTTATAAACATAACCAAAGGCACGGGTAATAAATGTCGATCCCGTAGCACCAGTAGCACCGGGAAGACCACGTGCTCCTTGAGCACCCGTAAAACCAGTTAATCCCGTTGTCCCATCTGGCCCCGTTGCTCCAGCTATACCAAGCGCGCCAAGTGCTCCTTGAGGACCTTCAAGCCCCGTAACACCCGTAACACCTTGTGGACCAGTATTACCAGTAAAACCTGTTGCTCCTTGAGCATCACTTTGCAATCCCGGATTACCGGTGAGTCCGGTTGCTCCTGTTAATCCAGTAACGATTCCTCGTGGATCACAGTTAGTAATCGATCCACAAATAGTTCCGCACACCAAAAGGTTATTCGCTATGACATTACCTTTGACAATTAAACAATCTAATGTTTTATTTTTTAGACATGCGCGCTGTTCCAGTGTTGCAACAACCGTATGGGATCGAACAGAAAGATCATGTTTGTACTGCTCTAATATTAACATTGCATTAGCATCAAGACATATATCAGATGCCATTGCTAACGCAGCATCACAAGCTTTAGCTGCTAATTCCAAGGGAACCAGATTGTAATCATACGAAAAAGCTACGCGTAATCCATCAAGAGCTGACTCGCGCTGCGGATCATTTTTTTGAATAACCAGTTGCTCAATAATCTCTTTTACGCGCTCAGGTACAAATACATATTCTTGATCACTTTGCACATGATTATCAGAAAATTTACCGTATGAATGGGGTGTATTCCATAAGCTTAATAGCAAAACAAATATAAGACATTTTTTTAACATGATTATCCTTAAAATCTTATGTCAATCTTCTAATCATTAAAGAATAAGCTGTTCCAATTTGATCACCGCCCATAGAATTAAGCACTGATAAATTAGTTGTTCCCAAATTTATCAGCTCAACCGTTGCCCCTGCTGGTATTGAGATAATAGCCTCGCCGTAATCTTGGGCATTGGCAGACGCCTGAGCAAATATCGATGTTTGATCTACTACGCCGTTTACCCGTATACCAAATACACTTGGCGCCATTCCTTGAACTATGTAGCTAATTTTGTATAATCCCGCATTGGCAACCGTAATTGAAGTGCCACCGCCATTCAGCGTTACACCTGGAGTAACAGCAGGCAACGCACCCTGAAAAGCTGCTGGACTATTAGCAAGAATGGTACCCGAAACACCTGAGGCCGCTCCGGTTGTGTAAAAATAACCATATGAAGCTGCTGCTCCTAATAAAGGACCGCTGTTTCCTGAAAAGCCGGTAAGAGTATTGTTCGCTCCGGTATTGCCCGTTGCACCAAGTGCTCCGATTGAACCAGTAGGGCCAGTAAATCCGGTAAAGCCGTTAGGTCCTGTATTACCCGTCGAACCTGTATTTCCTTGAGCGCCGGTATTACCCGTAAAACCAGTAAAACCCGTAAGCCCTGTAAAACCAGTATCACCAGTCGGACCATTAAGTCCTGTTGGCCCTTGATTACCGGTCGCACCATTGGGGCCTATCAGGCCACCACTGGTTGCAGCTGAAGATGAGGGAACAGTTATTGATCCATTAACAAATAGATTGCCACAGATATTTAATATGTTGGTAATTAATTGAGAAAATACTTTTGGCTTTTTGCGAATAGCATCATATTGGATATGAACTGCTGCTTCTTCATTTTTTATGAGCACAGAAAAATTCTTTAAGGACAACACATGCTCATCAATCTCATCGAGGTCTAAATATGCGTGAATTTCTTCAAATGCTTTTTTTGCAAGATCAAGCGGATATAGTGTGTTGCCAGCATTAAGCCACTGCAATAACTGCCTGCTATGAGTTCCAAAAGCGCACTTTTGTTGCAAAACAGACAGAGAATTACGTATGTAAGACGGAATATGCACATAAGCATCATCTTTGTGTGCCATAATTAGTTGTTGATCATCATTACTCAGATCAACAAGCTCTATCATATGGGTATTGGCATATATACTGCTTACACTTACCATTACAATTAATAGAAATCTTTTTAGTATCATATACGCACCTTATGCAAATTGTCGTATTAAAATAGCAGCACTTATATTGGTCACTGCAGGATTTGGCCCTGCTTGAGGATTAAGAGTTATAATAGTTGGTGTTGCAATCTCTGGCGTCGTCTCATTGCGTAAAGTAATAACATCACCCGCGTTAAGTTGAATAATAACTGACCCATTATTTTGCTTTGAAACGCTACCCGAGAAATAGCGCGAACCGGCAATAAAGGTACTGTTTTGATACAAGGCAAGCTGATTAATCTGGGCACTATTGACATTGTAGGTAATTTCGTACGTACCTGTTCTTTGAATCACAATATCAGTGGAACCCGGATTGTGTAAAATGCCGACTAGCACTGCATTGGTATCAAACGGAATTGCTGTAGATCCAGTAAACCCTGAGCCACCACTAATACTCGTAGCACCGCTACTGTAAATATAAGCAAGTGCTTGGTCTGCTTCGCCAATACCAGTAGCACCTTGTGGGCCCGTAAATCCGGTTAAACCTGTAATACCATTAGCGCCGGTATTGCCGGTATTACCTTTATTACCTTGAGCTCCCGTAAATCCAGTAAATCCCGGATCTCCCGTTATACCCTGTGGACCAGTATTTCCAGTTGCACCTTGCAATCCGCGCGCGCCGGCAGCTCCTTGATTACCGGTAAAGCCCGTAATGCCCGGATCTCCGGTAGCACCTGTAGGTCCCGTTGCACCTCTAGGTCCGACACCTGGATCACACACAATGTTGGGGGCATTACAACAAACAGTTAAGTTCCCACAAATAAGTACATCTTTTTTAACACATACCTTGTTAAAGCGTTTGCATTGTTTTTTTACCTCTGTTGCGCTTAAAACAATATCAGCATTATTATGTGCAATTTGTTCTTGATAGTGTGCAACCGCTACTAGGTCTGCTTCACTACAGCTATTCATATCATGTACCGCAGCAGAAAATAATTGGCTAGGTACAACATTTTTTTCTTCTTCAATACTTTGGCTTAATGCTTTTAATGCTATTGATTGATCATTTGCATCAGCCTGCTTTTTGATGATATGCTTAATTTCATCAGTTAAAATAACATACTGAGTCTCGGGTTTATCGGAATAAAACGTTAAATCAGCTCTAGCGCAATAACTTATTGCGATAAGCATGATTACAAATAATTGGTAGATCATTACTTCTCCCTTTTAATTATTAAATATTAATCCAGTCACACACAAAAATCAGTTCGGTATGGTTGCTATAGAAGCAACTGCCATTGAGCTCAAACATTAACCATAAAAAATGTTACGGATTTCATGTAATTATTCTTTACTACTTATGCAATTTGTCTTATCAAGATTGATGCATTAATACTGTCTGCATCAAACCCGGCAGGTGGCGTTACTAAGTCAATATTATTAGCACCCGTACGAGCCGCTAAATTAATAATATCACCTGCATTAAGTTGAAGAATACCTTGTCCTCTAATTTGTAAGGGGGTACTAGGGCTATCAAAAAAACCTACACCACCACTTGTTCTAATTGCAATCACTTCATAGGTAATTTCATATAATCCCGTATTATTCACCGTAATATCTATATCATTTACGGAATGAGTAATATTTTGTAATATGCCATTACTATTAAAACTCACAAAACTTACGGCTGTTTGTGCAGCCGTATTATAAATATACGCATAACTCAATGCAACACCCGGTTCACCAGTAGCACCAGGAGCACCGGCAGCGCCAAGAGGACCCGTATTACCAGTAAATCCTGTTAGCCCCGTGATGCCAGTTTGCCCGGTAGCGCCAGTGTCTCCGGTAGCTCCTGGAGCGCAAGCTGACCCTTGGCAATTCAATCCATTAATAAATGCGCTATTGCAAACTAACAAATCACCACCAATGACCATATTATTTTTTACACAGAGTCGATTAAATATTTTATTTTTTTTGTGCGCACGCGCTACATCACAAACTATTTCCGGATCATGATTAAGCAGTGCATGGTAATAGGTAGCAACAACACTCATTTCATCGTGAGTAAGTATTGTATGTTTATCTAACTCAGCAACACGTTGCACACAAGAATGTGAACAGCATGATGAATAATTTTCTATAATATGACAAATTGGCTCAACAGATGCATAATAATCTATTGTTTGATTATGATCATGGGCAAAAAAATTAATACACCATATACTTAGAACAGCACATACGCTATTCATAAGTATTAGTTTTCTATTCTGCTGCATATACTTCTCCTTTTTACATGATAATACAGAGGAATGTTACCTATACTTCATACAAAAAAAGTAAGGTATTACGCAAAGGTTTAGAATCGCAGCAAAACGAAAAAATCGTCGACTAGATAAGTGAAAAAAGCCGAAAATTTCTTTTCGGCTTTTATAATTTAAAAACTAAGCAACTTGTCGAACATATAAACTAATTGTTGTAACATCAGCAATGGTACCACTGGTATAGGTAGTAACTAGCAATGTATCAGCTGAAGTACCAGTGTTATTCACTAAGCGAATAGTATCGCCAGCATTTGCTTGCATAAAAAATTGTCCAATCAACACTTGTTGTGTGGTAGGTGGATTTGCAGTACCACGTCCAAAAGTACTTCCAGGAATAATATTTCCTAGTGAATCAATAGCATAAATTTGAATTTCTTCAGATATTCCTTCACCGCCGGTATCTGCTCGATACCCAGAAACGGAATATTGCACTTCAAAAATACCGCTGGTTAAAAAAGTAATAGTGTTTGATGTTGCTGTACTCATGTTATATGACATACCAACAAGAGGCATAGGCAACACTGATTGATAAGGAACTACTAAAGGATCAACTGTACTATAAATGTATGCAAACGATGAAGTAATACCCGAAGTTCCTGTATTTCCTGTTGGCCCTTGTTGCCCAATAGGTCCTGTTAATCCCGTAAAACCGGTAAATCCTGTTGCACCGGTATCTCCCGTTGGCCCTGTTGCCCCTGTAGCGCCGGCCAATGCTGGCCCTGTTGGTCCAGTAAAGCCGGTAGAGCCAGTTGCACCGGTATTACCTGTTTCCCCTGTAGCTCCTTGCGCTAATACCTGTGACCCTGGATTACCAGTAAATCCAGTAAGACCAGTTGCACCTGTAGCACCAGTATTTGCTCTACAATCATTGGCATTAACGGGAATAAAGGTACCAAATATAGATCCTCCAACCGCTAAATTATTTACTCGTGCCGATTGTTGTACCAATAAATTATTTTTAATTACTTTATTTTTGTTACAATGACTCCGTTCACTTCCATCTACTGAAGTTATTTCATTGAGCGTATCATAACAATTTTTTACAGCACTTTTTAAATATGGGCAGGTAACGTAATTAAGTGCATCAATTATTGCTTGCTCAAGCAAACTTGCTGGTAAATGAACAATTCCATCAACCAAAGCTTTTTTTACGACACTAACCGATGTAGGACAAGGCATACTTGATGCGCAATTTTCTATTTCAACAAATAAGTGAGCAAGATCTTGCGAACAAGGAACGAGCCCCGGATTCTGAGCCCCTAGCAAGCTATTAACAAGTATAAAACTTGCAATTAAAAATTTATTTTTCATTATTATCTCTCCTTAACTTGCAATACGTCTTATGAGCAATGCAGCAGATGTTCCTATATTAGCGCCTCCCATGCTACCACTTAATCGAGCTTGCGCTTGAGCCGTAAAAATATTTACCAATGACACCGTGGTATTTGGAACTGTTACCGTTAAAATTCCTTGTCCATACGCTTGCGAAAAATTATTGGGATTTCCGAAATTAAAGCTGGTATCCTGGACTCCATTTACAAATAAACTCCAGCGCGATGCACCTAATATATTGGTTGAAATAAAAGTAATTTCATAGGTGCCAGTATTTGCAATAGTAACTACCCCACCTGCTACCGACAATCCCACGGGAACTGTAGGAATTGAATCGGCAAAAGGAACTGGACTACCTAATGGCACTACAACTCCTGTTCCACCGGTTATTAAAAACATAGCATAAGCTAATGGACTTAATGGCGCCCCGTCTGGACCCGTTGCTCCCGTATTGCCCGTGGCGCCAGCAGAACCCACAACAGAAGGGCCTCTTGCTCCCGTTGGCCCAGTAAAACCGGTAAAACCAGTTGACCCCGTATTGCCGGTATTACCTGACGCACCTAATGCACCAAAAGCTCCTTGAGGTCCAGTAAAACCAGTAAACCCGGTGTCTCCGGTGTTACCGGTATTTCCAAGAGGACCTGTTGCTCCTTGCGCCCCGCGAGAGCCAGTTGGCCCAGTAACACCAGTTATTGGATCGAGTGAAGCCGTAACGTTAGCACAAATAAGACCTCCTACACAAAGATTGCCACAAATTTTAAGATTATTCGCACAGAGTTGGCAATACACTTTACATTTTTTCTTAGGAGTATAGTCGTTGTTTTTTTCAGAGATTACTGTAGTGTAAAATTGCTGAATGCAATCTTTGTATGGGCAATCTTGGGCACTCAAGAATTCACTAAATTTTAATACCGATTCAATACCTAATCTAACCAATTCTACATTAACATAGTTATTTTTTTCTAATGCAGCACATAATTGCTGAAAATCATTGTCTACTAATAGCGCACATGTTCCACGATTTAGAGCTTGTAAGCCCTCTTTAACACATTCAGGAAGACATATTTTAATAACTTGTTCTTCTGTTTGTGTTAATTCATTTTCTAAAACATCTGCTTGTAGTGGAAGGTATGGCAAGCATGCCAATATACCTATCATATATAAGTTTATACTCTTTTTCATACCAGTCCTTTTTATGCAATTTGTCTAATAACTACTGATGCACCAACATTTTGATTATTAACTGCAAGCGGAAGTCCGTTTGCTCCCACAATTATTGTGTTACCTATACCACTCAAATTTCTTAAAGTAACAATATCACCTGGATTAAGTGAAATTATTATGCGCCCATTATTAGGTGGATTAACAGTATCAAGACCGGTATTGTAACGGGTAGCAACTATTACACCATTCACTACTACACCAAAGATACTGTTACCACTTGTAGCTACCGTAAATAAAATTTCATAAATACCACCATTTACAATTTCAATATCTGTACTATCGGCGGTATGAATAATGCTACTGATAGGTCCTTGGTTATTAAAAGGTACGGAAGCAGATTGTGCTAAGGTAACAGGGTCTCCGCCAGTTACACTGGTAAGACCGGTAAAAAAAACATAAGCAAAAGCAGCATCTACTGCATTTAATCCTGTCGGACCTGTATTACCGGTAATGCCAGTAATCCCTGTAGAACCAATACCAGAAGCACCAGTATTACCAGTAGCACCGATCGGGCCTTGTGGACCAGTAAATCCAGTAGCACCGGTAAGCCCTGTTGGTCCGGTATTACCAGTATCTCCTGCAGCGCCTAAAGCGCCGAGCGCACCTTGTGGACCCGTAAATCCGGTAAATCCGGTATCACCTGTATTGCCCGTTGCTCCGGTTTCTCCTGCTGCACCTGAAGAACCACGACAAAATATAGTCAAATTAGGGTCAGGACAAATAGTACCGCATACCGTCAAGTTGCCGCAGATTTTTACGTTGCCGCGCACACACAATTGGTTAAATTTTTTACAACGACTTCTTACCTCTTGTTCGCTCAGAACTAATGGTGAATTATCTATCATGAGTTGATCATAATAATCAGAAATCTCATTCACGTTTTTGTTGTCTAAGTTTTTTATTTCATGAAAAGCGCATAGTAAGTTTTCAAATGGCATATACTCAATTTCATCTGCCAGCGCAGAATGCACACTTAATAACCCAATCGAATTCTGTATATAATCAACATCTATATTTTTAATAGCATATCGTAAGCAATCAGGTATTTTTGCATATTTTTGATCTGGTTGATTAGTAAAAAAAACTGCTTTCTCATCTTGCACTTCATTATTGCAATCGATACTATGCATACCTATAGTAAGTAAAAACAATAACAAGATATTAAAATAGTTCTGTGGCATTACTAACTCCTTATTAAAAATAGAACGAATTATTTATTTTTTACAAAAAATATTAGTGTTAAATCAATACAACTGAAAAATAGACTCTCTCACAATTTCATTATTCTTGCTGAACAAGCAAATAAAATAAAAGGACGACATTCAACACCGAGTACATTGATTATTCTCAGATGACCATTCAAGATCTAAAAAAATTACTTGTTTTCTCACAACAAAAAAACAAACTCCCCCGAGTAAAACTCAGGGGGAAAATTTGAATATCAAAAATAGGTTATGCTATTTTTCGAATATAAATAATAGCTACCGTTCCTGGCGCTAAAAAAGGAGCAGTTGATAGGGTCAAAGTACTACCAACTGTTCCGGTATTATTAACTAAACGCAGTGTATCACCGGCATTAACTTGCATCAGAAATTGACCTGATATAATTTGTCCTTGCGTATTGGAAACTGTAGAAAGACCTATCCCATAGGTACTACCTTCTATTATCGCCCCATTGATATCAATAGCATATACTTGAACTTGATCAGAACTATTTCCGCCAGCTTCAAATCCATTTACTGAATAGGTAACTTCATATATTCCCGGATTTGAAAAAGTAAAACTAGTACCTACTAGGCTCATATTTGAGCTACTAAGCAAACTAAAAGGAAATTCTTGTTGATATGTTAGCGTTTGTCCCGTTTGTATAACGCCAAAAGCAAATGCTTCTGCAACACCACCGGGACCCGTATTACCAGTTGGTCCTTGAACGCCAAACGAGCCAATTAATCCTGTTGGCCCCGTAAAACCAGTAACTCCAGTAGCACCAGTAGCACCAGTAAATCCAGTAGCACCAGTAAATCCAGTAGCACCTGTTCCGCCTGTTGCACCAATATTACCAGTTGAACCAGTATTGCCCGCTGCACCTAAAGCACCTAATGCCCCCTGAGGACCAACTGCACCCGTAAACCCAGTATCACCGGTTGAACCGGTATTTCCGGTATCACCTAATGGACCTAATGGACCTAATGGACCCGTAAAACCGGTAAAGCCTGTAGGACCAGTTGCACCGGTATTACCTGTTCCCCCTGTAGCTCCTTGCGCTAATACCTGTGACCCTGGATTACCAGTAAATCCAGTAAAACCTGTTATACCAGTTGGCGCAGTTACACCCGGACACCCGGTTAGCGCATTAATTGCAAACGTACCAAAAATAGTACCGCCAACAGCAAGATTGTTTACTTTTACTGATTGTTGAACCAATAGATTATCAATTACTTTTCTTTTTTTGTGTTTTCTGGTCTGATTACTGACTGTATGCCAACATTGTTCTACTTTATTAGCAAAATCTACGTTAGTAGAATCAATAGTTTGCAGTGCATCTGCTAATGCATATTCAACCAAGACCGCAGGTAACTGAGTAAAGCCATCATCAATCAATGCATGTTTAACAGCCCTAATCGATGGTCTTACAATACCAGGAATTCTGTGCATTATTTGACCAAATATTTCTTTAAGTTCGTGCGTGCATTCGATCATTTCAGTAGATATGTCTTCTTGTGCACACAGCCTAATACTGACAGCAAGCAAGAACAATAATGTACGTTTCATGTATTTCTCCTTAATTTGAAATACGCTTGATTAACAATGAAGCTGAAGTTCCCAAGTTTACTCCACCTAAGTTACCTGCTATTCCTACACTCACTGTGCTTGTTAACAAATTAACTAGAGAAATCGTAGTTCCCGGAACTAATGTTGTTATTAAACCTTGCCCATAGTCTTGCAAGGTTGGGTTTGGCTGGCCATAAGTAAATTGGCTAGCCGGGGCACCATTCACGGCTACGCCAAAACGAAGCTGACTTATTTCATCTGCCGTAACTATGTAGGTAATTTCATAAGTGCCTGGGTTGTCTAATGTTATTTCACCAGTTATATTATTGTACGTCATACCGACTGGTACAGTTGGTTGGGATCCAGCAAAAATAACCGATGCATTTTGCGCAATAGTAACACCAGTTCCGCCAGTGATATAAAACATGGCATAAGCCGCTGGATTTAATGCTGCACCGGTAGGCCCTGTTGCACCAGTAACAAGATTTATACTACCAGTAGCTCCTTGCGCTCCCTGTGCACCGATTGCACCACGAGGACCCGTAAAGCCAGTTAACCCGGTAGCGCCAGTAGCCCCGGTAAATCCAGTAGCGCCTGTAGCACCAGTAAATCCGGTTAAACCTGTACCACCAGTAAATCCAGTAGCACCCGTAGCACCGGTATTACCCGTAAAGCCTGAAGCTCCGGTAGCACCAGTAAATCCAGTTAACCCTGTAGCTCCCGTAGCGCCGCTAAAACCAGTTTCTCCTGCTATTCCTAAAGCACCTATTGCACCTTGTGGACCAGTAAAACCACTGTTTCCTGTTGGACCAGTGTTACCCGTATCACCAAGAGGACCAGTTGGGCCTTGAGAACCACGTGCACCTTGTGGACCAGTTATTCCGGTAGGATCGATTGTTACAGATACCGGTGCACATATTAAACCACCAACACATAAGTTGCCTTTTATTTTAAGACAATTTGCACACAGCTTGCAGTATATTTTGCATTTTTTGCGGGTTGCGTCTCCATTATAAGATACCTCACTCAACAAAGTTGCATAAAATTGTTTGAGACATTCTTTGTTGCAACAAGCTGGTAGGGCATGTTCATATGAAAGAACTGCTTCTATACCAGCACGAACTACTTCAATATCAACATGTTCACTCGATTGCAATTGCGAACATAATTTTTGAAAATCCTTGTGTATTAAAAGTGAATCATTGCCCGCATTAAGAGCATCCAAACTTTCTTTTACACAGCTTGGTATACAAATGTGAGCCGCATCATCATTGGTGCAGGTTAATTCTTGCTCTACATGTTCATATGACACTATATTACTTGCATTTACACATGCTATAGCAGTTAATAAAAATAGAACTATTAGTTTCTTCATGAGCTACCCTTTTACCCAATTTGACGTACAATTATTGATGCGGCTACATTTTGATTATCAGTACTTGTCGCAAATCCTGTTGAGCTTACTACAATTGAAACTCCAGAAGCATTCACACATCGAATCGTAAGTACATCTCCTGCATTTGCAGAAAAAACTACCCTACCAGTAACCGATGCCGGTGTCTTAAACCCAGTAATAAAATAAAGAGTTGCTCCTGGTATTAAACTTCCATTAAGAGCAGCCGTAAATCGAGATGTAGTAGCTGTTCTAATAGTATACAAAACCTCATAGGTACCGGTAGTTGAAATCTCAATATTAGTACTTCCCGGTGCGTGAGTAATACCACTTATTGGTCCATTAGTAGTAAATGGAACTGAAGCACTATCAGCTAAAGTAGTTGGATCACCTCCTGTCACGCTCGTTGTTCCACTAAAATAAGCGTATAAAAATGCTGCATCGCCAGCTGCAAGACCTGCTGCACCAGAATTTCCAGTAAAACCGGTAAAACCCGTAAAGCCAGTCGGACCTGTATTGCCGGTGGCACCCAATGCACCGAGCGCCCCCCGAGCGCCTATAGGACCCGTAAAGCCGGTGAATCCGCTCGGGCCGGTGTTGCCTGTAGCGCCCAATGCACCGACATTTCCTTGCGGGCCGGTAAAGCCGGTAGAGCCTGTGTCACCGGTAAAACCCGTGTTACCCGTATTACCCATCGCTCCTGCTGCACCCTGCGGACCGGTAAAACCGGTAAAGCCCGTTGGGCCCGTAGGTCCAGTAAAGCCAGTCTCGCCAAGCGCGCCTAAAGCGCCCAATGCACCTTGTGGACCGGTAAAACCGGTAAAACCTGTATCACCTGCGGCTCCTGTTGCACCTGTTTGGCCTGAACCTCCTATAGCACTGCATGGCTGGGTAATGTTTGGATCCGGGCAAATAGTGCCGCATACAATTAAGTTGCCCCCAATACGTGCATTCCCACAAACAAAAAGTTCATTAAATGTTTTGCACCGTTTACGCACGGTATCTTCGTCGCAGACAACGCAATCATCTAAATTAATTAGTTGTTCATAATAGGCATTAACAATATTTAAATCTTGTTGATCTAAAGACAATGCACGCAATTCTTGCGCTGCACATATCATTAACTCAAGTGGCATATATTCTAGAGTGTGATCAGCGCAGGCTGCTGCCAATGCCACTAATCCTGGGGTATCTTGCATTAATGATGGATCAATTTTGGTACCAATTGATCTAATAGGAAAAGTTTTAGCATAATGTTGATTGGGATTGTTACTGGTAAAGGTAATCTGATTTTCTGCTCTTATTATCAAAGAAAATAGTAGCAATAGAAAAACAGAATTTCGTCTCCATGAGACTATATTCATTACCGACTCCTTTTTTTAGGTTGATTATTTTTTGCTTCAGAACGTTTGATCTTTGAAAGACTAGAAATTTTTTTTTGAAAAATCAAAAATAGTTAAAATAGAAAAACACCACCAAAAATATTGATGGTGTTTTTAGAAAATTTAAAATAAAGTTAAATCCCACTTTGAATCACAAAATTGCACTACCTTTTTGCGTAGGTAATAGCTTTCGGTCTGCTTTCTCCGTTTTTATAATTTCTTTAAAAACAATGCTATCGTAATATCATAATAACTTTCTCACATAAAGACTGGCAGTAACTGAACCGGGAAATTCAGCAGCATGTTGCAACGTTAAGGTATTAGTTATTGTGCCGGTGTTATTTAATAATCGTACTGAGTCACCAGCATTTACAACGGCTATAAATTGACCATTCATGGGACGAGATCTGGTAGTTGCAAGTGTAGAACTTCCCGCTCCGTAGGTAGCAGCATTAAAAAGAGAATTAGATGAATCAATTGCTCGTATTTGAATTTCATTACTTGATGATGAACCAGTTTTAAACCCATTTACTTGGTAGGTAATTTCATAAATACCATCAGACAAAAAAATAATGCTATCAGAGGTAACGGCCATATTTACTACTAATCCTACCGTTGCTAATGGTATGGTGCTTGCAAAAGGAACAACACTCTGGTCGGTACTATAAATATAAGCATATGCTTCACTACCACCTGCTGGTCCGGTATTACCCGTTGGGCCTTGTTGACCAACAGCGCCTTGCATACCGGTAAAACCGGTAAATCCTGTAAAGCCGGTTGGCCCTGTATTACCTATGGCGCCAAGTGCACCTCGCGAACCTTGTGCACCGGTATTGCCGCTATTACCAGTTTGTCCTGTCTGTCCTATTGCTCCAGAAAAACCAGTAGGACCTTGTGCTTGTTCTTGCAAACCAGCATTGCCGGTAAGACCAGTCTGACCAGTAAAACCAGTTAGCCCTGTTAAGGTGCTTATGCAATTTCCCGCAAATGTTCCCTGTATACTACCTTGCACTATTAAATTATTCACACGCACTGATTCAGTAACACACAAATTATTAATCACTTTAGGTCTTGATCGCACTTGGTTTGCAATCATTTTTTTTATACTTATTATTTGTGACTCAATCTGCTCATGTAAATGCATATGATTTAAATGATTCATTTCAAGATATGTTTGCATTTCAATTAATGCATTTAATACTAGCACGCTTGAAAGTTCTTGATACCCATCCAATTGCGCATACTTTACTACTTGTATGGCTGGCGACACATTAGTTTGGGGAATTAAGTGGGTCACTTGTTGAATTAACTCACTCATCTCACCAGACAAACTTACCAGACATTCATGAGCGTTAAGCACAGTATTAATAGCACAAAATAGAACGAAAATAGTTTTATTAATTTTCATATTTTCTCCATTTCAAGCAATACGTTTAATTAATAGCGATGCAGAAGTCGTAATATCTTGCCCTCCTAAATTGCCAAGCAAATCTGCATCAGTGTTGGGGTTGGCATTAATTAATGAAATCGTGGTATTTGCAGGAACGGTTATTATGGCATGACCATAGCCTTGACCAAAATTACCAGCTAGGCCAGGCAAGCTGGGGTCATACAACACACCATTAATTGCCAATCCAAAAATATCTTCTGAGGTAACTATATGTACCACTTCATAGGTTCCCGTATTAAGAATGGTAATATTACTGCCAGAAAACGACATTCCAATGGGAATATCAGGAATAGAACCAGCAAATATTACTGATGTGTTATTTCCCGTTAAAGAAACGTTGCCCGTAACGTAGAACATACCAAAAGCAGGCTCAAGATTTATTCCTGCAGGACCGGTAGCGCCAGTTACCGTGTTAGTAGGACCTGTAGAACCAATATTACCCACCGCTCCGATAGCACCTTGGGCACCGGTAAATCCGGTAAAACCAGTAGGTCCTGTTGCACCAGTAGCTCCTGTTTGGCCAGAATTTCCTTGCGCACCTTGATTACCCGTATACCCAGTAAAACCGGTTTGTCCGGTAGGACCAGTATTACCCAGTGGGCCAGTTGCACCCTGAGCACCTTGTGTACCCTGTTCACCGCGGACACCTTGTTGCGGGTCGATTCGAAGATGAGAAGCACAAATAATTCCTTTAACACACACATTGCCACATATTTTGAGCGTATTTGCACACAATGTGTCATATGTTTTATTTTTTATTTTTTTCTTGCTACTCGATTCATCTAACTTTAAATTGTGCAAATAGTGCTTCATGCGTAATTTTAATGGCCAATCTTGTTCAGAAATAAATTCATCATATGTAAAAATTGATTCAAGCGCATTAATGAGCAACTGTTTGTTTATCCATTTTTTTTGCGCAAGCATATTGCATAGTTCTTCAAAAGTTTGATCAACCAACATAATGCGTGAGTTTCTCTTGAGATCAACCACTCCTGTCCGAACCCAATCAGGCACAAAAACTTTTTGTGTTTCATCATGCGTTATCGCACACATTTTTGAAGCAGTACCTACGGTTATAAACAATAAAATAAATAAAATAAAATATTTCATTCTCGCTCCTAATCTAATTGCCGAATAATAAGTGTGGCTGCCGGATTCACCCAAATGGGTGGAGTATTTCTGCGCGTTTGAGAAATTACATAGGTTTCGTTATTGGAATTTACGTTGCGAATGGTAACAACATCACCAGCTTGTGCGTTGAAAATTACCTGTCCATTAACAAAAGGAAAATTAAATGTATCAAGACCAGAGTTGTATAACCCACCACCAAGTAATGTGTCGTTTACATAAACCCCAAATTGAATTGGCGCAACATTAAGAAATGCTGAAACGCGATACAATACCTCATAACGACCAGGGTTAACAATAGTAACCTGCGAACTTCCTATGGTATAATTAACTGATTGTATTGCTTCAGATGTGCCAAATGGAATAGGCGCTCCAAGTAACACTCCCGTAGGCCCTGAAACCGAAATAACACCTGTCGCGATTAAAAAAGCATACGCTCTTAATGATGCGGGTATTCCTTGTGCACCACTATTTCCCGTAAAACCAGTAAAACCTGTCTGACCGGTTGGTCCAGTAAAACCTGTTGCTCCTGCAGCTCCAACAGCACCTTGTGGTCCAGTAAATCCCGTAAAGCCGGTGTTCCCATCTGCTCCCGTAAACCCAGAGTCTCCGGTAGTACCTTGCAAACCAAGACCACCGGTATTTCCAGTAAAACCGCTAAAACCCGTTTGCCCCGTTACACCGGTTGTACCGGTATTTCCCGTGGCACCTTGGGGACCAAAACAAGAAATTTCCGGATCTGGGCACATGGTATTACACACCACCAAATTACCACCAATACATGCATTACCTTTGACACATAATGTGTTAAATTTTTTACCATTACCACGTAGAAAATTTTCTGCAAAAACAACATCTTCATTATGTGTAAGAAGCTGCTGGTAATATTCTTTTATGAGTTGGTAGCTACTCGTATCTGGTGGCAAGAGCATTAACAGTTCGTGTAATGCGCAAATCATTATTTCAAGCGGCACATACTCAACTTCATTGTTTTCTGTACTATGTGCGATTGCTTTGAGCCCACTATTATTGGCTCGTAGATCGGCAGATAAGGTATCAATTATTTGTTTAACCGGTTGGATAATAGCAGCATATAATTGATGATCATGATTGTTTTCAAAAACAATTTTTTCATCAGGTTGTGTATAAACATGATAGGGAACAATGAGCATTAGCATAAGCATAATGCCAAAACCTTGCTTCATATAAAACTCCTTTTTTGTGTTTTCATAATATATTTGTTAATCAGTAGCTTAAAAAAAGAGATGCTGAAAAACCAAGTATAACCGTGCTAAATAGTTGCAATTTTTCTGTTGATGCATATAATCCACAAAAAAACTATTCAAAAAAGGGAACACTCAATGAAGCATCTATTTAAACATCTTATCTATTTGTGTACTTTTATTTTTTATCCATTTTTACTCTATGCAACTCACAAATCATTTGTAGTAATTATTCCCTCATATAACAACATTCAATGGTGTGAGCAAAACTTACGTTCGGTGTTTGGACAAGAATACGACAATTATCGCGTAATATATGTCAACGATTGTTCTGATGATGGCACTAAAGAACGAGTTGAACAGTTGGTTGACCAACTTGGTCAAAAACATAGATTCATGATGATCAATAACACCACACGCCGAGGCGCCATGGCAAATTGGTTCATGGCCGTATGGTTGTGCGAACCACACGAAGTGGTGGTAAGTTTAGATGGTGATGATTGGTTTGCGCATGAGCGTGTGCTTACCTATTTAGATTCTGTATATCAAGATCCTGAGGTATGGATGACCTATGGACAATTTATTATCCACAACAACAATCAAATTGGCTGGTGTAGACAAGTTTCTTCAGAAACCATTGAGAAAAATCAATTTCGTGACGATGCCTGGGTTACTTCTCATTTAAGAACTTTTTATGCAGGTCTTTTTCATGGCATCCCCAAAGAAGATTTCATGGTAAATGGCCAATTTTATCAATCAGCTGCTGATCTTGCTATTATGTATCCGTTATTAGAAAGAGCCGGCAAACATAGTCGCTTTATTCCTGAAATTTTGTATGTGTATAATCGCATTAATCCAATAAATGATGAACGCGTAAATTATAATTTACAAACTAATCTTGGCATTTATATTCGCGCACAAAAAAGACACCAACCAATCGAGCGATTTGATGACGCTACCGAACAACGCACCATTTATATTCAAAAAGGATTGTGGGGTTGTTTGTTTGATATTAATTCTCATCACAATCGCGATAACTGTTTATACCCTACTTATTTACTTCGCATTGAAATGGCAAAAAAAGGATACCGTTTAGTAGAAACAGATACTATTGTTGGTCATCATAACGCACATGCTATTGTTTGCTTTGATGTACCAATGGCAGAACTGGAGCGTTTACCAGAATATCCAACAGAAAAATTATATTTGTTTTTGTGGGAACCACCATCAGTTTCACCTCATAATTACAATCAAGCTTTCCATTATCCATTTGCTAAAGTTGCTACCTGGATGGATGAATTGGTAGATGGTAAAAAATACCATAAAATGTATTACCCGGTTCGCAATGAAGTTATTAAAGATGTTGTTCCTTTTGAACAAAAAAAATTGGCAACCATGATTGCCTTTAATAAAAATTCAGGCCATCCTCGACAACTCTATGGCCAACGTGCAGAGCTCGTAAATTTTTTTGAGCACTATCATCAAGAAGATTTTGATATTTACGGCAACTGGTGGCCACAGCATTACAAAACTTATAAAGGAACGGTAAAGAGCAAAGTAGATACGCTAAAACATTATAAATTTGTATTTGCCTACGAAAACATCGAGGGCATATCAGGTTATGTTACTGAAAAAATGTTTGATGTGTTTTGGGCTGGAGCTGTTCCCGTGTATTGGGGCGCAGACAATATTGAACAATATGTTCCTAAAAATTGTTTTATTGATCGGAGAGATTTTGCCGATAACGAACAATTGTATCAGCATCTTAAAAACATGAGCAAAGAAACCTATGAGCAATACCTTGTTAATATCAAAAATTATCTTGCATCATCTCAATCTACAATGTTTAGTCCACTCAATTTAAGCAACGTATTTAGCCAAATGGTTTTAAATGAACCATTATCAGCATAGGAGTAATATGAAGAATTATGTCGCGTTGTTTTTGTTTGTGATAAGTTTTGTGCATGCACAAGAACCGTTACATTTTTGTACTGCCTCTGATAGTCGATATTTTAATTGTCTTATTAATTTAATTGGCTGTTTACATAAACATAATTTTGATCAAATTGGCACCATTGCAGTATTTGATCTTGGTATGACGGCTGAGCAAAAAGAACACGTATCACGCATTGCCAAAGTAAGCATACATGACGTTGAAAAAGTACATCCCGATATTATCACCCCCATGCAAACTACGCATTGGGGAAAAATGGTACCTGGATGGTATGCATGGAAAGCAGTAATCATTAAACAAGCGCTTGATATGGTAGATTGTGTGTTATACATCGATGCAGGAACGACTATTTACAAACCTCTTGATGATTTATTTAAGCACATTCGCCATGCTGGTTACTTTTTTCATAATGGCTCACCCTGGTGCATTCAACAAGAAACTACACAATATGTCATCAACAAATTTGATCTTGCAAGCTCTGAAAAAAAATGGTTATTAGATGAAGACATTAAAGGCCTCGAGGCTGGGTTTATGGGGCTAACAAGACGGGTATATGATTCTTTTGTAATGCCCGCATATCAATTGGCGCATGATTTACGAAATTTTGCCGATGATGGTAGCTGCCGGGGTGGATTTGGCAATTGCCGCCATGATATTCCCATATTTTCTATGATCGCTCTTCTTAATGGATTAACAATTTATCATCATTTTAAACAACCATGCCAAACCTTATGGCTCGATACTGATGAAGGAAAAATACCATTTCATATCGCGTGCAATCCACAAGATCGTACATCACAAACGCATGTTTATTGCTCACGCATGGATGTATCGGGAATACAAGAAAATATACAAGCTATTCGCTTAAAATAACCAATAAAGGAAATACTATGAAACGCACTTTTTTATACACATTCTTAATTTCAGGATCGTTACACGCTTACGAGCCTAAAGCTCATGAACAGTGGTGGCATGCAAATTGTACTGAAAAAATACCCTTATACAGACAGTGGTATGGCGATGCAGATATAAAAGAGCGTACTTTTATATGCAAATACCTTAAAGACAAGCAATATCAATCAATTCTTGATGTCGGCTGTAGTTTATGTTCTTTATTCTTTGCGATAAAAAAAGAAAAAGTTGCTATTGATTACACGGGACTTGAAGTAACAAAAGCTTTTGTTGATCGTGCTGCTAAGTTTGGTATTCCCGTAATATATGGCTCAGTAGAAGAATTGCCATGCCAAGATAATAGCTATGATTGTATTTACATGCGCCATGTACTTGAACACTTAGAATATTATGAAAAAGCTATTACTCACATGATTCGAGTAGCCAAAAAAGAGGTAATTATATCGTTCTTTAAACACCCTAACAACTGGATGCCTGACACTATTGAATTGGTAAAAGTTGATTCCATGCCTTTGTACCATAATCAATATAATAAACTTAAGATTGATACGTTTGTAAAACAAAATCCTAAAGTTGCTTCATTAAAATGGGATTATATTGGTAACGATTATGCATTATGCATAACTCTTAAGTAAAAAACATAAAAGCCGCTAATACTAGCGGCTTTTTCTTTGGTAATTTTAGTTTTTAAAATAGCGATCAAACTCATCACACCAGCAACGTAACATTTCTTGTTCGGTTGCATCTACTAAACTTTCACGTAATAATTCTTTTGCTTGTGCAGCAAGCACTTGCCCGGCCATATCTTTTTTCTTTTTAGCACGCACAATAATATTTGGGCACAATTGCCATTGGGTGTATTCAAACGAAATATCTTCAAAACCCACCGCTGAAAGTACATGTTTAAACTTTTGCGCATACCACCCATCCCAATGCACTGCCCAATGTGCTTCATGGGAGCCAAAAATATGGCGTAAAGTACTTTGTTTTTGAACATACGAATAAGAATCATTCATAAGAATATGCATACTTCGCTCAAAATCTGGTGTTTCAATAATTAAATCACCGTCATTTTCAAGCCAGGTATGCCAATTACACAACAAAGCTAGAGCAACTGAACGACTAAAATGCTCAAACATATGATGTGATCTGATTTCTTTTATACTATTTGCCGGCAAATTAAGATGAGAAATGTCAGCATGTATATCGGCGGCAATCTGTTTTTGAACTGTCTGTTCTGATTGAGGATAATCAATATTTATATACCCATCAAACTTTATTTGACCACAGCCTAAGTGTAATTTTATAGGATGCGAGTAGGCGGTAATATCAAATGAATAGTGAGCAGAAGATTGATTAACAATACCAGTAGTAACGCACAGCAAAGTTATTAATAGAGGTATTAATGGTAACATCTCATTTCCTTGTTAATTAAATAGGTTAGTAAGTCGTTGATAAGAAGGTTTTGCCAAAATTTTATGCATTAAACTCAATTGCAATTGGTGATCGATGCGATGATCGCTAATAGGATTTGCATTATTGTATATATACAAGATTTCATTAATAAAGCGATAACGATCACCAGCCATTTCAATCATTGGTGCCATCATCGCTTTATCCCACGTCATCATTAAAAAGTTGCCATCATCATCACACAAATCTTTTTGAGCGATGCGTTTAAATAAGCCCGCGTAAAATGTTCTTAAATGCGACATTGGTAAATTTTGAAATCGTCTAAAAGCATTATTTTTTACTACCCAAGACGGAAAATCTTCACAAAATCCACGGTGCCCTGTTGGATATTCTTGATATTGGCCAAAAGTAAGCCACACATTATTATCTTGATAAACTTCATTTAAAAATGATAACACATAAGGATGTGACAACCAATCATCACCATCGAGTGTTAAAATAATTTCTTCATCACGACAACTGTGAATGGCATGATATAAGTTATATGTTGCACCATGACGTTGCTCATTATTAATCAACGTCACCCTATGATTCATCTTATGGCTTGCAATACAATCTAAGACCAAGTGATAAGTTTTATCCGTGGAACAATCATTAATATAAATAACACGATAGTTAGTATAATTTTGTGCAAAAACAGAGGCTAAATTATTTTGGCACCATTGTGCATTGTTATAAGAAGGAATTACAATCACAAATGGTTTTTCTGATTTGTTGTTAGCCTGACATAAAAAAATAAATGATAATAAGATCATCCATAAATGCTTCATATTATTTCCTTTTTTTAATATTAAAATTTGTAATGGTTCTACTATGTATAGCGGCTAAAGTCAATTAATAGACCGATCATTTTCTTATTGTCTTTAATTCATTTTATTGGTAGAACACAAAAAACCATTTTTCGATTTTTTACAAGGAGTTTTTTATGAGGCATCGTATTTTATTTAGTTTTATAATTCTTACTCTTTTAAACGTGTTCAACTTACAAGCCACCAAAAAATCAATTGGCTTATTAATTGTCGCTACGGGTAAATATATTCAATTTGTTCCACCATTAATTGAATCAGCACGCAAATATTTTTGTGTTGATCATACCATACATTACTATGTATTTACCGATGGTACTATGAACACTGGCCAAGATACCACATTAATTTTCCAATCACGCTTAGGCTGGCCATATGATACCCTAAAACGTTTTTCTATGTACGCTCAACACGCTAACCGCTATTGCCACCATGATTATTTATTTGCACTTGATGCTGATATGCAATTTGTTGATTATGTTGGTTCAGAAATATTATCTGATCGGGTAGCAACATTACATCCTTGTTTGTTAAATCAACGCGGCACGTATGAAACACGTAATTGTTCAACAGCTTATGTTGCACCATACGAAGGTACCTATTATTTTGCTGGTGGTTTTAATGGTGGGAGTACTACAGAATTTATTCGTATGGCCCAAACTATTACTGCTAACATAGAAAAAGATTTGGAGCATAATTTTATAGCACTCTGGCACGATGAAAGCCATGTTAATCGGTACTATATTGATAACGAACCCACCTGTATTTTATCACCCGATTATTGTTATCCAGAAGGATGGGATTTACCTTATCACCCGCGCCTGCTTGCCTTATTAAAAGATCATAAAACATTTCAACAAGGAGCTATATGAAAAAGTTATTGTTAACTCTGGGTATTATAAGCGCACCATTAATCGCACAAAAAACTATTTATGTATATGCCCCCGGATGGGATATTGCCCAATACTTTGCGGCTGTTGGTGTAACCAAAGAATTTAATGCATATGATATTACATTTAAACAAGTTTCTTCTGCACATGCTATTGCCCCGCATGAGCAAGCATTATTTTTTGATATCGATCCTGCAGCTCAATCTGCCTATGCTGCGCTCTCTCCAGAAAATTGCATTTTATTTTTATGGGAACCGCCAACGGTAAAACCCCATAACTATGACAAGCGCTATCATAATTTTTTTAATAGGATCTACACCTGGAATGATACGCTTGTTGATAAGATAAAATATTTTAAAGTACATTACCCGGTTCGTCATGATATGCGTCCTGCAAGTCGTACCTTTGCTCAAAAAAAACTGTGTGTCATGGTCGCTGCTAATAAACGGTCAAATCATGAGTTTGAATTATATACTCAACGCGCCGCAACAATACACTATTTTAATCAAAATCATCCTGATGAATTTGATTTATATGGTTTTGATTGGCCGCATTCATTGCGCGTATATAAAGGAGTAATTAATGATAAACTTGAATGCGCAAGCGCGTATAAGTTTAGTATTGCTTATGAAAATTTAACAAACGTGCCGGGATATATTACCGAAAAAATATTTGATTGTTTTATATCAGGTTGTGTACCTATTTATTGGGGAGCGCCTAATATAACTGATTACATACCACAATCATGTTTTATTGATCGCAATAATTTTTCATCACAGGAAGAGTTGTATGAGTATATTTCAACTATGAGCGAAGAAACTCATCAAAAATATATTAAAGCAATTCAAGAATTTTTAATGAGTGACGCCGCTCATAAATTTAGCCCTCAATTTTTTGTTGAGCTACTTAAATCAATCTATCTTACTTAATTTCAGGAATATAGGCCATATGAGCAGATTTATTATCAACAAGGTATAACTTTTGCCAATCGATTTTTTTTCCTTGTTCAAATAATGCAATCTGTTCATCTGGCTCAAGCATATTCATGTTGCGATTTGCCCCATCTCTTTGTACTTGGTTAAGAGGCAGGTTTACTATCTTTGATGCGTAATAACAAAGACCAATTCGTTGCGATACCGCACCCGCACGCATTGACCATAATCCTTCAAGCGAATTAGGAGTATAATAAGGCATATCATTAAACACTGGTATCACATCAGACTTACGATAAATGGTCATATCAACGGTATTTGGATACCCCCAATCATATTCACCACTCGCAATAGTCCAAGAATATACATCTGGAGCACATTCATGCACTGGTGGCACGCGTTGTGGTTTATTCATGGTGTAGCAATAATCTAAATGCAAACCAAGTCGTAAATAAAAACCATACGCATTCATTTCTTGCATTAAATCAATAGCATGATTCATATCAATAAAATCTTTGATAATAATGTCATCAACTGCAAAAACCACATAATCAGCACTTGATTCAATTAATGCACGATGAGTTAACAGTTTAAAATCTGCATGAGGATTAGATGACTGAGGCAAAAATTGTACATGTGGGAATTCTGATGCAATTTTGTTGTAGCATCGCTCTGCACGATCAGTAGTAGTGCGGTAAATAACTTTAATGCGCGAAAGGCCGGTAATATAATGCTCAACCGATTCTAAAAGTGCTTGTATTTGTAATGGCCTATTAAATGAGAAAATAATAAGATCAATATGGTTATTGGCACTGGCTATAAAACTTATACATACCATAACTAAAGCAAATATACGCATATTCATTCCTTTTTTTATTGATGTAATGATTGGTTTATAAAATATTAAATTTTCATATACTAAGCAAATCAACCTCTTAAAAAAAGGACCGTTTAATGAATCGATTCAAACTAAGTCTGCATATTGCATGTATGTTATTTTTTACTCTATCTACTTATACTAAACATTTTGTAATAGTTATTCCCTCTTACAACAATAAAGAATGGTATCAAAAAAATCTTGATTCGGTTTTTATGCAACAACATACCGATTTTGAACTTGTCTATATTGCTGATTGTCCTACCGACGGAACTGACACTTTAGTTGAAAATTATTTTAAAGCAATTAACTCACCAATTAAAACTACCTTAATTAAAAATAAAGAACGGGTAGGAGCTCTTGCAAATTTATATAACACTATAGCGCAATGCGACCCGAGTCACATAATTGTTACCCTTGATGGCGATGATTGGTTTCCTGATGAAAAAGTGTTAACCCACTTAAATCATATTTATTCCCACAACGAAGTGTGGATGACGTATGGCCAATCGTTGCACCACCCATCAAATCGAATTGGTGGAGCGCGTCAAATTCCCAACGAGGTAATAGCACATAATTCATACCGCTCTTATGATTGGGTTGCAACTCATTTGCGAACATTTTACGCCGGATTGTTTCAACGTATTGCGGTAGAAGATTTAATGTATGAAGGAGAATTTTTTTCAGTCGCCTGGGACCTGGCTTTTATGTTTCCTATGCTAGAAATGGCCGGCATTCATAGCTATTACATTGATCGCATTATGTATGTGTATAACTGCAATAATCCTATAAGCGATTTTAGAATTGCCGCACAAAAACAAGCGCAATATGATCGCTATATTAGAACAAAAAAACCGTATGAACCATTAGAATATTTGTTCAATTAAATTTAATAAGAGCTCGTCTAATCACGAGCTCTTATTTTTTTGCTATCTATGCGCAACAATTTCATAGGAAGGCATAACATGCAATGATACATGGTGTGGTTGGCAATATACCAATGGATACTGACTTCTTATGGCATCCATAACTAAGGTGTGCCCTACAAATTTAAAATTATCACCCCACCCATGTAGTTGGCCTGAAATATAGCAAAGAGGTGCTTGAAAGAATTTTTTATCAACAATCATTTGTTGCGTGTTACATGATGATTCAGATAACGCAAACGTAGAAATAAATAAATCTGCACTCAAAGAAATTTCTGGAACCATAAATACCGGAATCAAATGAATTGCACCTTTTTCAAAAGATTCTGGTATGCGATCGTGTAAAATTACTTCTACATCAGGCATGGTAGCTTTCAGGAAAAAATATTGCAACGCTAATAATTCCGGCAAATCAATAAGATATAGGGTTGTTTCAGGCATTATCTGCTTAAAAACACTGGCCAAATTACCATAGCCACTACCTACTTCCACAATTGAATTTATCGATTCATTAGGCCAGTACTCTAAAACTTTTGCTGCATAATATAAATGGCCTAAACAGTTACTTGAACAATTAAATTCTTTACAACAACGATCAAGCCCTAAAAAGTCAGACTCGTGAAAAGCTGATAGTTTTTCTTTGGTTTTTGCACTAATGCAATCACGCAAGTATAACATTTCATACGATTGTACCACACTTATTCCTTGGCGAACCATGGTATTCCAAATACAATAATGTCGAGTAAAAAAACGATCGGGGTTGCCCAGCAAAATAGTTTTTACTTCTTGTTTGGTACTCTTCCAAATATCGTGGCAATAGTTACTTTCATGTTGATCAAGACCGGTTGTATGTAAAAAATTACAAAGATTTTTATATTTTTCTTGCATATCATACCACAGAGAATCAACATAATTAGTTTGAATTTTAGCTACAAAAAGCAGCAATAATAAACTGATCTGTTTTTTCATGACAAACTCCTTATTTGTGTTGATTAATTTGATGTGAACGAGTTTTACACAGTTGATTGATAATTGCAAAATATCTTTTATGATTTGCTTTTTTTATAAAGTTATGCAACGGTATTAGCACCATTTCAAAACAACTTAAATCAAGGGGTTTTCTTATGAAGCGCCAATTTTTACTCTCTTTGCTTTTTGTAAGCATAATGACATCGTGTCTTGCTCAAAAAGCAGATATGGTTATTTTTTCTTTTGACCGACCGTTACAACTCTACGCATTACTTGAATCGGTAGATACGTATGTAACAGGGCTGGAAACGATTAATGTTATTTATCGTGCAAGTTCAGATGAATTTGCTTACGCATACGATTGTATACAGACTGATTTCCCACATGTAATATTTATAAAACAAGGTGCTAACCCTCGCCAAGATTTTAAGCCTCTTACTATACAGGCAGTAGAAAACACTCCTTCTCAATACATTATTTTTGCCGTCGACGACAATATCATAAAAGATTACGTTGATTTAGAAGAATGTATCGAGTTGCTCAACCAAACAAATGCCTATGGATTTTACTTGCGACTCGGCTTAAATATATCCCATTGCTACACGCAAAACCAACCACAAATAATTCCCGCTCATCAACCAGTAAATAATGAAGTTTATGCATGGATATTCAAAGATGGTAGTTATGATTGGGGATACCCAAATACCGTTGATTTAACCTTATTTAAAAAAGAAGAAATTTTACCGACCATACGTACCTTATCATTTTATTCACCCAATGTATTTGAATGTGTATGGGCACAAAAAGCAGACGCTATTATGCAGCATATCGGTCTTTTTTTTGCTGAATCAAAAATTGTAAATCTACCACTTAATATGGTGCAAGAAGATTGGCATAATCGTAACCAACAAGAACTTTTACCAGCTCAACAACTTGAGTTATTTTTCGCAGGTAAAAAAATAGATATTAAGCCTTTGTATAAAATTGCAAATCAATCACCCCATATGGAATATTGTCCTACCTTGATTGATCGTAATTAAAAAAGTTCTTTATGCGGTAATTTAGGATTAAAATAAATTACCGCTGTAGAAACATTTGAAATAGTGTGAATAAAAAAATCGGTACGTGCTAAAATTAAAACTTCGATGAGAACTTCTCGCCCTGCTTGCGTTCTATTAGATTGCTCGGGATTATAATGAATGGGAAATCCATTTGTTGATCGACCAGCCGCAAAAGAAATAACCGGTTTATTAAGTGCAGTTTTTGCGGCCTGTAAAATTTCTTCTTCGTCTGTTGCTACAAAATATTGGTCTGCATCATACCTATTAGTGCAATCAAAAATTGTTTGTAGAGGAACATGCGGACGTTCAGAATTTTTATCAGTCCGTCTGATATGAATACCAATAGTTTTTTTACCTTTTATATGCTGTTCATAATAATCATCTACAACTTTTAATATGGATTCATTTACGTATATCCACTTATTAATGAGCTCATTAATTTCTGCTCGTTGATGGCTACACGGTGGTATAGCGATCAAATTATGACCATCTTTATCAAAATAACTGTTGTGAACATAATCACCATTTTCATAATTCTGCTCAGAGACTGGTTTAAAAAAACATGGCCATGCATTTGCATTATTTTTACATTCAACATCACGTTCATCAAAATACAATGAACTCTTATCCCAATATATCACCGGAACTTTATTATTTTGCTCGCACCATATTAAATTATTAAGCGCACCAAAAAAAGATGAAAAAAAACCACACCCATGTTGACCAATCACAAACTTTTCATGTGTTTGAGCAATAAGAGATAAAGAACATATAAAACTAATTAATAAAAGTTTTTTTAACATATATCCCCTTTTTTAACACCAAATGGATTAAAAAAGAGGATATAATAATTACAAAACATAAGGCAATGTTATTAATACAGGCATATAAGCGCAGGATTTACATATATTTTGTCATATCCTTTGCAAATCATTGATGCATGGAGTGTCGTATGCTCACATACAACGGGTAAATCATAACCACTATTCGGTATGAAAACTAATGGTAATGGTCTTTGATCACTATTGATAAGTAATGTATAAATGCGGTAATAAAGATGATTAGTCGCCATGTTCTTATTGAGTATCTGATCACTAAGATGTTCAAGATCTTTGGTAACATACCCACAATACCAACAATCTTTTAATGCATTTCGTTTATACAATGCAATACCACCAAAAGCAGAATACACTTTTTGTAAAGGTAAGCTGGGTGCAAATGCAATTGGCTGCTCAAGGCGAATACGCCAAAATTCTTCACCCAATAATTCAGGACCAAGAGGAAATTGATCATCCCGATAAGCAAAACGATCGTAATGGTAATGATCACCATTTACGCCATTTGCCGCAATACAATCCCATTGCTCAGTACAATTGAATGATGCAATTACATCGTTTACCTGCCAACCTATCCTAAAATCAAGATCTGTCATTATAATATAGTTATAATCCGCAAACAGATCGCTCATTGCTTGTTTGAGCACTTGATTGCGCGCATAGGCAATCAGTTCCATACGACACGGTGCTTTATCGCGCAAAGCATGGCTTTTGGTCCGATTACTTAACTGCTGGTCAGAAAGATATTCAGATATGATAGTTACTCTTGGATTTTTAATCATCCATGCGTTTAATACATCTAACGTGTTATCAGTTGAATTGTTTTCATAAATGATAACCTGATAATCCTTAAAATAATCTCCTAATTGCTCAATCTTTTGCATCATATTTGGCAAACATGATGCAATATTTTTACCAACACCTAAAATTAATAGTTTTTCATTTTTTGGATTAATAGCTGCGTTCAGGTACCCAACAAAACAACCAAATATAAAAATAAATTTGAAATAGTTCATGTTAATCCTGTTGCGCATATTGTTTTAATTGCTCTAGAATGTAGGCTGCTTGCGCATGATTTTTGCACCCATGCAGCATGTAATAATGTATATCTGGTTGCGTATACCCATGCTCGTAAGGAATTCTATTTTCGCGCCATGCTTGTATGCTTTCAAAATATGGATCATAAACTGGCAGATATTGAGTCGCACCATATTTCCAAAGCAAAACATTTAATATAGTTTCATCAAAGTTTGGCGCCTTACGACCATATTTTAAGCATGCCTCGTACCATTCTTGTAAAAATGCTCGGCAAGTGTGTGAAAATAGAATATGCGCATGCACATACGGCATTGATTTATGGGTAACTCCCATTAACTTCATAATCTGATATTGATTTTCAGGATCTTTCGGATGTAAAGGACATAGCGGATAGTCTTGTATGGTTTTACATACATCAAATAAGGTATCGACTCCTTTATTTAAAATATCATCTGCTTCGATATAGACCCCATAATCCAGCCCTGATTCTAAAATAATACGCACTTTAATAAAAAAAATATGTACTTTGCTTAAATCAACATCAAGTCTACGTTTTATTAAACGAGGATATTGTGCCGTATCAAAAGGAATTTCGGCATTAATACCATACGCAATTACCGGTCGTGTTGAAAATTCATGTGCACTATCAAGGGTAACTTTAAGCAAATCAAAATAATTACTGGTAGCAAAAGTAACAAAACCTTCGGATGGTTGTGTATGCGCATGCATATGCATACCAAGTACACATAAAATAATTACTATATATTTTTTCATGTTCACTCTTTCTGTTTATTCAATGCCTAATAAATGAACAAGCTCATTCAATTGCTGTTCATAGTAATCATAGGGACGCAACATATGGCAATCTGTGTAATATCCTGATGATACTAATTGTGCATCATAACCCCACCATCCACGGTCGACACGTTTATCAACATGGTGACCGAGCTTTACTAATCGACCCGTTTGTGCATGCCATCTATTGAGCGTATGATACAGTATTTGTTGATCAGTCGTCCAACCAAGTCCTAATGCATACCATTGTTTGATAATTTCAGGAATTTGATGTACTGAATCAACATTGAAAATCTCTTTAAATATGCTTCCTTTAGCAACATTGTAGCACATAGGATATTCGCACATATCTTGTCCTGCAAAAGCACCATCTTTGAAGGTAACAAAACAATCATCAGGAATATCTTTTACACTCTTTGCAAAATATTCTTTGCTTAAAGGAATCATATCCATATCAGAAATTATACATACTTCATCTTCAAAATAAGCCGGTGCTAATAACCGAATTACCTGCGCTTGAAAAGAAGTTGGAATACCTTCTATGGGTTCAAAACGAATTACCTCACCAAGAGTTTCATCAACTACTACATTAGCTGGTGCAACCAAAAATAGAGTAGGTTGTACTCCTACTAGTTGTTTCCACGTTTTGGCAACAATCGGCCAAAATGGTAAATACATAGGATTTGCATCAGATGCGATAATAACCCGGTCTATATGCAACGCTTGTATGCAAGGGGCTATTAACAATAGCCCCATAAATAATATGCTTTTCATTACTTTTCACCTAATTGTAGTGGCGCATTGGCAAAATTAACGTATAAATCATCAAAGCCACCAAACTTGGTAATAAAGGTAAAACCTTTTGATTCCAATATTTTTTGTACATCAGTAGTGTTTTCATTATTCTCAACACTGATTACAAAAATAGGTATGTGATCAAAATCAATCGATTTAATAATATCAAGCTCAGAACCTTCTGTATCGATTGATAAATAATCAACACGCGTAATGCCATGCTCATCCATAGTTTTATTAAAGGTAATTACGGGTATATCAATGATGGTGTAATAGCTGCCTGGCGTTGTTGCTAAATACAAGTTCACCACTTTCCACCGATGTGGTTCTTCATCAAAAAATTTCTTGAGACCACTTAATTCTTCTAATTTTGCTATATCAACAAATTGCATCATGCCTTCTGTTCCTGCCATGGCAGCTTGTATGCACGTACAATTACGTGCGGCTTTTAAATCAGCAAAAATTCGGGGAACTGGTTCGATGCATAACCCTTTCCAACCAAGCTCTTTTTCAAAAAAATAACTATTGCTAAAGCAAACACCATTATAAGCACCTATTTCAACAAACGTGCCGTTGCGCATATTCTTAAAATAATGTTCATTCACGAACTTATCTTGGCCAACTTGGCTATAATATTCTGCAACACATGATGAAGCTATAAGCAATAAACTTATTACTATTTTTTTCATAGACAATCTTTCTTAAGCTGCAGCAGCCGCTATTTGTGTTTGCTGTTGAGCAATCAAGGATTTGCGATCTTCATAGAATTTAAGATTTTTCTTTAAATGTTCCATCTCTGGTCTATTTTCAAGTGCACAACGAACACCTTTTTCTCCCATGTCATATTCACCGATATACCAGGAAGAAATACCAACCACATCGTGACGCTCAAAATCATAAATGTTTTTATCTACAAACAATACATCACTAGTTGGATACGGTTGTTCACATGCACGGTGAGCAAAAAGATATGCCAGTGCATGCTCTCCTTTTGCCAAATAATGTTGAGCAATTTTTACCAATGGTTCTGTTCGGCATGATCTATAAGAATATGCTTTTAAATAATATTCAAGCGCTTTGGCCCAGGTATATTCGTCTTTTTCTTCTTTTTGCGCAAGCCATTCAGTAATTTGCGCTAAGCGATACCAGGTAACAAAATTCTCTTCGTACCAGCCAGGCAATGTGCTACGGTGTTTATAGTATTTATGTGCATTCTCAAGATCACCTAAACATGCATACGTTTGCGCAAGGTAAAATGTAGTACGCGGATCATTAGGGTGCTCATTATGATATTTGAGTAATAAATCTAAATCACGTTTCCAACGAGCCATAGATTTATCGGCACCAGTTTTTGATGGCCGCAAATCAAAATATATTTCACCAGGCACACGATACGGAGTTCCTTCCATAATTGTTTCATGCACAACCCCACCAAAACGTAACTGGGCACTCTTGCGCAATAAACGTTGGGTATAAAAATCAATGCTTGGATTCATGATACGCACTAAATAAGACGATTCTATAATATTATCTTTGTGCTCTTGGCAATAATCCATTAATGCCGGCATATTAACCATGTACCACTCAGCATCGGGCATCATTAAAAACACTGCATTAGGGAATTTTTCTTCTGCAAGTTCTAGGCCTCTATTACGCGATGTTGCAAAATCAACAAAAGGTTCTTGAGCAATAGCTGCATTAGCAATACCATTTTCGGTAAAAAATTCTTCTGCTTTTTCAATTGTTTTATCAGTCGATCCCGTGTCGAATACAAAAAAACCAAGCGCACTTTTTTGTTCTTCACTTAATCCAACAATATATGATTCTAGGGTTGGTTTTATTACCGGTTCTTCGTCTTTGACCATAAGAACAACAACAAGCATTAATTGATCGTACGATTTAAAACTATTCATAAATCGATTAGTTGCCCGTAATGTAAGCGGCACAAGGGCCAATAAGGTAATTAAAGACCAAATTCGTAATAATATTTTCATCTTCTACTTTCCTTTTTTTTGTTATTCGTAATATGCGTAAATATCTCCCCACAGCAAATTGCCAATTTTGGGCAACTGTTGACTTCGTAGATCTTGTAATGTTGTTAATAACTCAGATGCTGATAGCCAGACAGAACTTACAAATTCAGTACTTTCTGCTATTACAAAATTAAATTTGGTATACCCCAGTTTTTGCAATCGTTCTAAACAGTTACGACTGTTATGCTCAGTTTCGCAGGCATACTCAAAAGAAATAAGTTGAATAGGATAAGATAATCCTTTAAGAACTTCATACTCAAAGTTTTCTACATCGATTTTGCAAAATACCGGCGTGCCATGTTTTTGTATCATATGATCTAATGTTGCAATGGGCACTTGAATAACTGTATCCCACTTAAAACTGCCACAGCTACCATCAGAAAAGCGCGATTGCTCAATCCACTCACGTGAAAATGTTGAAAGGGTATCAGCATCGCACTGATAAAAAGGTAATACTCCTTCTTTTTCACCAATGGCAAGAGGCTCAAGCAAAATATGATCATTATTATTAAATCTATTTTTTAGATACCTTTGTAAATGTGGCTGCGGTTCAAAACAGACAACACGTGCACCTAAACTTGTCAACGATGCTGCTTTTTTCCCTTGGTGTGCACCAATATCAAATACAAGGTCACCGGTTTTAATAAATGGCTTTAAAAACTCAGAATATCCTATTGGATCAAATTGATCTTTGATGGTGTATGAAAAAATTATTGATGTGCTAAATAGTAAAATCCAAAGATATGATTGCTTCATTACACTCCTTTGTATCTCAATTTTTGAAGATGACCTTACTATGATTTAATGCAAAGGTCAATTTATCTAAAGTACTCGTCGTATTACTACTCCTGCTGCCGGCTGGCTCGCATTGTAAGTAGTAACTTGATATACAGAACAATTATCTTTATTCACACGAGCTTGTATCATAAAACTTGTACCTACCGAAGCATTAATAAAAAATGTTTTTGTTAGGGGCATTGTAACATTATTAACTGGATCAGCGGTAAAGTTACCAATAGCCATACTAGTTAGATATGCCGTACTATCAACAACTGCTTGTACTGCAGCGGTAGTTACACCGCTAGGTCCTAGCAAAAAATTTACCCAATAGGTAACTTCATAAAGCCCTGCCAATGTACAGGTAAATTGAGTAGCACCACTCAATGTTGTTGCTGTCCACCCATTGGGCGTCAATGCAGCTGAACTCATAACAATTCCTGTCCATGAGTTATTTGGTAATGTCGATGAACTAATGCGATAATTACTTAAATATCCTTGCGGAGAACTATCAAATGTTCCGGTATTTCCTTGTGGACCAGTAGCTCCTGTGTTGCCAATTAGTCCCTCTGGACCAGTTGCACCAGTAAAGCCAGCTGGGCCCGTGTTGCCGGTTGCTCCTTGTGGTCCTGTTGCACCGGTATTTCCCGTTGCACCTATAGATCCAGTATTACCAATTGGTCCGGTAGATCCAGTAGTATTTGAAATAGTAACTATGCCAGCAATACCACCTGCACCAAAACTCGCATCAAAACTACCATCAGAATTTAATTGCGTGAGCATAATAAATGATGATGAGCCTGCATTAGCTATCCCTGCGGTAATAATATTTCCGTTAGTGTTAATTCTTAATGCTTGTGCTTGATTTGAAATAGCAAGATTAGTAGTTACTATGCCATTCATTCCAAAAGAGGTATCAATCGCTCCCGCAGAGGTATACCGTACTACTGTCGTTTGTGTTGGATCTCCACCATTCACTGATCCACCACCAACAACAATAGATCCGTCTGTTTGCAAGGCACCACAAAAACCAAATGCTTGCGTATTAATGTTCGTTGTTACAATACCATTAGTACCAAAAGTAGCATCAAGCGCGCCAGCAGGAGTAAATCGGGCCATTGATATAACAGAAAATCCATCTAATATTGATGATCCAATTAAAACAGGTTTGCCATCAGATTGCACCAAAACTTTTTGTGCAGTATCAGAACCAGTAATATTCGCTATGCTTACACCACCAGTTCCAAAAGTGGCATCAAGAACTCCTGTTGAAAGATAGCGCGCTACAAAAAAATTTTGTTGCAAACCAGTAGTAACTGATCCGCCTACCACTATGGTACCATCACCCGGTAAAGCAAGTGAAAATAATGCAATGCCATCATCTTGGGTAATAGTGGTAATACCATTAGTCCCAAAGCTATTATCAAGAACTCCTTCACTGGAATATCGCGCAACAAATCCATAATTTGTATTGGTTATTATTGCCGATCCTGCAATAACAATTGAATCATCAGGTTGAATAGCAAGCGCATATGCAGAGGCTGCAGAACCTAACGTAGTTTCTACAATACCACCAGAGCCAAAGGTAGTATCTAAGTCACCAGAGCTTAAATAACGAGCAACTATAATAATATACTGATCATTCATTGTTGCGGTACCGGCAATTATAATTTTTCCCGTTGATTGTAGTCGCACACTATACACTTTAGCATTTGAACCAATTGAAAGTTGCGCAACTCCTTGAACGCCAAATGAACTATCTAAAGCTCCTGATGAAAGATATTGAGCAAGCACTGATTGAGTATTTGAATATCCTGCCGTTAACAAAGATCCATTTGATTGTATAACAAAACTTCGAGCAACGCCATTTAAAGGTCCACTGCTCGAATTAATCGATAAAGTAATTAGTAGTAATGATATTAGCATCTTACATAAAATTTGCTTCATGCTTTCTATGCTCCCCTATAAATAAATTAATTCTTTAATCATAAAAAAATAGCGCGGCAAAAATACTGCGCTCTAATTTAGAATAACTCTATTTGCACTACCGTATTTGCCGTTGCAGAGCCAGCTCCACGAACTACTTTCACTGAAATAGAATCACCTGGATTAAATGCTACTGAGACTGAGTTGTTAATGGCTGAGGTATTAGTACCACTTAAAGAAACCGATAATACAGTATCAACACCATTTTTTCTTACGGTAAAGGTGTCGGTATTACCAACGCCTGGCGCAGTAACAGCACGTACATCAATAGATTTTACCAAAACTTTTTGTGATACACGTATAAATGCCTCTGTAGCATTGGGAGATGTTGTACCTGGCCACATAAAATTAGTTCCAGCCGGCAATGCCCCTTGATCGGCAAATAATATAAGAGCAGGTTGCGTTACCGTGCCAAAACCTAACCCATTTGCATTGTTATTAATCAAATTAGCCGAACCTAATGACAAAGTCCCATTTGTTTGCGAAATATCTGCGCCATCACCAGCTACTGATACGAGTCGACCAGTCAATTGAGCACCAGTGCCTATGGTCTCAATACCAATATAACCGGAGTTACCGGTAATACCCGTTAATCCTCTAACCAAAATATTTACATCTCGAATGTTAAATGAACTATTTTCTACCAGAACTCCTCTTTTTGGACCAGTTCCAGCCGATAATACTTTAATAGTCGTCGTACGCACATTGGTAGCTTCTTCTGGGCTAATGCCTGTGGCTGCGATACAATGTATACCATAAACGGCTGAACTACCGGTCGGTGATGCCGTTGAGTTGTCTACGGTAACATTAACCGTATTAATTCGCGCATCGAGATTTGTTCTTCCAGGGAATACTATTCCGCGTATTTGCTGATGCTGATTAGATTGCAAGAGAATTGATATATCTTGCAGTCGGGTGTCAGTGCCCATGGTTACTAAATCCGTTGGTCCGGTGACTCCGGTAAGAAAAATATTGGTATTGAGTAAAGATAATCCACGCAATGAAACCCCATCTTTAATAGTTACAATTTCTGGATAGTTACCCGGGAAAACCCACACAACCGTACCTGGCAATGCAGCATTCATCGCAGCGTTAATAGTTTTAAACGGAGGGCCGTTCAATTGGCCAGTGCTATCGTTACCATAAATCTGGTCAACCCGCGCTACATTACCAAAAGCTTGTGTTCCAGTAGCTGGAGCAGGACCAGTAGCACCGGTGTTACCTTGTATCCCTTGTGGCCCCGTTGCACCAGTATTACCCTGTGATCCTTGGGGACCTGTTGCGCCTGTGTTACCAGTTAGTCCCTCTGGGCCAGTATTCCCTGTATTACCCGTAGTTCCTTGAGCTCCTTGTGGGCCAGTCGCTCCTGTATTACCAGTATTCCCCATTGCACCAGTTGGTCCGGTAAAACCAGTATTACCTCCCGGACCAGTAAAACCTGTTGATCCCTGAAATCCTGTGTTTCCTGTTGGTCCTGTTGGATTAGGTTGTATACAACTTGCAATGCCTCCAAAGCCAAAAGCTTGGTCAAACGTTCCATCAGCTAAATATCGTACAAGAGTAAAATAAACAATACCATTAATTTCTGCATAACCACCTATGACAATTTTGCCATCAGGTTGTAAAACTATTGATCTTGATTCAGAGTTATCCCCTACCGATGTTTCTTTTATACCATCGATTCCAAAGGTCATATCAAGAGCTCCATTAGATGCATACCGAACAGTAGCCATGTATAATTGGCTTGCCAAACTTGATGCATTACCAGTTACTACAATATTGGTATCTGGCTGAATTAACATGCTAAGACCAAAAGATCCCTTGGCAATAGGAGTGGTTACAATACCTCCCGTACCAAAACCACCATCTAGGTTCCCCGCTGAAGTATATCGCACCAAAGATATTGTATTTAACTCATTAATAAGTGAAGTCCCCGTAACTACTATGTTACCATCAGCTTGAATAACCAAAGAATGTGCAATATCTGTAGAACTTATGGATGTAGTAACAATACCTCCTGATCCAAAGGTGCCATCAAGAATACCTCCTGTTGTATATCTCGCTACTGCAAATTTTGTTGTAATATCATTGATGGTAAAACCTGCAACGACTATGCTTCCATCAGATTGTAATGCTACCGCATTAGCACCGGTAAAGGTATCAATTCCCGTCGTAACAATACCTCCACTACCAAATGTAATATCAAGAACACCTAAAGAGCTATATCGAGCAAGAATAATCTCAGTACCATTATTGCGAGCAACTGTACCTGCAATAACAATTTTATTATCTGGTTGTACAACAATCGCACTTGCTACACACCCATCATCTACTGGCGTGGTTACAATGCCACCAGTACCAAAGGTTACATCCAAAACACCAGCGATTGTATACCGAGCAAGAACAATCTGAGGAACTCCTGAAATAATAGCCTGCCCAGCAATTATAATGCTCCCATCAGATTGCAATGCACATCCATATGATACAGCTATTGATCCTACCGTGGTATCTACAACGCCATTTGTACCAAATGAACTATCTAATGAACCATTACTCGTATAACGCACCGTTCGTAACTGGTTATTATTAAAACCGGTTGCCACAATTTTGTTGTCAGATTGAAGCACAATACCATTAATAATCCCCTGAGGCGTACTGCAAGGCCTACTACATGTAGCAATAACACATAACAATAATCCAAGATAATTTATAAGTTGCTTCATTATCTATTCCTTTTTTAAATCTTAGTTATCGTAATAGAAATACTTGGGCCAGTTAATCCTGTTGGAGCTGCATCAAAATTATTTCCTGCTCTCAGTCGCACCGCTGCTGCATTTGCCGCAAATCTAAATCTCAGTATTTGAGCTATACCGCTGCAATTTAAGATAAAACTTTTCGATATGGGTAAAACTTGATTAGTAGTATTTAAATCAATTGAGCTTTCACTGCCATTTACTAAATTATCATTTAATGTTGCTCTAAAAGCTGTTGTCATTGTAGCGCCAGCTATTTTTTCAACTTCTGCATCATATTGAACTAAATATAAGCCTGTTACGCTGTTAACAAACGATGCTGTTCCAACTGTATGAGACCATCCATTAATTTGTTGATTGATATTAAATAGAATATCTTGATAGGTATTTGCAAGCGCAATCGCTTGGTTGGTTGTATCAAATGAAAATACATAATTTGCTGCTGGAGGTATAACTCCCGTATTACCCTGCGGACCAGTATTACCAGTTGCCCCCTGTGGACCAGTATTACCGGTATTGCCAGTTGATCCTGTTGCACCAGTTGGCCCCGTAGAACCTGTACTACCTTGTGGTCCTGTATTACCCGTAGCACCACTATTACCTTGAATACCCTGGGGACCAGTTGCACCTGTAGCACCGGTTGGCCCTAAGTCACCTTGGGCGCCGGTATTACCAGTGCTACCGGTTATACCTTGTATTCCTTGTGGACCTGTTGCTCCAGTAAATCCAGTATTTCCTTGAGGACCGGTATTTCCTGTAGATCCTTGAATTCCCTGCGCACCGGTAGCTCCCGTATTGCCAGTAGAGCCGGTGGCACCCACTGTTCCTTGTGGACCAGTTGCTCCTGTATTACCAGTATTTCCCATCGCACCAGTTGCTCCGGTAAAACCAGTAAAGCCGGTATTTCCCGTTGCCCCTGTCATACCATTATTTCCAGTGGGACCAGTATTTCCTGTAGTGCCTTGCACACCTTGGGGACCCGTATTACCAGTAGTACCTTGAATACCCTGTGGGCCAGTATTTCCAGTAGTTCCAGTTGTACCTGTGTCTCCCTGAGGCCCCGTGTTGCCTTGTGGACCCGTATTGCCTTGGGGGCCGGTATCACCAGTAGCACCCGTACTACCTGGGTCACCAGTCACACCTGTATTTCCTTGAGGACCAGTATTACCCTGAGACCCGGTTTGGCCAGTATTGCCTGTTGAGCCTTGTGGACCGGTATTTCCTGTCACTGAGGGCCCGGTATTACCCTGTGGGCCTGTGTTACCTTGTGCTCCGGTTTGGCCCGTATTACCGGTAGTTCCTTGTAATCCAGTTATTGATGGTCCGGTATTGCCTTGAGGGCCAGTATTACCCTGCAACCCTTGTGGACCGGTGTTACCTGTTGCTCCCGTATTTCCTGGATTTCCTGTTGCACCGGTATTACCTTGCGGACCTGTATTGCCTGGATCTCCTGTAGCACCCGTATTTCCCGTGCTCCCTTGTGGTCCGGTGTTTCCGGTAACTGATGGTCCAGTATTACCTTGAGCGCCTGTATTACCGGTCGCACCAGTAGAACCGGTAGTTCCTGTTGGTCCACCTTCGGGTCCTTGTGGGCCAGTATTACCTTGTGGGCCCGTTGCACCGGTGTTACCTTGCCCACCACCTCCGCCTCCCGTGCAAATACATTGAAGACCCGGATTGATGATTTTACCGCATACGAGTAAATCTCCTCCTATACGCACATTGTGGCGGACACACAAGTTATTAAAAACTTTTACTGCTTTTCTATGAAGTAGTTGATCATTTTCATCATTATTGTAATGATTACCAACAAATCTACCATCCTCATCAAACTGCGCATAAAAACTATGTTCTTGGTCGGCAAAAACACCAATTGATATCATGCGCTCATTATCAATAAAACAATCAAAATTATTGATTGTCGCATCAACAATCACACATCTAGTTAGTCCGTTTTCGCCAAATTTTTCATCAATTTCTCCGGCAACATAACGAATTAAGAAAATATGGGTATCAAGACCTTCTTGTCTAACTCCCGTTAACAAACAGGCATCATTACCAATTTCAACTACTCCCCAAGAGGCAAAATCAAACAAAAAAGGAGTTTTAATAATACGTGTAGTTGTCAGTTGATTATTATCATTGTCATTTAAGATAAGTTTAATAGTAAGATACTCATCATCTTCACACAAAATAGAATCTGCTAATGTTTTTTGATGAGATAAAAATAATAAAGAGAAAATAACTATAAGTTTTTCAAAGCAATTTTTTGACCACATCATAACTACTCTTTTTTTAAAATTATTAGTACTACTCTATGATGAAATCTATTAAAAAAGAAAAAATGGTCAAAAAAAATTTTATGAAAAAATACAGTAAAAAAGGCCACCATGTAAGATGGCCTCTTGTAAGATAAGATTATAATTTAGAAATAGTTATTGTTGCACTTGGACGCGTTGTTCCTGATCCATTATTAGCAGTAATTTGGTTATTAGTTGTTGTTCCCGTAAACTGCAAAACTATCTGATCAGAAGCTACACAATTTACTAAAAATGATTGATGTACCGGCAACAATTGTCCAAGTAATGCGCCTAAAGTAATAGATGTTTGACTTCCCGGAATTTCCGCGCCATTTAATAATGCCCGAGCTGATATGGTAGAAGCAAGCGCAACAACTGATGTATTATTAGCTAATAAACGATACTCAACTAAATAAGTACCATCAGCAGGACAGGTAAATGTTGCTGTACCACCGGTGTGAGTCCAACTATTAATTATTTGATTGGTTCCAAAGGTAATGTTTTGAAAACTATTTGCTATTGTCACTGATTGATTAGTAGTATCATAAGCAAACACATAATTAGCTGCGGTTGCTATTGGACCTGTATTACCCGTAGTTCCTTGAATACCTTGTGGGCCAGTATTACCTGTTGCACCTTGTGCACCTACTGGACCCTGATCACCCGTGTTACCAGTAAATCCTTGTGGGCCAGTATTGCCCGTAGGGCCAGTATTTCCGGTGCAACAGCTGGGTCTTTGTATGGGACCTGCTATGCCATCAACACCAAATGATTGGTCAAGCGATCCATCTAATAAATAACGTGCTAAGGTAAAATAAATGATCCCATTAAATTGTGAATAACCAGCAACCACTAATTTAGTATCTGGTTGTTGTACAATAGTCCGCGCACCAGCATTATCACCAATACTCGTAATTACGACACCGGTTGAATTAAAACTGGTATCAATAGTTCCATTTGTTAAATAACGTGCCGTAGTAAATTTTTCAATACTAGCAAAACTTACCGTACTCCCTGTTGCGGTAATAGCACCATCAGCTTGCACTAAAACACCCAAACTAAATGATCCATTTTCTTCGGTGGTTGTTACAATACCACCAGTTCCAAAACCAGTATCAAGTACACCGCTTGAGGTGTAACGAGCCACCGTTATACTTGTTGTAGTCGACGAAGAATAACCTGAAGCTACAATGCTGCCATCAGATTGAATTGCAATTGATCTGACTATATCTGATCCAGTAATGGTAGTTGTTACATAACCATTTCCTGATCCAAAGGTTGCCGTATCTAATGCACCGCTTGTTGTATAACGAGCAATGGTAAAATTAGTACCACTTCCATTAACCGATAATCCTCCCACTACAATTTTGCCATCTGATTGTAATGCAATACTATAGGCAGCAGATGATGAATCTATAAGCGTAGTAACAATACCGCCCGTACCAAATGTACCATCGAGCGTTCCGGTTGAATCATAGCGTGCAACAACAATATTAGGTGTGCCGCTGATTACCGCAACACCCGCAATCACAATATTACCATCTGGTTGTATGACAACTGCATTAGCTGTTGCACCGTCACCTATTGAGGTAGTAACAATACCACTAGTACCAAAAGTGCCATCAAGCACACCACTACTATCATAACGCGCTAATGCTATTTGAACATCCGAAGGTACTCCATATCCTGAAACAACGATATTTCCATCAGATTGTATTGCTACACCCGATGCTTGCGATGAACTACCAATTAAGGTTGAAACAAATCCTCCTGTTCCAAAGGTTTCATCTAACGATCCATCTGCATTATAGCGAGCAGTTTGAAAGGTTGAAGCAGAGTTATCAAATCCAGTTGCAACTATTTTGGCGTCACTTTGTAATGCTATTGAATTAATTTGACCATCAACGGCGCCATTAATATGCCACACACATAAATTGGTTAATAATAATATTAAGATTTTACTTTTTTTGATCATGTTACTCCTCTAAAAATGAGGTCTTTCTATATAAAAAAATTAATTTCATTGCATATATTTTGTTAATTCATTAATACCTCCTCTTTTAAAAAAGGCCTCATAATAAAAACAAAAAAAATCAGATTGTTTTTTTAGGAATCTATAGGTGTGATAGTTATAAATGCCGATGGAATCGTTATAGCAGAGACAGTCGCAATATTTGAATTACTTGTTTTAAATTGAATATTTATAATCTGATTTTTTTTAGCGTGCAATATAAAAGTTTGTCCCATAGGAAAAGTCGTTATATTTGATTGATTAAAAGTTACTTGATATAAACAACGGCTTTCAACTATTTCTTGGCCATCTAAGGCAAGCTGTGATAGTAATTGTTCAGATATTTTTGAGCTAGATGTAAATCCAATGGTTAAGGAGTATGTCACCAAATAATAGCCCGTCTGAGGAACTTTAAAATTTCCATCGGTACGTATCCATCCATTATAAACGCCATCTTTATCAAACAAGATATTTTGAAAAGTATTTGGGACACTAATATTTTGGCTCGTGGTACTATAAGAATTTATATAATTTTTAGGATGATTATTATTTTTATGAAACTGTTGACTATTTCTCTTCCAATTATTATATACCACCTTTGTTGTCAGAGAATTATTATCACTCAGCTGGCACCGTAAAGAGCTACACATAATAGTAGCTAACAAGAAAGGCATTATATAGAACAATCGGTTAGTAGGTTTCATATTTTTCTCCTTGAAAAAAATTAAACACTAAGCCGACCTTACTTTATCGATTTACATAAAATCAATATCCTATATTTCTTATTGTACTAATACCCAATTTATAATTGATTATTAGATCCTATTAAGACAATCTAAGATTTAGTCAATTATCATATGTTATCACTCTATTTGCATAGCACCAATCATGTTACCCGAGTTATAGTAATTGCAGCACTTATTCCTGTGCCAAGCGAAACATCGGTTATGGACACCAATGAAAATGCTGTTGTACTGTCGGTAGCAAATTGAACACTAAATTGATCACCCGCAGTAGCTAAATAAAGAAAACTTTGTGCATTAAGACGCCCATAGTTAATAGCACCAACCGGACGTAAAGTCCCCGCATTAGTATAGCTTCCTGCTATAGGCGAACCATTAACAATTACACGAGTAAAAACATTACCCGGAGTATTAGTATTAAAACTAAAATTAAGCACATAACTTATTTTATAAAGTCCTGTTGCTGGACATACAAAAGTTGTATTGTTATTTGTTTTTGTCCAACCATTTGGTGCAATACTATTAAGCGGAAAAAATATGGTAACCCAGGTAGATTGAGCAACGGTATTTTGACCAGAAAAAGAATATGAGCTCAAATAATTTGCCGTTGTTGGAGCAGCACCCGTATTGCCCGTCAAACCTTGGGGGCCTATGGCTCCTGTACTTCCCTGCAAACCTTGTGGACCAGTAATACTCATTCCTGTTGCTCCGGTTGAGCCCTGAGGGCCAACATTACCTGCTTCTCCATTATTTCCGGTAAAACCAGTAGCCCCTATTAGCCCGGTATTACCAGTAAAACCCGTAAAACCTATTGGTCCTGCATTTGCCTGTGCTCCGATAGCGCCATCAGTTCCCGTAAAGCCTTGAGGCCCTGTATTGCCGGTGAATCCAGTAAAACCAGTGGCTCCTGTTAAGCCTGTATCACCGGTAGCACCTTGTTGACCAATAATACCAGCAAGTAATTGAAACCCTTGTGCCCCGATTGCTCCTTGTTGCCCATTATTTCCGGTAAAACCAGTAACACCCGTAGTACCTTGATCACCTTGCATTCCGGTAGCACCAGTCACACCCGTAGCGCCAGTTGCACCTGGTAAACCATCTGGACCCGTATTGCCAGTAATACCAGTAACGCCCTGAGCACCTAGTGCACCATTATTTCCTGTTAATCCTCTTTCACCTGGTGCGCCAGTAAATCCTGTAGTACCTGTTACACCTTGTACGCCAGATATTCCCATAGCACCGAAAGTTCCGGTACTTCCTTGTGGACCTATAGCCCCCGTGTTTCCCGTAGGACCGGTTTGGTTATTTAGTTCTCCAGGCACACCAGTTGGTCCTTGCGGCCCCGTGTTACCTACCACACACTCACAACCTGACTGGTAACACGCTTTGGGTATTATTATTCTTCCACATACAACTAAGTCTCCACCAATTTTCATGCACTGCTTAACAATCAAATTGCTATATGTTTTTAAAATTTTTTTAACAATATTATTAGATATTTCATTTTCAGCTAATGTCGTGTTAATTAATAAAAAATAACCGGCATACACACAAAAATTTAAGCTCTTTGATAACCACAATTTCATAATTAAGCTACCCTTCTAATGGTATATGAAGCACCAAGAGCTGTACCCAATCCGGCTGCAGTGAGCACACGTATATATACCGAATTGGCATTGGTTGCACCAAATTGAAGCTGAAAAAAATCATTCACTGCTGCAGAAACAATAAAGGTTTGCGTTAAGAGATTGGTAAGGGTACCAGAATTTGAACCATTCCAAGAAACAGCTACCACGCTTCCCGGAACGATCGTCGTTCCATTTTGCAATACACGAGAAAATGCTGTTTGACTGGTAGTAGATATCGGTGCACCAACTGTTATTGTGTAAGTCATTTCATAAATACCTGCTTGATTACAAATAAAGGTATCTGCAGTTTTTGTCCAACCTGCTGGCACAACCGCATTTAATTCAAATTGAACACCTGTGTAAGCATTTTGCGGAGCGGTAGCAGATGTTTGCGAATAAGAACTAACATAATTTGCCGGTTCTAGAGCAGTTCCAGTGGGACCTGTATTACCAACAGAACCCGTAGCACCGGTGTTACCGGTAGTACCTTGAATCCCTGTGTTACCCGTTGCTCCTTGTGGACCAGTATTTCCCGTTTGTCCCTGTAACCCCGTTGGCCCGGTAAAGCCGGTAGAACCTCTCTCGCCTTGGGGGCCAGTAGCTCCCGTTGCACCAATATTTCCTTGTGGACCGGTAAAACCGGTAAAACCCGTTGGCCCGGTAAAGCCAGTAACTCCTTGTTGACCAGTAAAACCAGTTGACCCCTGAGCTCCAGCGGCACCAGCTGCTCCAGCTGGTCCTTGTGGCCCGGTAAAACCTGTATTGCCCGTAGCTCCCGTAAATCCAGTTGGCCCAGTAAACCCCGTCGCTCCGGTAAAGCCAGTGGCGCCTATCGGCCCGGTATTTCCTTGAATACCAGTAAAACCCGTAGCTCCTTGTGCTCCTAATGAACCGGTATTTCCTTGAATACCTTGCAGGCCTTCTGCACCAGTGGCGCCTTGTGCACCTTGCAAGCCTGTTGGTCCAGTATTACCGGTTGCTCCTGGATCACCTTGAACTCCGGTAGCACCGGCTGGTCCGGTAGCTCCTTGTAGACCAGTAGCACCCTGAAGTCCGGTTGGTCCGGTGTTTCCGGTATTACCTTGCGGCCCTGGGTTGCCGGTAGTTCCCGTTATGCTAAAACCTGCTGGACCGGTGTTTCCTTGTGGACCAGTTGCACCGGTGATTCCAATAGCACAATCAGTTTGACTAGGCTGTGCTAATAAATTTTGATTAATAATGCGCCCACACACTATTAAATCACCACAAATTTTTACCTTATTGCGCACACACAAATTATTTAAAATTTTGAGCGCTTTATAACGGTCTATTACTGAATCATACTTATAATGGTTTTGTAGCCATTTTCCGTTGTTATCAAATTCGACATATATACATTGTTCGTGATCAGCAATGAATTCAATTTTTATGGTATTATCTATCAAGCAACCTTGGTAATTAAGATCTGTATGTGGTATTAAGCAAAAGGCAATACCATGTTCACCAAAACTCGAATCGATTATTCTTTGGTTATATTTGATTAACGTAATATGAGCATCAGATTCTCGTTGCTCTATTCCAATTAATAAATAGGTATCATTATCTATGTTGATAATTTTCCATAGAGTGTTATCTATACTAAAAGGTGTTTTTATATTCTCTTTATCTTCTGTTTTTATAACGACAAAACCATCACAGTTATCAATCGTAGGAGAAGAAATAACACAATCATTTAGGCCCAATAAAACAAATAATAGTATCTTTTTTAACTTCATTACAAACACTCATCTCTTTTTTAAAAAATTATCGCTCTATTTGTGTTGCACAGGGCGTTACATTGCATACCGGATCGTTAATTATTTTTCCACATACAATTAAATCACCACCAACACGCATACAGCGTCTAATATTTAATTGATCAAACGTACGAGTGATGGGATTTGCATATTCAAAGCAACTGCGGAACGCAATATCTATAACTTCTTGAACCCTGAGATTGTCATTATTATCAAATACCAACCCAACAATGCTTGAGCCATTTTTAAAATAGCCAATAAAAAGGTCGTTATTTGGAAGTAATTCCCATAACAAAAGATCGATAATATATGGTGCTTTAAAACATATTAGATCATTATATTCTTGTACATCACTAATGTTTGGGCGATTTTTTTTAAACATGAAATAAGAATGATCAGCACCAGGAGCCACAATGCAATACAATGACTGATTGCTTGGCAATGCTATAGTATGCTTAATAACTTCTGTTTGTATAAAATTAATGAAAAAAGAAAGCATGCATAAGTACACACTTTTTATGAGGCTTTTTTGCTTCATTGCCATCCCCTACTTTTTAATATGCTTAATAGGGAACTTAACACGGGATGCTCAAAAATCAACCCTCAACTGATTTTTTTAGGAATACAAAATCAGCATATCTTATTAAATAATTGAACCGCCATTTTGGTAGAAAAAATAAATAGGTTTCTATTTTTTTTAGCAAGGGATGATGCTTTTTGCATCACCCCCCATTCATTATGCTACACGTCTAATAAGAAAACTTGTCGCTTTACCAACATTAGTAAATGTTGTAGTAGGTACAAATAAGGTCGTAGCTTCGTTCGCATTTGCTTGCACGACTAATGTTGTTCCAACCGTGCAATTTACCAAAAGAGTATTTGATTGTAATATACCGAGATTATTAGCACTACCTGCAAAATAATTACCCGTGCTGTATGATGCGGTAGGAGCTGAGCCGTTAACTAAAAGACGAAGTCCTATACTAATATCATTACCTGCACCGCCAAGGTTAAAATATCCCGAATAGGAAACTTCATAAAGTCCTGCAAGTTGGCAAGTAAAGGTAATATTATCGGCTGTTGTCCAACCATTATTAGCAATATTAGCTGAAGGATAAGAAAGACTTGTCCAGGTATTAGCTGGTATGTTAATTGTTAGCGCTGCTGTATTATATCTATCAATATATCCCTGCGGGGAATCTAATGAACCGGTATTGCCTTGTGGACCTTGAGGGCCAGTATTACCCGTTGATCCTTGTATACCTTGAGGCCCTGTTGCTCCTGTAGCACCCGGTAATCCCTGTGGACCAGTATTACCCGTTGATCCTTGCAATCCTTGAGCGCCGGTATTTCCTGTAGCACCCATTAATCCTTGTGGCCCCGTGTTACCTGTTGTACCTATGCCAGTATTCCCTTGTGGACCAGTGTTACCTTGTGGTCCTGTTGCACCTGTTGAACCCAAAACACTTAACCCACTAGCACTAATTGGTGAACCGTTAATTTCTGTCACAAAAATACTAGTAGCATTAATTGTTTGGGCATTAATAATATTGCTGTTGAGAATATTATTATTAATAACATTAATATTAGCAATATCACTGTTAATGCTGGTGGCATTAATAATTTGTGAGTTAATTATTTGCGAATTAAGAGTAATAATATTAGCAGTATTTGCATTCAAATTATTTGTGGTAACACTGTCAGCGGTAACTTGGCCACGCACCACAACATCACCACCAACACGTATTGAATTTCTTACACAAAGGGAATCGATAATTTTACAACCACGAGTTCCTATATATTGAGCATCTATTACATTTGAACCTGAATTAAGATCGCTTTCATATTCTTCCAGCGCTTTTGCAATCTCATTATAGGTTTTTTGATCGCACCCCTGCATAGAGCTGAGTAAATCTACGGCGTCTTTTACTGTTTTTTTTGCATTTTCAATGGGCATACATGAATCACATTCAAGATTTAACACTTGCTGTTGTAGTTCCGGTGCCATACCATACAATTTTTTTAATGCGTCAACAAGGTAGGGTGTAATAACCGCATAAGGCATTTTGCTGCTTGCAGAGACATTATTCATTAGCGCTAATAACAATAACAATAAATATTTTTTTGGTCGCTTCATTGTTCTCCCCTTTTAAAAGTAAGCTTTAGGTTAGAATAAAAAAAAATAATCGCCTCGATCAATGGTTAAAAAACTATTCAACATCAATTAAATGTGCAATTAACCTTATTCAATGAGTAGATGACACTAAATCAAACGGTAATAGTTTTTTTGCTTTTTCAAATCTATTTAGCAAATCTTGTTTGTCTTGTGCACCCAGATGAATAAGTCCATAGCGATAGCTTTTGCCATCTTGTAATACGTCAGACAATAACATTCCTGGTTTTACATCTGCATAAAAACGTGCATCAGGAAATTGTCTAAAAAAATGAGCAATCTGATCTTGGGTAGGAACTTGTAAAACTTTTTTGTTTTCAAAGGTGCGTAAAACACAACTTGCAGCTATTGCGTGGTTTCCCTTCTTTCTAAAAATAACTGGTTTTTTGCCAAGTGCGATATCAAGCATCAACTGATAGGTATTAAAACCATCAACTTTTTCGTATAAATCAGCAAACTGGGCTGCCATGCGTGGATTAATTTCAATAATACCTATTTTGTCAGTTTCGGGATTATACATAAACTCGATATTGAACATACAGTTATCTAAATGCATAGCTTTAACAATTGTTAAAGCTATTTCTCCCATTCGATTTTGTACTGCTTGTGGCAATGATGAAGGATATTCAAATCGCGCAAAAGATATGGTGCCAGGAAACATAATTGAATCAACAATGCCAACAATCTCGATTTGCCCCTGATAACAATACCCCTCAAGCGTTACTTGGACCCCTGAAAGATATTCTTCCACCATAACTGCACAGCTATCAATTTCACTTCCGCCAAATGTTTTTAAAAACCAATTAAAATGCGAAAGAAAATGGGATGGTAATAATGCTTGTCTTAACATTTCTTGTAATTGCTGGTAATTCGTAGCTTTATTAGCACCCACTGAATAATAAGATTTTACCGGTTTTACAAAAACTGGATACGAAAATCGAGCACCATCAGCAGCTTGAATTGAATCAAGATCGTTAAACAAAGTGAATTTTGGAGTTGCATGTGGCACATATTTTTCTTGAATTAACCGAGCATTGTATTTGTGCTGGCATTGGAGCAATGCCGCCGGACGAGCTCCAACCAAATTACAATAATGCCCTACAATGCTTGCATAGATCGAACCAGGATAATCGTCCGTGCTCACAATACCATTAACATTGTTCGATCTTGCAAGCAATAATAAAGAATCAATTATCTGCGAGGGATTTGTTGCAACAAAATCATCCACAACACCATTTGCAAGAATGCGCTCAAATGAATCAACTTTATAATCATGAAACAGAATGTGGTAATTATCTTTGGTTGATAACTTAGATAACTCAACCCGATCACGAATAGATGGACAAATAACAAAAATGGTATGCTTCATCGACTCCCCTATCTTGTTATAGATAGGGTAATCAGATTGCATACCAAATTAATAGAGTTCTAAACAGAAGATAATTATTCGACCGTTACTGATTTTGCCAAGTTACGTGGTTTATCAATTGGTCGTCCTAACTCTTTGGCAACTTGATACACGAAAAATTGCATTAACCCAGTCATGGCAAGCGGTGCTAACAATGATTTTGTTTTAGGAAATAAAAATATCGTATCGGCTAATTCAATTAACTCACGTTGCCCTTCAAATGCAAATAATACGATGTGGCCACCACGCGCTTTTATTTCTTGTGCATTGGCAACAAGTTTCTGATAAATAAGTGCATCAAGATGCGAGAATAAGAAGATTGGTGTTTGATCATCGATTAACGCAAGAGGACCGTGCTTTAATTCACCTGCCGGATACGTTTGCGCAAAAATATAAGAAATTTCTTTCAATTTAAGCGCAGCTTCTTGTGCTAATGGATAACTTACATGTCTGCCCAAAAAAATTGCTTTTTTAAAGTGCGCATATTTTGGTGCATCTTCTTGTGCAATACGCGTTTTATAATTTTCTATACTATTTTCAAGTAATTCTGCCGCTACTAATAAATCTTCTTGCGCACTGACCAATTGCTGATGATTAATAATACCTTTATGGTATGCAATAAAATGCGCAAACCAATATAATGCTGCAACTTGTGTTGAAAATGCTTTAGTAGACGCAACAGCAATTTCATGACCAGCTTGCGTAAGCAAAAAACCACCTGCTTCGCGTACCATCGTGCTTGAAGCAACATTGGTCAATGCAATAGTTTTCATATTCATTGATTCAATCAAACGCAATGCCTCAAGCGTATCGGCTGTTTCACCTGATTGAGAAATCATAACATACAATGATTTAGGCTCTGAGAAAAAATGATTATAACGAAACTCTGAAGCTAAATGTACGGTGGTTGGCAGCATACAAACTTGTTCAAAGAAAAATTTAGCAATCAGGCCTGCATGCCACGAAGTACCGCATCCTACTAAATGCACACGCTCTATTTCTTTAAGCTCTTGTACAGTAAGTCCTAAATGATCAAAAATAGCATCTTCAAGTTCATGCAAAAAACGTACGGTTGAATAAATTGCATTTTTTTGCTCATAAATTTCTTTGAGCATGTAGTGCTCATAACCCATTTTTTGGCTGCTTTGCCAATTTACTTTTATTTCCTGCACGTGAGGAACTAATGGTTTACCGGTAAAATCATAGAGCTCGATGATATCTTTTTTTACTAAAGCAAAACTTTCATCGGGCAAAAATATTACTTTATTAGTTTTGTCTGCAAATGCGAGCACGTCTGATGCAATAAACATCTCACCATCGCCAATACCAATACATAGTGGTGAACGACGACGCACCACTACAAGGGTGTCTGATTTTTGCTGTGCCAATGCCAAGAATGCATATGCACCATCAAGTCTGTTTACCAAGTCAGTTACCGCTGCCTTAAAAGTATTGTGTGAAATAAGAAGCGATTCAAAAAGATGGGCTATAGTTTCGGTGTCAGTCTGTGAATGAAAAACATGACCAGATTCTTGCAGCTGCTCACGTAATTCGTGATGATTTTCAATAATACCGTTATGAACAATTGATATGGTTTTTTGACAATCAAATTGGGGATGAGCATTTTCGGTTGATGGCACCCCATGGGTAGACCATCGTGTATGACCGATTCCCAAAAAACCATCTATCGGATGTTGACTAAATTGAGAAGTTAAATTTTCAAGTCTTCCTATGGCCTTTGCATAAAGAAGCTGATTGTCTTGAGAGCTTAAACAGGCAAACCCTGCCGAATCATACCCTCGATATTCTAAGCGACTAAGGCCTTCCATAACGAAAGGCCTACTATTATTCTTACCAACATACCCAATGACACTACACATCTACCTATTCCTATTGTATGAGTAGCTTACTATCACGCAAAGTAGGTTTGTTGATAGTTCAAAAGGATTAACGTTTTACGAATTGGAACTTACGACGAGCGCCTTTTTGTCCGTATTTTTTACGTTCTTTGCGGCGAGAATCAACGGTGAGGAAGTCATACTCACGCAATTGAGATCTGATAGACTCATCTTGTGCTAACAATGCACGAGCGGTTCCCAATTTAACTGCGTCTGCTTGAGCGCGCAATCCGCCACCTTCAACATTAACGTCTACGTCAAATGCTGAACCGATTGGCAATAAGCGGAAAGGAGCTGAAGCTTCTAAGCGAGTTTCTTCGGTATCAAAATAGTTACTATAATCTTTTCCATTTACTACTATTTTGCCACTTCCAGCTCTGAGCCAAACACGGGCAATAGCAGTTTTTCTGCGACCAACGCCATGTCCTACTGGAGCAGTTTTGATAGAAGCAGCTTTAGCTTTTGGCGCCTTATTTGTTGTTGTTTTTTTCATACGTGTAAACCTAAAAAAACTTGTTTGTGATAATAAGCTACAATATTAAATATTTTATATTTAGGATAATCTGCAGGTGAGAAAAAGTCAAAATTGACTACTATATTTTTGAACTGGAGCCGATGATCGGATTTGAACCGACGACCTACTGATTACGAATCAATTGCTCTACCAGCTGAGCTACATCGGCACTAGCTGCAGTTATTGTATCAGATTAAATAAAAAAAGCCATGGCTTATTATCAAAAAATAGCAATAATGGATCCCATCGAGAATATTTGTTTCAATCTGAATATATAGCGCTATGCGACAGGTCAAATTGAAGAATGTCCCCCTTCTTCAAACAACTCTTGGCACGATAAACAACGGGTAGCATTAGGGTAAAGCTTTAATCGCTTCTCTGAAATGGGATTTTGGCAATCCACACAAATCCCATACGTGCCTTCTTCAATCATCTTAAGTGCATTTACCAGGCGATGATATTCTTCAATACGAGAATCTTGCAACGAATTGCGTAAACTTTCCATAGTTGATGCCAATGCTTGGTCACCCGGATCTTGCACCTGATCATCAGAAAACTTTTCGGTGTATAATGTTTGTAGTTCTTGCTCTAATTCCATTTTACGTTCTAAGAGCTGTTTTTTTATTGCAGACAAGTCAAATTGCGTCGACTTTTTTTTTGCTTCAGCCACTATGGTGCTTCCTTTTTTGTTTAAAAAATTGTTTTAACAATAATGCCGCGTTTTCAGCATTAACACCCTTTATTATTGCAAGAGTGTCTCTATGGTATAGCGAAACTTGCCCGGTATTGTCAAGGTGGTACCCAAAAAGAGGCGATTCGGCACCATAGACAACTCCCGCACAGCGACTTAACTTAATACTATTTAAACACATAGCACAGGGCTGCAAAGTAACGTATACCCAACACCCTTGCAGTCGCCAATCTCCAATTTTTTTTCCTGCTTGTGTAATCGCTCTTAATTCTGCATGCGCTGTTTGAGTACACATTTTTTCTACCAAATTGTAGCCACGACCAATAATTTTTCCCTCATTATTTACTATAATCGCTCCAATTGGCACCTCATCATATTCCGCTGCTTTTCGCGCTAGTTTCAATGCCTGCTCCATATACCAACTATCTTTTTCTTGACCAAAAGGAGAATAGCTTTTGTGCATGCTCGACATTTTTTCCATTCCGTAAAAAGATGTAATTTATTGTATTGACTAACCTTAACGTATTGAATATTGCAAAACCTAGATCATAATCGTTATAAACAATGCTGCAGACATTGGTAAATTAATAGAAAAAAATACGATTTCTTATATACTAAATATAATAATTTTTACGTAAATATTTGAGCGGTCACCAAAGCACCAAACATAAACACCGGTGCTTAATTTTCCAACGACCAAAGGAGCATATATGTCTAATACTCCACCTAACAATGGGAGCGATTACAAAGCGACGTCCATTCGTGTTCTTGAAGGACTTGAAGGTGTTCGTAAACGCCCTGCCATGTATATTGGTTCTACCGGTGTTGCCGGCTTGCATCACCTGGTATACGAAATTGTTGATAACTCTGTTGACGAAGCACTGGCAGGTCATTGTGACACTATAAAAGTTTCATTAAACGCCGACGGCTCATGCTCAGTAGAAGATAATGGTCGCGGTATTCCCACCGATATTCACCCAACCGAAGGAGTGTCTGCTGCCGAAGTAGTGGTCACTAAACTTCATGCGGGTGGTAAATTTGATAAAGATTCTTATAAATTTTCCGGCGGATTGCATGGCGTTGGTGTTTCGGTTGTAAATGCGTTATCAAAACGTTTTGAAATGACCATTTACCAACACGGCAAAATTCACTTTCAAGCATTTGAACAAGGTAAACCGTTAGCTCCGCTTGCCGTAATAGGTCAAACACAAAAACGTGGTACCTTAATCAAATTTTGGCCAGACCCAGAAATTTTCCGAGAAACTATACATTTTAATTTTGATACCCTAGCAGCACGATTACGTGAATTAGCATTCTTAAATAAAAAACTAAAAATCTTTATTTACGAAGAAGCTACTAATAAATCTCACGAATTTTATTTTGAAGGCGGTATCGTTTCATTTGTTGAAACAATTAACGCTAAAAAAAATCCATTATTCCCTGAAATTCTCTATTTTGAACGTGAAGATGATAAAAACGTTGTTGAGGTTGCCTTACAATATAACGATGGCTACGGTGAACAGCTATTTTCATTTGTAAACAATATTAACACCGTGGATGGCGGTACTCATGTTGCGGGCTTTAAATCTGCACTGACCAAAATCTGCAACAAAAAAGCATTTGAATTTAACATCATTAAACATGCTGATGAAACGTTCTCTAGCGAAGATGTTCGCGAAGGGCTCGTATGTGTTATCAATATAAAAGTACCAGAACCACAATTTGAAGGCCAAACTAAAACTAAGCTGGGTAACAGCGAGATAAAAGGTATTGTAGATTCTTGGACTTTTAATTTCTTAGAAACATATTTTGAAGAAAATCCAAGTATTGCACGTAAGATTTTACAAAAGGCTGAAATTGCTCGCCGTGCTCGTGAAGCGGCAAAAAAAGCTCGCGATCTTACCCGCCGCAAAACTGCTTTAGAATCAGTTTTGCTACCTGGCAAACTTGCTGACTGCTCAAATGAAAATCCTGCGGAAACAGAATTATTTATCGTAGAGGGAGACTCTGCAGGTGGTTCGGCAAAAAGTGCTCGCGATCGCAATAATCAAGCAATATTACCACTTAAAGGTAAAATTCTTAACGTAGAAAAAGCACGCCTTGACAAAATCTTATCTAACGATGAAATCAAAGCACTTATTGCCGCTATTGGTTGTGGAATTGGCGAAGATTTTGATATTGCTAAAGCACGCTATCACAAAATAATTTTAATGACCGATGCTGATGTAGACGGATCTCACATAAGAACTCTGTTATTAACATTGTTCTTCCGCTATATGAAACCAATCATTGAAAACGGATATTTGTATATTGCTCAACCACCACTTTATAAAGCAAAAATTGGTAAAAAAGAGCAATACCTTAAAGACGAAAATGCCTTCAAGCAATTCCTATTTGATTGGGCACAAGAACACACGACCTTATTTATTGGCGAAAAACAATTAAGCAATGAAGCATGGCACCATCTGCTTAAATTAGTTGATCGCTACGATGAGCATCTTGATAAAGCAAGCGCATTATACAAAGTTACTTACGAACACGCTCATGAATTAGCAGCAGCTATGGCCGCAAAACCCTGGAAGCAAGAACAGGGGATTGACGCATTAGTCCAAACTCTTTCGCAGCATTTACCAGAATACCACGTGCGTGCGCATCGCGAAATCGAACCGGAAATTGTTCCACTTGATCAACAAATCGATCCAAAGCAATTTATTCTTATTAAATTAGTAAATAAAGAATGGCGCGTAGGACTTGAGTTTTTCACAAGCAGCGAAATGCTAGCTCTTATTTCCTACATCAACCAACTTCAAGAATTACAAAACAATTGGAAGCTTCAAATCACTGATAAAGAACGCTTTATAGAAGGATCTGGAGTACTCGCATTGCTTAATGCTATTCGTGCAATAAGCAAACCATACATGAGCATTCAACGATACAAAGGTCTTGGAGAAATGAACCCTGAGCAATTGGGGGAAACCGCTATGGATCCAGTAACTCGTTCATTATTGCAAGTAACTATTCAAGATGCGCTTGAAGCAGATTCATGGTTTACCACTTTAATGGGAGATGATGTTTCTGGTCGTCGTAATTATATTGAAGAATACGGTCACTTTGTTAAAAACCTTGATGTATAAGCAATGAACATTATTAATTTGGTAATTTCATACATTCAAAAACATATGTTAATCCCCTCCGGCACTAGCGTGCTGGTGGGGCTTTCTGGTGGCCCTGATTCAGTTTTCTTACTGCATGTTTTGGTGTTATTGCGCAATCAAGGATTAATTACCGATTTTATGGCAGCACATCTTGATCATCAATGGCGTGAGGATTCAGCAAAAGATGCACAGTTTTGCAAAGACTTGTGCAAAAAATGGAAAGTACCACTTATTATCAATAAACTTTCTGATTTGGGCATTTCACAAAAATCCACAGGATCTAAAGAAGAACTTGGTCGCCGTGCTCGTAGACAATTTTTTGAACAAGTAAAACGAGATTATGAGCTTGATCGTATTGCACTTGCCCATCACGCGCAAGATCAACAAGAAACATTTTTTATTCGTCTCATTCGCGGTACCAGTTTAACTGGATTAACCGGTATGCGCCCCCAATCAGGTGATTACATTAGACCTTTATTAGAGTTAAATAAAAATGATATTGTTGCTTATCTTGATAAGCATGCAATTCCTTATATTATTGATCCGAGCAACCTTTCAGAAGAATATTTGCGCAATCGCATTCGCTTAAAAGTAATTCCCGCATTGCAAGCATGTGATACACGCTTTGATCAAAACTTTGCTCAAACACTTGCTCGTTTGCAAGAGACTGAAGATTATTTAGAAGAACATACCACTCAAGAATTTGCAAAAATTGCTACGCCAGATTATAAAACAATCACGGTAAACAATTTGCTCTCGTATCCATCTTTAATGCGCTATCGATTGCTGATGCACTGGATGCAAGCAAATAATGTGCGCATTCCTCTAAGCCAATCATTTTTAGATGAAATACTGAGATTTTTGAGTAGTCCACACGGCGGCGCTCACGATTTACATCATGAATGGCGTATTGAGAAAAAATCTGGCATGGCAACGATCAGCAAAAATTAATTTATATGTTGGGATGAAAAAATGACCAATCAAATCAAATTTGCGTGTGAAATTTTTATTATTAATAACAATTCATTATTACTTGGCAAAAGAAAAAATTTTTACGGCGAAGGTATGTGGGCTTTACCAGGGGGGCATTTAGAATATGGTGAAACTCTTATTGATTGTGCAAAGCGAGAATTAAAAGAAGAACTTGGTATTGAAAATGCTCAACTACAACTTATTGCAATAACCGATGACATTAATCAAGAACGTCATTACCTTCATGCGTCATTTTTACTCAATAATTATAATGGTCCGATTATGCTAATGGAACCAGACAAATGCTATGAATGGAAATATTTTAATCTCTATCAATTACCACAAGAATTTTTTGAACCACATACAAAAATATTAAAAACATTTTTCAATAACTCTATTTATTTATCGAGCAACACATAATATCATGGGGAGAATAGTATTCCCCCCTTATTGGATTAGCACTTATAATTTTACTGCGCTTAACGTAGCAACAACTGGTAACCCGGTTATTAGACCACCATTATTTAAAAAGTCATTAGCGCTTAAGCGCAATACATCACCTTGATTAAAAAAAGCAAGAAAGCTATATGATGCCGTTTTAGGATCGGTAGATTCTATGGTGGCAGCAACTTGGCTTTGGGGCAAAATAGCAATATTATTTACCGTCACCTGCACTAAAAAATATCCCGTTGTAATACCCGAAATAGCAGTAAGCGAATAAGAAACTCGATAAAGCCCAGTAGTTGGACAAATAAATGTGGTATTGGTAAGCGTCCAATTATTATTAAAATCGATATTATTAAAATTAATGGTTGTAGCAGGAGTAGTAAATTGCTGCAAAGTAGTTTTATTTACTTGAAACAAATTGTCCTGCACAAATACTCCTGTTGGTCCTTGGGCACCTTGCGCACCAGTAGCTCCTTGACCTGCTGGTCCTGTATTGCCGGTAATTCCTGTTATGCCCGTAGCACCTGGGATTCCTCCAAAGAAATTATTCCCATTAATAGAATCCACGCTTAAATTAGTTATCTGTGCATCAATACCTATTAAATCGATAGTGTTTAGTTCACTAAACGTAGCGCTATTGGCAGTCGTTACACAAGAATTAATTAATGTGGCTATAAGTTGTGGCGTTATTAATCTCGTACTACGCAAAATATTTTTAACACAGAGAGACTGACATATACAGACTATTTTAGAAATGGTAGTTCTAGGTATATAGAATGTTTCTTGCCCACTATCATCCAATATATGTTGAAATGTTAATTGGTCTTGTTCACCACAGGTATTATCATCAGCTTGTAAAAATGGCTGAAGAGAAATGATTAGTATAAATAATCTAATAAACATCTTAAAATGAATATAAAACATGTAGGCAATCTCCTTAATTAATTTTATTTACACTTAAGGTGGCGATATTTGGAATATTTTCAAAGCTAATATTAGATTGCCCAATAAAACCAAGACGAATCGCATTGCCTGCATTTAACGCAGTAATAAAGGTGTGAGTTGCTGACTCAATGTAGTTACTCGTATTTAAAAAAGCTCGATATTGAACGCTTGGAAACAAAATGGCAAAGACACCATTTAACAATACAAATGTTTGAATGGATGCTGGTGGCGCACTGGTAGCAGTTCGGAAACTTATTACATAAGAAATTTCATAAATACCTGTTTCAGGGCAGATATATGCCGTATTTCCTATATTGGTCCACCCTTGAGCAAAATCAGTAGAATCAAAGGTAATAACTTGTGGGTCAGAGCTATCAATTGGTGTAAAAGGAGTTGATAAACTTGCACGAAAATAACTAGTAGCTGCAGCTTTGGGTCCGGTATTGCCAGTAAATCCAGTCGCACCGGTATTACCAGGAAGACCTTGGGGGCCCGTATTACCTTGAGGGCCTTGTGGACCAGTATTACCCGTTAAATTGCTCGTTATTAAACCGGTTCCATTAATAGTTTGAACACCGGTGAGAGAAGTAGCAATCAATGTATTGGCAATCAATGATGAAAACTGTACTGTTTGGGCATTAACGGTTGATGCATTGAGTATACATGTTGTTAGTTCGTTAGCATATAATTCATTACTACAACTATTTTCTCTAACTGATAGTGTATCTTCTACGCCCATCAAGTTAGCTATCACCGATGACTTAATTTTTTTCTTATCACTTTTGAAAATATTATTTTTAGACAAATCAGTAATTATCTCATTAACATCATTATAACAAACATTTGGAATCTTTATTTCTTGTGCACATAGCGAAGTAAATAATATAAATACAAGTAAAATGAAAGCCATATTTTTCCTTTTTATTAACCAACACGATTGATAGCTAATGTTGCACTGGTGCTAAATATACCGAGATTGAGTTGTATTGGGGGCTCGGCAATGAATGCAAGCCGTAATTGATCGCCTGCAGATAGTGATATTAAAAAAGTTTGAAATAATGATACAAGTTCACCGTTATTTCCTGTGTAATAACCTCCTGCATAACTAGCAGGAATAGCATTAGCAGTAGCTGTACCATTTAAAAGAATTACTCCTTGAATTGGGGCTGGAGAATTATCTGTAGTGTTAAAGGTAAGTGAATATGAAATTTGATATATTGCCGTTTGTTGACAGGTAAAAATAGTATTGGTGCCATCAACAGTCCATCCAGAAATAAAAAAAGGTATTACTGATGTAACCACTTGTGGATCAATACTAAATGCTTGTGCTTGTTGAATATCATCTTTTGTGGCCATTAAATAATTTTGTGGTGATGTTGGTAATCCGGTGGGACCGGTTAATCCCCTTGGGCCTGTATTACCGGTTAACCCATTAGCGCCCGGTGCTCCTTCTGCTCCTTGAGCACCTGCAGCACCCGTAGGGCCTGTTCCTCCAAGGCTTTCTATTGATTGACCATTAATTGTTTCAATACCAGTAATATTGGTAATAATTGCTTGTACCGCAGTAACGGTATCAGTTGTTAATGTTGATACTCTCAAAACAGGATCTTGTAAATTTTGAGTTTGAATTGAATCAGCGCATACCACTTGCGTACAGACTTTTTTAGCGCATAAATTATTTTTTACCATAGCGTTTTGAACGCATAGTCTATCGTAATTTTTCGATTTATTATTAGATCGTACGTGATCATACCCTCTTATGCACGTAGTAGCTATTAAAAAAAACACACACAATCTCATACTTACTCCTTTTTTTGTAAAATAATAAATAATAAAAAAAGGGTAGAACAAGATTTACCATAAAAAAAATTGCGCTTGTAATTAGGTAAAAGCGCTTTCTATTGCTGTATTTTTATTTAGAAACCCATTTATTGTTAATCAGATGAAAACGCCATAATTTATCTTGCGCTTGAGAAATACCAATACGTTGAGTGGTAACAATTAAAGATGAATTATTTTTTTCCCCTTGCATGAGATATAGATTATTTTTTTTATCAAGAAGCTTACCCTTATGTTCTAAAGTAATTCCCATTGCTTGAGTAAGTTTACCCGGACCATTGGTGATAGTGATAGGACAAGAAATGCCTCGATTAGATTTCATTATTTCTATGCCTTCAACTGGTTCTAAAGCTCGTATTAATACTCCACCAGCAGGCATGTCATTCGTTCGAGCAACGGTGTTAAAACAATAATGAATACCATAGCTTATGTATACATATGCATGTCCAACTGGACCAAACATAGGGGCATTGCGATCCGTTTTACCTTTATAAGCATGGCTAGCTGGATCTTGTAAGCCTAAATAAGCTTCTGTTTCAACAATTTTGCCAACAAGCTTGGTGCCATTTATTTCGTGTACTAAATAACAGCCAAGAAGTTCTTTGGCAACAGTGATTGTATCTCGAGCAAAAAATGAGTGACCCAAAATAGACATGTTTTCAACCTGCATTTTATTCTTATAAGAATAGTTTAGCATTTTTTCGAAAATTATTAAGTCTCTTACAGAGCACTAAAAAATCGTCTGTTGTTGCCTTACCTAAAAAAAATCCCTAGGCTCAAAAAGATAGCCTTATTGAAGCAAAGGCCTAGAGGGAGTAGTACATGAAAGACAGATCGCTAAAAACCATCATTATTATCTTTTTACTTGTTCTACTCCTTCACTTATTATTATTTTTAGCTCTTTTTTTTATGCAAATGCAGCATGAATTTTCAATGCCCCCTGTTCGCATGGAAGATTTAATGCAAAAACCAGCACAAGCGCAATCTCAATCATCACCCGAATCTAAACAAGAACAAGAAAAACCTGAAGAAGAAAAAAAACAAGAATGGGCTTCATTACGTCCCCAAGCTTCGTCATTTGGCGCGCCGGTAATATTGTATGATGAGCCAGATGATGGTGATTTACCACAAATAGAAAGCGCACAAGAAGCAATTGAACCAGATTACCAAGGTCCAGCAACTAACGAACAACCGGCCGAGCAAGAATTAGCACAAGAAGAGGATCTTACTCCAGAAGAAAAAAAATCCGAACCTGAACAAACCCCATTAATTGAGCCATTAAGCAAATCAATCGAACAACTAATAGAAAAAATATCACCCGAGACCCTAAATGCCGTACAAGAGCAAACACCATCGGTCAAACCTGCTCGTCAAACAAATCGGACAAAAAGAACACGCCGCAGAAAACGAGCACAAAAAAGACAAGCCGGCAAAAATATTACCCTAGCCGATATTACTCAAGGATTTTTAGAACAATGGAAAAATAAAGGCCCTAACTTAGTGCGCATGTATGGAAATGATAATGCTGCGCCAACTGATGAGCAAATACGTTACGAGCGTTACGCGGCGCGAATTTTATGGTGCTTACAAAATGCATGGAAAATAAAACTTTCAGAGTTACCCCGTCATGCCGCAGTCGAAAGTGAATTACAAATTTGTATGGTAATTAACAAACAAGGAAAATTAGAAAACGTAACCGTAGTTCGCTCATGTGGACATTCAGAAATCGATCGCTTTATTGTGGGAACTATTCAGTATGCGGGTAGTTCATTTCCCCCATTGCCAGGTTTTATCAAAGAAGAACCTTTTTATATGCCATGGATAATCAAACTTCATTTAGAAAAACAGGGCGGACCAGCACGATTTAGCATGTACTAAAACTCTTGTTAGACATCATAAAATAGCGCTACAGTAATAGCTATACTCGATTTTTGTTTGGAGGGATAAGCTATGAAAACAAAATTTTTTATCTTAATACTTATTAGCATCACTCCTATTTATACTATGGAAAAAGAAAGGATTGATTTTAACGCTAATGATCATTTACCAAAAAAAAGACGTAATACCTCATATCAACGACAAAACACTCATCCTAACCTTTCTTTACAACAAGAAGCTGAGCTTGAAACTAATCGGATTAAATTAGCTGATGCCATTGAATATAGTAATTTAGCGGCAATAAAAAAAATAATTAACAATAATCCTACTATTATTACTTCTTCATTTAATAGTGAAGATAATGACTCGCTGTTGCATATTGCGGCACAAAAAAAATGCTCTACAGAAACTTTACAGCTTTTATTAAAATTAGTTGACCAAACAGAAAACAAAAATGAAATTTTACAATCTACTAATTCAGCTGGGCGAACCCCTTTAATTGAAGCTATTATGCATAATAATTTAATAGCTTGTCGGCATTTTGTAGAACACAACGCTTCATATTTAGAAGCTTGCACACAAGATGATAAAACTTGTTTACATCTAGCAGTTTTAAAAGAAAACGAATTACTTGTAGCCGAAATATTAAAATGGGCAGAAAAGAAAAGCACATTAACTCTTAAAAAAATTTTATCCAGTATTGATTATGCGGGAAGAACCCCACTTTCACTTGCAGCATCTCAAGATAATGTAGACATATTATTAAAAGTGGCAGATGAAAATACAATCAATTTAGAAGACAAAAAAGGATGCACACCTCTTTATTGGGCTACCTATCGTCAAAAACCAATTAATGTAAAAAAAATTGTTGAACGGGGAGCTAAAAACTCACCTAATAACGATGGAGATTACCCCTTACATGTAGCATGTACCATTAACACCAGCAAAGCTTACCAATGCCTTAAAATACTCAGAAAATTTTCGGGCACTACGGAATTACGTAATAGCCAAAAACAAACTGCATTAATGGTTGCCGCCAAAAATTTAAATAAAAAAGCATTTAAATATCTCAAAAGAAAACGAGCCAATTTATTTGCCCAAGCACAACATGGCGAAACTATTCTTCATCTTTTAGCGGCTACCCCCCATGCACAAGATTTTATCGCATACTATTTAAAAAAGAAAAAAGTGGCAGCTAACAATATGCTTGAAACGCCCGACGCCCAAGGAAGAACTCCCTTGTTTTATGCATTAGAAAATTTTGATAACTTTAAGTTTTTAGTAGAAAATTATGGTGCAAATATTACCGCTATCGATTTTAAGCTTAATTCCTTGCTTCATGTTGCATGTTCCAAGAAAAATTACAGCCAAGAAGTTATTGCTTACATTTTAAAACATGCTGCTGCCTTAATTGATTGGACTAATAATAATAGTGAAACTGCTTTAATAATCTCAACTCAGTTAGGTCATACTACATGTATGGAATTACTATTAAAGCATGGTGCTAATATTAAAAAAACTGATTCAACAGGATGGACACCCTATCAATGGGCTGCCACCAATGAAGGACCTGAATCGCTACAGATACTGAATAATACCAATCAAATGAGCTCAGAGGAAGCAAAATCAGCTTTAGAAGTAGCAAAAAAATCAAATAACCAAGCAGCTATATTTTATTTAAAATCTTTTGAAAAAAGTAGTACATCAGAACAAAAAAGCGAACAAACATCTGCATCCTCTGATGAGCCACAAACCTCTTCTTCATTGACATATTAATAAAGAAGACCTAAAAACGAAAAAAGATTTTATTCAGCTCTTTCTCCATGTTAATCTGTAAGTGAGACAAAAAAGGAGATGCGTATGATTTTACGCAGAACACGCCTCGTTATTCTCATATGTATTACTGTTCATGGACTCCATGCACAATTATGCACATTGCATACTCATGCTGAATGGGAAAATTTGGAAAAACGTATTGCTACTAGTGAACGCTTTGGAAGCAAACTTATTCTTATTGGCACTTTAATGTTTAAAAAACGAGCAAATGAACCCATTATTCTTAATCATTTACAAATGCAATGGCATGGCACTTATATTGATCAATTAAGCGCATCCTTATATCACAAAAAAAACAATCTTCGGTTCATTCCCCTTGAAGACAATCTCATATGTGATGGAATCTGGAACAAACACAAGCAACGCATTACCTTTAAATTTAATAAACCCTATTCTTTATCAGCGCATACCCAATTTTATATTGTGTTATCAATTCCCTCCGAACTTGAAAACACTATGAAACTGGGCTCTTTCACTATAGAAAAAAATAGCATGCCTGATTTGATACAGTGTTCTATTCCCGATAAAGCTTGCATATTACAGATGGCACAAGGTTCCACAGCTCCAAATTTAGCTAGTATAGGCAAATAATAAAAAAAGGCTTAGAGGCTGATCATTTTCAAAATAGAATTTTTTGTTATACTAAAAAACGAGTATAAATAGATTTCCCCTACATTTTTATCTTACGAGAAAGCTATGGAAAAAAAAGATTACTATAGCATACTAGGCGTTGCTAAAACGGCAACTAATGAAGAAATTAAAGCCGCATATCGCAAACTAGCGCTTAAGTATCACCCTGACCGCAATCCTAATAATAAAGAAGCTGAAGAAAAATTTAAAGAAGCAGCTGAGGCATACGAAGTATTATCTGATGAGAAAAAACGACGCCAATATGACCAATTTGGACATGCTGGATTAGGCGGTGGCATGGGTGGTGGCCCAGGCCATGGCATGAATATGGATGATATTTTTGAAAGCTTTGGCGATATCTTTGGTGATATTTTTGGTGGTGGTCGTCGTAGCGCCCGTAAAAAAACAGGGCCCGAGCCACGCCGCGGACACGATTTATCAAAAGATGTAGAAATTAGCCTTAAAGAATCTTATTTAGGTACCAAACACGAAATTGGTTACTATCATTATGAGCAATGTGATACGTGTAAAGGCAAAGGCGCTCAACCAGGAACTAAACCACATATGTGTGAAACCTGTAAAGGAACTGGCCAGGTTAACTTTACGCAAGGTTTTTTCATGTATTCACAAAGCTGCAGCGAATGTGGTGGCCAAGGATTTAAAATTCCATCTCCCTGTTTGACCTGCAACGGTCAATCCCGTGTTCAAATTTATGATAAATTTAACATCAATATCCCTGCTGGGATTTATGATGGAGCTGAGTTGCGTATTGCTGGCAAAGGTGATGCGGGTGTATATGGTGGACCCTCAGGTGATTTATTTGTTCGCGTACACGTAATGCCAGATAAAAAATTTGAACGCGTTGAAGATGATTTGGTATGCACTGTCTTGTTAACCTATCCACAATTGGTATTTGGCAGCCAGGTTGAAATAGAAAATATTGATGGTACCAAGGAAACCATAAAAATTCCTAAGGGCTGCCCAGTTGGTGAAAAACTTATTATTGCTGGCAAAGGTTTTAGTAAAATTCGCGGCAATGTAAAGGGTAATTTAGTAGTGGTTACACAATGTGACATCCCTAAAAAATTATCTTCCTCAGCCAAAGAATTGTTAACGAAATACTCTGAAGAAATTGGTACCACTATTGAAAATAAAGATGGATTTATCTCCGGATTATTCAAAAAATTTTTGGGGTAAGGATTAAATTCCCATCCGTCTTTTTTTCATACTTTTTTGAGAAATGGTGATCTGGTGTTTATGCTCGATCGCCATTTTTGTTATTAAATGGTAAAAAAAATCGCGATCAGGGCCTTTTATTACCGCCTGTTCATGAGCCTCAGCTAATGCTACAGGATAGCCTCTTCCTTTTATTGATTGATCAACAATAATACGTGAAATCATCTCAAGTAAATCTGACCGTTGTGCAACCCATGCAGGAACTTCAATACGAACAATTTCCGTGTCTACATCTAAGTAAAAAAAATGCGGAGCATTATGAGGTGGATATAAATGAGTAATAGCTGCATTGTTTTTAAATATAATTGAGCGGGTAAAGCTATCTAAATACAATCGTGCGATAGTTGCATCAACCACCGTATCAAGCTGAGCAAGTTCAGGATCTGCGCTTTGTGCATTGCCATTTGTTATACCAAGCTTTAATAAATTTACCAATTCTTTGCTCTTAGGCAAACTAATGTACCCTGCTAATGGGATACCCGCTTGATAAAACTTATCAAGAGCAACTAAGTATTTATGTAAAAAGAAATCTTTAAGCACCGCATCTTTAGATTCTAAATGCCAAAAAATAAGTGAGCCATCAAACAAAAATAATAAAGGATCATCTGGATATTGCTTCTTTAAAGCTAAAGAGCGATCCAATCCGATAGAAAATTCAAGCTCCTGTCTTCTACAATTAACAAGCTCATTTGAATCTGCACTCACTAACTCATCTTCAACCCCGGTGTATAAAAAGGGTTGGGAATCAAGTTTAATAGCTTTGCCCTCAGTGCCATAACCAAGTTCAACAGTGCCAATATTAATTAAAAAACAGGAAGTACCTTGGTGACGATCTGGATATACTTGCGAACCGTCAACACCTAGCACCCGATAGTGTTCCATTGGGTGAGGAACCACAATAGCATCACCTAAAGGTTCTTGCCAGTGAGGAATAAGCCAGGCACTTGATGCGTGCCTTGCCTTATACATAAACAAAGGATCATTACATAACTGATTCCACCAGGCTCGAATAAAGTCTATGTTAAAAGTAGGAGCAACAAAAATATGCTCTTTTTGAGCTTGTAATTCCTGAAGTATACGTGCACGGTTTAACATGGTTATTCTCGCGTTTTATAGGAAGTTGCTCCCTCTTGCAATGCAATAAGAGCAATTAATGCACAGCGTAAGCGATTGGGGCCCAATGAAATACCAATTAAATTTAAAAGATCTTCAGTCGAAAAAGAGAAAATAGCTTCTATTGGCTTACCTATAAACTGCTCACATAGCAACGATGCAGTAGCTTGACTAATAACACATCCTGACCCTTGAAAAGCGAGATCAACCACAATCTCGTTTTCAATAATGCCTTCAAAAGAGACTCGATCTCCACATGAAGGATTATATTGCTCTGATACCAAATTGGGCTCTTTGAGCATTTTTCTATGCGGGGAGTGTTTATAATGATCAATAAGTGCTTGGTGATAGATATTCACTCAGATTATCCTCCTATACCTTATCTAGTATAGCGTAGCTTGCGTTATTGAAAAACCCCCAAGCACTTATTTTATCGTATCGTCTTAGTTTTCCTCAGGTACAGGGTGCCCAAGATACTCACTTAATCGTCTAATATGGGCCATAAGAAGCTCAAGCTGGGACATATTGGTCGTCACCGCATTCTTAAGACGCTTTAAGCTTTGAGCTGATTCTTGTTCAATTTGTTTCCAATAATCTTTGACTACATTATTGTTCCTACCATAGTTATCAAGTAAATGCGCTACTTGATCATCAATACGAGCACGTTCTTGTTGGTATTGTGAAATAACCTGAGCTAGGGCTTCTTTTAAATCAACAACAGCTAAAGTATATTGCTTAAGCTCTTGTTCGGACAATGCACGTTGTTCTAATGCATGAGCTGCGCGAGCAAATTCTTGCACTAATTTTTCCATATTACCAAACGCGCTACTTACTTGAGATAAAATCTCTAATAAACTGGCAAGCTCATTTTGTAATTTTTCTCGATCATACTGATCTTCATATTTGGCATTGATCACTCGATTGCGTGCAAACGTAAATTGGCGATCTAATTCAGCCATTGTGGTTGCAAGATTTTGAGCATGTTCTTGTGAAGATTGATTAATAAGCTGTTTAATTTCAGTTGCCGTAGTACGTGGTGGTTGACCAGCAATTTCATGCCATAATCCAACGATACCATCTTTTAAGGATGGATTATCAATATTAAGAATTGCATGCAATTTTTCTAGGGTAGTTGGCACTCGCTCCTGATCAGTTTGCGCTAAAAATGAAACAGGATAACCAATCACTAATACATACAACAACAATCGTTTCCCCTGCTTCATATGCACCACTCCTTCTTTACCAGTATTTTTTATTTCTAACGTTAATTAGTGTGTGCTGGATAAAATGAACAAGTCAAGCTATTGTTAAATTTAAATTATTAAAAAATATTCAATTTTGATTTCTTCAAAAATTTAACTTATATTTTCATTATCTATCAATCAAAAAAACAACCATTAATGCAAAAAGTTCTTATGAAAAAAATATTTTTTATTATAGCTATCTTGAATTGTTTATCACTAATCAATGCTGCAGAGCATAATCCTACTCAAATTGCAAGCCAAAACCCTCCTACACAAACGGCATTATATTACGCTAGTAAATATTGTAAAAATCTTCCTGTAGCAGAAAAAAAGATGTGGTTTCTTTTCAATACACTAACTCCCATACAAGACATTGCAAAAGAATTAAAGTCAATTTCCTATACAGAAAAAGAATTAAGTGAAATAGATAAAGAAAATCAGAGGGTACATGAACAAATTTTATCTATTATAAAAACAAATATGACACTGCAACAAAATGAGCAAATAACCGCTATAATAAAATCACTTGAAAACAAAAGAGAACAAAAATTAGCTTGGATCGATAGCTTATATCAAAAAACATGTAAGGTTATTTATGAGCTATATAAGATACTAGCAGAAAATTGTGATGTTACCCATAATCCTGCATTGCAGCAAAAAAAAGAATCTCCAGCAAAATATGACCATTCAACATTTTGTCAAGTACTAACTAATAGTACCAAACAACCTTTAAAAGGACTTTTACACAAAAAAAATAATCCTTTCAAATTTAATGGCAAAAATTCAGCGCAATCAAAGCTAAAAAATGTTTATGATGGATATCATTTTGATTCACAAACTCATACGAAAGATCCAATTAATTGTAATGTAAATCCAAAAAATATTTTTTCTGCATCTTTAAGAAATAAAGAAATTAAAGATAATTACGATTTATTTTCACCATACAAAGAATTAATCAATGAATCGGTGTGGTATAGAAAATAATTTTTTTATTATCAATTTCAAAAACAATTTTTGATCTTTTGAACATGATTTGAGAAAATGTATACCATGCATTTAGAACATTCAATCAGGGAAAAATCATGAAAAAATTATTATTATTTTTTTGCACACTAATAGGAATTCATTACACAAATACCATGGAGAAGTGGGATAATGCATACAATCAAACGATGTCTATTAAACCTGGTATGTCTTACGAAGAACAAGAACAAATTTTATCACAAGCTCACAATAATTTGTCTCAATTTAACACTCAATTACGCCAAAATCCAGTTGGTGTAATAGCAAATAATCAAAATAAACAAAGAGCAGAACAATGGGAATCAAAAAATAATTTGCCACAAAATTGCGATAATAATAACGATGCTCGGTCAAATGAACAAAATGAACTTAATGACCATCTAGTTCGTGATTTTATAAGCTGGGCAGAAGACCATACCGCACGTCAAGAAAAACAACGTAAAGATTTTGATGCGCTTGCAAAGAAAGCGATTGAGGATGCAAAAAAAATGAATCCTCCTCTACTCAATCACAAAAAAGCTCTGTTATTAGCTGGGGCATCATGTACCGCATTAAGTGGATGGGTAGCTTATAAAAACAGAGAACGCATTGCAGAATATTACAACAGAATCGACCCTAAAAAACTAGCAAAAACATGCTTATATATTGGTTGTGGATCGGCAGTATTTATTGCAGGATTATATGGTTACAAAAAATTAACTACTTTGAACTGGAGCAGCAAAAACAAATTAGAAGAACCTGAAATAGTGATTATTCCTACAAGGGCAACCACATCTAAAAGAGAATATCAGGACCACGCACAAGAAATGAGAGAAAAATATAATATTCCTAAGCGTGAAAGAAATAACCACAATTCATCACGAAGAAATAATAATAATTATTTTCAGGAAGCTAAAGAAGAAATACAGGCTGATTGGGAACATTTAAAAAAGACCACTAAAGATACTATAGAAGAGGCGCCAGAACTTTTAGAAGAAATCGGAGAAGATATTAAAAACAGTTTTAAACGTGGATGGCGCAAATTTAAAAAATTGGTTGAAAAATTAATCAATTAATCTAAGTAAAAAAGCGTTTTTAAGCTAAAACGCTTTTTTACTTAATTGTAGATTTGCTAACAGGATTAAAAATGTATAGATACATAAACAAACAATATCTCATTCTATTATTGATTGTTATAAAATATACAAATGTGCGCGCAATGGATAAATCTCAATCTGTCTTTGGTCTAGGGTATCACCCTACTATCAATACTCTTGCCAAAATACGGGATCAAAAACCTCTTGAATGGTGTAGTTTACCGTACACTAGAATATTTAATAGAGGAATTAATCCGGTAAAAATCAAAATACCCAATATAGCACTGTTAAACACTACCAATGCAGAATGGCATAAAAAAACTCTTCAGGCATGGCTGCGAGCAAAAAATCATAAAAATAAATTTTTCTCAGCAAAATAAATCTGCTCTAGATAGTTTTTACTTAAAAGAGCAGTACAAACAGTCAACAATTATAAAAATTGCTTATTTATCGCTATTTTTTCGTTTATTGCGCTTTTCGCTCCTTGTGATAGCCTGATAATAGGTTATCATTAAAAATTTCCTATAAATGGGGGAAAATTACGTGATTATGAATAAAAAATCATTTTTATTTGTTTTTTTTATATTATTTGCCGGGCTTACCACTAAACCACTCAATGTCATCTTTGACATGGGAGGAGTACTTGCCGAAACTAATACACTTGGTTTTTTGTGGGAAGTAGGACCTTTAAAAATTATTCTAAATACTCTATTCACCCAAAAAAATCCTCGTACCGTACTTTATAAATTTTTAGATACTCTAATTGTTCGCAATGAGCACGAAACCAAGGCTCGTGATGATAAAGGCAATTATGTACCTCAAATTATGTGTGAATGGCTCAAAGGGACCTTAACACCTCAAGAAATTTATGATCTGATAGCCAAATCGATTGATGAACATCCAGAGTTTTTCATGAATGAAACTGATCAAGAAGTTATTAAATCAATTGCTCGTACTATGTTTAATCCCGAGACTTTTATAAAAACACGCGTACTTTTGCAAGAGAGTATCGATTTTGTAAAACGCTGCAAAGAACAAGGACATTCCGTTTATATTTTATCAAACTGGGATGCCATATCATTTCCACTTTTATTAGAACAAAACCCTGAATTTGCACAACTCTTTAAAGATCACATAGTTGTTTCAGGAGCAATTGGCCTTATCAAACCCAATCCAGCAATTTATTACTATTTGCTCAATACCTACAAGCTTAATCCTACCGATTGTGTTTTTATCGACGATCAGCTTGAAAATATCATCGCTGCTCGCGATGTTGGTATGCATGCAATTCATTGCACTAAAGTAAAAGGTTTAATTGGGAGCAGCCCTGATATTGCGTCAGTTCAAGAACAGTTTGATCAATTGTGTGCTCAAAAACTAACTACCGCTTAAGATTAATTTTTGTTCCGTTATAAAATAGATGCAATTTACGCAAAATAGTAGGCACTGCCGCAAATAATCCCAGCATGACAAATGCTGCCAACACCTTGGGAGTAAAAATATCATGCAATGAGTGTATTTGGGTAAGCTGTTTGCCCGTATATGCATAAATTAATGATGAGGGAATAATACCTAATGAGGTTGTCCATACAAACGTCCATAAAGGAACTTTTGTTAATCCTGCCAAAATATTAATCACAAAAAAAGGTATCACAAAAATAAAACGTGTCATCATTAAATACCACCAACCTTTTTCATGAAATGCTTGGTTAAATGTAGCTAACTGACGCTCATATTTTTTTTGTAAAAAATGTCCAAACAAATAACGAACTGATAAAAAAGATATCGTAGCTCCGAGTGTTGCACCAATATTGGCATATAATGCACCGGGAATAACGCCAAATAAAAAGCCACCAAGTAACGTAAGTAATGCTGACAGTGGTAAAACGAGAATTACTTCAGTCATATAAGAAAGAATATACATTATAACTGATTTTATATAATGCGTTCGTACAAACAGCTCAAGATGTTTAATATTTTCTTGAATATTTTCGAGCGTTAATCGTTCTTTTAGACCATGTCGCCATAATAATGCAACACCAATTGCAGCTATGATAACAAAGATAAATCTATTACGGATTGTTGGATGCATGCTGTTTCCTGTTGCTAAATTTTTGAATCACAATAGGAATAATTGCAAGCAAGGCTAAAATTCCAAATAAAATCATAATTTCTTGAGAAAATATCTCTTTTACCGATTCTATTTCGCCAAGTTTTTTACCCGCAAGCACACAAATAAAAATAAATGGCAATGAACCAATAGCCGTAATAATCAAAAATTTACCAAGTGTGATACCTGAGATAACAGCAAGCGTATTTACTACAAAAAAGGGAATTACTGAAAAAAAGAAAAGAACTAATAAATAGCTGGTTCCATACTTTGCAAAATTAGCTTTGAATTTTTCTAATCGTGGGCCATGTTGCGCTTGCAACCAAGATTTAAATAATGTTTTAAGTAAGGTAAACGAACTGGCAGCTCCTATAACTGAACCAGCTTCCGAATAAGCAACTCCTTTAACTAATCCAAATAAATAACCTCCAAGCAGTGTAAGAGGTATTAATATAGGCAAGCCAAATGAAATAATAAGTGCGTAGAGCAAAATATAAATTGCCGCTGCGATGATTTGATTATTATCCACGGCAGCTTTTATAGCTACTTGCTTTGCTTGAATATTCTCAAGCGTTAACATTTTATATACACCAGTAGCGTAACCAATCAATAGTACTGAACTTAAAATACTAAGAACAATAAGAATTTTTTTTATATTGCCACTCACAATTCACCTTAAGCAGATAAAAGGGTTACCTGCTTAAGATGTCTTATTATTATTTCACAAATCAAGAATCTACTAAATTCATTTTTTATAGGGTAATGCTGCCTGTTGCAAATTAGTACTAGAGTAGGCAAATGGTTTAGTTAGAAATTGATTAGGAAGTCCATGAAAAACTTGATTTTTTTGTTGCTCATCTGTTGATGTAGCATATTTTTTTGATGTATCAACTATAGTAAGAATTTGAGAAACACCTTTTCTCAATTCAGCTGTATGCACCGATTGATTTGATGCAAAATTCTCTAATGAATCTAATTGTTTTTTTTGAGATTTTTGTCCTTGCTCGATAGTATCCAACCGAGACATAACATTATCTAATATACCCTTAGTCTCTTTTACTTCTTGCTTAAGCAAAGTTATCTCTTGTCCATTTTCTAGTGTTAATTTGAGCAAACCATCTTGTTGTTTTTGCAAAAACTCATAATTTAATTGCGATTGAAATCTGAGCAATTGCTTATTGTTCATTTGACTTATTTTTTTCCCTTTTTGTTCTGCAATATATTCTTCTGCTTCTGCATAACTACATTGGTAATACTGGCTTGCAATTAGCGTAATCTCACCAAGAAGCTGCTCTTTTTCAGAACTTATAGCTAATTCTTTTGCCTCTTTATCTTCATCAATTTCTTTTTTAAGCATTTGAAGATTGCTTGAAATGAGCTTTAATGATGTTTTAGTTTCTACATCAGCTAGTTTAAAATCTAATTTTAATGAATCAAGTCCTTTATCAATATCCTTTTTAAATTCGGCAAATTGCTTTTCTGTATCTGTTTTAATAGCATTAAGCGCTAAGGCAATATTTTGCTCTAATGTTTTGCGGGTTTGATCTTGTGAAATTTCGGTAGTTTTTTTAATTTCATCAAGGGCTAATTCAAGTTGGTGTGTAAAATGTTCTTTTAATTCACCTATAACCTTTTGATCACCTTGAACCATTAATGCTTTTATTTCTTCATGGTTTTCTTCAATTGTTTTTCTTAGCTCATCAATTTTTTTACTTAATTTTTGAAATCCATACGCCACCGGACTCGTGAGTGTTCCTAACAATGCCGCTGCTGCATATGATTTGAGTAACAGAAAAGCTAAAAAACCGCCGCCGCAGCCGCAGCCTACTGAAAAAGTAATAATACCTGCTGTCGCTATTTTATGATTACAGTCATATAAAAAATCTTTGGTCTTTTTATAACTACTTTTTAATGAATTATATGTTTTAAAAAATTCAAAACCATTATTCACTTCCATCGGCATAATTGATGAGGTAGAAAATAGTATCAAGATTATGGAAAGCAAAAAATTTTTTGATTGAACAAAAGAATGCATGTAAAACCCCTGGATGTATGTGCAAAGATAATCAAAAAATAGTTATTAACTTATATAACTTACTTTTTAAAAGTATTTTGAGCTACAAAGCTTTTCAATGAGTATAATTAACTGGTCTATTTCTTCAAGCAAATTGTAACAATAGAAACTTGCTCTCACTGATGCATCAAGCCCTAAACGCTGTGCTAACGGCTGCGCACAATAATGGCCAGCACGCATATAAACACCGTTATTACCTAAATATGTAGCAACATCATGAGCATGTATACCATCGATGGTAAAACTTACTAAATGCCCGTGTTGCTTAAGTTGCTCAATAGGCCCGAGAACTTTTACGCGAGAAATTGTTTGTAATCCCTCAATTAATCGAGAACACAATGCAGCTTCATGAATGCGCAACGTGTCAAAAGGAACATTTTTTTCAAGATAAGAAATTGCAGCACTAAGACCAATTGCTTGGGCTATAGGAGGGGTTCCTGCTTCAAATTTTTGCGGTGATTTTAACCACGTAGCCGTATATTTTTCAACATTAAATACCATGCCACCACCAAATTGATATGGCTGCATTTTGTCGTGCAAATGAGCAGCAATATATAATATACCAATTCCCGTAGGTGCTAACATTTTGTGTCCACCAAAGACCAGAAAATCTGGTTGTAGTAGTTGTATATCTATAAGTTGGTGCGGCGCAGACTGAGCAGCATCGATTAAACACAATGCTCTTACTGCATGCGCTCGTTCAATGATAGGCTTAATATCAATATGAGTTCCTAGTGCATTTGAAACGTGAGTAATTGCAACCAATTTTGTTCTGGTGTTTATTATTGATTCTAAGTCTTGCGTATTAAGCAAGCCATTATTATAAATGGGAATAAACTTTAATTTCGCACCAGTCGCTTTACATACTTGTTGCCAAGGAACTAAGTTTGAATGATGTTCAAGTTCCGTAACTAAAATCTCGTCGCCTTCTTTTAGGTTGTGTAGTGCCCATGCCGTTGCAACAGCATTAATGCCTTCGGTAGTTCCTTTGGTAAAAATTATTTCGTTTGGATTTGCATTAATAAACTGAGCAACATGCGCACGTGCTTGTTCATAAAGTTCTGTAACTTTTTCTGCTGCGGCATACACACTACGGTGAATTGGGGCATTATCGTAGGTATAAAAATGAGAAATTGCATCTATTACGGCTAAGGGCTTTTGAGTCGTTGCAGCATTATCAAAATAAATAATCGGTTTATCATTAACACGTTGTTGTAAAAAAGGAAAGTCGCTTTGCAAATGTTTCATGATTTCCTTATGGTAATACGGTTAAAATAAATGCCATAAATGATTCTCTCATTTCTTGATCAAGATCTTGCAAAATTTCTTGACTAAATGCTTGCAGCAATAATCGTTGCGCTTGTTTTTGGCTCATGCCACGCGCTTGTAAATACAATAATTGATCATAATCAAAATAACCTGTTGCACTTCCATGTGAACATTGCACATCATTGGTTAATGCTTCAAGACTTGGTATCGATCGTGCTTGAGCAAACTCAGAAAACAACATATTTTTATTTTCTTGATGAGCATTGGTATTATGCGCAGTAGAACTTATATGCACAAGACCGGCATAATCAAATAATGCATGATCAGCAAGCAACCCTTTAACCAGCAAATTACTGGTTGCATTACTTGCTTGGTGATGCTGATGCGTGCGCAACATAAGCTTTTGATGATTATGCAACACACTCAGCTCTTTAGCTGTTAATAAACTGTTTTTACCCACCAGTTGAGCATGCCATTCGTGCAGGGTATTATGCGCGTAACGTGCTACCGAATAGTAGTTTAATTGCGCATGATCGTGTAAAACAAAATCAGTAAATCGCAACGCTGCTTGAACTTTTTCTTGATTGCTAATCTCGATCCAACGCAGTATCGCATGGCGATGAATAACGGTAGTTGTTGCAGTTATTGAATGCACATGCGTATAAGCCCGATCATTAACAATGGTAATATTTGAATTTTCATCTGCAATGATAAGCAACTTTTCACAGGAAGCTGATCCAAAATAATCATATATCTGCGAGAGTAAAATATGATGATTCTCATAAGGCGCACAATACAACACAATATAGTGTTTGCAAATCGCGTTTACCAGCTCTCGTATCGGTGATGACGTATCGGAAATTGATTTGTTTATCTTATCAGATATAAGAAAAAAAATGTCATCATAATGCCCAGCAAATGAATTAATCGAAAAATAAAGCGGTTTTTTTTGTTTTTGATGTTGTACTAATGGTTCAATATGCCAATCAATAACAGGCATCAAAGAAATTTTAGCCTTTGGTAATTTTTCTAATAATTCTTCATATTTTTGTAAATGATGTAATCGAACGTTATTTTCTACGTTGTTAGTAAGCCATTGCTTTGCTCGATCAATTGAAGGATAAAAGGTATTCATCCAATAGATCCTTCCATTTCATGTTCAATAAGTCGATTAATTTCTATGGCATATTCCATTGGCAATTGTTGAACAAATGCATCAATAAATCCATTTACAATAAATGCTCGTGCTGCTGCCTCAGACAACCCACGGCTGGTAAGATAAAAAATTTGATCATCACTAATTTTGCTTACCGAAGCTTCATGACCAATATCAACTTTTTGTTGTGCTACATCCACTGTCGGATAGGTATCTGAACGAGAATGCTCATCAAGTAACAATGCATCACATTGCACGCGAGATTTTGCGTTGGCAGCTTTTTTTGAAACTTTTAAAAGACCACGGTAACTTGTTCTGCCACCATCTTTACTTATCGATTTAGAAACAATATTAGATGTTGTATTTTCCGCCAGATGAATTACTTTAGCACCAGCATCTTGATGTTGACCTTTTTTGGCCACCGCAATTGAAATAATCTGAGCTTTTGCGCCAGCTTCTTTTAAAACAACACAGGGATATTTCATGGTAACTTTACTACCAAAATTGCCATCTATCCATTCTACGGTAGCATTTTTGTGAGCTATTGCCCTCTTTGTTACCAGATTATATACATTATTCGACCAGTTCTGGATTGTGGTATAGCGAATATGGCTTTCTGAAAGTGCTACCAATTCAACAACAGCGCTATGCAACGAACTCTTACGATACAATGGCGCGCTGCATCCTTCAACATAATGCACGAAACTTCCTGGTTCGGCAATTATTAAGGTACGTTCAAATTGCCCCATTTGAGCCGCATTAATTCTAAAATAGGCTTGCAATGGTTGATCAATCTGCACACCTGAAGGTACATATACAAAACTGCCACCACTCCAAACTGCACTGTTAAGTGCTGCGAACTTATTATCACGTACCGGTATTACTGTCGCAAAATATTTTTTGAACAAATCAGGATAATTAACCAATGCAGTGTTCATATCACAAAATATAACACCTTGTTCTTCCCATTTTTTTTGTAATTTTTTATACACAACTTCTGATTCGTATTGAGCGCCTACCCCTGCTAAGAATCGTTGTTCAGCTTGTGGAATACCTAAGGCATCAAACGTATTTTTAATAGAATCTGGGACGGTATCCCAACTTGTTTTTTGATCTTCAAGTGGCTTTAAGTAATAGTAGATATCATCAAGTTGCAATTCACTCAAATCAGCACCCCACAAAGGCATTGGTATTTTTTCAAATACTTCTAATGCCTGGAGTCTAAAATCGGTCATCCAACCGGGTTCATTTTTTTGTTCAGAAATTTGAGTAACAATATCTCTTGTGAGCCCTTTTTTTGTTTTAAAAACATAAGAGCTCGAGAATGGATCACGAGAAGACATCATATCCTTTTATTTCTACTTCTTGGGCAAGCGCGATAGTACCACTCAAGCTAATGGTGCCATTTTTTAAAATATGAACATGATCAACCGGCATATGGTGCAAAAGACGGTTATAGTGGGTAATACAAAGTACAGCAAATTGATTATTTTCTTTACGCAACTGTTCAATTACCCGCGCAACAAGCTTTAGCGCATCTACATCTAGCCCTGAATCTATTTCATCGAGTATTACTAACTTGGGCTTTAAAATAAGCATCTGTAACAACTCTAAGCGCTTTTTTTCGCCACCTGAAAACGACTCATTCAATGCCCTGTGAGCAAACGCATAATCCATATGCAAAAATTCAAGAGCTTGCGTAAGAAGATTCATAAAATCTTTAGCTGATATTGATGTTTTAAAAGTTGCCTGATAGGCCTCTTTTAAAAAATTAGAAACCGTAACACCAGGGATTTCAATTGGTTGTTGAAAAGCTAAAAATAACCCCTGTTGCGCTCGTTTATCAGGCGAAAGTGCTAAAAGATCCGATCCATTGTAATCAATTTGGCCTTGTAAAACCTGATAAGCAGGATGACCCATGAGCGTGTAAGCCAAGGTACTTTTACCCGATCCATTTGGCCCCATTATGGCATGAGTGGAGCCAGGTTCAACATGCAATGAACATTCAGAAAGAATAACTTTTTGATCACGGCTAACCGTGACATTTTTTATATGAAGCATTATATATAAATCGATTAGAATTATTTTTATTATAGTATATCACAATGATAACTCATGTACTAATACAATAAGGAGAGCCCGATGTTTTTTATTGTAATGCTTATTGCTTTTTGCCACTCAAGCGCATTAGGAATGGAATTAAAAATAGAATCCTATAAAGAATGTAAAGCCGCTCAGGAAAAAGTATGCGCTGCTGCTAAAAATGGAATTTTCCTTCAGGCATTGGTACACACCGAATCCATTCTTTCAAAAATAGATTCCAAAAAGCTTAATTCCTGGACTCATTTTACTCTTCAAGCCGGCGCTTTTGCTTATCTAAGCCATCAAATTTTTAGATCTAAAGAACACCTTGAGGCACTCTACTCAAAACAATTTGATCCTTCATCTCATTTAGAATTTAAAAAAGTAAAAGCAGGTTATTATTTAGCGCAAATAGCTCTTGATGCAAATAATCTCCATCAAGCATTTGAATATTTGAGCGCTGCTTCACAAATCAGCTTGATAAGCAAGAAACGCAAAGAGTTTTATATTACTGTTATGAATGATCTAGCAGAATTGTATAAACTTAGAAACGATTTATTAAATGCATGTTCCTGCTATGAAAATATAACGAGACTCGCTGAGGAATTTCCCCATGATGCGGCAGGCGCACAAATAGATTTAAAGCGATTAGAAAACATCTTATAAACTTATTTCAACAGCTGCACATATGCACTATCTAAATAGGTGTTTATTTCAAAAAAATAATCACATTGCCAAGATTGGGTTTCTAATGCTTGTTTGCTGCTCACCGTATCCCAAGGAGGATAAACACGCATAGCTCGTTTGCCACCTTTTTCATTTTTTGATAAAAAGCCTTTTTTATGTAGTATTTCTTTGGGAAATATAAAATGCCCCAAGCAATCAGCCTTATGAACACTGACTATCAATAATTCAAATGAATCATTTAAATCTAATGGTATTATTGTACCCCTATCATTTCGTTTCCATAAAGTAACAAATTGACCTATTTTTGTAGGAGTTATTTTAGCAACTCTAAATTTAACTGATTTACCATTTAATTCATAACAACTTGCGCTGTATTCTTTGCTCTCAGCTTCAATAAAAAGATTTGCAATCAAGAAACCAGCAGCCTCATACAGCTTCAATGCCTTGTGTAAATCAGGATGTAAAATTAAATTTTGAATAGTGATGGAGTTTTTCATAGAAATTATAATACCCGAATTACTTCTTCAAAGGAAGTAAGTCCTTGCGAGAGTTTTGCAAAAGCATCTGCAGCCAACGTCTTCATTCCCTCTTCTTGTGCAATTTGTTCAATATCAGTTAATTTAGGTTGCTGCACAATAACTGAACGCAACTGATTGCTCATGATAAGCAATTGAAATATACCAATTCTACCCTTATAACCAGTGCCTAGGCATTCAGTACAACCAACTGACTCATATAATTTCTCAATGGTGCAACTTAACTTAGTCATTATAGATTGTTGATCAGCAGTAGGTAACTTAACCACCTTACAAGCGTTACATAATCGTCGTACCAATCGTTGCGCCAATACACCCGTAAGTGCGGCATTAATTAAGAATGGCTCAATACCCATATCAAGCAGTCGCATGATCACGCTTGGTGCATCACCCGCGTGAATAGTGCTTAACACAATGTGCCCCGTTAGTGCTGCTTCAATAGCAATATGTGCTGTTTGTTTATCGCGCATTTCTCCAACCATTATAATGTCAGGATCTTGTCTAAGCAAAGCGCGCATACCTTTTTCAAAGGTAAATCCTGCTTCAGGATGTATTTGAGCTTGGCTAATGCCAGGAATATTGTATTCAATAGGATCTTCAAGAGTGATTATATGTTGCCGTCGATTATTGAGCGCAGAAAGCGCTGCATACAGCGTTGTCGTTTTGCCCGATCCAGTAGGCCCTGCTGCTAAGAAAAAACCAAATGAACCGGAAAGCAGCTGTTGCGATTGAGCCAACATAGTTGGTTCAAATCCTAGTTGTGGCATTGATATTTTTAATCGTTCTTGATCAAGCAAACGCAATACAATTTTTTCGCCAAACGAACAAGGAAATGTAGAAAGTCGTACATCGATGATACGATTTTTAAAATTAAAACTAAATTTACCATCTTGCGGAATCCGATGCTCAGCCACATTGATATGAGCAAGTATTTTAAGTCGAGCCATTACCGAAGATATGGTATCTATAATACAAGTCGCCGCATCATATAAAACGCCATCAATACGCACTCTGATAACCAACCCTTCTGATGATGGTTCAAAATGAATATCAGATGCATTATAAAGCGTTGCCTGCTTTAATACCGTATCAACCAAAGAAACGGCAGATAGCTGTTGATCAGCAGGTATACGAAGCATACTTTATTCTCCTAGATCTTCATCTTCATTAGCAGATGGATCATGGATTTTAGGACTTTCATCTTCCTCTAAGAGCAATTCATTGTGCAACTCTAATTCAATTTCATTTTCATTCATTACTTTGTCGTAATCATAACCTTGAGTGAGGGAATCTTCATAATATTCTTTTACTGCATCTTCAATATCACGCCCAAGTCCTACATAAAACTGAATATCATATGAAACATATTCACCTATTTCTGGTAACAATTCAGAATCATTTGGGTTACTTGCAACCATGATCAAAATATTTTCATCGACTTGCAAAGGAATAATACGCTTACGCAATAAAAAGTCTTTAGGAAATTTATGTAATAAAAAAGTTTCAAAAAAATATCCCACCACATCAATGGCAGGAACTTCATAAAGATCACTGAGCGCTTTTAATAAGGGCGCTTCTTCTACCAATCCCTCTTCTAGCAGAAAATCATCAAACGATTCTTTAGAAGAATTTTTAAATGCACGCTGCATTGCTCGTGCTTCTTCTGGTTTTACTACTTTATTTTTTACTAAAATATCGCATAATGCTTGGGCAAATGTCTCTCTCTTTTCCATGCTTCATTTCCTTTTTAACCAACGCGTATGCCAAATGCACAACCACCAGCAAAACTTAATGCGATGAGAACATTATTTTTTATCCATGTCCATAATAGTTGAATAATATCTCCTTCAGTTGCACCATATTCGATGCCAAAAAAAGAACGTAATTTATCTTGATTTAAAGAAATCTGGATGATTTCAAACTGATTAAGAATTACTAATCCAATAATGACGCTAATAATAATTGCAAGAATATGTGCATAGCGCTTTAGTAAATAACCAATTACAAAGCCTAATCCAAATCCGACAAGCATACCCGTTAAAGTACCACGCATGTCCCAAAATTTTTGTTTAATATTCTCAACATGTAATGAATCTTTTACTGAGTCAACCCAATTAGTCGCACTATTTTGTGCCATACGAAATCTCCAGTTTTTTGATAAAAAATTTTGCTCTCTGATTTAGATCTTAACGTACTGAAAAAATTTTTTCCATAAAAAAAGGAGAGACATCAATTTGATGTCTCTCCTGCAATTTTTAGCTTTTTTCGTTAATTACGCTTTGGTAACTAAAGATTTAAGAGCTTTTCCTGGTCTGAATTTAGGAACTTTCTTAGCAGGAATTTGCATTTTTTTACCAGTAGCTGGATTTACACCAACTCTGCTTTTTCTTTTCATTACAGTAAATGTACCAAAACCGGTTAATACAACTGGTTTACCTTGTTTAAGTGCAGTACTGACAGCAGAAATGAAAGCTTCGAGGCTTTCCTTGCAAGTTGCTTTAGAAAGCTTGGTCTGCTTTGCCATGCTTTCAACTAATTTAGCTTTGTTCATGAAATATCCTTCAATTGTTTGTTCTCAATTTTTGAGCAAACAAAACTAGTACTACAATGTACACTATTTGTCGTCTAAATTTTTGTCAAGAATAATTTGGATTTTTTGATGGTGCCGAGAGCCGGACTCGAACCGGCACAGACTTACGTCCGAAGGATTTTAAGTCCTTTGCGTCTACCAATTTCGCCATCTCGGCATGTATTTCAATATATTGTACCACAAAATTATGATTTGTGGAGGCGGCACCCGGATTCGAACCGGGGGTCAGGGTTTTGCAGACCCATGCCTTACCACTTGGCTATGCCGCCTTGAAATCTTTATTTACCTATTATACCAGCTGCTACCATTTTTTCATACAACTCTTGTGTTGTGATTACTTTAACAGTATCAGAAGCTTCTTCACTAAGCATATCGTCTTCAGCAGGTTTTTCAATTTTTGATTTCAAGTATGCACTAGCACAAGCGCCTTTAACTGGTAACCCTTGCTGGTACCATTCAGCCATACCTGCTTCGTATGCCCATACATGCTCAAATCCAAGATTCTTGAAAATCTTGTACGCTTCGCCACTGGCAGCACACATATAGTTACTGCAATATATTACTACTTCAGCATTTTTTGGCAATGTTTTTGCATATTCCGCGACTTTTTCAAAAGGAACATTAATAGAACCTATAATGCTGCAATCGTCAAACTCTTTAGCGCCCAATACATTAATGACATACAATGATTGAGTAGCTAATTCCTCTTTAGGCTTTTGAAAGCATGAAGGAAGAATTGTCAAAGAACATAACCCCAAAATTAGTAAAAATAATCTTGAAAAAGAAGCTGTCATAAGGTCTCCTGATTTATTATTACCAATCTTGCTTGCGTCTACTGTACCAAAAAATAAGTATTGTGCAATATTTTTCATACAAATCCTTTAAATTTTCATTAATTTTCGCAATTCTGCTGCGCCAATAGTACGTATCTCTTCTGTTCCTTGTTCTGGAACTGCTGGTTTAGAAGTTGGTTTTGATAAATATTCCAACTTACATTCACCCTGCACCGGAAAACCCATTTGAAACCATTCTACAACACCACCTTCGTATGCCCACACATTTTTAAAACCCATTCTATTAAGTTTTTGCCATGCCAGACGGCTCATCGGACATAAATAATTAGCACAATATACTACAACTGGTTTTTTTCGGTCCCATTCTTTAACTTCTTGTTCTAATTGATCAAGATGAATATTAATGGAATTTTGTATATGGCAATCTATATAGGTTTTATTATCGAGCACATTGATAACAGCTAGATTAGTATCGGGAAGCATTCTACTCTCCTTTTTTTTTAAGAGTTATTTAACAATTTGTAAGAATCTATTCCAACGTACCCGTTTCCAAAAATCTATTGGATGTTTTATAAGATCAACAATCCACCAATCTTCGTTGCTATCAACTGACCAAATTCTGAACAAAATACGCGCATGGATATATTTACCATCAATAGGTCCAAAATAGCGACAATCTTGACTGCCACGACGATTATCTCCCATACACCAATATTGATTTTTACCTAATTCTATATAAAAATCATCAGTTCCATTCCAATAATTTTTGCTTCCCGGTTGCGGTGGACGCACACATTGTGGTTTAGTCTCTGCAACAAATGGTTCAATTAAAATTGGCTTGCCATCACGATATACAATACGATCAGGAGTTATGCGATAAAATGGTTGATCTTCATATGATACTGAAGGATCATATGAACGACGCACTTGATATTCATAACGCAATTGCGTAGCAACAAAGTCATTAAATTGTGATGAGTGTAAATAACCGTGAGAAATCCATTTTAAAGCTTCTTGCTCAACGTTTTTTTGTGCAATCGCGGGATCAACCTTCCATAAATCAATTAAGGGATATTTATTAATATAAGGTTCATTAAGTTTTACATCATTAAGATATATTACTGGTTTGCCATCTTCAATTACCCCACGAATTTTATCACCCGGAATACCTATTACTCGTTTAGTCCAATTTGAAGGTCCCCATACATATTGCTGGAAAAGATAGGTGAGTGGATTTGATGAATAATTAAAAAGCGGGTCGTTAAAAGCAATTATTTCGCCACGTTGTGGAGCTCTAAATAGATAGGTAAATTTATCTGCAAAAAAACGTTCTCCAACTAACATAGTTGTTTCCATCGAACCAGTTGGTACTTGATAAAGACCAAATCCAATAGTTCTAATTAAAAACACCACCGATAATAAAAAAATCATTTGTCCTAATGATTCCAAAAAACTTTTTGGTGGTTTATTAGTTTTATTTTTTGAAAATATTTGCATATTATTTCCCTTACAAAAAATTAAACAACTTTGTGGCGCTTATTATACCAAAAAATACAAGGGATCAACTTGTCTGCCAAACATATGCACTTCAAAATGCAAGTGTGAGGCATCTTTCCCCTTTTTATGCACATGACCTGTTGACCCTACTTCACCAATCAAGGTTCCTTTTTGTACTTTAGTGCCAACTGGTGCATGTATTTTGTGTAAATGAGCATAACGAGTTCTATATTTATTGTTATGAACAATTTCTACCATATTCCCGTAACCAGAATAATAGCCGGATCGTATTACCACACCAGTTTCAGCTGCTTTTACGGGTGTACCTTGGGAAGCAGCCATGTCTATCCCCGTGTGAAATCCACGTGGTTTTTTTCTTGGACCAAAAAATGAACTCAACCAAAACTGAGCCCGCTCAATTGGCCATGCAAGACTAATATCATGCTGTAAATTAGCTGGGCGGCTTGAATAAATTTTCTTCAATCGCCCGGAAGACACGATTGGTCGTGGCCGTTTAGGAATCACTTTGCGTTTGCGTTCTGGTACTTTTGGTTTAGTAGCGTCAAGCACCTGATCACTATAATCACGCCATTCATCAAGATCTAAATGGTTTAACAAATTATCTAGTTTTTCTGCTTTTAAATAATCAATCATTGATTGACGCAAATAACCAAGTTCGCGATTTACCACGACAAAATTAGTTTCTTTGGCTTCATTTTCTGCTGATTGATTTTTTTGCGAGCGATCAACTGCACGAGCGACTTTAACAGCAAGGTGTGAATATCGCTCGCCAGCTACTTTCCCAGATTGTCGATCTCCTGGGCAGCTAACGTATTATAGTCATGTAATACTTTTTTGAGCGCAACAATATATGATTGATATTCTTGCTTGAGCTCTAACATTTTATCAGCTTGTCGCACAAAAAAGCGGTATTCAGCATACAATAAAATACTTAAGCCACTGGCAACAAGGGTGAAAAATAAAAAAAAATATTTACTTAATTGATTGATACATAGCTTAATGGTACTTCCCTATCCTGTAAGACGCATATTACTCATTAGACCATTGATAATGCTTCATTATTATGCTCTATCCATCCTATTACAGATCCTTGTTTAACTTTGCACCAAGTCTGTTGTTGTTCTTTTATTATAACCTCGGAGCCTTTTTTTAATGTCCCAACTATTGGATATTGCACTTGTGGCCCCGCATGTAAACAAATCTGATCAGTACAAATAGCAGTAACTGTTTGTGCTTGATAATATTTTGTATATAAAATAGTACCAACACAAAGCATATTCAGACCAGCTAAGAGTACCAGTGTCTTCTTTTTTCGACAATAGGTATACCATATAATAAGACTAAAAAACAAAACCCAACTTATTAAAAAAATCAGTTGAAGCATCCCTAGTGAAGTTTGACTCCATGTTTGGATTGCTATTTTTTTTTCTTGATCTTGTACACCAAGAAGCAAAGCAACATTATTAATTTGCTGTTGGGCTTTTTGATATATTGATGAAGTTGAATTTGTCTTTTGTGCTTTACGCCATGCCCATAATGCCTGTGGATAATTTTTTAAACAGTAATAACAATTACCAATGTTATACCAAACTGCACTACTCTTTTGTTTAATTTCTTGATAAGTAGTCAATGCTTGTTCAAATTGTTTTTGTTTATACAAATGGTTACCACGCAAAAAAGTTTCTTGTGTTGTTGCACTCAAACAGATGCTTACCGCGAGCAATAGACTAAAGATCAGTCGTTTCATACCAGCTCCTCCCAAAAAACTACCCATTTATGCGCACGATCAAACAAATCAGCAAATTGATTTTTGTCTTTAAACAACCCAAAACGGGCTTCAGATAATTGTTTCCAAAAATCTTCCCATTGATGTTGTATTTGGCTAGGAACTGCACGATATTTAAATACTGATGCTATTTGATTTTCAAAATCTGCTTCTTGATCGATTGCCGTTTTTTGTATCACAAAAGATCTAACTTCTTGATACAGCAATTGATAGTTCATTGTTTTTTGTGCTTTGCTAATGCTTTTCTGAACCTTTTTTAAGGCAAAAACATGAGATGACATGAATGGTAAACTTCCTTGTTGAAGCATGCGAAAAATAATTAATCCTCCCGAGGCTCCGGCAATGAGTATGCAAAGCATTATAAAAAAATTCCAGGGAATAATTTTTTCAGTTGTGGCATTCCATGGCCCCTCTGCTAATGCAGGTATTGCACTATCATCTTCTTTTTTTTCAGTTAACTCTTCTGGTCCTAATTGGTTTTCCTGAATCGGTTGATTATTTTTTTGGTTATTAACCGCAATCACATGTATTGTTAAAGGAGAAGTAGTAAGAGTACGGTATGCTCTTTTTTGTGTGTCAAAATAGATAAATTTTTGTGCAGGAATTTCCCAATCACCTGCTTGTGTTGCTTGAATTATATACTCAAAAACTTTCTTTTGTTGATTATTATCTTGCTGAATTACCTGTTTTTTTGATTCGTACCATTTTAACGTGGGTGTCATGCCTTGCAAAGGTAAAATATCTAATCGATCAAAATCGCTATCGCCAATAAGCTCTAAAGTAAGAACCGTTCCTTCTCCTTGTTTAATAGCATGTGATTCTACCGATGCTTTAAAAGATTGGAACGTACCAACTGCTTGCGCGTGATGTTGTGTTTGCGGTAACTCGTTAACGCGTAATCGAACACCATTAGAATACACGCGTTTTTGCTCATTCATAGTTGCAAATACGGAAGTAAACATAGCAAAAAGATCATCTTTTTTACTTGGCATACTATAATCAGCATAATAAGCAGGAATCAAGCAATTACCTGCAGATTGGGGATAAAGTTCCCAAGACCATTCAAAATATTCATAACTGGTCCCATCAATATCTTCAACGCCAGAAAAAGGACCTTGTTTTTTTTGAACAGTAAACGGACATTGATTTAATTCAGGCTCACCAACATGTCGCAGTTGTATCCGTTTATGACTTGTATAAAATCGCAAAGTACATCGTATTTTTTCACCAACAACAACTTCAGTCTTATCACATGACAATCGCATAAATGCTTTTGCTTCTTTTGCTTTTTTTCCAGAATCAATATCAGCAACAACTTTGACGGTAACTTGATTAGAAACCAATGATTGATTGTTTGTTGTCAGTCGAGCAGGACCTAGAACAAACATGCCTTCTGCATCTGCATAAACACGATAGTTAAAAGTAATGTGAGAAGCACCATTTATTGTTTGCATTTGAAATCCTGCAGGACGTATATGCATATGCTCATTACCAGATAATTCAGGTTGCACATGAGTACTGGTAGCAGGAGCTATAGTTACTTGTGCTAAAAATGGTTGACCAACTAATGCCTGATTAAGCTGATCACCATCAGTAGTGGCAACATCTAAGCTAATTTCTTGCGCTGATAAGGTTATTGATAACACAAGAAACAGATAATATATATTACCAAGAATATTCTTCATGCGATGCTCCTTTATCTTGCTGATCAACTGCTGATTGAATTAATAGTTTATTAAGTTTTTCATCAGCTTTCTCTTGTTGTTCAAGAAGTTGATTAATCCATTGCATCTGCTTATCTATTTTTTGAGTTTTACTAAAATCAGCCTGTTGTTGCTGGCTCTGTTCATTATTTTGAGATGCTGATGATTGCTCATCTTTTTTTGTACCCTTATTGCTCTGCGTATTAGAAGCTTGCTTTTGTTGGGCGTCATTCTTTTTACCATTTTGTTGAGAATTATGATGTTTAACAGATTGATCAGACTGAGATTTTTCTGATCGTGATTGTTCACTCATGCTTTGCTGAGAAGAATTTTCTTGTTGCTGAGACTGTTCATTATTATCACCTTTCTCTTGCGACTGTTGCTGCTCACGCTCAGTGTCACCTTTGTTTTTATGTTCAGCAAATGGTGATGAATTTTTCTCTTTTTTTGGAGATTCTTGTTTTCTCTGAGAAGGTGATTGATTCTGTTTTTGTTCTTGCTGTTGCTGTTTTTGATCTTTATTCTTTTGAGCATTCTGTTGATCTTGTTTTTCTCGGTCCTGAGATGACGCATCAGATTGATCTTCTTGTGGATCTTTCTCGTTTTCTTTTTTGTTATTTTCCTGATCAGATTGATTATTATTGCTCTCTTGTTTTTGCTCTTCTTGGTGCTTCATTTTTTTTGCGTATTCAAGATTATGCTTCGCGCGTTCATTAGCATTATTAAGCTCTAATACCTTTTGATAAGACTCAATAGCTTGGTCCCATTCTTTGCGCTTTAAGCGTGCATTGCCGGTATTAAAATATGCTTGCTCTTTTAAAAGAGATTGTCTATCTGAAGCATGGTGTGCTGCAACAGAAAAAAATTTAACTGCCGATTCATAATCTTCTGTTTGATAGGCTGCTACACCCGCATCATATGCTAACTGGGCCGAGGTAGGAGCATTGGCAACTAATTGCTTTAAATCTTCGCTTGCTCCCTTACAATCACCTTTTTGAGCTTTGCTGATTGCTTTATCATAATCAAAAAATGAATAGCTCGTGTGAATAACACAAAGCAGTACCAGTATTAATTTCATAAGATCCATTCAAGCGCAAAACAGATAAAACTAATTAACAAAAACCAATGATATTGTTCTTGATAATGATCAATTTTTTTATCGTCTATTTTTTCTTTTTCAAATCGATTAACTAATGAAACTAATTCTTGTATGTCAGCATCATTAGTAGTTGCCTTAATATATTTACCACCTACTTGCTCAGATAATTCTTGTAATAATGGTTCATTAAGACGCGATATTACAATAGCACCATTTTTATCTTTTTGATGACCGGTTTGAACTCCATGATGGTCAATAAGCGGAACTGGTGCTCCCGTTTCGGTGCCAATTCCCACGGTAAAAATGTGCAAGTTTTGTTGTTGAGCTTGTTGTTTAATAACAGTTAAATCATGTGAAAAATCTTCCCCGTCGGTAACTATTACCAGCAATTTATTTTTTCGATCTGCCATATCTTTAAACACACGTAGAGCCTGAATAATTGCTTGGTCAATTGCCGTACCACCTGTTGATACCGTTGAATAATCAAGCGCATTTAAAAACATAAAAAATGCTTGTGAATCTGTTGTTAAAGGGCATTGCACAAATGCTGATCCAGCAAATAAAATAAGACCAACTCGTTCAGAATTAAGCGAGGCTACTAACTGTTTAATTTTTTGCTTTGCAAATTCAAGTCGATTAGGCTCAATATCTTTTGCAAGCATACTTTTTGAGATATCAATAGCGATAAATAAATCACGGCCTTCTTGCTGCACTACCTCTTCTTTTTTATCCCATTGAGGTCGTAGTAATGATACAAATAAGGTTGAACTTGCCACAATTAACAAAAAAGTTTTAAACAAAACTTTTAAGGGTGAATAATGCAGTAATCTTCCTTTTTTGCCTGAGCCAGCAAGAACGTGTGCATAGGTAATTGTTAAATAACTTTTATATACAATAAGCCCTATAATAACTAATAACAGTGGCAACCACTTGATATGTGACCAAGCGCCCCACTCTATACCAAACCATGTTGTATTCATAAACCATACCAAATTAATGTTGATGCAATTAGTTCAGCACCACATAAGGCTAATACACCCCATGCAAATGGCATAAAAATATCATAATATTTTTGATAAATTGGTGCTTCATATTCTTTTTTTTCTAGTCTATCAATCGTATCGTAAATTGCACGCATATCAGCTGCATTACGCGCTTGGAAAAAAGTTCCTCCTGTTTTTTGAGCAAAATAGGTTAATAATTCTTTATTTATTTTTGGTCTGCCAATAGGACCAAAAAACGAATGCATAATAACTTCATCTTTATCACTTCCTATACCAATAGTATAAATTTTGATTCCTAATTTTTGAGCAACTTCAAGCGCTACTGTTGGATTCATATCTTTTTCACTTGGTTGGCCATCAGTTAACAATACAATCACTTTACTTGCCGCTTGCGAGTGTTTTAATCGATTACATGCAGTGACAATTGCCGTTGCCAACAATGTTCCATCAGGATTAATCATACCAAGCTCAATATCACGCACCATATCACGAATCATTTTTTTATCATGGGTAATAGGACAACGCGATAGAGTGTCGTTTGCAAATAATACCAACCCTATGGCATCGTTAGTTCGCTTTTGAATAAAATGAATAGCCTCATCTTTTGCGATTTCTAATCGCGAACGTTTATCATCTTGGTAATCTTGATGTTGCATGCTACCAGAAACATCTAAGGCTAAAACGATATCGATACCCTCAGCTTTGATTAATGATTTATTATCAGCTCGTTGTGGTTTGGCAACTAAAAAAGCAAGAAGTAATAACGTAATTAATCGTAACCAAGAAATTATTTTTCTGGCATAGAAAGATCCAGTAAATGAACGATAACTGTGTAATACGTGCACCAACGAATAGCGATACATAATAGGCTTGTACCACCACAACCGCAATGCAAGAATAGTAATCAAAAATGGAATAATGCCATATAATGCTTGTGCATTACCAAGGTGCCAAATCCATGCCACAGTTTATTCCTTAGTTTGTATAAACCAATCAAACACTCGATTTTTAAACGCCTCGTCAGTTTCATGTTCACCAATATACATGCGCTCTCCAATAACAACGGTAATCGGTGCATAATTGGCAAGCCAAGTATTTGGTGGATATACCTTATTTGCATTAAAAATGCGAATCGGTACTACCGGACGCCCCGTTTTTCTGGCCAGTATAACAAACCCACCAAAAAAATCATGTACTTTGCCATCGGTATATCTGCCACCTTCTGGAAATATGATTACATGCATCTTTTGATTATTTATTACTTTAATTGCTTCAATTAAACTCCGCATACCTTTCATGGGAGAAGACATATCAACCAACACCGAAGTTTTAGGTAACAACACACGCAAGTGCGGCGATTTAAGCAATTCAGCCATTGCCATCCATACATGACTATAGCCATTCATAGCATTGCCAACTAAAGGAATATCAAGTGACGATTGGTGGTTGGCTACAATAACGGCTGGCTCAGAGGGTACATACCGATGTCCCTTATAACGGATAGGAACAAGAATACATTTAAGCGCTAAGTAATAAAAAGCACGTTGCACCCATAATACCCACCGACTGCCCAATACCATCTTACGTGGCAATAGTACGATTATCAAAATGGGAATAGCAAAAACTATCCCTAAGAGAATAACCAGCGTGTATGAAATAAGAGTGTGAATAATTCTTCCAATAATCATAGTTATTACTCAATTAATTTGATAGGAAAATAAAGATCAAACTGCTCATGCACTTTTTTACTATAAAAAATTGAAAAAACCGATAAAACAATGGGTGCAAATCCTATAATAATAAATATACTCACCAATTTGCAGGGAATAATATAACAAAGAAACAATAATATTTGTGCACCAACAGCAGCAAACAATGAAAGTAAAAAAACAAAAGGCAAATTATAAAAAATCATCAAAAAAGCATTTTTAAAAGCTGTCAAAAAAGATGTTATGGTAATTGATGCATCAAGCCAAAATAACGTAAAAAAAGAGATAAATGCAGCATAACTAAATCCTACAAACCAGACCAAACTCGGAATCTTAGTAATGGATAAAACATGAAAGTTAAAAGGAAATAAAACCAAAACAGTTTTGGTTAAAAACCAATTGTTTGTTTTAAACACATGCGCATATAAAAAGTTAATGCCCATAGCTATTATGATAGTTGCACAAAGAAAACCAATTGCATACAAGATATACCGACCATAATATGAATAGGTTTTTCGCAAAACACTCGGACGTATGAGTAAAAACAATATAAAAATATATAAAAAACTACCTAATAAAGCAGTAACCTTATAGATTTCAAAAGCAAAAGACTCAATACTGTTATTACCCATCAAAACTATTAAGGCACCCACTATACCAAGCAAAAACCACCATTGTGAAAATAAGGTTGCATAACTATTTTTAATTTTCTTGTAAATTGCACTTCCAAGAACGCGTCCATTTTTTGACGTAAGTGCCACCACCTCACGCCAAGAATCTTTCCATGCTCTAAGTACTGACATTCTCTCTCCTAGAGATTAATTACTTAAAAAAGTTTTTATTTCATTTCTTCTAAGCGATCTATTCCATTAAAAATACGTAATGCTTTTTGTGTGTCTGGATATTTAAAAAGACCGGTACCAATGGCAAAATCATCTACCCCTTTTTTAAGCAACATCTCATAATTCTGCACCGTAACGCCCCCATCTACAGCAATTCTAAATTTAAGATTGCGGGTTTGACGATAACCAAGAAGAGGATCAATCTTAGACAATGTATCGGTTAACATTGGTTGTCCTGCAAAACCAGGTTTTACCGTCATAATAAGAACTTGATGAAGTTTGTCTAAAAATGGAAATACATCTTGCACCGGTGTTTCAGGCGAAATTGCCAAGCTTGGTAACCAATTTTTTTGTTTTATTTTTTTTATCATTACCAGTACGCCACCTTTAGATTCCAAATGAAAGGTAAATATGCTTCCACCGGGTAATGGTAAACGCTCTAAATAATCTTTTGGCCGTTCAACCATTAAATGGGCCCATAATTGTTTTGCTGTAATGCGCGTAATGGGCTCAATAAACATAGGACCAACCGTTATATTAGACGTAAAATAAGGATCCATAATATCAATATGATAACCATGTACATATTGTTCGGTCTCTTCAATATCTTTTTTTAAATTCATTACATCAGCAGCTATTAATGATGGATAAATTCCTGGCATACGATCTCCTTTATTAGATGTCATGTAAGTCTATTTACACGGTACTTAATCACGCATGATAATTGCAAGTCCTTGCTACTGCTCAGCAATGGGATTTTTCATTTTAAAATAAGGTTTATTTACATTCAAAGAGCCTCTATTTTATACTCGAAAAAATGTAAAAGGAGATCGCTAAAATGAATAAAACACAAAAAATTATCAGCTTATGCAGTCTGGCATTTATGCTTACTGGTTTTACCATATGGAAACGCGGTGCAGCACATAAACCAGATCTTACCGCTATAAAAGATTCAACTAATATAATACCCGTACTCATAGTTGGTTCAGGTCCAACAGGATTAAGTGCTGCTTTGTTTACTGCGCGAGCAGGTTTTAAAACGGTAGTACTTGCTGGCTCTCAACCAGGTGGTCATTTAAATGAAATTTCAACCATCGAAAATTGGCCAGGTTCTCCTAAAATGAAAGGCACTGAACTGGGACAAGAATTAGAAAAACAAGCAACACAGTTTGGGGCACATATTATAAAAGATAATGCAAAAGAAATTGATTTAGGACAATGGCCATTTAAAGTTGAAACCACAGATGGTCGTATTTTGCATGCTCTAACGGTTATTGCAGCAACTGGTGGTGAACCAAAGCGCCTAGATATTCCTGGTCTAGATACGTATTGGGGTAAGGGAGTTGGCGTATGTACTATTTGTGATGCACCGCTTAATAAAGGACAAACAGTAATAGTGGTCGGTGGATCAGATACTGCAGCAGAGCGCGCTATGCAGCTTGCTCCTTTTGCAAAAAAAGTGATTATGGTAGTTCGTGAACCCCAATTGCAAGCAACGGCACAAGTTCAAAAATACCTCAAAGAATATGATACTATTTCTACCATGCTTAACAGCCAAATTATGCGCATAGACGGCGATGGCAATAGAATAAATACGGTTACCGCAAAACATAACACAACTAATCAAACAGAAGCTATCCCTGCTCATGCAGTATACCTTTCTGTTGGTTTTACACCACGTACCGATTTATTTAAAAAACAAGTAAAATTAGATGCAAATGGCTACATCGCAATTAATCGTCCAACTCATCAAACTTCGGTTCCCGGTGTTTTTGCTGCTGGTATTGTAACTGATGGCATTTACAACAAGGCAAGTATTTCATCGGGCATGGGAGTACAAGCTGCTATCGATGCTATTAATTTCTTGCAAGAGATTGGCTATACGCCCGCATTTGAAGAACAAATTGAACAACAACTTTTTAAAGAAAACAATACTAATTCAGCGAATAACTTGCAAATCATACGCACTCAACAAGAACTTGATACCTTATTAAATAAACCACTGGTAGTTATTCAAACAATGCATCCATTATGTTCATTATGCCAAGCAACCCACAAAACATTCAAAAAGCTTGCGCAGCAATATAAAGATAAAATAGCTTTTGCACAGCTTGATATTAGCAAAACAGCACATCTTGCAAAACAATTAGGAGCAACGCAGGCATCAACACTAATTGCACTAAAAAATGGTAAGGTCATTACTACTAAACAGACTTTTGATGGCAAGCAAATCGAAGAATTTGTAAACAACCTAATACGTTAATTTTTATTTTTCTTGAAAATTTTATCAAAGCCTTTTTTGAGTTCATGAGGTAAAGACTCGAAAAAGGCTTTGATTTTTTCTTGTTGCTTTTTTTCTTTTTCTTTTCTTTTTAACTTTTTTTCTAATTTATTGCGATGCTGAGCGCCACGTTCTTTACCTTCTTCACGAATAGCAATAGCAAGTTCATTTTCGATTTGTTTTAACTCTTTTTCTTCTTGGATTATCATATTTTCTAATTCTTTTAACTTTTTTTCAGATATAGGTTTTTCTCTATCTTCCTTTGAAATAGAATCTTTTAATCCTTCTTTTACTTTCACCACATTTTTGGCTATTACTGCTACCGATTCAGGTGTATGTTTTTTATTGTCTATACTCGCAATACTTTCCTCTAAATTGTCGGGTTGACTCACCAATTCTTTTACTATTTTTTTTGCAAGAACACCTCGTACTAAAGTCTTGTATTCTTGCGCTATTCCTTTTCTTTGTCCTTCTAATTCCTCAATATGTAATTTAGGACTGCTTTTAGGACTTTGACTTCTACTTCGGGATTTTTCCATAGAAATGGATGAAAAGGTGACTTTTAAACAAAGCATTAATAAACATTTTTTATTCATTTCCATCCTTGAAAATAACCGTAGGCATAAGATCAAGGGCAGTGTACTGATAAAAAAACAAAGAAGTTAACAATGTAATACAAATAATTATTATTCTTCATTGGTATACTTCTTTTTTGGTGATCTTTTGAAGAATTTTTTAATTTTCTTATTTAATGCCTTCTGACTCATTTTCCATTTTTCCAATCGCTCTTTGCGTTTTTGTTTTTTTAGCGCTTCTTTTTGTTGTAATTCAATTTTTTTTAGCTGTTTTTTAGTCTGTCTTTCAGCACGTATCTTTGCTGCTTCTCGAACAATTGGAATTATTTTTTGTTGCAATGTAGTATCAATTTCTTTTTCTTTTTGCTTTATATCCTCTTCTATTTTATTTATTTCTTCAACATCCTTTTCCTTTAATTTTTCTACGGTAGCTTTTGTTCTTTGTGTTATACGAGTTATTGAAGCAGGACTATGTTGAGAATATCCCTCAGATTCTTCTAATTCATCTTTTATTTTCTGCTCTAAATCATCAGATGGAAAGTTGGTATTAGATTTAATAGTTTCTAGCGCAACTTTTTTTATAACATAATCACTATTGCTCTTACGATGTTCATTTAAAATTTTTTCTTTTTCTCTTTCAAGTCTCCTTAAAGTTGTAGCACTAACTTTTCGAATCAATTTATTAGGACTTCCTTTAGGACTCAGTGAAGGGCTATTTTTTTTAGAACTTTTAGGAGTTATTGCAATCTCAGAAAGAGAAGATGTAGATGTTATTGCTGAATCACGCTCTGAAGCTTGGGTTATTCCAGTACATACAATAATAAAAAAAACATAGCTCAACATAACTATCCTTCCTTGTTTTTACCCGATGTTTTTTTATTACCATAAAAAAAAGGTCCCTAGAGAAGGAACCTTTTTATAACATAAGAAAAAAAACAAATTAACATTACTAGCTTATTGATAGCGCATAAAGTTCAGCAAGCAGAGCTTCATCTAATGCTATACGTTCTTTAGTAAGACCTTGTTCATCCAATGTATTTTGACAAATATACACACCCAATAAGGTTTTAATCGCAGCAAATAATGATAGCCCCAAAGAGTTATAGCGTGAATGTAAAACAAAATAAATATGTTTTAATCCAGCAACAGTTAGATAGCCACCAACTACGAGCTTGGCCACATAAGCTAATTTTTTATTTAAGCTTTTTTGTGAAAACCGCAAATCATTTTTTACTAGCTTGGTATAGAGAGAAAGATGATTTTTTATGTTTGGGATTTTTTTAATTGATTGATGCTCTTTATATTGTGCTACAAGCCAATTATAGGTAAATTCTTTTGGTTCTTGCGCTTGTAAGCTTATACCTATTAATATGGCACAAAAAAACGTAAATAATTTCATAAGTTTTCTTTCATTAGCTATTTTGATGGATCAATAATATTTGTTTCATACACTAATGCTTTGTGAATTAAATACCCGCCAAAAGTCACAAAGATCATTGATGCAAACTTATGAAGCCCTCTAAGCGGACTAACAAGATCTTGCAATACCGCTCTTACATTATCGGTATGGGCATAAGTATCCCATTTGGTAATGCCACTTTTATCTTTTGCAAACAAACTTGAACAATGCAAATTAACTAATTTTTTCAGACCTGCTTCAGTTTTATCGCTCTGATAAGCAAGATGATAAGATTTGCAACCCAAAGCCACAAGCACCGCGCCCGTTACTATAAGCAATACTCGATCAGCTGGCTTTATCTGACGACTTTTTTGCTCACGTTGATCTTTTTTACAAGATTCTGCTTGAATGGTAACAAATGGTTGGAGAATAAGTAGAGTAAGTAATATTTTTTTCATGGTGGGTTTCTTTAAAAAAGTTATTGATTTTCAGATAATTTAACACGTGCTTTACACATACCTTTATAAATGCTGATCTGTTTAGAAAACTCATCCATCCCATAGAGACGTATAAACTTTATAGTAAATTCAGCGCATGCAACAGGCACCTTCAGCTGGCTAAGTTCTTGCCCAATATTTGTCTCAAAACAGTCTTGTAAAACTTTTTCTATTTTAATTTTTTCTCTTCTGACATGGGCTTGCTCATTTTTTTCTGCTTCTGCTTCACTTGTCATCTCTTTTATATTTTTTATGGTACTTGTTGTATACGAAGCTGCTTCAGCAATTTTTAAGGTTACTTCTAACACAAAGAGTAAATCCATAGAGAGAGCAGCATTTGTAAAAAAAATAGAAAATAGTAAAGTTGTTTTTTTTATTTTTATAATGTTTATAAGCATAAGAAATTATATCGGCATTTATATATAACAAAATAAGATTGAACAATTCTCAATTTATGAATGTCAGCTTAAATTAAAAATATCTATGTAAAATTCTCATATTCTTTCCATTTTTCTTCTGGAATTAGCTTATTGTAAGATTGAACAACATTTAAAATTAATTCATCGACATCCTCAAGAATTTCAGCAAGTGTCATTAACAGGAATCTCATATAGATTAAAATTAAAATCGCTTCAAAGCCATGTGTGCCTGGCAATGAATTTAACCTTTTACTAAGCAAATCCAGATAATCTTTTATAACTTCAAATTCTTGGAGACTTTTTTTTGTATTTTCTATCATCTCTATTTGAATTGATTTTATTGGATTTAATTTATAAAGGTGCTCAATTTTTTGTAAAATTATTTTAGTTTCTTCAATCATGACAATTTGCTCAAAGCTGCTTTAGTGTTTTTTATATCACATCCGCCGTCTACTTTTAGAATGATTTTTATTTCATTGTGTTTATTAAATACTTCAATTTTTCTTTCATCAATTTTTACATAATCATTTTTTCTCAAGTAAATGTTTACTGATTGTTTTAATTGTAACTTTTTAGGATATTTACTTTTTATTAACAAATTATTTGATACAAGCTGATTAATAAATTGAGATGAAATAACATCACAAAATAGTAATTCTTTTATATCATCTTTATGTTCAAAATTAACTTTTGGGAACTTAAGAACTATAGTATCAATGTAATTTGCGATATTACTTAATGTTGCTGCCATTGAACCATTAAGCGAATAAAATCTTACAAGTTCTAATATAATTGCCGGTAAATCATTTTTTATTAAGAATCGATCAATTTTTTCATGACTTTCTTTAATCGCATCTTCTAAAATGGAAATTTCATTAGAATCAATTTCTTCAGTTATAGTTTTAGGAGAAATATTTAACTTAAATGTCTTGTTAAGTTGCTCGACTGCTCGAGATAAATTATTAATGACGCACATTAAATCATACCTTTATTGTTCGGCCCATCGCATTTTTTGCTTTTATGTAATTAACTGTCCCATCCAGGTTTAAAACTGTTCTTGCAAAACCTCGCTTATCATAAACCTCAATGTGATCAAAATGAGTTTTATCGATATAATAATGAAAACCTTTTTTTAGATCAGGATGTCCGAAATCTTTTTTTATTTTATATACGATTGATTCCTTAACAATAAGATGAGTTTTTTGGGAAAAGTCTTTTAACTTATTGCCGAAATCAGTTTTAAAAAGTTCCTTCATATTTAGAACTTTGCTGTAACAAGTATTGCGTTATTTCCAGCATTCACTTATATAGTGCTTCCTGAATAATTATCGAATGGGATAACCAAATACTTTGATTTATGACTTTTTTAATTTCGAATTTAATTTTAATTTAAAATAGACTCTTTATAACACATACCCTTATCTTAAGGCGTATGTGTTATATGGGTATACTTTGTTGTTCTTTTAGTTTTATTCTTGGTTTGATAGATCAGCTTTCTGCATTTCTTGATATGAGCGCATTTTTTTTAAAAGCTCAGTAGTTCCGTGTAATAAAATAAAATCTTTAACAAATTCTGCACATTTTATAGGCAAATCTAACTGACTTAGCTCACTGCCCAAATTAATCTTTAAACATTCATTAAGACTTTTTTCGATTTTTCTTTTTTCAATGTTTAGTTGTGCTTGTTGGTATGCATCTTCTTGAATAACACTATTTGTAGCATAAGATATTTTTGAATAGAACAATGCGTTGGTTGAATTTAGTAAAATAAATAAGAAATCGATAATGTTAATTTTTTTCATAATGAAATCCCTTTATATGGAGTTAAAATCTTTTTTGATCTACAAGATTAGCTATATTTTTTCTGAACACGTTCAGTTAAAGAACCTTTTTCACGAGCTTCTCGTTTTAGTTCAATTAATTCACATTCGTAATCTGAAAGGAATTCAGATTCTTTTAAAGGTTCAATTGAAGAAGTATTAACTTTATCTGCAATCTTCGCTACATGAATTATCTTATCCGTTGTAGGAAGATTTTTAAAATCATTGATATATTGTGTAGTAGCATCACGTGCAATATCAGCTGCTGACTTAGCGACTGTTATAATTGCAGGGGCTGCACCAGGAATCATTACTATGGCAACTCCTGTAGCGGCAACAGCGAACACACAACCTGATATTATTAGTGCCTTTTGAGATGATGACAGTTCACCACTAGCTGTCTCTTTTTCTTTTATTGTTTTAATTACATCTTTATATTCTTGAATAAGTTCATTTGCTTTTTGCGCACCTCCAGCAAGTTTAAATGCATTCAAACATTCTGAACATTTACCTGGAATATCGTCAATTGAGTCCCTTTTAGCATGAGTTACTAAACAATCAATAAAATTTTTTTCTAATTTGAGTAAGCGCGCTTGTTTTTTTAATTCTGCAATGTCATCTTTATTATTAACCTGGATGACTTTGCCTCCAATTGCAAAAACATTACAAGTTGTGGCAGCTAATTTTCCTATTGCCTCTACTAATTTGAGTTTGTCCCAAAGTGAATCATTGGGACTTGTAGTTTGATGAATAATTATAAAAATAGCTAAGAACGTCTTTTTCATTTTGGTCTAACTAGATAAAAATCTGCACTTTTTTTCATACATTCTTTATTGCCAAGATAAAATGTAAATTGATCAATTAAATCTTTACAGGCTATGGGCATTTGAGTTGTTTCATCAAGCTCATCTGACTTATGCTGCAATAAACATTTATCCAGTAATACCTCAATTTCATATCCTCTAAGTCGTTTTTTTGCAAGCTCATTTCTTTCTTTTTGTTCTGGAGAGGGTCTTAACCAATTAATAAAACTTCCAATTGTAGCTCCAACCACTGAAAAATTTCTACCAATATTTGAGATACTTTCAACTGTTCCTACAACACCTTTTTGAACTGCATTAGCTATTTTTTCATTGCTATCAGCCGTTCGTTCTTGTGGCGTTTTTTCTGAGTTAGTATCGTGTGCTTGATTTTTTTGATTTTCAACAATGTTTACATCATTCAAGTTAACTGTCTCAGAGGCTATTGAAATTTCATATGAAAGGCCGCTCAAAATAGCTATTAAAACCAGAAAAGTAATATTATTTTTCATCAAGAACATCCTTTATTTTATTGTTTATTAAATGATTTGATCTCATTAACACAACTATCCCACTTAGCTAAAAATATACTTAGCAAATTTAGTTCATATCCTGTTCTAATAAATTGATAAATTAATAACTGCTTATCAAAGTCATCTAAATATTTAACTTCAACAAATTCGGTTATTAGCCTACACGTAAAAATGCTTTGTTTTTCATTCACAAAATTATTCCATACTTTTTGAAGACAATCTTCAAAATCTTCCGCATATTGATCTGCTAATTTACTATTTGTCTCTTTACCAATAGCTACTAAAATTCTTTTTATTAATTTATCCCGTAGAAATTCATATTCTTTTCTAGCATCAGAAACAACTTTCTTTTGCTCAGTTATTTTTTTTCCTAAAGCTGATAATTCTTGGTATTTCTGTATTAACTGATCTGATGCGTTATCATTGCCGGAAAGAATAGAAGAAAAAATTAAAGAATAGACGATAAACCATTTCTTCATAAGAAGTGATTCCCCCAAGGTGTATGGCTAAATAAATTACTGCTGATGCGGAATTATAAAAAAAATTTAATTAAATGTCTAACAAATAGATAAAATTTTCTCTTGTGAAATTTTTGAGCTAGGTAAGTGAATTTAATGTTTCATTTATACAAAAACTGGCTTTAACCAGAGGGCTTGTAATTCGTTTTTTTCAATTACCGCAACAACATTAGTGATAAATTCAACCGCTTGATTATTCTTAGTTGGATCGCCTACGCAAACCCAGCCTGACTGCTGATTATAATAAACTGGCCAATGAATGTTGTTTAATCTATAAGAAAACCCTGGTTCATAACTTTTTAAAACCTTTAATTGTCCCACCTCATAATTTGGCACAGGCAAATCTGTTAAAATCCATTCGTGATTAGGGCAAAATCCATCAACTTGTACCACTAAATTATTTACCACCGTTAAATTTAAATAGTTTATAACTAAAACAAAATCAATTCTTGCAGTAAATGGTCTAATATTAAAAGAAAATTCATCAAATAAGTAAAATAATTTTCTTTGCTTTGCCTGTACAAATTCATCTTTAATTATGAATTCCATAAAATCTTTATTGATCACCTAGGATCCAGTGAAAGCTCAACAAAATCTAGTCCTTGGCATATTGAGGCTAATAAATCTAGATAGCGCCAATAATCAAAAACTACATCAGGACCACTAAATATACGCTCTTGCTTCCAAGGAAAAAAAGCATTTGATATCTGCATGATTAATTCTTTATTCTCTGTATTAACGCAAATACCCATAAAAAAATAGGTGCCCTCACATTTGACATACAAATTATTACTCATCCGCTTTTCAATTTTTTCTATGATTTCTTGAACTGATAACAAGTAAGAATCACCGTACCATTCGTCATTTTGATATTCAAAAAAATAACATTCTTGAACTTGAGCGTTAGAAACAATACTGTGTACAGTTTTTGTTAAATCTGCGTAATTAAACTTAAGAGAAATAGAATGAGTATTATCAGAATCAGAATTAAAAAAACTTTTAGAACTAATGCGTTTAACAGGCCCTATATAAAACTGCTCAATTTCAAAGTTAATAGCTAATAGTAGCGCGTAAGAAAACATTAAATCTGTATTACAAATAAAATTACTTGGAATAAAACTCAATACAAGATGTTGCTTAATCAACTGCATTGATAAATTAAAAAAAATATTGTTATGCGAAAGAATCAAAGTGGTACTTAAATCAGTTTTTATGATTTGTATAAGTTCATTTTTCCCCAAAAATATTATTTCTTTGTTTTCGTTATAAAATAAAAATTGATTCAGTAATAAATTTGCATGCAACCCATTTATAGATTCGCCAAAATCATCACGTACTTTTAATTTCATAAAAGCTGCATTAGTCATAACAATCCTTATTCATATGTTGGTAATGAATAATAGGGTTCTGTAAAAAATTCTTTTAAGAAAAAATTTTCGCATATAGCAAGTACACATTTTATGTATAAAGATAAATCATTTTGCTGTTCTTTAAACTTTGGAATAGCACTAATAATTGTTTTAGATGTTTGATATTCAATACTAATGTCTAGAAAAACTGTTTTATATTTAATTGCTAATTTTATTAATCTGTTACTAAAAAAAAGATCGCAAAATTCAGTTGCTGAAATCTGAACAGCATGGTTAAAGCTAGGATCATAAAAAGTTATTTTATTCATTAACATATTACCATACAAAGCTAGAGCAGCACTTTTTAAGTCATTAGCATCAACATAAGAATATATTTTATATTCGTTATTCATGATATGCTCTCTTTCATAATTCCAATTACAGCAAAATCATTACATAACTTAAGCATAATATTGATATAACGAGCAAAATCTAAACCATATGTGGGCAATCTTAAAAGAGGAATTAGACCGCTGTGAACAAACTCTACTTCCCAATTAATAAAATCGCTAAAAGTTATCTCGCACAAACCAGCATCAGTTTTGTTGATCCAGAATTTAAAAGCTGTATCTTTATAGCGAGTAAAAATTCCATAATATTCTATGTTACTATTTTCATCAAAGTTAATTATTCTTTCTGCAATCTCATCGGGACCAATTAATTTTGCAGCCTCATAACCTTCATTCCAAATATAATTATAATAAATAAAGCCAATTTTTAATCCCGACTCTGAAATTTTCTTAATGTATTCCTGGTTATAAGAAAGATTAATCGTTGCACTAACTACATGCAATAAACTCATTTTATCCCTCTATGAAAGATATACCATTGTCATAAAACCATTTTTGCCAATGTTCTGGAATAGGCTGCTTGGAATGCACCTCAAACGTCTTTCCATAAGCACTCGCATTTTTTTTCTGCTCAATAAATCTACTTTTCATAGTCTGCATTTTTTTTGCAGTTATATTTTGCCAGTATCTATCTTTGCATTCTATTAACTTGGATAAAGTTTCTATATCAAATTCGCAAGTCTTATTCCCAGGAAGTTTTCTTCCAAAATAAACAACTTTTTCACCTTTTGATTCTAAGTTAAGAGCTTTTTCAAGTTCATAAATAGCACCCCTAGCGGTATTTAAATCATTACCATCTAAAGTCTTGGTTGCCGTCTTTAAAATTTTATATAGGGGTCCATCTTTATTCCAAAAACTATTCACCTCTTTAAATAACCTTGCCCCATCAGTTACCTTCTCAACATTAATTATTGATTCCATCTCGAAATTTGTTAAATATTCTGAAACTGTTTTTAAATTTTTAAGAACAGCATTTATATGCTCTTCTAGCTGCTGATTAGTGACAACTAATTTACCTATGCTATTAGTTATCCTCTCAGCTTCCATGAACTGTGCTGGAATTTTACTTTCTACTGCAAATCCTTCAGCAGTTTGGGCTACCGCATTTACTTCTTTTAATTCGCGTAAAATATTTTCTGCTCGTGCAAGAGCCACTTGTATTGCAGGAGACGTTGCATTAAAAATTACTCCCAATCCCTGATCGATCAATAATCCTTCAGTAACCATTCTGCCTATTAACTTTGCTTTTTCTTGTACGGGTAGTTCGGCTAATGCAATCATAGTTTTGGCAAGATTGATTCCATCTGTACCAACTCTATTGCAAAGACTATTTAATTTTGCAGCACATTTTTCTAAATCATCCTGCAACACTATGTCAGCCAAATCCAATAAAATATCTGCGGTATATACAAAAGGTTTTATAAATCCTTCAGTTGCATTGAGCACAAACTGTTCTGGATTTTTTGCAATCTCGCTACCTAACTCTGAACCTTCTCTCACCGCCAACCACGCACATTCAGCCGCCAGTTTTTCATTGTTATACAATTCAGTTATAAAAGTGCTTGGAATCTCAGATAAAAGACGATTAAGACAATCGTCAATAAGCACATTTTTATTGTGCACCTTTAAATCTTGGTAAGAAGCTTTTGATTCATAATCACTGAGTATTTGAATTGTTTGCTTTAATGTATGGGCAATTGATGAGCCTAATGGATTAATAACACGCGCTGTATCAGAAAAAACAATATTTTCAGTAACTACATAAAGCTTGTGGGCCACATTTTGCGCAGAATAAGCAACTTGATTAAAACAATGTTCTAATGAATGTCCTACATATTTTGATACTGTTTGGCCATATTCAAACAAAGACCAGCAAAAATCCGCTAAACTAAGTGCTTTAGAGGCATGCCCTTCTAAATTTACTTTTGCGGTATGCAATAAATAATCAGCAATCTTACTATGCAGCGTTTTATCATAATCTGAGGCTGTCTTTTTAAATGATAATTCTGAAACCTTATTAAAGAGTTCAACAACCTCAGTATGTACAACTTGCTGAATTGCGTTACCAATACAATATTCTAAAACTCTTTGATTTTCTTTTTTTTGATTAAGCAACCATTTTGATTCTAAGCTAAGTTCATAATTTTGTTCGTAAACAATAGAACCATGCTCTTTAATAAAATTTAATGCTTCTTCTCGGCGGGTTACAATAAACTCCGCTTGCTTGTTATTTTCAGATAAGACAAGTGGTGCTACTTGTTCATACTTATCTAGTTGCGCCTTGCAGTCATTAAAATTTTGTTCTATTAAGTTAGTTATCTCATTTCTTAAAGAAGAATCTATATGGTAATTATATTTTTTTTGATGCTTACTTAAATTAACAAATCTGGCGATAACCGGCGCATTATAGGAATAATCCCATTGAGGAATTTTATTATCAGATTCCTCTATTTTAGGTAATCCATTAATAGTCAATTCATTTTTCACCAAATTTTGTTCAGCAATTGTAGCCTGTGGCGATGAAGCTTGAGCAATCAAACTATCTTGGTCATTAACTGCAATTGCCTGCTTAGCATTTAAGTTGTTCTCTGATGCTAAAGATTCAGTTTTATTTTTTTTCAACCCTGAAATTATACGATTGTAAGGCAACAGACTTTCGCTATTTTTTAGATAGTCGGCAGCTTCATTTGATTTATTATTTTCTGCTAATTTTATGAGATGGCCAAGTTTTTGATTTACCTCATTAGCTTGTACTTTTTTTAAAAAGGTTTTGGGAGTACAACCACGTTGTAAATTTTTTATACCATTTATAATCTGTTGCGAACTGCTTTTTGCACACTGGTAGGCCTGTCCAATCCCACCTTCGGTTTTTATTGTATTTAAAATACTGGTACGTGAATTAATATCATTTACTATAGTCGATTTAAAATTATCAGTATTGATCGATAACAAAGTGTCATACCACTCTGCTGGACTTCCTGAAATTGTCTTGCAAAAATCGGCACAAATTTGCGTTATTAATTGTCTGTCATTGCTAGAAAGATCTACCTTAATTGTTGCATCCGGAGCGCATGCGACTAAACTAAGCTTTTCTTTTATTGGTATCCATTGCTGATTATAGCTGGTATTATTTATGGAGCTATGCAATAACTCATGAATAGCTTTTACCGTTGAAAAACTATTATTACTTTCAAGCAAAGTTTTAAAGTTTGTTTTAATAGATTCAATAGCATTGAGTGTGGCAACATCACAAAGATTTTTTTGAATCGGAACATTAACTAATAATTGAACAGGATTATCAGATAAATAAGGATTTAATTCTGATGCGAGTTTCTTTTCAGAACTATAAAGATATAACGATTGTCCCTCATTCCAATGCTGATTAAGAATAGGATTATTTCGATAGAGTGGAATAACATCTAATGCTTTTCCATTACCCCACTCTATTTCATGATATTGCTTATATGCGCTATAGTTTTCCATACGATTAAAACTACTATTAAGAGATTTTGATCGTTGATCATAAACAATATCATTTTGTTTAGAGGCAATTTCTACATAGGGTTTGGAAGTAGTACATTTTTGTACATTACTAAAGTGCGCAATAGGCACTGGAACATCTTTATATGAACCCCAGATTGGCAACGTTATGCATAATACTATTAAAAAAAACATAGCTAACTTATTCCACTCTTAAATTTTCTCTTTTTTTAAATCCTGTAAATAATTTATGGTCTTTGTATCGCTCTTAATCAATGATTTATTGTCCTGCCAAGCCAATACTTTGTCTTTCAATTTTTCATCACTGTATATCTGCAAATTATTATGAAAATTCGATTGTTCGAGCTGATGATTAAAGCTTTGTTGTTGCAAATTTAATTGAGTATCAAACTGATTTGATTGAGTTCTTAACTGTATATAAAAGTTGCGTTGATTTAAATATAAGTTAAGAATCGATATTACTGTTGGTAATCCCTGAGTAATAAATATTCTCATACCTGGTTTTATTTTTTGGTATAAGTTACCAAACCAGTCATTCCATGTGTTCCAATTTTTGATGAGACGCTCAAAATCTTGCTCTTGAATAACAATATCTGTTTTGTTTCTAATCTTGGCGTTACGTGCAGCTTGCTTAACTAAACGATCTAGCATTCTTAAAGGTTTACCCTTAGTTCGGTGGGCTATGTAATCTATATATTTATCATTGATTTTATACGGAATACTAAGAGCAGCTAGGTGATACCTTATCGCCTCTTTACGCGAATTATAACTTGACTGACCTAATGTGATAATATCAAAATCAATAAAACGTGTTTTTATAGGTGATGGCAAATCTTGAAAAGCTTTGTTAGAAGTACCAATAAAAAACACATTTCCATATTTATTACAATCATCAAGCATTGTCCAAAATTTAGCAACCGCAGCTTTATCTTGTTTATTATCAGCTTCAGCCAAATCGGTAATCTCAGTAAATTCATCCAAAATCAAAACACAATCTGTTTGAGTCTTAAACAAAGTATGAAATAAATGGTTTATATTTTCAGCTCCAGAATGTTTGTACTTATCAAGTAAATCAGGAGCTCTTTCTAGTCTATACCTTCTTTTTGTTACTTTTGCTATAGCCATAGCCAAGCTAGTCTTACCCATTCCAGGTTCTCCTAAAAGCAACATTCTATCGGGCAATAAATCTCTGGAAATTGGATCTATTAAACTATCAACAATGTCCTCAACCTCAGCAGGAGCCGAATCTATTAATTTTTTAGCAAAATCATCACTTATAGAGTGAATATCATCATTGAATATATTATTTTGGTTAAATTTTAAAGAATATGTCTTAGTGCTCTCTTCAGTATCTTCATCAATATAAATAATTGGTTTTTTTGTAATAACCCTGTCAACAAGATCATTTACTCGTATAGATGTGCGCGTATTGTTGATAGTTTCCTGGCAATAGAGGTTACTTGATAAGCTTATGCTGATAAATATATTAAAAAGAATTACACTTATATTATTCTTCATGTTGCAGCACCCTTTGATGTCTCATGCGTGATCATTCATCCAGCGCTCATATCTTCTATCGGCTTTAATGGTGTAGTACAAATTAATCATTGAAAATAAGATGGGTGGACCATATATAAGCACATCTCTTATAGTAAATTTATTTTTATTAATAAATTCTTTTAACGAAAATGATTTTTTACTTTCATGCAAGGCACGTAAAAAGTCATTTTTTGTAATTATGCTTCGTGGATTTTTATAATGCGCATACTGCGCCGCTCGTATAATTACGGATTCAATTTCACGAATAGACATTCCCGCAGTTTTTGTTGCAAGCCACCGACATTCCGATCGCGTCCAATCTTTAGTAATTTGACCTAAATAAAATGCGATTATTTCTACCCTATTGTCATAGTCAGGTAGATTTATGGGAACAATAAAACCTTCAAATCTACTTTTTAAAGGTCCAGGAATATCGTTAAGATCATTAGCAGTTGCAATAAAAAAGATATTTGGATTTTGAGCGCATCGATCGAGCAACAACCACAGCGCCTCAAGTAACCCTGGATCAATATCCTGTCCCTCTTTTTTATTTTTGAAAAATACATTGATTTCATCGATAATAATGGTCATTTTTTGATTTGATTCTAAAATTTCACCAAATATTTTTAATAAATTTTGAGGACCGGAATGTTTATATTCATTGGCAACAAAAGGTGCTTCTATCACTATATAATCTGCCTCAAGCATATGTCCTATCGCTTTTGCTAATGTTGTTTTCCCACATCCAGGAGGACCAACCAATAAAAGCCTTTTAGGTTTTGCCTTTGCATATATTAATGGATAACGAAGATTATAAATAATTTGTTTAAGTCGTTCAGACATTTGCTTTTGAACTAGAGAAAGCAACAAACTATCTTCTTGCTGATCACTACAATACGCACTATCCTCAATAGGAATTTTTTTGATATTTTTATCGACTAATTCAGCTACAGATTTTGGTTTTTCTTCTGAATTAGGTACAATATTATTAAAATAGAAAGACAACAGAATAATTATTAAGTAGCAAACATTAAAATGGACTTTTCTCATAAATTCTCATAAAAATAGCTCGAAACTTTTTTTTGACCGCTAAAACTAACATAAAATTATGGGAATCTCAATCTAAAATTTGCCATATTTGACTTTTTGAAAATATTTTGCTTATCCTAAAATGTAGTAATAGACAAAATTTATAAGAATGATACAACATTATTCATTACTTTTAACAATTAATAGACGGCTCGAGTTTATAACAACTGGTTGAAGAGATCGAAAGTAGTAGCCATGAAAAAATTGCTGATAGTAGAGTCACCAGCAAAAATTAAAACGATATCCAAGTTTTTGGGCAAAGATTTTAAAATTATGTCCACTATGGGACATGTTAAGGATCTGCCTGCCAAAAAAGTTGGTGTTACACTTTCTGATGATGCTATCGATATTGAATATGTTGCTATTCCTGATAAAGAAAAGACCATTGCAGAAATTTGCAAAGCGGCCTCTTCTGCTGACGAAATTTATTTAGCGCCCGACCCTGACCGTGAGGGTGAAATTATCGCATGGCATATTGAGCAAGAAATAAAAAAAGTTGCCAAGAAAAAAGCGAAAATTCATCGTATTACCTTTAACGAAATTACCAAATCAGCCGTTACTGAGGCAATTGAAAATCCTTTTGAGGTGGATTTACAAAAAGTAGCTGCTCAACAAGCACGCCGTGTGCTTGATCGTTGGGTGGGTTATGAAGTTTCACCTATTTTATGGACTAAACTAGCACCGGGTCTTTCTGCTGGTCGTGTGCAATCAGTTGCTTTGCGCTTAATTTGCGACCGTGAAGAAGCAATTCGTAGCTTTAAACCAGAAGAATATTGGACCATTGCAGGAATTTTTTCCGGTGATCATGGCAAAATAGAAGCAGCATTAACTCATATTGGTAAAGAAAAGGCCGAAATTAGCAGTAAACAACAAGCTGATGAATTAGTAAAAAAATTAAAAGCTGCCTCATATGAAATAGAAAGTATTACTGATAAAGAGCGTCTTAAAAATCCGTACGCTCCTTTTATGACCAGTACTTTACAGCAAGCGGCATTTAACCAGCTTGGTTTTTCGGTTAAAAAAACTATGCAACTTGCCCAACAATTGTATGAGGGTATTCCGCTCGATGATCCAAAAAGCCCGATCGCGCTCATTACTTATATGCGTACCGACTCACTACGTTTATCAGACACCGCTATTAAGCAAGCACGAGATTTTATTAGCGATCATTTTGCCAAAGATTACCTGCCAAAAACGGCTATGGTATATGAAAAATCAAAAGGTAAAGCAAAAACCCAAGATGCGCACGAAGCAATCAGGCCTATTGATGCCAACATTACTCCTGAACGTGCTGGTCGTTATTTACCAAAAGATCTTGCCAAATTATATGAACTTATTTGGAAACGTTATATTGCCTGCCAGATGAAGCCGGCAGTATATGCTCAGCGCCAAGTAGTTATTAAAGGTGATAAATATCTTTTTAAAGTTACTGGTTCTACCTTAATTTTTGATGGGTTCTTAAAAGTATATTCTGGTGATGAGGAAGAAGAAAAAGAACAAAAAGTAGTTATTCCTCATGGCATAAAAGCAAAAGATCCTTTAGATCTTGAAAAAATTAATCCAAAACAACATTTTACCCAACCGCCTCCAAAATATACCGAAGCTTCGTTAGTAAAAGAAATGGAAAAAGAAGGTATTGGACGCCCAAGTACGTATGCTACCATTATGAATACCATACGGGCACGTGCTTATACCACGCTTGATTCAAAAAAACGTTTTACCCCAACTGAACTTGGTATGACGGTAACCAAACTCTTAACAGAAAATCTTCCGCATATCATGAATATTAAATTCACCGCATTAATGGAAGAAGATCTTGATAAAATAGCGCAGGGCGAGTTCCAACGCGATGAATTGTTGCGTGAATTTTATAAAAATTTCCAAGAAGATATTGCCCTTTTTAAAGGAAAAGATGGTAAACGTATTGCTGAGCCTACCGATATTACCTGTCCTAAATGCAATGAAGGTAAACTGGCTATTCGTTTTGGTAAAACAGGCGAATTTTTAGGATGCATGCGTTACCCCGATTGCGATTTTACTTCTAATTTTAAGCGAAATGAACAAGGTATTATTGAATTAGTTAAAGCTGAACCATTAGTAGTATTGGATGAGCCCTGTCCATTATGTGGTAAACCATTACGCCAGGTAAATGGCAAATTTGGCCCATTTATTGCCTGCTCTGGTTACCCTGAATGCAAATATATCCATCAAGTTAAAGCTAGTTTCCCCTGCCCGGTTGACGGCGGTGAAGTAGTGCAACGGCGTTGGCGCGGTGGTACCTTCTGGGGTTGTGGCAATTATCCAAAATGTAAGTTTGCCGTATTTGGTGATATTGAAGAAATACCATGCCCAAATTGTTCTTTGCCATTTTTAGTAAAAAAAGTTGATAAAGAAGGTAAAGTTACCCTCTTTTGCTCAGACAAAAAATGTGGCTATACCAAAGAAGAATAAACTTTAGAACTCCATGGTATCTAAGAAAAATTCATTAATTTCTTTATCAACATATTGAGAGAATTTCTCGCTCAATATTTGTTGAAAGTCTTGTATTGTTTGTTTTTCAAACTGCCCCTGTATGCGCTTAACACAGGGAGCGGGATGAATCTCAAGCCGCGTATCAAAGCTTAATCCCTTATCTTTGCTAAGATACACAGATAAACCACAATTCCCCATGCGCATTAACCAATTGAAGGGTAAATATTTAATTGGCAAGGCATCTACGGTTGATTTATTTTTGTTGTTCAAATAATTGTATTCACAAGTCTGAATACCATTATGAGCATATGACTTGTAATACACAAATACCGGAACCATGTAATCATTAATTAGATTATTATTATCACAATCATCAATTTTAATAGTGGTAGATAATTTTTCATTCTCTTGAAAATTTTTAAATGGGTACCATTGGCTATCTCTCACTAAGACATAGGCTTGTAATTCTTGTGCTCGTTTTCTTATTTTATGTTCCGGGCCCATTTCATGATAATAATCATCATGCGTTCTTTTCTTGCCTGAAAAACAATGACTCCGAATAAGTTGTTTCTTGTTTTCTTCAATACAACAATAATCTATATCCATAGTTAACAAGGGAACATTGTTGAACGCGAAAAGAAATATCAAATATTTTTTCATAGATTAGATTTTTTAAAAATTAATATCCATTGATTTCCATACAATCCTGAACCAATGCCCACTGGTTCAAAGCCTGCTTTGAGCAATGCCTTATAGCTTCGCGGATTTTCGCAATATACGCGTGCGGTAAATTCTGTTAACCCCGTTTCATTAAAGTAAATAGTAGCAGTTTTTTTTATGGCTTCTTGAAGGTATCCTTTACCCCAATATTGCTTGTTGATCCAGCAATAGAGTTGGCCTGGGTTTTCATCGGGAAGTCGTATTTGTATCGCACCAACATATGCATTTTCTTTTGGTGCATAAATCAAATAAAAAAAAGTTGGAATACCACGTTCTTTTCGGGTTAAACAAAGCTCAAGATATGCTTCTTCATCTTCCCAACAAGCAACCTGCAAATAAGGCCACAAGTTGGGTTCAAAAAGTTTTTTATAAATAGCAATATGCGAATAATCAAGATCTTTAAGTTCTACCATGTGCTTCATCAACCCTAGGAGAAGAAAGAGAAATAACCGAAAGATCGGGCAAATATTCTTCTGCGCCCTCCATCATCATACTCATATCTTCTTGATTTGCATTGTTGGTTTTGACCTTATATACGTGTTCAAAAATATGCTGGGAAAATCCTAATTTTTTTTGCGCCGGGATCAACCATAATGGTATGTCTTTACGTTCAACACTTGCAGGCAAGAAAATCTCAAACGGCTCATCTTCCCGTAATAAAGACACAAAGCTTTCTGGTAAATAGGTTATTTTCAAGGGGTGGTGTTTACCATCTTCTGGTGAAAAACCAAAATAATTTAAATTGATCTTTTTGCCACAAAACATCTTTGAAAGTGCTGATAGGCAAACAGGTACCATTACCGTATCTCCCGACAATAAGGCACCAAGAGCACAAACCAATTCCTCTTTATTTTCAAGTTCTTTTAAAAGACAAATTGGTTTATCTTCTTTTATCGCTATATAAGCTTCAAGATGCGCACAGTTATTATGTTTTCCCCAAGGCAGAATACCTTCATGAACAATTTTGCGTTTTTTAGTTGGTCCACCTAATTCGTTTGATGCAGCTCTTTTAAAACCAGTATGCTTTTCTAATTTTACTTTTTTTTGAGCAGCAAATGCGTGGTCATCGGTCACTTTTCTTTTAACACCTTGTTTTTTTGATTGAGTAGCAACAAAAAATACCGGAGCGCTTTTACGAGCTTGCGCAATGCATAATGGTATTCCCTGGTGCTCATCAACCATTTCAATGTCCATAGCTAGTGCCGATGTTATAGAAAAAAGAATGAGAAAAGCAAAAAGCATCATCAAAAAAATCCTTAACTTAATTGCGACCCGGAAATCACTGGTTGCTCGGGCATCATAAGTTTAAGATTACCAGCTTCATCTTTTGCAAAAAGCATCATACCCTGTGATTCTAAGCCTAAAATCTTTCTTGGCTTAAGATTTACTACAAACAAAGCTTGTTTGCCAATCAATTGTTCAGGTTGATAATATTTACGAATGCCAGACAATACTTGTCGCATACCATCAGCACCAAAATCAACTTGTAGCTTAAGCAATTTATCTGATTGATCTACAAAAGTGCATTCTTTAATAGTACCTACTTTGAGTTGAACTTTGGCAAAATCTTCTATGCCAATATAGGTTGGTTCTTCAATTTTTGGTTGTTCAATTTTTTCTGGTGCAGCAGTTTCTCGCTCACTCATTGGTTTTGCAAATAAGGCATCAATTTTGTGTAACATAAATCGTTCTTTCCATATACCAAGCTTAAGTAAATCAACTATATTGGTCTCATGAGCTATTGTTTTGCCCAAACTTTTAAGCAATTGCTCCATTTTTTCAGGCATTACCGGCCATAATAATAATCCAACGGTGTACAACCCATGAGCAGCAGCACTTATTACCTGCTCAAACTCTGCTCGATTATTTTTTACTAATTTCCATGGTTCTTGTGAATGAAAATAAGCATTTACCTGATTAATAAATTTCCACAGCTTTGCCAATGCCATGTGAAATTGAAATTCATCCATGCTCAGTTCATATTCTTGAACAGCATTTAAGCATTGGTCTCGTAATTCAATAGCAGCGACTGACCATACGGCTTTTGGTGCTACATCATAAAAATCATACTTATGAGCCAATGTTACTAATCGGTTAAGTAAATTACCCAAATCATTGGCTAAATCAGATTCAATCTTTTGCTCAAGATCTGCAATGCTAAATTCACTATCATGAGTAATAGCAAGAGCACGTAATAAGTAATAACGAACTGGATCAGCACCATAGGCTTCTTTTAATGCGATAGGGTCAATAACATTGCCCAATGATTTGGACATCTTCTGCGCACCAACTTTAATCCATCCATGCACCAATAAATGTTTTGGTAATGCCAGACCACTTGCCATTAAAAATGCTGGCCAATACACCGCATGGAACCGCACAATATCTTTGCCCATAATGTGCACATCGGCCGGCCACCAGAAATTAAATTCCTGTTCTTTGCCTGGTTGATCATAACCTACGCCAGTAATGTAATTGTTAAGTGCATCAGCCCACACATAGGTTACATGTTTATTATCGCCCGGAAATGGAATACCCCACGTAATGGTAGTTCGAGAAATACTCAAATCTTTTAAACCCGATTTTACAAAACTGATAACTTCGGCAAAACGCTCTTTTGGTACAATAAAATCAGGGTTTTCTTCATAAAATTTTAATAAACGCTCTTGATAGGCAGACAATCTAAAAAAATAAGTTTCTTCTGACACCCAATGGGTCGCTCTGCCACATGAAGGGCACGGCGGCATTTCTTGCTCATGAGCTTCATGCTCAGTAACAAATGTTTCACACGAAGTACAATACCAGCCTTTATAAAATGCTTTATAAATATCGCCCTGCGCTAACAATTGAGAAAGCCAATCTTGTACTGCTTTTACATGATAATCATCAGTAGTGCGAATAAATTTGGTATATTCAATTTCATAATCAGACCAAGCCTTTTTATACGCATCTATAAAGCTATCAACAAACTCTTTGGGCTTTTTGCCCGCTTGCTCAGCCGCTTGGGCTATTTTTTGGCCATGCTCATCGGTACCCGTTAAGAAAAACACCTTTTTACCTTTAATCTTATTCCATCGCGCACTCACATCGGCAAGCACGGTAGAATATAACGACCCTAAATGTGGTCGTGCGGTAACATAGTAAATAGGAGTAGTAACATACCATTTATTCTTAGGGATTGATGACATGTGGTAATTCCTTTGCAATAATAAAGAGCATTTTATTGCTTTTTAGAATAACCGAAATTATGACAAACATAAAGTTTGATGGCCCTGCCAGAAAATGTGCCATTAACCAACTCTTTCTAGTATAATCGCAGTATATTAAAGCCATCGCAGCTCAAGCACAAAAATTACAAGAAAAGCACAAAAAAGAAAAAATGGATTCACATTAAGATTAAGGCGCAACATATGTTGCGCCTTATAAATATTCTATTTACGAAATATAGTCATCTGCTCTTAATTGCTTGTACACCGTTTTAAGCCAGGTAATTAAACTTAATTGCGCTTGGTCTATGGCAATAACACTATCAAGATCATCAGCATTAGCCGATTCATCGGTAGTACTGCCTATAGTACTAGCCAAATCTTGATAGGCATCAGCAAGAACCATTACTTTTTGCTCGACGCTGAGCAAAACTGATTCAAGATACGCAACGCGCATTTCGATATTCTCAAGCATCTGACCAGAATTAGTTATACCATCTTGATTTGCCTGAATATCATTTTTAATAATACTCAATTCTTCAACTAGTTCTTTTTTTACTTTATCTAGGGCAGTTTTTAATCCACGTAAATCTTTAGTGTGAATCAAATCTACTAATGCTTTTAGTTCTTTACTACGTTTAAGTAATTTTGCTAATGCTTTTGCATGCAAAGATTGCACATCTGGCGAAACAATTTGATTATTTTCATTTATTGAAACTGATAAGCGATCACATAATTCATGTATTGCTGCGTTGTCGGTAAAATCAGATTGCATAGTAAGCGATTCTTTTAGGTTTTTACACTCAGTAACCAATTCTTCAACTGTTTTTAATAATTGTGAAAAATAAAGTTCTTTGGTAACTGGCTTTTCGTGTTTTTCGCATGAAACAGGATCAATCAGCGACGCAGAATAAGTAGTTTGATCGTCATGTGCAATTACCGAACAGCAAAGCATTAAGCATAAAACTGCCATTGCATGTTTTGTACAATTCATGGTTCTCCTTTTTTAATAGTGCTCTTACTCTCATCAAGATCAATTTTTTTAACAATACATGTCAATGATCATTACGCAAAGACATCAATCCACAATTGGTTAATTTCTTGATCAGGAATTATATTACGCAGAAAATCATAACGATTAATATTTTCAATTAAATTAGTGCACCATTCTTTGTCTAGCGCCGCAACATCGGTGCGAGCCGGGCAATAGCCATATAACGCTGCATTGTGCTCAATTACGTCTGGCCGTAGTAAAAAGTTAAGCAAGGCATATACTAATTCATCTTTTTGTGTAGCAGCAGGAATAGCAAATGCATCAATCACCGCTAAACTTCCTGACGATGGTATAACAAAACCTAAATTGGGAGTATGAGCTTTATATCGCATATATTCTGATGAAAGAACCAAGGCCAATTGACAACTTTTTGTTTTTAATAAACTTGCTGCACGTTCAATACTGTAAGTTTCTATATGCTTTTTTTGTTGCTGAAGTACCTGCTTAATTTCAGCTAATTTTTCTTTGTTAGTTAAGGCATTAATCGAGCCAAAACGGTGCAACGCTGCAAGCATTACCGCTTCACGTGCTTCATCGGTCATGCATACGGTGTATTTACCTGGACTAAAAAGAATATCCCATCTATCAAGGGGAATGCCCTGCGGAAAATCATCAGTGCTATAGCCAATACCATAAACTCCCAAATAATAAGGAACTGCATATTCGTTAGTTTTATCAAAATAATGTCCCATTAATTGTGGAAAAATCAAAGACCATGCAGCAATCTTATCGGGTTGAATTTTTTTGAGTAACCCTTCTTGTTTTAACAATTCTATCGAATGGTCATCAGGCATAATCAAATCGTAATCTTTGCCACCAGTAGTGCGCATTTTGCTCAACAATGATTGGCTATCTTCATAGTAAGCAACATGTAATGCTATACCAGATTCTTTTTCAAACTTTTTAAAAGTCTGCTCATCAAACATAGCAGGCGGCACTAAAATTGTTAAACTCAAGCGAGCCGTTACCAATTTTTGGTGTATTTTAGGAATCATCAAAAATAAAAAGATAATGCTCAACCACCCTGCAACAATTATCGGATACCAAAAAAAAGAGAACGATCTGCTGTTCATTGGAGAAAATCCATCTTTTTAATTTTCAATGAAGAGAACAATAACACTAAAGCACTACTTATAAGCAATAACAATGTCGAAAGAGCGTTTATCACTGGCGTAGCGCCACTTCTAATTAAAGCAAAAATATGTATGGGCAACGTTTGCGTTGCTGATCCCGCACAAAAAAATGAAATAATAAAATCATCCAACGATACGACAAACACTAACAATGATGCTGCTGCCAACGCTGGTGCAAGTAAAGGAATATATACTTTTCTAAAGGTTTGTCCTTGTGTTGCACCTAAATCCATAGAAGCTTCCATATAACGTTTATCAAGTTCATCAAAGCGAGATTTGACAATAGGCACCACATAGCCAAGTCCAATCAAAGTATGGCCAGCAATTAACGTTGTCAGTCCAAGAGGTACGCTCAGAATAATAAATAAATTGAGTAATCCAACTGCTAAAACAATTTCTGGCATTGCAAGACTTGCATAAAAAAGTACCACCAAATTTGCTACGTAATTTTTACTGCTATATAGCACAAAAAGAGTTCCTAAAGTGAGGCTTAATAACACCGTAGCACCTGCTACGATTAATGAATTTTTAAGAGCAATCCAAATAGCAGCACTTTGCCACAATTCTTGATACCAACGAAGCGAAAATCCTTCCCACTCAAATGGTGTTGCGCCATGGTTAAAGGAAAATAAAACCAGTACTATAATGGGCAAATACATAAAAAGATAGGTTACTAATCCCACCACCGGCCAAAAGGAAGAAGTTGATATTTTAAATCGAGAAGTGGCCATAATTATTTCCTTTGTACGCGAGGATTAATAAACCATTTAAATACACGCATTATTGCCCATGCACTTAGAGCAAGAACAACTCCACTCAATATCGTAAACGCAGATCCTCTACCAATATCGCGCGCTGAAAGGAAAAATTGTGAAATAAGTGGACCAACAAATAAATAACGTCCGCCACCTAAGAGTACGGGAATTACTAATTCACCAAAGGCTGGTACAAACACCAAAAAAAAGCCCGTTCTAATGCCTGGTAGAGATAAAGGCAATGTAACATGTTTAAAGGTATTCCATGCATTAGCACCCAGGTCTGATGATGCTTCTAATAATCGACGATCTAATTTCTCTAGATTTGCATATAAAGGAAATATCATAAATGGCAAATAACAATACACCATCACCAAGTAGATAGCAAACAACGAATTTAAAAAAGGAATTGGCGCTGATATAAAGCCCAATTTTAGCAATATGCTATTCAGCAGACCCTGTTTTTCTAAAATAAAAAACCAGGAGTACACTTGCACCATTAAGCTTGTCCAAAATGGTAAAATTAAAAAAAATAAAAGAATATTTTTAGCTTTTCTTGCTTTTACCGCAAGAAAATAACACATAGGATATGCAGCCAATAAACAGGTAAAGCTCGTAGCTAAAGCAAGCAATAAAGAACGTGCAATAACACGAAAATAAATTGATGCAAAAAGACTGCTATAAAATTCGGTAGTAAAATACCACCCTTGTGCATCAAAACCTATAAAACTCAACAAGACAATACCAGCTGCGGGGATATAAAAAAAGAGAAATTGCCATAAAAGCGCTGGTATATATAAAGAAAATGCTGTGTATTTATTTTTAATAGCGGTTATTGCGTTTTTCATCTCTCTAAAAGCACCACGTTTTCTTTTTGCCAATATAAAAATACCTGATCATCATAATCAATGACTTCTTTAGGAAAATGTTCTTCATTTTGCTCAAACACTTGCACTAAAAAGTCATTAGCAAGCCGCACATTGTATTGGGTTGAGCGGCCATGATAAACAATTGAGGCAACCGTACCTTTTAAGCAGTTAGAAAAATTTTCAAGCGGGACTTTGCTAATTTCGATTTTTTCAGGGCGCAAACTCATATACAGCTGGGTGCCATGTTCAAATTCTTTATTTTTTGGCAATGCCACTTCAAAACTACCTAAATCAGGTATTACCAGGTGTGCACTGTCTGCGCTTTTTTGGAGTGTGCCATGAAAAATATTAGTGCTACCTACAAAACGTGCTACAAACGATGAGACTGGAAATTCATATATCTCTTTTGGTGTACCAACTTGCTCAATTTCGCCATCATAATTCATAATTGCCATAGTATCAGCAACGGTAAGAGCTTCAAACTGATCGTGCGTCACATAGACAAAAGTAGTTTTGAGCATAGATTGTAAATCGATTAACTCAAGCAACATACGCTCACGGAGTTTTAAATCTAATGCTGCCAATGGCTCATCGAGTAATAATACATCCGGCTCGTTAATAATCGCACGTGCAAGCGCAACACGCTGTTGCTGCCCCCCTGAAAGCTGATTAATCGATTTATAGATTTGTTTTTCTAAATGGACTGTTTTCAAGATCTTACGGACTCTTTCTTGAATCTGATCTGCCGGAACTTTTTTTATGCGTAAGCCATAGGCTACATTATCAAACACATTTAAGTGGGGGAACAGGGCATAATTTTGAAAAACAGTGTTTATGCGACGCTCGTGAATAGGAACGTGAGTAATGTCTTGATTACCTAAGAAAATTTGTCCTTCATCCACGGTCTCAAAACCAGCGATAAGTCTGAGTAATGTTGTTTTGCCGCTACCACTTGGTCCAAGAAGCGCAAAAATAGTTCCGCTGGGAATGGTGAGGTTAAGATTTTCAATAATAACTTCACCATGATAACTTTTTTTTATGTTCTTTAACTTAATGCTTCTCATCTTTTTTACCGGCCCTCGCAAACGTCATTGGAACTACTACATCAGCTAAAGTACATGGTATAACTACTGCTATTACCAAAAACAAGAATACAAAACCAATTTGTTTATGCCAATCAAAAAAACCATGCGAAACCAAATAAAAGGTTGAAGCAAGAGAACTTACAAAAATATGAGAAAAATGAGAAGAAATTGAGTAAAACCCTTGGCGAGAGCTTGGATGCCTACTCATTACCCACCCATTTATCAATCCTATAGCCAAAAAAGGAAGTACATTTGGCAATTCTTTAAAAAAACATAAATGAAAATGCATATTCACACCAAGCGCCGTTCCACCTAAATAGGGAAGTACTGAGTCGGAAATAGTACAGAAAAATACCGTTGAAGATATACCGGTTATCAAGGCACGTAATATGTTTTTAGAAAACCGTAAAAAAGTTATTAACACTCCGGTTGCTGCAAAGGTAATATGCATAAAATGAAACCCGTGAAAGAGCATTTTTGAGCCCTTTTTTAACACGGCATGATCAAACCCAGCAGAAAAAAAACTTACCATACTCAAAATAATAAGAGAAAAAGCCACTGAGAAAATAGCGTAAGGCAAATGATGAGCCAATTCAGATAATAAGCTGTGGTCATGGCCATGACTATGATCGTGACAATGAGAATGTGCCTTTTGATTGCCGCTCACAACATGGAGATTTGAGGAGTTTATTGTTTTATTATTCATAATGAGAGGCGACCTCCGATTTTTACCGTAATTATCAAAATTAATTGTATTTTAAAATACCGATTTTTTGCGTAGAAATCAAAGAAATAGTATGTCAGATTGCAAATGAGCTATAATTATTCAATTAAGGTTAAAAAAGGAGGAATTTTATGCGTAAAAATTCATTATATTTTGTGTTGTTAATTATACTCAATACAAACTCAGTCAACCTCTGGGGGCAAGAAAAAAATAATCCCCTCCAAGCGGTACAATTAAAAAAAGATATAAAGCAAATAAATAAACAAATTCAATCTATAAAAGAAAAACAATGGTTCTTCACCTCGGTAGCATTGGTTTCCATAGGCATGCTTTATTATCTACCTGAACGATTTACGAGTGATTTTTCTTTCTTTCATCTGTTAGAAGCATTTGTAAGAAGTACTGTTTTAGTAGCTGGTGGCAATTGTGGCAAACAAGGCTATGAATTACATAAAACATCGCTTTTGCTTCAAGAGAAAAAAAACTCGCTTATAGCATCGTTGCAATCAATTAAAAATAATACCCTGTATGATAAGGCCACCTGCTCAACAACGGTCAAAGAAAATATATTATTTTCCTGCGGTCTTTTTTTGACTCTTGGCCTGTGGTACTATCTCCCGATTATGTGCCAACAAGACTATTCACCTTCGCATTTAACTGAAGCAGCAGTTAGAACGGGAGCTGCTACAATTGGCGGCAATTGCTTAATTGAGTTTTATGAATCAAGAAAAAGTCGTCTCAAAACCAATAAAAGTGAATTTGTACTTCCTATACAAAAAAAAGACACTCATTCTAGTCCTAAGCCTCCTGTACTTGATTTAACAAAACTTTCGTCTGAATATAGCGGTGAATATGGCAATATTGCACGCTTAAAGCGACACAACAGTTTGCCAAGTCCACGCAAAAGTAATGAATTTGATGACAAATCTTAAAAGGCATTGCCAAAAGTGATAAACCAGGCATAAGAAGCTATATCTTTATCGCCCCGATTCCACTTCCATGCAATATCAAATCGAAGTGGGCCAATCGGGGTATTATAACGCAACCCAAATCCTGTACCAGCAACAACATCTTTTGAGGTAATATCCGCCAGCCTATTGCTGCTTAAAGCACCTAGGTCCTGAAAAACCACTCCACCTAAAGACCCATAAACAGGAAATCTAATTTCTGTGTTGATGTTAAACATAGACTTACCACCCTGGGGCACAAATCGTTTTTTGCTATTAAGATCAACCAATTCTCCTAGCGGAGGAGCCATATCCGTTTGATAGCTACGGATTGAGTTTGCACCACCAAGATAAAACCGCTCTGACGGCATTATACTACTTAAATGTTGATGAAATATGTGCCCTACTCTAAAACGCACAGCAAGCACACAGGGGAATACAGGAATATATAGTGATTGCTCAAATTGAACTTTTACAAAGTAAGTTTGTATATCCATTGATTTTAAAGGGAACATACCCTTTATAGTAGCAAGCGTTAATGACCCACGCGTAGGTTGTACTTTATTATCCAAATAATCAACAAAAACAGTTGGCTCACAATAAATAAAAGGAATTTTACGATCAACCAAGCACGGTTCAAAATTTAACGCACGAGCAACAGCTGGATTCACATCATATCCACATAATTTTTCAATAACATTCGTTTCCATCCATTCAATACCCATGCTACCTGCAGTCTCTACAAACGGCCAACGACGATTCAAACTTATTAAAAACCCCTGTTGGGTAAGCTCATAAAGACTTTTTTGATTTTGAAGTATCCCCGGCTGTTTGTAATGCATGTCATACAGCTCTATTATCCATCGCGCTGGTATATTCCATAACCAGGGCCTGCAATATTGAGCTGCAATAAATCGTTCACTCCACGAAAAGTCGGCATCAAATCGCATTTGATCTGCGTAGTTAAATGGATTTTTCCACAAAAATGATCCACCAGCCTTGTAGGTAATACCAGCAAAGGTATATTGTTTATTTAATTGCAAAAGTCCCATACCACCGCGAAGGCGTAGCTCAAAAGGGTCGTCTTTCATTGTTTTTATCAAAATTGGCTGTTCAATATCTGAAAATGGTGATCGTCCTTGCGTAACTTGAATACTATCAAAAAGTTCAAGCTGCTTTAACCGTTGATGTGTAGCTCTTATTTTTTGAGGATCAACTGTTTGTCCTTGCACAAAAGACAGCTCTCGCATGATATATTCATATGGAAAAGAACTACTACCTTGTAAAATTGTCTTACCAAAAATACGATTTTTTTGAGCTACACTCACATGCCATATTACATCCACCATATTTCCTGATCGTTTAATCTCAGGAGTGGGAGTAACTGTCGTGTATCCTTCTTTTTCTAACGATGCAACAATCCAGGATCGCTGTTCTTTGAGATGATAGAAATTAAATGGCACTGACTCTAAACCATTTCTTACGGTAAAAGGACATTTGTTTTCCAAGTGAGTAAAAGGAACAATCGATATACTATTAAGATGAATACACGGGCCTTCTTGAATTTTTATTTTAACTTGCGCAGTTCCAGAACTACCTGACAAAGGAATAATCTGATAATCCTGAGCCTTTATCTCCCAATAACCAGACGACAAATAAAAAACAATCAACTCGTCTAAACATTTTTTTAACAATGCTTCATCAAAATAATGCGATTTTAATACCGACGAAAAAAATTTCTTTATTAGCAGTTGATGCTCAAAAGAATCTACCCCATCAAAAACAATTTCTTTAATAGCAAAACGTGGTCCTTCATTTACCAGAAAAAAAGAGCGATCAGATTCTTCTTTGGTATCAATTGATACCAAAGAATATCCCTTTTGGTGATATTTATTTACCAATTCATGCGCCAACATATGAGCCGGAAGAAGCCATGCTGAGCGACCAAATAACAATATTTCATCAAGTAATTGTTGTTTAGAAAAATGATGATTACCAAAAAATACAAATTCTTTTTTTTGAAATAAATCCACTGTCCATATAAGATCTATCGTTGCTTGTTTTTCATGAATCTGTTCTTTAAGATCGATTGCAATATGCGGATATCCCTTTTTTTCCAGATATTCTTTTAATTCACGACATTGTCTGTTTATTGATGATTTATCATAGACACTATTAACAAGCGGTTTAAAAAAATTGGCATAAATTTTGGAAATTAAGTTTTTTTTGTCTGAATCAGAAATCTGTCCCTCGATAGCTATAGAACTTTGTTTTATAGTAAATTTTTCACCTTTATTAATTCTTAAAATAACTTCTACCGATTTTGTTTGTGCATCCTTAATAAATTCACTGGTAATAGTTGGCTTAAAATACCCTTGCCCTTTTAATGAAGATTTGATGCGCATCAAAGAATGGATATGTTTGGCAGGATCAAAGCGATCGCCCGGTTGCATAAGATAATCACGCAAAATCGTTTCTTTGCCCAACAAAATACCTTTGCAGCGCACTTTAACAAATGTCCACCAAGATTTAAGCACTATATGGAGCTTTTTTGCATCACCATCATCAATAAGATAAAGAATGATACTCTCAAACTTATTTTTCTGCGATAAATAAAAGATTCCATTTTTTAACTCTTGGGCACCTGCCTCTTGGCCCTTTTGAATTCCCAACAAATATAAAAGTTCATGCAATGAACACATTACATCACAATCAAAAGTAATATCAGAAACTAAAAATGGTTTTGTGATAACAAGGTCTACATCATTTAACCGTTCAGAAATATCGCTCGCCTTACAATGAATAAGTGGAATCATTGAGCCGGCAAAAGCTTCAGCCTGTAGATGATAAACAAAAATTGCGAGCAATAAAAGGATAGGACGACCAAGGTGAAATGGCATTCTGTGCGATACTTTTTTTGTTAATTTTTGATTGTTATTAGTGCAAACTATAACCAGTGTAACAAAAAAAATATTTACGTCAGCCAATGGAATTAAGATGAAAATATTTCTTATATCTGTTTTATTAGTAACCAGCCTTCACACAAAAGCATCAGAAATAGTACAATTTCCTTACAAAGAACCTCAAAAAAACCAAGACCATATTATCAGTAAGCTTAAAGATTTATATGAAGCCCATTGGCTTTATAATCAATTTAATCAATTAGTAACTACTCACGCCGATAAAATAAACAATGGTAGGTTTCTTACCTATAAAATTACTACACCAGCACATCATAAAAACCGCGTAGAACTTCTTTTGCAGTCTTTTAAAACAAGCGCTGATTTGCTTTTTCTTACCTATCATTCACTTCATACTGATGTTGCCATGCTTCTTGCGCAAGAAAATGTTTCAGCATTAGAATTTTTAGCCCTCTACAACGATGAGACCCAAAGTAGTATTCCCATTCTTAATAGCGTCATGCAAATCATGAGCGAATATGATCATGAAAAAAAGAATGGGCTTAGTATTATTAAATCGTTGAGTGAGCTTTATCGCAGCAGGTAATCATTCTAAAATTCTAAATACGCCTCGATAATCCTTATCTTTAGCAAAGGGCTCTATTTGTGTATCATGTACTTTTATTTTGGATAATTCTTTGTGAAGAAGATCGGTAAATTGGTCAATATTATCTTTTAACCCACAAACCACAATTTTAACTTGGTCTGTTAATTTGTGAGCCAGACCTTCTAATTCAAAATTTTTTGCATTTTTTTGAATATATTTTGCAACAAAAGTTTCTGGCAATGTTGAATTGATAACAATTTTGATACATTTTTTCATATACTCTCTCTTTTTTTAAAATTAATAAATCCGCAAAGATGCTAGCAAAATAGGTCCAAATTTGTCAAAGCAAGAAAAGAAAAAAATATTCTAAGTAGTAAAGCTATAGACTTAGGGCATATCCGCAGGTAAAATAAATACAATTGTTTATATTTTTAGTTTATAGGATTTTCATGGCCCTATCTCCTGTCCGTGTTAGATTTGCTCCTGCCCCTACTGGCATGATGCATCTTGGAAATGTTCGTACCGCGTTAATGAATTATTTATTTGCTCGCCAACACGGCGGCACCTTCATTTTGCGTATAGAAGATACCGACCAACAGAGAAATTTTGATCCTAAGGCCGAAAAAATTATTGATGATTTACTGTGGCTTGGGCTTGATTATGACCAAGGCCCTATAAAAGGTGGCCCCCATACCCCTTATTTTCAATCACAACGAGGGGATATTTATTTAGCGCAACTTGAGCTTCTCAAACAAAAAAATCTCGTTTATCGATGTTTTTGCACTCCTGAAGAATTAGAAAAAAAACGTCAACGCCAAATGGCTCTTAAATTGCCTCCGCGTTATGATCGTGCTTGCTTAAATCTTTCTGAATCAGCAATCAAAGAATTGCTTGATAAAAATATGCCTTTTGTATGGCGTATTAAGCTTGATCAATCAAAAGAAATCAGCATTCAAGACCTTGCTCGTGGTATTATTAAGTTTGATATCAAGAATTTTTCAGATTTCCCTCTAACTCGCGCTGATGGCACCGTAACTTTTATGTTTGCTAACTTTGTTGATGATATGCTTATGGAAATAACCCATGTTATCAGAGGCGAAGATCACCTTACCAACACGGCTGGCCAAGTAATGCTATACCATGCGTTTGAAAAAGATGTTCCTCTCTTTTGGCATTTACCCATTATTTGTAATGCCCAAGGTAAAAAATTATCCAAGCGTGACTTTGGTTTTTCATTACAAGATTTGCGTAAAACAGGCTTTTTACCGCAGGCGATCGATAATTATTTAGCAATAATCGGTGGTGGTGCTTTTACCGAAGAAATTATGGGATTACCAGAACTTATTAATGCTTTAAATTTTAATAACTTGAGTTCAACAGGACACGTGAGATACGACGTAGAAAAATTACGTTGGCTGAATCACAAATGGATTAATCGCATTAGCAATGCCGAACTTCTTTCTTATTGCAAGCCAGTTATTTTAGCAGCTTATGAAGAAGCGCATACACTTTCTGATGAAGAATTGGGTAAGCTGGTAACGTTTATTAAAACTGATATTCAAACATTAGATGACGTTCCTAAGCTGATCGCATTCTATTTCAATAAACCTGCAATAACCCGCGATACGCTTGCTCACGCAATTGGCCAAGAAAACATTGCGCCAGTTCAACAATTGATAAAAAATCACCTGGTGAAAATAGAAAATTCAGCTGAATTTATGGCTCATTTAAAACAAGAAGCTAAGGCACATAACATTACTATTGCGCATCTTTTTAAATTGTTACGTTTAGCATTAATAGGCAACCCCAATGGACCTGCCATCAATGAAATTATCGATATTTTGGGTGCTACTGAATCTACACAGCGTATAGAAAAAGCATGCAATCTTTAATTATTCTTCTAACAATTGTCTTTGACGTGCTTGTAATATTTTGAGTTGTTCATTCAAGGTTACAAGCGTATAAATATCAGCAGATTCCATTTTGTCTCTTAAAAATTGAATCTGCTGATTTAGCTCTTTTGGATCTTGATAACCGTTATAAGAACTTTTTTTAGTTTTTACTGCACACAAAGATAAATCTTCAATATCTCTCACATTTTTTGTTTCTTCTGGTGCACACCAATGGGGACAGTCTTCCATAGCATGAACCGAATTTATTACCAAAAATGCAATAAGAGTAGTTATTTTCTTCATACAGTTTCCTTTTTTTTGTTTTTTACTTTGGCATGATTATGCAACAACTTTTTATAAAAATCTATTATAACCGTCCTATTTAATATCAATAATCATTTTTAACAGCTCTATGCATTATTGACTATTAGAAAATAAATATGCCATAATCAATAACAAATACCTATTTTAAAAAAGGATTATCATGATTAAAAATAAAAAAGTAATTTTAGCTGCCATTCTATCACTACTACCTTTATCCTGGTTAACTAATGCCGCTGAGGTAGATTTTCCCCAGTTAGTAATCACAACCATTGATAATAAAACCAATCAAATAGTTGTCGCAAAAGATCCTCAATACAATAAACTTTTCACAATTAACCCTGGCTTAAATCAAATTAATAAAACTATCAAAATTCCAAAATCAATGGGCGGAGAATTTTTTCCGGAGTTTGATACCGGTATTGCATTTTTAATAAACAACCAAGAACTTTTGTATCTGACTTTTTATGTGTATTCAAGAACCTGGCATCATTCAATTTATCGTGATCAGATAACCGCTCATTTACACGCATTAAAAGAACATAACATAGAAGAAATTGATACTAAAAAAATATGGCGTAGTTCAAAAAGCACCACACCAGAAACCTATTATGTTTCATTAGTCCTAGATGGCAAAGAACTTGAAAACTCACACATTGGAACTATTTCAGGCAATTAAGCAATTCGCACTTTTAAAAGTTCTTGCCAGCTAGTGGTGTAACACGGTGTTCGCTTTAAACTTTTTGCCCACCATTGTTGATGAGTGCCGGCAGCAGCATAAAATACCGTGTTCTTGCCCCATTTGTTATTGATAAGATCAACCGCTTTCATAAGATTTTCTTTTTCTTCGTTATAAAAAGAAATTTTATCTGCCAATGACAATTGTTTAAAATCAGCCGGTACAAATCCACTCAAAGTAACGCCAACTTTTTTGTAAATTAACGATGCTTGATACAACTGATCAATACATTTTTTAGCAGCTTTAATAAAATCAGGAGTATAAGCTGTCGGTAATGCTAAAGACTTAGTCTCTTGATAAAATAATCGTGTTGCATCATGATACTGCCTAACCATTACAAAAACGGTAATATTGCTAGCAAGACTATTTTGATTACGAAGTTTGCGCAATGCTGATGTGGTATACTCAGTAACTGCTTCGTACAATTGAGACTTTTCAGTAATCGGTTGTCCAAACATCCGCGATACGGTGATAGTTTTTTTAACTTCATCAGCAGCATTAATAGCAAAACATGAAACACCATTCAACTCTAATACCGTTTTTAAACCGTTAATAGTAAGTTGTTTACGCGCCCATTGATGATCAAGATTTTTTAAATCAAGAACAGTCTTAATGCCTTTCGCTTGCAAAAAACGATTATACCGTCTTCCTATCCCCCATACCTCATTAACTGGTAACTCTGAGAGCGTTTTATTAAGTTGCTCGTTATGCTCTAGGTAATAAACAAAAGCTCCTTTTTTGGCAATCGCATTGGCAAGTTTTGCTAATGTTTTGGTAGAACCAATACCAATAGAAACGGGAATTCCCGTAGCTTGATATATCTTTTGTCGTATTGTATATCCATAAGCAATTAAATCGACTTGAGATAAAGAAAATGGCATAAGCAAAAATGCTTCATCAACTGAATAAATTTCTAATTCCTGAGAAAAAGTTTCTAAAGTTGCCATTACCCGAGCAGACATATCAGCATACAATGCAAAATTAGATGAATGCACGATTACACCATGTTTTTTAAATAATTGCTCATACTCAAAAAAAGGAGCTCCCATAGGAATTTGTAATGCTTTAGCTTCTTGCGAACGGGAAATAACACAGCCATCGTTACTTGAAAGAATAACAACTGGTTTGTTTTTTAGCTTAGGATTAAAAACGCGCTCACAAGAAACAAAAAAATTATTGCAATCAACTAAAAAAAATAATTTAGGTGACCGGGTGTATAACATAGGTAATTACCCCCCATATTTCATAATCGAGCTCTGAGGTAATTCTTATTGGTTTTACGTATTGATATTCTGAAACTAAATAATATTCTTCATGGACTAATAAAAGCCTTTTAATCACTAGCTCATCTACCAGACGGACTACTACCAGCATATTATGCTGAGCTGTTAAACCTCGATCTACAATAATAATATCTTTTGCCTTAATAGCAGGAGTACCATCACCATCTTCTTGAACCTGTAAAAAAAAGGTAGAGAAGGGATTTTTTACCACTAAGTCATTCAGATCGAGCGTATTAGTTTGCGCTTGGGTAGCCCATGAATGAAAGCTTGTTTTGATTGAAAGTTTTCCAAATATTTTCATCAATTATTATAAAACTTGGCTGGGATCCATTAAACGATTAGGGAGTTTTTCAAGTTTCGTTACCAAACCTTTTTGTATAAAATGATTCATTATATGTAAAAAAACTAGTTCTAAATCAGGTGCTACATAAAACTCAAACCGACTTTCTTGTACATCAATCGTTCTATCAAATGCTACATGCTCAAAGCTGCGCAAAATCGCGGTGACATACCAAACTTCAGATTTAGATATATTTGCCTGATAATAAGAACAATATTCCATTGATTTTTTTCTTGTTAAAGTTGATCTGATGTGTAATCTAAATGAAGACTTACCCTTTTAATATAACATGTATTATTACCTAAGTAAAAAGGTTATCATGAACAAACACGAAGCCTCAAAAATTGGGGTCGCTACCGCAACTATTATTGGAATGAATGCCATGATCGGTTCTGGCATTTTTACCGCACCTGCTACTATGGCTGCAAATGTTGGGCCTGCGGGTATTATCGCTTATTTACTCGTCGTGGTTTCGGTATGGTTTATGGCTTTATCTCTTGCTCGTTTAGCAGCTCTCTATCCACAAGAGGGATCATTCTATGTCTATGCAAGCCAATGGGGTGGTCATCGCGTTGGTATGCTTGCAAGTCTTTGTTATTTTATTGGTCTTTTAATTGCCATGGGACTTTTATCACAAATGGCAGGCCAATATTTAACTACCTTTTTTCCGAGTATTTCAGCTTTTAGCCTGGGATTAATTGCTTTAGCAATATTGGTGCTACTCAATATGTTTGGTGTCGTGTTATCACAAATTGGCCAACACATTTTAATTGCTTGTACCGTTTTCCCTCTCATTGCAACTACCTTGCTCTGCTTGAGTAAAGCAAATCTTGATAACTTAACACCGTTTGCGCCGTATGGATTTGGCAATGTGCTTAAAGCAACCCGTGTGGTAATATTTGGCTTTTTTGGCTTTGAATCAGCTACCTCACTTTTTAATATTGTACGTGATCCCGCTCATAATGTGCCACGTGCGCTTACTTACTCAATTATTTTAGTGGGTATTATTTATACCATGTTTGTTGGCGCAATGATATTGGCAACACCGCTTGATTTATTCCAAGGTGCCCGTGTGCCATTATCTGAAACCTTGCATGTATTATTCCCTCAATATCCGTGGCTGATTAGCATTATTCACTTTGCTATTTTGTCAGCGATTATTGGCACTATTCACTCTATGATTTGGGGATCAAGCAACTTACTTACCTTGCTTATGCGCCGCTTAAAAAGCCCACTTGGCTTGAAGTTAGCTAATTCATCACTTGCCCATAACACCCGCGCAGCGGTGCTTATGGTGGGTGCATGTATTGCATTAACATATTCGACTATTAACAACCCTGATCTTTTCTTCTTTTTAACCGCATTATTTATCATTCTTGCATTTATTCTTTCTTTAATCACCTTACTTACGGTAAAAGAAGAATGGACATCTGGTCACAATGTCAAAGCAGTAATTGGTATTGCGACAGCAGCAATGATCTTGTTTTTCGCTTTAGAAGGACTTGTTCAACAATTAAGCTCTCTGTAGTAGTGGTTGACGAGGGGTCAGTAAAGGTGTTATAAGTTAACAAAACAGGTAATAAAAAAGGACATGAACACCCATGAAACACGGCATAAAAACAACGCTCATGCTGGTGCTCGCACAAGTAGTAATGAACAGCAACTGGCTCCAAGCAGAAACTTTGACCACGTTATCAAAAAATGACCCTTTGCCAATGTACACTACATTGGACCCGGAAACATTTTTATACACACGAACCAAATTGTGGATGAAGGGAATGCCTCATCCACTTGGTTGTTATGAACGATTTGGTATTTCATTATCTCCTTTTGGACAATTTGCCGATCGTGGCCGTGATAAATGCGGCAATGATGTAGAACTTGGCGACATTAACGGCCGCTGGTTTATGATTGGATTGCTCATGGGTTCATTACCACAAGGCGCTTCATTGCCTCCTTTTCTTGCCAATGCATTTGCCAATTTATTTCCCAACAATGAGCCAGGTACAGTCAATAGCGAAACGTTAGTAGACCCTGCGCGGGGCTACGGCTATTTTGCTATCCCCATGAAATATCGTAAGTATGGTTTTCGTTGGCAATTTGATTTTTATATAGGGGGAGGCTTTGGCTTAACATTTCAAGGTGGTGTAGCAGACATTTGTCACAAAACATGTAACCATTGCATTCAACAAATTTTAGATTGTCCTCCCTGCGCAAGCGCTAATATTTGTACAGCAGCAAATCCTGTGTCACAACCGACTTGCCAAAACCAACCTAAAGTATGCCCACGTTATATTAACTTAACCTGTAATGCATTACCTAATAGCACCCCTCAATCATGTTCAACTAACAATAATTGCGTTTTTAAATCACCACCTGACGCTTTTCCCAATGTTACGTGTGACAATGTAAATCGCTACTTAATGTTTGAAGTTGATAACATTACTAAAGAAATTGGCTTATGTACTGAAAACTTCCATAAAGTATCACTTGAAGATTTGCGCTTGAATTTATGGTGGCGTCAAGCGTATGAAGTTAACCGAGATCGAGTAAGCTGGCCACATTTTCTTATAATACCATTCTTTTTTGCAGGCGGTTCAATAGCTACGGGTAAAGAAAAAAGACCTAACGAAGTATTTGGCTTGCCATTTGGTAACAACGGCCATCATTCAATTTATGGAACTGCTGGTATTAATCTTGATTTTATTGATACCATCGAAATTGGTGGCCAAGGTGGATTTGCCCACTTTTTCCGTCGTTCATTTTGTAATTACCCCGTGCCAACAAGCATGTTTCAAAGTGGCATTTATCCCTTTAAAACTGATGTCAGCATTCAACCGGGTATGAACTGGTATTTCTCAGCAAAACTTGCTGCTTATCATTTTCTTGAGCGTTTGTCGTTTCATTTTCAATATATTTTTATGCATCATGAAGAAGATGATATTGATCTTTGCTCCTGCGATTCAGCATTTACCACCAAACCACTTGAAGATCGCTCTGACTTTAAAGTACAAGTTGCTAATGCTGCATTTAATTATGATATTTCGCCTAATTTAGGACTTGGCTTCTTATGGCAAATTCCATTAGCGCAACGTAATGCCTTTAAGAGCAGCACTATTATGTTTACCTTCTATGCAACATTTTAAATTTTTAAAAGAATATTTATGCATTTGATTTTTTTATGAACAGGATACTTTGATAAAAAGACTATCCTAAATATAGACACAATTGCATTATTTGAGTAATATTTTAGTATGTCCAAAAAAATTACCCGTTAAACACTTAGAAAGGTGGTCGCACTTTTATGTCAAAGAAAGCTAACATCGCGGTTTATGTAACTTCTAATATTGACAAAGCATTACGTCAACTTAAGAAAAAAACTGAGCGTGAAGGTATCGTACGTGACATGAAACGTACCGTATATTTTGAATCGCCAACCCAAAAACGTCGTAAAAGACTTGTTCGCGCAATCAAACAAAATTTAATGCGCATGATGACCCAAAAGTAATTTATGGACAGCCAACACACGCGCTCAATCAAAAAAGCAAAAAAAGAATCGCTTTTTTATCAAGAACTTTCAAAGCTCATTCATCAAATAATAATGGATGAGCCTGAACTTGCTTCTCTTACTTTTAATCGTGTACGTCTTTCTGAAGATAGTGGTATTTGCTTTATGTTGTTTTATACACCTGAGGGCAAAGCTCTATTTGATAAACTTTTGCCAAAGCTCATTTTATATAAGCCATCATTACGCAAATCACTTGCTCATGCTATCCGTTCTCGGTATACCCCTGATTTGGTATTTCAATACGATGAGCAATTCGAAAAACAACAACGCATAGAAGAACTTCTTAATAAAATTGGAGAAAAACCATAGTTTCAGTTCTTTGGTTATTCCCCCTTTTTTTATGTTGGGGCTCATTTTTAAATGTCGTAGGCTATCGTATCATACGTGGCCTATCGGTTGTTGCTCCTCGATCTTATTGCCCTCATTGCCGCAAAACTATTTATTGGTACGACAATATTCCCGTAATTTCATGGCTAAAGCTTAATGGGGTTTGTCGCCATTGCAAAAAACCAATTTCATTTCTGTACCCTTTTATTGAGCTTATTACTGCTTTGAGCTTAACAACCGTAGCTCTGCTTGTTCCTCATCATTATTTTTTGAGCTTTTTTATTTTTTTCTCAGCGCTAATAGTAACTACTCGCACTGATCTTGAAAAAATGCTTATCTCTCGTTTTATGACACTATTTTTAGTCCCCCTCGGCATAGGCTTTGCATCATTTGGTTTATTGCCCATTGATTTACTGGATAGTCTTATAGGTGCATTAGCAGGTTATGGTCTGTTGTGGCTAACTAAAACTATTTTTTATCGCTTTAAAGGCCAAGAAGGCTTAGGCCAAGGTGATTTAGATTTGCTCTGTTTTATTGGCAGCTTTACTGGGTTGTTTGGCATATGGTTTTCACTACTCATTGGCTCAGTGACTGGATCAATAGTAGGCATTGTCTATTTAATAACGCATAAAAAAACACGAGAAGTTAAAATCCCCTTCGGGCCATTTTTAGCCTTGGGCGCCATGAGCTATGTATTGCTTAGCCCTTATTTATTACTACTTTTTAGCAGCTACTAAAAAATATTCCTCATCTGCCAGGTCAACTTGCACAAACAATAAATATCTCTATAGTTTTTCTATTAAAAGAATTGATTACTACTTTAATAGGAGAATATAGATGAAAAACCTAGCTATTCTTTTACTTTTACTTTCAATCACTTCACTCAATGGAAATGAAAATATATCTGAAATACTAAATCAAAATTATCCGATGCCGGAATTTCCTTTGGAAATCCAACAAAATATTGCCTCTTTTTTGATCACTTCAATTAAAGAAACGATTCCTTCACTCAATGCTTTATCTCAAGTGAATAAACAATGGAATGCTGCCATTAACGATGAAAGCTTTACTAAAAAAGTTGCGCAAGAATTAAATATATCTCCCTATTTGCTCAAACTTTACAAAAGCCAAAATAACACACAATTAAAACAAATGATTACGCAACTTAGTGCAGACAAGCATCAGTTATATAAAACATATCAAGATGCACGTTATATTAACTTTGAATTTAATAACAACAAAAATATGACCCTTCTGACATTTTTAAAATGCAAAATATGTCAATTATTTTACACTGATGACGAACAAGTTCATTGGGTTTACCCGGATAATTCTTATTTAACTCAGCGCATTAAAAGTTATTCTCTGATTTTATCTGTTAAATCAATACATAATAAATTGGATTATTCATTTGGTGGTGGTTGTTATGATGTGGAAAGCTCTAATAAGCTCAAAAAACGAGGTGGCAATATTGATGGCAGAGTCGAAATTTGCAATATAAGAAGATTTGGTGGTGAAGAACCATGTGTAGCACTTCAAAGCAATAAAAAAATTGTTATAGGTTTAGCATCCAAAGAAAAAAAATTAATTTTAATCCGACTTGATAAGGATGGCAAACTTGATACTAACTTTGCAGAAAGTGGCACTATCGACACTAAAATAAAATATTCAGAGGATGATTCTAATCTCTACTATACTGTAGGCCGTCCCGTACTCGAGGATATAATAATCAATCCTCAAACTAATGACATTATTTTCAAAGCAAAAGGTATCGTAAAAAAATACACCGCTGATGGTAAAGAAATTCAGTGAGCTTTTTACTCACTTAAGCAAGATCATCCCGCTCAATTTTGATTGTACCATGATGATCGATTGATAAAATATCAAGTTCACCATCGCCATCTATGTCAGCAGCTGCTAAAACTAAAAAACTTTTATTATCAGCATGCGCTTTGCCCAAATGAGCAGCCGAAGCTTCGAGCTTGCCGGTAAAGTGATTAACACCCTCAGAGCCACCAAAGCCATAGGTGTAATAAAAACGTTCTTGGCTGCCGCCACCGCAATAGCCTTCTGGGCACCAGCCAGCACTATCAGGACCTTGTAAACTAGTAGTATACGTGCCATGTTCAGCCCAATATGCTTTTTGTGCGGCATATAATGCATGTAATTGCATGTATGCTTCGGCACGTTTAGCTTTTGCAAGATAGCGCGTAAAACTTGGCATAGAAACCATGGCAAGAAATGCCATAATGGCAACAACGATCATTAATTCTATGAGGGAAAATCCAGATTTTTTATTCATATACGTATCCTTTTTCCAACTTTCATTTTAGATAATCATGACCGTTTTGCCAAGGTCAAGTATTTTAAAAATGGTCAAAAGACTATTGTTTTTAATACAAATGCATGAGTAAAATAAGAAAAAAGTTAGGAGACACAATGATTTTTTTTACAGCAATTTTATTACTTTCATGCACGGCAATTAATTTATTTGGAATGGAAGAACAGCAAGAAAAGCAAATTGTTTTAAGCACCACCGAAGACTTATTACGCCATGCTACTCGTAAAAACCTAGGCGATCCAGCAGTACGTTTTATTATAGAAGAAAAATTAAGTTCTTATTTTGAAACAAATCAAATCGCGGCAAAAGAATCGCAATTGCACATCTACAATGCGGTAAGAAAAAAAATAGATCCAAATTTTGATGATAATATTGAAAAACAACTTGATGAGTTAGAGAATTTGGAAAAATAATAAAATAGATTATTCTTAGAGTCTTAAATTATCACAATCATATTTTTGAAAAGAACTACCATTGCTATAAGCAATGCTATTAAAATGTGGCACAAATTCGGTTTTATCTTCTAATATGCTTATTCCCATTGCAACTCCACTTGTCGCTAAGCCTGCTGCAAACATTGCTTTAGCTTCTCTTGCTTCTCCCATGGCATATACGAGTGGTGAAAATAAAGTAAATAAAGCACTATAAAACATAAATTGTAATCTGAAAAATAATAGCGTATAGGAACATAATGAATTGTGATAAAAGCGTTTTCTTTGGACTAGTGCATGCAATAATGGTTTAAGTTTTTTGTTATACAAAATCTTTTCACCAGCTGGTTTATCGACTATAAGTTGAAGATAGTAGGGTTTGCAACGACTGGCACTAAAATTGTTTTTTACCGACTCAATTGGATTATTAGATAAATCAAGTTTCAAATTAGATGCTTGCTTTATGTTTTTTGCAATATCAATTTCTTTAATTTTGTTATTGTTTAATTTAATTTCTTCAAGATTAGGGAATATTTTAGAGATGGCATTAAGATCAAATGATTTTATTTTATTATGCGATAAATCAATTGTCTTAATAGAATTACGAATATTTTCATTCAAATTTATTTTTAAGTATTCTAAATCCTCTAGGTTGCCAATCCAAGAAACTTGATTACCGGTTAAATTTAATTTTTGATTATACCCATTATATTGCATAATTAGAGCAAGAGAACCAATGTCATAATTCCGGCTTTTAAAATAACTTTCTATTCCCTTGGTTTTCTCATGCCGCTCAACAAAGTCTTTGATTTCTTCTGTTTCTTGAGAAACATTCTGCGGTATATTTTGAGTTAAATAGTACTCTGCTATAGCATATAAAAGATCATCACTCGCTCCCAAATAATCCGCTGCATTATAAGCATTTTTAATATCTTGATATGAAAGTTGATTTATTAAATCAGACTTTTGGTCAAATAATGTTATATGTGTCAGTGATTTCTTAGTAAGATGAATATTTTTAGGCACACGAAATGTTTTGCCACCACAATCATCTAAAAAGTCTTTAACGGTACTTAATTTATGAGCAAAATCATAATTAACTATATGGTCCTGCATATCTGAATCTACAATCTTGATCTTGCCTTCGCTCAATCGAGAATCTATGAGAAATCTATTTTGCATTGCTATAATTTTTTTAGCCTGCAAATGTACGAGGGGCGTTGGTTGTGCGGTAACTATTTTTGTAAAGCCGACTGGCCCATCAGCTGGGAATGTTAAGAAAAATGAACTGCTCACTAAGACAACTAAAATATATTTATTCATTATAACCTTAGTTTTAATAGAACTTTTTGCATCCAACACATTTTATCATGTTATCACAATCAATCAGTATTTCAATTTGAAAGTTTAAAATTTTAAAAAGCGCTATTTTAAAGACTTTTTCGTTACTATACAAAACTTAGTTTTTTAAGCTTAATTTTTCTTGCTGAATAAATTTTGAATGTCGCGATTACATCAAAAAATAGGTCATATTAGGCCTCTTTTAAAAAATAGTTAAAGATCAACTTTAAATTTTATTTTTTGTAAATAAATGTTGGCCACTTAAGCAAAAATTTATTGTTTGACATTTTTAGGCAAGAATATAGACTAATAGTACTATATGTAATAGTTATTATAATTCAAAACATGATACTTTTTATTACGAAAAAGTAATAAATTAATTAAAAAAAGCCTGCTGGAGAAACAATGAAAAATCTTAATAAATCCGCAGCTACTGAAAATGTGGCCGTCGGCAAACAGAGAAGTTACAACGAAATTGTTGAATTTTTAGACAGCAACTGGCGCCCAACTACCGACACCAATCTCATTGCAATTAAAAAATTAGACCAAGCTTTTGGTAATGTATCTCAAAAAATTAACGCTATTTTAGTAGCTGGCACCAATGGTAAAAGTTTAACCATTGATTTTGCTACGCAATTGCTTCGCGTTGAAGGATTAAATGTTGGTAGCTTTTACGCGCCGCACATGCTTACCTACAATGAACGTTTTGCAATTAACAATGAATTAATTTCAAACAAATCATTTACCGACATTGCAAACGACGTTATTAACATGGTTGAAACATTAGGATTAACTCCTAATTCATTAGAAATTTTAACTATGATGGCATTCTTGCATTTTACCGCAAATAATGTTGACGTTGCTTTGCTTGAAGTAAGCGAAGGTAGCAATGCAAATCCAGTAAGCATTTGTTATCCTAAAATCGCGGCAATAACTCGTGTTACTACCGACGAAGAAAATGCTTCAAAAGAAGTTATCGAAGAAATTTTAAGCATTGTTAAAGAACAAACTTACGTAGTATCTGCTGATCAAAGCAAATTAAACTTGCAGATTATGCACGACATCGTAAAAGAAAAAAATGGCACCTGGTCAATGCCAATACGTAAATTAGCGCCTCTTGCCTACCCATACGAACAATTACATGGTCGCTGTGCAGCATTGGCTGAACGTATTGCATCTACCTATGTTAATAGTTTCTCAAACAAAGACGCTATTGTAGTATCAGGCACCTTGTTAAGCAAACAAAAAGGTCAACGTGGCCGTCCAACTATCGAAGCTAAACGTCATCTTGAACTTAATCCAAAGAAAACTATCGACCAATTCTGGAAAGAAACGCAACACACGTTGCCAAATCGTTTCCAATTATTGGATAAAGAAAAACCAAGCATTTTGCTTGATAATGCAAGCAACTTAGATGCATTTAAAAACTTATTGCTCGGTATTCGCTTATTGCATTACCAACGCCCATTAAAAGGCTTAACTTTGATTATTGGCTGCAATAATTCTGCACTTGATTTAACTGAGTTCTTAAAACTACTCCGTTACTTCTTCAAAAAAACTTCTGGTCAAGTTATTTTGTGCCCTGTTGAACATGTTCCTGGTCATACTGACCTTGGTACTTGGGATGCTGAAAAAGCAACTAACGACATTAAGAGCATGAAGATCAAAGCAAAATCTGCTAAGAACTTCAAAGAAGCGTTTGAAGCAGCTCAAAAAATGGTTGATGAGCGTAATGGTTTAGTAGTTGTTACCGGATCATCTTCAATCATTTCTGAATACTGGCGCTACAGAGGCATTAAAAAGCTTGATAGATAATGATTAATTATATTCTTTCAGCTTTTATAGGCCTATTATTAGGATTTATATACGGACTCTTCTTCTTGTTTCACATAAGAAGAGTCCTTCTTGTTAAGCACCCTTCTCCTTCACATCAAAATTTGAAAAAAGCTTCACTTATTTCTTTTACTTCCGCCCTTACCCGAATGATAATTTTAGCGGTAATTGCATGGCTTTTATTAAGAATACCTTCCATAAACTTTGTATTGGTGTTACTCTCATTTTTGGTAACCTTTTGGTTGGTAATACTTAATTATAAGGCCCTTTGGTATGCACGGCGGTGACTTACTCTCATCAAAACAAATACAACCTTTTGCAGCATTCAACATAACGCACCCGTTATTGGATGTTAATTACGAAATAGTTTTTTTTACCTGGCTTATTTTGCTGGCACTTTTAGTGTTTACCCTGCCCGTAAGATATATTTTACAAAATAAAAAAAGCGTTACGCGTTATCTAATACTTGAGTATGTGCGCTTTTTTGCCGATTTAGTAACGCAGACTATCGGACATTTTTCATTTAATCATTTTGCCTTTGTAACAGCACTCTTTACCTTTATTTTCTTATGTAATACATTCCCTATTGTTCCCTGGGTAGAAGAACCTACTAAAGATTTAAATACTGCATTAGCATTGGGACTTATTTCATTTTTCTACACACAAGTTTACGCCATTAAAGCAAATGGCTTTAAAGCTTATATTAAAGAATATTTTGCACCATTTTTTTTAATGTTTCCCTTGCACTTGATTAGTAAACTTTCTTCCATTATTTCTATTTCATTCCGTTTATGGGGAAATATTTTTGGTGGTGCTACGGTTATGCATATTTTCTTAGAACTTATTAAAGGGCATTTGTTATTTGAAACGCTGGCTCTTATAAGCGGTCTTAACTTATTGCTTTTACTCTTTTTTGGCATTTTTGAAGGATTTTTACAGGCATTTGTATTTACCATGCTTACCGTAACTTATCTTTCAATTGCTTTACAACCAGAAGAATCAGACAAGGAACATGCATGAACGAATTAGCTGGCATTGTGCATTATCTTTCAATTGCTCTTACAGTCGCTCTTAATTCTACCGGTACTGGTATTGCGCAAGGTATTGCAAGCGGTGCTGCCATTAAAGCAATGGACATTCAACCATCAGCAAAAGACGATATCACCAAAACCGCTGTATTAAGCGCTGCATTTATGGAAGGTGCTTCTATAGTTGGTGTCGTAATGGCAATTATGTTATTTATGGAAAATACTATTACCCATAATCCATTTTTTACTGATCTTGCAAAAATCGGTATTATTGCCGCTGTTTGTTTGCCCGGTCTTGCAGTAAGCATTGCTTCATCATTACCGGTAAAACAAACGGTAAATGCGCTAGCACGTCAGCCTTTTTTTAGCCAAAAGATTACGCAATTAATGATCTTAACGCTCTCAATTATTCAAACACCATTAATTTTAGGTTTTATTGTTGCCATGTTTATCAAAAACCAAGCATTGGTAGCAGCAAACTTGAGTGATAGTTTACGATTAATCGGCAGCGGTATTTGTATTGGAGTAGGCAGCATTGGGCCGGCAATCGGTCTTGCTCTTTTTGCAGCAACCGCTCTACAAGGATTAGGCATCAATCGTGCCGCCTCAAATAAAATTCTTACTTTCACGTTCATAAGCCAAGCAATTATTGAAACACCGGTAATATTCTCGCTCGTGATTGCACTGGCATTATTACTCAGCGGCACACCACCCAATATCGTAAAAGGCGCTGCATTATTTGGTGCTGGATTGTGCATGGGCCTAGGTACTATTGCACCCGGTATTAGCTCTGGGCGCACCGCAGCTGCTGCTTGCAAACAAATTGCCTTAAATCCGGCAAACTATGATGCATTGTCAAAAACCAGTATCTTTGCCCAAGGGGTAATTGATACATCTGCCGTATATGCATTGCTCATTTCGGTTGTATTGATATTTATGATGTAAAATGGTGCTCACCATAAAATAATAGCGAGCACCTACTTTTTTAAAGCCATATCTCTAGATTATTACGTTTTGAATAATATAAAAGTTTCGCTCTTGTTTTTAACGTTAGATCTTCATTAAATCTTAGGTCAATTTCACAATTCTTTAGTTGAAATAAGCTTGCCGGCAGTTGACTTAGATTGTTGTCTATTAGACTTAGTTTTTTTAAATTTCTAAAGTTAACAAATATATTAAATATTTTCTCATTTAAATAATGCAATTGATTATGGTCCAAATACAACCAATTAAGATTTGCTAAACCGTTAAACGTTCCCTCTTCAAGTCGAGAAAGTAAATTATTTGATATCTTAAGTTCGTTTAACATATTTAATCCACTAAATGCATCCTTATAAATAGTCGTTATCTTATTCTCGTGCAAATAAAGTTTTTCTAAATTTAATAATCCAACAAAAGTATTTGGATACAAAAAAGTCAGATCATTAAATTGTAATGACAATTTTTGTAAATTTAACAATCCTTTAAAAGTTCCTGGTTCTATATAATTAATTCGAGCGCCTGTTAAGTAAAGAGTTCGAAGCTCATTTAAGCCTTCAAAAATTCCTTTTTTTAAAGTCATCAGTTTATTGCTTGATAAATCTAAACTATAAAGATTACTTATTAACCTAAAAGCACCCGACTCGATAATTTGTAAATTATTATTAGATAAAGCAAGATACATAATATTTGGAAGATAGCTTAATTCATTCTTTTTTATCTCAATTAACTTATTATCAGCTAAATTTAGGCTTACGATATTGTAGGCATTATCGATGCAAGACAATCCAAAAAGGGATGTAATCCCACTTCTATCAATTCTTAGTGTTTTCTGTTCAGAAAATGGAATTAGAAATGAAATACGTTGTACGAAATCGCTAGTGAAATCTGGGGTTCCTTTTTTTGGCTGACCTTTTTCTAAAATATAATCTGCGATGGTATATTCTTCAGCACTTATACTAATCAAAGTAAAATAGCGTTTGACCAATTTATAAGAAGACTCTACTAAGTCTCCATATCCAGCTGTTTTGAGTAATTCCTCACTCATTTTCTTAATATTTTTACTATGTAATTCTTGGGCAATCTTATAAGCGATATATTTTTCTAGCGGCTCAATTTCTAAATAGTGGGCAGCACGTAACAATTCGCCTTTAAATCGTTGTTGAAGTAAAGGAACTGTAGCAATTGGGCAACTGGTAAGATTACGAGTAACACTTTGCCACCATGATTCTAAAGCTTTTTTTACTTCTTTGAATGGATAAAAATGAAGCTCATTTTCTTTACCTTCACAAAGCACTTTTTCTAAAGGAGCTATTAAAGGCATGGCTTGTACTATCGACCCAATTATAAGGGGTTTAATTGAGGTGAGCTCAAATCGTGTTTGCTCAATGCCTGTTTTTTGTAACTCCGGTTGCAAAAAATCTTTTATCACCGGCGATAACTTCGTAATAAGATCTTTGTTAATTTTAAATTCAGTACCATCAGAAGCAACTAAGGTAATGATTTCTCTTTGCTCCATCGCACTGGATAAAGATCCAATTAATAACACAGATAAATACCATAATTGCTTGATAAAATTCATTTTATTGAGCTCCTTTTTGCTTCAAAAGTCCTATTATTTCTTGATTGCCAAATTGTTCAGCCATTTGCAAAGGAGTAATGCCACGTTTGTCTGCTAAGTTAACATCGGCACCAAATTCAATTAATTTTTCAACAGTCGCTTTATTACCAATTTTTATAGCCGAAATAAGCGGTGTAGACGAACCTTGAAAATTCACCTCAGCGCCATTTGCAATTATGGTGTCAATTAAGGGTTGCATACTACCATCTCGATTTGCTGCGATTGCTAAAATAAGCGGAGAAGTTGGTGTATTAAACGGATTTACCTCTGATCCCGCTGCAATAAGCAATAACGGAAAGTCTATTGCAATTTTCTTAAGTCCTGCCATAAAAATAGCCCACAAAAGCGGCGTCCAGTTATTTTTGGTATCTTTAATTTCCAGATTAGGTTCTTTGGTAATTAGGTATTTTGCTATGGGTAACTGGGTATTTGCAATCGCAAATATTAAAGGTGTTGCAGTAACTCCTTCTTCTACCTCGAGCGAACTATCAACCGAAGCACCGCAATCTACCGCTTGGGCAACTTTTGTAAGATCATTTTCCATGAGACCTTCAATTAACTGCTGTTCAGCATCTTGAATGATCTTGGTTGCGATTTCTTTTACATTACGGCCATTAGCAACAATGCCTATAATCACCAACATCGCGCAAAAAATAGTTACCTGTGTAAAAATTTTTCTTAGGTTCATAACTACTCCAATAGAAAATTATCCCTTATTATACCTAATAGTATAAACTTTTAATATTTTCTAATCGACAATTTTTTATTTTTATTGAAAAAAGGTCAATATAAACATATAAAACTCATTTTTTTATAAAATATTTTTAATTTTTAGATAAGAAGGTATTATTATTGCCCTGAAAATACCCCAGATAATGTATTAATCTTTAAACACCTATCCAATTTTCTCTTAAATTTTTCACTTAAGTACAACCATTAGATTATTGCGTTGATTTATTTCTTGTCGCTAAGCTAGTAGCACTAAAAAAAGGGTATAACCGATGATTAGATTAAATGTACGCTTAGTTCGTTTTATTATTGCTATTACCGCATTGCTCAGCTTATTGGGCGGCATATTTTTTTTACACACCCTTATCAGCCAGCGAAGAGTAATAACAAATAACACCATCAGCTTTGCAAAAGAAAATGCTGAACTAGTAAAAAATCAAGTCGATCAATTTATAAATCAAGCAAAACAAATTGTTACTTTAACAGCCCAACAATTACAATCAAATAGCTCGCCCGAATTTATTACTTCTTTACTTAACACGAAACCAAACTTTTTATCTGGACTTGGCATTATTGACCTTTCTTTGCAAGAAAAAATAAGTGGCTGGTACTATGTTGAGCATGAAGATCAACAAAAACTTATTACTATATCCCCCACTGAATTGAAAGCCTCTTCTTTTCAATGGATTAACCAAATTTCAAATACAATCACCACCGTACACAATCCCGATCCCTATACGACTATGCAAAGCTGGATTATTGGCCAACGCATAACGGTTGATCAGAAAACATTTTTAATATTTGCCACTATTTCATATGCGCATCTTAAACACGTATTATCGTTACTCAGCACCAGAGAAGGCGGCATGTGGATTATTACCAATAATAAAGGCGAACCACAGATTTACCCTGCCTTAATGGATTTTATGGCCACCTCAGTGGAATCACCAGGCATACAAGAATCATTGAGTAGCTCAATTAAAAGTAGCATTGAACAAAAAAATAATCTTGTCTTTGACAATACAAGTCAATCATGGCTTATACTAACGCCACTTACCAATTTACCTGCAACACTGGTTGGCGTATTCACTGCGCAAAAATCTATTATTACTTCAATATTTTTGCGGCATACGAGTATGCTTGCCGTTATTGCATTTACTCTATTTTTATTATGTTTGCTTGTTTATTGGTTTTTACAGGTAGGCTCTACCGTTTCTAGTTTGTGGATTTTAAGTATTATTTCTACGGTTATCTTGTCTACGTGCGTCGCATTTTTGTGGTACATAAGTGACCGTTATCCTTATCATCAAGCACCTATCAATTCAATTGCAATTCGTGACAAAGTAAGTTTGTATCAATTTTTAGATTCTATTAGCAATGCTACCCCATTACCTTCCGTGCATAGAACTCTTTCTTCTGAAGCCCTGGAGCGTTATTTAAATTTTCGCTACAAAAAAGGACGTTATGTACCTACCGGATTGTATATTACCAATATCTCTTTTGACAAACCTCATCAAATAGAAGTTGCTGGCTATGTATGGCAGCGTTATTTTGACAAAATTCACGACAATATATCGCGTGGTGTATTGTTCCCACAGGCAGTAAGTGAACCTATTGTGGAAGAAATTTCACAAAGTAAGCAAGGTAATGTACAAACTATCATATGGCAATTTAATGTATTGCTTAACCAACAAATTTCCTACCGCAATTATCCATTTGATATCAAAGATGTTAACATTCAATTGTGGCACAAAGATTTTAATGATGTTATTACCCTTGTCCCCGATCTTGATAGCTATTTACCTGGCGCAAATGTACCCAAACCAGAATTAAGCCCTCATGCGCTATTACCTGGTTGGCATCCAATTGATACCTATTTTACCTATAACATTATTGATCGTACGACCAATTTTGGGCATTATGCATTTGGGCCATTTGGCATTTTTCAAAGTGCCCGCACTACTACTATTCCCGAGTTTAATTTTACCGTAACTTTAAAAAGAAATTTGCTTGAAACTATTATTACCGAACTATTACCATTGTTTGTTATTGCCTTGCTGCTTTTTGTATTGCTAATCACCGATCGCGAGCAAGGCTATGTCAACGTTATTACCGGCGCTTCGGCAATATTTTTTGGTACTATAGTAGCGCATCTTAAGTTTAGAGAAAAAATACCACCACAAGAAGTAGCCTATTTTGAAATATTTTTCCTCATCATGTACATCTTTATTGCATTCGTACTAGCGGTGAGCATTTTAAATTTATTTAATTCAAAATTAAAGTTGATACGGTATAAAGATAATCTTATTTCTCAGATTTTATATTGGCCTATTTTACTACTGAGTATTTGTGTCGTAACGTGGTATTATTTGTATTAATTTTTATTAGAATTAGCACAAAATCGGTTTATACTAACTAGACATCATTGTTAACACTATTAATGAGGAATTTTACTCATGCTACGACCTCGTTATCACAATCTTCTTGATACTATTGGCAATACCCCTTTAGCACGCGTCCATTTTGATTCTCCCGCCCAGATTTATGCAAAATTAGAATATTTAAATCCCGGTGGTAGCGTAAAAGATCGCTCTGCTCTTTTTATGATAGAACATGCAGAAAAAACAGGATTATTAAAACCTGGGGGTACCATTGTTGAAGCCTCTTCAGGTAATCAAGGCGTTGCGTGCGCTATGATTGGTGCATTAAAAGGCTACCGAGTTATTATCACGGTTTCTGAAAAGATAAGCCAAGAAAAATTACAAACTATCCAAGCATATGGCGCAGAAGTAGTTATGTGCCCTGCAACGGCTTTTATTGAAGATCCGCGTAGTTACCATTCACAAGCAGTAGCAATCGCACGCCAAATTCCTAACTCATTTATGCCAAATCAATATTTTAACACTCTCAATGCACAAGCGCATTATGCCTTGCTAGCACCTGAAATTTGGCAGCAAACTGAAGGTAAAATTACCCATTATTTTGCCGCAGCTGGTACAGGCGGTACGGTAAGTGGTGTAGGAAAATATTTAAAAGAACAAAACCCTAATATTAAAGTTATTGCGCTTGATTCTAACAACTCATGGCGTTCAACAGGCGGCAATCCAAAACCTTACAAAATTGAGGGAATTGGCATTGATTTTGAAACGCCGGTATTAGCAAAAGATATCATCGATGACATTATTCCCGTAAGCGATGAAAATGGTTTGGGGATGCTCAAAATTATGGCACAACAACATGGTTTCTTACTGGGGCCAAGTAGTGGTGCAGTAGCCTGGGCAGTTTCAGAATATGCGCGTAAAAATCTTGGCGAAAATGATTGTGCCGTAATGATATTTAGTGATTCAGGTCGTGCATATTTAACCAAAGGGTTTTATGCGCAAGAAACACCACGTTCTTATGCAACGATTGTAAAAGAACAAAATAGCATTCAATTATGAAACAAAGAAGGAGCACTAACTTAATAGTGCTCCTTTTTGTTAATTAGGGTAATAACTCATATGATGTTTTTTTTGTTTCTTTAATAACTTCTTCATAAAGCATTCTTTGTTCATTTACTTTAATTTTTGTTTCCTTTAATCCCTCTCCAGCAAATTTAATATTAATTACATATTCTATGGGAGACCCAAGGGTGTAATTACGTTTTTTCCATCGCGCTAAAGTTGGAGCGTCTTTAAAAATTTTTTCACTAGCACTTAAAGTTTTTTTTAGAGTTATAAAACTATTAAGGAGTTCATTAAATTCATTAAGACCATGATCAATTTCTAAAATTGTTTCAATTTCTTTTGCACCTTGTTCTGCAACAATTAAAATTTTAGCATCTTTCCATATTGGTTGAGATTGTTTTAACTCAATAGGCTGGTTAATTTCTTTTTTTTCATCAGGATACAACGTCCATGAAATTCCAGCGCCAAAAAGAGATATTTTATAATTTGTTTTATTTTCAATTGTTCCCAGTTTAAAAAAAACTTTATTCATTCCATGCACAGACAGACCAAAAGACAAAACAAACATAACTAAACTAAATCTTCCAAAATTATTCATATAATCTCCCCTATCTTTCAAATCCTTCTGTTTCTTTAACCGTCGGGTTGCCAAGCTGCCGAACAACAAAACGTGATTGTCTTAAATCATTTCCTTCAAGGATGACATTAATAAGATATTCTTCTCCTTCATATTGGTAATTATGTTTGTGCCATTCTTTAATTGTTAAAGCGTTTTGAAGCTTATCCTTATAATAGAGAAAAATGCTTGTATCATGGAGTTGAATCTTACGATTTTGTCGAATCATCATTTTTGTTTCATCTTCAATTTGCATAGAAATAGCAGCTTTTTTTTGTTGAAATTTATAAATTCGAAACCATGTATGATCCACTTCTTTTAAACGAACTTCTAGATCCAATCTTTTACTACTATCACGATCAATATTTGCGATCAGTTTATTTGAGGTGCTATCTATGAGAGCAATATCCTGATCAGTATTATTAGAAATAATTCCTAAATAAAATTTGGGAATTATTTCATTAACTTCCATTGCATAATTTGAAAAACTAATAATGCCCAAACTAGCTGTTATTATGAATTTTTTCATATTTTTCCTTTTATGATCCAGGTATTTGGTTTTGCGATTCGACTAATTCTGAATGTTCTAATGCAGCCCCTTTTAAAATAAGATCAAAATAAAATTTCTCATCACCCGAAGAATGAAAGTACAATTTCTGTAAAGGATTTTTAAATACCAGATTGTTGGGTAATACAAACCGAATATGAACTTGCAATAAAGCTTTTTCTACATTATATATCGGAACCTCGGACCGAGAAATCTGAAAATCAACTGCTGCTTTTTTTTCGTAAGTCACCGGATCATTAATTTTCAATTGTCCTAATACATTGCCAAAAATTTGAAAAATATCTATTTCTAGTGGCGTTTTTAAATGCAACTCTTGATGTTGTGCAATAGTAACTGTTTTATTTTTAATAAACCCAGCAAGAAGCCATTCTTGATCCGTATAATTAGTGATATTTTTAATAAAAAAACGTGGTATAACCGCGCAAACCATCAATGGCATAGTTAAACAAACAAAGATAAATAATAGCAATTTTGTTTTCATAAAAATTATTTCTCCTTCTCATTTATGGTGTAATAAATTCAAATTAACTGGATGAGGTTTTAAACAATATGAATTGTTATAGATAGTTGCGGTAACACAACGACTTAAATCAGTTTCGGTAAAAAAAGATGTTTTAGTGGAAAAGTGTGAACGATAACCAATTTTTTTTAATAATTGCCCAATTTGCTGTATGTGGCTTCCACCAGCACAAATTATAATATTTTGGTAATGTGGTTGCGAAATTATTGCTGCTAAAATATGCAAATCAAGCAACTTGACATCGCACATTAACATTTTTTTTATTAAATTATACCGTTGCCTAACAGGTATCGAAGCAAGATATTCTGCAACCGTAGCATGGGCATATTCATGCCATTTAAAATTAACTATATTTTTTCGTGTTTCAGCTATTATTTTTTGCACTGTCACCACTAGCGGATGAGGAAATGATACCCTTGAAAGAGCAGAAATGGCTGTCTCAATTTCGGCAATTAAATCGCGCATGGTTATAGAGCATGCTGACTTGCACTCAAAAGGATTTTTATCTGGTTGATATACAAACTCACCAAGCGCTTTTACGCGCAATACCCGATATTCAACATTTTGGACACATAAACTGCAATTTGAACAATATTCTGCAAGACCGGCTAATATTCCCTGCGGGGCCGAATCTTGCATAAAAGAATGCAGATCTTCAATAATTACTTTTGTAGTATCTCTAGGACAAGATAAAAGGTAATTTTTTATATAATTGCGTTGAACTTCGGTAATAGGATGATCTTTATCATGATAATCACTTAATGCTTTTATTACTTCATGAGAATTTTTAAGTATATCTAATTGGTAAAAATAGGCTGATGCCAGCATAGGCATGCTGAGAATGAACCCTAAAACCCCTATCCTCATTACTCTGCTCTCCTTGTATGCTGACACCATTACTTTTTATACAATAATATTTCAAAGAGAATATATTTTTCAACATTATTGATAATAAAGGAACATTTTACGAAAGATAAAATGATTATTTGAATTGGTATATTTGTTATAGCTGAATTGTTTTTTCAGGCGTAATGCTAATACCAACTTCAGGAATAGCAACCGTCATAGATTGACCGGCACGTAATACATAAAGCTCTTTAAGAGTAAAATTATAAGCTTTCCAAAGTTGATGCAACTCAATAATAGGCTCTTCAAAATAGTCTACACCAAAAGCAAAAGTTCCCCAATGCATCGGCACAAATAGGCGCGCACCAAGCTCATCAAATGCTTGCACTGCCTGAGCAACATCCATGTGGCTTTTTAACATGGCAGGGTTTGGTTTACAAGGAGCTATGGGCATAAGTGCCATATCAATATTCCCAAATTCCTGTCCGATAGCCTTAAAATGCTCACCATAAGCTGTGTCACCTGCAAAATAAGCCGATTGGCCATTACAGCGAATAAGCCAACTGCCCCATAACGATTTATTCCTATCAAAAAGTCCTCGGGCAGACCAATGAACTGCCGGCAAAAAAACGAGCTCAATCGTATATTCAATTCCTTGATGAACTGCCTTAAAAGAAGTTGCATCCCACCACATATATTCTTCAATTTTATAAAAACCTCGTTTGGTAAGCCATTGCTTATCGCCTTGTGGAACTAAAATAGGAATATTGTTAAATGATTCAAGGCTTGGCAAATCAAGATGATCTTGATGGTTATGGGAAATCAAAATCACATCAATAGATGGCAGCTTATCAATCGAAATCCCAGCTGGTAACATACGAGGGAATAAAAATGAAGGATGCCCAAAAATAGGGTCGGTTAAGATATTAAGCCCGCCTACCTGTATTAAAAAAGTAGAATGGCCAATCCAGGTAACTCGTAGCTCAGCCGATTGATTAACAACAGGCTCAGTAACACACCATGATTGTACATTTTTGGGAAATCTCTTTTTTTGGCCGATTATCGATTGAATAAATGAAGGAATAGTATGGATGATTATGTTTTCAGGGGAATCGTCGGATGAGTTATAAAAGCGATTATTTTTTACCAGAGGCATTAATCGCGTGTGGGTTTTTTTCATTATATAAATAGTTTACCCCCACCCAGACAGAACGCCGTGGATAGGGGAAATGGAGGTTATCTAATTAATAAGAACAGTAAAAATTGTACCGTAGCTTTTAATAAAAATCAAACTTTTTCTTTTAGGCTGCGGCTAGTGTCTAGTATAGCATCTATTTTAGACCCTCTTCAACAATTTTCCACTCTAATTGAAATTGAAGGCCATGGTTTTTGCGAGCAATAAACACAGGATGAATAGCCTTATTTATTAATATGAATAACTAGTTCATCTGAGTGCGTGAGGTCAATTACCATTGGTTTTTTCTCTATCTCGGGAAGTTCATCAGGTTTTTGCTGGTCTTTATATTCCGTTTGCCATTTATAAAGTTCGCCTGCGATAGTAAACAAATAAGGATCAGCCCACATGGCATTAAGAGGAAATGCAAAAATACAGCTGATAACTAATAACGTTTTTTTCATGTAGGTTCCTTCGCACAAAACAATTATATTTTGCAAAAAGATTACCATAACATGCAAAATATCAATTCAAAATTATTCACTATAAGGAAAAGTGTGTTCAGCAATTTTATAAGCAACTTCTATAGGCAATGGAAATGGCTCTAATGATTCATTGATAAATAATCTACATATCACAAAACGAGGCCTATTTATTCGTTCTTTTGCTAATTTAATATGGCTTTCTATTTTTTTTATAAAATGTAATGCTCGTTTACAATCACTTTGATTCATAGCTTGGACAGTTATTTTAAATTCTTTTAATAAATCACCTATAGCTTTAGGATTTGCACCATGTTCAAGCAAAACCTTAATTAATCGATGATCTTTCTTGCTTTGTGTTATTTCATTTTCTAAAGCCAGCAATAAAGAATTTTGTCCATCAGACGAGCGTAGGGCGCAACCATTTTCTAGTAATAATGTTAAGGTAGTCGGAGAAACGCGTTTTGTAACCGCATAATTAATAAAACTTAAATTTTGTTTTTCAACCATAAAATTTAAATTACAACCTTTTTTAGCTATATGATCAAGTAATGTTCTGATATCGGCTTCATAAAACTGATTTTCATTATCTATCAATTCTACTAATAACGTTTGAGTAACCTCTGAATCCGATTGTAATAAGGATGAAACAATTCTTTCATGTAAATTTTTAGCATTTTTTTTACTATGGTAATGTTTACTATGGTAATGTCGGTAATCATCACAGGTTTTAATCCACAAAGGATCATTTGCAAATAAAGATACCATTGACAACAAATTACTTATGAATAAAATTTTTTTCATATTATTCCGTAATCAAAAAAATAAACATTTTTATTCCCCCTAAAGTATAATGAATTGAATACATTTATCAAAACTTACTGATGTTTTTTGCGCAATACTTTCTTATCAACTTTATTTGTCGTTGTCACCGGCAATGGATCAACGGTGCATATAAAATCACGTGGTACTTTATAGGCAGCCAATTTACGTTGGCATAACTCACGTAATTCATGCTTAGTAGTATCGGTTAACTCTTTTACTTGCACATAGGCTATTGGCATTTCGCCTACATCCTCTTGCTTTACACCAATCACGCCAACATTTATAACCAATGGGTGGCCCATAAGCACATTTTCAATCTCTTGTGGGTAGATTTTAAATCCTTTGTGTGCAATTAAATCTTTTGCACGGCCGCTAATAACAATTCTTCCTTGGTCATCGGTATATCCCAAATCACCTGTCTTTAGCCAGCCATCTTCAATAATCGCTTTGGTTGCTTCGGGTGCATTGTAATAGCCAAGCATTACATTATCACCCTTTACCCAAATTTCGCCAATTGCAAATGGTGGCAACTCTTTATTTTGGTCACCCCTAATAGTGCATTCTATATTCACCATTGGTCTGCCAATGGTACTTGTAGGCACCAACACATCATCAAGGTCAGCCGCAATCACGGGTGAGGCCTCGGTCATGCCATAGCCATTACAAATTTTTCTACCATAAACAATTTCAAAACCGGCACGAATTTTATCGGGCAATGCATCACCACCCGACACGAAATATTTAACGTTTTCAAAATCAAGATTTTTCAATAAACAAAACAAGCCATACAGAGCAGGAACTCCCACAATCACGGTTGGTTTTTGCGCTAAGCCAGCAAATATAGAACGACGATCTATTTTAGGTAACAAAATAACGGTGCATCCTAAAAAGAAGCTGGCCCAGATGCAAATATTTTGCGCAAAGCTGTGAAATAACGGCAAAATACCAAAAACACGTTCTTGATCGGTAATATTTACGCGCGCAATAACCTGCAGCACATTAGTCATAATATTTTTTGAGCTGAGCATTACTCCTTTTGGCAATCCGGTAGTTCCCGATGTATATAAAAGAACGGCCATTTCATTATCAGCATGATTGGATATGGTTATTGAAGGTAGTTGATCGGGTGCATTGCTTTGTAAATCAGCATCTTTCTCAGTCAAAATTGGAATTTCTTGTGCTTTTGCCTGCGCTCTTTCATACAAGGTTGACGAAGTAATTATCAACGTTGGCGAGCTGTCGTGCACAACGTGCTCTAACTCTTGCTCAGTTAAAAACGTATTGAGGGGCACTACGACCGCACCTAATTGGGCTGCTGCAAAATAGGCAACATAAAAAAACGGAGAGTTTTCAACAAAAATAAGAACGCGCTCATTCTTTTTAATATTTTTTTGCGCAATGAGTTTGCCAAATTGAACAGATTGGTAAAACAATTGCTTAAAGCTTATAGTCTGATTGTTAAAAATCAGGGCAGTACTTTCAGGAAATTTGTGCGCTGCCCTTTGCAATAATGCTCCTACTGGCAGCACAGTACCATCTGGCTGCTGTATGGATTTATATAATTGTTCAAATAATGCACGTTCTTTATCTATGCGTTTCATGTAAGCTACTCTCCCATTACCAGTCAATTAGGCATATTTTTGTTGAGCGTAGCGAAAAAAATATAGGGTAGAAAAGAGTTAAGAGGAGCTCATTATTCTTCAATGACAATAACTTGGACTGGACATCCTATTGCTGCTTGCTTAATAGCATCAACATGTTCTTGCAAAGATGCTTGTGGTTTTACGCACGAAACATCTTTAACTTCAAAAATCTCAGGAGCAATAAATTCACAAAGACCGCAGCTTGTGCAACCGGGTTCAATAGTTACTTTTTTCATAGTATACTGACCAGTAGAAATAATAGATAATTAGTATTTTATAGAGTAGCACATTAGTTCATTTCTGCACAGGATTTGTATGCACAAACTCACGCGCGGTATTTTAATCTCAATCGAAGGAATCGACGGTTCAGGTAAATCGACCCTTGCTCGGTCACTTTCCCAAACAATGAGTACAACAACTTCTACTTTGCTTACCAAAGAGCCGGGCGATACACCGCTTGGTCAACAAATAAGAACTTTAGTACAAGAAAAAAAAGAACCTATTTGCCCAATAAGTGAATATTTGTTATTTGCCGCTGATCGCGCACAACATTTTGAACAAGTGGTGCTTCCTGCATTAAACCGCAATGAGTTGGTTATTTCAGATCGCCTTGCCGATTCTTCGCTTGCCTACCAAGGATTTGGCCGTGGCCTTGACCAGCATATGATACAAACTATTAATGATTGGGCGATGAAACAACGGCATCCTGATATTACTATCTATGTGCACGTATCGCCAGATATTGCATATGAGCGCATTATTAAACGCCAAGAAAAACTCACGGCATTTGAGCAAGAAAAAAAAGATTTTATGAAAAAAGTAGTAGAAGGCTTTGAAACTATTTTTAGCAAACGTTCAAATGTATGGTATATTTCTGGTAATCAATCACCAGAAGAAGTTCTTAAACAAAGCTATACTACTCTTATTAACTGGTTACATTCACAAAAGTTAATTGCTCATGAATAACTATCAACCATTTGACTTACCCACAAGTTCTCCTGCTTTTTTATGTATTGGCTCACATGATTTATTGATTGAGCAAACTAAAAAATCATTACAAAAAATAATGTGCCAACAAGATGGTTGTGGGTGGTGCATTACCTGCCGACAAATAGACGATCAACAACATCATGCTATGATGTGGTTAACACCCGATAAAAGTTACACCCTTGCTCAATTAGAACCTATTGCCCATACTCTTAGTTTTGCCTTAGAGCCCGATCAACGATTTTTCTTTATCATTCAAAAAGCAGATCTTCTTACTACCGCGTGTGCTAATAGCCTATTAAAATCTCTAGAAGAGCCACCGGCAGGGTATCAATTTATATTGCTTGCTGAGCGATTTGATTATATTTTACCTACCATTAAATCACGGTGTATTATTTACACTAATTCCTTAACTATCGATACTATTCGATACAAAACCTTTGCCTCATTTTTTATGACCACTAAATATCAAGACCCTTTTGCTTTTATGCAAGAACTTGATGCCATCGGTATTACCGAACGAGAAAGCCTTGATCTTCTTGATTATTTAATACAATTTTGGGCAGATCGGTACAAAAAAGCAATTTTAGAAAAAAACACCCAAGAAGAAGTTATTGTTGAAGAAGTAAATGCACTGCTTCATCAGGCATTACATAAACCACCGATGCCTGGAAGTAGCAAACTTTTTTGGAAGAATTTATTTCTTCAATTACAATATTTAAATCAAAAATAACGTATAGAATACCAGATTTATTCTACATAATTTCGCAGAAACGGAGCCATATTAGCAAGGAGAGTATATGCGCATCAAATATCTTATATTAGTTTTACTATGCACCTTTTCCGCGTCAGCATTTGTTGTATCACCAGTCTCATGGTGCATCTCAGCTCAAACCGTTTGTAAACAATTACGTAAAAAAGTAGTTACCTGTGATTTTTTTGATACTAAAACTAAACAGTTATTATGCAAATCAATCAAAAGATTTAAATATATTCCCGGTTTTACTAAAACTTTAGAAAATACTATAACACGAACAAGCGTAATTAAAGGGTCACTTTACGAAATTCAATGTGCATATACACTTGCCAAACAAAATCCTATCAAAGGATTTAATCAAATTAAAAAAGGATCTGGCATACATGCGCAATTTGATTTAATTGCTTTCGAAGGCAATAAAGAATGTTGGATTGAATGTAAATCGATTGATTGGCAAAAAGCCTGGGATAATAAAAAAAGACGCAAAGGCTTGCAAGAACAATTTTTACGGCAACAAACAATTGTAAGAGAGCACAACCAACCTATTGCTCAACACAAAACAATCTATTGTGTGCATTCTGCAACACCAATTACAATAACATGGCAAGAATGGTTTGAGAAAAATAATATCTTGTTTAAAGAATCTTTTATTATGTATTAAAAAAAGGAAGGCACTTAATCCTTCCTTTTTTAACTTTTTATAAATCTTAAGATCTATTAAAAATCGCTTAATTCAGTTCTGTTTTCTTCAAGTTTTATTTTTATAGCATTTATTTTATCTGAATTAGCATTAAACCATGCTTTTAATTCCGTTAGCGCTTCTGGCTTACAAGTATATGCCGGACATAAGTTCTTTATGGTATTGTAAATAGGCTTTACCAATTCTAAATATTCTCTCATCGCAGACTGTAAATTTAAGCTTCTGGGAAGAGCATATTTGTCTATATAATTACGATATGATTGTGAAAAATAGTTAAAGTCGGTAATAAAATCTTGTAAGCTATTCGTATCATTCGCATTTTGTAAACTATCTATACTTCTTTGGGCATTTCCAAATAAAGCTTTATATAATGCAGGATTTGGGTTACCATGCTCAGTCTGAAAGCCAATCGGTTTGAATGGCCAACTAATTTGTTTTTCACCTGCGAATAAACCATTTCCTAATGCTATTACGCTTAAAATAGTTAAAAATTTTAACGATTTCATAAAATACTCCTTACGTTATTAAAATAATGAATAACCTCGCAGCAAGCAGCGAGGTATCAAAACTATTTATAGGAAAAACATCTGTCCGAATTTTTTAGGATTTTGTTTGTGCAACAAATTGTATTCTTGGCCTTGATTCTTAACATATGCAG
>JBMOLF010000002.1:0-4079 GCA_049325595.1 Candidatus Babelota bacterium
TTAATATTTTTACTTTTTGTTCCGGTGTAAATGTTCGTCTTTTATTAGCCATGGATTTTCCTCCTGTTTGATTTTTTTTAATATAATATATTTTGAGGAAAATTCCAATTCCATCTGAAGCATTATACAAACACCATGGTAAAAATATGAAAATAAATATTACTTCACGGACCATAATTTTAAGTATCATAGTTATTGTAGTATTTATTGCTTTCTTTATATTTTGGGCTTTGCCTAAAATTGATTCAGCAGCTGTTGCAGGATTTATTGGTGTATTAGTTGGAAGTTTTGCAGGTTTAATTGGATCAATCGCTAATTCAATTACAGGAATTCTGAAAATTGAAAAGGAATCTGAAATCCAACTAAAAAATCGTATCTCAAATCATGCACTTGAATTGACACGCATGGATTATGAATTACGTCAGAAATCACTCGAATTAAATCACGAGAAGCAATATTTCCTAGCTCCAGCAAAAGTTTATAGAACTTTTTATAGATCACTGCTTGAATTGCATACAACTGGGAATTGGCCCAAAGATGCTGAAAATCAAGGCTTGTTAAATATTTTTGAACTTGGACCAAAATAGTTTACTGTAGTCACATCAATAATATTTATCGCATAACAAGGTAATTCACCTGAGCGCAGGGCGGACGATGAAATCCAGAAAAATGGATGCATCGGTCAAAATTCAGATTATACAAAATGGACTGTGCGTCGCCTGCCCTGCGCCAGGTGATCACCAGCGTTAGGGTAATCTATACCAAATGAATAGAGAACATAAAAATATGATTTTAATATTAAGGTCAATAATTAAAGAATTTGGCTTTGATAAAATTTATGAAGTTAATAAAATTCAACATGTGAGTTGTGGTCTTGCAAGACCTGCTATTTCAAATTATATAGCATTACTTGTCGCTAAAAACCTTTTTGTTTACTCACCAGATTTTTCAAAAGTAAAATTAACTGAAGATGGTATTAAATTTATCGATGAATTAATGGATAGTGAAAAGGAATGGGAAAAAAGATTAATAATAAGAGGGCCTATTCTTAACTACGACAATTTAATAATCCGATCTGGCGAATTGTTCAGAGCGAATAGAATTTTACGTGATATCTTATATTTTGCAGAGATCGATTTAAAAATTATTGATCCATATTTCGGTTCAGAAATTCTTGATATAATAGAAGATTCAGGGCCTAACCGAACAATTTCTATCATTTTCTCAAATAGAGTAACAGCTTCTACAAAGAATACATGCTATCTATTTTCTTCGCAATATGACAATACAAAATTTCGTATTTTAAATAACCAAATTCATGATCGTTTTATTATTTGTGATAACAAAATCGGATTTCATCTTGGCCACTCACTCAAAGATTTAGGTAAAAAAGATTGTCAGATCAACATTGATAAAAACACTGAAAACTTATTAAAGTTATTTGACAAGCGGTGGCATCAAGGGACAACCCTATAACATCAGTTTCAACAAGGACGGGCTGCGCCAGCCTGTTAAACTGCGGTTAGGCAAAAAAAAATTAAAGTACGAGGTCAACTATGGAAATGGTTCCACCATTATCGTTTTTACTAGTCTTTCTAATAATATTTTTGGTTTTTATTCGCAAAATTGAAAGTAACCAACTAGCAGAATTACTTTCGAGCAAAAATATCTTAATTTTTTCCTCCTTGTTTTTATTCATTGTTGTACTGGTTTTCCATTTATTTTCTAGAGAAAATTGGACAGCCGATCTACTAAAAGTTATTGTTGGCATCCTTATTGGCCTAAGCTCTACCATTTCAACAAACAAAAAAGAGACGGAAAATGAAAGTTCCGCGAATGTAAATGGTAGTAATTTTGGAGATAATACTAAAATAGCAGGGCGAGACATAAACGAAATAATTGAAGAGATGTACAATGAAGTAGGGGAAATTAAAGATTCTGTTATAAATCAATACAGCAATACAAGTAAGATTGTTGGAAAACAATCTGATTTGTTTGACCAAGTTGCTGAATATTTATTCTATACATCGTTCTTAATAGACGGCGAGCCTATAGAGAATTCTGCTAAAATTATTCAAGAATTGCAATTAGATAACTGGTCTCTTTTCAGCGTAGCAAGTAGCTATATAAATAAAGATGGAATAGTCTTGGTTTTTAATCGAATTAGGGAACCAAAAAATGATGATGAATTGATTCCGGGAACTAAAAAGTATAAAACTCGAATTTATCACGGTATTGAACAGAGGAAGATAAGATAACAAAAATATGGAGGGAATTTACTAATGGGACTTGGAAGAGACGATAAAATGCCCGAAGGAATTGATTTGCTGCCCGCATATACAGCAATTCGCACTTGGTATAAGAATAATACGATAGTAATAGCGGATAGAGAAGGGGAGTATTTTCGCGCTTCAAATTCTCTTATAAATGCTCTCCCAGAACCCAATAATATTAATGAAGTGGAAATAATTGCAATATTTAGTGAAGTGATAACAGGAAGATTAGAATGGGCATATCATCATTCGGATGGAAAGTTTAAAATGGCTGCATACGCTCATGCTGCATTAAAAACTATAAATAGAGATTACAGCTTATCAGAAAACGAAAAGCATATTTTAAGCGAAAGTAGAATATGGCCATATTTAACAATAAGCGGGTATACAGTTCGTTAAAATATTAAATGCCTAACATTTGCTGCACCCGATTGCAACAGCCGAGTGGTCTAGCTGGTTTTGCAATGGATTTTAAAAGACTGTTGTTTTTTAGAGCTTAGTCGATGCTGTTGCAATGGGTGAGCACGGTGTTAGCCCTAAAAATAAGAACTAAAATTACAATACACTAAATTAGAAAACAAGGGAGTTCATCATGAAGCGCAACATTTCGTTTTTACTAATTATAACTTATTCATTGGTTATATTTAATTCTTCTTATATTTATGGACAACAAAATTCTATGAAAATCATTAAAGTACAGGATGATAAATTTGTAGCTAATATGGGATCTATTCATGGAATTACCCAAAATTCTTACTATACAATTATTCAAAATAATAAAAATATTGGAAGAGCTAAAGTCGTTGCTGTACGTGAAAAAATATGTGCTCTGAAAATTATAAATTTAGATATTGGAGAAATGGTTAAACCTGGTGATTTTCTAATTCTTGATACCCAAGGTTATTCAGATTCAGATGTTCTTTTAGATGAACTTAATTCTCGAGAATTCTCAAAAGATCAATTAACATATTCTCCCCAAAACTATTATTTTGAAGGGCAGAAGGCTGCAGAAAGCGAATATGGCGGTGGTGGTGCGATGGTAGGTGGTCTAGCATGTGGTACTTTATTAGGGTTAATTGGGTGGGGATTAGGTTATGCAATAATGTCAGCTTCAGATATTAATGTTCCTTCCCGTCATCTTTCAAATTTAAATAATCAACAACAATTTGAATTTATTTCAGGATATAAAAAAGAAGCTAAAAGTAAGAGAAATGGTAAATTTCATGCTGGTGCAGCGATAGGTACTTTGATTGCGGTAGTAATAGTTGTTTCTTCTTCCAGTAACTGATAAATTTATTTGAAATATTGAAATAATGGGCATTGGTTAAAGGTCGTTGGTCTAACTATTTTTTTATCAAAAAAAAGTTATACATAAGTAATATTACAGATAATTTTATATGATTAAATTATTATTAAAAATATTTAATTTAATTATAGTTAATTGGATACCTATACTAATTGAAGCATTAATTATTTTTCTTATATTGAGAATATTAAGAAGAAAAAATTATCTCTCATATTATGTAAAACAGAGTAAAGCCGCAATTCAAAATTATAACACGTATCAAAGGATTAATAATGATCTTAAAAACTATGTGTTAAAATTCGTTGAGTTTATCTCATATCCTAAATACTCAATATTAATATCTATTATTGCAATAATCTTAATTGTTAACATTTCTGTCGAGGGTAACCACAATTCCCCACTAAAATGGCTTCAGGGCAATTAGTATTCCCCACTATGGGGCAATTACTATTCCCCACTTTTTGCTTATTCAGGGCAAATAGAATTCCCCACTTTTTGTA
>JBMOLF010000003.1:0-3940 GCA_049325595.1 Candidatus Babelota bacterium
TTTAACATAAACGCTGCAGACCAAATTAAAATAAATGATACACTTGATGAAATTAAAGAAAGATTTGCTACAAAAGAACATCCACATGTTCATGTGTTAATTCACTCACTTGCATTTGGTACTCTAAAACCTTTCATATCTAAAAATCCAAATGATTGTATTTCTCCATCTCAAATGAATATGACATTAGAAGTAATGGCCCACTCATTAGTTTATTGGACACAAGGATTAATTCAACGCGATTTATTTGCACAAGGTGGAAGAATATTTGCATTAACAAGCGCTGGTTCACATACAGTAATTCCAAATTATGGAGCTGTATCAGCAGCAAAAGCTGCACTTGAAGCACATATTCGTCAACTTGCTGTTGAGCTTGGAAATATGAAAATTACTTGTAATTCAATTATGGCTGGCGTTACTGATACTCCTGCTGGAAATAAAATTCCTATGTTTGATAAATTAATGACTGCCGCTAAAATGAAAAATCCTCATAATAGATTAACTACCCCTGAAGATGTTGCAAAAGCAATTGTGCTTTTATGTGACGAAAAAGCAGATTGGATTTCAGGTAATGTAATTGCTGTTGATGGTGGTGAATATATTGTAAACTTTATAGGTGAAAGAACCAGCCAGATAATTAAATAAATCGGAAATAAATTATGCACGAATTTCAGTTTACTGAAGAACAAAACATGCTTCGCGAAATGGCTCGCGATTTTGTTAATAATGAAATTAAACCTATTGCTTCCAAAATTGATCAGGAAGAAAAAATCCCGGATGACCTTAAAAAAAAATTAGCTGAACTTGGATTTCTAGGAGTTGCTTTCCCCGAAGAATATGGTGGTGGTGGATTCGGTGAAGTTGGTTATTGCATTATGCAAGAAGAAATGGCTCGTGGATGTATGTCAACGGCTACTTTTATAGGTGCTCATCAATCAATTGGTGCTAATGTAATTTATCTCGGTGGAAATGAAGAACAAAAACAAAAATATTTAGTTCCACTTGCAAAAGGAGAAAAAATTGGTGCCTTTTGTCTAACAGAAGCACAAGCTGGTTCTGATTCTTTTAATGTAAAAACCAAAGCTGTATTAGATGGAAATGAATGGGTAATTAATGGTGAAAAACTTTGGATTACAAATGGTGGTATCGCTGATATAGTTTCTGTTTTTGCTCGAACTGAAAAAGGTGTAAGTGCATTTGTTGTTGAAACAAATAATCCAGGTTTTCAACCTGGTCCTCCAGAAAAGAAAATGGGAATTAAAGGAAGTACAACTAATGCAATCACTTTTGATAATGTTAGAATTCCAAAAGAAAATTTAATTGGAACCGATGGACGTGGATTTCTTCTTGCAATGAAAACTCTTGACGCTGGAAGATTAGGTTTAGGAGCTGCATGTTTAGGTGCTTCAAAAGAATTGTTGGAATTATCAGTTCAATATGCAAAACAAAGAAAACAATTTGATCAAAGTATATCTCATTTCCAGGCTATACAATTTATGCTTGCAGAAATGTCAACATTAATTTTTGCTATGGAATCAATGGTTTATCGAACTGCTGTTGATTATGATTTAAAAAAAGATGTTTCACAAAAATCAGCTATGGTTAAATTATTCTGTTCAGAATCACTTGATAAAATTGCAGATTATGCAGTTCAAATTCATGGTGGTATGGGCTACTCAAGAGAATTACCGATAGAAAGATTTTATCGTGATTCAAGAATAAATAGAATTTTCGAAGGAACTAATGAAATTCAAAAAGGAATAATTGCACATATTGCGTTGAAGAAAAACGGAAAAATGTAATATCAAAAAGGAGATTTATAATGAAACCATTTACTTTTACTGATTCAAATTTTGATACTGAAGCGTTACAATCAAATATTCCTGTAATAGTAGATTTTTGGGCAGCATGGTGTGGACCTTGCCGTATGATTGCCCCAATTATCGAAGATCTTGCTAATGAATATGATGGCAGAGTTAAAGTTGGTAAATTAGATGTTGATGAAAACCAGCAAATTGCAATCCGGTATGGTGTAAGAAGTATTCCTACAGTTTTATTTTTTCAAAACGGACAATTAAAAGATCAAATTATTGGTGCTATGCCAAAAACAGTTTTTGTTGATAAACTTAATAAACTCTTAAAAAATTAAAAATTTTTATATATAAATAATTATCTTGACAAAAAAGTAAATGAGTATTAATTTGATTGCAAGAATAAAAACTTTTCGAAAAACTAACTAAGAATGTTTTTTTTCTTGCTTTCAAAAGGAAGACAAATTATTTTGAAACCGCTTTTATTAAAAATATTCTTTCTAGTTTTCTTTGAAAGAAAATTGTTCCAAAAAATGAAGTGTAAAAATTTAGTAGCGGTAAAAAAAACAAAACATCTAACAAATAATTTGAAGGAGGTATTATTGAATTTACAGTTACAAATTTTATCACTTCAAAAACCCTTTCTTAATTTAATCAACAAATAAGGAGTAAACTATGCAGCGAAAGATTTTTTACCTTTTGCTACTTTTTGCTCTTGTGCCTGTTCTATTAATGGCGGGTACCAAGGGTAGAATCAAGGGAAAAGTTGTCGATTTGCAAACTGGTGAAGCACTTATCGGAGCTAACGTTTATGTAGTTGGTAGCTCTTCTGGTGCTAATACTGACGCAAACGGCGAATACCTGATTCAAAATATGGAAGCTGGCGTTTATACTTTACGCGCAGCTTATGTTGGTTATCAAACCATCACGATTTCAAACATAAGAGTTAATGCAGACTTAACAACTTATGTTAACTTTGAGTTACCAAGTGAAGATATTCAAGTTGGTACAGTTGAAATCGTAGCTCAAAAACCAATCATTCAAAAAGATAATACTAACGCTGTTCGTATTACGACCAACGAAGATATTCAAGCTCTTCCTGTTCGTGGAGTTAATAGTATTATCAGTTTAACTGCTGGTGTTGTTAACCAAAATGGTAATATCTATATCCGTGGTGGACGTTTGGATGAAGTGGGTTACTATTTGGAAGGTGTCTCAGTTGCTAACCCAATTTCTGGTGGTAGAGGTGTTACAATTGCTCAAGATGCTCTTGAAGAAATTCAAGTTCAATCTGGTGGTTATACTGCAGAATTTGGTAATGCAAATGCTGGTATTATTCGTCAACAATTTAGAACAGGTGGTAATACATTTAAAGCTAGTGTTGAGTATATTACTGATAATGTTGGCTTTAAAGGTAAAGACCAAGCTTTTGATGGAAAGAAAACTTTAGGTGCTTACTGGTGGGGTTACAACGAAACCAGTGCAACTATTAGCGGTCCACTTTTTGACGAGAGATTTAAATTTTTCGGTAACTTAAACTATGTATATAATCGTGATGAAAATCCACAACCATGGCCAGGTTTAAATCTTGGTATTATTGGTGATCCAACAACACTTGATACAATTAATTTCGTTTACCCTGGTGGTCCATTAAAAGGTGTTCAAAATAATTACTATACTTTTACTGGAACATTAAACATGGACTTTAAACCAGTTATTGTAAGATTATCTGGTACTTATACAACCGGTAAACAAGATAACGGTGGTGGTGGTATATTTAATATAATGCAAACACGCCGTGGTGTAAATGATTATTCTAATGGTGCTTTCAGTGTTAAAATAACTCACGTTTTAAGCCCATCAATGTTCTATGAATTATCTGCTGGTTATTATTTACAAGCAAACGAAGGCTATACTCCTGGTCTTGGAAAAGATTATTGGAGCTATGGCGATTCAGTTGCTAATGCTGCTGCTGGTTGGACTATTCCCCGTTCTTTGCTTGATGCTCAAACTGGTAGATATGGTAGATACTTAACACCTACCACTTATAATATAATGGGTTTTACATTTACTCGCGATGGTTCTATTCCTGCTAACTATGGTATAAACAATAGAAATAGTATTGCTTT
>JBMOLF010000004.1:0-3683 GCA_049325595.1 Candidatus Babelota bacterium
TAACGGCGTGGTTTTTAAGCCGCCGCCCAACACAGCTTTGCTACTTAAAACACATACGCCAATAAATTTATAAATACTTTTTTATTGCAACCTACTTTAAAGAGTAACTAACTTTTACAAAGTAACGCTATAACAATACAAATGCCGAACAGTTTAAAGCGGTCGGCTTGGAAAACGGGTTATATGGCATTATAAGATCATATTTACTTTAGCAATAATTAAAAGGTTATCCCTATGATTAAATTATGCGTGTTAATAATCTGAGTATCATATTTATAGAAATATCTAATATCTAATCCTAATTTTGAAGAAATATTTAATTCAGTACCTAACCCAAAAAGTATTCCAAAGGAATTAGAGGGATTATCTTCAATATTTTTTGTTTTATATTCATTTGGTATACCTTCCAATGATGGATAGGATATTGACACTGTAGGAGATTTAAAATATTTAGTATCAATGATAAAATTGTAACCAAGATTAAACAAAAAATATGGTGATAATGTGTTTTGCTTAAAAATATATTGTACTCCCAAATAAAGAGGAATTAAATCATAGCTCTTTTCATTAACATTATATTGATGTGTATAATAGAATTGAATACCGTTAATCGTATTTATTGAATAGGATTTTACAGTATAGGAGGCGCCGGCAAATGATTTTGAATATCCTAGCGCTAAATTCATATTAAAATTGTGTGTTAATTCTGGCTTAAGATCTAGAATAAAAGTGCCTCCAGTTTTAGAATCATTGCTAATATTAATTCCACCATAAACTCCTACGTCCACATTTGAAAAAAAAGAGGAGGACTTATTTTCTTGCGCTAAATAAATATTCATAGAAAAAACGAATAAAAAAAAGATTAATGTTTTCATAAACTATCACCTTTTGTTATTAAGAAACAACAAAAACGGATGCTGCATTTTATAACCATTATTTTGGAAAATTGCTTTGGAATTTTCCATTTCAACATACTTTCCAACTTTCCTTCCTTTAACACTAATGTAATTAACAAGTAAAAATGAACTACTGTCACCTATTACAGAATATCCTAAGTGACCGAAATATTTTGTATAATAAATTTCTGAAACCTCGGTACCAGATATACCTTTGGAGGATATAATAGCAAATACATCCTTAAATTTGCTAGCTGGCGTATTAAAATCATTCAAATGTTTTGCAGTCAAATAATCCTTTGATGAATCTGGATTTAGATATCCAACTGTTTGCAACCAAACATCTCCATCGTTCGGTATAATTTTGACTAATCGTTGTTCAGAATATGGATTTTCAGGATAGGTGGATGTTTTTTCAAGTTCGGTATAAAAAAGAAAGCCATCTCGAATGAAATAATATGAAACATATTTATTATTAGCATCATAACTATAATAGTACCACTCAGTTATAAATACTTCTGTACCGTCAGAACGATGAGTTTTGCCTACTATTTTCCAAACAGTATGAATTTTAGGATTATTTGAATATGGCATAAAGTATTGTCTAATATCACCAACGTTTAATGACATATACTCATTAGTTAAATCTAACGGTTCATTTGAATTTTCACAACCAAAGAGAATAAATAAAACAGCAAAAAAGATAAAATTAATTTTCATATAATTTTTGAATGAGCTCATCTTGGACTCTCAATTTGAAGGGCAAGCTTAAAAGCTTGCCCTAATTAATATTTTCTAATTAATTGAGTTATTTTGATAATATCATTTTCTTAATTGAACTAAAATTATTCGATTTTATTTGATAGATATATAATCCACTAGCAAGATTTGAAGCATCAAATGTTATTGAATATCTACCTTTGGTTTTAAATTCATTGACAAGAGTTTTTATTTCACTTCCAAGTAAATCAAATATCTTTAGCGAGACAAATCCGTCTGATGGCAATTGATACTCAATAGTAGTAGTTGGATTAAACGGATTTGGATAGTTTTGTTTAAGTGTATACTCTGTTGGAACTGAGTCAAATAAAGATTCTTTCGCCAACGAGGCCTTAGGGACGTTAGAATTATTTGGTACAATACTCATTTGAGGTGGATATTCAGGTGGATATTCAGAAAGTACATCTACATACCATTCATTTGAGGTCTTGGTTGTGTTGCTTGCATCTGTAACAATACATCTTAATTTAAAATCTCTTGGATCCGAGCCAGTATTAGTGCGACTGAAGGTAGGTGAATTTGTGCCAACAGAAAACCAATACTCGCTTGGTGGGGCATTAATTATAATTCCGCCAGAGCCGATTTTCTCTGTGCTTGTTAATGATTTACTTTCTAACGATAATGATGAAATGCTACCAAGATACATTATTTGCCAATTATAGTTAAATGGAGCAATACCATTTGTTAAAGTAGCATTCCAATATCCAGTACTTCCTAAATAAAGAGAAAAATCGCCAAATATTGATACATTTGTTAGAGGTTGTGGTGGGGGTGTAACGTAAAAAGTAAGAATGTTCGAATACATGTAATAGTTGTTTCCACCATTTAGATCACTAACAACATGTACAGCGCCTTGAAGGTGATAGGTCCCAGCTTGAGTAAATACCCAGCCGCCACTCTGACCCGTTTGCCAAGAACCCCAGTGACCATCCGGATATTGAAATCTTGCACCATACCAATCAGTTACAAAAAACAATGATACTGTTAGTATATGATAACTAACACCAGCATTTCCATTTGCATCAATTTGAAAAGATTGATTATTTGAAGGTAAATCGAAATAGACATTTGCACCATAAGCAAATGATTGAATTAAAATAAAAACAATTAGAATTAACTTTTTCATAACATTACTCCATAAATTATTTAATAATTTTATGGTGGAATGGTATATTTGTATCGCAAACAAATCTGTTTCTACAATTTGCAAGACTGTAGTAATAGAAGGTCAAATTATTTGTTTGCATTTACCCCGGTGCCACCAGCGCCGGGGTTTTTATAAAATTATTTATTTGCAGTACCTCCTTAATTAATTTATGATTTAGCCATATAACTATTACTTATCCTGCACCGAAATATTTATTTGAGAACGATATCCCGCACGGTGTTGCAGGATATCATTCCGGTAATTTAATTTTTGTTTCATAAACGCAATATTTAAAAATAGGGTTTGCATAATATCAACCCGTTTGTTTTTGTGTATAATGAAATTTTAAATCTTAGTTCGGTTGTTACCAAATCAAGTAATTCCGGATTTTGTTTTTCTTTAAGAAGATTTACTGAATTGTATGAAATATTTTTCTGCCCTCTTAGCAAGTAATATTTCCTTTTGTTTCTGTTAATAAATTAAATTTATTTTTCAATTTAGTCAAGAAAAATTTTTCAGCCACGAATTAACACTAATTTTCACTAATGGATAAAGATAAATTTCACGATTTGTCTTTAAGCTTATTTTATTTGTGGTAATCTGTGATATCTGTGGTAAAAAAAACTAACCACACTTTAAGACAGTTAACGAACTTTGTAAAGTTCACCACATCCATCGTAAGGATATTAGAAAGTATTATGAGCGATGGATTAAATCCGGTAAAGATCAATCTGCCCTTCTTCCACAAAAAAGAGGTCCTAAACCTGGTAAGTATAAACTTCTTACCAAAGAAGAAGAACGAATAATAATTAAAATTCGTCGAAGACTTGGTGCTAACGAATTTGAAATATTCCATTTAT
>JBMOLF010000005.1:0-2610 GCA_049325595.1 Candidatus Babelota bacterium
ATTGGAAGCTACTATAAATTCAACACCAGGAATTATTGCATTGGAAGCTACTATAAATTCAACACCAGGAATTATTGCAGTTGTTCTTACCACGCGTATTCACAACAAAAAAGCACAAGGTTTTTATCAAAAACAAGGCTTTTATGAATTAACTAATGTTGATGGTGTCGTTTTTGATTCCCGATATAGTATATTACTGCGAAAAGATATTATAATTTAAATTATAAGCCTCATGTTTTTTCATCAAGGAACGGAAATATGGCATACACCATTTTATATATAGCAGCCAGCGAAGATGGATTTATTGCAGATAAATCCGGCAATTTAGATTGGCTCCCGCAGGAAGCGCCAGAAGGTGAAGACTTTGGATTTGATAAGTTTGTATCATCTATCGATGTCATTGCTCAAGGAAGCCGCACATATCTTCAAACCATATCGTTTATTGAATCAGGCATAGTCACGGACTTGCCCTATGGCGGTAAGCACATGTACGTATTTACCCGTGAACCAATGACAACCAATCGTACTGATGTCACATTTGTATCAAGCATAGAAATGTTTCTTAACATCATCAAACAAGATAAAAATATTAAGAGAATATGGTTGCTTGGCGGTGCAGAGCTTATAAAATCTTTTAAAGATCATAATCTAATTGATGAGTGCACTATTACCGTAATCCCAAAAAAATTAGGGGACGGTATTGCTTTACCCTCCAATCTTCTAGATGGTATGCAGCAAGTATCCACTAAACAATTTTCTCGGGGGTATTATAGAAAAAATATACATTCGAGATAAATATAAAACGATCCAAATATAAATCTTTCATACTTTCTCATTTGTCTTAAAAATGATGCTATGCATGCTGTTAATATTTTGATCAATATTGACTAGGTCATGTGTTAGAGCATCAGCCAGATAAGAAAACGTAAGTATAGTATTTATGTCACAAACAAATGTAAAAAAAGACTCAATCTTTGTGGTTACTTTGTCCCACCTCAGGTGCACTAGTTCTTCATCAGCATGACTTGCAACTTTATCACGATAAGACTTGATTTCGTCTCGAATGGTCCTCATGTTATTAATGAGATTTTCCCAAGCAACCTTATCTACTCTGCCATTGTCATCAAAGCGAATAAAGAGTTCTTTTCTTTTTTGTTCAATATAATTACAAAATTCAGAACATTTCTGACTCTGATTAGGGATAACTAACAGCACTAAAGCTTTAAATAGCTTTTTTTGAGAACTTTTATTAAACAAAGGAGAATAGTTATTTTTGTACAACTCAAGAACATCAATAAATTTTCCCATTAAATCATAGAAAGCTGTTATATTTTGCCTCGCAGCATCTTCCATTAAATTATACAGCACTCTATTGCTTGGCTCTTCTTTGGAAATTAAAATACCTTTTAAAATGCGGTGCTTCATCATTAAAAGCATTAACGGATTAATGATTTTTTTACGCAACTCACATTTTAATTCTTTTCGTACAATCCATTTTCTATCAAAGGGGGTAAAATCCATGTCTTTTAGGCCTTCATCAGACCACTGGAAAGTAAACCCCTCATTAAATTTTTGCGGCATCAACATATTTGTTCTCAAAAATTTTTAACTACATTTAATTCATTATCAAATTACAAGACTTTTTAGCACTGTCATAAAACTATTGGATGATTTTCACAATCCTTTATTATGTTTGCAAGTTTTTTTAAACCATCTATACTTGCTACTCGTTGTAATAAAGCAAACTTGCTCACTAGTGAGAACTCCCATGAATCTGTTCTATATCCTTGATTGTGCCATCTGGTTATCCAAACATAATCATCATGAAAATGACTTGCACACAAATTAAGCAAGCAATATTTTTTTAGTTTTCCCATTTATAGAACATTTATTACGTACTTATATGACATTACCTAAGACTTCTGCGCGCACGCGAATACGCAAAGCGCAAACACCTTCACTGATATTGTTTCAACAAGATCTCCATCACATCGCTACATTTGTTGCATTACTCCGACAAATTGACCGTCCGAGTAAGCAAACAAAAAAAGTAGAACCTTATGAGTTACATAAGGCCTGGCTTAAAAGCGGACCTTATGTATTGAAGGATGATGTTCTGAAACTACACTATACCAATAACACCATGATAATGGTTTGCCTATTCTAATCTTTATACAAGCGCCATAACTTCTCAGACACCTGCACGCATAAGTAATACTAGTACCATTCACTCCATTTATTAAAAACAAGGGCTAAACCAACTGTTAGTTCTATGGGGTATAACAATCTTAACCAGGTTTGTTAATAGCGTTTTTTAAGCAATAAATAATAGCAAGAAGTGCTAAATTTTTCTTTTACAAAAAATATTTCATGAAAGCTTTTTAAAATCAATTTTAGTTAAATACTTTAAAATGTAGCTTTTTTACTAAATGTATGTTATTTCTCTCATGCAAAATTGTAGTCACAATAAAACGAAGAGTAGGAATGAATAACCTCGCAGCAAGCAGCGAGGTATCAAAACTATTTATAGGAAAAACATCTGTCCGAATTTTTTAGGATTTTGTTTGTGCAACAAATTGTATTCTTGGCCTTGATTCTTAACATATGCAG
>JBMOLF010000006.1:0-2318 GCA_049325595.1 Candidatus Babelota bacterium
TGGGTAATGTTTTATCTAAAACATAGCCAGCATCAGCAAAATGATTATTACTAAAACAAATACTAACAATTTATTTGGCATACTTTTTAATTATATCACCAATTATATTATTTGCTTTAGTTTTAAAATTTGGATTTATTTCAAGTTGATGTTTTAAGTAAGAAGCGGTCATATTTTCCCAGACATATTGTGCTCTATAGCCGGGATCTTTATAAATATGATTTTTACAGTCTGGACCAAATCCAAAATGCAAATGCGGTCCTGCAGAGGCTCCAGAATTACCAACTTTACCTAAAATATCACCGGGATTGACCATTGTACATTCATTAATATACTTAGAAATTGAATCCATGTGTCCATAAAGAGTTTGAAATTTTCTACCGTTTAAATCATAACCTTCAATGATTACTTTTCTTCCATAACCATCAATCCAACCATAAGAGCCTCCTTTCTTTTGTTGTCACTTGTCTTTGCGAGGAGGGCTGAAAGCCCAACGCGGCAATCTCATTATTGTGACTTGTTTGTGTTCTGTCATTGATACCTATAAATTACCGGTGCGGACATTAGAGGCTGTGTGGGAATTGGTTACTATACAACAATCAAAAATATTATGAACACAAAAAATATTGAAAGTTCTGGCGTTTATGCCAGAGCTTTCATTAATTTTGGTATTCCAAAGATATTTATTACCCTTTTTATGTTATAAACAAGTGACGTAAGCGCAAATTCGGTATTTACCTTATCCTTACCTCTCATAAGAAAGTAACCCTGGTCCATCTCTCGTTTTATAGTTCCAAAAGGGTGTTCCACAATGGCTTTACGTTTTTTGACTTTATCTTTGTCTTCTAAAATACTTTCTTTCATATTATTAATAATATCTTCATGCTCCCAGCGATTGACATATCTACCTAATTTACTTGTAGTACATTTGTTTTTAAAGGGGCAATTGACATGATCAACACATTTGTAAGTATAATTATATCCGCCTTTTTTAGCTTTTCTTTTTTCATAAAAGAGTAAAACATTATTACATGGACATACATAGCAATCATGATCTTTGTGATATTTAAAGTTTGACTTACTAAAAAGTTTATCCGCCTTAGGATTTCCAGTTTTAAGTGGCTCAGGAACATAGGGAGTTATTTGATTATCAACACATTCTTTAATTTCAGAATGGTTATAGTATCCAGTATCTGCGGTTGCCTCAAGTTCATCTACATTAAGTTCATCTTTAGCTTTTTTAGCCATATTTGAAAGCTGGTTATTGTCTACTGGTGCATCGGTTACGTCATAAGCTACTATTAAACTGTTTTCACTATCAACTGCTATTTGGACATTATAGCCTACACCTTGCCTCATTACACAGCTATCAGGGTCTGTTGTACACATTTGATCTTTTCCGGTTTTTTGAATATCTTCTTTAAGCTTTGATAACTTTGTTTTTTCTCTTTGTAGATCTTCAAGAGCTTTAATAAGCTCCTGTGTTGTGGGGCCATTTTTTGTTTTATCCTCAATTTTATCCATTTTATCTAGTGTATCAAGGTATTCATTATTATATTTATCAATTTCTTTTAACCTTTTATCTATTTTGTTTTTTGTATAATGTCTGCTTTGAGCATTAACCGCTTTAAAATGTGAACCATCAATAGCTATAAACTTATTTCCAAGCAATTTGCACTTTTGACAAAACTTTAAAAAGTCTTTAAAAAGATTCTTTAATGCCTGTCTGTTATCTTTTCTAAAGTCTGCTATGGTTTTAAAATCAGGCCTTAATTTGTTCAATAACCATATTAATTCAATATTTCGATGAGTTTCTCTCTCTATTTTACGGCTGGAACGTATTCCATTAAGATAGCCATAAACATAAAGCATTATTAATGTTCTTGGATCATATGATGGTGCACCTACTCTATTTGGAATAGCACGTTCAAAACCTAAGCTAACAAGATCTAAGCTTCTTACATATTTATCTATAAACCTTACAGCATTATCCTCTGATACGTAATCATCCATACATTCAGGAAACAATGTTATTTGATTTCTATCTTCACCTTCTATATACCCCATCAAATTATCCTCATACCCTTATTAATACTATATTTTAATAGCATTATTATCTCAAAAATATTGCTATTTGTACATGATTAATTACAAATTATTAATACCGGGTTGTTCTTTTTCACACAGCCTCTGATGTCCGCATCGAGGAACAAAGTGACTTGGCGATCTCAACAATGAGATTGCTTCGTAGCAAAATCTTTTGGTTTCATTAATATTTAATGACTCGCAATGACCTACAGGCACAGGCTTTTTGCACC
>JBMOLF010000007.1:0-111998 GCA_049325595.1 Candidatus Babelota bacterium
CTCTGCATAACTTCGCTCGTTCAGCTGATAGCTTTTTAGTTCATGTAAAGGCTGCTCTCGCAGCCTACATGCTCAAAAATCTGAGCGAAGTTACTTTAAAATTAACAATTTAATTCACAATTCGACTTATTAGATACTCTTCAGTAAACCTCTGCATAAGATTGGCTAGTTTTTCACCATATATTTTTAAATTTTCCTCTGAGATATCTTTATTTTCAGTTGATAATTGCTTATTGACGATTTCACTCCACATGGCGAAAATTCTATTTCGCGTTTCTTCCATTTCTTTTTCAACACTTTTGATTTGAGATTCAAGAGTGATGCATTCTTGTTTTTTTTGTTGTAATTTTTCTTCAGTACTAATTGCGCTTATCGCAAAAGAAAATAATGCAAGGGATAATATATAATTTTTCATAAATGTACCTGCTTATGTAGTAGTTAAAAATGATGGAAAAGTATAAAGACTTTTTTATATCTTGTCTATTGTGATGGCGATTAAAAAAAAATAATAATCAAGCAATAATCCTATGAGAGAATTTTAATCAACGGGAAGTATACTAATTGTGATTTGTGGGTCATTTTAGCTTTTTATATCTATAGCAAGAAAACCATCATTTTTGTTAGCAGGATCTTAGTCTGGTAAAATGACTCACGCTCTCTTTTTTGATCAAAATGTATTAATCATTTGCCTGCATTGAAATGTATATTCCTTTGGATTTATTCAAAAAAATATAAGCACATTCCCAAAACACAGCATCAATGCGATACTCATGAAATTTAAAATTTACCGCCGCTGGCAACTCAACATATTTTTCTACAATGCCCCAAAAAGTGGTTTTTATTTTTTTAATTTCGTCCTGAGTTGGAGATTTCATGCATGATTTATAAGAAAGCAGCTCATTGATTTCACGGTAACATTTTTTAAATGTTGAAATTCGCATGTCGCCGTAATAAGAAAAGCCAGGATATATTAGATTAAAATCTGGATTTTTTAAAAAAACGTCGGGATCATATTCAAAAATATCACAATTAAAATGTACAACATAATTCGGAGCTAAAAGAAGATAGTATAATTCATCAAAATCATTTCTCAGGAACTGAATTGAACCAGGAATTACTGATGTTTTAGGCGTTTCAATCATAACTAAATCCTTTTTTTAAAATGAAGGTTCATCGCTCTATAATTTTACGTTTAACTTTTCTAGCAACAGGAAGAAAATTTTCTTCTGAGACGATGGTGTTGCCAATTTGTTGCTCAATATCTTTTCGTGTTCTTCCTGCAACTGCGCCGCCTGATTGTGCATCTTCTCTGAGTTTTTCTAAACCCTGCGAATTTTTTTGTTGAGTAATTTGTGTGGTGGTTGCTTCACCGAGCATAGTGATAATTAATTCCAAATCAGTCATATGATCGCGCAAATTTTCATTTTCAAGACCTTTAAGGTTCTTATACTCGTTTACCTTAAGATGAAATGCGCCTTGCATAATATCATTAGTTAAAATTGCGTAATCTACCGATTTTTTAGCGCCGCGCTCTGACCATTCATCAGTTAATGTATGGCGGACCGAGATACCACGCATGCGTTTATCAATCCATTCTTTTTGGTAACCTTTTTTTTCGTATATACTTTTAACTCTATCCATACCAAGTTCTGGATTTTCAATTTCGTCTATGCGTTCTTTGCCAACTTTTGCAAGCCACTGTTTAAATGGTTCTGCTTTTGGAGATGGAATAGATTGGATAATACGAAAAATGCCTTCAGTATTAGTACAATCAGTTTTATACTTTTTACCATCAGAACTTTTTAATTTCAGTCCGTGACAAAATGTCACGACCTCACTTCCTTCGGCAATTAATCGCTGTTTTAATTTTCGCCAGTAAGCACCGGGGTCGGTACTTTCTACTAAAATTCCACAAACATCGATGATCGAAAAATACCATTCATTATTAAATAATATTTTGCGAAGTTGTTTTTCTTGAAAAAGTGATATTTTTGTAGATTCATTAGTAAACATATGAATAGCCCTCAAAAGTACTTGTCGCATTTGTGTTTAATAATAACATGACTTTAGGGTAAATCGATTGAACGGATGAATGTTATTGCCCAAAAGATTACAAAAAAAGCTTATGAGTAGATAACTAGTTGGTTTAAATAGACTAATTTAGAGTTTTTTATAGTATGTTTTTATGCAATGGTCTGAGCTTAATTAAAATTAAAATTCGGGAGATATGTGTATGAATCACAAATACTATAAATCTTATCTGTGCCTATTGTATGCTTATTATGCACTATCTTTCAACATTCTTTTTTCTAATCAAGTTTTTGCCCCAGAATTATTTGAAAACAAAGTAGTTATCATCACGGGCGGAGCATCAGGTATTGGACGCGCAATAGCCCAAGCATATGCTGCACACAATGCATGTGTTGTATGTGTAGATTGCAACACACAAGCCAGCAATGCATTATTGCAACATTTTAAAGATAAAGGTTATGAAAAATATCTATTTGTTCACGGAGATCTTGCCAAAGAAGAAACATGTAAGCGTGCAGTTGCAGAAACTATCGAACGTTTTGGTGCTATAGATATTCTTATCAATAATGTGGGTATTAACGATAAAGTTGCCCTTGATGCTACGCCAAATGCTTTTAAAAAATCTTTAGATAACAATCTTATTCATTATTTTACTATGGGTCATTATGCATTGCCTGCGCTCAAAAAAAGTAAGGGAACTATAATAAATATTGGATCAAAGGTTGCGTTAACCGGTCAGGGAGGGACATCTGGTTATGCGGCTGCAAAAGGTGCCATTCTTGGTCTTACTCGAGAGTGGGCGGTAGAGCTTGCGCCATATCACATTCGGGTGAATGCAGTAATCCCTGCCGAAGTATTCACCGAAGCATATAAAAAATGGATTCATACTTTTTCAGATCCAGATGACAAATTAAGAAAAATAGAAAGTGTAATTCCATTTGCTCATCGTATGACTACACCGCAAGAAATTGCTCAAACCGTACTCTTTCTTTCATCTCCTCTTTCTAGCCACACAACAGGCCAATTTTTAAGTGTTGATGGTGGATACGTGCATTTGGATCGAGCTTGCAATTGTTTGAATTAACAATAAAAAGAATTTAAATAGTTAGAATATAACGCTGATTCTATGATTAAGGTCAATAGCAAAGTGCTCTTCTTTTTTTCTTAATCCACTTTTTGTGGATATTATTTGAGTTGTAATGATGATGCGAGGGTTAAAAATAAAAAAATCTTTCTCATGTACATAGTCCTCACTTAAAATTAATCCCTATATGCTTTTCTTACTTTTTCCCTCTCTTCAATTCCCATAAGTAGAGTAAACTTATCAATAATATGATTGCATGCTATAGGAAATCCTTCCTCGTTTTTTTCAGAATTGGCATAAGCAACCAAGCATTTATTTAATTTTCTTTCAATTTTCATGCGGCGTATTTCTTTATCGATTCTTTGAATTTCTAATGCATGCTCAGTAGGTGAAGGATTAGGTGCTGGAGGCTGCGTGATGGCATCTTGAAGTTGGTAAATTGTGTATTTACAGAAATGATAAGGGTATTTAAAAAACTCAAAAAATGCATGCATTGGTTGAAATGATAAAAGTATAAGAAGCAAAGCTAATAATTTTGTTTTCATAGGTCTGTTCATTTTTTTTGATTAAATAAAGTATTTTTAAGCTTAATTAATTCTTGTGCCTTTTTTAGCCAATTTGCTTCTAAATCTTCCAAGCTACTATTTAGAATACCAACCTTGAAGAACAAATAGATAAGATTCTTTGATTGCGCTGCATCAAGATTTTTTATACATATGTTTTCAAATTCACCTTTTTTAAATAAGAGCCATAACTCTTCCATAAGATCATCAAGTTCTTCTTTATATTCTTCTTCATTTTTTTCTCCTATCTCTGAAATTATTTTTGTAATTATTTTGTTATAGAATTCTTCATAGTCTTGCCAGGCTTGTAGCACCATTTGCTTGCGCTGCTCTATTTTTTGTTGTAATGCGATTACTTCTTCCTGTTTGTCTATGAGTTCTTGGTTTGCATTGATGATTGCAATGTTCATTAAACAAAAGAGAAAATATTTTTTCATAATTACTCCTAATATGAAAATAATGAAATATGGTTAATTCAGGTGGCTGCAGGATTATAAAAAATATTTTAAAAAATATCTATTATGATGATTTAATTTTCAATGCGGCGGATTTAGATGGTGGCTTTAAAAGATAAAAAATAATGAAGTTCTTCACTTAAAGACCGTTATGCCATCTCATCATACACATCAAGTAAATGAGCTGGTAGATAAAGGCTGTGGCATTGAGCTAAATAAGTGGTTATTTTTTCTGGATAGAGATTATTAATCTCGTTGTTTAAGGCAACAAAACTTTTTTTATCATAATTTACGTATCGTTTGCGCATTCTATTGAATGTACTTTGCTTCATCCATGGAGGTTTTGTTTCTAATGAACCAGCATGGGATTCTAGTTGTTCTTGTATTTTGAGTTGCATATATCTATTACGATTAGTAGTATTTAGCCTTTGTGAATAATAACCCAGATCAGCGCATTTTCTGCAGAGATAAAATCCTTCAATGCAATATAATTTTCTCATTCTTTTATTACACCCTGGACAATGAAAAAAGTTGTAAAATCCACCAAAATTACATGGTTTTTTTTCGACTGTAATTACATAATGAGAATTACCAAAAATGATCTTAATACTGCTGTCTTCTTGAATGTAGGCTTCAAGGTAGAAAGGATTGTATATTTTAAAAAAAGACTTATTCTCTGACTTTTTTATCCATTCTATGCCTTCTTTATTTTTAAAAAGATCGAATGAGTCAATCTCATGAAGTGAAGAGTCGGAACAGAGTCTTTTGGTTAAATGTTTTATTCGTGTTTCCAACGCTATCCCTAATGAGCGATTAAGAACTTCTTTTTATCGAAATGTCCACTATTACAATATAGCTCTTTAGCGTGAAAAAATGAACAATGGCAAACTTAAAAAATTACAAAATGAAATTTAATAAAAAACAATTCGATATAAATTGGCAAATCCTTAATTCAATGTTATGCTTTTTGAATAGGTTTCTTTTTTGGAGGATTATTATGAATACTCGTATTTTATCAATTGCTGCTATCATTTTTGTTACAAATATATTAACAAATCACGATCTGTCTTTTCAGTCTATAGAGATTAACAACAACAGCTTGCAGCCATTGCGAGTTAGTGCAAATACAGCAAATCAAAATTTCAAAGTTGATATTTCTATTCCAGAATTTACTAGATGGCTTCTTGTTTCAAAATTATCAAAGACCAAAGCGCCACAAGAGGCTCTTTATGAAGCTATCATTAACGACTCTCCATTTGAGATTATGAATGCCGTTAAGCAGGGTGCAAATATAAATCAGCCTTTTAATGACAAATTTCCTCTAACCATTGCCTTTCTATTGCAAAAGCTTCAAGCAGCTAGTTGCTTAGTCGAGCTTGGTGCAATCAGTTAAGGCTGATAATTAAATTGTGAGCTTTATATGAAGAGATTAATTATAATAATATTATTATTTTACCAATTTTTGGAATCATCCGATGTTCCATCCAAACAGTTTATTGATGTTATTAATCATTCAAATCAACAATTAGTCATGAATCACTTGATTTCTGAATACACAACTGCTGCGATCGAAATAACGAAACTAGAAAAAACTTCTCAAAACAATTATCAAATAATTGCTTTACCACAGAATTTTCTTACAACATTTTACGACAATGGATGTTTTAATAATGTTCTTAATAATAAAGGACAGATTGCAGGATATGTTTACGACAAAAATGCTGAATTTTCATTTTTTGATCATCAAGTAAAAAATCACGATACAATTGCTGCTATATGGGATTTGCATAGGGGATTAATACTTTCAAATTTAAAACAAAGTCGTGCAGCAGCAATAAATGATAATGAGGTTGTTCTTCTCAAAAGTAATGTTGTCAGTGTTTGGCATCCAAAAACAAATGATTTTGAAAAAATAAATTTACCAGGCGATTTCAAAGACAAGAATTTTTTTGGATTTACGCCGCCGCTTGCATTTTCCGATTATATATTCGCCAAGAATAAAAATGGAAATAAGTTGCAAATAAAAGACAATTCGTCGCTAAATCAGCAACTCTTCATATCAAAATCGGGCAGGCTGCGGTTAATAGCCTTTGCGTACAATTTGAAGGTAGACAAAACGAAGCTTCGAACAGCTATGTCTTCGGTAAATGCGCAAATTAATGATAATGATGAAGTAGTTGTTTTGCTAGAGGATAATGGAAAGCACTTAATTGGGAAATGGTCCGAAACACTAAGCTTTACATCAGTTTTTTTAGAAGATATTCCAGTATTTAATGGATATACGTCTTTTCAGATTCTTGGATTTAATACACTAGGACAGATTTTACTAATGGCCATCCCCGCTAATTTAAATAGTAGAAAGCCAGGTTTATATATTATGAAGTGCTTAAACTAAAATGAAAGTAATTATTTGTTTCATATTAGGCTTGTTAGTATTACCTGGTTGTTTATTTCAAACAAAAGAAGAGTGCTACGTTAATGGATATGAGGCAGCTTGGGAAGAAGAAGAACCTTCCTATTTTGCAAGCCAAGATGAAAAAAATGGATATAAGGATGGTCTTGATGATTTCTGGAGTTATGATCAGGGATATTATGATGGTTTTAATGGGAAAAAGTTAAAATATTCTCAGGACAAATTTTATATAGATGGTTATAAAGACGGGAAAAGAAATCGATAGTAAATTTAGCAGTGATTCTATCGTATAGATGCTTTCTTTTGTAAAAAATGTAAACTATTAAGTGTGTCTTTATTTAACCACGTAATATCCGAATTATAGCAAAGATGAAATCTATTCTCATTGCTCGTGTTAGTACAGAAGAGCAAAAAGAAGCAGGTAATTCTCTTCCAGCGCAAATTGCTCGTCTTGAAAAATATTGCCAGAGCAAACATTTTAAAATTGAAAAAACATTTTCTTTTGATGAGAGTGCATACAAAAATAACCGTGAAGAGTTTGATCGGATTTTGGATTATGTGCTTGATCAAAAAGAAAAAATAGTCGTTTGTTGTGACAAAATAGATCGCTTGTCACGTAATGTGTTTGATAAACGGGTATCTGCTCTTTATGAAAAAGCGCTCGAAGATAAACTAGAGCTACATTTTGTTTCTGACGGACAAATAATCAATAGTCGTATTTCTGCTACAGAGAAATTCCAATTTAGTATTAGTTTAGGATTAGCCAAATATTACTCTGATGCTATTAGTGACAATGTTAAAAGAGCCTTTGAGCAAAAAAGTAAGGAAAGGTGAGTGGTTAGCTAAGGCCCCCTTTGGATATGCCAATGTAGCAAAACCTGATGGTACTAGAGACATCATTGTGGACGAATACAATTCGCTCATAATAAAAAAAGTTTTTGAGCTGTATGCTTCGGGTGCCTACTCGCTCGAACTAATCTGCGGCAAATTAAAAGAAGAACATAATATAAAATGGCCCAAGGGCTATTTAGCAAAAATTCTCAGTAATCCATTTTATTATGGGATGATGGTGGTTAAGGGTAAGCAATATCCACATAAATATTACCCAATAATAACCCAAGCTCTCTATGATGAAGTTCAAAAGGTAAAAGAAGGATTTATAAAAAAACCAGCTCGCTATGTTGGTCTTCCCTATATTTATCGTGGGTTAATTCGTTGCGCTGTTTGTGGTCACGCTATAACTGTTGAAAGACATAAAGGGCACGCCTATTATCACTGTACTCAATATAAGAGCAAGCATGGGGCAAAATGGCTTCGTGAAGAAGAAATTACCAATCAGCTAAGCCAAATTTTTAAAAGCCTCCAAATGCCGCCAGAAATTCTTGAGGAAATTGTTTTTTCCCTAAGCAAGGTTCACCAAGATAAAATTGAATTTCACAATAAAGAATTCGATAAATTAAGCAATGAACAAAAGACCCTTACTCGTATGATGGATAATCTGTATTTAGACAAACTCAAGGGTAAAATCAGTGAGGGCGACTATGATAGATTCTACAATTCATTTAAAGAGCAAAGCCTTGATGTATCAGTTCGCTTAGAACGTCTAAAAGAAGCAGAGAATAACTACTATATAACCGCAAAATATCTTTTAGAAATTGCTCAAAAAGCACATGAATTATTTGAAAGTTCGATAGTTGAAGAAAAACGGCAATTGTTGAAACTCGTACTATCGAACCTTGAGATCGATAACGAAAAACTGCTCTGGAAGCTGAATAAGCCGTTTGATTTGATGATAGAATGTAGTGATCGTCATTTATGGCGTCCCCAAAGAGAATCGAACTCTTATTTTCGCCGTGAAAGGGCGATGTCCTAACCGTTAGACGATGGGGACGCGCTGGTGAGCCGCGTTGGAATCGAACCAACGACCCACAGCTTAAAAGGCTGTTGCTCTACCGACTGAGCTAGCGGCTCAAAATTTTGAGATGCAATTTCAAAAAAATATACATTAGTGTATAAAAAGATAAATGTTCACCGGCTAGTTGTCAAGAAAAAAATATGATTTATGCCGCATTTTGCGGTGGAAGCCCTTCTAATTGTATATTGTCTTCACTTACAAAAGGGTTGTCGATAACCGTGGTTTTATCCATAGCAGTATTTAATATGTTTATGATTATTCTTAAGTCATCAGTCTTTTTGTGATCAGTTGTCATATCTTTTAATTCATAGGCAATGGCCAAAGGAGTTAGTCCCTTATTGTTTTGGATATAGGGATTGCATTGATAATGTTGTGCAAGATCGTATACAAATATTGGCACCATAAGATTTACTGCATAATGCAATGGGGTATTGCCATAAATATCTTGTAGATTAGGGTTAAGTTTGTCATGGCTTAAAAGCTTAGCAAATAATGGATACATTTGGTTGGTTATGCTGTAGTGTAGTGGAGTAAAGCCTGAAATTCTTTGACGCACCTTAAGAATTGGAGCTGTAATGCCTGCTGGAGGTGTTGCTGATTGAGACAAAGCCGGTTCGCTAAATTCATATAAACAAGAAACCTTGCCAAATCGGGGTTCTTGTTCATTAATATTACTAGTATTTATCATATTTATGACATCTTCTTGACGGCTTTCTAGACATGCCCGTACTAGTGTACTTGGAGGGTAGCTCTCAAGCAAATTCGTATAGCGATCAGCTATCTCTTGGGGACTCATGGACCACATTGTAGTGCCCATGCAGCCCATAATAAAAATTAATGTCGGCAACCTTCTCATAGGGAATCCTGTGTTATTGCGACACGTGTTTTTTTGTTAGTAGGTCGGTAATTTTTTCTATTTGCTCTTTGTCAGGCCAATTTTCTTTGGTTGCATGCCCTAAAAGATATTCTGCTCTTTTTAGTGGTGAAACGCCGTAGTTATCAGGCTGGCCAATAAGCTTAGCATCTACTTTTTTTAATAAATCTGTTAAGAATGAAAGGCGCTTTCTTGCAACGGCAATATGCAACACATTGTTGCCATGAGAATCAGTAAGGTTCCAGTTTATATCTTTTCGTTTTAAAAATTCCCTAAAAGCTATACCATTGCCACCTTCAATTATATAAAACAAGGGAGTGTATTGAGAATAGCGGATTTTGCCGTCAGGCCTAATACGGTGATCATGTAACACAAAATGCTGTATAGATTTCTGTTCACAAAAATTGGGTTCCTGGCAGTTAATGTTGCATGTTGAGTCGGCAAGAAGTGCTTTGAGTGATGAAATATTATTGGTTATTGCGGCTGTGGTAATTTCGTTTGCACAGGGTACTAAGGCTACTCTTGACTGCATACTATAACCAAGAGTCCCTATGCTTAAGATGATGCAAAGCAACAGTTTTTTCACGCAATATCCTTTAATGTAAGCAGAGTAATATTGGTGAAAAGTATAAAACGTGTCGAGCGCTTGTCAATTAGGCAATCAGCAAGAAGTGTTCTTATGAAAGAATAAGTTGACTCACGTAACAGTAAATTAATACTCCTAAAATATCCATTAATGTTGCCAAAAAAGGACCAGCAGAAAAAGCAGGGTCAATATTAAGTCTCTTGAGTAAGAATGGGGTACAGCTGCCCAAAACAACTGAAACCATAACGATAGACGCAAGGGAAATAGAAATGGTAACACATTCGATCAACGAGGCAGATGTCCACCAGGCACGCAGAAAGGCAAACAATCCTAAAATTACTGCAAGCACACCAGCCATTAACATTTCTCTGCGTATAAATCGTTTAAAATTGGCTTCGTGAATTTCGCCAGAGGCAAATCCTTGAATAACTAGGGCTGAAGTTTGGTTACTTGCATTGCCACCGGTACTAATAAGCATATTGGTAAAGTACAAAAGAGAGCCTATTTGAAGTGTCGATTTGAACGATTTCATAATGGTAGTTGAAAATGATTGGGCAATGAGTAATCCAATTAAAATATAGCCACGCTCATAAAGCAATCTGCCAAAAGATGTTTCAAAATAAGGGTTTTTCATAGGAGCAAGAGCAGACATTTTTTGAACATCTTCGCTTGCTTCTTCAACCAAAATATCAACCAAAATATCACTTGGAATTACGCCCAAGAATTGTCCATCTTTGCCAACTACCGGAACAATCATTAAGCCATAGTGAATCATTTGTTTTGCAATTTGCTCGCGATCTTGATCGGCTGTTACAATTAGTTCATTTTTTTGCATAAAAGAACTAATTCGGTTTTTAGCAGGCTGTAATACAAGATCTTCAATTTGAATGTGACCAACCAAAATACCTGAGCGATCGGTAACATAAATTTGTTGATGAATATCTTTATCGGGTTGTAAACGCTGAAGCACTTGAATGCTCTTTTCAACAGTAAAATCTTCAACAAGGGTAATTACATCGGTACTCATGATTCCCCCTGCTGATTCAGGGTCAAATTTGAGTAGTGATACTACTTTTTCTCGTTCAGTTTTGTTAAGAAGCACTAAATATTCTTTGAGCTCGTCATCAGAAAACAGGTCAAATAAGTCGGTTAATTTATCAGTAGGCATTTGATTAAGGGCGTCGACACGTTCTTGGGTACTCATGAAGGTTAATGATTCAACTTTCATTGAGTCGGGCAATTCAGGAAAAACAGAAAGTTTTATTTCGTTTGGTAGCATAAGAAACAGTTTTTTAAAAAGCTCTCTGTCTACATTAGAAAAAAAGTCAGCAATATCGGCAGGGTGAATTTGAGTAAATTGGTTCCATAGTTCTTGCGCAAAGGGAGAATCTTGCTGAATAATTGCATCGATATGCTGTAAAATTTCATTGAAAATAGTGTCAGTGTTCATGAGTCCTCCCAAAAATCCCTTATTTTGCCTTAAATTATTTTTCAGAGTAAAATATATGGAAAAGCTTGTCTATGTATAGTTGCCATTTGACAATTTATTGTACTAATTTGCACTAAAAAAGGTTTAAAAAGTTTTTAAAATGGAGTCATACTAAATGGAGAACAATTTAAAACAATCCTCACATATCCAATCGTTTATTTTTGATCGTGCCGTTCCAGAGAGAATAGATAAATATTTATCTGAATGCTTAGATAAATATTCTAGAACTTTTTTTAAGCGTATGATTGATGAAGGTCATGTTCTGGTCAATGAAAAACCGGTGAGCAAATCAAGTGTAGTTCTAAAAGAAGGCGATAAAATAACAGTTATCTTTCCTGTAGAGCCAATTGTTGCTCAAACACATATTCCGGTAAATGATTTGGTGTTGCCAATTATATATCGTAATGAGCATTTTCTTATTATTCAAAAACCAGCGCCTTTACTCGTTCACCAACCGGCTACTGTTTCAAGTGAGCCAAGTGTGGTTGATTGGTTAATTGCTCATTTTAAAGAAGCGGCAACAGTAGGGTATTTGGATCGACCGGGAATTGTTCATCGGCTTGATAAAGATACTTCAGGTTTGCTGATAATTGCGTTGACCAACTATGCTCATCTTGAATTTAGTAAATTATTCAAAGATCGCAAAGTGCACAAAACCTATTTAGCAGTGGTAGAGGGTCACCCGGAACCAGAAGGCACTATAAATTATCCAATTGGACGCAGTATGAGCGATCGTAAAAAGATGGCAGCATTTAAGGTAGAGCCTTTAGGGCTTAAATTACGAGAGGCTACCACTCATTACCGTGTTCTTGAGTATTTTAAAAATAGTGCATTGGTTGAAGTAAAACCTGTAACTGGTAGAACTCATCAAATTCGAGTACATTGCGCTGCTATTGGGCATCCTATTATTGGGGATATAGTATATGGCCATAAGTCTAAGTTAATTAATCGTCAGGCTTTGCATGCTCATGAATTATCATTTGTTTTTGACGGGGAAAACTATCATTTTATAGCGGATTTACCGGATGACTTTGCTCAATTACTTACTCATTTACGTAATGAATAGCTAAAAAATTTCTTGCTTTTTTTAGAAAGATCAATAGCCTGAACCTCGAGCTAAGAAGGAATTGTAGTAATGAAGCCTCAACTTTTTTCTTAACTTATTTGGCATTTCTAATAAAATCTTTGCTTTATGTTAGTATTTTCTTCTGTGTTTTTCTTCTAGCCCGTGTTGTTTGTTTCAAACCAACTTTCATAATATTTCTTTTGGGTTTGGCAAGTTGTAAAACTAATTTATTAAAATGATTTTGATATAGTTTTATTAAATAAATGTCATCCATGATAATTACATTTTCTTGGTTTTTATTATTAGCTGATTTAGTGAAGTTGAAAGACCCAGTCCAAAGCAATGGTTTGTCAAAAATATTTTTTTCAAACAAAACAAATTTGTGGTGCATTAAATCGTTAATAAATATGTTTTCTTGGATAGGCGAGTAAATATACGTTTTTATGCCTTGTTGTGCTAGTAAAGCAATTTTGCTGAATTTGGTTTGTAAGCATGAACAATCACAAACAATTTGGACATTGATTCCTTTGTGGTGTGCAGTAATAAGAGCTTGAGCAATTTCTTTATCGGTAAATGAATAAATTGCAATCTTAATTGATTTTTGTTCTTTATTGATTAAATCAATCAATGTCTTTTGTATATCATCGTATGCTGAAAAAAGGGCATGTTTAATACAGCCTTCATGAACTAGGCATTGATGATTAAGAGGAAGCGTTTGAGAAGTTGGTTTTTTGGGGGGGACCAATAATTGATTGCCTTGTAAGATAAAATGTGTTTTACCCACATTATCAACAGTTTGATTGATGGTATCAAAAGTCCAAGAAAAGAATATGATAGATAATAGGTAATTTTTAACCACGCGCTTCACTTGTGTTCCTTTTCTTCATCTACGATATAATTTGATAAATACAATTTTAATTGTTTGTTTGTTTCGCACAAAGTAATAGATTTTTGAATAAATTTAATTAAGTCTTCTTTGTTAACTCGCACTAATTCATCTGATAGCTCATGTGAAATTTGATCAGTTGGAGGCTCTGATATGTCTATAACTCCCAATGCTTCGAACTTATCTAGGAATGAGAAAGGAGCATTATCAGGATCAGGTTCCATTGCGCATAATGATGAAAATCCTACGACTAAAATATAGGCTATTTTTTTGCTCATCTTACTATTTCTCCTTTTTTAGCTTAAAACTTCCAGCGGAACTCTGCTTCGGCGCTTGCATCGCGGCGTTCATCGCGAATTGCCCGAATGCTAACATCATCAGAAACAAGATATTCAAGTTCAAATCGGGTGTCTTCAGATAAGCTAAAGTTTTTTTGAATTAAAGCACGCCACCGATCACCAATTTCTATTTCTATGCCACCTCTAAGGCCGCCACGAGCAGTTTGATCGATAAAGCTTGGTGCTAAGTGAATATGCTTAAGTGGTTTGAGCATATGCCTAAAATAATTATCAAGTTTTAATGGCGACTGTTCTGATTCAAATATAATATTTTTAATATTTTGCATCACCAAAGCAGGCATCACAATGTTTAATGATTCATTAGGAGAACCAACCAATAACAGGGCCATAATTTGATCTTCAGAAAGTGATGGCGAAGATTCTAAAGAAATAGTGTGATTTTGTAAGGATCCTGAGACCGCTAATGTAACTTGATGTTTTTTTATAGTATTTTTTGCTAACAATTCAATAATCGGATCGTTTAGCCTATGGGGCAATAGAATAATTTCCGCTCTATTGATGTAAAGTGGTTTATAAGGGAAACTCAAGGTACCAGAATCTATTTGTATTGCCCCCGACAAATACGGATTAGATAGCGAATTACCAATATTAACATTTACTTTTGCATTAGCTTCTAGAAACGCAGTTTTAATGCGTATTGGATCTCTGGTTTGTAATGTTATATCACAATTAATATTCGGTGGTGTTCCAGTACTTGGGGCAAAAAGTGCCTTTTGAAAAGTGGGCGAAAATAAATTCTCTTTAAGCTGTGATCGCTCAATAATTACATTACTTTGTAAAAAAGGTACTTTGCCATTTTGATACGAAAACAAGCAAGACCCAGAAACAATAGCAAAAAGATCTTTAGTGGGGTTTAAAAGACATGAATCAAAAAGAATTGGTAGGTGTATGTAGTTGAGATTATGGTCTTCAGTTAAAGATATAGTGCCCTTTTGACAGACTAACGAACCTTTATGCAACAAACATTCCGCTTTGGAAATGGTACATTTCTTTTTATCAAAATCGATTTGAAAAGGAATGGATAATCCGGAAATAAAATTATAGGTTTGGGGCAAACGAATATTTGCTTGGGATAAATTACATGTTCCTTTGATAATATGGTCTTTAGCTTGTGCTTCGATTAATAATTTCCCGTCAGCTTGTATATGATGTGCGACATGCGTTTTAAGTAAATCTTTTATTAATGAAACATCAATTGTGCTTTGGATATGCAACCGATCATCAGGAGAACTTTTGAGCTCAAAAAGAGTTTGATTAGTTGGTTGTTGAGTATAGTGTGCATATAAAATTCCAAATGGATTTAAGCACAATGAGCTTTCAAATATGGCAGATTGATGATTACCTTTAATAATAATGTTTGGCCAGTCTAATTCGTAAGAACCTTGTATGATAGCTAGATTTTCAGGTTTTATATGATGAAACGCATATGAGCCAGTTCCTTTTTGGTTGTTACCATCATAACTGCATTGTGCCGTGCAGGCAGGTAGTTTAAGAATAGGTAAAGTAATTGGATCTTTGACATGAATACCAAGCATGCCATTCGATTGATCAAGATTATAAAAAATAGTTGCATCAATGGTTTGACTTTTATCAAATTTTATACTGCAGTGCGAATTAATTAATTTTTTTTCTATATTAAGTGAAGCATCTAAATTATTGCAAAGCTGAGTATTATTTAAATGAACATTATGAGCTTGCAGGTTAAATGTACCAGTAAAGCCGGAGGATGCAATAGTGTTATGGGCCTTCATAGTAAGGGCACCATTAAAATTGGGAAGTAACAACCCAGAAATAATACCTGCTAGATTGCTGCATAAATTTACATCAAGTGTAAGGTCGGTATCTAGCGTAATAACATCATCAGCTTGATGTGCGATTGTTTTACCGTTAATTAATTTTTCGTTAGGACTTTTTATGATCAAAGAGCCATTGTTTTTATTCCACTGCCCTTTAAGGATTAAAAGAAAAGGATCTGATGAATGAGGGTGAACCATCCCATGGGTAGATATATGAGCAGTAGCCTCTAATTGTTTATTAGGTTGTTCAACTAACTCAATATGAATGTCGCCCGTATAGTGAGAAATAAGCAGTTTATTATCAACAATGCCATTGCCATCTAAAATCTGAACGATTGTTTTAAACATTCCAGGCATTTTTTTAGAATGACTTTGCCAGGTAATAGTACCTTTATTTTTTTTATCTGGATCATGAAGTTCAAAAGAAGCATGTTGTAATTTAAGTTCACTTAGTGAAATAGGCACTCCCATTGCAGGCCGCATCATACGTTCTATATGTGGCATAATGGCAAGTTTATTTTCATGGTATTGTGAACATGCTGAAATAGTTCCAATAGTAACGCGTAAATTTACTGCCCGTTTTAAAAATAAGTGAAGCCATGAAAAACCAGCACTAAAAAAATTAGTGTGCCAACTCCAATCATTGTCTTTTTTTGATTTAACTTTCATATGCTCAAGCTCAAGGCAAGGTAAAAAGAAATTGATGCGTTTAAGTGAAAATTCTACCTGACAATCAAGAGCTTCTTCAAAGGCTTTTTTAAATTCTTTACTAATGGTTGCTTGGACTGACTCATTATATTGCAATGATATAATGGTAACTATAATGCCAAGAAATAAGCCAAAAAAAATTTTTTTAATCATAGAAGATTTTAAGCTATGAGTAGCGATTATGAATATGACTTCCAGCTACCAGCATACTGATATTTTCTTAAAAAAGATACGGATGATACGGCGTTTGAAAGTGCATACGTTCGATTAGCTTGTGAATGTATTAAATAAACTGTCCCGGCACTTATTATGCCACTTGGATAAAATATAATCTTATTATGTTTAAAGCTGCTTGCTTTGCTATGATGAGTATTTGGTAGTGGAGTAAAAGGCTTGCCAAATTGTAATCCATTTGCCACTTTAATTTTTGTATCAAGAACATAATAACTATTATTATCCACATCAATTACCAGTTCTTGTATGGTGCCGCTAGTTTGAGCAATTTGTTGTAAGTGAAGCGCCCATAGATATAATTTTTCAATTTCTGTTTTTTCTAATGTTTGTTTAAAAAATGATGTTGAAAAAAATGCACAAAAACTTAAGAATGATAATAAACTTATAACAAGTAAACATTCAATCAGAGTAAAACCCTTTTTTTTAAAATGCTCCACATCTTGCCCATTTTCTTAATTTTAAAAACAAATTGATTGAATTCGACTACATCACCATATTAGGGTGCTTAATAATAATCTATTAAGTAAACCTTTTAAAAAAAGGAGTCTCATGATTAAGTCATTAAGCATATATGTATTAATAGGTGTTTTTTGCATGCACCAACCACTCATGAAAGCTCAAGTTCCTGCGCAACCAGAAAATAGCGAAATGATTGAGAAGGGGAGTTGCTGCAAACCAAAGCCAAGCTGTTGCTTCCCATGTAATCCTACGTCCTGCCCGCCAAAACCTTGCAACCCTTGCAATTCATGCAAGCCATCATGTTGCAGAGAAATGGAAGAAGGTCCTATGATGATGGAAAAAGGCTGCTGTAAGCCTCGTCCAAATTGTTGCTTTAATCCATGCAGCCCTACAGCATGTCCGCCAAAACCGTGTAATACTTGCAATAGTTGTAAGCCATGTTGTAGAGATTATGACATGATAGATGTTAAAGACGTTAACCCCTCAATAATGTGTGAAATGCGTTATGCATCAGAAAATAATTGTACTAAGCAAGCGCTATGTAATAACAAATGCATGGTAAGAACAGTTGTTGCTAAAGCTCTTGATGCGGTGCAAAAAGAATTAGAAATGATGGGTATGTGTCTAAAAGTATGGGATGCATATCGTCCAATGTCTATGCAAGAAAAGTTATGGAAGGCGTGCCCAGATGAGCGTTACATGGTAAACCCAATGAATCCAGATTATCATTGCTGTGGTCTTGCAGTTGATGTGACTATGGTTGATTTGATGACTGCTGAAGAATGTGAAATGCCATCAGACTTTAATGAATTTTCAATGCGCGCTCATTGTCAGAGCAGTGATTGCTCTATGATGGCACAACGCAATTATCATATTTTACATGATGTGATGATCAGACATGGCTTTAAGAGCTATGATGCTCAATGGCACTATTTTTATTTTGACCAATGCCCAGATTGCATGCCACTTGATATGGAATTAGAATAATTTTCTTTATTTTTTTGAAAAAAGCTCGGTGTTATGCCGAGCTTTTTTGTTGTATAGTATCAGTCTAATGGATTCAAAACATCCTTTTTTGAGCCAAAGTTAGGTGAAGAATTGATCAAAAATTTTTAATAACAGATTATTTTTGCGTCGTCGTCAGGTGATTATTACAAGTTTGCCTCTCTCACATCAAATCAAAATAACAAAGTGCGCCTTCTCAAAAAAAAGATTATGACTTAATCATTGTATTTCAGATTGAAATTATTTAATATACTTTTTAAGTTAATGCAATGATTAAGGAATGTTGTGATGAAATATCTAATATTTGTGCTTTGTTATTTTTCCCTGCATGCAATGGAGCATCCAATTGAACAATTCAAATTAATTCCTATTCCTATTATAGCAGCACCTGTTGCGCCAACGCATGGTGGTTTATTAGTAGATGATCTGCGTCGTATAGAAAAATTAAATGAGATTGCTGCAGATAGAGGATTAGAAGCATTTAGAAGTTCCCTATCTAAGTACTTTAAACAAAAACAACAAGAAGATTGCTTTGAGGAACTAATTTTTTTGGTGTCGGCATTGTATGCTCAGCATATGATAATGGGTAAAATAGAAGCATATAGTTATCTTAACATGGCTAAGTCGAGCTATTATCAGCATTTAAAAAATAACTCTCATGATTTACAGTTGCATCCTGATGGCCAAATTGCTGGAGCCATTTTTGATTGTGGTACAGTTTCGGCTATGGCATTTTGTATACAAAAAAAAGATTTATTCACGCGTTCTGAACAGGAAATTATTAAAGAAATAGCCCCGCTATATTTAAGCTCAGACAAGCAACTTATTTCGATTGCTGAAGCTTTTAGGGCTTATATAAATAGTGAAAAATTAGTGCCGTTAATAGATTCTCTGTATCAAAACTATGATAAAGTTTCATTTGGTTTGGTTAAACTCTGTATAAAATGTTTTTTTAAACTTCCGTTCGTAACGTCATTAAAAGAATGGTATGAAATTCATGAAAAAAAATTAAAACAGAAAATGGCCCAGATTTCACAAAAAAGTATTTTTGATCCTATGATGCTCAAGCTTTCAAGCTTATCACAACAATATCTAGCATCGCAGCAGCAATATATTCGCTTGTATGAAAATCTTTATAAAACTATAAAACAATTAACTGATGTCCCTATTACCAATACTATTGACCCTAAACAAGGCAGTGAATTGTTACCTTCTACGTTAAAAGAAATAAAACCGATTGCCAGTATTTTAAAAATAAGTGGCTATGATACTGAGCTCGAACGATTGATACATGAAAATCAATTGACATTAAAACAAATAAAAGATGTTATTCAAAAGCAAAAAAAGATAAAAATCTCTGATGATGGTTTTGTCACCGCTGGTGACGTTACTGATTCAATCGTTATGATCCATGACACTCGTAACAATGCAACTTTGCAATTGATAAAAAATCCACAAAATAAGCTCATTACTATAGCTTTGCCTCTTATATATGCAGCAAATGTAAAAGAGTGGCTGCAAAGCCCGCAAGAAGCTATAAAAAACCAAGGTTATAATAAAGTTGGCAGTAGAAAATATGCATTGACACAACAAGGAGGATATGATCCCATTTTGCTTCATGCCTTTTCTATATTGGTAGATGATTATCTGCCAGAGTGTGCAACGCAAACAGAAACAGTAAGTAGAAAAAAACCATTACAAAAAGATATATTGCTAACCATTGCTGGATCGATAACTGATAAAAATAATAAAGAAATGACCGGTATTTTTACGTACTTAATAGATAGCAAAACAGGTGTTTGCTATCATCGCTTTTTTGAACCGCAACTGGGTACACAGCTTATCAAAAATTTTTATGAACAGGGCTATTTTGCGCCGTCGGCAGGAGGATATTATGATATTGCTTTTCCTTCATTATCCGAAACAGATAAAGGTCCCAAGTAAGAATCATGAAGTTCTCAAAGTTGCTAAAAATAGTAATGTTTATAGGCCTTGCGGTAGTTGTTGCAGTAGGTATTGATCGTCTAGTTCTATTGAGTTTGCGTATAGTGCAATCGCAACTTAATTCTCAGCAACGGAGTGATAATATATCACCTTCTTGTTCATTGTATGAAAATTTAACTTATGCGCGTATTTATGATGTTTATAACCAGGCGGAGCTTATTATATATAAACCGCGGGATGTTCACGGATATCCAGTTAAGCTGCCATTACGATATACTCATAATATTAAAACATGGTTTGACAATCCTAATCAAGCGTTGCAAGATCAAGGATATTTAATTCCAGGAACAAAAAAATATTTTCTTACAGCAGTAAAAGGTTATGATCCTATTTTGTTACATGCTTTTTCACGTGAAGTTGATCAATTTGTGCCATGCTGGGGATATAAGTCCACTACGCTGAGTAGAAAGCATAAAGGGCAACAAGATCTAGTCTTGAGTATGTACGGTCATATCATAGATAGGCATCATAAAAAAATACGTGGGGCATTTACCTGTTTTTTTGATGCGCTAACTGGTATGTGTTACCATCGTTTTTTTCAACCACAATATTCTTACTAGTTAGCCAATAGCAGCAATCTACTCAACAACTTCTTGTTCAAGAGTTGCTACTGCAAGCACTTCATCAATAGTAGTAAGCCCTTGCTTAATTTTGCGAATCCCATCATCAAGCAGGGTAGTCATACCATCGGCGATTGCTTGGCGCCTAATTTGAGCTGTATCTGCTCGCTGCATAATCAAGTTTGAAATTGCTGATGTAGTAAGCATAAGTTCAAAAATGGCAATTCGTCCTTTATAACCCGTTTGGTTGCATTCTTCGCATCCTACTGGTTTATAAAAGGTAATGGTTTGTGCATCGCGTTCAGTAAGGCCAACACTCTTTAAAAGATCTTGATCTGGTTTATATGATACTTTGCATGTTGAGCATAATTTTCTTACCAAGCGTTGCGCCATTGAAAGAATAATTGATGAAGCAATTAAAAATGGTTCAATGCCCATATCAAGCAAACGGGTAATGGTAGCTGGAGCACTATTGGTGTGCAACGTGCTCAACACTAAGTGGCCAGTAAGTGCTGCCTGGATTGCAATTTGAGCGGTTTCTTGGTCACGCGTTTCCCCGATCATGATAATATCGGGATCTTGTCGCAATATGGAGCGAAGTGCAGAAGCAAAATCTAATCCAATTTTTTCTTTTACGTGTACCTGACCAATTCCTGGCATTTGGTATTCGACCGGATCTTCAACGGTTATAATATTTACATCAGGTTGGTTAAGCTCGCCTAAAATAACATATAAAGTACTTGTTTTACCTGACCCTGTTGGACCCGTAATATAAATTATACCATTTGGCTTAGTTATGCTGTTCATAATGACTTGTAGGTCACGATCGCTAAACCCAAGATCTTTTAATTTGCCAAAGGTTCGTGACTTATCCAATAAACGCATTACAATACGCTCGCCAAAAGCTACTGGTAGTATAGATACACGAATATCAATTGGTTTCCCTGCAACTCGAATATCAATACGGCCATCTTGCGGCACTCTTTTTTCGGCGATATTAAGATTTGCCATAATTTTAATACGAGAAACTAAGGCCCCTTGAATACGTTTTGGTGGATTCATCACCGGATACAAGACTCCGTCAATACGATAGCGCACCACTAATTCTTTTTCATATGGCTCGATGTGAATATCAGAGGCACCTCGTTTAACCGCTTGGTAAAAAATGTGGTTAACTAATTTGATAATAGGTGCTTCTGCTGCCATAGCAACGATATCTTTTTCTTCAATGTCTCCAAAATCTACCGTTTCTTCTAATTCTTCTTGGGCACTTTCTTCAAGCTGAGCAATCATTTGCTTAGTTCCCTCAAGAGGATAGTAGCGATTGATAGCATCAACGATTATTTTTGGAGTAGCTACTGCATAGTGACGTTGCCCGCCAAGCAATAAATTAAGTTCATCAAGCGGCTGAAAGTTTAATGGATTGGCAGTTACTATGACTAAATTGCCATCTATAACTACGGGCATTACTGTATTGTCACGTAAAAATTTAATGGGAACACGGCCCAGTATTGTTAAATCTGCCATTTGCTCAGTAATTTTTTCTACATAAGGGATTCCAGAGTAAGTAGCGTATGCCTGAGCACATTGCTCGGGAGTAATGTATTTTTTTTCAAGAAGACAGATTTCTACCGATTTACCTTTTTGTTGCGATTCTGCTTGGCATTCTTGCAATTGGTTTTCTGTTATTGCGCCCATTTGTAGTAGCGTCTGCCCAATACTTTTTAGTACCATGCCATGTCCTTACTCATGAAAACGTGTGTAACTGTTAGCACCATAGCAAACAGCTATTTGTGAGCCTAGAGTTTTGTTTGCGTGTCTTTTTATTTATAGTTATGATTGTAATAAAGATCGTCATCAAAGTCGATTAGCATCCATGCTACATGATAAGGGCTACTATGTGTTTAGATAAAAAATTTCTTTTTATAGTTGCTTTGGCATTATTACCATCATGTATTGTCGTATGTGCACCACAAGGGGTCCATATTCCAACCGATGCCCGTACCGGTAAAAAAACAGTTCTCAAACGTGCTCGTAGTCAAGATATGGTTCAGATAGAAAAACAAAAGCCAACAACCTTTTGGGGGAAGCTCAAAGCAGGCGTTACAGATTTATTTGTGGCAAATGAGTATATATCTGAAATAACTCTTGCAGAACTTAAAAAAAGCAAGGATGAAGCAATTGTATCAAAAGATAGAGAAACAGCGCTTCATTTTATTGAAAAGCTATTGCCATTATGTGATGAACTTCATGATGTGCGAGAGTTAACCTTACAAAAAGCTGATTTATTATTTGAATTAGAACGGTATGCTAAGGCTGAACCGGTGTATCGCCAGTATATTGATTTGTATCCAGGAAGTGAAAATATAGGAAAAGTACGTCACAACTTGCTTATGAGTATGCGTAAGCAAATGTTAAGTTGTGATAGAGATCAGACAAAAACAGAAGAAACATTAAAGTTAGCACAGGAGCATTCTATGCTGCCTGAATGCCAATCACATTCTGAAGAAATTCAAAAAATTATAACGGAATGCAATCTTTTGCTTGCTGAGCGGGAACTGTATATCGCAAATTTTTATATAGTGCAAAAAAAACCTGTTACTGCAAGTAGACGACTAGCAACGGCGCGAAATGATTATTTAAATAAAATTTCTCAGATTGAACCGCATTTGCTTAATTATGAATCATTAGTTGCTGAACTTCAAAATGACGGTGCTACTATGGTAAAAAAAAGATATGAGTTGGTAACCAAATTTCCTGAGCATCAAGTTTCTATTACTTATCTAAAGCAAAAGCCTGTTCTTGAAACTCTTATGCAGCAACTTGATGACACTATAAAGCCATCTGAAAAAATTGCTGATAATATTATCTTAGCGCAACTAAATGTACCCACTTTTACCGAACGTTTTTAAAACATGAATAGTCGTAAAATTGGTCAGCAAGCAGAGCAATTTGTTGCAGACTATTTGCAGCGTCAAGACAAAAACATTTTAGCTTATAATTATCAAAAAATGTGTGGTGAAATAGATATTATTGCTACTGATAATGAAACGATTTATTTTGTTGAAGTTAAAGTGCGAAAAAATCCCGTATTCCCATTAGAAGAATTAGTGCCTGCTTATAAACAGCGCAAGATTATAAAAACAGCCCAGCATTATTTGGCTCTTTCAAATATTACAAACAAAGTATGCCAATTTGATGTTGCTTTGGTAGAATTAAGAGAAAACAATTATCACATAACCTACATACCAAATGCTTTTACGCCGACTGACTTGAGCGACTAATAAAGATGGAGGGTACTATGACAGGCACAATGAAAACATTTATAAAGCGCGCAATAACTGGTTTTTTCTTAGGTCTTTTGTTTTGGCTTTCTTTTGTATATTTTCCTCCTTTTTATTTTTCATTTATTTTAGCAGGTATTCTAGCAACTATTATTATTTTTGAATGGAAAAATTTTTTTAGCGTACGGCGGTTAGCATTTTGGTTAACGATGCCTCTGTATCCTATTCTGCCTTTTGTAATTTTGATTGTTATGAATCAAAATTCAATATATCATTCCCTTCTTTTTATTTTATTTATTATCGTTTCCAGTTTTGATACCGGATCTTATATAGTAGGTACGTTTATTGGCAAGCACAAACTTGCGCCAACAATTAGCCCAAGCAAAACATGGGAAGGTGTAATAGGTGGCTATATATTTGCATGCATAGGTTTATTTTTAGTTCTTTGGGAGCTTAAAAAAATGCAACCCTTATCAGTGATTTTAATATTTACGTTATGCGTGTGTATTTTGTCACTGATTGGTGATTTATTTGAATCCTGGCTTAAACGTTTGGCTCAAATAAAAGATTCAGGCAATTTATTGCCTGGGCATGGTGGTTTTCTCGATCGATTTGATGGTATTTTATTTGCCGTTATTTTCTTTTATATTTTCAGAGATTTTTTAGTAGAACTCTTTAAATTTTGATCGTTTTAATAGCATAATAATGACAAAGTATATGTTGAAAAGGAGTTAATTGTTTAAGCTATTATCGTGCGTAATAATATTTGTTAATAATTCTTCAACTGATAACAATATATATCCTAGCAATTTATGTAATCAAACTGGTATACAACAAGATAAATTATTACTTCTCAGATCACTTGATGCACGTAAACGTGCCGTATTGCATCTTTTTAAAGCACAAGAAATAATAACTTCAAAAGATATAGAGCAGTTTTTCAACATTAAACCGTGATCTGCACGATTGTTATGCCAACAATGGGTTCAAGAAAATTTTTTTGTTATTGATAATCCTGCCCGTAAAAATAGAACCTATAAGCTTGCTCCACAAGTAAGCGATCTTTGGCAATTAATACCATAATTTACTGCTGCAAGTATTTCACTGCTTGTGCTTGAGCTATACGTTCTTCGCTACCGGTGATCATATTTTTAATAGTAACTTCATTATTTTGTTGTTCATTTTCACCAAGAATAAGAACATATTTAGCTCCCAATTTATTTGCTTTGCGCATCATGCTTTTCATAGAGTCCGATTCTAAGAAAATATCGGTACATAGTCCATAAGCTTGAAGCTCATCAGCTAATAAGAGAGCCAATGGTTTTTGTGCTGCTTGCATTGGAATTATTACATGTAAAGGAGGCAGTTGTGGTAATGGTAATTGATCTTTGTATGGTTCAAGGAGTAAAAGTAAACGCTCCATACCGATGGCTGCGCCAATAGAAGGTTGATCTTGTTTGCCGCCAACTTGACTTACTAACTGGTCATAACGGCCGCCACCACAAAAAGCACTTTGTGCGCCTAAATTGTGGCTTACAAATTCAAATACCGTTTTTTGATAGTAATCAAGTCCTCGCACTAAATAGGGCTGCACGACATACGATACTGAAAGGAGTTCTAAATCATTTTGCAAAGTAGTCCATTCGTGAGCGCATGTTTGGCACAAAGAATCAATAAGGCGAGGTGCATTTTGATAAATCAATTGGCATTGAGGTACTTTACAATCAAAAATACGCATTATATTTTTTTCTTTACGCTCTTGGCATAATTGGCAAGTGCCTTGCGCTTGAGAGCTATTTAAAAATGAAAGTAATTTTTCTTTATAGCGAGCGCGATCTTCGTGACATCCTAAGTAATTTATTAAAAGAGCATAGTTGTTTAAAAATAATTTTTCATGGAAAAAACGATCGAGCATTTTAATAAATTGCACATCATTTTCTACGGCTTGCGCGCCAATGATTTCGACATTGATTTGGTGAAACTGTCTAAAGCGACCTTTTTGTGGGCGCTCGTAGCGAAACATCGGACCATAGCTAAAAACTTTCCATGGTGTTTGTATAATATTGTTTTCAACAAATGCACGCACGGTTGAAGCCGTAGCTTCTGGTCGTAAGCAAATGGTACCATCATGTTCTTGGTCTTTGCCTTTAATCAAAAACATTTCTTTGGAAACTACATCAGTTTGAGTTCCCAATGAACGTTGAAACAGTTCTGTTGGCTCTAAAATGGGAGTTTCAATTTGATTAAAGTGATAAGTAGTCAAATGAGTTTTAACTGTGTTAAGAATAAAATTAATAAGAGTTAAATCGAGTAAATCTTGGGTACCTTTAATACGTACAAACATGTGTAGCCTTTGTAACAGATAATATTCTATTGATTAGCTCTGATTGAATGTTGACTCTCTCAAAGCGACTATGGTAGATACCATAACAGGATTAACAGTATAATCATAATTTTTTCAAAAAAGGAGAAGGAATGAAAAAGCTTTTGTCTGGCCTACTTATCTTAAGTATGGCTTCAGCGCTACATGCGCGTCAAGTAAGAGACGAGTGTGATTGCAAAGCAACCAGTCATACTTTCTTTTCTGACGAGTGGGAACTTATCTTTGGTCCGACAGCTCCTTCTCGGGTAACACTATTCAGAGATCGTTTACATGCAAGTAACAGAGACTCTTGTAAAGGAAATGGTGCATTCCAAGCGGTGATATTTGGTGGAAAAATGACCAAGTCAGACCGAATGGCACGTTATTTCTTGCCCGATTGCAAAACCAAATTAATTGTTCGTGAGCAAGCATCTCCTGCGGTTCCTGATACCGATGTACTTGCAAACTACCTTAACATTTATACCGTTAATGGAACTTTTTTAAGTGAAGTAACTTTTGAACCTCATCACAGTATCGTAGGTGCTGGTTTAGAATACCAACATGTATTTTATGAGCGTGAAGACGGTAGAGCGTTATGGTGTGACATTAGATTACCTATCGTTAATGTAAAAAATGGCATTCGTATTTGTGAAAACATCATCGATAATGGTGGTGGCGCTGGTGTTACTCCAGTAACCCCTCAATTAACCACTATGGGTGTTCGTTCTCATTCTTGCGGAGATGACTGCGATACATCATGTCATGCTCCATGCAATGTTGATCCAACCGTTGCATTAGCTCCAGTGGGCAGTGTTACTGAAGCGTTTGCACAACCGGGCTGGTGCTATGGTCGCATTGATGCATGCAGCAGTGCTAATAAAAAAACAAGAGCAGGGGATCTTCAGATAAGTGTTGGGTATGAAATTATTAAAACCGAACATTGCTTTTTTGAATCTTACATTGGTGGTGTAGCGCCAACTGGTAATAAAGTTAAAGGTCGCACCGTATTTGAGCCTGTAGTTGGTCATAACCATCACGCTGGTGTATTTACTGGTAGCTCTTTTGGTATTGAAATTTGGAAACCACAATGTGATGTTGGTTGTTTATGGTTCTACCTTGACATGAGTTTCTTCTATTATGTTGAGCGTGTTGAAAGACGTTCTTTTGACTTAAAAGGTAAGCCATGGAGCCGCTACATGCAGTTCTATGCAAATGCTGATCAAGCGCTCTTAGCTGCAAATGCCCCTGATTTTACTACAGGGCTTTTATTACATACCCCGGGTATTAATATCCTTACTCAAGATCTTCGTGTAAAACCTGGGTTCTTACGTGACTTTAACATTGCATTAGCGTACGATCGTTGTGCATGGCAGGGTGAAATAGGTTACAATTTCTATGCTCGTCAAGCTGAATGTGTAGAATTAGACTGTCCATTTATTGAAACGGCAGCAATTAAGCACCTTAATGGGTTTGGTCAAACCAGTGATCTAATTCAAATTAATAGTATTTTCCCAGGAAACGCAATTCCTGATACGGTTGATGAGTATGAAAACAATATTATTAGAACAGAAGATCTCTGCTTAGAATCAGCTGCGCACCCTGCAGTAGTCTCTCACACCATTTACGGTTCACTTGGCCGTCGTTGGGATGATCGTGAGCGCCCATTGTTTGCAGGTATTGGCGGGCAGTATGAAATTGCACCAGATAACACAGCAATGAGTCGTTGGATGATCTGGGGTAAAGCAGGTATTTCATTCTAAAGTATAAGGATTAAGTTATGAAACATGCGTTAAGAAAATTATCACTTTTAGCGCTAATGGCATATGCAGTGCCATTAGCGGCTTTAGCTCCTGCTGATATTGCTCGATTAGAGCAAGAAGTACGAGCAGCTATTGCAGATAGAGATTACCTACTTGCACAAGACCTTCTTGCGCGATTAGAGGGGGCAGGTGCACGAGCGACTGCTCAACCATTGAGAACGCAATTAGCGCAAGCTCTAGAAAAAAAAGCAATTGGTCAGATGGAACTTGAAAGACTATACAATAGATTGGCTGAACGAGAAATAAAACCATTGCGTCGTTTGCGCCAAGAACTTGAAGGCCAGGTAAAACGGTTAAAAGAAGAAAATCAACGTATTGTTGCTGAGCATGACAAACTACAAAAACAATTAAATGCTAACAATCAATATCTTAATGAAATTACACGCGATATCGATGAAATGCAAGCTGAGCGTGACTCTGCTATAAAAGCAAGAGATCAAGTGCAAAAACAGCTACAAGATATAACTAAAGAGCGCGATGAGTTGTTAGATGAATATGCAAATAGAATAGAGCAACTTGATAAAGCAAAAAAACAAATAGCAGATCTTCAAAGAGATCTTAAAAGAGCGCGCGAAGAAACGGGCGTACAACAACGAAAAGCTTCTAGCTTACAAGTGCAAATTAAAGAACTTGAAGATGAATTGCAAGAGATAAATAAGAGATCTGCTACTTGGGTAAATGAATTAACTCAGAATAAAAATGAAGTAGCTCGCTTACAAGATGTGGTCAATAGATTGAATAAACAAACTGAAGTTGTTAGAAGTCGTTTAAGAGAAGCTCTTAACGATGCCCGTAGTCAAGCTAGCGACACACTTAAATACACAACTCTTAATGCTGCTATAGGCGGTATAGTAGATAATCTTTAATAACATATTGGTTTGCCCACTAGGAGCTAGTTTTTTACTAGCTCCTTTTTTTATGTCTTTGTTAAAAATAAATGTTAATTAGTCTTTTTACCGAATTTTATTATTGCTATTAGTAACACAAAACTGCTACCCTTACAATAGAAAAAAGTATATTAATAAGGGGTTTTTATGAAGTTTATTACTTATTTTTTTTCATTCTTAATGGCTATAAATGCCATTATCAGTTTGCAGGCTATGGCGCCAGCACAATTATCCAGCCTTCAACAAGAGTTTAAAACAGTATTACGTGCTCAAAATTTTGATAGGGCGCAAGAAATTGTTTCTACATTAGAAAACGCCGGTGCGCGTGCTATTGCATTACCCCTTAAAGCAGAGCTTGAAGCAGCGCTTAAAGAATATGCTATTGCTTTTGGTGCAGACATTAGTACACAATTTGCAAGAGTTAAGCAAGATCTATTAGCCCAACAAGATCAAAATAGAAAAAATACCGTGCTCATAGAGCAATTGCGTAAAGAATTAAAAGCTGCTCATAGTGAAGGCGCAGATTTGCAAAATCAGTTTAATCGAATTGAAAAAGAATATAACGATGCTATTAAATCTCGTACTAAAATTGAAACAGATTTACGTAATCTTAATATAAATTTGCAAAATCAAGCAAATAATTACCTGCGTCAAATAAATCAAATACAGCAAGAAGCTGCCGATCGGGAAAACCGAATTGCTCAAGAATTGCGTGATGCAAGAACAGAATTTAATACACTCAGAATTGAGCGCGATCAAGCGCAGCAGCAATTAAGCCAAGCATTGCAGGTAAACAAAACAACTCGAAGCGAATTTGAAACTAATTTTAATCAACTACGTGAACAACTTCAAAAAGATTATGATGCGCGTATAAAACAATTACAGCAAACTATCGAGGTAGCAAATAATACTATTAATAATTTACAAGATCAATTAAGAAATAAATCTGCTGATACTGCTTTAAAAAATGAAAATATCCGTTTAGCAACTGAAAATCGTGGTTTCCAACAAAGAATTGCTCAACTAGAACAAGATCTTGCCAAGGCATTAGCTGATTCATTAGCAAAAGATCAGCAATTAGTAACACTTAAAACACAAGAAGAGGCGCAGCGTAAAAAAGTAGAAGGCGAGCTTGGAGCTGCACAAATACAAATACAGCAATTGCAAAAAGATATCATTGAACTTAACAATCTGGTTGCGGCAAGAGATCAACAAATTAATCAATTAAATAAAGATTTAAAAGCTCAATTTGATCTCGTTGAGCAAGCACAAGATAATGCTCGAGTGCGTATTGAACAGAAAGATAAGCAATTAAATGAAGCACGCGCACAAATTGCTCAGTTAAATCAGCAATTACAACAAGCAGCACAGGGTCAACCTGCTGATTTAGTAGCCCAAAATGCATTGCTCAGTGAGCAGATAATATCTTTACAAGCCCAGCTCAAATATAAAGAAGATTTTCTAAGCTCCGCAAGAGAATATGCAGATCTTATGCAGCGTCAAAAGCGTGATGCAACTTTTAAATTAATAGATGTGCAACGTGAGCGTGATACTGCGCAAAAACAGCTTGAACAGGCAAGAAAAAATGCACAGGAGAATGCAACTCGACTAGAAAGAGAAAAACAGCAATTAGAACAACAAGTTCGTCAAGTTAATGCAGAGTTGCAACAACGGTTAGCACAAGCAGAAGAGACATTTAATAAAACGTTGCAAGACGCTATTGCGCAAAAAGATGAAGAAATTAAAAAATTACAGGATCGAATTTTAGAGTATGCCGATAAAATTAAAGATTTAACATTGCAACTTGAGCAAGCGCCGAAAGCTCCGATAGCCCAACCAAGCGAGCAAGTTATTCAATTGCAACAGCAAATTAATACTATAGAAACTGCACTAAATAATGTACTAATTTTCTTCCAACAACGATTCTTGCCTAGCATTTCAGGAATGTTGCCAACAATTACACCACAAGATACCGCAGAAATGCAAAATAAACTTGATGCTATAATAAAATTGATTAAAGGATCAAATAAGAAATAAATCACACCTAATAAAAAGGGCCGGATAAAACCGGCCCTTTTTATTATCACTCACCGTGACATTTTTTATATTTTTTTCCTGAGCCACAAGGACATGGGTCATTGCGACCAGCTTTTGATTCAGCACGTGCTTCTTGCTGTTGGCCTGGAGCTTGGCCAGGATTTTCTGATGGTGCGCTAAAATTCATACGATCAAATTCGCGCTCACGTTTTTCTTCAAGCTCTGCTTGATCAAAACGTTCAATATTCAAGTGGAAGAGGTGATGCGTAACCGTGCGACGCACTTCGTCCATCATATCTTTGAACATATCAAATGCTTCGCGCTTATATTCAATTAAAGGATTTTTTTGGCTAAAGCTACGCAGACCAATACCTTCTTTTAAGTGATCAAGATTGTACATGTGTTGTTTCCATGCTTGATCAAGTGCTTCTAAGAGCAACCATTTTTCAGCACTACGAATAATTTCGAGTGGACGTTGGTTGCGATACAAAGTGTATTGCTCAAGTATATAATTACCAAGATCGCTTGCAAGAGCAGCTTGAGTAGTAGGTTTAATACCAACTTTGGTAATTGTTTCAAGCGGTATGCCAGTAATTTGGCTGACTTCTTGTAAGATATTGTCAAATTCATCTTGGGATACAATTCTTGATTTGCTATAACGAGAAATAATGTTTGACATAGTTTGTAGTAACAAGTCGCGCACTAGTTCAAATATTTGTTCTTCGCCCTCAAGAATTGATCGACGATATTTGTAAATTACAATACGTTGTTGGTTAAGTACATCGTCATATTCAAGTAAATATTTACGTGCTTCAAAGTTTTGTTTTTCAACACGCTCTTGAGACCATTCAATTACTTTTGATACTGAACGATCTTCAATAACTTCGTCCTCTTTCATGCCAGCGCGTTCCATGTATTTTTTTAAACGATCACCAGCAAAGCGACGAATTAAATCGTCTTCAAGTGAAATGTAAAAGCGAGATTCGCCCGGATCGCCCTGACGGCCAGAACGACCACGGAGCTGATTGTCAATACGACGACTTTCATGGCGCTCGGTGCCAAGAATGTATAATCCACCGGCTTCAAGGGAATCTTTGGTAAGTTTAATATCAGTACCGCGACCAGCCATGTTGGTGGCAATAGTAACACGACCAGGTTCACCAGCATGTGCTACAATTTCTGCTTCACGGGCATGGTTTTTTGCATTAAGCACTTCGTGCGGAATGCCGTTGGCCGTAAGTATTTGGCTTAATAATTCTGACTTTTCGATTGCAATGGTACCAATCAAAACTGGCTGACGTTTTTCATAACGCTCTTTAATATCTTTTACAATTGCTTCGTATTTTGCTTGGTTTGATAAGAATATTAAATCAGGTTTATCAAGACGAATCATTGGGCGATTGGTTGGTACTGAAACAACATCGAGCTTGTAAATTTTGTAAAACTCTTCAGCCTCGGTCATAGCAGTACCTGTCATACCAGCAAGCTTTTTGTACAATCTAAAATAATTTTGTAAAGTAATGGCAGCAAGAGTTTGACTTTCTTTTTCAATCTCAACGCGCTCTTTTGCTTCGATTGCTTGGTGCAAGCCATCGCTGTATCGTCTACCAGACAATATACGCCCCGTAAACTCATCAACAATTAAAACTTCGCCATCCATTACTGCATAGTCAACATCACGTTTAAAAATAACATGCGCGCGTAATGCTTGATGAATGTGATGTAATAAATTTAAATGCTCAATAGCATACAGATTAGTGATTCGCAATGCCTGTTCAATTTTATCATTACCACTTTCGGTGAGTTGTACCGTGCGCGCTTTTTCATCAACTTCAAAATCAGTATCGCGGCTTAAGCGGCGTACTATTTGATCGGCAATAACATAGAGTTTGCCTTCTTCGTCAGTTGCGCCGGAGATAATCAGAGGTGTACGAGCTTCATCAATTAAAATTGAGTCAACTTCATCGACGATTGCATAATTTAGATCACGTTGCACATAATCTTCTAATCTAAATTTCATATTGTCGCGTAGATAGTCAAAACCAAATTGGCTATTGGTTCCATATAGAATATCGCAGGCATATTGCTTTTTGCGTTCTTCATCATTCATATCATGTTGCAAGCAACCAACAGAAAGCCCTAAGAAATTAAATATTGGAGACATCCACTCTGAGTCACGACGCGCAAGATAATCATTAACGGTAACTAAGTGTGCGCCTTTACCCTCAAGAGCATTAAGATACAATGGTAATGTTGCTGTGAGCGTTTTACCTTCACCAGTTTTCATTTCAGAAATTTTACCTTGATGCAAAACAATACCACCAATGAGTTGTACATCAAAATGGCGCTGGCCCAGCTTACGTTTTGATACTTCACGTACTACTGCAAATGCTTCGGGCAAAATATCATTAAGCGTTTTGCCTTGTGCTAATTGTTCTCTAAATTCATTTGTTTTTGCAGCTAACTCAGCGTCATTTAAGCTGCTTATATGCCCTTCAAAATTGTTAATTTTGTCTACTAATGGTTTGATGAGCCTCAATTGTCGGGCGTTGTTTGTTCCAAGAACCAGAGCCAATATGCGCGCAATCATTAAAGATCCTTCCAGCACTAATTTGCATCGTTATCAAGCAGATAATCTATCACAGCCAATGTAACATAAAAGCTGCTATGCCTCAACCATTGGCACTTTTGAAAATCGCATTAGCATGCGATGCTTACAACGCTCATTTGTCGAGCTGTGTTTTTGTCTCGGCGGTATGAGCAAAATTGAGTATTGCACATAGTGCATATATTATACTCGGTAAATATGTGGTGTTTGGATATACCAAATTCATATAATTGCTCGATATTGTATTGGGTGTTATCAAAAAATAATTTTTCCTGACGGGTTTTAAAAACTAAATTATGATATTTTGTTGGAATGTTTTGCGCAAAATCTTCTTGTACTTCATAGCAACACGGCTTTGCTGCTGGGCCAAAAATAACGGTTACATCTTCCAGTGAAGTTGCACATATTTTTTGCAAGTGCTCAAGTGTATGAATTACAATTTTTTGTACCGATCCGCGCCAACCAGCATGAACAACAGCGCATGCATTATGTTTGGTATCTAAGATGATAATGGGCAAACAATCAGCAGACATAACACCAATGCCTACCTGTGGTATTTGGGTAATTAAGTAATCGCCTTTTAAATTAAACGCTGGCGTTTGAAGAAATTTAGAAGTTACTACGTGCCCATCTATGCCATGAACTTGATGCGAAAACATTACATGTTTAATGGAGAGTTTATTTTTAAGATGTGAAAATGATGGTAAAGATAATAAATTTGGCTGATTAAGATTTAAATAATAATCAGTTGTTAAATTGTCTGATTTATCACCAAAATAAATATTAAATTGTTTGTGCTGAATAATCATGAAAAACCTTATTTTTTTCTTATTAACATAATGTTTTTTCTTGCAAGACACTAGCCTCTACATGGTATAATTTCTAATAGAAATAAACCTAGGGGGAGATTTACTATGAAAAAATTATTATTAATAGCATTAAGCTTAGTAAGCTTACAAGTTATTGCCGACGATATAATTAAAAAACCAACCTTAGCATTGTCGCGCAGCGCAGAATTAGAAGCAGCTGAGCGCGGCATAGAATTAATCGAAAACAATGATCTTGTTTCTTTAGAACGAATGTTAGCAGGTGGTTATAGTGCAAATTTAAAAGATGAAAGAGGGTTATCGTTAGCTGAAGTGGCGGTAATTAACGGAAATATTCCGGCATTACAATTGCTCAAACGTTATGGCGCAGATTTTACGGGGCTATTAGGTTATGCCATTAAATTGAATGATGTTTTTAAAGATGAACAAACACAAAAAGCTATCGATTATCTTAAACAGACTGGCTGGTCGGTAGTTGATTAATAAAAATTACTTTTTATTGGAGAATAAAACATGAAGAAATTGTTATTGCTGGGCCTAAACTTGATAAGCTTATCATGTTTTAGTATGGAAAAAGCGCAGCAACCATTTCCATGGCAAGAATTACCATTAGATGTACAAAGGCTAATTATAGTTCCGGCAGCAACAAGAATAAATGAGATAGTGTCACAATCTAAAAATATTTCTGAATTAATCACTGAATTTAAACAATTTATAAATCAAATAAGTACTTTACGATTGGTAAATAAAGATTTATTAAATAAATTTGGTTATGGTAATTTACAAAAAATTACGAATGACTTTTTGGATGCCCTCAACAAAAAATTTCCAGGTCAGGAAGTGCGTATTGCACGTGCGCTCAATAATGAATATGCAAAAGAATGGTTAAAAAGCATAAATCCAGAAGTAAGTTATAAAATAATTCGTCCTTCTATTAAAGATGCTGATCAAGCTTCAAAATACATTGTCAAAGGCAAATTGCAAGAATTAGAAAGTTGGCTTAATAAAGGCTTTGATCCTAATGCTATCGATTCTGAGTCAATGAGTTTACTAGGCGCTGCTATTAGTAATAGATCGCTACCAACTATTAAATTATTAATAAAGTATGGAGCAAATAGTAATGAATATATCCCCTATTATGATTTCAAGGCTTTGGGGTATGCCAAATATTTAAGAGATAGCGTATATGGTTACAATCCTAAATTAAAACAAGAAATGGATGCCATCATTACTTACCTTGAATCGCTAGAACAATAACTTAGATGTTTGTTTTTTGCTTAAGGGCTAAGAGTATGATGAAAAAAATAGTATTTATATTTCTTTCAGTGCCTATTTTTCATATAACTGGCATGGAGCAAAACCAACCAACTTACCCATTAAATGAACTACCGGCAGATATGCAGCAGGTAATATTGCTCAACATGTCAGCAGCTGCGGCATCTCAAGCGGAAAATGTTATTGCAGCGGTGCAAGCATTTAAAAAACTAGGTAATGTAAGTAAATTTTTTATGAGCAAAGCCAGTGTATTTAATTTCTTAAATGCTGCTAAAGAAAAATTCTTGGGGCAGGAAGGGAGAATAGCTCGCTTACTTAACAATGAATATGCAAAAGAATGGTTAAAAAATATTAAACCTGAGCTTAAGCGTTATAAAATGCGCTATCCAAATCAAAAAGAACTTTTTGCTGCAACAAATTTTATTAAAAAAAATCAACTTGATTTATTAAAGCAATGGCTTGATCAAGGATTTGATCCTAATGCAATAGGAACTGAAGGTCCCTTGATTTTTATTGCCATACGGCATCACCATCTAGAGGCGGTAAAGCTTTTAGTTTCTTATGGATTAGATATTAACCTAGGATACCGAGAATTTTTTACCGATCCTCAGCCGCAAACACCACTGCAATTTGCACAGCAACAAATAAATCAAAATGTTAACAATCCAGCTGTTGTGCAAGTTTTTGAAGAAATTGATGCCTATTTGCGTGCAAATGGTGCTTTCTAAGTAGAAGTGATTTTTATCAATAAAAATACGCTTTAAGTGTCATTTAAATTAATTATTAATCTAATTTTTTCATTGAAAACATAGATTCAACTTTGTTAAAATTTTAATAATAGAAAATATTAAATTTTTTATAAAAACATATAGGGAATTGGTAGTTTTCAATGAAGAAAGTAATAATATTAATCATGATGATAATGCCCATAATCGGCATGGAAAAACAGTCCGAGCAATTTATTTTTGAAGAATTGCCGCTGGATATGCAAAAATTAATTGCAGTTTCACCGCAACAAAAAATACGAGAAATAATTACGACATCAAAAAATATTTCTGATGCAGTTGCGCAATTTAAAGACTTTTTGAATCAAGTGCTTACGCTGAGATCGGTAAGTAAATCAATATTAGAAAAATTTGGTTATGCTGATTTAAAACAAATTGTTTTTACTTTCCTTGATGAATTAAATAAACAATTTTCTGTTCAAAATATGCCTCTTGAAATTGATCAAAGTGTGCGTATTGCAAATTTATTAAAAAATAATCAATTGGCACAGCAATGGCTTACTGAAAGACGTAGAAAAATTGGATTGGCTCCTTATATCCCTATTCGGACAGAATCAGATAAAATAAGTGAGGCGATTCTGTTTATTGCCAATAGTAATTTGCAAGACTTAAAGCAATGGTTAGATGCAGGATATGATCCTCATCGTTTATTGACTAGTGCAATAGTTTCTGGTGATTTACCAGCGCTTAAATTATTAATAGCGTATGGAGCAAATATAAATCATCAAGTTCGTATCGGAATGCGAAATAAATTATTGCTCTCATATGTCAAAGAGTTAAAAACAAGAACTGAGAACGAAGAATTACGTAGTAAATATTTAGATATTATCGCTTATCTTGAATCGGAAGGCGCACAAGAATAAATATAAGGAGGGGGATATGAAAAGTATATTTTTTACTGCTTTAATACTTATTACTAATTTAACAATTGGTATGGAAAAAGATCAGCCCTTTCCAAATAGGGCTGTTAATACTGATACAGAAAGCACAATTATAAAGCTTGTTAATAATGCTAAAAATCCACTAGAAGCGATACAAGCATTTAAAAATCTTTTAGTTTCTAAAGAACTGATTACCAATGATAGTAACATATTTAATTTTCTTGCACGGGCTCGTAATAAATTTCCTGATCAAGAAGTACGTATGGCACGATTATTAAATAATGATTATGCAAAACTTTGGCTTAGTAAAATAAAACCAGCTTTAGAAAGCTATGAATTAATGGAACCAAGTAAGTTAGAGCTTAATAAAGCATTTAGTTATATAGAGAAACGACAAATACCACTATTAGCACAATGGCTTAATAAGGGCTTTGATCCTAATGCCCGCAATGAAGACATGTCGTTACTTTATAAGGCAATAAAATTTGGTGATTTAGATGCTATTAAACAATTAATTAGCTATGGCGCTGATGTTAATCAACCATATAATCCAAATTCACCTAATAGACAAACTCCTTTGGGATTAATAACAATTTATCGAAACTTGGGCCTTGGTAATGGTCAAGTTTACCAATTAATTGCTGATTATTTAAAAAGTCAGGGAGCAGTCGAATAAAAAGCACATTACTTATATAACTTGAAAAAGAATTCTCAATTAAAAAATTGAGAATTATATGTGTGCCGAAGACTCAGTAAAAGGGAAAAACGATGTCAAAAAGTTGGCAAATTATCTTTATATCTTGGCTATCATTTTTTCAATTGATTGGTATGGAAAAAAATCCACCCGAAGCTGACAATTTTTATTTAAGATTGTCTGACAAGGTTATTCAACAAAAAATTGTTGATGAAATTATTGCTACTTCGAATAATGTTCCTGATGCAGTGCAAGCTTTTATTATGCAATTTGGCCGGCAATTACACATAAATAATAAATTTAACGATAAACATAATCAAGCAGTTGTTTTTGTTTTTCTTAATAATTTATCAAAAAAATTTCCCAATCAAGAATTGCTCATTACTAGGTTATTGTACCCAGAATATCAGGCAATACAGCACTGGTATTATAGACAAAAAAATCGTAAGCGAAAAATTCCACTTGTTTTACAGCCAACTGATAAAAAACAGCTAAACAATGCTCTTTTATTTATTGAAGCCAATAATATTCCCGAGCTACATGTCTGGCTAAAAATGGGCCATGATCCCAATGCCCCAATTAAAGATGGTTCATTGCTTACTCAAGCAATCAGCAAGGGAAGTATTGAAATGGTGCATTTATTAGTTTTGTATGGAGCTGATTTATATAGTCTTATAGATATTCCTGGGTATAGATTTCGGGGAACACCTTATGAGTTTTTATTGCACTTGTTAGATAAAACTAATGGAGTTTATAAACAACAACTAAATGCTTTAAAAGATTATTTTAACCAGTTAATTAATGTTACGAATGGATAAGGAATTAAGAAAATGAAGATAAAATTTTTATTGTGCTCATTAATGTTTGCAATAGGCTCTTACGCCTATGCAAGCGAATCTGCTGAAAAAGAGCAAGAAATGCGTTCATATGTTCAAAAATCAAAAAGTTATCGCGGGGCAGTTGCTGGTTTAAAGGCTGCCGGTATTGAGTTAAATACTAAAGAAGAAACCTTTTTATTTTTAAATGAATTGCACAAAAGATTCCCTTATGTTGGTAAAAAAGTATTGGTTAAGTTACTAAGTAATAATAAATTTGCTCAAGAATGGTTACAAATAGAACCTGAAAAGCCAGTTGTCGAGCAAAAAATTATTGGCCAAACACCTGAAGAAAAAATAACTTCTCTCGTGTCACAATCACTCAACATAGGAACGGCCTTAAATTTATTTAAAGAGTTAGGATACGACAAAAATCAAGAACTTATTAAAATTTTTTTTAATAAATTAAATGAAAAGTTTCCTGAACAAGAAGTTCGTATTGCACGATCAATAAAATCAGATGCTTCTCGAGAATGGTTAAAGCAAATAAAACCAGCTGTTATTTATGATTATATCCCAAGATCAGGCTATGAAGAACTCCTGGAATTGTATGAGCAAGCGTATGGCGATTACTCTAAAATAGAAGAATGGCTCTCGCGTGGATTTGATCCCAACATAATTTTGCAAGAATCATTAAGTTTGGTAGATCCAGAATTATTAAAATTAGCAGTTTATTATGGCGCAGATATAAATAGAATTGCTTACCCAGTTCCTGAAGTTGTCGCTATGTATGGGCATGTAAGTTCTCCCCTGTCTCGGTTAAAGCTCATAAATAAGCAAGTATCAGATCCTATGCGTGGAGGAACAGATCCTGATTTTCTAGAACGATTACAAAAAATGATTCGCTTTTTAGAGCAAGAAGGGGCCGTTGCAAAAAACACGAGAACCGAAGAAATAATTCCATTTTTTACTTTAACGCCAAAAATGCTAACTGCATTAGAACAATATGATATTATCACAGCCGATGAAAATAGAGATAACCGTCTGCGTGAATATCTAAAAGCAGGAAATGATGTTAATGCTTTATTTTTTATCGCTTTGCAACGCGACGATTTAGCATTATTTGATTTTGCTCTTAAAAATGGCGCCCATGTAAACTTGTCGGTGATGAACGATGAAGAAAGTTCACTTCCTTCTAGTATTACACCCTTAACTTATTTGCTGCAAAAGAAGTTCTTTTATGAAAATGAACCAGAAAAATATAATGCAACTCAACAAGCTATTATAAATATTAATGAAATGATACGACAATTGCGCGAAAAAGGAGGAACCATTACATCGCTTAGAAGAAATCCTAATTATATTACCTCCTTATATTATGCCGATTATCAACTATACGAATAAAAAAGAGAGGGATAATTATGATTTTTATATATGTGTTATTGGTGTTGATGTCTTTATTTGATATTAATGCTGCTGAATTGCCTTTTGAAAGCGAACAACCAATTATTGCGACATTGAGCGATAAAGTAGTTCAACAACAGCTTATTAAACAAATTGTTGATAACTCATCGAATGTGATTGGGGCTATACAGAAGTTTAAAGATTTTTTTGTATCAGCGCTTAACCTTTCGTCTAAACAGATGGATGTAAAAGCGCTTGTTTTTAATTTTTTAAATGCTCTGTCAGCTAAATATCCTAATCAAGAAGTGAGAATAGCCTTATTATTGGATGTTCCTTTAGCAGATGAATGGTTGCGTATAAAAAAACCTACCTATAGCCCAAAAAAATACGATGTGGGAACAGCTCAACAAGCAGTTCAGTTTATTATGACTAAAAACTACGACAAACTTAAGCAATGGTTAGACGAGGGTAATCAACCTGATAGGGTTTTAAAAGCAGCACTTATTTTTAAAAACTTAACAGCACTTAAAATGGCAATTGCCTATGGTGCACAGATTAACCGAGCTAAGTTATTTATGAGTGAAAAAGTATTAGGAACACCGCTGGATTATATTAATGCTGAGATTAAGAAAAATAACCAACTTATAGAATCTAATAAGTTAGGAATTGACCCAGCGCTATTAGACGCTTTAAAAAATTATCTGGTAGAACAGGGAGCTGTTAGTAGTAAAGACCTATATCAAGAATAAATTTATAATACTGAAATTTGATCACAAAAATAAAAAAGGGGCTGCACAATATGCAGCCCCTGTCGATTATAATTTAACGGTTACATATAAATCTGCTGTTGCAGTAGACTCATATTGTTTCTTTTTTTCAAGTTTAACTTTTTCAGCTTCAAGGCGATTTTTTTCACGCTCGATTTTATTTTTCTCTTTCATGGCTGCAAGTTGTGCAGCTTGAAGAGCCAATTCTTTTTCTGCTAATTCTAACTTTTCTCGTTCAATTTTTTCTTTTTCATAAGCAATTACTTCTGCAGTATATGATGGATCTGCTGCAATAATACCCTTTACAAAAGTGAGTTGGTTTTTAAGGTCTATGCACCAGCGAATTCGTTGCGGATAATCGCCCACCATTGCAAGTTGATTGGATAAGCGTGAAATATTTCTACCCAAGGCATCCACATAATTTTTAAGTGGATATTTTTGTGAACCGCCAGACATTGCTTGTACTTTAAGCAGAGCAAGGCATGTTGCTAAGTCAGTATGATGATGAGTAACAATGTTGATCTCATTTACATAGTGCTTTCTAATTTCTGCCTCTAATTCAAACAAGCTGAAATAAAACTGGTGTGATTTAAAGAAAGTATACAATTGTTGATAGAGTGGTAATTCCTGGTACAATTGCTCTGCCAATTCTTTAAAAGCAGACAATTCTCTTTGTGCTTGATGATCAATATAATTTTTAGATTGTATTGATTTAATGCGCTTAGCTATTTTCTTATCAAGGTCTACTAGATGCTCTATTTGGTTATTCAGGCTATAGATAAAATTTGCAAAGTTATTATGAGGATGGGTGATGGTATGATAATCAGCAATATGATACAGTTGCTCTTCAGTTGCTGGCAAATAATTTTTTAGGTAATGAGTATCTGCTTTTAAAATGCCTTCCGAAAGCAAATAATTTATACATTGGCTATATTCTTTTTCAGTATAAGAAAGAGTTTTGTGGGCATCATCGATAATAGATTGATTTTTTTCATCAAACCATCCAAGCAAAGCACCGATACCTAAACCTGCCATCGCAGCGCCACCAACAATAAGTCCCCCAATAACATAGGGATTTTCTTCAGTGCGGGTAGAAGTGGCAGGAAGGACAATTCCGCCTAAGATAAATGCTAATGCCAATTTCTTACGATAAACCATAGAGAACTCCTGGTTGAAAGGTAAAATATACATATAGCATAGCAAATCATAATTTTTTTTCAAAAATTGCTTAATCGCGGGGTGATAGATCTTGTAGTTTTTCAAAATAATTAGGTACGGGGAGCTCTTTTCGTATTTTAAAACTGGTAATTAATTCAATGTCATTACTCGCATACACCTCTTTTTCTACTGATCCACTGGGTCCTTGGTTGTCGTTAGCACCCATCGTTAAAAGAGCTTTTGCAACCTCATACTTTTTTTTCTTGAGAGCATGGTAGAGCAAATTGTTACCTTCAATCAGATAGTTAGGATTGGCATTGTGAGCAATTAAAGATATTAAAAATTTTTTAGCCAATTCTTCGCTGGGTATTTCAAGCACAAAAGGTAACACTGAACCGCCAGGGCCGGTATTATCTTGATAATTATTGTTGAGTAATTTTTTTGCTATTTTGTACCGCTTACATTTTAAGGATTCAAAAAGTAAATTGTCTCCATTGGTAGGGTAATTTGGGTGTGAGTTTTGAGCAAGCAATGCGACTAGAATTCTTTTGGCTGATTTTTCATCTTCCATAGAAAGCAACAATGGAATTACCGATCCGCTAGGACCTTTGTTGTCGCCAACTCCTTGATTTAAATAAAGTTGTGCTCTTTTAAGATCACCTTTTTTTAATACACGAAATAAGTCATTATCTGGTGGTTGTTGTTTTTGAAAACTTAGAGCCCAATGAGTAGTGTTAACAGGATTGGTCATTTTTTTTTGCTCATTAACCATAAGAAATTTTTTTAACAATTTGGCAAGCTCTTTATTGGGCATTTTATCCAATAGAGGAATAATTGATTGCATAGGGCCTGGGTTGTCATAAGCACCATTTTCAATGAGCAATTCAACAAGCTTCCATTTACCATAAGTAGCTGCGTGATAAATGGTGGTATCGCCCAAGCGGGTGGGCGTATTGGGGTCAGATCCAGCATTAAGTAAATTTTGGGCTATTTCAATAGCTTTATTTTCATCGTTTAATTGAGCAGTTAAATGCAATGGTATTTGGCCAAGGTGATTATGCGCATCAATTTTTGCATTATAAAAAATTAATTGCGCAACGCACTCATTCATTCCGAGTCTTACTGCTTCATGAAGTGGATATTCGATGAAAAGTTTTTTTGAATTATCTGGATCTTTTCTGATAAGTGATTTTGAAGCTTTTTCATACAAGTTTTTAGTAAAGTTAATTAAATTTTCATCGGGCAATATTTTTTGTTGTGTTACATTATTGTTAAGATAGTCTGTATAAATAAATAAGCGATTATGTTGAGTTAGAAACTTATTAAATTTTGTTAAGTATTCATCTAATTCTTGATCATGTTTTTGACTCACGTAGATATTTGCTGAAAAGAGCATAATAAGTATGCTAATGCCCAGATGCCAAACCATAGATTCCCCCTTGTTTGATAAAATTTTAAATCTTTACTGTCTTAAAAAGCAATAACAGGCTTAGATGGTGCTCAAAGCCTTTTTTTATGCTAGGGTAACATCGTAGGTATATTCACAGTTAAAAGGAGATTTTTCATGCGTATTTTTTCTGTATTAATGTTGTGCATTGTATTGTCTTCAGCGGTAAATGCGGCACCAGGACTGTTATTTTTCTTAATAGACAAGAATAACATTCGTATTGAAAGTTATTCGTTAGAGGAATTACAAACTCTCAAATCGATAACTAATAAAGTAAGTTCATCTCATTGCAAACAGATACTTAAAGTTGGTAATAAAACACAAAAGTTGCAGGAATTAAGTTGGGATGATTCAACCCCTGATAGGCTTCTTATAACATTCCAGGGCAAACAACTAGAGTATGCATATCTGCAATTGAGTGCATTATTTAATGACTGGCAAGCATTCAAAGCGATGCAATTTGTTCCCGGGACCTTATATCTGCTTGAAGATGCTGTAATTGAAGAAGTCTCTTATCGTACTAACCTCTTGTTGCAATTAAGTACTCTTCATCCAGAATTAAAAGACATAGAATGCTTATTTGAGCGATCTATAGCTGGAGGCTGTATTTTCTTAGTGGAAAATCTAGATGATTTAAGTATGGCTTATGCAAAAAAATCACTAACCAGACAAGACATTGATTCTCTAGAGTTAATTTCTTTGCCTGAGTCAGAATCAATCGTGACAAGTGAAGAATTATCTGTCATTGACAATGTGCCACAAGCGCCAACAGTGGTTACAACAGAAGAAGTTGTTGAGCAATCTGAACAAGAAATAGTCGCAGTTACTGCACCCATTATTCAAGAACCTGAGGTTACAATAGAACCAGCTGCTGTAGCGCAAGTAGTGGCGCCTCAAGTCAAGCCTTTATCTCTTAGTTGGTATAGTTATTTGCAGATAAAATTTGCAGCCCTGATGAGATATTTTAATAAATTGTTATTTAGATAATTGCTATAGGACGCTGGGAATTTGAATAAACGCATAAAATTGATATCATAAGCGAGTATCTTAATTAGTAACTCAAGCAGGTATTATGAATTGTGAAATTAACCAGCGTCCGTCTATTGCGCATATCTTTTTTATGTTTGGCGCTTTTTTATTAAGCTTTGTAAATATGAATGCATCACAAGATCTTGATTTTGATGCAATGTACCAACAGGCTGAGCAATGTGGTGCCACTCATATTAAACGAGAACCAAATCCGGTCATGGATGCGGCAATTAAATATTTAAAAATTATCTTTGTTCCTTTGATGATGGTAGGATTAAAAGCAAAGAAGCATTTAACAGATCTTTTTACGTGGACCAAGCAGCGTATAATAATTTTATATGCACGCGCTCAAATTATGAAAAATTATATCATGCGCAAAGTTGCACAAGAAAATAATATTAAACGAATATGACTAAGCACGAATTTGCGCTCTATTATCCCCATCTATCTGATTATAATGTAACAAGTGGTGTTATTACGCTTACTGATAAAGAATTAACTCACCGTATAAGTTCTATATTGCGATTACAAGTTAATGAGACGGTGATTCTTTTTAATAAAGATATCTATGTGCACCTAACATTGCAGGCAATTGCACGAAATCGAATTGATGCAATAGTAAATGCTATCCATAAAAACAAACCAATTGAGCCTTATATCACAGCACTTATACCATTGCTCAAAAAAGATGCGTTAGAAACATTATTTTACCATCTTGTTGAGTTAGGAATTACCTGCTACCAAATAGTAACTACACAAAAAGTTCAACGTTCCTGGCAGGGCGAAAAAGAATATCAGCGACTTGAAAATATTATGATTGCGGCAGCTGAGCAATCTAAAAATTTTTTTATTCCCCACTCGCTTGGTCAACCAAAACCTCTTAGCGCAGTTATTGAAGAATATAATTCAAAGCCGATCCAACTTACAAAAATATTTTTTGATGTTGATGGACAACGGATCAGTGAACTTTTTCCTCAATTAACACAATCTAATCACTTTTTAATTACTGTTGGACCGGAAGGTGATTTGACTGACGCAGAAAAGCGTTTGTTGAAAGAACATAATTTTTACACTTGTCGTTTAACTCCCACCATATTGCGTTCATGGCAGGCTGCTACTATTGGTATAGGAACTATACGATCTTTTTTTTAAATTATCATTGGATCGTGCTTTTCTTGATTTTTTGATTCTATTTACGTTAGCTTAAAAAGAGCAGTAGAATCTCGAAAATTACGGGAGCTCTTTCTATGAAGCGAAGGCAGCATGAAGTTTTTATCGTCTTAGGTGCATTAATTGCATTAAGTTTTGGTATTGGGTTATTACACGGCGACGAAAAAAATAATTCTCAAAAGAGTATACACGCTGATGCTAAAGTTTCTTTGCAGCAGCTAGAACCATTGATGGAAGCACGTAGTGTTGAAAAAATTGCAAAATCCCTTTCAATAATGCCAAAAAAACAGATTGAGACGATTGTACGAAAAATTCTAAGTGATAAAAATACTATTCTCAGTCGGAACGATAAAATTGCACTCATCAGTGCACTATCAACAGAATTTCAACGTCATTCTCATTATGCAGATTCATTTTTTGAATTATTAGCGCAATATCCTGACCTTATTACAAAAGGTGATCCCATTTTATATGTCATGGCTCGTTTATATTATGATCCAATAATACCTCGCTTTATTAATTGGCTTTCTCAGCATAAACCACAGGGGATTCCGCCAGTATCGCAATTACTTGACCAGGCAGCACAGTTTGCCATTGAGCGTCAGTCAAGTGGTGGCGGAAAAAGATTGTTTACTCGAGGGCTTGCATTTACCAAAGAACAACTTAATCATTACTTATGGCAGCTTGTTCATGATAATGGTAATCCTAAACTAATTGAACCATTGGTAAAGGCCGGTGCAGATATTAATACTCATTTTTTTGGAACAACGCCTCTTTTTAATGCGGTGAAGAATAATAATAGCAAAATGGTAATCGCTCTTATTAATGCAGGGGCTGATGTAAATTATGTTGCTGATAAATCATATGGTAGTCCTATTCAAGAAGCTATCGGACAAAATTTAACATCACTAGAACTTTTGCTTCGCAGAGCTGGTGCAAGAGAATAACAAATTAAAAAATTTGCACTTGTTTTAAATATAAGGGCAATAATTGGAATGAATATTCACGTATGTTTTGCCATTGTTCGTATGCTTTTGTGCCAAGAAATGACAATGATGGGTGAGTTGGTATAACTTGTGGTATTACTATCCGAGATTCAAAAACCTGGTCGAGTACTGTTTTATGCAATTGATATCCATTGCCTAAAAAACGAATAGTATTGGTAGGAAATTGATTATGAATAAAATCGATAGTGCTTTTTATGGTTCCATAACCTTTTTTAATTATGCCTTGGTTGTTTACCAAGGCATAGTATACTTCTTGATTAAAAGCGTTACTTAAAATAACTGTTTGTGGGTAGCAGTGATCGGCATATTCTTGTGAAAACAACTCCAATCCATCCAATCCTATGAGTGGTATAGCACTACTAAAGCTTATGCCGTTAACGGTTGAGAGAACAACACGCAATGTAGTATAAGGGGCTGGGCCTTGATTGGCAGCTATAAAAGAAAGATCTGATAACTTTTTATTATTTTTTGTCAAAAGATTATTAATTAAAAGAATAATATTCTTACTAACATATAATTTATCGTCAGAAATTGAATCAACTAAATGACCGTTGTCAAAAAGCCCAATCTGAACCAAATCATAGGTGTTTGATAATGTTAAGTAATATGCCATATGGTTTTAATTACGGTTGCGACATTTTTGTTGTTGGTAATAAATACTAAAGGTATCAAATTCAATACTTTTGTCTTTTTTTAATACTACTTTACCACAGTTAAGACATTTCCATCCATCAAAATTTAAAAAATGATCAAAAAATGATTGCAGAACCATTAGTCCGCCACAGCGTTTACACTTCATTGAGGGTCTCCTTTTTTTCTACTTTTCTCAACTATAGCATAAAAAATATGGGTAAAATCAACTAGTTAAACAGATCACTGGTAGCTTATGTTCTTTCTATTGCTCGTCTTCAGGTGTAGCAAATTGGTGTACAAAGGTTAAATAACTTTCCAAAATAAATGCAGCAGCTATTGAATGTGATTTAATTTTTTCTTCTTTACTTAACATTTTTTTACTTTGTTGAGCTGCTCTTTTACTGCTCAGACGCTCATCCCATAAAATCCATTGTTTATCAGAATATTCTTTTTCTAATTCTTGCTTGATAGACTCTATTTTTTTAGTTTGTTCGCTTGCAGTTCCTCGCATTGTTCTTGGGTATCCAACCACTATTTTGGAAATAGATTCTGCAGAAAAAATTTCAGTTAAAAAAGTTTTTAACTGATCTGAGGGTACCGTGCGATACGGTCGTGCAAACATTCCAGAGAGATCAGAAAGGGCAGAACCGGTCCATGCGTCGCCAATATCAAGCGCGAGAATTTTCATAAGTGATTTACCTTTATTAGATACCTGATAAGATAAAATAATTATTGTGGTGATAGATTCACCCTATCATACTATTAAGCCAACATAAAGGATAACATATGGATCTGGCATCTACTATTACTAAATTAAGTGATCTTATTTTAGGATGGCCGTTAATTATTTACGTTGTTTCTATCGGCGCATTATGTACCTTTGTTTTGCGATTTATACAGATTCGTTATTTTGCAAAGGCATGGCAGTGGACTTTGCGACCAGATAAAGCAGAAATGCAAGTTGCAAAATCAGCCGATATGTCTCCTTTACAAGCTTTTATTAATGCTCTTAATATTGGGGTAGGTAATGGTAGTTTGGCTGGTATGGCAACTGCAGTGTATTCCGGAGGACCGGGTGCGGCATTATGGGTAATACTTATTAGTATTTTACTTATGGCAGTACGCTATGCTGAAGTATATCTTGCAAGTTATTTTGCCACACATTCTGAGCAAAAAAGTTCTATTGGTGGGCCGATGCTTTATTTAAAGGCAGTACCGGGCGGTAAATATCTTGCGTATGCCTATGCACTTATGTGTGTATTGTTCGGCTTTGGCATGGCAGCAATTATGCAAAGTAATTCAATTAGATTGGCAGTAGAAAGAACATTCAATGTTTCGCCATATATGATAGCAACATTGTTTATGCTTTTTGTTGCTTATGTTGTTGTTGGCGGTGCAAAACGTGTTGTTTCTATATCAGAAAAAATTGTACCAATTAAAGTTGGGGTGTTTTTTATCTCAAGTATTGTTGTATTGCTGTATCATTACCAGAATATTTTGCCAGCTTTAAAACTTATTTTCATGAGTGGTATTTCTTCTCAAGCTCTTCTTGGTGGTGTTGCTGGTTATAGCGTGCAACAAGCAATGCGTTTTGGTATGGTTCGTTCAATCAATGCAACTGAAACTGGTCTTGGTACGGCAGCAATTTTCTTTGGCGGAACAAAAAGTAAAACACCAGTAAAAGATAGTATTATGACAATGCTCAGCACCTTTATGAGTATGGCCGTTTGTTTTTTAGTTGCTTTGTGCATTATTGCAAGTGGTGTTTGGAATAATGGATTACAAAGCACCGCATTAACAAGTTCAGCATTTGAAACAGTATTTGGTAATTTTGGCCAATGGATTGTGGCATTTTTATCAATTACCTTTGGTGTGGGGGTAACTGTATCGTATGTATATATTACCCGTGAATCGTGGCTCACCGTTACTGGCGGACGCTTTGTGCAATTATTTGGTGTACTCTATGCAGTAGCAGCATTTGTTGGTGCATTAATGAATGTTGATCTAGTATGGATGATTGCTGACTGGATTAATGGCGGTCTATTGCTTATTAACTTATTTGGTATTGTATGCCTTATTCCGTTAATTCGAGCAGGATTAAAAGCGTTTGAACAACATAAACATCAATAATATGAATTCTTATTTGCCAAAAACTTTTTTAGTAACATCGCATACCAAATATGTTGGCCAAGGTAGCACTTTTGTAGCCATTAAAGGGCAAAAAGAAAATGGTGTTACCTACATTACCCATGCGCTTGAAAAAGGAGCTACGACTATTGTAGTAGCTCATGATGAACTGTTATCTAATGAAATTGTTCAAGCACTAGCGTCACACCAAGCAAAACTTGTAAGAGTAGCTAATACACGCCAGGCGCTTGCTCAATTAAGTGCACAGGCCTATAATTTTCCTGCGCGTAAATTAAAAATTATTGCCATAACAGGAACTAAAGGTAAAACAACGACCAGTTGGATGTTGGCACATTTTTTTAAACAAGCAGGATTAAAAACTGCATTATTAAGTACCGTTCGTAATCGTATTTTAGATACAGAATTCCAATCAGAACTTACCACTCCTCAGCCTGATTATATTCATGCTTTTTTACAGGCATGTGTAGCTCGAGAAGTTGAGTGGGTTGTCATGGAAACAGCAGCACAAGCAGCTTCGCTTTATCGTATTGACGGTATAGAGTTTGATGGAGCAATTTATACTAATTTTAGCTCGACGCACGCTGAATTTTATGCTCGTGTAGAAGATTATTTTGCTGCAAAAAAGCAAATTTTAGAGCAAGTAAAAGCATCATGTCCCATAATTTTAAACGGTGATGACAGCAAAGTATTTGCATTACAGCACTATTTTCCCAATGCCTATTGTACCTATGAAAATGGTGTTTATCGCATATGCAAAACCAACGTTGGTATTGCGTGGCAATATGCGTATCAAGGAAGATTATATAATTTTGAATGTCCCTCATTAATTGGTTCATTTAATATTAGTAACTTTGCAATGGCAATAACGCTTGCATTAAAATGTTCTCTTTCTATTAGTGATCTACAAACTTTTTGTAAAACATTTACTGGGGTGCCTGGTCGATTAGAACGCTATCAGCTACCTAATGGTGCCAGCTGTTTTATAGATTATGCCCACACACCATCATCGTTTACAGCGGTTCTTTCGTTGTTGCGAAATATGACTCAACAATTAATCGTAGTATTTGGAGCAGGCGGCGAGAGAGATCGCAGTATGAGACCGCAGCTTGGCGATATAGCAAGCACACTTGCCGATGCTATTGTATTAACGATGGATAATCCACGTAGTGAGCAAGTAACCGATATTATTACTGATATTCTTGCAGGAATTGACCAATCCTATAAACAAAAAGTATTAGTAGAAGTTGACCGCGCACGAGCAATTGAAAAAGCATATACAATAAGTCAGCCGGGGGCTATTATTGCATTGCTTGGCAAAGGGCCAGATGAATACCAAATTATTGGCACTCAAAAATTGCCATTTAGTGAGCGTGCAATTGTTGCTTCATTCCGCTAAAGCTATTGCTTTTAAAAAATCCGATTTTCTGGTAATTGGGTATTTCCTTTTGATAGCGTAAAATTGGTTATTTTTCTTTAATCAATTTAAAAGGAGTATCCATGAATAATCATCATAATCAAGAACAGCTTAATGAATTAAAGCCTTTACCTGAACGATGGTTGGGATTGCTTGGTCTTGGTATTTTATTGGTTGTGCTAGGCACTATTGCCTTAGGACTGTCAGTGTATACCACTTTGGCGAGTGTGTTAGTATTTGGTGGATTTTTAATTGCCGGTGGGATTTTGCAATTAATTCACGCATTTTATTGGAAGACATGGCGTGGATTTATTGTTGATTTTATTATTGGTATTTTAAATACCGTGGTAGGCGGATTACTTATTGCACGTCCTGCAGAAGGTGCGCTTTCACTTACCTTATTGCTTGCCGCATTCTTTTTAGTATCAGGATTATTTAAAATTGGTATTGCTATTGCCCGACGCATGGAACATTATGGATGGGTAATTGTCAGCGGTGTAATAAATGTTATTTTAGGACTGCTTATTTTAGCGCAATGGCCAAGCTCAGGGTTGTGGGTTATTGGCGCATTTATAGCAATCGATTTGCTCTTTAGTGGGTGGAGCTATATTATGCTTGCATTGTATATAAATCGTTTTAAAAAGAAATTGCACTCATAAATAATAGTCTTTAATTTGCCATCTACTCGTGCGATTCTTTACAAATATATGAATTCTGAATACTATAAATAAGTTGTTTCTTTTCACTTATTTAACACAAAAATGTTACTAACGAGGTGTTGTACATGCAGTTACTCTCTTATGTAACGGCCATGATAGGAGCATCACTTTTTGGGATGTGCGTGGTCGGCTTTTTATTTAGATTAATAAAAGCAAGCAAAGTTGATGATCCAAAGGCAGGTCATATTGCTTGGGCAATTAGATCAGGTGCCATGACCTTCTTAAGGGAAGAATATCGTGTTATTGCCGTAGTAGTAGCATTAGTGACTGGTTTAATGGCCTATGCTGTAGGTTTTATTGCAGCACTATTTTTTGTGTTTGGTTCTCTTCTTTCTATGATTACCGGTTTGATTGGTATGCGTGCAGCGACCGAAGCAAACGTTCGTACTACTTTAGCTGCTCGTGACAAGGGTGAGCATGCAGCATTTTTAATGTCATTCTTTGGTGGTGGCGTAATGGGTTTTGCTGTTGCAAGCTTTGGTCTGTTGGGACTTGGTATCATTTTTTATTTATTTGTAGATAATCCAGATTTTGTAAAGATTTTAACGTGCTTTAGCATCGGTGCATCATTAGTAGCATTCTTTGCGCGAGTAGGTGGCGGTATTTTTACTAAATCAGCTGACGTTGGTGCAGATTTAGTTGGTAAAATTGAAGCGGGCATTCCTGAAGACGATCCACGTAACCCGGCGGTTATAGCTGATAACGTTGGTGATTGCGTTGGTGATACTGCCGGTATGGGTGCTGATATTTATGAGTCATATGTAGGGGCAATGGTTGCTTCAATCGTATTGGCAACTACTTTATATGGTCAAAATCTTCTCTATTTGACTATGCCGGTAATGCTTTCAGTTCTTGGTTTATTTGGTTCAGTTATTGGTTTAGTTTCTAATGCATTATTTAAACTTGAACCGGCTGCTATGTTGCGTAATGCAACTTATGTAGCAATTGCTGCATTGTTAGCAGGATCATATCTTTATATTTCTTACACTGGTATTGAACAAAGTCTTTTCATTGCTATTTTACTTGGTTGTGTTTCCGGTATTTTAGTTGGATTAATTACTGAGTATTATACGGGCGGAACACCGGTAAAAAATGTTGCAGAAAGTGCCCGTTCTGGTGCAGCAACTAATATTATTTATGGGTTGTCTGTTGGTATGGAATCAACCGCAGTTCCTGTTGTGTTGCTTGCAATAATTGTATTGCTTGCCTACATCTATGGTGGCGGCTTGTTTGGTGTTTCATTGTCTGCAGTTGCAATGTTGGCAACCGTTGGTATTACCATGACGGTTGATGCGTATGGTCCAATTGCTGATAATGCCGGCGGTATTTCTGAAATGGCAGGGTTTGGTCCTAGCGTGCGTAACATTACCGATAAGCTTGATGCTCTTGGTAATACAACTGCTGCAATGGGTAAAGGCTTTGCAATTGGTTCAGCATTATTAACAGCGCTTGCAATGTTTAACGCCTATGCAAAAGAAGCACACATTAGTGTTCTTGATATTTTAGATCCATTTATTTTAGTGGGTGTATTTATCGGTTCTATCTTGCCATTTGTTATTTCTTCTTTGACCATGCGTTCAGTTGGTAAAGCTGCGCTTCAAATGGTTATGGAAGTGCGCCGTCAATTTAAAGAAATTCCAGGATTGATGGAAGGTAAAGCAGAACCTGATTACAAGCGTTGTGTTGCAATTAGTACCAAAGCAGCAATTAAAGAAATGATTTTGCCTGGCGTGATCACCGTTGCATTGCCTATTCTTATTCGCTTTACTCTTGGTAAAGAAGCTTTAGGCGGCATGCTTGTTGGCGCTACCTTAGTTGGTGTATTGCTTGCGCTTATGATGGCAAACGGTGGCGGTGCATGGGATAATGCGAAAAAATATATCGAAGCCGGTAACTTAGGTGGTAAAGGTTCTGATGCGCATAAAGCGGCTATCGTTGGCGACACGGTAGGAGACCCATTCAAAGATACATCCGGTCCAGCATTAAATATTTTAATTAAGTTAATGTCGGTAGTTTCGTTATTATTAGTGTTAATTTAATTAATGTTATAAGTTATTAGGTCCCTGTGATATTAACATCACGGGGACTTTTTTTTGGTAAAACAAGATGAGATTTTATTATTTAATTCTATTGAGCTGTAGCGTTTATATTTTTGGTGCGGAAGATTTTATATGTCCTTCATTAAAAGAGTTTGCTTTAAAAAAGACGCTTGATTTAATGCCTAATCACGAAAATATGCGCAAAAATTTAACTCAAAAAATAGTTGCAGGTCAATTAGGTTATGCACTAGAAAAACCACTAGCTCGGAAAATAGTTGCTGATTCAGGAAATGAAATTGCGATAGCCCAAGTGTTAATGAATAAGTTTTCAAGGCCTAGTTTTACTACTCATCTTATGATTGAGCCACATAGCAAGTGGAAATTATGCAATAATCATATTATTGTATTGCACTACCAAAAATTGCCCATTCTTCTCAATGCCATTACCGGCGAAAAAGAAACCGTTACTTTTTTACCATATAAAGACAATGAAAGGCTGATGTCCAATTGTTTTGCTATAAATCATGAGGGAGCGATAATAGCTCATGCAGAAGGTAAACAACATGAGAATAATTCTTACTATTCAATACTGTTGTGGAAACCGGAACAAAAAAAATTATTAAAAGAGATATCACTTAAAAAGAATTATATTCCACGTAAGATGGTATTTTCTGCTCAGGGCAAATTTATAGCATTATCTTATACAGCCAAGCGAAAAATTTATACCGACATATTAGATACTAAAACATTACATAAATTTAAAACCGTACAAGGGTCTTGCGGAAAATTTAGTAAGGATGAACAAAAATTTTATTACTATACCACACCAGATAACGATAGTTTGTACGAACATTCTCTGCAATTAAACACAGGCATTGTTGATGATGATTTTAGAATAGTTGAAATGAAATGCTCAAAACGTTGTCATGAACCTGATTGTTTAAAAAGAAAAATAACATGGATGATAGATCAAAAAATAGTCTTGCATCATCAAACGGAAAATACCTTTTATCAAATTAAAAATGATACTATGGTCTTTCCTCAATTGTTTGTTGATGAAGTGCATGATGGCAGTGCATTAAAGCTAGGCAAAACGATTGAAATTTATGATAACTTTATCAAAAAGAAAGTAGGTAATTTTACTATTCCAGGCGCATTATTTTCTGCGCAAATAGAATTGGTTTGTCCAAGAGCTGATCTTATTGTTCTTTCAACCGAAAATTCGCCAAATTTACAAGTATATTCTATTAAAACCAATCAACTAATCCAGGAATTACCTAATGCCCGTGGTTTGAAAATTGAGTTAAGTCAAAATAATAATTATTTTATGTGCAAGGGGTACAATCGTTGGCAAATAATACCTACCCATCATTTTTATCTTGATCATACACCCGCGCAAGAATTAGTAAAAACTGCTTTAAGTTTGAATTAGGTGATCGCTTTTTATTTTTGATTTTTATAATTTTGTATAAATTTCTTCAATTTAATTAGTTTTTCTTTTTTGGTTTGATCAAGTAGGTCATGTGCCGTGCGATTGTTATTGTTAGATATATCAAGAGAAATACCAGCATCTAAAAGTAGTTTGGCTTTTTTTTGTAAAATTTCATATTGATCATAAGAATAATTTATTAGATCATGAAATGCAGTATCTCCAAATATGTTTGTCTCATTTACCCTAACTCCATGTTGTGTATAAAAGGTGATTAATTCTGGTTCATAGTCCAGCCCAGCTGCTACTTGATGAAGCACGGAGCAACCAAGATCTTTTTGTAAAGTGAATTGAGTATTATATTGAGCAAACAATTCTGCCATTTTTACTGACTTTAACCAAAAAATAATAGGAGGACTACTATTTAATTTTTGATTCGGATTTGCACATTTGCCAAGTAGAAATTGTGACATGGGATAATCTTGATGCATAGCAGCACGATATAATGGGTTAGCGCAACCATACTTAGTTGTTTGATCCACAAAAGCGCCTGCAGCAATGAGGCATGCTGCGCCGCTACGTAGTCGATGATAATTTACATCATTGCTTCGCTCTAATATCTTTTTTAATAAATTATTTTTTGTTTCAGCTGTTAGAGATTGAATAGTTATCCATTGAGCGGGATAATTTTTTTCAAAAAAATCATCTTCAATTTCTTTAGGGCATTTGCATTCTTCGGTAAGAAAATCTGCTAATTCTTGATTATCATCAACGTCAATTTTTGTTGTATAAACATGTGCGCTGGACTCAAACCAGTCAAATGATTTTATTTGATTGCAAGACGTTATAATAATGAGTGCCAAAAGAAGTCTAGTCATAACCAGTTCCTTATTAATTCTGCATTGAACTATTTTTTGTTAATCAATTTTTTCTTTAATCTTTTTACCGATAAAAAATGTTTAATAGCAAGTAGGCTTTGTACACTATCAATACTGTTGATTTCTTCTAGCGCTGTTTTTTCCATTGCTGCACTTGAAAAAAAATGATAGGTGTAAAGCAATGAATTAACGTAAGAATATAATAGAGCATACGATTCCTTTTTTGGCCTCTAAACATGATATATTAAGTTATTTGGCATTTTTGGTAAACCTTTGACTCATCTTTACTATTTTCTCTACCGTTAGATTAATGTTGATAGTAAAATTGAGGTTCAAGGAATTAATGATGAAAAATTCATTTAATCGTACCGTGTGGGGATTTGGGTTAGCCAGTTTTTTTGGTGATTTTGGTTATGAGATGGCCAATGTTCTTTTGCCCTTGTTGGCCGTGATGGTTGCGGGTTCCCATGCGCCGGCTACGCTTGGCTTAGCTGTAGGGCTAGCAGCGGGTATTGCTGGGTTGCTACGTGTATTGTTTGGTTGGATAAGTGATCACGTAACAGAAAAAAGATTTTTAATTGCATCAGGCTATGGTATTACTGCCGTGTGTAATGCGTTACTCGGTTTTGCAACGCAAACTTGGCATATTATTTGGAGCCAAATCGGTGCATGGACTGGTAGTGCTATGCGAGAGCCGGGGCGTGATGCTATTTTATCGGGTTTAGGTGATTCACCTACTGTTGTTAAAGCATTTAGTATTGAGCGCGCAATGGATACCTTAGGTGCATTAGTTGGCCCTTTGTGTGCATTTTTCTTAATCAAATTCATGTCGGTTCGTTCTTTGCTTTTTTTAACTCTTATACCAGGACTTTGCGCAGCCGTAACAATAATAACTTTGGCTTCTGTTACTTCCGGAATAACAACACACGCATCTCGTTTGCGAATTAAAGATATAGCTCAGTTACCAAGCGAATTTAAAAACTTTTTACTTACCATGCTCTTATTTGGTATTGGTAATTTGAGCAAAACATTTTTAGTATTGCGGGCTGCTCAAACCTTCGGTATTCAAACCGATGCTATTGTGGCAAGCAGTTATGCAATTGAAATATACATATTTTTTAATGCCGTCCGTGCCATAACCGAATTTACTTTAAGTTTTTTTAACCGTTTTTTGACCAAGCGCTGGTGGATTTTAATAGGATTTGGCGCATTTATGGTAGCCTCACTATTACTTATAATAGCTGGAAATACCTTTACTTTATGGGGACTTGTGGTACTTATGATAGGTATGAGCAATGGCATTATTTCGGTGATGCAACGGGCATATGCGGCTGACTTTCTGCCAGAACAGATTCGGAGTACTGGTTATGGGCTACTTTCCATGGTTGGAAATTTATCCGGCGTAATTTCAAGTATTGTAGTCGGTGCATTATGGACATATGTTGGCGCACCAGTTGCTTTTATGTATACGGCAACAACGGCTTTGTTAGCATTATTGTTATTTGGGCGATGATACATACGCTTTTTGCAGTAGAGAAAAATAAGATTTTTGTGTTGTTACATCAAACTGATAAACCATAGCATTCGCACACCATCCACATGTTATTTGACCTGTTTGTTTATCAAGTACTGCAAAAATGGGAATGCCCATATTGGTTAGCCCATGATACACTTCTTCAGTTTCATTATTGGCAGTAGCTTTAATAACGCGACTAACGGTAAAAGATTCGCTAGAATAGACAATGGTGGTAATTTGAAGCAATAACATTGCTACAATATAGATTTTCATGCTGATTTTCCTTTTTTTTACTAATTTTTTACACTAATAATCATGAGACTTCTTCGATTATATGGGCGTATAGTACCCTGTTTATGGCTTTTCATTTTTTTGCTATCCTGGAATTATAGTTACCATAAGGAATCATTCTTGAAAACATTCGAACCAAAACATACTGTTTTTTTAATTGATGGCTCATCTTTTTTGTACCGAGCTTATTATGGCGTAAGACCCTTGCATACCTCTAAGGGTGTTCCTGTGCAAGCAGTGTTTAGTTTTTGCCGTATGATCAAAAAATTGGTGGACAATTTTTCACCTGAATACATAGCAATTGTCTGGGATAGTAAAGGCAAAACTACCCGTCATGAGATGTATCAAGAATATAAAGCAACTCGCCAAGCACCGCCAAGCGATTTATTTGAGCAAAAAGCTCTAATTGTTGAATTTGCCAATTTGATTGGCATTGCTCAAATTCAGCAACAAGGCATCGAAGCGGATGACATTATGTATAGCATTGCTCAAGAGCGCGCAAATGAAGGCGATACCACTGTTTTAGTAACTTCAGATAAAGATATGGGTCAAGCCTTGAATGGTTCAATAGTTCTTTATGATGCCTTCAAAGATAGCTTTATGAATACTCCTGCTTTTGAACAAAAATATGGATTTGCTCCTGATAAGCTTGCATTTTATTTTGCTCTTCTTGGCGATACCTCAGATAATATTCCGGGGGTAAAGGGCATTGGTGATAAAGGCGCAACTGATTTGGTTAAGCAGTTTGCGAGCCTGCAAGATATGTATGACAACCTTGATAAGGTTACTAAAGAGCGTGTAAAGTCTGCATTACTTGCCAATAAAGATAATGCCTTTTTAAGCTATCAACTCTTTGTGCTCCAATACCATCAATCAGGATTATCAAAAGAACAAATGTTCTTTAATAAAGAAAACTGGGTAAAAGCTCGGGAATTTTTTGCTGAGCTAGATTTTAAGAGTTTAGTAAAAGAAATTGATCAGCAAATTGCTATAGCTGGTGGCGTTGTGCCTTCGGTCGCCAAAAAAATGGCGCAGTATGAATTTATCACGGTGACTACAACCCAACAACTGGTCGATTTATGTCATGCTCTTAAAGAAAAAAAAGCTTTTGGTGTTGATACGGAGACAACTGGTTTAGACGCAATGGCAAATGATTGCGTAGGAATTTCTATTAGCGTGGAAGCTGGCAAATCTTATTATGTACCATTTGGCCACAAAACGGGGGAGCAACAATTAACTAAAGAAGAAATTTTTACTGCCCTAAGACCCTTTTTTGAAGATGCAAATTATAAAAAATATTTTCACAATGCAAAATTTGATTTACATGTTTTAGAACAAGCAGGTTTAACGGTTAACGGTCTTGCATTTGATACGCTGGTTGCGGCTAACTTAGTGGTAAAAGAATGGCAGCGGATTGGTCTTAAATATTTATCAGAATATTATTTTGACGAACCAATGCTTACCTTTGAAGAAGTAGTAAAAAATAATAAATATAAAAATTTTTCTTATGTTCCATTAGAACTGGCAACAACCTATGCAGCAAGTGATGCTCATCAAACGCTGCGGCTTGTTCCTTTGCTTGAAAAAGAGCTAAAGCAAGAGAAAATGGAAGACCTTTACAATCAAATTGAATTTCCATTAATTTCTGTTTTATATGAAATGGAAAAGAGGGGAATTTATTTAGATGTTAAGCAATTAGAAGAATTAAATAAGCGTGTTACGCAAGAAATTAAATCACTTGAAGCGCAAATAATACTATTGGCTGGTGAAAAATATCGCGATATAAATTTGAATTCTCCGCGACAAATTGAACAATTGCTTTTTGTAGAGTTGCAATTGCCACCACAAAAAAAGAGCGCTAAAGGTACCAGTTATTCTACCGATCAAGAAGTGTTAGAGGCATTGGCAGCAATTCATCCAGTTCCTGGATTGTTATTGCGTTATCGCGAACTATTTAAATTAAAAAGTACTTATATAGACGCATTGCCAAATTACGTAAATCCCAAGACAGGATGCATTCATACTACCTATAGCCAAACAGCGGTTGCAACTGGACGTCTATCAAGCTATGACCCCAATTTGCAAAATATACCAGCAGACAGCTCAGGATATGGTATAGAAATCCGAGGCGCATTTAAACCAAAGCCTGGACATATTTTCCTTTCTGCTGATTATTCTCAAATTGAGTTACGAGTATTGGCGCATTTATCGCAGGATAAAAATTTAATAGATGCCTTTTTGGCAGGCCATGATATTCATGCTCAAACCGCATCACGTTTGTTTGATGTGCCATTAGCTCTTGTTAGCCATGAACAACGACAAATTGGTAAACGAATTAATTTTAGTATTTTATATGGTTTAACGCCCTATGGATTGTCAAAAGACCTTAATATTCCGTTTAAAGAAGCTAAGCACTATATTGAAAAATATTTTGCTCAATATCCTGGCGTGCAAGAATGGATGGAAAAGGTGATTGTTGATTGTAAGCATACCGGTTATGTGCAAACCTTATGGGGCCATCGTCGCTATGTGCCAACTATTCATGAAAAAAATCGCGTAATGTATGAAGAAGCTCGTAGAATTGCCATCAATACCGTAGCGCAAGGAACCGCGGCCGATATCATGAAAATTGGTATGATCAACCTTGATCGTGCATTAAAAGAGCAAGGACTTGATGCCCATTTGGTATTGCAAATTCATGACGAACTGCTTATTAGTGTTCATGAATCACAAAAAGAGCAGGCTGAGCAATTAACTAAATCTATGCTGCAATCGGTAGTGAATTGGGAAATTCCATTATCAGTGACAACGCGTTTTGGTTCTGATTGGAAAGAAGTTACTAAATAATTATTTTTATTTAGGTGTCCGGGGCTATTTTTTTAGATTTTCATGTAAAAGTTTAGCATTAACCCGGGTAAAATAATCGATTGCTTGTTCAAGCGTCATGCTATAAAGATTTGGATGTTCAAATTTTGTTCCTTTAAGCTTATCATATGTTATATTTAAATGATTGATTAATTGGGTAAAAGAATCGCAACTACGAATAATCAAATCCGGATTTATTTTTAAAGAATCCGCATTAAAATTTTGTTGTTTTAAAAGAATAATTTTAGCTTGTAAAACAGCAATGGAATCATGTTTTTCAGGAATCATAATATTGTTGCTCATTGCCTTGTTTGTTAGATGAACTGTGGCTGAGAAGAGTAACAAAGTGATAAATGCTATTTGCTTCATATTCTCCCTTTTTGATTTTTAGTAAGCTTTGTAATGTAACATTTCTAAATATAATTTATCTTGTTGCAATGCTTCTGGATGGGCTACCCATTTATTGCTAGATAATACTAATTCTGCAATGCGCTCATAGTAATACAAAGGGGTTAAGCCATAATCATCTTCAATATAGGGGTTTGCGCCATGAGCAAGCAAGGCATGAACAATATTTTGTTGGTTTAGAGTTAATTTTTTATTGGGCCATTCTTTATTTATTAAAATGGCATAGGTTAATGGTGTTTGCCCCAAATCGTCTTGCGCATTAACATCGGCCTCTTGCTCGAGCAAATAAAGAACCATAGGTAGATTTCCTTTGCTGCAGGCAAGCATGAGTGGCGTAACGCCGCCATGTTCATTAGAAAGTAATGAAAAAGAAAAATCTTTACTGTTCTTATTTTTGTAATTCACATTGGCACGAGCTGATACAAGAAGTTGTGCAATATTAAGATGACCTAAATAAGATGCAAAATGCAAAGGAGTATTGTGATTTGTATTAATAGCATTTGGATCAGCTTTTCTGCGCAATAAAGAATTTGTTTGGATTGTATTACCTCGTTTTGCCGCCTCAATGAGGGCATGATTAATCATGGCTTGTTGGCGTATAGGTAATTCACTTGGAGTGGTAATGCAGCAGAAAAGTGAGGCTGCTATGAAAAATAGCTGAAAAATGTGTTTCATAACCAACCTTTTTTAGTTAATATCGAAGCTTTTAATTATTTATTTTTATTTCTAAGAAAAATTCTACCCCAAATGAGTTTTTTGTCAATTTAATCATTCAGAGAGTAAGGGCATGAAATTTTCAAATTGTTAACATGAGAAATTTCCAAGATAGAATGCCAAAATTATTATTTAATTAGAAAATTTTGATATGGAGTGATATAGAGTAAAAATCTCTAAGAATGATTGACATTTTTATAGACAAGGTCATACTATACATGATCTTTGATTAGATTCATGTCAGTATAGTCTATCAAAAAACAAACGTTTCATTTGATAAATATCACATAATATTTTTAAAGGATTGCGATGGCAACGAGTAAATCCGGTGGTTCGACGCAGAATGGTCGCGATAGTATAAGTAAACGTTTAGGCGTCAAAATTTTTGATGGCCAAGTAGTTAACGGCGGCGAAATTATAGTTCGTCAACGCGGCACACGCATTCATGCAGGAAAATTTGTAGGAAAAGGAAGTGACGATACCTTGTTTGTATTAAAACCAGGGATATTAAAGTTCCATTATGGTCCTAAAGGTCGTCGTTACGTTTCAGTAGTTCCAGTAGCTCAGTAAACATATTGTTTTCTAGCTGGAAATGCATTCCCCTAGTTATCCCAGTATGAAGTATAGAAAAAACGAGAAAAATCTAGTTTTACGGAGAGAGCAATGATTGATTTTGTCAAGCATCGTTATATAGCGTTGACGCTCAGCGGGTTATTTGTTTTAGCAGCAATTGGCCTTTATGGGTATCGACTTATGACAACAGGTCAAACATTTGCCTATAGCGTAGACTTTACCGGTGGTGCGCAAGTTTTATTAAAATTTGATAAACCAGTAAGCACTATTCAAATAAGAGATATTCTAGAAAAAGAGGGAATGCAGGGTGTTATTACCCGAGAGTTTTCTGAGGATGAAGTTTTAGTTCGCGTAAAAGAATTAACATCTGATTCTAAATTGCTTGGCGAAAATATCAAAAATACTATCCAAAGTAACATTCCAGATAATAATGTTAAAATCTTGCAAACGGAAATCGTTGGGCCGGGTGTTGGCAAAACATTGCGCTGGAATTCTATCTGGGCTGTATTGATTTCTTTGATTGCCATTTTGATTTATATCGCCATAAGATTTAGATCGGCTGCTTTTGCAATAGGGGCAATTGTAGCTCTTGCGCATGATGCATTGGTTATGTTGGCTGCATGCTTGATATTTAATCGAGAAATTTCGATTACCGTGATCGGTGCAATGCTTGCGGTGCTTGGATATTCTATTAATGATACTATCGTAATCTTTGCAAGAATTCGCGATAATTTGAAAAAAATGCCTCAGGCATCGCTTGAGCAAATTGTTAATATAAGCTTGAACTCTACTTTGCGTAGAACCTTGCTTACTAGCTTTGCAACAATGCTCACTGTGCTTGCAATGTTTATATTGGGTGGCGAAGCATTAAGAGACTTTTCATTTATATTGCTTGTGGGTATTATTTTTGGTACCTATTCCTCAATATATATTGCAAGTCCTATTATGATGATGTTATACAATAAAAAAAATAAGTAATTATTTAAAATAATAGTAAGAGTAGTAATAAAAAAGTAGTAGAAGGCGTTGTTTGTATAAAAAGCGCCTTTATAACCTTGTTATGATTAAAAAAGGTTATATATTAATTAGCGTATGCATTACATGTGTCTCCTCTGAAAAGTTATTTCAGAAAATTTAATAGAAATTAATGTATGAAAAGCACAATAAGTTGCTGCTTTTTAAATGAAATTCAAATCACGTCATATTTGTTAGCTAATACTCATGTGATAATAATGAATATGCAGTATTAGGCATCTAAGGAGTTTTTCAAATGATATCTATGCGTTACTATTCTAAAAGGAGATTTTGATGATTGATCAAGATCAAAAACAACCTTTGACTCCCATACAGGAAGATACCACAACTGAGGTTGGACAAAAGGAAGTTGCCGAAAAAGAACAAACTACTCCGGCAGATTTATCTGAAATTAAAGTTGAGAATCAAATAGAAAATGAAACTCAACCACAAACAACTCCCCCAATGCGTAGTCAAGGCCGTTCAACTCGTAGTGGACATCGCACTGAACGTAGATATCATCAAAAAAATACTGATGTTATTCAAAAAGCAGAGCCAGTAAGACCATCCGAATCAAAAGGTTTAGAAAGAGCGTATGATGAACAACCGCCATCTGAAGGGCGTCTAGAAGCGCGTAGACCTGAGCAACGCTATTACGATAATCAACGTGAGCGTGCTAAAGAATATCGTGCTCCGCAGCAACCATTAGCTATAGAAGAACTCTCATTAATGGAGTTAAATTCATATGCGAGAAAGTTAGGAATTATTGGCGCTGCCTTAATGACCAAGCAAAAATTAATCGAGCGTATTAAATATGTTGAAGCTCATCCAGAGATGGAACTTGAGGTTGAAGGGGTTTTAGAAAAACTACCTGATGGATTTGGTTTTTTACGTTCTGCTCAATATGATTATGTTTCGGGTCCCGATGATGTTTATGTTTCGCCATCGCAAATTAGACGTTTTAATTTACGTACGGGCGACACTATTTCTGGGGTGATTCGTAAACCAAAAGAAGGTGAAAAATATTTTGCATTGCTCAAAGTTAATAAAGTTAATTTTGAAGAGCCATCAACTACCGCAGATCGCCCGAGTTTTGATCGCTTAACGCCTTTACATCCAAATAAAAAATTTAATTTAGAGTTTGATCCAACCATAATTTCTACCCGAATTATGGATTTGTTTACCCCAATTGGTAAAGGTCAACGAGCTCTTATCGTTGCACCCCCAAAAGTTGGTAAAACGATGCTTTTAAAAGAAATAGCGCAAGCTCTTATTGCCAACCATCCTGAATCACATTTGATTGTTTTACCAATTGATGAACGTCCAGAAGAAGTTGCTGATATGAAGCGTACGGTGCGCGGTACTCCTGCTGAAGTTATTAGTTCGACCTTTGATGAGTCTGCAGAGCGCCATGTACAGGTTGCTGAAATTGTGCTTGAAAAAGCAAAACGCATGGTTGAGTCTGGCAAAGATGTCGTAATTCTTCTAGATTCTATCACTCGTCTTGCGCGTGCTTATAATACGGTAGCTCCTGCTTCAGGTAAGGTTTTAACTGGTGGGATCGATGCAAATGCTTTGCAAAGACCAAAACGATTCTTTGGTGCAGCGCGTAATACCGAAGAGGGTGGATCACTTACTATTATTGCCACCGCGTTAATTGATACCGGTTCTCGTATGGATGAAGTAATCTATGAAGAATTTAAGGGTACTGGTAACCTTGAAATGCACATGACTCGTAAGTTATCTAACCGTCGTATTTACCCAGCATTTGATTTACTCATGTCTGGCACACGTCGTGAAGATCTCTTGCTTTCTGAAGAAGATCTTAACAAAGTATGGATTCTACAGAAATTCTTAGCGACTATGAGCACTATCGAAGGTATGGAGTTCTTGATTGATAAGATGAAGAAAACCAAAACAAATCGTGAATTCATAGAAAGCATAAATAAGAAAACGGTTCCTACTGCTTCTTAATATTGATTATAATGATGTATGCAGGTTAGTAAAAAAGCCTGCATACACTTATAAAATACGTGGTAGTATATGAAATGGATTCTTTGCTTTATTTTTTTTTCTTTTTTGGAAAGTGCTTGTCAAGAACAAGAGTTGCACTCAAAACCTTTTGAATCATATTTGTTAACACAAATTGAAGAAAATGAAGCTCATCAAAAAACCTATCTAGAGTTTTTAAAAAAACAAAAACAAAAATCTAATCAGGCATTCTGTTCTGAATTATTTTATAAAGAAACAAAATTTTTTTTGTATGGCTTATATTGCGTCCAAACTTTGATTGAAAAAGATTTAAATAAATCGTTTTTTTATATTGAACAGCATCTTTATGCTGCCGCGGATTTACAAAAGGCATTATGTAGCCTTAAAGCTGGAATTATTCAAACATTATGGGATAATCATTGCTTCCTATCGCATATTGAGACTGCAACGCATTATCAAAAAAAAGGGTATGGTTCGTGTTTGATGGGCCATTTAGAGGCATTAGCTCGAAATGCACACTGTGAAAAAATTATTTTAGACTCAAAACAGGAAGCTGTTCAATTTTATGAAAAATTGGGATTTAAACAAGATTATGATCGAGATAGTTCGTACGATAATTGCATAGCGATGGTGAAATATTTAAATGAGAGGAAAAAATAATGATACTAGTACTTATGGCTCTAATATCACTAACTATGATTGCGCAAGAAAAGCCCTTAATTAATTATTTAAATGAAAAACAATATCGCAAGCTTGATGTATCTAATAGTAGTTTTGCTTCTCACCAAATTTATTGTAAGAATGAAGAATACAACACCAATTCATTAGTACTCAAAAATACATGGATAATTAATAAACATACTTGCTGTGGCAATAAAATATTGATAGACCAAAATAATCAAGAATTATTTTGTGGAATAGAGATAAAAAATGTTGATAACCATCCATGTTGTTATATAACCCTCAATTATGATGGTATGGATAAGCATTATTTTACTCTGATACAACAAAAGCTCGAAGAAGAGCTTATGGCAGCAGAAGTTTCTTTGATTAAAGGTGAAATAATAGACGGTGAACTGGAATTTTATGAAAAGCTTGGATTTAAATTAGATGACCAAAAAAATGCCCTTCCCCTATGTAAAAAAATTATAAAAGAGCTTAACCAAGCAAGCAATTCTCCTGCTATTTCAAAATATCAAGAGACAAGTCAGAAAATTCGCCGTGCTGCGCTCGATAGTTTCCTACATACGCAATCATAGCGGCGTTATCAGTGCAGTATTTAGGAGAAGGCCAATAAAGCGACAAGCCATGAGTGTTACACCATTCTTGTAAATGGTATTTAATATATTTGTTGCACGCAACGCCACCAACAAAGGTAACAGCTTTTATTGCAGGATATAGGTGGTGTGCTCGTGCAATTTTTTGAATAAAAATATCTTTGATTGCAACGAGTAATGAACTACATACTTTATTAATAAATTGGTCATCACCAGCACGTAAAAACGTTTTTGTTTGCATGTCATATGCTTTTTGTTTTACTAGATCATACAAAACAGCGGTTTTAAGACCAGAAAAACTAAAATCAAGTGAATTACTTGTTGAGCGTGGATAAGAAAAATAATCCTCAAAATGTGCCTGTGCAGCGCGTTGTTCAATTATAGGGCCACCAGGATAACCAAGACCTAGTAATTTTGCTACTTTATCAAATGCTTCACCTGCCGCGTCGTCGGCTGTTTGACCAATAATTTGATATTTACCAAAATCTTCTACTAAGTAGAGTGATGTATGTCCACCAGAAGCAGTTAAACATACATGAGGAAATGGAATGTTATGCTCTAAAAAAGCTGAAAAAGCATGTCCTTCTAAATGATTTACACCAATTAACTTTTTTTGTTTTGACCAGGCTAGCGCCTTAGCAAAGCACACACCAATTAACAAAGATCCTGGCAAACCAGGTTTGTTAGTAACCGCTATAACATCAATATCATCTAGGGTTATCTTTGCTTGTTCTAACGCATGAGCTACAATGGTATTTATTTTTTCAAGATGTGCACGAGATGCAATTTCGGGTACCACACCACCATAATTTTGATGGAGAGCAATCTGTGAAAATAATACATTTGATAAAATACCACGTTGAGCATCATAGACTGCGGCAGCAGTTTCATCGCACGATGTTTCTATACCAAGGGTAAAGCGAATGCGGTTGTTTTCCATTAGAAATTGAATGCTACTATTGTTTTAGGGTGTGCAAATTGTTTTACTTCTTGTCTGATATTGGCATGAATAGTATCTAAATCAAGCGCCGAGATTAAAATTTTTGCCGATTCTTGATGGAGCTTTTCTTCTGAGCCAGTAATTTTTAAAACATCAGGTTTTACAATGATTTTAGGAAATTCAAATGAGCTACCCCCGTCGAGCCGTTCAACAAACGTAGGCTCATAGCAAACGATGATGGTATCGTCAGGAAGTCTACCATTTTGAGGCAACTCAATTTCCTTGATAAGCCATTTATAAACCATTGTTGCATTATTTTTTTGCTCGACGTTATCAGTTTTTTCTTCTGGAATTAATACTAATTCAATGGCATAAAACTTATAGGGCTCTGTAGGGTTTATTTTAAGATATTCAATAGTATTAGTTTTAGGCGCAGTAAGCTCGTAACTCATATTTTTAGCATTTACAATTACCATATAAAAAAATGTTCTTTGACGGTAATCAGAAATGGCAAAAGAAACTTTTTTGGTCTCATGATCTAGCTCACCACTAATTTTGCGACCTGCACAATATACCCGAACATCAGGTACTTTTTTTAAGGTTAATGGGAATTGAATAGTGCCACTAAAAACGGTTTTTTCAATAAAACTCAATGAGTTTTGAACATACAAGAGGGTAAAAATTATAAAGAATAGTTTTTTCATGAAGCCTCTTATCGGTCGGTTTTTTGCAATAGCCAAATAGATAACTATAGATTAGAATATATAAAAAAATGGTTTTTTCAAAAAACCTAACTAAATGAACAAAAAATGAAAATAATTGCCCAAAATAAAAAAGCTTTTCACGATTATCATATTCTCAATACTATCGAAGCAGGAATTGTGCTTACTGGTGATGAGGTAAAATCGTTACGGTTAGGCCATGTTGCCTTAGTAGGTTCTTTTGCAACAGTGCATCAGGGGGAGCTCTACTTAATTAATTGTAAAATTACTCCTTATGCTAAAGCATACCAGGTAAAAGATGAGCAGGCTTCAACACGTAGTCGCAAACTGTTGTTGCACAAACGTGAACTTACCAAACTTATTGGAGATATTGCCAAAAAAGGAATTACGATTGTTCCTTTAAAACTATATTTTAATAATAAGAATTTGGTTAAAGTTGAACTTGGCATTGCAAAGCACAAAAAAACTACCGATAAAAAATCTGAACTTAAAGAACGCGATATTAAGCGCGAAACATCGCGTGAATTGCGCGGGAAAATAAGATTTTAATAGATTTCTCATGTTTAGTCAGAAATAATTGAATTATTAATCGAATTAATGGTTAAAACAGCTCGATTTATTGACTGATATACCAATTGAAAGTAATCTTATTTATAAGTATTTGAAATGTATGGGGGCGTAATTGGCTTCGACGTGTTATTGTTGGCTTTAAGAGCATGCCGAGCGTTGGCTAAGTGCTCGTAAAACAATTGGTCAAAAAGAAATGCAAACGCATTTGAATCTGCTCCAGCTTTTGCGTAAGTAAAACTGGCTAGCAACTTGTTAACTGGGCGTGTCTATCAGTTTGGTTAACACGTATTAGACCAGATAGAACTGATTATGCAAGATTACATGCTTGTGTAGCATAATTGAGTACACTCAAGCATCTTAGTAGCAATGCTCTGTCTTTGAGGTAGCTACTACGTATATTCAAAGAATAAGCGTGTAGGGCTTAAGGTCTTTGATAGTGCGGACATGGGTTCGACTCCCATCGCCTCCACCATGCTTCGTTCTACGAACTACGCATGGCGCAGCCATAAAATGACTTTGATAACGAAGCATGCCCTGCGTAGCTTGCCAAGCCGGTAGGCCTGGATAAGCGTAGCATGGGCCAAATTAATAAACTAAACACAATTAGTTCTTCGTTCTACGAACTACGCATAGTCTTAAAATTACACTTCAGAGTTTTTTATTTAAAAATATATGTATTTTGTATATTTGCTCAAATCAATTAATTTTTCTAATCAAACATACATTGGATACACTACCGATATTCAAAATCGTTTGATAACACATAATAATGGTGGGTCGCCACATACAGCTAAATATAAGCCTTGGAAATTACACGCCTATTTTGCATTTGAAGATAAATATGTAGCGCTTAAATTTGAGCAATATTTAAAATCACATGCAGGAAAAGCATTTGCCAATAAAAGGTTATGGTAAACCGCACAAGGCTTCATCTGGTATCCTGCATGTTAAAACTTCGCAGGACAAGAGCCAGCTTCTTTAACGGTATAACTCAAAAATCTGAGAAAATATTTAATAGCAAGAAGTGAAGTATGTCCTTCGTAGCTCGCAGAGCATAGTAGGACGACAAGTTATCTTTTCAAATGATCAGATAAACTTCTTTTTGTATCTCTGCAAAGTTGACAGAGTATTCATGTTCTAGCTATGTTTATGGCTATCAATATATCTTTTTAAAAGGAGCTCAACATGAAAAAAATAATAGTGTTAACAATAGCTATGATAACTTCGGTGTCATATGTTCGCGCGGAAGTTGAAGGTAAAATAAATAACGTTATAGAACGTTTAACGCCAGCGGTAAATGCACGATCATTAGCACGTGATGCTGCTTATATCGCTACCAAATCATGTCCCAATTCAGGATCGGTACAAACACCATTGGGTACCGTAGAATCAGCAGATGTTGCTCGCTATTTAGTAGCGGTAATTTTACATGCGCAAAATATTAAAGGTGCGGTTGCAACAGTGGCTCAACAAGCGTTAGAAGATTTAGGTATGTTTGGTTTTAATACCGTAAATAGTTCGATATCTCAGGCTACTCAGCAAATTAAATTAAATTGTTTATCTAACTTTGTTCGTAAAGTAAATGCACTTTTTGCAAAAGATAGTTTTGGTAACTATGTTGTTCGCTGGTTATTGCGAGCAAAAACTCAAGAGTTTGTTAATTCAAGTAATGTAAAATCAGTTAATCGTAAATAATTTAATTTTAGAAAATACTAAAAAGGACTTGCCCTAAAGGCAGGTCCTCTTTTTTATTAGAAATAATAGCAATTGCCATACTTTTAATTATTTGTATACTGCTTTCCATTAATATTTTTCTAATTTGATTTTCAAAAAGGATTTTCCATGGTTAAGATCACGCATGCAATGTTACTGGCATTTTGTTTTTCTACTGTTATGAGGGCCAGCATTATTGATGATGCAAAAAAACATGCTGATTTTAAAGTGACCAAAGAAAATGCTCAGGGTGAAGGCCGTTTACATTTGCAAATGATTGATATTATAAGAAAAGCTTTGACTGAATCTGTTGAATGCTTGAAAAAAGCTTATCGAGAAAAAAGAGAAGAAATCCAAAAAAATGATTTGTTTAATCAATGTGATAGTGCTACCGAATCATGTGAAAAAGTTGCTGAGACGTTAAAAAATATGAATGAACAAGCAAAAGATTTATTGATTAAGCTTCAGTTTGAATATAAAGCACTCAAAACAGTAGAGGGATTTTATAAAAAATACAACGAAAAACTAATGCCATATTCTGAAGTTGTTGCACCGGTGGTTACTACCAACCAGGAATCATAAGTTTTAATTATTACCCATGTTTATTATGAAAAATATAAATAATTTATTTATGGCTGTGTTATTTTTAGCTTGTTATGCTAAAGCCATGGACTATGTTGAAAAGCGCGTTTCTTTTGAAGAATTTGAGCGTGAATTATGTCCAATTCATTTTTGTGCAGCTAATAATCGTGTTGATTTAATTCAACATTACTTAGACCTAGGTATCGATGTAAACATTAATAATAATTCTCCTCAGGTAAGTCCATTAATGCTTGCTACATATTATAATGCAAAAAATGCAGCTAAACTTTTAATAGAACATGGTGCAGATCCATTTCAACAAAACATTAAAGGAGTTAGCTCATATCAAGTAGCAACTCGAGAACAAAATAGTGAGCTTCTTGATTTGTTTAATGCATGGCGACAAAAAAATTCTATGGAATCTACCGAATCGGAGCATGAGCTGGAAGAAACGCTTAATAGAGTGATAGAATCTTTTTGGGCTAATGAAATGCAGTGCGATCAAGAATATTCATCACCTGAACCATCTACTAACAATAGTAGTATCGATTCACTCGAATATCAGACTCTTTCAAATGAGAATCTTATCCTTGTTAATACTAAGGAAAATTTTATTGATTACATAGCCAAACATCCTCATTATCAATCGTTATCAAAAAGAAAAAAGAAAGCTTTGTTAGGAATTGTTAAAACAGAAAAGCAGAAAAAAGTTATTAAGCCACTAAAGAAAAAACGCAAATATAGATCAATAGATTATTCAGAAGTCAGTATACCTTCTTCGCTGCGACCAAAAAGTGGTCGTGTGCGAAGAAAGCCAGTTATTTTTGGCGATTAAAAAGTAGTACTATTGCAAACAACGATAAAAAAAGCGATGATATACCCATCGCTTTTTTTTATAAAATAGGTATGTGGTATGAAGCCGTATCAACAATCTGTATCGCAATTAGTTGAATATTACAAAACTAACCCTGAAAAGGGTCTTTCTTCTGCTCAAGTAAAAACACTCCAAAAAAAATATGGATGGAATAAAATTGCCCGTGTTCCTAAAACTTCTATAGTAGTTGATTTTTTTAAACAATTTACTAATCCATTAATTTATCTTTTGGTATTTGCTGCTGTGATGATTTACTTTTTTAGTGACCATCCCCATGAAGCATTTTTGATTTCTGGAATTGTGCTTTTTAATGCAACGCTTGGTACTATCCAAGCATGGAAAACACGAAAAACTATTATGGGATTACTTGATTTTACTATTCCGCAAAATACGGTAATTCGTGATGGTAAAAAACAAGTAATCACAGCAGATCAGTTAGTGCCAGGGGACATTGTTACTATACGACAGGGAGAAAAAATCACCGCAGATGCACGCATTATACAAGCACATGATTTAACGCTTGATCAGTCTTCAATTACCGGTGAATCTGGTCCTATAAAAAAATCGGCAGAAACAATAACACATGATACGTTGCTTGCTGATCAATTCAATATGGTTTTTCAAGGAACCTATGTAACCAGTGGCATAGGAACAATTTTGATAACAGCAACAGGGAAAAACACCCAAGCAGGCAAGGTAGCAGAAAAAGTACATGAAATTATTACTATTGGCCCACTGCAAACACAATTACAAAAGGTCACTTGGTGGGTATTAGTGATCATCATGAGCCTCACTATACTGCTTTTTGCGATAGGATTCATTTTAGGGGTTGATATCTATGAGTTAATGACGTTATTAACAGCTTTATTTGTGTGCGTTGTTCCTGAGGGGCTACCCGTAGTTCTCACCATAATACTTCTTAATGCTGCCTATCAATTAGCAAAAAATAATGTCTTGGTAAAAAATATGCAATCGGTGGTAAATCTAGGATTAGCAAATGTATTAGTGATAGATAAAACAGGAACATTGACCCGCAACGAGTTAATGGTTGTTCAATTATTTGCCAATAATAAAAAATACGCCTTGTCTGGTTCAGGATATTATCAGGAAGGTGCTTTGTTTTATGAAGGTGAGAAAGTTACTCATTTAGTTGAAAATGATGATATATGGTATATCGGACTCGCTGGTTATTTATTAAATACCACCGACGTAGTTTATGAATCGAAACGAAGAACATTTTATATTAAGGGTGATCCTATAGAAGCGGCCGTATATATTGCTGCACAAAAAATAGGCATAACTTCACCTATCGCTGATAACTATCATAAGCTTTATGAAATACCATTTCAGGCGGCCTATAAGTATCATGCAGGTTTTTTTGAGCATAATGGACAAGGCTTAGCTTTAATAATAGGAGCACCTGAAGTACTTTTTAAAAAAGCTGATAAGATGCAAAAAGATTTTCAACAACACATGGAAGATTTTTTTGCACAAGGGTTGCGTGTCTTGGCTGTAGCCGCTAAGACATTCAACCCTCAAGAAATTCCTCATGAACCTAATAAGCAAGAAGCCTATTTTCATGGGCTATTAAATAGTGGACTAACAATACATGGGTTACTTGGTATAGCAGATTCAATTCGTCCCGATGCGGCTCATTTAATTACGGTGGCTCGCAAAGCTGGGTTAAATATAAAACTAGCGACTGGTGATCATCTGCGTACCGCATTGTATGTTGCGCGTCAGGTAGGAATTTATCGCGAAGATGATGAAATAGTTGATGGTAGTGAGCTTATGAAAATATCTGATGAACAATTAAAAGAACGTATGCATGAAATTACGGTATTTTCACGGGTAGCTCCTGATGATAAACTTCGTGTGGTTAATGCGTTACATAGCCTTGATGCGGTAGTTGCTATGACTGGTGATGGGGTTAATGATGCGCCAGCATTAGTCGCTGCCGATTTAGGCATTGCAATGGGAGGTGTTGATAAAGAAATAGCCCAACAATCAGCAGATATGATTTTGCTTGATGATTCATTTGCTAATATTGTTAAGGCCATAGAGCAAGGTCGGCATATTCTTTCTACGCTACGAAGAGTCATTCTCTATTTTTTTGCAACTAATTTTGCCGAAATATTGGTAATTTTAACGGTATTTGTATTAAATGCATTAGATTCGTCACGTATGTTGCCCATTCCTTTAACGGCGGCTCAAATTTTATGGCTTAACTTGATTACCGATGGCTTTTTAGACATGGCATTAGCCCAAGAAGAACCAGAACGCCAAGAATTAATGTCGGCACATTGGCTTAAAAAAGCAACTGGACTCATTGATTGGCGATTATTAGCACATTCTTTTTTTATGTCATTAATTATGGCGTTGGGCACGGTATGGGTATTTTTGCAATTTCAAAATTCGGTTGTGCTTGCACGGACTATGACATTATTAACGCTGGCGCTGTTTCAATGGTTTAATGCGTGGAATTGTCGCTCTGAAAAAAAATCATTATTACATACTAAATTTTTTGGTAACAAATGGCTTGTGGTAGCAACAATATTTGTTTTATGCTTGCAAGGATTAATTTTGTATGTTCCATCCTTGCAGCGTCTTTTTTCGGTAATGCCGGTAGGATGGTACCATTGGATGTATGCTATGAGCGTAGCAGCAATTATTTTAATAGCTGAAGAAGTTCGCAAACTATTTATTAACAAAAACAAGCATAATTAATCATAAAATAAGGGTTATTTGACTAAACCCTTAAAAAAACTAGACTTAAAATTACATGAGAAATGTTTTTAGAAAGGTGTTCTGGTATGAATACAAAAGTTACTGTTTTATCAATTTCTTTATTGTTAACTATACCCTTGGTTGCTGACAATAAAATTGTAGCGCAAAAAGATGTTCCTGCTTCTATAGCACTTGATAAATTGATTCAAAATCCACGTGAAGAATTGGTTAGCTTATCTAAAGTTGCTGAAGGTTCTACCTTAGGTCAAAATACAAAAAAGAAAATCGAAGATAAGCATAAATCTATCGTTCAAGAATTACAGGCACTAAATGCTGATTTCGAAAAAGCAACAGCAGAATATTCTGCTAAAATGCCAGCGATGAAAGACCAAACAGCTCGCGCAAATGCAGAAAAAGATCTCAATGCAAAAAAACGTAATTTAGAAGCAACTGCACAAGATAGAGATGCAGAATTGAAACAATTTTACATGGAACAAACTGAAATCGTATTAAAAGAAACGATCGATGCTATTGGTACTCACGCAAAAGCTAAAGGCGATGTTGGTTCAGTAAAAGACATCGATACCGGCCGCGTTATTTGGGTTGCTGAAAATGTTGACTTAACTAATGAATATCTTGGTGCTGTTGAAAAAGAATATAGCAACAAACTTAATGTAGCTAAAAATAGCAAGACACCTGCAACCAAAACCGCAGGTAAATTATCTTAATTTGATTATTTAATAATTTATACTGGTTGATGAGTTTAAACTCATCAACCTTTTTTTTTGGAAAAAGTATAATGAAGCCATACGTTATTTCCTTATCACACAATAATATAGCTCAAAATATTGCAGCACATTTTCAAGTATCACTACAAATTATAAATGCCACCCCTTTTGCTGATGGAGAATCTAATTTCTCTTTTCACAATTGGTCTAGTTTCAAAGATCAATCGGTGATTATTGTTCATTCAACCGGAAGACCAGCAAATGATAACATTATGAGCTTAATGCTCTTGGTAGATATTTTAAAAAAGCATGGGGCGCTTACCATTACTGCAGTAATTCCTTATTTTGGTTATGCACGGCAATGCCAAACAATTAACCATAACCCTGGTTCGGTGCAAGCGATTATACGATCATTAGAATTAATGGGTATAGATGAATTTGTTATGGTTGAATTACATAATCCTGAAATTATCGCATTATTTAACAGACCAGTTATTAATGTGTTGTTACCAGAAGTTATTGCAAGCCACATAAAACTCCATATTCCTGAATATCAACAATATTGTATTGTAGCACCAGACCATGGGGCACACTATCGCGCACAGACAGTGGCAGCATTATTAGGGCTCGATCTTTTTGCTTGCAATAAAAAACGTTTTGATGATGAACATGTGCAAGTCGAATGTCCTGATAGAAAGATTTATAAAAAAGCTATTATTGTTGATGATATTATTTCCACTGGGCACACGGTAAACGAGGTTATTAAGCAACTTGCTGATCATGGAATGCAGCAAGGATGGGGATATTTTATACATCCTGTGTTTGCACAAAATAGTTTGGATATAGTGACAAAAAACCCTTTTTTTGAAAAAATTGTTGTTGGTAATACACTACCTTTAGCCCAATGTCCGGCTAACATTTTGGTTATGGAATGTAGTCAGGCAATAATACAAGAATTATAAACAGAAAAAAGGTGCCCATGAATATGCAACAAACTCCTGATATAAAAGTTATAATTGGTCTTGGTAATCCAGGTAAACAATTTGAAAAAACAAGACATAATATTGGCTTTAGGGTTGTTGAGGAATTAGTGCGAGAATATAATGGAACATGGCAAACAAAACCGAATATGGAACTAAGTTCCATAATGGTTGAAGGGCATAAAATAAGTATAATTAAACCACAAACATTTATGAATTCATCTGGCAAGGTGATTCCTGAACTTACAAAACAAGGAATTAAACCTGAAAATATATTAGTAGTGCATGATGAATTGGAATTGCCATTTGCTAAACTTGCCATACGACTTGGCGGTAGTGCGCGAGGCCATAATGGCTTAAAATCTATCATACAAGCATGTGGGCCAGATTTTTATCGTTTGCGCTGGGGTATTGCCCGTCCTGAAAATCGCGAAGAAGTCCCTGATTATGTGCTCAAGCCATTTGCTCAATCGCCAGCAGAAGTAGAACAGGGTATTCAAAAAGCGATGCAAGAATTAATACAATTTATTAACAAATCATAGCTATAACATAGGTGTGGTATGAACTATTTCAAAACAATAAGTTTTTTTTTAATACTGTGTATTCATTTGTTGCATGGCATGGAAGAAAATCTTGCTGAGTTAGCCTATCAATGTAATGCACAGCAATTAGAAAAAGTAATTACTCCTGAGAGTCTTATCCAATGTGATAAACATGGGATTTCTTTATTTATGCATGCGGTATCTGGTGTTTTTGAGCACAAAAGATTTGATGATTTTGAAAAAACAATTTTATTATTCAAAAAACATAATTTTAATTGTAATGCACCTTTAAACTCAAAAACAGAATTTACTCATTTATGTGATCTTGCAAATTTAAGTATAAAATTTACTCATTTATGTTATCTTGCAAATTTAAGTATAGATTTTTATACTTTAATTCCTTTAAAAATTGTACTGAAACATGGAGCAAATCCTTTTGAGAATGATCTTTCTGTTTTTGAGCAAATGAAGGTTCTTAGTAAGGACATACCTTATGCATCATGTATCGCAGATGAAATGGCTCTGTATGCAAATAATTTGCATGACGCTGCAAAAGGTGTCTGTGTTCCTGCAATGAGTAAATTTGTTAATAATAATTCTGTAAATGCAATTGATAATAAGGGCGCAACACCTCTTTATTATGTGATACAATATGCAGAATATGCGAATAAGAAAAATTTAGCTGCAGCTATTAAATTATTAAAAGATCATGGTACAAATGTAAATGATTCTATTTCAGTATTAAAAGAGATACCCGGATCTACATACATGCATTACGCAACGTTGGTTTCTTGCAAAAACAAAAATTTGGATCTTATAGAAGCAATGCTTGAAAATGGCGGTTCTCCCTTAGCTGGTATAGGAAATTTTCCAATTGCACCTATACATTTTGCAGAATTCATGGCGTTAAAAAAACCTTTTTATAAAAAAATTTTTGAGTTATACAGCAATCATTTAAAAAACAATAAATAAGTAAAATCATTTTAAAATTAAACAAGGTATATAAAAAGCTATCCACGATTTAATACAATTTATTACAAAATAAATTTATTAAATCAGGATGAGTGAATGAGTTATGTATTAAAAATAGTAATCCTAGTATCAGGAATGGCGGCTTTCAACATAATTGCTATGAGTAAAAGCGATTTAATTAAATGTGCCGGTAATAATAATGCCGAAGAATTAGATAGGTGGTTAACGCCCGAGATTGTTAATATGCGTGATGATGACTACGGATATAGTCTTTTAGCGTATGCTATCTCCGGTTGTTTTGAGAAAAAAAATATTAATGATTTTATTAAAACATTGGCTGTTTTTAAGAAAAATAATGTTGACTTTAATGCCCCGGTTAAATATGGGATATGGCTTATTCCTCCTCTTTTGTTTGCGGCCGGGTTGGGCGCCAATAACAATGATTTTAAACCCGTTGAAGCAATGATTGAAGCAGGTGCAAATCCACACACTATAGATGGGGAAAATCGATTAATATTTGATAAATTAAGAGCATCATCAACTAAATATTCTGACCAAAACTCTCATTCTTAATTGTGTAAAATAATAATTTTCAGCAAATCTAACAGTTTATTGCAAAAACTACCTTTTTTATTTTTCAATAAATCAAAAAGGATAGTTAAATGATACATAAAATTACATTGTCTGTTTTATTGATGCTAGGAGCATCGATCTACGGTTTTGAAATAACGGTAATTAATAAAACAGGATTTGATATTGAAGTATCGCGTATAATGCCCCCTTTGCAGGCTAAAGACCAACATGGTAAACCAATAAAAATTATTGGCAAGACAAAAGTTCTTGCCGCAGATCAATCAGTGAAGTTGTATGCTAAAAATCATGGGTTGGCTGATTTAAGCGTGCAAGGAATTTATAAAGGACGAAAAGTTGGCCCCCAATCGTTAATTCGTTCTGCCTCAAAGACCGGGTTTACTGGTAATCAAGCAATTGAAGTTTATTTTAGCGATAAGCTACAAAAATTTTATTACAAGAAAATAGGATAAATAATAGTTGTTTTTTATATGTCCTTAAAGATTTGGTTATAAATAGCTTCAATAGAATTATTTTTTGGTTTATTTTGTTTAGCTAATATTGCTTCTGCTGCGCCTTTATATAGCTGTTTTAATTTATCTTGACCATTAACTTCTATGAAAGCTTTGATCGAAGGATATCCAGCTTTTTCACACACGTCTTCAATTGCAGAATTGATTTGTTGTTCTAGTTGTGCTCTTTGATACGATTGCGAGTAATGTTGTTGGATGTTATCAAAAATATTTTCTACGCAAGGCTGGATTAAATCAAAGCATTGTTCGTGAGCACCATACGTATTACTTCCGAGCCATGGAACTTCTATATTTTCTTGTCGACAAATGCCGCATTTACTTTTCAGAACATTTATTTTTTCAACAACTTTTATTTCTTTATATAAACCATATGAATGAAATGACACAAAACTTGCAAAAATTAATATATATTTTTTCATAATAAGCCTTTTACTCTAATCTTAGGTGTTGCCTGTAATTGCCCAGAGCAATATTTTTTACTTGCTTAAGACCATGCAGTTTTAAATATCTTTTTACCAAGCAGTTTTTTTTCGATTACAGTGTTATAACTGCCCAAGCCAATCTTTTAACAAGTTTTTCAATTCTCCATCAGATTTGGTTGTGCCGCCTTGATACAATATATTTGAACCACCACCAGTGACACCTGCTCTTTCTTTCAACCATGTACCTAAATTTTTCAAATTCAAGCGTGTTGTTAAAGTAGGGGAAATAGTTGCAAAGAATATATGGCGATCACCTGCAATGCTTGTTATGAAGTAAAAGCCAGGCTTTTTGCTTGCTAAGGTTTGTGCAAGCTCTTTTAACTCATCATGCGCAGCATCTTTTATATTAACAAATAAGAATGGTATTTCATTTACCGATTCAACCTGTTCAAGCCATTGAGGTATAAGCGCATTAATCGATTGTTTTTTTAATTGTTTAACTTCTTGTTGAAGTTTTTTTACCAATTCTTTTTGTTTGTTGACCGCTTCAAGCACTTCGTTATGCTGTACCTTGTACTCTTGGCTTAGGTTTTTAACCGTATTAAAGGTTTGCTGGAATAATTCAATAGCCCGTGGACCAGTTACAGCGGTAATACGACGATGTCCTGCCGAAAGGGCACTAACATCGGTTATTTTGAAGGCGCCAATGTCTCCTGTGCGGTTAACATGGGTGCCACCGCATAATTCTACCGAGAAATCAGCAACTTTTACCATACGAACTTCTTCAGGGTTATATTTGTCACCAAAGAAAGCAAGTGCTCCGTGGCTTAAAGCATCTTTTAGATTTGTGTGTTTTACGGCAACTTCGATATTTTCACGTATTTTTTGATTTACTAAATCTTCAACACGCGCAATATCTGCCGGATTTAAATTTTCATGGTAGGTAAAGTCAAAACGAAGATAATCAGGGTGTACTAATGAACCTGATTGCTTAATTTGCTTGCCAAACAGTTCAATTAATGCTGCTTGCAGTAAGTGAGTTGCGGTATGGTTTTTCATCGCATTAGTACGCCATGTTTTATCAACAATGCTTACCACTGGCATGCCAACAGTAATCACATCTGGAGCTTGTATAAGTGCAGCAATTGCTTTACCAATAAAGCGTACCGATTTTATTGGAATTTTATTGTAATTAATTATCAACCAACCTTGATCTGGCACTTGTCCACCACCAACGATGAAGAATGGTGATTTTTCCGTGATAACCCAACACTCATCGCCTTTGCTTACTGTTTGTGCTAGTTGATTATCTTTAATAAGAGCAGTGATTGTGGAAGCAGTTTCAAGTTCTTGATAACCAGTAAATTGCGTAGTTTGTTCAAGCTCTAAACTGCTTAATTCATCTTCTTTTTTAGCGCCAGATTGCTCTTGCTGATGTTTCATGTGCTCTTCAAAGCCAGCAGAGTCTACATTAAAGCCTTTTTCGTTGGCCATAAGGTGAATAAGTTCGATAGGAAAGCCATAAGTATCATACAGTTTAAATGCTTGCTCACCGGTAATAATTTTGGTTGCGGCACTTTCTTGGAAATATTTTTCTAAGATATGTTGGCCGCGTACTAAGTTTTGAGCAAATTTTTTAATTTCGCTATCTAAAATTTTGTAAATAAGTTCAGCATTTAGTTTAAGTTCTGGGTAAATATCGCCCAATTGGGTAACTACCGTTTTTGATAATTCTGGGAAGATATTTTCTTCAGTTAGTTTTTGTGCAAACAATGCCGCACGACGGATGATTTTGCGCAATACATAACCACGCCCTTCATTAGAAGGAGCGCCACCATCAGCAATAATTAATGATGATGAGCGAATATGATCAGCAAGGACATGAAAGGCTGCTTGTGTTTGTGCGTTTTGTTTTGCATATTCAATTTTAGTTAGTTGCTCGATGCGGGCAATGATAGGCATAAATAAATCAGTTTGGTAAACCGAATCTTTATCTTGCACTACGGCGCAAAGACGCTCTAGACCCATTCCTGTATCAACCCCTGTTTGTTTAAGAGGCTTAAAACTGCCGTCAGTTTGTCGGTCAAATTGCATGAAAACAAGATTCCAAATTTCTAAAAAACGGTCGCAATCACATGCTGGGCCACATTTTTTTTCATCTTTACAGCCAAACTCAGGGCCACGATCGATATGAATTTCAGTACACGGGCCGCAAGGACCAGTATCCCCCATTGCCCAGAAGTTTTCAGCTTCGCCTAAACGGTGCATGCGCTCTTGAGGAATACCAATTTCTTTATGCCAAATGTCGTATGACTCATCATCAGTTTTGTAGACAGTAGCATGCAATTTTTCTATAGGAAGGTGCATTTCTTTAGTAATAAAGTCCCAGGCAAAGGCAATTGCATCTTTTTTAAAATAATCACCAAATGAAAAATTACCCATCATTTCAAAAAAAGTAAGGTGACGTTTGGTAAACCCAACGTTATCAAGATCATTATGCTTGCCACCGGCGCGTACACATTTTTGAATAGATACGGCACGCGTATAACTCCGCTTTTCTTGGCCTAAAAACACATCTTTAAACTGGTTCATTCCTGCATTGGCAAACAACAAGGTAGGGTCTTGTGCGGGTATTAGGGAAGAACTGGGTACTTTTTCATGACCGCGTTTGATAAAAAAATCAAAAAATTTTTGGCGTATCTGCAATGAATTCATAGAATCTTTCCAGGTAAGAGAAAACTGCATATACTTATTTTAGCAAAAATGGCTATTTTGCCAAAAAAACTATGGAATTGCCAACTAGGGTTAACGCTATGAAAAATATAGTTTATGTAATTTTATCGCTTATTTGTTTTTCACCATTATTTTCAATGGAAAAAGATATTACTAAGAAAGAAATTTTAAAAAGTTTAAATAATCGCCATATTCCGCATCTTAAAACTTATTTTGCTTTAAGTAACCAAATTCCTCATAAATCTGATTCAAACAAATGGTTAATTGCAAAAAATAATAATGGATTATACGTAGCGTTGTTACCTAGCTCTGGGTACGAACAAGCTTTAGATATACACCATGCGTATGTTTTTCATTCAGATTTTGCTGGATGGTGGCGTAAAACACCAGATGAATTAAGAAAAAAATTTTTAGAGCACGTAGAGGATGCTACTAAAAATGGTTTTTTTGATTTGTTGTATAAACATAAAATTACTCGTCTTGAAAAATTAATGTGCGTGCATCCTGCATATGATGAATGGATAACAAGCACGTTCAACCAGGGAAACACGACTCAACTTAATCGTTATGCATATCAAAGAGACGATAAAAATAGATACGACAATGAAGGCGGTAAGCTAGTTGAGAGAAAATACCATAGCGCTAATATTTTAAAATTTCTTTGCTACGATAAAAATTATTACCAAGGTGTTTTGCTTGGCCTTTGTGCAAAGCCTGAAAGTTCTTATGATTGTTCATTAGTTCGATTAATTTTTGATTATGACCAGATTAATGAAGAAGAAATTATTCCGTTTAGTCGTTTTCAAGAGCGATTCTCTGATCGCAAGTTGGGTTTTTACTGTTTAATGCAGTCTAAACAAGAACCAGATTTATGCTTAGTGGTTACTAAAGAGCGTTGTTTTGAATTAAATCGAGCAGGAAAAGAAATGGTTACTACTTTCTTGGTGAGTTTGAGCAAAAGAAAATGTTTAGCTGCTTTTGATGAGTTAGTAGAATTTGATGAAGAAGCTAACGATTATTTTTATAATCCTTTGCCAATGATTTCGCAAAAGCGAAAGTTGTCATTTAAAACAGGGGATGAAATGGTTAATTTAGTTACTAAAAAGTCTCAAAAAAACTGTCCTCGCTGTATAATTTTATAGTTTGATAAACCAGAACAATAATTTTAGGAATCACCATGAAAAAAATAATAGCAATGCTGATTTTATCTTTTATAGCAGTAAATAGTCAGGCAAATCAAATATTTTACATCATAAAAGGTGAAGCACCTGTTTCTCAAACAGTGCGGGCAGTAGGTGTTGCCACCACATTGGGTGGTGTTGCTTGCGCGGTGCTTGCTCAACGTGATTTAGCGGCGGCATTATTGGTGGTTGCTGGAACTGGAATGATTATAGCATCGCCTTATTTAGATAAACGGTCTGATATTCAAAAAATTGTCGATGATGGGGTTTGTAAATTGCACAAGGTATTAAATCTTGACGCTCGGAGATAAAAGGCCCTTTTAATAAGTTAATAAAAAAGTCGGCTAAGGGCGGCTTTTTTATTGTTTAGACGAAGCTTGCGAAACTACCAAGATTGAGCCTTCTAGGTCTACGCCATTTAAAGCTTCAATTGCTACGTGACCTTCATCATTGGCTGGCATTTCTATAAAAGCAAATCCTTTGAATTTGCCTGTATGCGGATCGGTAACAAAGTTTATTTTGGTTACCAATCCATATTGCTCAAAAAGTTTTTTTAAGTTTTTATCAGAGACGCTTGAAGCGATGTTTCCGACATAAATTATCATTTTGAGCTCCTATTGGATTCATTATACTAACATCTTTAAGTATAAAAAGTGATTCTTGCAGAAATCAATAAATTTTCTATAAGAATTTTAAATAGCGGTTGATAGTTATTATAAAATGCAATAACTAAGCTGTGTATTTTCAATTTGTCTTAATTGTGTTGAGTTATATTCTGGGAATTTGTTATCTTTTAGGTGAAAGAAGAAACCATTGTTCGATATGTGAAAATTCAATGATTTAGTGAGATCGTATTAACTGAGCGATAGTAAGTAGCTTATGATTATTAATAATGCAAAATTTTTTATTATTATCTATGGACTTATATTTTTTTCATATAGTTATTCGATAAAAGAAGCATTACCATCCGAGTTTTATCCAAGAGCAAAGTTCATTAATAATACCAATAAGATGTTTCAAATTGCTCGGGTGAATCATATTTTTAATAGGATAGAAATTGTTTCTTATTTATATCCATTCCAAACAGTAACCATTCCTTTTAAAATAGATATACCAAGATTTGAAAAAATAAAAGACCTTCGCAAAAAAGAAGGTTACCTAGTTTTGCTTGATAATACACAAAAATTATATGCTCAGATATGGTTGAGTTATGCCGTAGAGGACGACTCAATTTTTATTGATAGTTATTTGGTGTATAAAGCTAAAATGATTACAAAAGCTCAAATGGTAAAATCGATAAAAACCAAAATTCAACCAACTATAATAATAACATTAGAGCAAGATGACCAAGGGCTTTCTGCTGCGACATCTTTAAACATAGAATAAAAACGATCACTCGTAATGGTCAAAACAAAGGATGCACACAGAAGACCAAAAACCCTTTATTCTATTGCTTTTTTTAATTAAAATAATTTAAAATAGACAATATAAAATATAGATTTTTTACTGTTCAAGAAACGAATTAAATAGCAGTTTTAAAAGGAATAAATATGAAGAGCAATTATTTTAAATTATTAGTCTTAACAGGTACATTAGTTAATTTTATTAATGCACAAGATGCTCAATTTACTGCAACAATTACCAACAATTTACCTTATACGATCAAGATCAATGATCGTAAATGGGAAGGTACGCTAGTTGAAATTGCTACTTTGCAAACTGGACAAACAACTAATCTAAGCGATTTAAGTACCTATACTCAGTCTACCTCTTCACAAAGTAACCTTATAATTACCAAAGATGGTACTGATATAGCAGAGATTATTTTGTTAAAACAATTTGGTTATGAAAATCATAAACCTGCAGTTATTGTATCTTTGGTGCCATTTCCTCATTGGATTGGCGGCAGTAAATTTATTAGAGAAGAGCTTGATCAAGACACCAATGTTTTTAATGTTCAGATAGATTTAAAACAAGATAAAGAAGAAACATTAGAGCCAACTAAAATTAGTGTTAATTATTGATAATAGGCTAAAAAGTCAATTAATAATTACGTTTTTATTTACGTTTTTATTGATTTTTTTTTAAAAAGGAGAATTCACATGAAATTATATGCAAAAGTGGCCTTAGGCATGTCCTTAGTAGGTTCTTTTATTTTTACATCACCTACAGTAAAAATAACAATCACTAATAATTTACCTTACGCGGTGATTATTAAAGAGCCAAAATGGGAATCAACTGGTATGTTAACAAGAGATTATAAAACGGTGGCAACCTTGCAACAGGGAAAAACTTCAGAACTAATTATACCTTCAATAAATCATGGGCGAGCAGTTTTAGAAATCTTTAAAGATAATGATGAGCTAATATCGAACATTACTTTCTTGCAACAACAAATAAATGCTCAAAACAATCGTGTTAACGTATGGGTAACTGATTCTCGTCTTGCAGGTAGTGAAAGTGTCTGGTGGAATGAAGAAGTGAGTTCTAATATTAAGAACTTTGATATAAGAATAAATTTAAAACAAGATGAAAAGGAATTTTTGAATCGTTCTTCTGAACTTAGTGTTGACTATAAATAAGAAATGCTAAAAGTGAAAAAGGCCGTCGGTTAAGACGGCCTTTTTTAGTAGCGATTCAAATTTTAGTAGCGGTTAAAACGAGGGGTGCGTGGAGCAGAGCCGAAATCTCTTCTTCCGCCATTTCCGCCTTGACGGAAACCACCTTGTGGTCTATTTTCGCGAGGGCGTGCTTCGCTTACTACTAGCTCTTGTCCTTCAAAATTCATGCCATTTAATGCAGAAATTGCAGCTTGTGCATCATCCATTTCTGGCATGTCAACAAATGCAAAACCTTTAAATTCACCAGTGAATTTGTCTTTGATCATTTTAACCGAAGTTACTTGACCATATTGTTCAAAAAGTTCTTTTAATTTATTTTCATTAACTGAACGTGAAATACGTCCTACATAGATATTCATTTATAATTCACTCGAATATAAAAATTTAAGATATAATTAGTATAACCAGCCATTTTAGGGTGCTTTTAAATTCCCTCGCTACTAAGATTTTAATTAACTTAAATACTAGTATAGAACCTCTTATGAAGAATGTCTATCTAATCCTATCTTGCTTCTTGATATATTCAAATAGAAATTTATAAAACTGAAATAAAAAAATTGTCATCGCATAACCTAAATCGTATACTTAATAATACGATATCAAAATAGAATAATGTGAGGAATTGGCCATGAATATAAGGCTAGTGATCTGGGTTAGTATTTTTTTATTTATTCCTAGTTGTATTAAGCAAAATCATAGGCCAATTAAAAAATCTATCACCATACCAACTGTTTTGTCCAAAAATTTTAATACCTCAATTGATATACAAAGTACCGAGCAAAAAGATACTGCTCCCACTGTAACAGTCTGGATTCATGGAACGCGATTATTGCCACGTCTTTTTTTTGAAAACTTTTTCCATAGTACACACGGGTTAACGCATTATACTGATCTTGATGAGCGTTATCATTTGCGTTTGATTGCAAATACTCTAACTAATAGTTCTCCTACGGTATTTGAAAAAGATCATTTTTACATTTTTGGTTGGTCTGGGAAGTTAAGTTTTGAAGAACGAGAGGCTGCTGCTAAGCAATTGTTTAAAGAATTACAAGCGCTTATAACAGCTTATACTAATCAAGGATTGCCGCGTCCTAAAATACGACTTATAACACATAGCCATGGCGGTAATGTGGCACTTAATCTCCCTAAATTTAAAAATGAATTTGGAGAATTATATATAGATGAGTTAATTTTACTTGCTTGTCCTGTTCAAGCAAAAACAATGCATTTTTCCCATGATGCCATGTTTGTAAAAATTTACTCGTTGTATTCTCGTGGTGATTTGCTTCAAGTAATTGATCCACAAGGATTATATTCAAATCGTGACAATAACTGTTCATTATTTTCTGAGCGTTGTTTTCCACCCCATGAAAAAAATATACAAGTAAAGGTTAAATTTAATGGCCGCGCATTAATGCACACCGAGTTTATTTTGCCTCATTTTTTAAAGCATTTTGCCTATATTCTGCACGAAATTAACAGTTGGGATCAGGCATCAGCGCCAATTGTACGTGACTGGAACAATAGGCCTAAGCTTCTTAATATTTATACCAACGGTAAGCGACCGTTAACAAGTCGTAAAACTGCTTTGTAATTAACGTAGTTTTTTGACCATATTGATAATTGCTTGCGCGTCAATTTTTGCCCAGGCAAGAAGTTCTTCTGGTTTACCTGAACGTGGCAATTCAGTTACAGCTAAGCATTCAATAGTAATGTTGTGATTGCGTAGTGCATAAGAAATTGCTTGCCCAAAGCCTCCTTGAAGATAATGATCCTCAATGGTGATAACCTTGTTTTGGGCATTTTGCGCTACTTGTACAATTTGATCTACTGGTAATGGTTTTATGCAATATAAGTCAATTACGCTGATACTAATGCCCTCTTGTGCTAAAAGATCATACGCTTTTAAGGCTTCGTGCAAGGTAATGCCCGCACCAATGATACAAGCAATATCATTGCTACTTTGTTTTAACACTTTGCAATGGCCAATCGGAAAATCTTCATATGGTTGATAAAGAATCGGCGTTGCTGATCGCGTCGTGCGCAAATAAGAAATACCTTGATTATATTCTATCATTTGTTCTACTAATTTTGCCGTGCTCACTGCATCTGAAGGATATAATACTACACTCTTAGCTAAAGCTTGCATAAGCCCAATGTCTTCTAGTGCCATTTGTGATGGACCATCTTGGCCTATTGATATTCCTGCATGCGAACCTACCAAACGCAAATTGGCAGTACCGATAGCTGCCATGCGTATTTGATCGTAAGCGCGAGAAAAAAATGCACCGAAGGTTGAAACAAAAGGAATTTTTCCTCTTCGTTCAAGGCCTACTGCCATGCCTATCATGTTTTGCTCTGCAACAAAGCATTGTATAAACCGAGCTGGATATTTTTGTTCAAATAATTCTGCCATTGTCGAATTTTTTACTTCAGCATCAAGGCTTATGATAAATTTGCAATCAGATCCTGCTGTTGCAAGAGACTGTCCATATGCAAGACGCGTAGCAACTTCTTTAGTTGGAGCATATTGTGGTTCGTGGAATGAAATACCAACGCAATGATTGCGCGATTCAGGAACATCAGCCTGTGGAATTTGCGGATGCCAAGTATAGCCATTACTATAATGTGCTGCGCTACTAAAGCGAGCTTCCATTTGGGCTAAAATCTCATTAAGTTCTTCTTTTTTAAATGCTTTACCATGAAATCCTTCTTTATTTTCCGCTTTTTCAACTCCATAGCCTTTAATGGTTTTGGCAATAATAATGGTGGGATGATGATTTGGTGTACGAGCTTTTTCAAATGCACTCATAATTTGTTGCATGTCATGGCCATCGATAATAATTGGCTTCCAGCCAAATGCTGCAAATTTATCAGCATAACGTTGCAAATGATAGCCATGGATAGTTTCAGTACTTTGGCCAAGCCTATTGCAATCAAGGATAGCAACTAAATTAGAAAGGTGATAATAAGCAGCAATTTCAGCAGCTTCCCATATTGAACCTTCGGTCGATTCACTATCGCCTAAGAGCACATAGGTATAAAAATCTCGGTGATCCATTTTGGCTGATAATGCCATGCCAGCACCAATTGAAAGTCCCATGCCTAAAGAACCAGTTGCTGCTTCAGTACGCGAAAAGCGTAAAGTTGGATGACCTTCTAACACAGAATTAAATTCTCGATAATGAGCGATATCATCATCAGTTAATATGCCCAATTGTTTCCAAGCCGCATAAAAAATAGGCGCTGCATGTCCTTTTGATAAAATAAATCGATCATTATTAGGATTATTAGGGTTATGTGGATCAAAGCGCATTGCGTAAAAAAAAAGAGCGGCGACCAAATCGGCCGCAGATAATGCAGATGTTGGATGACCTGAGCCTGCAAGGCTTGTCATGACCAGTGAGTCAATGCGCATTTGATAGGCTTTGTGTTCCAAAAATTTTTTAATTCCGTGCAAAACACTCATAAATGCACCTCGTAATACTCAACTTTTTATATAGTTGAATATTACGCTAGCATGCACAGTTTTAAATAGCAATTAATGATTATTGATAACGGTTAGTCTTCTTGGGATTAGAAGGATTTTGATGGCCTTGTCTGCCATGACCGCGACGCCATTGATCTTTATGAGCTGAAGTCATAATTCTACTGATTTCTTTAGAGCCTTCAGACATTTTTTTTTCGTTTGAATTCATCAAATTTTTCCAAGATTGACGTAATCGTTGGTTAACGCTTTTTATAAATTTTTTCATGTGTGCTCTCCTTGTTTATTACAAATAATAACTTATTTTGACGCATGGTTTCAATGTTTTTGTTTATAAATAAAATAAAATTTGGCAAAAAAGGAATTTTGATTTAAGGTAAAAAATATTTTTATCAATAATTTTATTTGTAATTATGCTTTATAAAAACAGTATCCGCTGGTTACGTTGGCTTACGCGCTTTATCTATTTGCAACTTTTTATAACTCTTATTTCATTGCCCATATTGCTTTGCTGGGGCATTCCTTTATCATTGGCTTCATTCTTGGGGAATTTATTTTTTGCACCTTTTCTATCGGTGATTCTTTTAATTGCCTCATTTATTTTTTTCTTTCAATTGATTGGTGTTTCAGCTGCCTGGCTTGCTGGAATCTTAGAGATTATCATAGCTTTTTGGATGCGTATTTTATCGGTGGGCTCGAATAATTGGCTTATTGGTTTTAAACAGCCTATAGTAATTGTTTTAATAATTATTGTTTTGGGAACTCTTGCCATTGTTCATAGCAGAAAGATTAAAAATATATATCAAGGAACTATAGCCTTGAGCTTATTTTTACTACTGATAGTAGGGCATCTTAAATGGGTACAAGTACCGCAGGTTGTTACTTTTTCAGTACCCTATAAAAATAAAGATCTTCCTGTCGTGTATGCCGAATCTCTTGCTCTTATTGTTCCCAATATAAATTTTTATCCGTTATCTTCACTGCCTAAATGGATTGAATACACGCTTATTCCAGAATTGGTTAAAAATTGTGGAGTAATGAATCTTGATTGTTTAATAATAATCAAAAATAACAATCAAGAAGTTAATGAATTTGTTGAGCTTTTTAAAAGCTACCTTACGGTAAAAAACGTTATGGTAATACGTGTATTATCTGATTCTATCATGGTTAATAATGAGCCTATTTTAAATTCGGATTATGAGTATCATGCATCTGATTTTGTAAAAATAATAATCAAAAAAGATGCGTATTCTAAGTTGTTTGAAATTACGTTAACCATTGACAATAAAACAACGACTCTCTATTCTCCCAAGCTAAGAACACGCACGAAATTCAAGCAAAAAGGGAGCATTCATGAATCACAAAAAAGTTTTGCTCGTCATTGCCTATGACGGTTATCAACCAGTGGAATATGGTATTCCTAAAAAAACATTGCAGCAAGCAGGTTTTCAAGTAGTTACTGCAAGTAATAAAGCGGGAATTGCTACGGCTAAAGATCAATCAACAACTAATGTTGATATTACACTTGAGCAGGTAAATGTTGCTGATTATGAAGGTATTTTTTTTGTGGGTGGACCAGGAGCTTTAGACAATCTTGATCATGAAGCAAGCTACGATCTTATTAACCAAGCATTTAGGCAAGAAAAAATTATTGGTGCCATTTGCATTGCTACGCGAATTTTGGCTGCATCCGGTGTTTTAACGGCACATGCAGCAACCGGATGGGATGGTGATGATAAGCTTGCTGATATTTATCGTGAGTATGAAGTTTATTACTTGCCAGATCAAAAAGTAGTAACGCAAGGTAACATTATTACGGCAACAGGGCCTGAGGCAGCACAAGATTTTGCTGACCAGATAGTGCGTATGCTTACCCGACCTTTACCGTGATAACCATGAGTAGATTTTTTGCGCTATTTTTATCCATTGATTAGCTTTCGTGCGTTCAATATATGCTTTTTTTGCAGCTTGCCATATCACATCAGAATAAGCAGGATAAGCGTGCATGACATGGTAAAAATCTACAAAAGAAATATTATATACTTTGCCTAGTTGCACTTGGCCAATAAGTTCTCCTGCGCGCGCGCCAGCAATATGAGCGCCAATAAGTTTTCCTTTTTTGTTACATATAAAAATGGCACGACCTTTTTTATTTTGATCGGTAAATGAGCGATCAATGGCCAAATAATCGCGCCGATAAATTTTTATTGAATTGCCATATATTTTTTTAGCTTGGGCAATAGTTAAGCCCGCATGTGCAAGTTCTGGGTCACAAAAGGTAACCCAGACAATATTGGTATAATCAACCTTCTTTTTAAAAAGGGGAATGCACGCATTGTAAGTTGCAATGACTGCTTGATATTCAGCAACATGGCTAAACAGGTAAGGCCCAGCAACATCACCAGCAGCATAAATATTTTTAGTGGTTGTTTGCAACTTGTTATTAACAAGAATACCACTTTTTTGATACTCAATGCTCGCAGCTTCTAAGTGAAGATTTTCAATATTAGGAACTCGTCCAGTAGCAACTAATAATTGTTCAGCTTGAATAATAATGGTGGTGCCAAAGTGCAGCCTGCACTGCAATTTAATAATGTTGTCTTGTTGGGAAACTTCTTTTGCTGTTGCATTTACCAGAATGGTTGCGCCATCAGCGACTAATTGGTCGTGAACAATTTTTGCAAGTTCTGGTTCTTCTTGCGGTAGAATGTGAGCATGTTGTTCAATTAAATATACTTTTACGCCTAATCGCGTAAGTGCACATGCCATTTCTACGCCGACAGGACCAGCGCCGAGAATAATAAGTGATTGAGGTAAGGTAGTTGGTTGAAATAACGTTTGGTTAGTAAGGTATGGCACTTTTTCAATACCGCTAATGGAAGGAATGGCTGGACGTGAACCAGTGACAATAATAATTTTAGCTGCGGTAATATTACGATTGTTTGTTTGCAACGTATGGTTATCTAAAAATTGAGGAGCTTCAAAAAGTACGGTAATACCAAGTTTTTCTAATGATTCTGGTGTGTGATTATTAGCAACCTCAGTTATAGTTTTTTTTACTAGATCCATAATCAATGACGAGTCGATAGAAAGTGGTTTTTTTGGCAATCCATATTTTTCTGCATGCATAATTTCATGGGCAGCTTGTGCACAACGCAATATTGTTTTGCTAGGAATGCATCCCGTATTGGTACATTCTCCTCCTAACTTATTTTTTTCAAACAAAATTACTTTTTTACCCATGCCTGCGGCAAATTTTGAAGCAACAAGTCCCGCCGCACCACCCCCAATAATGGCTATATCGTAATCATATTTTTTCATATTTTTTTCCTTTTTTTTAAACATTAAAAATTATCAACAGCTTGGAGCAATAATTCAGGGAATAATCTTGCAAAATTAGGATAGTTTCTAAAAATCATGAACCAAATAGATTTTGATGCAAAATCTAAATTCGACCTCTGCATTTTTTATTATTTTGTAAATTTTTTCTTTTATTTCTAATCCTCTTATTCATTGAGATTATATGGCCATATTTGCTATTATAAAATAAATTGAGTGTGTAATTAGAAAAAAAGGAAAAAGTATGAAGTTTTCAATGAATAAAAAGTTACTAGCATTAGTAGCGCTTCTTATTTCACTTGTTGGTGAAATTGATGCGCGAGGTGGCATTGGCTTTGGTATTGGATTTGGTGCTGGCCCTGGCTGGGGTTGGGGTAGAAGAGGTTACTGGGGCGCTCCTGGATGGGGATGGGGTCCTGGTATTGGTTTTGGTATAGGGTTTGGTGGTGGTCGCCGTTATTATCGAGAGCCATACTATGATTATTACGATTATGATGATTATTATGAGCCAGATGTAGTTTACACAACACCACGCCGTAAATATAGAACATACCAATCAAGCTATGAAAACCCAATTACCTTTACCGATGAAGTAGTAACTTATAGCAACCCGGGTAATAATCCAGGATCATATAGTTACGAGCCGTATGTAAGTCAAAAACAATATTTAGATCAAACTGGTAGTACTAACTGGAAATTTTACAATGACACCCCTTACACAATTCGTATTCGCGCATTGCGTGGTGGTGGGCGTGAAACAATAAAACCAGGCGATTCTAAAGAGGTATCTCGTGGAGAGAGTTTCCAGTTCTTAGCAAAGTCAGATAAAGGTCATCGGCAATTATTTGAAGGTCAAGATCATAGTATTTCAATCATAGAAGAAAATGGTCAATTAACGGCCGTTGAAAAAACGAATGGAACTACACTTAACAAGGAGAGTATCAAATGAAAAAACAATTGATGCTCTTATTTGGGTTAATAGGGTGTTTATCAGCTGAGTTAACCTATGCAGCCCCAGTGGGTGTATATTTTGGTTTTGGTGGAACACCATATTATAACTATTACCCTTACTATTACAATTATCCTTCTTGGTATGCGTATAACTACCCTTATTATTATGGGGTCCCATACAAAGGATTTTATCCCACTCGTTATGCGCGATGCAAATATAAATGCCCAAGACGCAATCGTTGCGTTAGGTCTTGTCGTTAAAAATTTTTTAAAGGAGAGAGAAAATGAAGAAATTATTAGTTAATGCATTTTTTATGATGTTAGTTCTTGTAGCAATGAGTATTGATGCACGTGGTGGTCATGGTGGCGGTGGCCGTGGTGGATTCCATGGCGGTGGTCATCGTGGTGGCGGATTCCATCATGGCGGTGGTCACGGCGGTTATCATCATGGCGGACATGCTGGTTACCATCATGGTGGTTATGGGCGTCGTGGCTATTATGGTGGCGGCTACTATGGCGGCGGTTACTGGGGCCCAGGTTGGGGCTATGGCGCAGGTTTAGCAACCGGTGCTGTTATTGGCGCTGCTGCTTCATCAGGTAACGGTGATACAGTTATTGTTGATGAAAATCCAGAATATGTAGAAGAAGCTGATTCATATTAAGAATAAAGCAAGGGTCAGTAATGAAAAAGCTACTAATTATTTTTATGCTGATAACGATTGCCAGCACCATTAATGCGCTTGATTATAGTGATGCAGAGTATGATAATCAATTTAATCAAACGAATATGCAGCCAGAACAATCGGTATATACCAATAGTTATTATGGTACCCCATCATTGGGTATAGGTGGTAATCAACCATTACAAAATAATCAGCAAATACCGTCAGCTGATCCTTATGCAACGCCCGAATATCCGTACACTGATGCGGATATTATTGAATAAAAAAGGTTTTTTATCATGAATAGAAAGTCAACATTTTTAGCCCTTATACTTTTAGCATTAAGTATTGTGGGGTTACAAATAACTACGCGAGACGGTCGCGGCGGTGGTCGTGGCGGTGGCGGAGGTTTTCGCGGTGGCGCAGCCATGCGTGGAGGCGGTTTTAGAGGTGGTGGTTTTGCAGGTGGCCAAATAAGTCGTCCTGGTGGATTCCGTGGTGGTAGTGTCGGAGCTGCACGTGGTGGTTTTACTAGACCTAGTTTTGGAGCAGGCAGAACAATTTCAAGGCCGGTAGGGCCAACTCGTTTTGTTGGCACACGTCCGGCTGGTATATCACGACCAATTAGTCGTCCAGGTTTTCAACGTCCTATCGGAATACGACCAGGCGTTACCAGACCAATTGGTACCATAAGACCTGGAATTTCACGACCAATTGGCGCTCGTCCGGGAATAGTAAGCCCAGGTATTATTACAAGGCCTGGCATACGTCCTGGCGCACCAGGATTACGACCAGGTGTTGGGCGCCCAATCGGCACGAGACCTGGAATTGGACGGCCGGGAATAGGTAGACCCGGATTACGTCCCGGCGGTGTAAGACCAGGAGGTATTCGTCCAGGACTTTCACGACCTGGATTAGTAAAACCAGGAGCAGGAAGGTTTTATGCTGGCAAATTTGCAAAACATGGATTAGTGTCACCTAAATTTGGTAATCAATGGCAATGGAGACGAGGTTTTCACCATAGACACGCATTCCATGATTTTAGATTTGGTTTTGCTCCCTATTGGTGGAATTGGAGTTTATGGGGGCCTTGGTGGTTACCGTGGTGGTGGTATCCATGGTTTGATTATTATGATCCATCAGTTAATGTAACAGTAGCTCCACAAGAGCCAACTCAATATGTGGTAACTGAATCATATGTTGAACCTGAATATAAAGATTATTACCTGGTAACTAATAAAACATCGGATTATATTTTTGTAATTCCAGTTGATGGCGGCAATGGAGTAATTATTGCCCCACAAGAAACTAAATCAGTTTCACGTGATCCTGAATATAAGTTACGCGTTGAAACAACACAAGGTGATTCAACTGAAATTCAAACGGATGCACGTAAACTAGAGATTTATGAAGAAAATGGATTGATTCAAATTGCGCAGGTATAGCGTAGACACTGTGCGATGGGTATAGGGGTGCTTTAAATGGCACCCCTTTTTTTTATGTTGATGCAGATTTTTTTGTGATTGATTTATATTGGTTATGCCAGTTTTTATAGCCAACCTTATATTCTTTATTATGAGAATATTGATTCATTAATTGTTTATAAAGATGGCAAATTTTTTTTGCATGACTTCGTGAGATTAAAGATATTTTATTAAGTTTTGTTAATCGTTGCTTAAGGGATTCATTAATTTGGCAAATATGTGAAACGACCTCGTGATTAAGTGAAGCTTCAATAACAGATTCATCAATAATGGCATATTCAGATAAAAGACGATTAGTTGTCAGCAAGTAACCATTTTCTACCGCATGTTGTAATAAAGTTTTGTTATTTATTTTTAAATTTGCATCAAATGATTTGCCTGTTTTGCGTAATGTACTGATAGCCAGGTTTAATCGTGCAAGAACCAAGTAATCAATATGTTCTTGTAGCGCTTGTAAAGAAATTACTTTTTTTTGATTTCGGGATAGTTTAGGCAAAGTAGGAATGAGCTGCTTTAACAAAAAATGGCTCGAAAGCAACGAAAAATTAGGATCTTTTTTGATTGAGTAATTTAATTTTTTTAAATATTTCTGTTCTTGTTTATGATCTAAATTTAACTGATTCAATATTTTTGATGGACCAGTTGCAGAGCTTTTTACACAGAAAAATAAGAGCGAGATTGCTAGTAAGCGCATTTGTTCCCTTTTTATTATATCCCGATCTTAATATTCTATTAAATTTAGTTGTTTATCAACAATTCTTTACGAAGATTAGGTTCTTGTGATATCTAATTAATTAGTCAAAAAATATGGCTATATATTCAAAATTGACAAATTGAATATATTTGATATCATAATTAATGAAAATAAATGGAGGATATTATGAAAAAGATTTTAATTACTTTATTAAGTTCTTGTCTTTATTTCACTGGTTTTGGTTATACCAAAAAAATGGAATATTTTGAGCATCCAGTAACCCATAATGAAGTCGTAGTTTTTTATGATTTTCATGAAGATCATCTTTTCCCTCAAGAAGCTAAACAACAAGTCAAAGAAATTGTTGCTATGGCAAAAAAAATGAATGCTCATATTGTGATCGAGAACGTGTGGAATTACCAAGGAAGTAATCCTACAATTAAAGAAGATTTACTTAAATGTAAGTATAAAAAACCGGCATTGCTTTTGCGAGATGTACAAGATTTAGCAGAAAAAATGGGCGTTGCTGTTACTAATGTTGAATATCGTCAAGATCGTGAATATTCTTCGCGCGAAACGCGTAAGGAATATTGCATTCCTGCACAAGAAGCCTTGCAAACAGTAACTCAAATTATTGATGCAATTAAATCATTTGATGGGCCTGAAGCGTTAAAAAATTATTATAAAGAAGTATTAAAAACAACTGCTATTATGCATGAAAGATTAGTTGAAATTTTAGATGGTAAGAAAACTATTTTAGAGCAACTTGCCCAAGATGAAATTGATAAACAAATAATTGAACTCAAAGCTCATTTACCTCAAGATTGTGCTGAAATTGATGCAGATGAAGTGATATTGTTTTACGATTCACAATTACTCAATCCTTTAATGGTAAACAAAGTATATGAGTTGCACAAAATACCTAATGCCCCCTGTGTTTTTGTAATTGCCGGCTCATTCCATACCTGTGAGGTAAGCCAAATATTACAAGATGTTTTAGGTTATGAACTTGTGGACACGCAAGGTGAACTTGAAGAAGCTTTTACGCCAGCGCAAACAGCATTAGAGTTAGCACAAGTGGAAAAATTCTTTAACGATAGCATATTGTCTACTGTTGTAGCACAAAAAACTGTTTCCTTGCCTAATGTACCAATGAGCTTACTCGATTTTGGATTTACTCATTTTGTTGTATGATTATAACTCAAACAAATTATCAAAAAGCTCAGTATATCTGAGCTTTTTTTATCTTAATTTTTAATTAAAATAGCACGTGCTGGTGCAGCCTCTAAGCCAACAATATTAAGCGGTAAACATACTAAGGTATGCGAACCTTCTGCAACAGAAGCTAATCTAAGGCCCTCAATTATAGTGATACCATGAGTGAACAAGATGCTATGAGTTTCATGATTAAGTTGCCCACGTTCAATCCCTAGATAATCAATTCCTACTGTTTTAATATTATTTTCAACGCACCATTGTGCACCACTGTGATCAAGAAAAACAAAATTAGAATTAAATAAATCGGTATTATTTAAAAAACTATTTTTTGTTTTAAAAAGCAAAATATTATTGCTTTGTGGATCTACTTTTTGTTCCAAATATGTTTTGTTAATCGACTCGGTAAGATCAGTGCAATCAACCACTGTGCAAGGCCCTACCAAGGTAGCAAGGTTAAGTTGATCAATGGTTGTTCCCTGCTCCAAAAAATGTGCAGGGGCATCTACATGAGTGCCAGTATGGCAACTTAAGGTAATGATGCTTTCACGTGCATGATCGCGCTCAAATTCTTTTGTCGGAACAAATTCAACTGTTTTTTTGTTTTTATAACTGGTAATAGCAGTACTAATAGGCCAACTAATATCGATTATTTCCATATAAAAACCTTAATCATTTGATTTTTTAAAGGCATGGCCGCCAAATGCATTACGTAATAAGGCAACCACTTTTGTTGCAAAATTGCCACCAGTTTGTCGTGACCATCGGCGTACTTCTAATGATTTTTCTATGACTGGAATTTCTATTGCATTAGCATGTGCTTCTTCTACCGTCCATGCTCCCGTGCCACTTTCTTCAATTTCACCCGATATGTTTTGAAGGTCTTGGTCTTTGGTAAAAATAGTGTGTGATAATTCTAAAAGCCAGCTGCGAATTACAGCACCATGATTCCACACGCGGGTAATTTCTTCCAAATTAAGATGATCAGCTTTAAATGAACCTTCTTTGATTAATTCAAAACCCTCAGCATAGGCTTGCATAAGGCCATACTCAATACCATTATGTATCATTTTTACGTAATGGCCGGTGCCAGATTTACCCATGTAACCAAACCCATTAGGGGCGGCTACAGCTTTAAAAAGAGGAATTGTTTCTTGATATGCTTTTTTATTGCCACCAACCATTAAACAAAAACCATGTTCAAGGCCATGAATGCCGCCAGATGTGCCGCAATCTAGAAAATATATATTGTAAGCAGCTAATTCTTGAGCGCGACGGACACTATCATGAAAATTACTATTCCCGCCATCGATGAGTATGTCACCGGCTTTTAAATGAGGTTTTAATTGCTTGATAACATTATCTACAATAGGACCAGCAGGAACCATAAGCCAAATCACACGACATTGCAGAGCAACTTCAGAAATATTTTTTACTAGAGTAATTTCACCCATTGACGATAACGATTCAACTGCAGGATCATAGCCAACTACATCATGGCCGTACAAAGCAACGCGTTTTGCAATGCCAGCGCCCATTCTGCCAAGCCCGATAATTCCCAATTTCATATACGCCACCTCAGATTATGTTTGTTATTAAATTGTTCGGTTTCAATAGGTCCGCTACTAGATTGTCTATAGGAATAGACCGGTAATTCTAATTTGCGAATATCTTCGATGATTTGCCATGCATATTCGATTTCATCAAATCGTACTGAAACTTCTTGTGAGCCACGCATTATTTCTATAAACAACACTTCATACGCTTCTGGTGTTGCTGAGCTGTATAAAGCATTATGTGAAAATTCCATATTAACAGGAACAACTTCTTGCAATGTGTCAGGTTTTTTAACATTAAGTGTCAAAATAAAAGAAGAATCGGGAAATATTCTAAAAGTTAAATAGTTAGTGTCACTAGGGCATGCTTTTGCAAGAAGGCAATCAACCGCTTTAAATTTTATGTGAATGACCGTTTCTTTTTTATTGAGCATTTTTCCTGTTTTTAGGTAAAACGGTACGCCACGCCAACGCTCGTTATCAACGGTTAAACAAGCAATAGCAAAAGTTTCAGTTTTAGAATCAGGTTTTACGTCGGCTTCTTGAGTATATCCTTGATATTGCCCTAATAATGCATCTTTTACTTTAATTTTTTTAAGGACTGCAACGCGTTGATCACGAATAAATTCACCCGTTAATCGTGCTGGTGATTCCATGGCAATAAGTGCCATTAATTCAAGCATATGATTTTGCATTACATCAGCAAGAGCACCATAGTGATCATAATAACCACCCCGACCGCTTACGCCAATGGTTTCGCTGAGCACTATTTGAACATTATCAATGTAGCGATTATTCCAAAGTGGCTCTAACACACAGTTAGTAAAGCGTACTAAAGCAATATTGCTTACTAATTCTTTGCTTAAGTAATGGTCAACTCGATAAATTTGGGATTCATTGAATGAAGCAGCAATACATGAGTTAATTTCTTGTGCTGAGCGTGAATCATGGCCAAATGGTTTTTCATACACTAATCGATGCCAAATAGAACTTGTGTTATCCAACCGCAGCGCTATTTTGGCAGCTGCAACATAATTAGTGATTTGACAGAAAAAATAAGCAGCAGTAGCTAAGTAAACAATACGATTACCACTTAACCCATGCGCTTGTTCTACCTTATAAATCTGCTCGCTTAACTTTTCATAATCAGAAGCAACAGTAAAATCTAAGGGATAATAATACATATGTTGAGCAAGCTTATCCCATGTTGCTTGATCAAAATCTTGAACAAATTCTTTAGCATTGTTCATAATATGCTCAACCGTCACCTTATCACGAGCTGTGCCAATTATAGCAAAATTAGAAACTTTATTGTGCTGCAGCAAGCGATATAACGAGGGGATAAGTTTTCGCTTGGTTAAATCACCCGTAGCGCCAAAAATGACTATGGTTGCGTTATTCATGAGCAAGAATCTTTCTCGTTTCTTGTTTATATAATTCTACTTGTGGCTGATCAAATGGATTTATGTGTAATAAATACCCAAGATATGCAATATAGATCATATTATATTGTAAAAATTGTCCTACATACCATGCAGATTTTTCAGGTAACAGGATTTCCAAAAAGGGAAGTTTATTATTGCGATATGCAATGGTTGTTCCTTGATATATTGCCTGCATTATATGGGGTAATGTTTTATTTTCTAATGATTTAACCAGTTTAGTGTACTCGGGATAATTGGGAACAACAAGTTCAGAATAATTTTGGCCGACGGTAATAAACGAAGTAAAGCGATTTGGTTGGGTAGATAAATAGAGTTGGGCAACTGAATGTAAATCAGAACTGCCTATTGATACCGTGGGAGTAATACCAACATGCACCAGGTTATTATCTTTGTCATATTGTTTGCCTATACTTTCTCCCATAAGCTGTCGATACCATTTACCAGCTCGTTCCAAATCGACTGAAAAAATAAATGAATCATGAATGGCAATATTATTTTTTTTATAGTGGTGGTATATACAGGCAGCAGTCAGCGCAGCAGGATTTTGAGTAATGTCATGAGTTAAGCAGAGATTAATTATACTTTGAGCTCCTGCTAATAGTTCTTCTATATTAATACCAATAATAGAAAGAGGAAAAAGCCCTACTGGAGTTAATACTGAATAGCGTCCACCCACCAAATGAGGAATTTCAAGGCAGGTAAATTGCTGATCATGAGCTAATTGCCAGAGTGCTGAGTCTTTATCGGTGGTAACAATTACGTAATGACGATAAGAATCCCCCAAATATTTTTTAAGAAGCTCGATAAAAATCTGTGCATTAGCAATGGTTTCGGTAGTTGACCCTGATTTGCTAATAATATTAATTAAAATGGTATGTTCTTCTTGCAAATATTGTTCTGCAAGCAACAAAATATCATTGATAAAATCTGTATCAACCGTATCGGCAAAATAAATAGTAGTATCGGGTTGCTGTTGGTTAAAAAATGTTCCATATAGCGCTTCTTGAACTGCCTGAGGCCCTAAAGAAGATCCGCCAATACCAATTACAATAATGGCTCGTGGTTCTAATTTTTTTTTCTCATGAGCGATTGCTTGAACTTTTTGCAGGGATTGTGTGTCATGTGGAACATTAATAAACGCATAGGGTGTTTGATAACCCTGCGATTGGGCATTTTTAAGATGATTAATCTCAGATTGTAGCTGTTGATTGATCTCGTTTAATATGTCACTGCTTAACAAAGCGCTGTTTTGATAAGAAAGAGTAAAATGCGTCACAAAACTATCCTTTTCTTCTAAACACCGGTAAGGTAAAAACAGGTTTATCCTAGCAAGAGAATTTATTTTCTGTTAAGAGAAAATGTTTTTAAGGAGTATGAATGAATAATCGTTATTCTACTTTACAATCTTACGCATTATTGCTTGTACGTCTAGTTGTTGGTTCTGTTTTTATGTTGCATGGACTACAAAAAGTTTTTGGGTTATTTGGTGGGCCAGGTCTGACTGGCTTTGCAACATGGATAGCAAGCATGGGAGTGCCGGCTTTTTTAGGTTATGCTGCTGCATTGGTTGAACTTGCCAGTGGTATTATGATTTTTTTTGGTATTGCCACAGAATTAGGTGCAGTCTTGGTTATACCACTTATGAAAGTTGCTATCTATTTAGTGCATTGGAAAAATGGATACTTTATACAAAATGAAGGTTATGAGTATGCATTAAACCTTTTATTGCTTGCAGTAGCGCTTATTATTGGTGGGCCCGGAGCAGGTGCACTATGGGATCCATTCAAAAAATGGAGAATATTAAAAAAGAGTTATTAAAAGCCCTTAATTTGACAATTTTATACCTTGCTATACCTTTGATTGAGTAACAGAATTATTGCAAAATTATTATTTATTGCAATTTGAATGGTTGTCTTTTGGGGAGGTTGACCATGCATCTTTGGTATAGCAGGATTTATATTCTGCTTTGTTTAATTCCACTAGCAGGATGTGGCCCGCGCTATAAGCGCACGCAACTTGCACCGCTTTCAAATAAGAATGCTGAATATGTTTCTACCAAAAGTAATGTTACGGTAAGAGCGGTAAAATTACCCAAATCTGCAATAAAAAACCTTTTTGATGGTAGAGGAGTTAAAATTACTCGCTATCCGATTTCAGTTATTCAACTTTCATTAAGCAATTATCACAATATTCCCTTGTTTTTAACAACGCAGCAGGTGGGCTTAGTATTGCTTTCAGATAAATCTATTAAAGACATATGTTTTGATTCAAAATCAGGCTATATACTTAAAGATTGTTTCAAAGGATTAGGTATTGCAACTATGGTTACCGCAATGAGTTGTGCTCCATTAGCATTTGGCGTAATACCCATAGGTTATTATTGTGCCCTAGCAGGTGGCTGTGTAGCAGCTGGCACAGTGGTGGCTACACCACTAGTAAGTTTTTTCCAAACCAAGAAAAACGTTTGCTTGTCTAATCAGCTACTTAATGCTGATATTAACCAAACGTTGTTGTTTGATAGCTTTATGATACCATCATGTCAAACGCGCCAATGTCTTTTATTTGTTCTACAAAAAGATTACAAGCCCAAATTTGCAATAACGCTTACTGATCAACATAATAAAGAAATTCAAACATTTACTATTAAATTACCATGATGAGCTATAAATTTTCTTTACTGATATTTAGTCTTTTAATCCTTGCCGGCTGTGGTCGCCCGCGTTATAACGTGTGCCCATTAAAACCTGTACATAAACGTGCTGCACTTTATTCAGAAAAAAAAGATGGAATAAAAGTGCGGGTAAAGCGTTTAAATCAAGAGCAAACTAACAAATTATTTAGAGGAAGAGGAAAAAGGCTTAAGCAGTCGCGCCATGGACAAGGTATTGTTCCGTTGCATTTTACCATAAAAAATTACCACGAACTACCCATAACGGTAGAAAAAAAAGACATTGAATTGCCTCTTGTTGATTATGCACAAGTTGCTAAAAGAATGTTTTCTTCAACAACTAAACGAGTGGCCGCGCTTGCGGTAATTGGTATTGGTTGCACCGCTTTGACATTTGCCGGATCATGCGTGTGTGGACTTGTCGGCGCAATGTCGGGATTGCCAATTTTCATAGCCGCTTCATATGGGACGGGGATGCTCAGCGGGGCGTTACTGGTGGGAACTCCTGTGGTAACATACCTCAATGCGTCTGGTTCGCGGGAAGTAAACCAATTAATTTATAAAGATATTTATCAAAAAACGGTTGTTGATGTATTGGCTATTAAACCGTTTAGTGAAGAAACATTTCTTGTTTTTATTACCGAGAAGGATAAAAAAAATAGATTTGCTATGAAAGTAAAGCATGAGAATGGTAATGAAACACTTTTTGCTATTGATTTAAACTATTCATAGGAATTATATGAAATTGTTATCAGCTATTTATAAGGGAGTAGTGATAGCGAGTTTGTTAGTTTTAGTTCCAGCCTGTGGTCCACGTTATAAAAAAAGAAATTTACACCCCTTAACCAGTGTTAATGCAGATTTTCAAGAAACAAAAAATGAGTTAACCGTACGAGCAAAATCATTAACCTCACCAGAGACCAACGTCTTATTTAATGGCAGAGGAACTGACTTATTTAATGAGTCAAAAAATCAAATTCATGCAATACAGCTTTCATGCTTAAATCAGTCTGACAAGGTGTATACCGTTGATAAAAAATCCATAGGGATACCATTAGTAGAAATTGAAAAACTATATAAGAAAATGGCATGGTCTCCAGGAGCTCAGGTTACTGCTGCAGCGCTTGGTGGTTGTGCGCTTGGTATTGGAATAACTGCTGGAAATGCCTATTTGCTTTCAACAGGAGTTTTCTTTACTATGCCGCTTGTTGCAAGTGTTGCTGGATTGACAGCTATGTTTGTTCCGTATTCGCTTCTTTTTGGAATACCATATGTTTGTTACTCATTAGCTAAAAACGGACGAGCAGCAAATCACGCGTTGGAAAAAGATCTTGCTAACAAATCATTAACTGACTGTTTAGTTATTTCTCCAAAACAACAAAAAGATTGGTTGATTTTTGTAAATCATACTGATTTTAATCCGTCATTTTTAATGACATTCTCCAATTTGCTTAATAAAGAATTAATCACTTTTGATATAAATCTTTTACAAAAAAGCAGTCATGTATGGCATGCAGCTTTATAAAATATTTTGTAGGGAACAATATCGATGAATGTATCTAAGTTTTTTTTAAATTTAATTATTGTTGCTTATCTTATTCTACTTCCAGCATGTGCTCGCCAAATGAAAGGATCGTGTAATTCATTTGCTGATTGGTGGGGCGGTATTCTATGCCCAAGGGATTGATAAGCTATATCTATTGAACGAGATATTAAAATGAAATTATTATCAGCTATTTATAGGGGAATAGCAATAGCGAGTTTATTAGTTTTAGTGCCGGCTTGTGGACCACGTTATAAAAAAAGAAGTTTGCAACCGCTTAATACTGCTAATTCACATTTTGAAGCGACAAATAATGATATTACCATGCGCGCACGAGTTTTAACAGCGCAAGAAGCCCTACATACATTTAATGGTCGTGGTAAAAAATTGTTTACTGGTAAAAAGCCTGCTCATGTAATTCAAATTGCCTGTGCAAATAATTCATCTGAGGTTTGCCAAATTAATGATGCAGATATTCAGTTGAAATCTATAAGCAAAGAAGAACTCTTTGATGAATTACGCTTTTCGGGATTACAGAGAGCTCTTTCAATTGGGCTAGGAGGGGGATTGGGATTAGTTGGATTAAGCTCTTTGGAGAGACTTAACTATTTTGCTTTGACCTCACTCAATTCGCCATGGATTTTTTGGAGTTCTGTTGTTGTGCTTGGAACTACCATATCAGCGGGAGTTCTTGCAATACCAGCATTAACAGTTAAGCATGCTATTGAGTCTAAATATTACAATAAAAAAATAAAACATGATATTACTAGCAAATTAGGTGATGAACTGCAGCTAATTGATCCTCATTTGCAAAAAGATTGGTTACTAGTTGTTAAGCATAAAAATTTTAAACCATCATTTTTAATAAAAGTTACTGATCGTTATAATAATGAGTTAACGAGTTTTGAAGTAAATCTTTTACAAAAAAATGGTTTTATCTGGCATGCGACTGCGTAAAAAAAAGGATATTAAATGAGTTATAATAAGTTGTCTGTATTATTATTGTTGAGCATGATTTTATCATGCTTTGCTCAACAGGATGTTGCCTATTTATTTTCTCATGGATTGGGCGCGTCAGGACAGCAGGCAAAAGATTATACGATTACTCCATTTAACACCCAATGGATTATTCAAGAACCATTAGTGTATTTTGATTTCCCCGATGTAGGGGTAGATGGTTTTAAACCTGAACATACCAGTTTAGGACAAGACAATGAAATTCAAGCATTAAAAAATGCTTATGAACAAACTATTAAGTCTGATAAAAAAGTAGTCTTAATGGGATTATCTCGGGGTGCTTCCACAGCACTTAATCTATTAGGAACTCAAAGGGTGGGACATGTTGTTGCAGGAATTTTTGAGTCACCATTTGATTCGATAGTTAAAATGCTTAAACGACGAGTAAGCCAGCATAAGTTATGGTGGATTCCGCAATTTGTGATGCACAAAGCACCAGAACTTATCTTTAAAAAATATAAATCAGATAAACTGTCACCAATAGATTGTATATCAAGAATTTCCCCAGCGTTACCATTATTATTTATCTGTTCTTTAGAAGATACTTTAATAGATGCAGAAGGCACTTGTGATTTATATCTAACATTAAAAAAAGCGGGATATGAACATGTGTATTTGTTATTATTAAATAAAGGTGCACATGCGCAATTACTTTGGCATAATGATCGTGAATGGTATGTTCAAGTTGTTCATGCATTTTATGAAAAGTATAACTTGCCACATGAAAAAGAATTTGCAGAAAAAGGTCGCCATCTTTTAGCGCAATGCCAACCTGATGTTACAACGGTGACAAAAGCATTACAATTAAAAAGAAGTTTTATTAACGAAAAGTAACTCTATGCCAATAAGCAACAAGGTATTACTACTATTTAGTGTTCTTGCCGCATCTGTTCCCTGCTGGCCGCAGAGTGAATTTGTTTATTTGTTTGCTCATGGATTGCGCTCAAATTACATTCAATACCGGCAATATCTTAAACTTGAACACGCTCATGGTGCTCACCGGTTAAACAACGAGCCATATATTATTTATGAGCCGGTTGTCACCTTTAATTTTCCTGATTCGTGTGAGCAGTACGAGGCTGCGCAAACAAGTTTTGCTCAAGATGATGAGGTTGACGCATTAGCTCATGCCTATATTCAAGCTACAGGAATTGGCAAATCAGTTATTTTATTTGGCTTGTCTCGTGGTGCCGCAGCAATTATAAATTTTGCGGGAAGATTTCACCCTGATGCAGCTTGCGCTCTTATACTTGAGTCGCCTCCTGATTGTATGAAAAATTTGATTGCAACTCATGTAAAACGCTTACATTTGCGCTATTTGCCCCATTTTTTAATAGAGACAGTACCTTCTATAATGTTTGGCAAGTATGATAAAGCAGGGTTAGCCCCAATAGATATGATTGATAAGATTGATAAAAAAATGCCTATTTTGCTTGTATGTTCATTAGATGATAGTGCTGTTTTTCCGGAAAATACTATTAATTTATACCTTAAATTGGTTGAGACCAATTTTGAATGTGCACACTTGTTATTATTAAATCGCGGTGGGCATGCGCAATTATTGTGGGGCCCTGATGGCCATATTTATCAGGCAGTTACGCATGCATTTTATAAGCATTATGGATTGCCATATGACGAAGAACTTGCAAAAAAAGGCCAAGTTTATTTTGAAAAAACAAGGCCTACAAAAGCCATAACCGAAAATGCATTAGCTGATAAAAAAAGTTATTTGTTTTAAATATTTTTTTTACAACGCTCGCATAGTTTGTTGACATCAAGATAAATAATTTTATGAGATTCAAGATTCTTTAAAACATAGCCACTTGCTGTATGAACAAGAGGTGAAAAGACCAACGTTTCAATTCCTGTCAAAAATAGAGGAGCTGGACTAGTTTCTTGTTTAAAATAATCTCGGTTAATATAAACTGATGCTAAGAAAGTAAGAAGTATCGGGTGAGCATGTACGGTTTGTATGGCAGCTTTTGTTATGGCACCTAAACTATGCAGAGCATTTTCAAAAGGAGTTGGTTCTTGACGTGCATTCATGACACCTGCACTTAAACTTAGTAAAAAGATAAGTTTTTTCATAAGAGCATTCCTATTTTTTGACCCATTTTAATAGAGTTAAAACAATTATTAAGAAATTCTAGAGATGGCTGAAAATGATCTTTTGCAAATGCCATAACAATAGTTGAGCCACCAAAAGAAAAATAACCCAATTCAGTTCCTTTAATATGATTATTTACAGCGCTATTATATGTCATGGTAATTTTTCCTACACATAACGCACCTATCGCTACAAAAGCAACTTGTTTTGATTGAGTAGTAAAATTAATTAAAATTCGTTCATTTTCTGTTAGTGGCTGAATGCCTGCCTCATAGGCAATAGGGTGCACCGATTCATATTTGCCATTAATTCTTAGTGGCAAGGATGCCCAGCAATCAAAAGGAAAATGAAAGCGATGATAATCATAGGGAGCTAAATAAATGATGACAATTGTCCCTCCTTCAAAAGAATCAGCAAATTCTTTATTGTTAAAAAATTTTTCAAGATTAAAGGGAACATTTTTTACCGTAAATGTTTGATTCGAGTGGTAATTGGGTAATATAAGTAATTGCCCATCAGCCGGCGAACATACTGAGTTAGAAGATTGGTCAATTGGGCGCGTTTCGGGTTTTAACTTGCGAATAAAAAAATCATTGAAAGAACTAAAGTTGTCGGGATTGCTTTCAACTGCTTCATCCATATTAATATGATGCAAAGCAATAAATGGTTTTATATGGCGACAACTGAGTGAGCTATCAGCATACCATCCAGCTGTTTTGCTTACCAAAGGTCCAGTAAGGGAAGATCGTATTATTTGACCTAATTTGTGATGATATAAAAAATCAAGTCCTTTATTTGCCGACATACATAGAGGAATGGTTAAAACAAGAGCGATTAATTTTTTCATAGTATACAACTAGCAATGAATGGATGTTTAGATATGCTAAAAGTATACTATGAAAATATTTAGTTACCAATTTAATACGATAAAAGTTTTAGTCGCAATCTCCAGGACAAATTCGACGTGGATATGCTCCATAACATGGTTCAGGTTGGTAGGTAGTGCAATTTAATTCCATACGAAAACGCTGGGTATCCCAATCGTTTGCGCCTTGATCTTCCATTTCTTGTACAACATCACGTGCCTTTGCCCAATCACCAGCAGCTTTTGCTCTTCTAAATTCGTGTACTAATTCTTCAAACTCTCCCTCATTAATACGCAAAGCACAAGCAGGAAATGCAATAAGAGTAAATAAACTAAACATTATTAATTTTAACTTCATGGCTTCTCTCTTTAAATTTTCAATTCAAATAAAAATACAATAAAAATGTATAAAACTTAAAAAAGCTTATAAGGCTTTTATTTTCTAATATAGAATATTTAAAGGTGATAGATCAAGGCTTTTTTGAGTGAAAAACTTTATTTTAAATAGAAAACAGAAGCCTTTTAAAAAGACTCCTGTCAGAACATTATTTATGATTTTATTAATTGTTATTATTATTTTGATTTGAATTGTTTGGATGTTTAGGATTTTTCTTAAAATAAGCCGGTCTTTTTATACCCTTTTTTTCTTGTTCTTTAATTTGTAGTTTTTGTTTTTCTGTTTGTTCTGCTTTTTCTTTATATTTTTTTAACATATTAGTGCTAATACGTTGATCCTCGGTTGGACTAGTCTTATTAACTGTTTTTTTTGGTTTAGTATAGCCTAGCATTAATTCTAATTTATCTATTACTTCTATAAGTCCATTGGTGGGTGAGCAATCTTCTGATTTCTTTTTAAATAACAGATTAAGTTCATTAACTGCATTTTGTTGTCGATCGGTTATTTTCAAGTAGGGAAAAGTAAATTGCAGAGTTTTGTCGCTGATTAATTCTCCATTTTTATCTAATAATAAAGTTTTTAAGAATTTACTATTACGTTTTTGAATTAAACGCGAATTGTTCGATTGTTCTATTGAGCTAATACGGTGATGCTCAGCATTTTTACGAATTTCTGAGTCAGGATTTTTTATTTCATTTCGTTGATCTTCTGGAATATTATCTAACCTAATTAAACTGATTTTTTCAGATTTAAGTTCATACAATCCTTGTTGAATCAACAGATTTTTTCTTTGTTTTAAATGCACTAATATCGCATGTGCTAGGAAGGTTTCTAGGTTCTGATTAATGTTTAAAAGTACTTTTTCTAATTTATTATTGACTCTCTTTATAATCTTAATTTTTAATTTTGTCTTATTTTCTAATTCTTTAAGTGGATGAGCTTTTGCTTTTTGATCATATATGTTAAATAAAATTTTTTGTAAATTTTCAAGAAAATCACATAAAGTGTTTTTGAATGGATCAATTTTACTTTCTTCTGTTGTACAAGAAAATTGATGTGTAAAATTTAATTTATCTGCCTCACTCATTTTTTGAAATCGAGCCTTTTCCTTATTTAATGCTGTTAATGCTTCATTTGCTCGAATTCCTAATTGGACTATTTCTGGCGCCTTGGAAATATTTTTACCATCCAATTCCCAATCCTGATGCTTTCTAATTAAAAGATGGGCTTGTAAGTCAGCAAGATCAGTTTTCAAATTGCTAGTATCTTTTTTAAATAACCAATTCATGCAAAATAAAGAATTGAATTGACCAATCAGCAGTAATGCCAAAAGAATTTGTTTCATATTGCCTCTTTCAAGCAAAATATTAAGTAAATAAATATAAATTAATTTTACCAATATTTTACATATAGACAATATGCGCTATTACGAGATAACTTCCGGTGATGATTCTGCTAATTTAATATGATTTAATTTTTCTAAGATAGTTTGATTGAGCTGTAAAAATTCTTGATTATATTTTTTACCATTCAAGAATGAATTAAGGCTGTAAGCACAATTGCTTGCTGATAGTGAGGTAAGCAATCCTAAAACTGCTGCGGTACCTTGCCAGCCATAATGAGCTTTTTCTTCTATTGTGCCCACAGTAGCTAATCCGCCTAGTCCTGTTAAAAATGCCCATCCGGTGATTTTAGCTATTGATTTTGCAGTAGTTGATTGATATTTAAGTGATTCTTTTTTTAAATCGTTAATGCGGTTTTGTGCTCGTAATTTAAGAGCATCAAGAATAGTTTTGCGGTCAGGATATTCATCATGATAATTATTAAGCTGGATTTCAAAAGTAGTGAAAATAATTTCTACTCTTTTTTTATGTTGGTTTAGATAAAGCCAATTTGTGTTATCAATAATGCAGCATAATTCTTGCCATGGGCGCGAAGTGGGCATTTGCTGATCTTGAATGCTAAATGTCCAATAAAATGGATTAGCAATTAATGCGCTCCGAGCAAGTGTTTGTGATAAAAGTTCTTCTGGTTCAATCGTGCGTGCATATTCATTAATGCAACAAAAAGCATCTTTAGTCGCGCGAGTAATAAGATTTTTGGTGGTAATTGTCCATTGAGCAAGGCAAGTTCCCATTTTTTTACCATATTGTTGCATAATGGCGGTAGCTTTTTGCAAATCATAATTGCCAAATTGTGGCGTGCTTGTTACGAATGATGGTATTAAGCTAATAACGATCATCGGCACCATTAACAGGAAATTTTTTTTCATTAGCAATCCTCTACATGCACTGACTGTTTGTGAAAAAATCTCTCATAGTGCAAAGGTATTTTGCAAGAGATTCATAGTACGAATGACTTAAGATTGTGCTTGTAATAGGTTCTGTGAACAAATTTTATCTGACCCATATTAAAGTTCCAACAAAATGAAGAAATGATAAATAAGATTGAGCAGATTTATCAAATCTGGAGAAAATTCTACGAAAATGCTTGATTTTGCCAAA
>JBMOLF010000008.1:0-1998 GCA_049325595.1 Candidatus Babelota bacterium
AGATCTAGGCAAAAAAATAGGATTAGATATTCCTAAAAGCTTTAAGCCTGAAAAGCTCCTGCTTAAAGGTTATGTGGGATATATTAAAGGGAGACTAAAAGGCCCTATTGATTTGGTAGCACATCCAGTTGATAATACAAAAGCGAGTTTAAAAATATTAAAACCAATCGGTAAATTAGTTATAACCCATATGGATCTTTGCGATACCATAGATAAAGCTCATTTACTTGATCCAGTGACCTACCAACAACAAATAAATCATTTAGAACAACAAATATCAGAACAAGTTGACGCTATTAACACTGCAATAGTCGATGGTGTTAAAGCCTTTTTTAATTTATCCGTTGAAGATAAAGCATATTTATTTGGCCATATGCGCGGACAATGTAAATTCAAAAACAGTATCAAGTCATTAGGGCTACGAGGCATCTCCAAATTATTTTCCAGCACTAAAGGCGCAGAAAATCTTGAGCATTTTCAATACCTTGCTGCAGCAATGAGAGGTGCAAAACCTATACACACCTATCATGCCAAAAATATTATTTACACCGTTTACGATAATGGAGCAGTCTTTGCCGGCGCAAAACACGGTAATATAAAAAAAATATGGTGTATTTCGCCACCAAAAAATGCGTCTTCAATAAATCCTGTGACACAATTGTCTGGGCGAAATTCCTTGCAAAATGTAGTTCAATCCGTAGGTGGTAATACACCCAATGCACTAGCAAGATTAGGCAGTGGTGCTGCCAATACGGCAATTTCTAATCAGTCTATAACGCCAGCAGATACAGTTAAACCCGCAACTAAATTAACCCAAGCAGCAAAAGAACTATTAAGAGAACAAAAAAATATAGAATTTTGCAATAAACTGCTTACTGAATCAAATGACATAAAATCTTTACTTGCACGTTATGATACGGAGTCCGTAAGGGAACTTGTTCATCTAAGTATACAATGCAAAGATATTTTAATTACTGAAAATATGACTATAGATCCGGAAATATTGCGGGAACTTGACTTAATATCAGGCCCAGTAAGTGAAATAAATACAGATCCAAGATGGCGAGATTTTAAAGTCGATGTTGCAACTGGCTTTAAACCAAGTCTAAAAAAAATTAAAGAAGAAGCTATACCTGCATGGCTATGCGAGAAGAAAAAATTAACTGGCAATTTGTACAGATTCAAAGAAAAAGAAGGACGCGCAGATTTCTTAGAGCACACATTAAAGGGAACTATTCATTGGGATGTTAAGACTTTTCGAAGTTATGCACCTAATAAAAAATATATTTTTAATGCTGCTACTGCGATAGAGTCCATAAAGGATGGTTTACAGGCTGGAGAAAATTTAATAATAAATACAACCTATACGGAATTAAATGATATTGCATCTCTCTTAGAACAATTAAACACAAATTTTAGTAAAAGTGATTTAGAAAAAATCATCTTTGTAAACTTAAAGCATGCTGAATATTGCAAGAGCAGCATAAATCTTTTAAATATTAGGAATTAAATAAATGGCTGCGACTATTAGATGTTTAGGCAATCCAATACTGCGATTAAATAATTTGAACTTGGACTTACTTTATCAATATATAGTTCATTTTTCTCAATTATACAATCTTTCAGATAATAACGATATGCAAAACCTAATCGAACAATTTTGGTTAGCAAGCAATGGTTTAAATTTTGAATTATCTAATTATCTTAATTCCCAAATTATTGAAAAATTCACACAAATTTTAAGAGAAAGTATTCGATTACTTTGCGGTTCTTTTTCTGAAGATGAAATAGGTGAAGGAACAAAATCAGATTTCATTAATTTTTATGGGAATATAAAAAAATATGAACTTTACTTAAAGCACAAAGAATTGGATTCTGTCGATTATTGGAATATACAAATAAACAATGCAAGAATATTTTGCAACGGTCGTCAAATTTTTACTACCGATTTTGTAAGATTTGATTTTTTTTATGAAAGTTTAATTTCTGTAGCTAAAG
>JBMOLF010000009.1:0-91136 GCA_049325595.1 Candidatus Babelota bacterium
CTGCATAACTTCGCTCGTTCAGCTGATAGCTTTTTAGTTCATGTAAAGGCTGCTCTCGCAGCCTACATGCTCAAAAATCTGAGCGAAGTTACTTTAAAATTAACAATTTAATTCACAATTCGACTAATATAAAAAATTACGCAAGATGTTTTTTGAGTAATTCTTGTATCACCCGAGGATCGCCCTTACCTTTAGTTTTAGCCATGGCTTGACCAACAAAGAATCCAAACATTTTATCTTTGCCTGACCTATATTGAGCAACTTGCTCAGGGAATTCTGCCAATAAATTTTTGATAATAGCTTCGAGTTCTTCTGTCGAACCAATTTGCTCAAGGCCTTTTTCTTTTACAATTTCTTGGGCAGATTTACCTGTTTGTGCTATTTCAACAAATACCTCTTGCGCAGAACGATTATTAATCACCCCTTTTTCTAACAATAATATAAGTTCAGATAATCGAGTAGGAGTAACTTTAAATTCAACAAGCGGAATTTTATGTTCTTTTAAATACCCCATTACATCTCGCAAGATCCAGTTTATTACTAATTTGCTTGGTGCCAAGGCATATGTTGATTCAAAATAATTTGCAAGCTCTAGATCATCAACCAAAATATCAGCTTCGTATGCAGAAAGTCCTTTTTCTTTCACAAAGCGCTCAAACTTCTCAAAAGGAAGTTCTGGCATGTTTTTTTTAATTTCAACGATAAAATCTGGATGCAAAATAACTTCAGGCAAATCAGGATCAATCATGTATCGATAATCAGCCGCCTCTTCTTTGCTACGCATTAAAACAGTTTTTTTATTTTTTGTGTCCCACAAACGCGTTTCTTGCTTTACGCGTTGTCCGCTTTCTACCAATTCAATTTGACGCTCAATTTCATATTCAATTGCATCGCCAATAAATTTAAATGAATTAATATTTTTTAATTCGACCTTAGTACCAAAAGTAGTTGCTCCTTTTTTCCGTACCGAAATATTAGTGTCCGCACGAAACGCTCCTTCCTCCATATTCCCAGAGCAAATTCCTAAGTATTGAACAACCGACCGCAATGTCTTTAAATATTCTTTTGTTTCATACGCACTGGAAATATCTGGATGACTTACTATCTCAAGCAATGGAGTGCCAGCACGATTAAAATCAACAAAGCTTTCATTGCTTAAGCCAGCATGAATACTTTTGCCCGCATCTTCTTCCATATGAATTCGAATCAATCGAATTTTTTTAATAGAACCATCTTCAAGACGAATTGCAACATAACCATCTTTACAAATTGGTTCATCTGCTTGAGTTGTTTGATAGTTTTTTGGCAAATCAGGATAAAAATAATGTTTACGAGCAAAATATGATGGAGAAGTTAATTGGCAATTTGTTGCAAGTCCTGCTTTTACCGCATATTCAACCACTTTTTTATTTAAGCATGGTAATGAGCCTGGTTGTCCTGTACAAATCTGACAAATATTTGTATTAGGCTGCTTAATTACCTCGTTTGCACAAGTGCAGAAAATTTTTGTGTTGGTGGTTAACTGAACATGCACTTCCATGCCTATAGTTACTTCATAATCAGGATATCTATCAAGCACAGAAACAGACTTTGACATATTGCGCCTCACATAGTGTTAGATAACAGAGCATCGATAGTTTAAAGTGTAACACTTTTTTGGTTTTATCATAGAAATAGGATTGTTTTTTTATTTTTTTTCAATCTTGTATTGATGCCGCGGCATATCTTTTTCTGATAATAAAGTAATTTTACACTTATATGCTTTTTCAAGCGCTAATATTGCATTATATTCAACAGAGGTAATGTGTTTAAATATTTCGGAATTTAAAACTAACTGTACTTGATTGCCATATTTATTAGCCTTAAGTCCAACTTTAAGAGCGCGCAGAATAGCCTGGGTTTCAGTTTCTAATGAAGTAATAAACCCTTGCCCTCTACATGCATGGCATTTTTGTGTTAGCTGTTGATAGAGCGTAATACCTGACCGTTTACGCGTCATTTGCACTAATCCAAATTCCGAAATTTTTAATACCACTGATTGAAATTTATCACGCTCACGCAGATTTTTTTCAAAAAAGTGAAATAGCTTTTGTCGATTGGCCGGAACACTCATATCGATAAAATCAATAACAATTAATCCACCAATATTACGTAGACGCAATTGCCTTACAATTTCCTCAGCCGCCTCAAGATTGGTAGCTAAAATAGTTTCTTCTAGACTTTTTTTGCCTGTAAATCGACCAGTATTAACGTCGATAACAGTCATTGCTTCGGTCGTTTCAATAATTAAAGAACCACCTGATTTGAGTGGAACCTTTTTCTCAAGACCAGCATTGATTTGTTTTTCAATACCATAAAAATCAAATATCTCTGAAGGCCCTTCATAGTAATGAACTTTGTGAGTATATTCAGGAGCGATACTCTTAATAAATTTATAGATTTTTGACTGACTTTCTTTATTGTCAGTAATAACTGCTTCTACATCATCATCAAGATGGTCGCGAACAATTTGCAATGGCAATTCAATATCTTCATAAATACGCTCTTTTGGTTTTGCTGTTGCAAATTTCTTTTGAATGTTTTGCCATGTGTCCAATAAAAACGCCACATCTTTGCCAATGTCTTTGCTGCTTCTTCCTTCAGAAGTTGTTCTGATAATAGCACCCATACCTTCAGGCAATGCAGTTTTTACGATATCCTTTAAACGATGGCGCTCTTCCTTGTCTTCAATCTTTTTAGAAACACCAATACGAGGAATATTTGGCATTAAAACAATAAATCTTCCAGGTAAAGTAAAACAGGTTGAAAGTTTTGCACCTTTTTCGTATACCGGCTCTTTGCTAACTTGCACTAAAATTTGGTCACCTTCTTTGAAAATCTTGCTTATATCTAACTTTTGCTTCATTTTGGCGGTCGGCGATTCTTCCTCTTCATCAACTTGAATTTGACGCGAAATGCGTTCAATTGCCAAGTCGCGATCAATTTCAGAAATATGCAAAAAACCCGCTTTATCCTGACCTATGTCCACAAAAGCCGTTTGAATGCCTGGTAAAACCTTGGTAACTATACCTTTAAAAAATACCCTTTCAAGAGGGTGTTCGCTATGACCAGCAAAATAGACATTTTGCAGCTGGCCATCACGCAATATGGCAATTCTTGTTTGCCATATATCTTCGTTTATTAAGATTTTTTTGTTTGCCATGTTTTTTCGTAAACTAAAATTTTTATGCCTATTTGTATGAAAGATTAATTAAATCTTAGAGTAAAAATTGAGGCTTATTCAATCATCTATTATAACTCATATTCTTAAAAATGAGTAGAAAAGAGCCTAAAAACATGCTAAAGTCTTGGTGCATTCCTTAAAAAACGCTAAAAAACTGCAAGGAGACATCTATGAACAAAAATTATTTATGCCTGGCTCTACTTATGGTTGGAATAGCCGGATGCGGCCGCAAACCTAAAAAGGCAGATCTAAGACCTTCGACAGATGCAGTAATCGCTTCGGAAATCGATATCCCTGTTGCCCAAGATGAAGTTATAAAAAGTTTTTATGACGGCGACTTAAATGAACTATCTCTTGCTGAAGACATAGATACTATGGCAGCACAAGACATGACAGAGTTTAACAATGATTTTTCATGGGTTGAAGATACAACTACTCAGCAAGATTTTAAAATAATTTATTTTGATTTTGATAAGCACAACATTTCCACAGCTCAAGAGCAAAATGTTATATACGACATTGCTCAACTTAAAAAAATCATTAACGAACACGAAAAACACAATGAATCAGTTGATATTAAAATAGTATTACAAGGTCACACTGATGATATTGGCTCAAAAGCTTATAATTTAGCATTGTCAGAAAACCGAGCAAAAGAAGTTAAAGATCGTCTTGTTGCAGCAGGAATTCCGGAAAAATATATTAGCCTCAAAGGAGTAGGCAAAGAAATGCCAGTAATGGTAAATGGAAAACCACTTAGCGGTACTCCTGATGAGCAATGGTTGAACCGTCGCGTAGAAGTTCAATTAATACGTTAATAGATTAAAAAACAATCTAGAAAAAAAAGGACTCTCAAAAGGAGTCCTTTTTATTTATGGGAACTTTTTCATGAAGTTATATCAATTTTTTATGTTAATTAACATTACAATGCCTATTATAAGTATGGATAGATCGTGCTGGTGTCTAACAAAACTATTTAATTTACATAAAGTAAAAACGTATAGTGCAAATCAACACAATCGCACTAAATCAAACAAGAAAAATTTAGAAAAACAAATTAAAGCACAAAAATTATCGGGATATGATCAATCTTTTTTTTATGAACCTTATTTTCCGGAAAAACCATAAAGGCTTTTATGTTCAAAAAAATTTTTCTCTTTTCTTTGTTAGTATATTCTCAACAAAACAATGCTATGTTAAATTCTTCAAATAATAAGTGTGGATTAGTCCAATCTGAAGAGTATTTTTCTTTTTATTCTCCTCAGGATAACACCTTAATCCCTCTTATTCAAAGACTTAAAAATAGCGATGAAGCGCATGATCATCGCTATTTAAATCTATTAACATTTAGCATCATTGGCAAACGTCTACCATTAATAAGTAAGCTTTGATAAACGATTAGAGCATTTGCCTAATAAATTCAGGAAATGCCGTTGTTGGATTCACCTTATTAAAAGACTCTAGCCTAGAACGCATTGTCAATCGTAATTCTTCATTTTGCAACCATTGCGTTACCAACACATTAATGTCGTTCATATGTGTTATACTGGCGCCAAATCCATGTTTTTTAACAAAGGTATGGTTAAACCGTTCCCAACGCAATAAGGTGCCAGTTGCATCAAACAACATTGGTAAATTCATATAAATTAATTCGGCAACGCTCACTGAACCAGATTTAGAAATAGCAAAATCAGCCATAGCCATATATTCTGCTATGTTATGGGTAAAACCAACTATAGTGTAAGTGATGTGTTCAGGCACTTGGAATGTTTCTATTTTTTTTCTTAGAGCATCATACTTGCCAATACAAATTATAATATGAAAAGCTACTGGCACCATGATTAATTGTTCAAAAAAACTAATTATGCTTGATGAACCTTGTCCACCCATCATAAGAAATATTACTGGTTTATTAGCCGGAACTTGATGTTGTTTTTTTAATTCGTACTTATCAAGTGGTTCAAAAAATTTTTTTCGTAAGGGAAAACCCGTGGTAATAATTTGATAAGAAGTTAATCCTGATGCAGCAATGGTCGTTTTTATAGATTCATCATCTAAAGCAGTTGTCATCTTTAGTTTATCATAATTAATTTTTTTCATACCATTTATAAATGATGTCGCATCAAGATCGGTAGGCACTACTATAAGAGGAATATTACAAGCTTGAGCAGCATCGGCTAATGCACCATTAATTATCGGCACAACAGAAATAACTAAATCTACTTTTGAGTCAGTAATATATCGTTTAAAAATGGTAGTAATTTTTTTTCTACGTAATGCAAAATACCAGGTGCCCAGTTGATACACGATATTTAATACTGAAAACCAACGACGCTTTAAGCAATAATTATAAAAAACTTGTTCTGCTTCAAAAGAACCTCTGGTAATTTTTTTTACCACATCAATGTCATAAAGAACATGCATAAAATCAATACTTGCAATATCGTAACTATCTGCAAGATAATCTTTAAGTGCCTGCGTGGCTGCAATATGCCCCGCACCACCAGAGCTACTTAATATAATAATTTTTTTCTTCATATCATCCTAAGACTTATCTCATCCCCTAATTAACATCATTTACCAACACAAAACTCATTAAAAACCGCGTCCATAGTTTGCTCACTCACTGTTTTCCCTGTTAGCTCACTCAAATGCGCTAATGCGTCATTAAAATGTATTGAAAGCAATTCATATTGTGGATTTTCCAACATATGCAAGATTTCATTAAGCTTGTTTTCAAGCGCACCTAACAACTTAAATTGACGAGAATTTAATAAAAAAGGGGAATCGTATTGCGACATCAATGAAATTATTTTTTCTTGAATCTTTTTTTCTAATGCATCAATACCAATCTTATTCTGTGCAGATAAAGCGACACCACTAAAATTATTTGAATCAAAATCAACCACTTGGTCAATTTTATTGCAAACGGTAATTATTTTTGCTTGATGTTGAGCCAAGATTTGACTATATGCCTCTAATTCTTGAGAAGATAATAAACGAGATGCATCGTAAACCAGCAAAACAATATCTGCTAGAGCTGCCTGTTCTAACGAGCGCTTTATACCTTCTTGTTCTACAATATCATCGGTAATGCGCAGCCCAGCTGTATCAATAAGAGTCCAAAAAGTACCAAACCGAGTAACACTTGCCTCTATTGAGTCTCGCGTTGTACCGGCAATAGGGGTAACAATTGCACGAGCAGATCCCAATAAAGCATTAAAAAGAGAGGATTTGCCAGCATTTACCGAACCGACTAGTGCAATTTTAATACCTGAACGGATGTGCTGCTGTTTATCAAATGATTTTTTTGCACGGGAAATAGTTGTTAATATTTCAGACACCATTACTTTTATTTGATCGGCAAACTCTAGTTCTTCGTCAATAAATTCAAAGCTCGCCTCACAAAAAGCCATTGCTTTTAGCAACTGTTTTTCAATAATGCTAATCCAATGAGAGAAGCTCCCATCAACTTGAGCAAGTGCGCGTTTTAAAGCTTGTTGTGTTTGAGCGCCAATCAATTCATTTATTGCTTCTGCCTGTACTAAATCAATTTTTTTATTAAGAACTGCTCTTTTAGAAAATTCACCTTCTTTAGCCAAACGAGCACCAAAAGATAATGCAATATTAATAATTTCTTCAATAATAAATTGATTATTATGACAACTAATTTCTATTACATCTTGACCAGTAAACGTTCTGGGTGCTTTCATAACCAAAAAAAGCACATTATCAATCGAATTACCATGTACATCTCGCACACTTCCATAATGTATAGTATGCGAGTCAACATCAACGATACGCTTACCTGAAGCAAGCTTTGCCATGCTATCAGCTATAACTAAAGAATTAGCGCCAGACATGCGAAGCAATGCAATAGCTCCACTTCCTATGGGAGTGCATTGTGCAATTATGGTTTCATCATCATGAGCAAGAAACATTTAGTATTAAACCTTTTTTCGGCTTTCAATTATCAAACGCAAGCCACGCGTAGACATTTTAAATTTTTCACGAAGCACTTCATAAATAAGATTGCTCCAACTCTTAAAAAGAACTTCTTCTTGCTTTGGATCTTGGCTGATTGGCTCGCTTAACTCAACTTTTAAGAAATTACCACTAAAATGAGCGTTGGTATTAATAGATGGATAATCCATCATTATCAAAGTTTCTTTAAGCCATTCTTGAGTAGCATCAACCATTTCTTGATTCCAAACTACATCTGAACGTTGCTCTCGCTGATCAATACGACCAGTTGAGCGTGTACGAAAATCTGATCGCTGCTCTCGTCTACCATCTTTTCTGTAATCGCGACGACTATCCTGTCTGCGTTCTGTTCTTTCAGGCTGCATGCCAACTTTTTCTTCAGAAGCTTCTTGCACTGGCGCTGGGCGTACTGCTTGGCGCGCTTGTTCTGGACGACGCTCTCTTCTTTCAACCGGTTGGCGTTGCTCTTGAGTTTTTGGCTGTTTAGAACGGGTTGATTCTGCAGCACCTTGTGTTCCACTTGCGGGCTGATTAAAAAATAACGCAATTTTTGCCGCTTTAGTGGTTATTCCTAAAAAATTTTTTTGCGGAAGCTCTAATATTTTTACGGTAAATTCTTGTGGTTTACCAGCACGGTTCCAACAATTTTCTATAGCTTTAAAAACTGACGAAGCTTCTTCCATCATTGATTTCATTAGTCAAAACCTTTTGATTAAATGTATTTTATCTATTTACCTTATGATGCCCAGCTGTAGCTTTCATTATGGGTGAACTCAACATGTAGATTGGTTTTTCATGAACTTAGCAAGATTTTAATCGGATGCCAAATTACCATTGGCCAGATAAGCATTATTGGAGCGGGAAACGGGACTCGAACCCGCAACCTTTGCCTTGGCAAGGCAACGCTCTACCAATTGAGCTATTCCCGCGTTGATATTTTTATAGAGTAAATGCTACCATGCTGGTGACTTTTGTCAATAAATCTCAGCGAGAATATACTGTTTTAGCTCTTTTTCCTGTTATTTTGATCACCAAGGTCGGTATTTACCTGGCGAGTAGTAACAAGAGTTACTTTTTTTACATTATCTTTTAACGGTATTCCCGACATAGACCTATAATAAATAAAGTTGCCGCCTTGCGGTTTTAATTGTGTACCAGTCCAAGTTAGTATAATTTTTTTGGGTCCACTTTCAGTTTTTGCCGCTTCGAAGCTATAAAGCTGCTCAATAACTGCTCCTTTTTTGTTGGTAAAAGCGATAATTAATTGGGTCGGCTGACTGGTTTTTAATCCTGCTGCTCGGGCACAAAGATTAATGGGCTGTTTAATAAAAACAGTTTTTTCTCCATTAATAAGAGTAAGGGTAATAGGGCTATGGCTCTTATTCTTTATTTCAAACGAATATTCAGCCACAGGAAAATAGAGTGGTTTTGTCTGGTCAACTTCCGTAATAAACTGGTGGCCTACTATATTTAATGAATATAACAATAAGACAATATATTTCTTCATAACGCACAAGTCCTTTTTTGTTATTAAGATAGCGCCTTGATAAACTTAAGCTCAATATTTGGTAGGTAAGCTTCATTGATTAAGTTACCCAATCAGGGTAATACTAAATAAAAACAATTTAAGAAAAAGCAAACTGACATGATACACACTTTACAAGGCACGATCACCCATAAAACAGAGTATGCATTAACTATAATGACCAATGCTATTGGATTTGCCGTAACGGTACCCAATCCAGATCTTTATGAAATTGGCAATACCGTTACATTTCACATTTATTTTCATTGGAATCAAGAGCAAGGGCCTAGCTTATTTGGCTTTAAAACCGAAATAGAAAAAAAATTATTTGAACTCATTATTAGCTGTTCAGGTATAGGTCCACGCATTGGGATTGCTTTACTTGCCGCTATGAGCCCCAGCGAGTTTGTTGGCGCCATACAAAAGGGAGATGAATCAGCATTAAGTTCGGTAAATGGCATTGGTACTAAAAAAGCTGAACAAATTATTGTGGCCCTCAAGCATAAAGTAGCCAAGTTAGCATTTGAACCAGATTTTAAACGCGATAATTCAGGTGCTGCACGTCACCAAGTATCAGAAGTATTGAAATCTCTTAATTATTCCAAAACAGAAATACATGCTGCCATGAATTACTTACAAGAACCGGGAATAAGCGAAGCTACCACATTTGATGCGCTCATGCGCAAAGCATTAGCATATTTAGCAAAAAAAACATAAAAAAAGCCCGCAAAAAGCGGGCTTTACATTACGCTTGTAATATTTTTAGTAAATTGGCATTAAGTTTTTGTTTGATTTCTTCATACATTTTGGCTTGAAGATGATCTTTTTCTACTTCAAGTTGCTGTGAATGAGCCTCTATTATTTTTATTAGATTCTCATTAAAAGCAAAATCCATGTCGTTTGATTGTTTGAGGTATGAAGCTGCCTCATCAGATATTTTTGCAACTAATTGGTATTTATTGAGACGATTTTCTTTTAAAACATTGATTAAATTTGTTTTAGATTCTTCATCTTCAGCTCGTTTTATTTGTTTCTGTATTCGCGTAAAAAGAAAATCTTTTTTATTAATTTCATTATGCAACCCAACAATTTCTTCCTTTTTATTGCCGCCGGAATACCAATTGAAAACCTTTAATGCAAGCAATTGCTCCCCTAACATAAGCTTTTGTGAAACAGATTGACTGACATAAGTATGCAGCCCTAAATAAGCTCCTTGCTCGCCAATTTCTTTAATATTTTTCCATACCGACACAATCGGATTCGCTTTGGGATAATGATAATTATGTATAGTAGGGGAACCAACTTGTACATAGGGATTGTTACACTTAAATTCTTTCACTGTCTTAAATTGAGCATTAACAACATGATCGGTAATAATATGATTAAAAGTTTCTTTGCCTGCTGAAGCTTCATGATTTGTATTATTTTCCATAGAGCTTCCAGTAAAAACTATTAATCCGCATAGCGCAGTAGTCAAAAATATTTTTTTCATTTCTTAGCCCCTTCTGCTAATTTTTTAAGTAATGCATTCTCCTTGCGCTTCATTACTTTATAGTCTTCATCTTTTATGTGATCATAACCAAGTAAGTGGCAAACGCCATGTACTAATAATCGCTGCATATGATGCTCAAAGGTGTCATTCCACCGCGGCAAATCATCGATAATGTATTGAGGTGCTAGTATAAGATCACCTAAATTTTTATCATCTTCAGATTTAACCTTAATACGTTCACCTGCTTTGAGAGTATCATGATATGGAAACGATAAAACATCAGTTGCTTTATCTTTATTGCGATATTGCTTGTTATAAGATCTAATAGTTTTATTGCTTGTAAACCAAATCCCTAGATCAAAATCAGAATAATCTAATGCATCCAATACAATTTGTGCATCTTGTTTTATTTTTTTTAAATCTAACTTTACCGATTTCTGGGTGTTTTTTATTTTAATCATGATATCTTTTTTTTGCGTATATAGTTAAAAAGCAGAAATCATATTATTTGCACAGCATTATAATACAATTTCTGCCTATAGCTAGTTTTTTAAGTGATAACTTATAGATTTATAACAATTTCCCATTCCTGCTTATCATTTTGAAGCATCGAACTAGATAATCCTGATTGATTGTTATATTGAACCTGACTTGCTTGGCTTGCGCCCTTAATAAGAGCCTCTTGCGTTTGCAATCCATCAATAAATTGGTTGCGTTCATCAACGATAGTTAGCTGAGCAACTGCTGTTTTTAAAGAAAGTTGTTTTTCAGTTTTCAACTTTCTTACTTGTGCAATTACAGCAATAACGGCTTTCATTATTTTGCTACTTTGCTCGAAGACATATTCTACCTGTATTTGCGCAAAGCGTGTTTGGTGAACTGAATTTTGTAATTCATACTTTTTATAAATCTCTTGATAAAGCGCATCAGTTATGTGAGGAACGTATGGCGCATACAATTGTAATATACGCATGCCCACATGATACAATGTCCACCTGGTAGCATCGACTTGCTGCGGCGAATAGAGCTCAGGATGAAATAATTGATCTTTAATTAATTCTAAATAATTATCACAAAAGTCATGCCAGAAAAAATTTTCAACTTCTGCAAGAGCGCTAGTAAATTCATGCGCTTCTAATTGCTTTTGATATTCAGTGAATGTTTTGGTAATTCTATCTAACAGCCATTCATTAATTACCTCTAAAGAACCTGGAATAACCGGTTTTGCATCAAACAGTGAAATATGTTCGTTAATAAATCTAAACGCATTCCACAATTTAGTAACCAAACGTTGCCCAATTTTTATCTGCATTTCAGAAAAAGCAACATCTTGTCCTAAGGCTCCTGATGCGGTCCAATATCTAATAGAATCAGCTGAAAACTGCTCTAAAAGTTTTTGTGGCGTTCGTGCATCGCCTCCTTGGGATTTTGATATTTTTTCCTTACTTGATGCCAGCACATGGCCAGAAATAACAATGTCTGACCACGGAATTGTTTGGTTATGCATCCATGATTTAACAATGGTATAAAATGCCCATGTTCTTATAATATCATGTGCTTGCGGTCGCATACCCATAGGAATAAATCCGGATTTTGCTGCGTCCACAAATACATTCTCTGCATTTTTATCATACAATGAATAGCATATGTAAGGCGTAATAGATGAAGTATTCCAGGTATCCATTACATCAGTATCAGGTACTACATTTTCTGATTTACATGACGGACACGGCTTGCCATACACCATTTCTTGGGGGTCTACCGGTAGCATGTTTTCATCGGCTAAGATAATCTCTTTGCAATCCTTGCAATGCCAAACAGGAAAGGGAATTCCATAAAAACGTTGTCGTGATAAACACCAATCCCAACCAATATTTTCTACCCAATTCTGATAGCGCACTTTCATATATGCCGGGAACCAATTAATTTTATCTGCAAGATCAATAAACTTCTTTTTATGATCAAGAATATTTAAAAACCATTGCGAAATAAGAACATATTCTATTTCTTTCTTGCACCGCTCATGAACATTTACCGAATGCTTAATTGGCTTTTGCTGCAATAACAATTGTTTATCAGCTAATTCAATTAATATTCGTTGTCGCGCTTGGGTTGCATTCATTCCAGCCAAAATGCCTGTTTCAGGCAACCATTTACCATCTAGCCCTAATGCTGGCCGATATGGTAATTCTAATTTTTTAAACCATTCAATATCAGTTTTATCACCAAAGGTAGCGGTCATAACAAGACCAGTTCCTTTTTCTATTTCTACTTTTTCATCAGGAAGTATGGGTACCCGATGCCCATAGATTGGCACAATTGCCTGCTTGCCTTTTAAATGCATGTATCGAACATCTTGCGGATTATACAAAAGCGCTACTACTGCATAAAGCAATTCAGGACGAGTTGTTCCAATAATAAGCTTGTTGTCATCTTCATCGGTAAAAACTATATCATTAAAAAATGAATCTTTTTCAGCGTCATCCAACTCCGCCTGTGCAACACTAGTACGACATTGAGCGCAGTACAAAGCCGGTTCATTTTTGCGGTAGACAAAACCTTTTCGATATAGGTCTAAAAAAGATTGTTGTGAGATTTTACGCACTTGGGGAGAAATAGTTGAATAGGACATATTCCAATCAACTGACAGCCCCATACTTTGCCATAATTTTTTAAATTCATGTTCTGCATCATGGCTTGCTTGCAAGCACAAATTAATAAATTCAGATCGCGCTATTCTATGGGCGCTAATATTAAGTTTTTTTTCTACAAAGCGCTCGGTAGCAAGGCCATTGTCATCAAAACCAAATGGGTAAAAAACCGAAAAACCGTTCATGCGCTTATAGCGGGCAATAATATCGGTCTGTGTATAAGAAAAAACGTGCCCAATATGCAAACTACCAGACACCGTTGGCGGTGGGGTATCTATGCTATACAGGGGACCATCATTATTTTCAGTTGTATAAATTTGTTTAGATTCCCACAACTCTTGAAGCTGTTGCTCGTAGCTTTTATGATTGTATTGTTTTTCCATGAACTTTTTTTACGTTAAATGTTTTTTATTACAGAATATCTTAAGTTAGCAATGGGGTCAAAATTCCCCCGCCAGAGAGTCATCTTAAAAAATCCCTGGTTTGACCGCATTTTTAATTTGTTCTACACTACTAAAAAACCCTTATTAATGGGATTTATAATGTTTGGTGTAGAAACGGTAGAATTTATTATTACCTTATTTGCTTTTATTTTTGCCTATTTAACATCATCAACACTTGCAGGAGCTTTTCGTGCATGGACCGCAAAAAAAATGGGTGATGATACTGGCGAGCAATATGGTTTTTTAACGCTAAATCCGGCTCAACACGTTGATTTTTTTGGCCTTTTATGTTGGATTATAGGCGGAATCGGCTGGGGTAAAATAGCACCAGTGAATGACTCAGCAATTACAGGACGCTTAAAATCCTTAAAGCTTTTATTCCTTCGTCTTTCTTGCGCAATTGCTTATGTGGCGCTTGCAATTATTGGTCTTGTGATGCTATTCTCCCTCTTTGGCCGCACGGTGTTTTTTCATTTACTAAAAACATTACAAACTGGCACATTGTATCATCACTCATTGGCACATAGTTTCCCTCATATTTCATCTTGGAATTTATCACTTGGTGTATTGTTGATTACTAATATATACCTTAATGTTGTTTTTGCTTTATTTGCGACACTCAATGTCATTAGCAAAAGCATAGTAACACGCTTTTCACAGATGTTTCCTACCCAGCTAGAGCATAACTATCTCTTATTTTTAGCAATTCCACTTATAACTTGGTTTATTCTCCTTCCTTTTTTGGGAGATTTTATTGCAAAATTAATCCTTTATTCTGGCATTACAATTGCCTATCTTCTGGGAGTCGTATCATAATGAACGATAAAGAAAATACGATAGAACAAACATTAGATCTTCTTAAAGCGGGCACCAGTGCTATTATCCCCGAAGAAGAATTAAGAAAAAAATTAGAACAAGGAATTCCTTTACGCATAAAGCTGGGTATGGATCCAACAGCCCCTGATTTGCATCTTGGGCATGCGGTAGTTTTGTCTAAATTAAAACAGTTTCAGGATCTTGGACATACGGTAATTTTTATTATTGGTGATTTTACTGCACGCATTGGAGACCCAACTGGCAAATCAAAAACACGCCCTCCTCTCACTCTGCAAGAAATTGCTGAGCATACTAAAACTTATTTTGAACAAGTTGGAAAAATTCTTGATACCTCCAAATTAATTATTCACTATAATTCAGAATGGCTCGACGCTTTAAGCGTAAAAGACCTTGTTGAATTGTGCGCTAAAGTCACTTTGGCTCGCTTAACCGAACGCGATGATTTTGAAAAAAGAATAAAAGCACAACAACCAATCAGTTTTCATGAATTGCTCTATCCCCTATTTCAAGGATATGATTCAGTAGCACTAAAAGCCGATGTAGAACTTGGCGGTACTGATCAAACCTTTAATTTATTAATGGGAAGATTTTTACAAGAACAATACGGCCAAACACCTCAAGTTATTATTACAACTCCTATACTTGAAGGCCTTGATGGCGACAACAAAATGTCAAAATCTCTTGGCAATGCTATTGGCTTATCAGAACCAGCAGAACAAGCATTTGGTAAACTTATGTCTATTTCCGATGAACTTATGTGGCACTACATAAGTGTGCTATTGCATTTGCCGGATAAAGAAATTGCTACGCAAAAAGAACGAATCGCTCAAGGGCTTGTTCACCCCATGGATTTAAAAAAGAATATGGCACAAGCGATTGTAGCACGATTTTGGTCTGCACAAGAAGCTGAACAAGCGCGCCATCAATTTGAAGCACTATTTCAAAAAAAAGATTATTCGCAAGCACAAGAATTTGAACTCCCACAAAATACCCCTAATCCAATCAGCATTATTGAATTGCTTAAATTGCTTGGAGTTGCAAAAAGTAACTCAGAAGCAAAGCGACTTATTGAAGGCGGCGCAGTACACTGCGATCATCAAGCAATAAAAGATATTAAAGCTTTAATTACCCATGAAAGCGGGCTTATAATAAAAGCAGGTAAACACAAAATATTTAAAATTAAATAGAAAAGATGAAGAGAGTAGTAATTTTAAGCCTGATGTTCTTATTGAATGGATTATTGTTTTGCGGCACCCATGAATTAAGCAAAAACAAAGTAAGCTTTACTATAACAAGTAGTTTTAATGAACCATTTTACCCTAAAGAAAATGTATTATGGTTTAGCAACACCAATATTTCTCATGTTGTCGCATATGCATATTCAAATACCTATCCGGTGGTAACACTTAGACTTGATTTAAATAAAAAAAATCTTATTTCTCAATTTTCATGCACCGCATCATCAGATTCAATCAAAAAAGGATTTATTAATTATCTTGAAAAAAATTTAGGCAATCATGGTTGTTCTCAAGATGATATAAAAAATATAAAAAAAACAATTTTCAAAAAACTATTTCCAGCATCTCCTTTAATTGATAGAAGATTAAAATAACTCCTCAACTTTTTTTAACCAAGGAGAATTATGGCAATCATACGATGGAAACCTTTTTATGAAATTGATGAACTTTTTGACGAATTAACGCGAAGCAAACAAAATGGCTGGGATCTTGCAGCTGATGTGAGTGAAGACGATAAGTCGGTAACTGTTGAAATGCATGTACCCGGTGTTGATGTGGACAAATTAGATGTTCATGTTGAAGGTAATCATTTATACGTACATGGTTCTCGAGAAGAGAAAGAAGAAAAAAAAGACAAGCATTTCTTTAAAAAAGAAATTAGGCGCGGAAGTTTTGAGCGTATAATTAGTTTGCCATGCCCGGTAGAATCGGAAAACATACAAGCTACATTTGAAAATGGCGTCTTAAAAATTGTATTACCAAAAGAACAACCACGCGCTAAAAGCAAAAAAATTAATATTATAAAAAAGTAAATAGCATCAAGCTGACATAAAAATGTCAGCTTTTTTTATCATAAATAATATGCTTACCAACAATACGTCCCCAAGCAGTTAATTCATGCAATCGCACTGAATTTTTGCCGATTATATCATACACATCAAAATTTCTGAGCAAGAGCATATCACCAATGAGTGAGCGATGACACCGCCAAGGAACTGCTTCTGCGCACATAATAACTGATATTTTTTTCTTTGCAATTACTATAAGCTTTTCTAATCCAATTTCAAATTCCTCAGTTAACATATAATCTGCATACCCTCTAAACGAGCTATTTTCCCAGGCAATATTCAAAGAATTTTTTAAAGGATGTCGCAAACCACCAAGCAGCTTCATATGTCTGTAACCAATATGTCTATTGCGTAATGTTTTGCTTAAACAATTTTGATTAAATTGAGGATTGTGTCCTGATTTGGGGATAGTTCTAACGTCAATAACTTGCTTAATATTACTAATCTTGAGTAATTCAATAAATTGCTCGATAGTACGGTTAGAATGCCCAATGGTATACAATATGTATTTTTTTGTCACTGCTTATCCTCAATAGTTATTTTAGAAAAGCAGTACTAATAAAATATATAGTACCGTAATTATTCAACGATAAACCGCTTAATAGAGGGATTTATGCGCGTTACAATTTCATAATTTATAGTTTTTATGCGATCTGCTAATTGATCAGCATGAACATCTGGATGTTCGCCAAGTAAAATGATTTCATCATCAAGAGTTACTTGAGGAATATCAGTTATATCAACCATCATAAGATTCATGGCTATACGGCCAATAATTGCTGCCTTTATCCCTTTTACAACTACATACCCATTATTAGAAAAACCGCGATCATATCCATCCCAGTAACCGATTGGTAACGTTGCAACTTTTGTTTCACGCTGAGTTATATAGGTACAATCATATCCAATAGATGTGCCAGAAGGAACTTGTTTTATTTGTATCGGTTTAGTTTTCCAGGTCATAACGGGTTTTAAAGAGAATGTAGGATATTTTTGTTTTGTTAACAATGCATTTTCTAAAGATGGCCATAATCCATAGATGCCAATGCCCAATCGAGCCATTGTAAAATGACTCATATCAAGTGCTGTTATAGCAGCAGAGCATGAGATATGTCTTAGGGGAATATGTATACCATCTTTTTCTAGTTGTTGAACAATGTTAGCAAATCGAACAATTTGTGTTTCTGCAAATGAATTTTTTTCCCGTTCAGAATTTGCAAGATGAGAAAAAATACCACTCACTTGAATAAATTCAAGACGAACGACAGAGTTTACTAATGCAATAGCTTCCTCTTGACAGGCACCTATACGCGACAAACCTGTATCAATTTTAAGGTGAATGAGAGCTTTTTTTTGTAATTTTTTTGCCACCTCATTATAGTAACATATGGTTTTAAAATCATATGCTACTAGTTCAATATCATTAGAAATAGCATCCCTTACGTGAGCATCGATAATACTTAAAACTAAAAGTGGTTTGGTAATACCCAGCATTCTTAAGCCCATCGCTTCTGAAAGGCTAACAACACATAACATGCTCACCGCTTCTAAGCTATTCAAAATTTGGGCAATGATTCCAATGTCATGACCATAGGCATTGCTTTTGACAACCGGCGCTAACAAAGTGTCTCCAACAATATTTTTATATTGCAAAATATTGTGAATCAGAGCTGAGCGAGAAATTTCAACCCATGTTTTTATATGTTTGCATAGGGCTACATTTAGACAGCAGTTTTGTGATTGATTAGGATGAACTGATAACACGGGGAATCCCTTCACCTATCCGAGTAAGTAATTCTCTTGGATTATAACTTTGCATTATTATTGCAAGATATGACGGATTTATTAATTCTTGAGAACCTATTAACGTTACTTGATCCCCAATTTTTGCATCTATTGTTGTTATGTCTACCATCATAGTTGTCATAGCAATGCGACCTACCACAGGTACAAAAGAATTATTGATCATTACCAATGCATTGTTGCTAAATCTACGATCATACCCATCAAAATAACCAACTGGGACTATAGCAATCTTTGAATTCTTTTCTGCTTTAAAAGTGCGATCATAGCCAACATAATCACCAACTTTTAGTTCGCGTATGAATTCAATTTTCGAATGCCAAGATAAAACAGACTCAAGTTCAAATTCAGGAAATTTTTTTTTAGTATTTTCTTTATTAGCAACTGATGGCCATAATCCATAAATTCCTAATCCAACACGAACTAAATTGGTATCCCCAAGTTCATATGCTGTTGTTGCTGCGGTGTTAGCAATGTGCCTAAAGGGTATTGTAATCCCTGCATATGCTAATTGTTGCAAAACGTGATTAAATAATTCTATTTGCTGGACAGTAAATTGACTATCTTGTTGCGCTGCTTCTGCAAGATGACTATAAATCCCTTCCAAAACTACCCCTGCAAGTTGTTTAATTGTCAAGGCCACCGATAACGCTTCAGAAGCTAAAAACCCAAACCGAGATAATCCCGTATCAATTTTTACATGAATTTTAATTGGCCGTATAGATTGTTTACCAATTTCAGAAAGTTGTTGCACTGTTTGCATCTCGGTAACCATGATCGATATATCAAACAATGAAAGTAGCTTTGGGTCGTCATCAAGATGATACATTGCTAATATAGGTTTTGTTATCCCTTGTTTTCGCAATAAAATTGCTTCAGATAAGCTCGCAACAAAAAACCAATCCACATGGTTATTTAGCTGTAACAATTTGCCAATTTCTATTAAGCCATGACCGTAGGCATTACTTTTAATTACCACACCTAGCAAACGACCTTTGCATGCTTTTTTATAGTGTGCAATATTATTTTTTAGAGCAGTGGCATTTAGAGTGATAGTTGACCTGTTATTCATTGCAATAGAAATGAGTAAAAAATGATCTAGCAAAAACAGGTATTAGTATAAAGTAGTCTTAGTAAAAAAATAGGTGCGAGATAAAAATATCTCGCACCGTAGCATCTTAATTTTTATTTTTCTTGGTTAGCTTGATTTTTAATTACAACCGGAACTTTGGTAGCTACCCTATTTACATAGGGAACATCAACCTGTAAAATCTTCTCTTGCTTATCATATTCAAAACGAGCTTGCGCAAAGTCAATCGCACTTTTTAAAGGAATATAGGTTCGATTGCTCCCAGAAAAATAATGATACATTGTGGTATTATCTTTTTCTTGTTCATTTTTTGCTTCCTGACTTGTTTTAACAACTAAACCATTTCTTGCTTCTTCAAGCACAATCTTGCCAGTATTAGTAGCTATCGTCCATTTATTGCCTTTTTCATTTAAATCAGCATTTATTGCCTCATCTTCACTATCAAATCCAGCTACTTTTATTGTGAGACTTTGATCTTTGGCCTGCTCGAATGAAATCTCAAGAGTGGGTTTTTGTTCTGTCTGTTTTCGCATTTTTTCAAAGCGCTTCATTGATAATTCGTGCATACGATTGGAAAACTCATGCATAAGATTTAATTCTTCAAATATATCTTCGTGAAAAAACGCTTGAGATTCGCCAATTATTAACATGGCTGAAGCATTAAGAAAAAACATAATTTTTTTAGTATTTTTCATGAGATTGCCTCCTTCAAAAAAACAGGTTAATTTTAACTCGCTTTTTCATTAAAAATATATGCCAAATTCTATAAAATTTTCAAGCTCTAAATTTTGATTGAACTCTTATAGCCTTCAGCAACATTGTGTATTTCTAAATGAAATTAACAAGCAACATAAAACAAACTAATTTCTGATTGATTAATTATAAAAAACTTATATGATTGATTGTTATTTTTTAGGAGATTCTTCAATGATTATGCTAACAGCTTTATGTGCGCTTTTGTTAAATTTGTCTGTTTACCCGAATGATAGAATTCCTTCGTGGGAAGAGTGTTCGACTAACACTCATAATTTACCTAACATTCAAGACATTATCGGTAACTACTCCAGATTATTTTCAAACATTGCAGAATGCATGGACAAACCCCATGATGATTGTGAAAAAGGATATGTCTTTTATGGACCGCCAGGAACTGGTAAATCAACAATTCCACTTGCCCTAACAAAAGCATTAGATGGTGTCTGTTTAAAAATCTCAGGCGCAATTTTTGAAAACAAAATGCAGGGAAGTGGTCCTGAAATGATCCAACTGCTTTTTGATCGCGCAAAAGAAATTGCATATCAAAACCAAAAGGTAATTATATTTATAGACGAAATCGATATTATTGGCGTCAGAAATATTAAACCAGAATTTAATTCAGAAGCCAATAAAACCTTAACTCAATTGTTAGTAGAAATTGACAATCTGCCAAAAGATCTTCCCATTACCATTATTGGAGCTACCAATTTTAGAAAAAAATTAGATTTTGCATTAACCCGCGAAGAACGTCTTATTGCTGTAGCAACTAAATTGCCAAACGAAAATGAACGCAAAAACATCTTATTTCATTATGCAAACAACTATACAAATCTTAAAAATTCTCCTGAATTCATGGCCGAATTAAATAATTACGTCAAAAAAACAACAAATTTTACCCCAGCAAGTTTAAAAAAATTCATTGTCGCAGCAGCCCGGCATTATAATCCAACTGAGCCCGATAAAAAACTAATCGAAAAAATATTTCAAGAAATACAAAAAAGACATCTTGAAAACATGAAATGCTATAAAGACAAAAAAGAACAAGAAGAAGTTCGTTATAAATTGGATAAAAAATTACTCGAAAAAATGGAATTCGATGAATCATTCCAAGGGAAAGCGTGGAATTTCACAAAATTTGCTGCTTCTAATGCTATAAGCTTTCTTCTGGGTAAATACACTTAAAAAATTTAACTAGGTCTTAATTATGAACTTATCTTTTAAATTGTTAATTTTGATCTTTATTTCTTTTTCAAATTGCTTTGTTCTATCTGATGACAGCAATGGGAATACTGCCCAAGAACTGCAGTTAAAAAAAATTGCTCTTAATGCTGATATAACAAAATTAGAGGATATGTTAAAAAAACATCATCAAAATCGTATAAGATCATACATAAAATTTGGGATCTTTTTTATTACCAGTGGGCTTTTATATTGCCTGCCATTTGCACCAGAGACCATCACTATAGAAAAGGAGAATATATTCAAATACGCACTAGCAGTTCTTTTAGCCAATAGATTTGTTCAACGGTCCTATTGCAATGCATTTGAAATCCCAAAAAAGTTAGCTATAGAAATTGCTGATAAAAAAAACCAGCTGGAGATTCTTGAGCACTTAATTCAGCTCATGGATGGGAAATTGCATCAGCAAAATTCCACTACTAGTTGCCAGGAGCCCGATAAATTCTTATATAACGAGTTATATCATCAAACGTAACATTATTAGCAAGATCATATCCACGTTCTGTTAATTGGCGAGCACCAAGCAAAGGTCCAGTTTGGGGGCCAAAGATGTAGTTTGTGCCCTGAAAATATTTAATGCCAAACAACATCTTTAAAAAGCGAGTGAGTGTACGCTCGGGTAATAATGCTACACGCACATAAATATCTTTAAATGGCTTAAATTCATAAATATCTACAAGAGAACCTTTGATAATTGGCCTAAGACTTATTAATAAAAATGTTGGTTTTGCCGTATTTACCGTTAATGGTAACCATTTGCCAGCAGACAATGTTTGAATCGGTGATGTAAGCACACCGTTTAATGAATCACTTATCGCATAATTGAGATTTTGAGTATGCTTATTCCATAATTCAAAATTAATAAAATCAGCTTTAATTAAACTGCCTAATAAAAAAACAAAAAAGAGTATTGTTTTTAAAAGCTTCATTACTGCTCTTATAGTTAAAAAAAGACCTAGCAAATGATGCTAGGCCCTTATACTTTTTATCGACGGTCAATAATTAATCGCCCAGAAGATGGATCTTCACTTACCGAGATATTCCATTCTTTTGCTTGACCTAAATCCGCTTGCGCTTCACGATTTGTTCCTGGAACACTTACGATAACATCAGACGGAACCCATCCACCAGTTTGAAATATACCAGTTTCCCCAGCTTGCAATGCTTGTTTACCATATTGGGTATGCCATCCAATTAAACGCAAGGTTACATTGACAGGCCCGCGAGTGTTATTGGTAATTCTATGAACATAACCGAAATTAATGTCATTTAATCTTACAGTAGCAGCTTGTGTTGTTGCCGCACCAATTCCGAGTATAGCAGCAATTGCTAACATGCTTTTCTTCATTACCCTCTCCTTTTATTTAAATTACTATAATTAGTATAGATGAATTTATTTCAAATAAGCAATATTTCATGGGAGAATAAATTTTCTAAATTTTTAAAATGCCGATTTCTTTGTTTTTCAGATAATCTATGGCATGCTGAATTAAAAACTCATTAAAAATTATAAGTGAATCATTAGTATGGACAAAAAGAATAATAAACCAGTTGGTGAATTAATTTATGGCATTCATCCCTTGATAGAAGTATTAAAGGCAAAGCGCCGTAAGGTTATCAGCATTTACACAACCAAGCCAGAGCCAAAAGCATGGCAACAACACATTGCTCCTTTAATTGCTGAAAAAAGAATCCCTATTCAATATGTACAAAGACCTATTTTGGATCGCATGGCAGGCACAACTGATCATCAAAGTATTGTTGCTTGGGTACAACCATTTGTATTTCGCTCTAAACCTTTCGATACTCAAAAACATCCTTTTTTATTAATGCTTGATGGCATACAAGACACCAAAAATTTAGGCGCTATTTTGCGCTCTGCTTATTGCACAGGAGTATCTGGCATTATTCTCACTAAAAAATTTAGCGCTCCAATTAATGCTGCCACATTAAAAGCATCTGCTGGACTTGCTGAACATCTAGAAATACATATAGCTCAAACTCCATTAACTGCTGCGCAAGATTTAACAAAACAAGGCTACCATTTGTACCTTGCAGCATTTAATGGCCAAGATGCTACTACTGTGAATTATACAAAGCCATTAGTAATTGTAATTGGAAGTGAAGGAGAAGGAATCAGTCAAGGAATGCAAAAATTTGGCACAGTTGTAACACTGCCACAACGAACACCAGATATTTCTTATAACGCTTCAGTTGCAGCAGGGATTTTACTTTTTATTATTTCACAAAATATTAAATTATCTTAACGATCAGAAAGTGGACTTTCATTGGTATTTTTTATTTGGCCAATGGGTCCCCATTCAACTCCTGTCATATAAACATTTTTCAATGCATCATAAGCGAGATTTTTTACCCCTGAAGAACTTCTTTTTCTATGATTTTTGGGTAATTGCTTTATATTATTTTTTTCTTCCATGCTCCAAGCTAAACATGGAATTGCAAGAAACATTACAATAAAAAACATTGAAACTTTCATATAAACCCTTTTTGGCAAGAAAAATACTAGCATTATAGGGTAAGAAAAATTTATAAGATTGCAAAAAAAATTTATCTATCACTCAATTGCTGCATGCAAAGCTGGAAAAGTGTTGACTATTAAAACATAAAAATAATAAAAAGAAAGAAAGTATCGCCTTTAAACATTGTTTTGGGGAAAGTAGGGAAAACAATGACCATGAAGGTTTCCAATTTCTTTACCGGCATTGCACCTTTATTAACATTTGTTGTTTTATTTTTATGCCCTTATTTTTTATTCGTATTTAAGGGAGTGCATACAAAAATTTTGTGGGACCAAGATCAACTTTCTCAAGATTATTTAAAAACAATATCCACACATTTAAAAACAACAACAAAAATTTTTGATTTTAAAAAAAATAATTTTGTTGAAATTAACGATATGGCAATGCGCTTTTTAAATAATGGCACTACTGAAATCAGATTAGTGGCAGATGAACCAGTGGTGAATTTAGGTAATCGATGGATAGTCACAAAAAGGGCAATTTTAAAAGATATTAATAGTTATATTGCCTATAAAAATATTCCTTTTATTCAGCTAGCTGAAGATATTGCGCCCTCTCAATGTTTTGTTGAATGGTTAACACATATTCCTACTTCTATTTTTGAACAATTCACGCTTACTTATTTCAATGACTTTTTCATTAAACTAACACCAAAAAAAAATAGCCTTTTTACTATAACCTGCAGTTGCCATATACCACTTTATGAAGAAACAATTTTTAATTGTCTTAACATAGAAAAACAACTTCTTAAAAAAACTCCTTCCAGAGAGTATTTGAATGCTGACGTTCGATTTGAAAATCAAATTATTATAAAGAAAAATAAAAAGGGGGTTTTTTATGGTTAAAAATAGGGGAGGAAACATTTTTGTTTCAATCGATATAGGAACCACAAAAATTTGTGTTCTAGTAGCTCAATCACTTGATAAAGACCACCTTGAAATTATAGGAATAGGCAAATCTGAATCTGATGGTTTAAAAAAAGGTGTTGTTGTTGATATTGCTAAAACAATTCAATCTATAAAAAAAGCCGTAAAAGAAGCCGAGCTTATGGCTGGCATGCAAATTGAAGCTGCATGTATTGGCATCTCAGGTGCACATATTCACTCAACTAATTCACAAGGTGTTGTTCCCATTAAACGTGGAGAAATTAGTTCATCTGATATTGCAAATGTATTAGCTGCTGCACGCGCAGTTCCCATACCAGAAGGTCAACAAATTTTACATGTGCTACCTCAATATTTTGTAATCGATTCTCGCGAACGTGTTATAAATCCTAAAGGCATGCATGGTATCCGTCTTGAAGTTCAAGCTCATATCGTCATGGGAGCAATCAGTTCTGTTCAAAATCTCATTAAATGCTGTCAAATGGCTGGTGTATCAGTTACTGATATAATTTTAGAACAATTAGCTTCTGCTGATGCTGTTTTAACTCCCGATGAAAAAGAAATTGGTGTCGCCGTGTTAGATATTGGCGGAGGTACTTCCGATTTAGCTATTTATCAAAACAATAGCATTCGTCACACGATGGTCTTGCCAATTGCCGGCTCTCACTTTACCAATGATTTAGCTATTGGGCTCTGCACTTCATTAAAAGAAGCTGAATTTATAAAAAAAGAATTTGGCATAGTTCACAGCTCCTTAATAGATCACCACAGACAAATTACTATTAAAAATATCGACCAAAACACGAGTCATCTTTTGCTGCAAGAAGAAATATTTAACATTTTGCAACCCCGTTCTTTTGAACTTTTAACGTTAATCAAAAAAGAAATTACCAACAAATATTTAAAAAGTTTTATGGCTAGTGGCTTAGTTATTACCGGCGGTGGATCTTTGTTGAAAGGAATACAAAAACAAGCTCAAGAAATTTTTAATATGCCCATACGAATTGGAAACCCTAAAAGTTCGTATCTTTTGCCAGAATCGCTTAATAGCCCCATTTATGCAACAGGATATGGTCTTTTAGTGCAGCTGCTTGAACAAAAAAAATCAATATTACAAGACACAAGTGAAGGACCACTGACAAAACGTATTTATATACGCATGAAATCTTGGGTGACGGACTTTTTTTAACTTTTAAGGAGAAGTAAATGATTGAGCTTGAATTAGAACAATACCAAATGCCTGGTGCCACAATTAAAGTGATAGGAATTGGTGGTGCTGGGGGCAATACTATCAATAGCATTATTCAATCTGGCTATTACGGAATAGATTTTATTGCAGCAAACACTGACAAACAAGCCTTAGAACAATCTTCTGCGACAACAAAAATCCATCTAGGAGTAAAATCAACTAAAGGCCTTGGTACAGGTGCTAATCCTGAATTAGGAAAACGAGCAGCAGAAGAAGATCTTGATAACATTTTACAAAAACTTGAAGATGCTGACATTGTATTTTTAACTGCTGGAATGGGCGGCGGAACAGGCTCGGGGGCACTGCCAGTTATTGCCAAAGCACTTAAAGAAAAGGGCATTTTGTGTATTGCAGTTGTTACCAAGCCTTTTATTTTTGAGGGCAAGCGTCGTGCAGCTATAGCAGAAGAAGTAATAGAAAAATTAAAACATGACGTAGACACACTCATTGTAGTACCTAATCAAAAACTTTTAGATGCTGTTGATCAAAATATATCAATGATCGATGCATTTAATATGATTAATAACCTGCTTGGGCAATCGGTAAAAGGAATTGCTGATATTATTTCTAAACCAGGTCACATCAATGTAGATTTTGCTGATGTAAAAACCATTATGAAAGATCGCGGCTTAGCTTTAATGGGCACGGCAGTTGCCCGCGGTTCTCGACGAGCAGAAGAAGCTGTTCTTGAGGCAATATCTTCCCCATTGCTTGAGAATATGAGCATAGATGGTGCTCAGGGAGTACTGCTTAATATTACGGGAAGTAAAAATTTAAGCCTTCACGAAATTAGCCAAGCAGCATCAATCATTTATGAAATGGCTCACCCTGATGCACAGATAATTTTAGGTGCAGTTGTCGATGAAGCACTTCAAGATGAAGTACGCGTTACTATTATTGCGACAGGGTTCCCTGCGTTACAAAATAAAGAACAAAAAAACCAAACTATGGCTACTAAGCCTAATGAAAAAACAATTATTGTCGAAAAAATAGCTCCCGCACGGCAATTTGAACCTTTATCTTATGAAACCTCTTCTGTTGAAACAGATAACTTTGATACACCTGCATTTATGCGCAATCGCGAAAACAACGAAAATATTTAAGATACGATTCTCAAAAAGTAGCCAGAACTCTAAGCCTGGCTACTTTTTCATCATAAACTATTTACTAATCATTTTTTGGTGATGCAGGAACACGACCAATTTTAAATGTTGTTAGATTATCTGCATTAAGCACACCATTAACGGCCTTCTTCATATCGTCAAAATTAATCTGTGACAATTGTTCTGCGCGTTTATCAAAAAAATCTGGTGCAAAACCATAACGATCCAGCCACAAGAAAACTTCAGCTATACTTTGATTAGTTTCAAACGCTGATACGAGTGAATGTACTATTGCATGCTTAGCTTCTTCAAATTCTTCTGGTGTAATAATTTCAAGAGCAGTTCTAATAGTATTTTTAATCGCCTTTTCTGCTTCAGGTAAACGATCTAAAGAAACAATAGTCTTTATTAATACCATTCCTGGTTCCTCATTAGATTGGGACACTAATGATCCGCCAATCGTATAAAATAAGCCCGATTGTTCACGTAGCCTAAATAATAACGAATGCATCGATCCTAATGCGCCGCCGCTAAACATTTGATCAAAAAGCAAAAGCTTATCATAATCAGGATGTTTGCGATTTACCGAAAGTCCAACAAATGCAAGCACCACTTGGTCTCTGTTTATTGGGTAACATACTTCAGTAGGCTTTTGTTTTTGAATAACAGGAAATTCAATTTGTTTTACCGGATTGCCTTTCCAATTACCAAATTCTTTTTCAATAATTTTAGAAACATCATAATTTAGTAAATCACCTACTATAGCAATTTTTGCCCCATCTGGTGAAATAAATTGCTTGTATGCATCAACAATTTCTTTTTTACTGATTTTTTTGAGTGACTCTTCGGTGCCCAATGCATTTTTACTATAAGGATGCCCCTTGTAAATACATTGTGAAATCAAATGACTAGCAAATGCTTTTGGCTCATCCCAGAAATTTTTTAAATTAACTAACAACTGTTCACGAATTTTTTCTATACTTTTTTCATCAAAACGTGGATGAAATAAAATTTCTTTAAGTAACTCAAGCCCTTTTTCAAAATCAGAACTCAATAGAGAAAAAGTTACTCTGCCTGGCGTTGCATTAAAAGACATACCACGTTGTTCTAATTCTTGTGCAAGCTGAGCAGCAGTATATTTTTCTGTTCCTTCAGCCAAAAGACGTGTCATAAAAGTGCTAAGACCCTCAAGACCTTCTGGGTCATAAAATGACTTAGCTTTAAAATCAATAATAATATCAATTTTAGGCGTTATTTTGTTGTCATAATAAAAGAGTTTTATACCGTTTGAAAGAATCTTTTGCTGCGCACGAGGAAAATGAAATGGTTTTCCATCTTTTATTTTTAATGTCTTTGCAAACTGCGGTTCTTCAATCGGAGTTGTGCGTACATGTGTATCTAAAATTTTTTGGTCATCAAGATCCGATTCGTGTTGAATTTTGACAAGCTCTTTTTTATCGCTCTCAGAAGCAGGTAACAATAACGCTTTATGCATCACCGATGGTCGCAAATAGGTTGCAAGAAGCTCTTGCACTTGTTTTTCAAGCCCTGGTGTTGGTTCTTGTAGATATTTAAATATATGGTTTTCATCGCCCGTTGCCAAATATGATTTACCGATTTCATAGGCTTGAGATTCAATATCTTCAAGAGTAGAATAATAATCCATTTGTGCTTTTTTGACCGCTCGTATTAATTCTTCTTTTGATAAGCCATTGTTCACAATATCAGCAATTTCTTTATTAATTTGAGCAATTATGTGATCCAAATTCTCCATATTTTTTGGTTCAAAGGCTACAAAAAATAATCCATGATCAAACAGCATAAATGAAAATGCTTCTAAAGAAGTAACCAATTGCAACTCATCAACCAACTTCTTTTGCAAGCGCGAACCTTTACCAGTTCCTAATATCCAAGATGCAATATCAACAATTTGGTCAACTTTTTGAGTTCTTCCCGGGATAAGCCAGCTTACTATTGCTACTGGTTGCTTTACATCGCGGTATAATGCAACTTGTTTTGCAACCACATCGTTATGAAAATAAAATTTTTCTTTTTTATAACTTAAATTTGGCTTGATCGCTCCAAAGCTTTTTTCAGCTTCTGCAAAAACTTCTTCTGGATCAACATCCCCCACAACTACTAAAGTAGCATTATTAGGAATATAATGTTTTAAATAAAATTTGCGTAGATCTTGGGCATGGGCTTCCCAAAGATCTTGTTTAAATCCAATTATTGGATAATGGTATGGATGCTCAGCAAATATAGCAGGCAAAAGATAATCCATTATCAATGAGCGCTGATAGTTATCTCTATACATTTTAAGCTCTTGTATCACCGCTTTCATTTCAGAGCTTAAATGATCTTCCTTAAACGATGCATTCTGCATAACATCAGCCATAAGTGGCAATACTTGGTGCCAATGATGGGAAGGAGTTATCCAATAAAACGCGGTGAAATCATGCGACGTCATTGCATTTATTCGAGCTGAAAGTTTATGGGCAATAACATTTTGATCAGACTCTGAAAGCTTTTTTGTTCCTTTGAAAATCATATGCTCAATTAAATGCGCAATCCCCTTTTCACCTGTTTTTTCATCTTTAGAACCAACAAAGTACCACATTTCCATAATAACTTTTGGTAGCGTTTTTACGCTGCGCACGAGCACAGTGAGTCCATTTGATAAAACTTTTTTATAAACATGAGTTTCAGAAGCTTGGTTTGTATTCATTGTTTCCTTTTGAGGCGGTAGATCGCAGACAGCATGTATATTACCAAATATCATTAATAAGCCTGCTAATAATTTTTTTTGCATCATTAATTCCTTTTTTCATACAGAATATAATCATTATTTCATTGATTATATTTAAGTGATTTTCCCTTAAACTGATCTATGGGATATTTCTTTCTGTTTATTTCTATTTTTCTTGCAAAGGCTTTAGCCAAGTTTATATCACAGGTATTGCATAATGCAAGCAATGCAAATAATATATCAGCAGCCTCATTTTCAATGTTTTCTCTTTTTTTCTCCAGCGTTGCAGCAACTGCTTCACTTGATTCCCATAATAACTCTTCCATTAACTCTGAAGATTCAATTGCAATGGCCATCGATAAATTTTTAGTATTATGGTATTGATTCCATTCTCGCTCATCAACAAATTCCTTTACCATTTCTTTTAACTCTAAGATTGTTGTTTTTTGATCGGTCATTACTATTTTCCTATTTGTTGATATATTAAAAAACAATAGACACAAAATATTCTTATAAGCAATAGCGTACTACATGAGCTGGTCATTTTTTAAATCTATTTTTTATTCATTTATTCTTATCGATTTTCATGGGCTTACTTTTTGCACCTTTTCTTTTATCATGGGCATTGCTACGCAATTTTTCGGATATAACCACCTAATAATAAGCGCTTTTTTAATAAGTATATTTTTTTTATTACATAACAAAATCAATTGTATTCTTTTGTTAAGTTTTATTTCATTTATCTGTGGTGCACACATTTTACAAATGCATACAAATTATCATAATGCATTATCTGAATTCTATGGCAAAAAGATATCACTGCAAGGACATATAACCAATATCGAGACTACAAAAAACAATTATTTTCCAACAAAAATTACCTTAAAAATTCATACCATTTTTTATAACAACAAAAACCACAAAAAATCACATACCTTGTATCTTTATGTTTCAGCGAATGAAGGTAATGATGTAGGCGACGAAATCAAGGTAAAAAACATTGTGTTAACACCGCAATCTAAAAACTCATATGAACAATATTTGCACAAAGAAGGAATTAGCAAAAGCATTTTTGCGCAACACAATTCAATTAAATTAATTAAACCCCCAGTCTATTCATTAAACAGATATATTCATCAATTGCGAAATCAATTGTTATTTAAAATTTCTCAATTGATAGGTCCTGAGTCCCAGGGAATAGTAAATACACTTTTTTTAGGCAATAGAAATAGCGAAACAGATACTATTAAAAACTCATTTAAATATTGGGGAATTTCTCATTATCTTGCACGTTCAGGATTGCATCTGATCATGCTTATTATAGTGTGGCAATTTTTGCTTTCATTTTTACCTTTACCGTTTTTTCTAAAAGAAATCATAATAACAATTCTTGTTTTGATATATAGCATTTTTAGTTGGGCAAGCATTTCATTTAATCGCGCTCTTTGTATGTTTGTTTTAATTAAAACTTCTTTCTTTTTAAAGCGGCCGGTACACTACATGCATCTTATTTGTTTAACAGCACTCGTTATCTTAATACATAATCCCTTTCAACTCTTTTTTTTAGATTTTCAACTAAGCTTTGGGCTTACTTTTGCTATTGCCTGGTTTAACCATCTTCTATTTTTAAAAGAACAACAAATAACATAAAAATATTGCAGGTTTATGATTCAAACCCCTATGATGTACCTAGTAACAGAAAGGGAGTCGTCATGGTTTTGCATCAAATTAATAAAAAAATAACAACTGGATTGTTTGTACTATTTGTTCTTACTAACAATCTTCATGCACATATGCATCAAATGGCAGACACTCTTGTATGTGTATTTATGGCAGGAATCAACAACTTAGCAGGATTTGCACCACGCAACATTAAACAAATGGCTGCAATTGGGTCCAATGAAAATCTTCATATTGCCGTACACTTAGACATTAAACTTAATGGTAATAAAAAAGTTTCTCGCCGTTATTATATTGAGCCTAACAAAATAAATCATGTAAATGCTCATGATCCTGCAAGCCAACAAATGGATAGCGGCAACCCAGAAACAGCAATTACATTTTTTAATTGGTGTGTTGATAATTGCCCTGCAAAACATTATGTTTTCATTTTTTGGAATCACGGATATGGTATTATTGACCCACAAAATGGGTATGCTATTGATACCTCAAAATTATTTCATCTAAATCCAAGCATACATAAATTAGAACTTGATCGCAGTGTGGACTTTTTAGAATTAATAGAAAAGCCTCTTATTGATCCTAAAGGAATTTGCTGGGATGATATAACAGGCAATTATCTCACCAATCAAAAATTAGAGTATGTTCTTGAAAAAATGACTGAAAAAATAGGTAGAAAATTAGACATTGTTGTGTTTGATGCCTGTTTAATGTCTATGATTGAAATTGCTGATATTTTAAAAAAATATGCTCATTACATGGTCGGGTCGCAAGAAGTTGTTCTCGGGCCTGGATATAATTACAAAGAATTATTATCTCCTTATTTGCAAACAACACCACTAGACATGGAATCATTTGCAAAACATATTGTTACTTCATACAAAAAAACCTATAGCAATATTACAAACGACTACACACAATCAGCTCTCTGTCTAGATGAGCTTTTTGCCCTTGAAAACAACATCAATCAAGTGTCAACTCTATTGCTTGAATGTCTTTCACTGCAATACCAGCAAAGCGTAAAAAATGTGATCAATATATGCAAAAGCCCATCTTATTGCACCCATTTTGACCTTACCAGCTACATTGACTTGCAACATTTTTATAAAAACTTGTTAAACAACCTCAATCGAATGAATTTAAAAGATGAAAACAGAAAATATCAACTACTAAATGAACTGCAAACAAATCTGCAAACTGGACTTGATATTATCAATCGTATAGTAATTGAAAATGTAGCGGGTCCAAATCTTTCACAAGCCTCTGGAATAGCAATTTATTTCCCTGATCGCAAAATTCACACTTCATACAAAAAAACAAACTTTTCAAAAGAAAATGCATGGGGAACACTGCTAACCCGTTACATTTTGTCCTAACCCACATAGAGGTAGAGGTTCTATAAATTTTTAACTATACTAATTACTTATTTAAAAACTATAGAGCCCTTTATGACCCCACAAGAATTCAAGCAACAATTACTCAATAAACTTTATGAACCTTATAAAAAATGTACCATGTGTCCACTTGGTTTAATGGGAAGAAAAAATGTTGTATTTGGACAAGGAAATCCAGATGCCGACTTAATGTTTATAGGAGAGGGGCCAGGACAGGAGGAAGATAATCAAGGGTTGCCATTTGTTGGGAGATCGGGGCAACTACTCAATAAAATTTTACAAGCAGTCAACATGTCCCGCGAAGAGGTTTTTATCACCAATATTGTAAAATGTCGTCCACCTAATAATAGAAAACCTATGCCCCAGGAAAGCGAGACCTGCAAAAACTTGCTCCTCATTAACCAAATTAAAATTATTAGGCCTACCATTATTTGCACACTTGGATCGGCCGCAATTCAAGGCCTTCTTAATGACTATGACATTAAAATAAGCAAAATTCGTGGAAGTTTCTTAAGTTATCAAGAAATTCCTGTTTTGCCCACGTATCACCCTGCTTATATTTTGCGAAACCCTAAGGAACTAGATACCCTCTATACCGATATTGAACATGCAGTAAAATATGCAACAACCTGTACCAAAAAAAGCTAAGGCTGTAATGGCGTATCTCGCTTTAAATCAAGACGATTTGATGCACCCTTTTCCATTGTTTCAATAAAATATAAAAGCAGCTTTAATTCATAGCTCGGTTCTTTAATCGACTCATATAACTCGAGCTCTTTGCTTACCAATCGCTCGCTAAATTCTGTATATAAATAATATTTTGTTGCTTGAGAATCAATTACCACATATTGGGTAGTGTTGCCACTTTTTATTATAGATAAACTATAATAATGACCTATTCCTTTACCCATTTGTGTTTTTTCTTCATTGCCTACCACAAGCGTGTAAAAAAATTGATCTTTTTTTAATCCATCTTGTATAATCTGCTTAGTTTTTTCTACAACTTGTTGCATAGAGGGTTCAGCCAACTGATAATACTCATCATTTACCAATAACAATGTGGGTAAAAATGCTATCTTGTCTTTAATCGGACCAAATGCTTTTGCTTGGAAAAATTTTTCTATTTCTTCTATAGAAGCCCATTTAATACAACCATAGACATTTATAAAACTGGCCGCCTCTGTAGAACTTGGCACCGATTTAAGAAAATTAACATCACCCGAACTGACAAAATCAAACATTTGTAAAGAATTACGCAATGCAAGTGTTGGACAAGCGCCAACAGTCTCTGAAACTTCATCTTGATTTATCGTTTTAAGTTGTATTAATTGAACAGCCCTATTGGATATGCCAAGCTCAGCAGATATATCAATCCAACAAGGAAGCTTTTGTATTTGTAGCTTAGTTTTTTCTAATGCAGCTTGTTCGCCCTCAATGCCTTGCTCTTTTATTTTTTGGCTAATCTCAACAATTTGCCAATCTGGTTGAGGAATTTTTACTACTTTTGAATAATGAACAGGCAACACACTTTCAACTGTTTGGCCATTGATTTTTATCGTTTCAATGCGAGGATATAAGGGACAAAGCCCAAGCTCTTGTAAATTATTTACTGGAACAAGAGAAGCAACTTCACTTCCAACTCCCCTTTTTTCACCTAAGGAATCAAGCGTTGCCAAAACCAATCCCTCTAAATCAACAAAGCCTTCGGGCTTATTTGTTGCAATTCTATAGGTAATAATACTGCTCAAGAGGCTATTCAAAAAATCGACATTCAAAGGCAAAGCTTCTTCACTTGTTGCATAACCAACTAGCTCTTCCTCTAAATCTTTAATATCTGAAAGTCGGTGTTTTGACTGAACCTCAACTGCACGACGCGACAATTCATCATTAAGACTGCTAGCAAGAGCCGATTCCCAGGGATTTCTAAATTGCTTATTTTTTAGATAATTCAATACTAGCTTAACATCAGCCTCATCGGCCACTCGCGGATTAAATCTTCCGCCCCTTAATTGGTTTGCCCACTCATCAACAATCGACTCTATACGAATTGACTCCTCAATGGGCTCCTCTTGCTCACGCTCCATACAAAATACAATACCAATTAACGCAACAGAAAAACCCATAAGGAATAGGAATTTTTTACAAAACCTCATACCCTTTTCCTTGTGAAAAATTACAAATATCAATTTTAAAATAACAAATCGCCAATATCTTATTCAATAAAAAAATTAAATACTGCTTTGTTTATAAAAAAATGGCCAAAGATAGGCGGTGGTGGATAAGTGGTGGATAAGTGGTGGATAAGTGGTGGATAACTTTACCCCCTATCCCCCTTTTTATTCTCTACCAAGACAATCCGAGGGTAGGCGCGTTGCATTGAGCGTCCAAATCAATGTTTTCGACTTTCTAGAAAAACTTATCCACAAGTTGTCCACCAACAATCCACCACTTATCCACCAAGAACACATTTAAAAAAAAGCCTTTATTAATCGATATTTTTTTATTATTTCCTTAAGTTATCCACCAAAATTGATGTTGCTTATTATAATTATATATATAACTATATTTATATAGGATTATTGTTTGGCCTAAAAAAGGTTGCGGTTCTATGTTGTTTTTTATAAACTATAACAGTGTGCTTCAAAAAGCTGCTCTTCTGTTTATTGTATCAATACACAAAAACAAAACCCAACTTAAGGAAATATACCAGTGAAACTTGCCGATGTTATAGACGAACTCGTTGAAGAGCGTGGTCTAGATAAAGAAATATTAAGCGATATAGTCTGCGAAGGTCTATTGGCCGCTTATCAAAAAAGATACCCATATCTTACTCTCCGCGTAGCCTATGATAAAAAAACTGGAGAAATACAAATCGAGGTTGAGAAAGAAATTGTCTCAACAGTCGAAGACGACGAATTTGAAATTAGTTTGCGCAAGGCACGGTCACTTGGCTTAAATCAAGAAGTTGGAGAAAAAGTCTATCTGCCCTTTGATGGAAAAATTGGCCGCATAGAAATTTTGCGTGCTAAACAAGTTATTGCAAGCAAAATAAGAACCATTGAGTCTGCTGCAGTTTATAATGAATTTAAAGAAAAAGAGGGCTCAATTGTATTGGGTACCATACACAAGTGTGAGCGTGATGGATATGTGGTTAAAATACAAGAAACGATGGCTTTCTTGCCAAAATCACTTACCATTCCTACCGACAAATGTGTTGTGGGTTATACCATTCGCGCATTGCTTAAAGAAGTTCTTCCAGAGCCTAGAAATGATAACCAGTTGATTCTTGATCGCGTATCAGAAAAGTTTTTGCAACGCCTATTTGAGTTGGAAATACCTGAAGTTTTTGAAAAATTAGTTGAAATTAAAAAAATCGTTCGCGCGCCTGGTTACAAGTCCAAGGTTGTGGTTATGTCTCACGACAAGAATATTGATCCTGTGGGAACTTGTGTTGGTGTTGGTGGCGCCCGAATTAAGCCTATATTAAAAGAATTAGGCGGTGAAAAAATAGATATTGTTGCAGCGAGTGACTCTATTGAGCAATTAATAAAAGATGCATTAAAGCCTGCTGAAATAAATCGCGTGCAAATTATTGATGAGCAAAATGTAAATGTGTGGCTTGATGACGATCAACGTTCACTGGCAATTGGGAAAATGGGACAAAATATAAGCCTTGCTTCTCGATTGGTGGGTTTAAATATTCACCTTGTAAAAAATGAGACAAATAGGTCTATAGAAAATCGATACAACGATGAAATAGAAGGGCTTGATTTAGATTAAATTGCAATAAAGGTTGGGATTTTTGGTAGCAATAAAGCTTGCGGGTAAGAATACACGATGCGTGTTTATGAATTTTCAAAAAAAAATGAGATAACATCAAAAGAAGTATTGGCGTTGTTGCAAGAAAATGGATTTGCGGTTGCGAGCCATATGTCAGTTTTGGCTGACGATGCGTTACAATTCTTGGAAAACCACTATAAGAAAAAAACAAGTCAGCCTCCGCACGAAGAAGCTCCACAAAAAAAAGAAACTAAACAGATTGAATCGGTGCCAATGACACAGCAAGAACCAATAAAAAAAGAAATCAAAGTAACAAAACCAACAGAACTCAAGCCTGTTGAAAAGCCTATTGTTAAAAAAGAACAAGGGGCAAAACCAACCTTTACTCAATCAAAGGTTGCTGTAGCGCCTGCGGTTGCAACGCAAGAAAGTAAAGCGCTTGCGCTAGAGCCAATAAGCCTTGCAGATTTTGCCAGCAAGGCGCAAAAACCATTCACAGATGTGATTGTCACGCTCATGAAGTGGGGCATTTTGTCAAACAAGAATCAAATTTTAACTGAAGATTTGGTTGAAAGATTGGCAGCCCATTATCAATTAAAGTTGGTAAAAAAAGAAGAAAAAAAACAAGAACATGGCAAGATAGAGGCAGTTGAGGGTGCGCAATTAGAAGAGCGTGTGCCTGTTGTGGTTGTAATGGGTCATGTTGACCATGGAAAAACAACCCTGCTTGATTTTATAAGAAATACTCGTGTTGCCGCGCGTGAAAAAGGTGGCATAACCCAGCATTTGGGTGCATATGAGGCAAAAACACCTCAGGGCTCCATTGTTTTCTTGGACACTCCCGGCCATGAAGCTTTTTCAAAAATTAGACAACGTGGAATTAAGGTCGCCGATATTGCAATTTTAGTAGTTGCGGCAGATGATAGCGTTATGCCACAAACTATTGAAGCGATTAAGCATGCGCAGTCTATGAAAGTTCCCATTATTGTAGCAATTAATAAAATTGATAAAGTGGATTCATCGCGCTTTGATGTCGTAAAAAGAGATTTAACGCAGCATGGTTTAGTGCCAGAAGAATGGGGTGGCGATGTAATATTTGTCCCGCTTTCAGCAAAAGTTGGCACTGGGGTTGATAAGCTTCTTGAAATGATTATTCTTCAGTCGCAAATTATGGAACTTCGTGCTGATGTTTCGGGTTCGGGAAGAGGATATGTTCTTGAATCAAAATTAGAAAAAGGCCGTGGACCGGTAGCAACAGTATTGTTTCAACATGGAAATGCTCGTGTTGGAGACTATTTTGTTGCAGGAAATACGCAAGGACGCATTACTTCCATGGTTGATTCTTATGGTAAAAGAATAGAATCAGTGGGCCCTGCTGTGCCTGTGCAAGTTGCTGGGTTTACTGAGCTTCCAGAGGCTGGCGACTTTTTTGAAATAGTTGATAAAACAGCATACCTTAAATCGCGACAAGCAGCTCCAATTGCAAAAACTCAGCCTATGATGCGTGTAGCGGATCAAGGATCAATTAAATTAATTGTAAAAACAGATTCAAATTCTTCAAAAGAAGCACTTTTAGAGTCAATTGAAAAATTGTCTAAAAAGAGCGAAAAAGGCTTTACTATAATCAATTCAGGACTTGGTAATGTTCTAGAAAGTGATGTGGAATTAGCTGCTGATACCGGATCTCGCATCCTTACGCTACATGTTAAAACAGAACCTAATGCTGCTACCTTGGCTCAACGGCTAGGGGTAACTATAGATGTTTATGATATAATTTATAAACTACTTGAATCATTAGAAGAATTGGCTGAGCGTGGAAAAGAAATAAAATACATACGCAAAAAAATTGGTGAAGCTGTAGTTCGCAAAGTTTTTGATATAAAAAATCTTGGCGTTATTGCAGGGTCATATATTAAAGAAGGTATATTTACTCGCGAAGGAACAGTTATTGCTTTCAGGGGCAATAAAAAAATCGGTGGCGGTAAAATTGTTAGCCTTCAGCGCGATAAGAAAAATGTGAAAGAAGTTCACACTGGTTATGAATGTGCCTTTATGGTTGAAGGATTTAATGACTGGGAAGTTGATGATCGCGTTGAATGCTACATTGATGTACCAGAAAAATAATAAATCATAAAAATATTACATATTTTAAGTAAGCAAGGACTGCAAAAAACTGCAGTCCTTTTTTTATACGTTAGAAAAAACCATTTAAAATAGGGCGTTGTTACTGAATGAAAATTTTGTTGTTTTTTTGTTGTTTTTTAAAAAAATTAACATCTTTTTTTAAAAAATGCGTTAAATGGCGAGTTTTCGTGTTGTTGCTTTTTTAAAAAAACAAAGATTCATTGTTTTTTATTTTTTTTATATCACAATGAATATCACCCTAGGTTGAAAAGTTACTCCTCCTTACTTATCAACAATAAGGGAATATGGTTAAATTCACTGCTTATGAGTAAGTAATAGATAAGAATGATTATTACAATTCCTTCTTAGCTCAAACACTTTATTCTTGTCTATTACTTGGCTCAATCTTCTAATTCTAAACTTTTTTTTGTTTTACTATCTAAAAGTTGTTTTAATATATGCATGTTTCGTGCATAATCCTCTAAAGTATCTCTAGGCGTTTCCAGAATTTTAGGAATATCAAAAAGGCGCTTGTCATTCATAAAAAGCTTAAATGACTCTATGCCCATTTTCCCCTTGCCAATATCTTCATGGCGGTCTACTTTAGAGCCAAGCTCTTTTTTTGAATCATTAAGATGTATCATTTTTAAGTGTTCAAGTCCTAGGTGTTTATCAAATTTTTCCCAAACATCGGTATATTCTTTTTCGCTTCTTAAATCGTAGCCCGCTGCAAATGCATGACAGGTGTCAAAACAAAAACCAATTTTGCGCTTGTGGCTGATTAAGTTTTTTAATTCTGCTAGCTGTTCAAATGTTGAGCAGACCGCGGATCCCTGGCCGGCCATATTTTCAAGAAGGATAGAACAATGAGCATTGGTAGTTTCGTATATATCATCTATAAATTGTGCAATTTGTTTAAGGGCAGTCTCTTGAGAATTTTCAAGCCGAGAGCCGGGATGCAATACCAAATAGGGAATTCCTAATTGATCACAACGTTGCAACTCTATAGCCAGAGCTTGTATTGATTTATGTTGCATTTCTTTATTTGAGGCGCCCAGATTAATCAAATAGCTTGCGTGAGCGGCAATGAATGAAATAGAAGAATTTTTAAGCGCCTTTTTAAATAGATCGGCTTGTTCAGTTGAAATGGGCTTTGCCTGCCATTGCCGATTGCTTTTTGTAAAGATTTGAATGGCGGTACAATCTATTGATTGTCCTCTAGCAATAGATAGATCAAATCCTCCCGCTATAGACATATGGGCGCCAAGTAAAAGAGAATGTTTTTTGTGTTTCATAAGTAATATGCGTTTAAGAGTAAAACTGATTAATTCTACTAATTAGCCTATACAGAAAAAGCCCTGTTTAACAGAGTTATTTTGTTGACAAATGAATAAATCGAAGTACGCTACTAATATAAACAATTAAGAGCGTATTCGCGCTTGTAATGTACATTATTACAATATCACTAGTGGAAATGAAGCTCCCATATGAGGGGGCTATTACTTTTTTTAGGGTTTACTGCAGGAGCCTTGGATTATGAACAAATCTCAGAGTATCAGATATATACTCGCGCTTATTTTTGGTGCAACCACCTTATTGTTTTCTTATTCTATACATGCTAAATGCGGATTTAAAACTGATACCGATTTTGAATTTGCGTTGTGGGGTTTGTATAAGCCTGAAACATTCTATGGCAAGAACATAAGTTTATTAAATAATAAAAATCATCAAGATCGAATCTTTTTTTCGCGCCATGTTTTTGATGTTAATATAAATATTTTATATGGCCAAGAATGCTATGGTATTCCAGTTGCTGAATTTATGAGCACCTTCAGAAATAAAGCAATATGGGGTCTTCCTACGAGTATTTCTCCAAGTACTGAGGCTAACTTTAAAATTCTTGATGTTGCAACTGGTGCACATAAGCACTTTTTGCCGCGTTTATTTATGTGGATCCGTGAGTTGTGGTTGGATTTTTCAATCAATGAAGCTTTGGGGCTTGGGTTCTCTAATGAGCATCGTTTTAAAATAGGTGCTTTCCCTTTTGAGCTTGGACGTGGTATCTCGCTTGGTTCTGCTTTTGGTGTAGGTCCAGACTTGCTAGGTTTTTATAGTGATAGTATTATTGACCAGTATGCTTTTGGTGCTAAATTTGGTGGCGATCTTGTTGAAGGCAAATTGAGTTATGATGTGTATGGCGCAATGCTTAACAATAATAGCGCAACATTAAGTGATACTAATGCTAAAGTGTTGGGTCAGTTGGTTAATTTCAAAGACAACCCTATTCGCGGTTTTGGCAAGATTAACTATTTAGTTGCTGGACGTTTAAACTGGACTGTCTTTAAAAATGATACTGTTGGCAAGTTAATGGTTGAGCCATATTGCCTTTACAACAATGATCCGGAGCAAAAAATTGAACATGCAGCAAGTGCTTCAAGTCATTTAGGCACCTTTGGTTTAGCAGCAGAATTTATTGCCCCACGTTTTGAATGCGGTTTTGATACGGCATTCAACGTTGGTGCGCAATCAGTAAAAGCGCTTGACCGCAACCGTCCTGAGCTTGAAAATCGCAATGGTACCGTTGTTGTAGTGAATAGTCATGTTGTTGATCAAAATGGCGACAAAATTCCATTTGTTCCTGGTAGCGATTCGCAAAAATTAATTAGTCGTTGTGAGCAAGGCTCAGAATTTAATTGCAAACAAGTTGGGCCTGTTTTACAAAGTGATGTGGGATATCTTACTGCTCCAGTTACCATGTTTAATAAGCAACATAGATTTAGAGATGCATACAAAAATGCGTATCAAGGATTGATGTTTGTTGGTGATGCTGGTTGGTGGGTATACAAAAAAGACCTTATGCTTGCTCTAACGGCAGGATATGCAAGCGGTGATGAAGATCCTAATACTATCCCAACCGATGGTAATTTTGGTGGATTTGTTGGATTGCAAGAATTGTATTCAGGTAAGCGTGTGCGTAGCGCGTTCTTTTTTGGATCAGGCAAATTGCAACGGCCAATAGCTGGTGTTACTGATGGTATCGTAAATCCAACAGCTTTCCCGCAAACTATCGTTGGATTTACTAATATAGCCTTGCTTGGTGGTGGTGCTCTTTACCGACCGTGCGCTTCTCAACGAAGAGTAAGTATAAATCCTAACATTTTAGTATATTGGCAACCAGCTACGGGTAAGTGTTTTGATATTGTTACCAAAAAAGAAACAGAGTTTCATGCGCGTTCATTTTTAGGATTTGAAACTAATATTTTTGCCCATGTATATTTGCTTGAAAATTTAAAGCTTTTTGGTGTTGCTTCAGTGTTCTTCCCGGGAGATCATTTTAAAGATATCCGCGGTAAACCATTAAATTCTGATCAGCAAAAATTGCTTGAACGTCTTGATACCACCTGTATTCAAAAATGTGATATTCCTAACATCGGCACTGACCGAGCAGTTACATTGAACGTTGGGCTCGAGTTTACCTTCTAAATGAAATTGAAAAAATAGAGGGGCCTATTAAGGCCCCTTTTTTGATGAAGATTAATTATCAGTATTAATAAAAGTTGATAAAATATAAAAAAAGTTACGTTCCCATTTTTGCAAAGAGGTTCTATGCAATTCAAGCGAACAATTTCGTGTGGTCTGGTTGAAAAACAACATATTAATAAAACTATAGATTTATGCGGATGGGTAAATCGACGCCGCGATCATGGCGGGCTAATCTTCATAGACTTGCGTGATCGGTCGGGGATCATGCAATTAGTTTTTAATGCTGATTTTTCAAAAACTGCTCATGAAGAAGCACACAAATTAAGAAGTGAATTTGTAATTTGGGTAACTGGTACTGTTGTGGAACGTTCTGCAGAAACCGTTAATGCTGATATTGCAACTGGACGCTATGAGCTGCAAGTAAATAATTTAGTTATTTTAAATAAAGCAAAAACATTGCCATTTACTCTTGAAGAAGCGGCAAGTGTTGATGAAGAGTTGCGACTCAAATATCGCTACTTAGATTTGCGCCGTCCAGAAATGTTGCATCGCATGCAATTACGCAATGCCGTATTTTTTGCAATGCGAGAGTTTTTACAAAAAGAAGGGTTTTATGAGGTTGAGACGCCAATCTTGACTAAAAATACTGGGGAAGGTGCTCGAGAGTTTTTGGTTCCATCGCGCATTCATCAAGGTTCATTCTATGCATTGCCACAATCCCCACAGCTCTACAAGCAATTATTAATGGCTGGTGGCATAGAACGATATTTTCAAATTGCTCGTTGTTTTCGTGATGAAGACTTACGTGCTGATAGACAGCCAGAGTTTACTCAGCTTGATTTAGAAATGTCATTTATAAATGAGAAAGATATTCAAACTACTATCGAGCAATTACTTAATCACGTATGGAAAACAGCTTTTGGTAAAGAACTAGCATTACCTTTTGCCCGTATGACATGGGATGATGCATTGGCATATTATGGTTCTGATAAGCCAGACTTACGTTTTGGGCTAAAAATACATGACTGCACTTCTCTGTTTGCAAATACCGAACTTAAATTTTTAAAATTAGTACTCTCATCTGGTGGAAAAATAGGTGCATTGCATATTGAAAAGCACGCATTTTCTCGTTCTGAGCTTGAAGGATATGTAAACAAAGCGCAACAAATGGGTGCGCAAGGTTTAGTATGGATCCGTGTAAAAGATGGTGTGGTTGAGTCGCCAATTGCCAAATTTTTACCTGAAGATTTTATAGCAAAAGCGCAACAAATATTCCCAACATTTGAAAACGATAGCACACTTTTTGTAGTTGCCGGTGAATATCAAGATGCGTGGACTATATTAGGACGTTTGCGTTTACAGCTTGGAAATGATCTGAATTTAATACCGCACGATGAATTTAATTTTTCATGGGTAACTGATTTCCCACTTTTTGCGTATGATAAAGAAACTAAAAAATGGCAATCAGTAAACCACCCTTTCACCAGCCCACAAACAGGCTGGGAAACCCAAGATAATAGCCAAATGAAAGCACGCGCTTATGACGTGATTTTAAATGGCATTGAGCTTGGCGGTGGTTCTATCCGAATCTATGACGCGGACATTCAAGATAAAGTTTTCCAAATTTTAGGCTTAAACAAACAAGAGATGCAAGATCAATTTGGCTTCTTGCTAGAAGCGCAAGAGTTAGGATTTCCACCACATGGAGGTATTGCTTTAGGGCTTGATCGGTTAGTAATGCTTATGAGTAATTCTTCGTCTATTCGTGAAGTAATCGCATTCCCTAAAACAGCGCGTGGCCATGATCCAATGATGGATGCCCCAACAGTGGTAAATCCAGATAAATTGAAGGATTATGGATTGCGTTTAAGTGAGAAGCTTCTTAAAAAAGAAACTAAATAATTGATAGTGTTATCAGGCCGCTAAATAAAAAGCGGCCTTAATTATTTAGTAAACATTTATTACAACCTTTTTTATGTATTAGTGGTAATAAATGTTTACATACGCAATATTATTTACTCAGTAATTTAATACGCTGTTTTATTGTTATATTTTTTCTGATTACCTAGATTGAGTTGATTTACCAATGTGTTGATGTCTTATTAAAAATATTTGTATACATTGCTTATTGCTTTTACTTAATAGCCTTTTGTTATCATTCTTATCTTTATTTCACAATTTAATGAGTAAGTTTTGTTGTTCTTTAAAAATAATTTACTGATTAATTGTCAATTAAAACTATTGCAATGTAATTACGGTTGCGTTTATGGTATCGGTACTATCTGTTTACCATGTTTTCACATAAGGAGAGAGTTACATGAAAACCAAAGTAATTGCATTTTTAAATCAAAAAGGAGGAGTTGGGAAAACAACTTCAACAATTAATATTGGCGCTGGTCTTGCCAAGTTAGGAAAAAGAGTTTTATTAATTGATTTTGATCCGCAAGCAAGTTTGTCTTGCTCTCTTGGTATAGAAACACCGGTTAACTCTATTTATGAACTTTTGAAAAATGAAGTGTTGTTTGAAGAGGTCTTAGTAAAAAAAGATAAGTTGTCGGTTTTGCCTTCATCAATCAATTTATCGGCACTTGAATATGAATTTGGTGCAACCAACAATAAAGAATATTTGCTTAAATCAATAATAAAGTCTATTAAGGGATATGATTTTATATTTATCGATTGTCCACCAAGTTTAGGACTGCTTACCATTAACGCATTAACTGCGGCTCAAGAAGTTTATATTCCCGTGCAGACTGAGTTTTTAGCTTTGCAAGGGCTCGGACAATTAATGGAAACATTGTCATTGATTACTTCTCATACAAACCCTGAGCTTGCAGTGGGTGGGATAATCGGTACTCGTTTTAATCGACGTAAAATAAATAAAGAAGTAGTTTCTTTTCTAAAGACTAACTTTAAAGGGAAAGCATTTAAGACCGTTATTCGCGAAAATGTTGCATTAACCGAAGCACCAAGTTTTGGCAAAGATATATTTAGTCATAATCCAGAATCTAATGGCGCCAAAGATTATTCAGCTTTATGTAAAGAAATTGTTGCACGGCTGAGCAAATAATCACATAAAACATAGTTTATTTAGTGATAGTGTTTTATTTATAAAATAATGTTTACAAGGAAAACATATGAAAAATGGATTAGGTCGTATCCCGAAAAGTTTAACAATGCTCAACCAAAAAAAAGATAAACAAGAAAAAAATAATGCACAGTATCAAGAGAAAATTGAGCAAGAGCCTAAAATAGTTCCATTAGCTCAGATATATCAAGAAAAAGCAAAAAAAACTACGCAAAAAGGGCTTCCTGCTGGTTGGACAAGAGCGACATTTATCATAGAAGAAAAAATGAATGATAAAATTAGAGCACTAGCTTATTGGGAACGGCTGACTGTTAAAGAAATTGTATATGAAGCGTTAAGAGATTATCTCAAAGGCAAACAAATTAAACCTATCCCCGAAAAAAGAATAATTATTAAGCAGTAATAAACTAATTATTGGGGAGATTGTTCAAAAAAAGATTCAATTTATTTCAATAAAAGAATTTATGCCTCAATTTGTTTAATTAATAGTATTTGCGATCTGACATTTGATATTCTAATTGTAAATATAGTTGTTTTTAAACTATTGAGGTTTTTCTTATGCAGGTAAAATATACTTTTTTATTTATTATTGCTTTTGTTCCACTACTTTCTCACGCGTATGTTTTCAGAGTTAGTAATGAAACCAATCATCGTATTAATGTAACTCTTAATGAAATTGGGCGATGGCGTAACAGAACTCATCAAGTAGATCCGCGTAGTACTATTCAAATAAACACCGGCATTTTTTGTGTAAATAGAATCGATGCGCTGGTTCCATCTTTTGATTTTATAAATCGTTTGCAATATCAACTGGAACTTCGTGGAAATGCCTGCAGAAATAGAAATTTTGTAATAAGAAGCCGCACGGTTATGCGCAAAAGCATTGTACATCATATTGTTCCACAACCGCCTCATCCCGCTGAAGAAATATACATAGAAGAGGTGTAAGATTAAAAAATTATTTAATATTGTTTATTTGTAAATATTGTCGCTGTTATACTAAAAGTAAAAAGGGGAGAGAGTACATATGAAATATAAATTATTAGCGCTATTTCTAATTACGGGCGTTTATAACATAAATGCTTATATAATGAGAGTTCACAATACGACCGATGGTATTGTTTCGGTTGCCATACGAACAACAGCTGGGCCAACTTACACACAAGATATTGATGCGCATGGATTTTGGCAAGTTGATACCATTGGCTGGTGTCCAAGAGAAATTTCGGTTTCAGGAGTAACTGGCCCTAACGTTGGCTTATCTAATACCAACTCTAATATTACCGGTAATCGTTGCCGGAGCAGAACTATTCACATTGTTCCGCGTTTACCGTTAGCCCGAAATTTACAAACTAATATTGTGCAATATCAAGGACTTGATATTCTTCTTTCTAATTAAAGGATATAGTCATGAAAATAAAATTATTGATCATCGCATTATGTGTTACCTCAATAGCACATGCATACAGATACCGTGTAAATAATAATACTCAAGGACAAGTTTACGTTGAATTAAATGCTATTGGTAGGTGGTCAAACCCTCACAATGTTATCGAGCCGGGTCAAAGTTGGGAAATTAATACACGCGGCTACTGTGTAAACAGAGTTACTGCTATTGGCCGTAGTGGCGTGGTCGAAGGGTTACATACAACTCATGAAGTGCGTGGTATAGCATGCCAAGGTCGTACATTTAATATACGTGCATTAGGTGAAATACGCGATGTACTAGAACGAGTTGATGAAAGCGGCAGACCATTATATGTGCCACAAGCATTGAGAATCGAAGATTCTAATTAAAAAAATCTTCAATTTTTTAGATTTTTGCAAAGGGAGAAAGATATTATTCTTTCTCCCCTTTTTAATCTCCAGGTAAAGGAGTAAAAATAAAATTTTCTTTTTCTTTGCTGCAAGAAATAGCAGCAGCTATCGCTTATCATGATTCAAAGAATTTACTGGAGCAAATGCGAGCCAAAAAAATCTGCAAAATTTTTAAACCATGTTCCATCTTCCCTAAACTGTGTATAGTAGCAAGTAAGATCCATACAATTATGTTAATAGGGGAGTTGTTAATGAAAATTACTAAAATAATCGGCCGTGAAATTTATGACTCCCGTGGTATGCCAACGCTTGAATGTGAGTTGTTTTTAGAAGAAGGATATTCAGTTACCTCATCGGTTCCATCAGGAACCTCTAAAGGACAATTTGAAGCAAAAGAACTGCGTGATGCAAAGCGTCTTGGTGGTCATGGTGTTGCAGTAGCTATTGAAAACTTAGAAAATATCATTGCACCTGCGCTAATTGGACAAGAGCCAGAAGCTATCACCATGGATCTGCACATGATTGAGCTTGATGGCACTATCGATAAATCAAAACTTGGTGCCAATACTATTTTAGCGGCAAGCATGTGCATTTTTCGGGCACAGTCTCTAATTGCTGGCGTGGAGCCATATGAATTAGCAGGCCATTTATGTGACTTTAATTCAGTAAGTTTACCATTTCCTATGTTTAATGTATTAAATGGCGGCGTGCATGCGGATAATGGTTTAATGATACAAGAAATAATGGTTATCCCCGTTGGTGCGCAAAGTTTTAGAGATTCGATGGAAGGCGGCTTTGTTGTAAACCAAGAATTAAAACAAGTGCTTAAAGAAAAAAAACGTTCAACCTTAGTTGGTGATGAAGGTGGCTTTGCGCCAGTTTGTACCGATGAAGAAGAAGCGCTTGATATTATGATGCTTGCCATTGAACGTGCACAGCAAAAAACAGGCTTACGCTATGTATTAGCACTTGATGTTGCAGCAAGCCAATTTTATGATTATGAAAAACAAACCTATCGCTGGCATGAGCAAACAAAAACAACGCAAGAACTAGTCGATTGGTATGAAAAACTGGCACATGCATATCCGCTTTATTCGATTGAAGACGGCCTTGCAGATACCGATTTTGATGGATGGAAAGAGCTTACCAGCCGTCTAGGTGAAAAAATTCTAATTATTGGTGATGATTTATTTGCTACTAATCAACATCGCATTGTACAAGGTATTGAGCAAGGTCTTGCGACCGGTGTAATCATTAAACCAAATCAAGTTGGTACAGTTACTGAGACATTGCAAGCAATTAAATTATGCAAAGCGTATGATCTACAAGCTATTGTATCTCATCGATCCGGTGAAACGAATGACACGTTTATCGTTGATTTAGTAGTAGGGTGTAGTGTTCCCTATATTAAAGCAGGTGGTTTTTCACGAGGAGAGCGCATGGCTAAATACAATCAGCTCATGCGCATCGAAGACTTTTTGATGTTCTCGCTGCTAGGTTCGTGAAAAAGGATTTTCTTCAATTTGATTAACAAGATCTTTTAGCTGTTTATCTTTGTTGTCATCTAATTGAGCAGGCGATTGTTGAGAAGCAATATGAAAGCTTTCTTCTATGCCTGCTTCATCTAAAAGATCTTTTTCATACGCATCGGCTGCTATTTCAGGGTCAGTTGCCAAGTATTGATCGACCAATGCCTGCGATGGTTCCCTCGTTGGTTGGAAGAACCAGCGCGTAATCGGATCACGAAGATTGTCAAAGATATAGTTTTCATTGCTGTAGTTTTGAGCAATTTCAACATAATCTTTGGTCATTTCACTAATGCCAGCACGCAAACGTGGCTTAATAATAGTTGGCGAAATAAATACCGTTAAAAAGGTCTTAGTTGCAGCACTGCTTCTGCGTTTAAAGAACCAACCCAAAATAGGAATTTGGCCGAGTAATGGTGTTTCATTTAAGGCATCCAGCATATCAATTCGGGTAAGTCCGCCCAATGCAAGTACGCACCCATTTGCAACATTAGCATTGGTTATTACTTTACGGGCAAGGCGGTTTCCATCAGATACATTAGCAGACGTAAATTGTACGATGTCCACTTCTATGTGAAGGTTTACCGTATTTGCTGAACTTATACGTGGGGTAATACCAACAGTTAATTGTGCTGGAATCCATTTACGTGTTGCATTTATAGCACCACCAGAAGAACCTGCAGCCGCGTCTTGTAAAAAGCGATCTTCAGTTACCGTGATCATTGCTTGCTTGTTATTAATTGCAATTACGTGTGGGTGACTTAAAACCTTGGTATTATCAAGCAATTTTTGAATTTGCAAGATTCCCCAGGTTTGTCCGCTATTAGGATCATTAAATGCAACTGCCATTGATCCCGGACTAAAAAAACTTGCCGCACTGCGATTATCCCCGCCCGGCGTTGTGGGAGGATAGGCATTACGCAATAGATCAGATTGAAGGGTATTTGCCGGAGGCACCGTATTTTCATTAAGTAAAATATTTGGTGTTGTTTGCGCTGATTGGAAATTCACTAAATGCGGGAATGGTAATTGTGCTGGGTTCCGAATCGAGCTACCAAGTAATCGAACATCATTTAAGGTTAAATCAGCAATTAAAACTTGCAGCATTACAATGTCTTGCGGGCGATCAACTTGCTCAATAAATTTTTTGATATATTCCCAATCATCAGAACGTGCTGCAATAATTAAGTTATTATTACCAGCAAATTTACCCTCTGCCGCTTCTTTATTACCAAGATTGAGTGTTTTATCGCTTTTTACAATAACACTTTGTAAAAGGCGTTCAGGACCACCTTCTGTCGCTTCGCCACCTCGTGCTTGCTCAGGTCCGCCACCGCGCTGGCCTTTAATAATTGACTCAAGAACAGGAACAAATGAATCAGCATCTAGGTATTGTAATTGATACACATGCAAAATTGATTTACCCGTACCGATCTCTACATCGATATATTTCATTATAAAATCTTTGAGTCGCTCAACTGCTTGTGCGCGCCCCCTTAAGATAATTGAATTGGTGCGAGGTACGGCTGCAACGGCAACAGGTTGAAAATAAGTACCTTCTGGTTTTTTACTGCCGGGTAGCTTGTTTGGCTCAACGGTTACTTGTAACTCTTTGAGAATTTGATCAACAACAAATGAGGCTTGTACAAAATGTAAACGCAATACTTCTAGTGTTTCTTTGTAGGTTGTTTGATCGAGTGCATTTAAAATTTGAATTGCTGCGCGAATATTACTTCCTCTATCGGTTATTAAAAAACTATTAGTAGCAACATCAACTTTAATATCTGCTTTGAATAAGGCGCTATCAGATAAAACATTTTTTAATATAGCAAGCAATTCGCTATCGGCTGCATCAGATGCGCGAATGTTTGATAAATAGTGTAAGTATCGAACTGGTTGATCAGTATCGGGGGGCAATACACCAACATACAGTGGCAATGATTCACGAATAAGATCAGGTGTAGTTTTTATAATTTGATAATTTCCTGCGTGAGGAACAATGTTGTACCCAGCGATATTAAGAAGTGTTTGAAAAATGTCCCATGCTTCAGACAACGTTAATTTTTCTTCAATATGTAAGGTTACTTTTTGATTAATAGGTTCTTTTGGCAAGACGACATTAATTCTTTTTTCAGCACTCATTAAGTTGATGATATCAACCAGATCTTCATTATCAAAATAAAAGCTAATTTTTCTTTTGCGATTTTTCTTTTGTTTACCATTAGGCTTTGCAGAAATTTTTTCATTCAATGCGCTTGGATGAAAAATGCTTTTTATATCTTCTGCCCATACTGTATTGCTTAAGAGAATTATGATAAATAAAAAAATCATGTTGCCTCACGAGCCAATGGTGGTAATAATGTGGCAATAGTTAAGGTTGAATTAATTGTTTGTGGATTTTTTTCTGAGCGGGTAATTTCTAGGTCTTTTATGTAAAGCCTATTGGTTTGTTCGATTGTTGATAAAAATTGTGCAAGTTGTTTCATGTTAATACCGGCTAAGGTTACTTTCTCAGCTTGCTCACGATAATTATCTTCAACAACAGTAGTAGTAAATTCTCCAGAGGTAAAATTTTGTTCTAAGTTTAGCTGTTTGGTAATATCTCGAATAAAACCATCTATTTTAAACTCAGGGTCTTGCGCTAAAATTGCATCAACTGCTTTACGTTGTTGCTGCACTTTTTGTGCTTTTTGTAAAATTTCACGCGTTTGCTCGCGCGCTTCATTAATAATATTAATGTGTCTGGTAGCTGATGCTATGCCCCAAAAATAATTTATTACTAACAATAGAGCGATAAGAAAAATAATACCCCAATACACAACAATGTATCTGATAAATGATCGTTCATTTAAGTTTTGAATGAATTCTTGTATTTTTTTTATAAGGGTCATGATTTCTCCTGACCGTTTTTAAGCAATCGAATAACAATAGTAAACTGTGGCTCTTTGCCTTCTTCTATGAGTTTAAATAATTTCGATTTTTTTAAATCGCGTTCGAGATTTTTTAATGCCTCATAATCGTTTACTTTGCCTTGCAGAGTAAGAATACCATCTGCAGAAAAAGTAATTTTTTCAAGATCTAGACCTAGAGCTTCTTTATCAATTTTATCAGTTAGCTCCAAAAGATATTTTAAATATGAAGTCCGAGCAGTGGTTAAAACAGCAAATCGTCTTTCTTCATCATTAACTGCGCGCTCTGCTTCAGCGATTAAGTCATCAAGGTCGGTTACTTCTTCTGGGATTTTAGGGAAACGCTCTTTAAGCGTTTCAATCACTTCTTCTTGAGAGGTATACGCTTCATTATGCAAGCGACGCAATCCAGCAAGACTAAAAATTAATAATGAGCCAATGATTAAGAGTGATAAAACAAGGCTTACTAATAATTGTTTGGAAAGCTCCCAGGTCGAGGCGGTTGCAAATTCTTCTTTGCGCACATTAAAACGTGCCATACTGGTATTGGGCAATGCTACTGCTAGACTGACCACATTGTCATCGGGGAAATTATTTTTTGCTGATATTGAAATTCCTGTTTGGGAAATTGCCTGATGGAGGTTAAAAACATTAGTAGCAACCTGCAAGTGTTCAGAAAAATAACCAAGCATACCCTTTAAATGTGCTGTTTGACCAAAAAACAACAACGAATCCATCGATTCATGCTCAAGCGCTGTAAATGATTTAATAGTAAAATCTATATCTTTTGCAAGAGTTGCAAAGCCAGAATCAATTGCTTGGGCATAAGTATCGGTATGAGCATGCTTTTCTAGGCCGTAGCGTAAGGTATAATCCAGTGCTTCGGCTATAGAAATATGTAATTGCTCACTTGCTAATTTGGCGACATCATAAATTCCTTTGGGCAGTGTTCGCATTGCTCGTAACTGGCCGCGTTGAATATAGGCCATTCGGGTTCCTTGAATGCCAATTTCAATCAAGGTTACATTTTCATTAAGTGATCGATAATAAGGTAGTGCGGTATACAAACCATAAAGGGCAAGCAAATCGATGGTAATTTTTTGAGGACTAATTCCTGCTGCTTCAAATAATGCCAGATGATGAGCAATATGTTGCTTTTGTACAGCGACAATAAGTACTTCAACACTTTTTTCGTCAGGTAATTGTTTGGTAATAACAAAATCGACGACCGCATCTTGAATAGGAAAGGGCAGTAATGGCTCAATTTCATTTTGAACAACTCGCGCAATCATATCATAATCAGTAAAGGGAAATTTTAGTTCTTTAAAGATTGTTTGTGCGCTACTCATAGAGCTATAAACCGCTTGATAACGAGCATCAATCGAATCGATAATTTTTTTTATTGCAGAGCTAATTCGACTATCGTTATCATTACCATCGGTGACATCTAATTGTTCTTGAAACCATTTTTCAATTATTATGTTACGACCTTTTGCTAATATTTGGGTAGCGGTAACATGGGTCTTGCCGATATCAAATCCAATAATGCGCGTTGGAATTACATAGTAATTGCGAATTTCCTGCGGGATAAATAGATCTTTAATCATGTATTAATCCCTTTGGTTTGTTCATCATTAAAGAGTTCCACTAATGATTTTTTAGTCGTTGATTGCGCTAATGATCGTGTTCTTGGCATGCTAGCAGCAGGAGTTATACTTTTTGGTTGCTCAATGGTTGCATGAGCTAAATCGATCGGTCTTTGGGATCCTATTGGAGGCAAAGGTGGCTCGGGATTTACCGGACAATTATTATTCTTACGTTGGAAAATGAAATCGTCAGCCGCGCGTTCAGTTCCTTCACGACTTGGTTGGAAGAATAATAGATCAACTGGGTCGCGCTTTTGTGAAACATCACGCATGTCATCAGTGGTTAACTCGTACGCATTAATATGTTTTTGAGTAAATTGTTTTATCGAACTTTGATCAAACGGCTCAATAATGGTTGTTGATATTAAGATCAGAAGATCTTGTTTTCGTTCTGCCTGGCGCTTATTTTTAAATAACCAACCAAGTACCGGAATATCGCCTAAAATTGGCACTTTAGAAACGTTATTGGTAACCGTGTTTTGAATCAAACCACCAAGTGCAATAACTTCTCTATTTGCAGAAATGGTAGTTGTGTTAATTTTTCGGGTAATACGTGCGGCATTCACCGGATCAGCTGCAGTGATAAAGTTTGAGAGCTCAATACCAAGGTCAAGTACAATCATGCCATCGGAGTTAATCTGAGGGGTAACATTAATTTCGAGCTTAGCAGTTTCATCACCAAACGTATTTGCTGTAGCATTACTAATAATTTGGCTGGTAATCAAACGACGAATTTCACCAAGTGTTACGGTTGCTTTAGTTTTATTAGTTGCAACAACAAAAGGGTTTGAAACTACTTGTGTATTGCTCACGGTTTGCAACAACTGCAATATTGCCCATACGTTAAGATTATCCCCAAGAGAAATAACGGTATTACCAGCAGGTGCAAAGTTCACCAGACTTAATAAATTTCCTAACAAACGATTGGCTCCAGGTCCGAACGTGTTTTCTACGATACCTTTGGCGGCACCACCAGCGCGTAAGCCTGATGTTTGAAAGTCAACATTGTATCCTGTTAATCCTTCAACTCCAGGAACACGCGTTCTTATTTGTGCACCGAGCTCTTTTGTGTTTACTAAATCAACAAGTAAAATGAGTACTTCTACGGCAACCTGACGTTGTGGAGCGTCAAGCATTGCAATAATGTCTTTTACTTTCAAAAAGTCTTCATAATCAGCGCGAACAACTAATTGGTTTCCTTCTGGTTCATGTACAAATGTCATAGGTTTGAAAAATTTGTCGCCATCACGAACAGCGCCAAATGCAGCTTGCGGCCCTGTTTGCCCCAGAGTTGTAACACTATTCATAATGTTAGCGATAGTGCGCGCATCAGCATAGCGCATTTTAATGACATGAATGGGAGAATATGGTTGGGTTAACTCGACGTCAATAAATCGAGTAATAAAATCTTCAATTTTTTTAATACCTTCTGCAGAGCCTAAAATAATTAATGAATTAGTGCGCGGTTCTGCAAAAATTTTGGTTCCTTCAGGAAAATACTGACCGGTTGGTGTTCTGCGCCCAGGGAATAATCGAGCCGTTACACTTTGACGATCTTCTTCAGGATTAAGTTGCTTATAAAGTTTTGCAACATCCATGGCATCTGCGCGACGAAGTTTTAATACCGACATTGCTTGTGGAGCATTAGCTTTATCTAATTCTTTGATGATCTGCATTAAGCTTTTAATATTATAAGCTTTATCAGTTATCACGAGTGCTCTTAGTTCTTGTAAAATCACTACAGCAGATGATGGACTACGTAATCCCGGCTTGTTTTCGTCACCAATTAATGATCGAAGCGTATCAGTTGAAATATTGTCATAAAAATATACAAAGCGAACCATTTCATCGCTGTCTGGCAATGTTTCAGCAGGTACACCAATAAAGGCCGGAAGCGGCATTCGCCGTGCATTTTCAACCGCCGTAATGCGCATAACACGCGGTGTTGGCTCCGGAACAATTGCAAGGCCTGCAATAGACAAAAAGGTATTAAAAAGATTCCACGCAGCTTTTCGCGTTAAAGGCTTTTCTGTTTTAAAAGAAATTTTATTTCCTTTAATTGGACGTGACAATGCTCCTTGTGCGCCAGGAGTTACCGTATCATCTGTAATAAAGGTAACGCCGTAAATATCTTCTATTTGTTTTACCAGTTGTTCAAGGTCGGCATTTTCAAAATAAAATTCAATAAGTTCTTCTTGCTCAGGCAATTGAATTTGAGGTTCTTCTATGGGTAATTCTTTTTGGTCTAATAATTTGTGTGCTTGTTCGGTAGGGCTTTCTTTATAGCCTTTATCGACTAATGGCGGTTGCTCTGGTACCGGAGCAGTAGGTGCAAAAACAGGATTTTCAGCTTTTACTTCAGGTATTGCTGGTTCACTTGATAATACCGGTTTTGCATGCTCAACAGGCTTTGCTTTTTTTGTGCACAATTCTTCTTGCTGTGGTATACAATTTTGTTTTTTAGCGCATGATGGAGTAATGCCAATGAGTGTGAGTAAGAGCCACGCTAAAGGAATACGATATAAATTCATATTTTTTACTCGGTGTTAGATAACATATTTTGTATTGGCCGCTTCCCTTTTTCCAACATATTTTTTCTTTCTCTGGCCCTCAATTCATCAATTGTTGGTGCAAATGTTTCACGTTCTTCAAGTCGTTTTAATTGCTCTCTTGTTATTTGATCTGCCGTTCTTCTTTGGGTGTCTCGTGCTGGCGGCTTGGCAATAGTATCACGCAATTCGTAGTAAATGGTGGTTTCTCTGCCATTTCTTATTACTTTAACTGGAATTGTTCGATTTGTCTTTAATGTAGTAAGTTCTTGGTAAATAGTAAAACGATTTGCCGTAGTTGTTGCCGGAATATCGTTAATAGCAATCACCATATCGCCACGCTCTAAGCCTATTGCAGCAGCAAGTGACGGAGGGTTTATCGTGCCAATACGACAGCCAATGCTAGCCCCTTGACTATACACACCAGTTAAATCAAGCATATCGATAAATTGTGCAAGGCTATGAACTCTGCCAGCAAATTCATGTACATTTACCATAAATTTATTTGATGAAATAGGTTTGATAACAGATGACCAATCTTCAATAAACGTATAAGCAGGATCTGATTTTGCATCACGTTCTTTAAGGTACAATACTTCTTGCTGGCCATTAGAACGTAAGAATATAACTTTATTACTCATAATCCGAATAAGTTGTGCATCTTCAATACGATCACCAATTTGATAACTGGATTCTTGTCCAGTTGCATTGTCGGCAATAATCGCTCTGTTTCTTGTGTCATCATGAACAATCACAATTATGCCACGCAACGTTATAGCCAGTGGCTCTTGAAATTGCGGCTTGGGCTCTTCTGGTTTGTAGATAGGATGCGGCGCGGGTGGCTCGGGTGCAACTGCCGTGAATGTTGGCACGCGCTCAATAGGCGCTTCAGGAATTACTGTATTGAATAAATCATTTTGGTATATTTTACTCAAATTAATTTGCGCAGATGTTGTAGTAATTGGCTTTACATACTCGACAGGTACAATTTCTTCTCGCTCGGGAATAGATATAGACGAAAAGAGCATAAATCCGAGTACAGAGATAAAAAGGAAAAGGAGTGCGCTGTTTAAAAGCCAAAATGGTTGTCTCATTCATTCATTCCTTGTGATAAGTACCTTTCACACAATACCCCTCATATTTGCATTTTGTCAAGTTCCATAATTGTGTGAAAATGACTTACCGTTGCGGCCTTTGCGTATCACGGTGACGGTATTGTTTGCAAGATTTTATTGATAACCATGTCGGGGCTGAGTCCATCCGCTTCAGCTTGGTATGTTAATACTAAGCGATGGCGCAAAGCGGGAAGAGCTACTGCTTTTATATCATCAGGCGTAACAAAATGACGTTTTCTTAAAAACGCATATGCTTTTGCTGATTGATATAATGTTATGGTGGCTCGCGGTGAAACCCCCGATTGAATATAAGATTTTAAATTGGTCAATCCATAACTTTCAGGTGCTCGTGTCGCAAAAATAATATTTACCAAATATTCAATTATCTTGTCATCAACATAAACAGCTTCTACTAATTTTTGAGCAAGTAGAATATCTGCTTCAGTTAAAATTTGTATTAGGTCGTTAGTATTGCGAGAGCGCAGAAGAAGTTCTTTTTCTTCATGCTTATTAGGATAGTTTACCAATAGTTTAAACATAAAGCGGTCTACTTGAGCTTCAGGCAACTGATAGGTTCCTTCTTGCTCAATAGGATTTTGTGTTGCAAAAACTAAAAATGGTTCTTGCAGCTTAAATGTTTGAGATCCGATAGTTACTTGTTTTTCTTGCATTGCTTCAAGTAAAGCTGCCTGCACTTTTGCCGGCGCACGATTTATTTCATCGGCAAGAATAAGATTTGCAAAAATAGGGCCTTTTTTGGTCTCGAACTCTTGTGTTTTAGGATTGTATATTAACGTTCCGATAACATCTGATGGTAATAAATCTGGTGTAAATTGTATGCGATTAAATTTAAGCCCCAACGCTTTGGTGAGCGCTTTAATCATAGTTGTTTTTGCAACCCCTGGCACTCCTTCAAGAAGAATGTGCCCATCACATAAAATAGCGATCATCATAAATTGTATAATGTCCTGATGACCAATAATAACTTTGCCTACTTCGTGACTAAGCCCTTGAAATTGAGCAGTTGTATCTTTTATTTGTTCAATGATAGAACTATCTGGCAGTGCTGTTTCTATCATAGGATACCTTTCATTATCGATCGCGCATTACTAATTAAAAAATAATGGTTTCATTGTATCAAGCTTATGGTAATCTTACAACTGATACCATTCGTATGTAAAACAAGTACAATTTTCTTTTTTTCGTAGGTTATACACAATGATTCTTTCTGGTAAAGAAATAAAAAATAAATTAGGCAAACAGATTATAATTGACCCATTTAATGAAAAACAGCTTGGCCCTAATAGTTATAATTTGCGTCTTCACAATGAATTAATGGTATATGAAGATCCTATTTTGGATATGAAAAAAAAGCATGCAACTAAATCCTTAATTATTCCACCAGAAGGTCTTGTATTAGAAACGGGTAAATTGTATTTAGGAAGAACAATGGAATACACTCAAACTGACGAGTATGTTCCTATGCTCGAAGGTCGTTCTTCAATTGGTCGTCTTGGCTTGTTTATTCACATCACTGCTGGTTTTGGCGATGTTGGATTTAATGGTTTTTGGACACTAGAAATTTTCTGCGTACAACCAATTCGTATTTACCCAGGCGTTGAAATTTGCCAAATCTTCTATCACTCAATAGAAGGCGCATATGAGCGTTATTCGAGTAATAAATATCAAAATAATCGCAGCATTCAAGCAAGTATGTTATATAAAGATTTTGAGTTGTTATAAAACATAACAATAACGGGTAAATACTATGCTTTTTAAGTATCCAATATGGTTACTGTGTTTTTTCTCTTGTCTTAACAGTATGGAAAAAAATCCAGCCATATATGATTGGAGTATGTTTAAAACTGATTTAGAAAGAAGAGCAAAAAGAGCAGAGCATATGTTTGCTTGTAGGGATACAGTAACAGCGTCGATTTTAATGGAAAATGCCTTTAATGATTGTTGTGCATTTAATGTTGTAGATCAAGCAAGCAAACAAGATCAACTCAAATGTTCAAGCGCGCTAGCATTGAGGGCAGGATTGTTTGCGCGAGCCAATTATGATAATGAAAAAGCAGTTAGTTTTTTTCAATATGCAGCGGATAATTTTCCAGAAAGTGCAATAGGTTATGAGGGCTTCTATTGCCTGGGTGCAATTTATTTAGAGAAAAATAATTTAGAATTAGCGAAAAAACATCTACACGGTGCATACGAAAAATGGTTTCCAGAGCTCGATAAAGGGCCCGTATTGTTTAGCTTGGGCGAACTGTATCAAAAAAAAGGAAAATTAGCTCAAGCAAAAAAATTTTATCAAGAATGTCTAGATGAAGCTCAAGATTATGACGTCCAAAGACTAGCTGAAGGTGCACTCCAATTGCTAGAAGGAACAGTTTGTAATGCAAATATATCAAGAAATAAAAGATAAATTTTAAACAAAAGCATCCATAATTACTTCTTGCTTATTGTAAAGCGGAAATTGTTGGATTATTAATATGAAATGGTTTTTATAGTTTATTTATCATATTGTTTGTTAATGTTTTAACTGACTGCTCAGAAAAAAATGCCGACCTATTTTGGTCGGAGTGTCTAAAATTGGCGCAAGAATATTTGATGGCTAAGTGGAAATTTTATTAATTTTGTTTCTAAAAAAGGATTTTAAGATGTTACGCATGCGCTTTTATTGTTTACTTGTAGCATTAATAAGCACTAATCTATGTATAGCCATGGAGTATGATGATATTAATAAAACACTGGAGAGACTTTACGATACAGCGCGTAATCTTAAAAATCTTAATACGCATGACCAATTTGAATTGTTTAATGAAACATTTGAACTTTTTAAAATGATAAAGCATGATCCTGAAATAGAATTGATCAAACAAGAACATCTAGCACATCTTGCTTTTAGAGCCGCGACAATAGCTTTTTTAGATAATAGTGAGATTGATAGAAGTATTCCGTTGTATAGCTTTGTAGTACATTCTGATGCGCCGACTGATATTCGTTCTGCTGCTGCACTTTCTTTAGCGAACATATATTTACGTAAGAAAAAATTCATAGCAGCTGAATTTTATAACGCGATCGCTCAGAAAAATTGGCCTCAAGAAGAAAGTAAGGGTTTTTTATTTTTATCTAAAGCACGAGTACAGTTTGCAAAAAATAACTTGGCAAGTGCACAGTCTCATTATGAATTATGTATGCAAAATACTGATGAACCAGACATCGTAGAGAGTGCATTAGAGGAATTATCTGTTTTGAAAAAAATGAAACAAAATGATAATAAGAACTGCAAATGTATTATTCTTTAAAAAGCATGTTTTTTATAAAATCTCCTATGATCTAAAGTAATTACGAAATCTAAAAACAAGAATTTTTATTTGCACAATAATAAAAAAAATGCTCATATAAATAACACATAAATATATATTGATAAATAAGCAATCAAGTTACCAAAACTATTTATACAGGCGCCTTTTGCTTAGCAATATCATGTAATTTAAACAAGGAAGAACGTATGGATGAGCAAGACAAAAAACATACCCAAGCCTTAAAAAAAGATGCAGATCTTATTAGTTTTGACCGTTGTCGTTATTTGCATAAGCGAAAAGAAAAAGAGTTAAGAACTCGTGCCTTAATAGGAGCATTGTTGGCAGGAATTTTTGGATTTTGGCTAGGTTATCTTGCAAGAGATAAAAACTTAACACGTTGCTTATTGCCAGGTAGTGCTCCTGCAACTATCACTGCACCATATTGATTATTGGATTAGTTCTCTCTCCACTCATAGATGGTATTGTTATGGTGCACTGCCCATACGGTGCCATCTTGAGCTACTGTAATCGCTTTAAATCCCTTGAGTGATCCTTTTAAATCCCACTTTTGAGTGGTTTTGTTCCATTTAAATGCAAATAATTGTTTAGGTGTTTCTCCTTGCAAGGACCAAATGTCTTTTGCGACTCCAGTTGCTAATTTAAAAATGCGAGGCCCAACTTGTTGTGTTAACAATCGCCATAGTTTTGTCTTAGGGTTCCATTGTTTTAATTTAATAAATAAGGTTGTTTGGCGGCCTTGTCCAATAATTTCTTTTTCTACAGCCCAAATAAAACCTGAGCTATCAACCGCGAAATCTGAAACATTAGTAAGGTCTGATAAATGCCAAATGTTTTCACTTTGCGCATTTAATATGCGAATAATGGCATTTTTTATAATGAATATATCTTGTTCATATGGTAAAAAATTAATAATTGGCTCTTTACTCTCAAAGCGGTAAATGGAAGAAATTTGTTGATTAAAAAAAAGCAACAACTCTTGAGGATCGGCTTGAGTGAGTAAAAATAATGAATCATCTATGGCCTGCATTTTTAAAATATCGTGCTCAAGCATTCTTGCCTTGATCCACTGTGTTCCAGTCCACGTAAAGAGTGTCGGCTTATCAAATTCATTTATTTTAGTAAGAAGGTAGCCGGTAGTAGTTTTATAGCGGGTAATATCTTGAATAATTCCTATTACATTCTTGTTTGCATCACTTGTAACCCAATTTCCTTGTAAGGTAAAAACACAAGAAAGAAAAGCAAGCAATTCTTTATATTTCATTCTTTTACTCCGTGACTATTGGTACTAATTAAGATAGTGAAGTGAAAACGAATAATACAATGATCTGATGAAAAAATTTTAAATTGAAATTATAAATTGCATATTGCTATGCTATAATTGGATATTAAATAATAAGAGGGAGGGGCGAGCTTATGAATCGGATCGTATTACCAAGCTTGCTAGCAATAATTATTACGCTGGGTTGTAGTGTGATCAGTTATGCTTTGATGATTGAGTACTGCGCAAATGCCTCAAATAAAGAATTCTTTTTTGAGTTAAAAAATAAAAGTAATCAAGATGTAGAGTTTATTTTATATGTCGATTATATACCAATTACGCATTCTCGCATAAAAAAAATGAGAAGTGGCAAAACTCATTTAATTCGTATTGGGGATATTGAAGCTGAAAATTCTCTTTCTTTAAAAATATGGCCTGTTGGACAATATTATAAATCGCAGCATTATCAATTTCCGCTAGATAAAACGATTTATATTAAATATAAAAATAACGTGATTCAACCACAAAAGGGCTCAGCCAAAGGTAGAACTAAGTCAGGGTTGTCATTAGCTAACAATATTTCAGACAAAGACATTATGAGATGGCAGCCAACCCCGCCCAAGTTTTAAGTTGCATTAGTGTTGTCAGATTGTATGGGGCCTAAGGTGCTGCCTCTTATAAATTGATAGATATAAGGATTATCACATTCCCATATGGTTTTGGCATTCCCTACATATTTAATAGTGCCTTCGTGTAACAGGGCCACATTGTCAGCATATTTGAATATTTCAGTATCATGAGAAATGGCAATTGAAGTTATGTTAAGTTTTTGTTGCATCTCATGCATAAGCTCATGAATAACGCGGGTGGTTACTGGATCTAAGCCGGTAGTTGGCTCATCATACAAAATAACCTGTGGATTAGTTATTAAGGTGCGTGCTAGCCCAACTCGCTTACGCATACCTCCTGAAAGCTCTGACGGATATTTGTGCAAGGTATTTTGGCTCAAATTTACTAAAGCTAATTTTTCTTTCACAATGGGTAGTACTTCTTGGCGTGAATGACCAGCTTCAAGGAGGGTAATGGCAATATTTTCAAATACCGTTAGCGAATCAAGCAGTGCAGCAAATTGAAATACATAGCCAAACATTTTGTAATGACTTTCTAACTGATCATCGGACAATGTTGTAATATCAATACCATTGACAATAATTGAACCAGAGGTTGGTTTTATAAGCCCAATAATTTGCTTGAGCAAAACAGATTTGCCTTCACCAGATCGCCCAATGATTACGGTCATTTGCCCAGCAGGTATGGAAAGATTTACCCCTTTAGTTATCCAATGAGAGTCAAACTTTTTTTTTAGATTCACAATTTCTATAAGGGACATAGAATAATTCCTGCTGTTGTTTATAAGTGCTCAAGGAGTTTTGTAAGAAAGTAATTACTTATTAAAATAAATATTGAAGCAACAACTACGCTTTGTGTAGTAGAAATGCCAACACCACGAGCGCCACCAGTTGTATTGTATCCTTTATAGGCACCAACGGTTGAAAGAATGAGTCCAAAAAAAGAGGCTTTTATTAAACCGCCTTTTATGTCAGATAGCTCAACATATGTTTTTATGTTGCTTAGATAATCTTCAGGGCTTAGGTGTAAAACATATACACATAAAAAATAACCACCCATAATACCACAAATCATGCTAAAAACAGCCAAAAAGGGTAGAGCAACCGTTCCTGCCAAAATTCGCGGTACAATGAGATATTGAAAAGGATTAATGCGTAAGGTAATAAGTGCATCAATTTGCTCGGTAATGCTCATGGTGCCAAGCTCGGCTGCAATTGCTGATCCAGCGCGACCAGTTACCATTAAACCCGTAAGAACCGGTCCAAGTTCTCGGATCATACCAAGAGCTACTACCGCACCAATAAACTGTTCGCCACCTACCCGTTGAAAGCCGATATAGCTTTGAAGTGCAAATACCATGCCACTAAATGTGCCTGTTAACACCACGATATAAAATGAATCAACGCCAATGCGATTAACTTGTTCAAAAAACTTGTGCCATTTAAGCTGCGTAGTGAACAAAACCTTGATGCTTTTTATAAAAAAAAGTGTAAAGGTGCCGATGACGGTACACAAAGATAATGTGCGTGCTCCCACGTTTTGTATTAAGCCATTAATCACGCAAGCCCTTGTTGTTGGTAGCTTTAAAAAAATGTTTTTTATTCTTGGCTTGTTCCTGGAACAGCTGGTGCTGATTGGGTAGTTAGTGGGCGTACTGAGCGAGTATACGTTTCAAGTTGGGAAGATTTCATAACGGCCAATAGCAATGACCCAGCCATAAAAATTGCCCCAAGAATCCAGGTAATTTTTTGGAAAATATCTTGTCCGCCAGAGCCACCAAAAAGCATTTGAGCGCCACCGCCAAGGTTGCCAAGGCCCATATTGCCTTTTCCTTGTTGGATAAGAATAAGCAGTACGAGTAAAAATGAGTTGAATATAAAGAAAGTTACTAACATGCCATATAACACGGAAGATCTCCTTGCATTATTGTTTGTCTATTATACATGAGCGTACTATTTTTTTAAATTTTTGAGAATCAAGACTTGCGCCACCAACCAATAATCCCGATAGATTTGATATAGTAGTTATTGATTGAAGATTTTTATCATCAACGCTTCCCCCATAAATAAGAGTTGGTTGCCCTGCTAAATTGCCATTGCGCCAACAGGTAAGTATATAGGAAAAAACCTGTTCTATGTGTTGTTTTGACGGAGTAATTCCGCTGCCGATAGCCCAGACTGGTTCATAGGCGATAGCAATAGTTTTATAGGATACTGTTTTGAGTAGAGTTATAAGAGGAAAAAGCTGGTCTTGCAATTCATCTAAAAAATTATTGCTTTGTGTGCGTTCTCCAATACAAATTATGGGTACAATATTTACATTTATTAATTGGTTAACTTTTTGAACAATTTCTTGATTGCTTTGTCCTAAAGCTCGCATTTCGCTATGTCCAACAATGCAATAAGAGCAGCCAATTTCTGCAAGCGATTGTGATTGTATTTGCCCGGTATATGGGCCTTGTGCATGAGCAGAGCAATCTTGGGCTCCTAAATAAAGCGATGAGTTGTTAATTATTTTTTTTACACCGGCTAAAGCATCATATGATGGACATATAACAATCTCTGCCTGATGAGCCTCGTGTGCTAATGCATGAGCAATTTCTTGTGTGTAGACCAGCGAACGGTTGTAAGAAAGTTGCATTTTCCAATTTGCTATGATCAAAAAATTTTTCATCACGCTCCTTATTAAGTGTGGCCTTTAGTCTTTTAAACTTGGTAGATTTAAAGTTAAGGGATTTGTTTTAGGGTAAATAATGATAGTGTGTACGTCCAGGGCTTGTGATATTGCTATTTTATTAAGCTTCTTCGTGCTCAGTGTGGTAGGGGCAGAACGCCCTCTTTTTGACTACAAAGAATTTTATCATCGATCAATCAAGCCATACATTATTGCCGAACAAACAGATATTGCCGTTATTCAACATAGAGCTGCTTTATTAGACTCAATAGAAAAGCTTGATGTTCCCGATCAAAAAAAAATTGTTTCTTTTCTTGTGTGTCATCCGCTATTAACCACTACTGATAAAAAAGATCTCTTGCACATCAAAAAAAGAGATATGCTGTTTTTTCTTGCGGGTAAACAAATAATTAGTAGCCAAGAGTATTTGGATCATATTGCCATGCTATGCTATTTCCCAACGCTCATACATGCGCCTGCAATGGGATATGGTATAAGAAAATTATTAGCAGATTGGGGCGTAAACCCCTTGTGGAATAAAAAAAAGAATTGGCAGGAAGCTTTACAACTCTATAGCCCTGCTGTCCGTAACCAATTAATTAAATCAGCTTCTTGCGTAAAAAACCAGACCTATTGCAATCATCTTATAGATGATCTATCAAACGCGAGCATAGAGCATTACATCAATCATACTCATGAGTGTGCTCTGCAACGACTGAGCTTTTATAAGCGGCAAATTACAGACAATGCTGCTTTTAATAAAAAAAGTGTGCCAACCTTGGCAGCAATGATCGGCATTAAACTTATTAATAATGCTATTTCGTGGGATGAGCACGAAAAAAAAATTATTATTCCTAAAACTCTGGTTGGCTTTTTTAAGCAACTAAATATCAGTCAACAGAATCTTTTTTTATCTCTTTTGATGTTTCATCCTAATTCACCGATTAACTCAGTATTTTCGCTAGCAAGAAAGCTGAGCACTCTTAATGCTATTTATCCGGTTATGTCGGTGCAGCAATATGTTTATTATCGCACTATCATTGAATATTTTTCTTCAATTTTAACCGTTAATAATCTTTCATTGTCGGTTGTGCATAAAATTTTGGATATGGGGGGTGACCCGAGAGCAGTTTTAAACAATTGTTCGGCAATAAAAAAAACAGCACTCAAAGCCTTGGAAGGGTGTGATTATCGATGGGCAAATTTAGCAATACTCAATATCATTAGCTTTGAAAAAAAATGCTTTAAAGCATGTGAAGAAAAATTAAGTTATTATCTGATGCATTTGCAAAACGAAACCTTTGTTGATTTCACGCCCTATTTTTTGCAGGCAATTAAAGAAAAAAATTATTACGCTTTAAAATTTTTATTACGCGTGGTTCGCCCAGGGAAAAATGATTTACAAAAATTTAAAAACAATCACATTGAAGATAAAAAAATAAAAAAAATACTTGAGAATTACTTTACTGATTAAATGCATAGTCTTAAAAATCTTAACACGCCACGCAAAAATATCTGTCAGATAATTTTTTTTTGCTATACTTAATATCTCATATTTCTCAAGGATATTTCTCATGCCTCGCATAAAACAACTCCCGTTAGATGAAGCACAAAAAATAGCTGCCGGCGAAGTCGTAGACAGACCAGCCAATGTAGTAAAAGAACTAATAGAAAATGCAATTGATGCTGGCGCAACACAAATCATGCTCCATATTGTTGATGGCGGTAAAGAGCTTATTCGGGTTGTTGATAATGGATGTGGCATGTCTTTGCAAGATGCGCGACTATGTTTTTTGCACCATGCAACCAGTAAAATCACCAGTGTTCATGATTTACCTAACTTAGCCACATTTGGCTTTAGAGGGGAAGCGCTTTCAAGCATTAGTGCCGTAAGCAAAGTAACGCTGGTTACCAAAGAAGATGGTATTGAAGGAACGCAATTAGTTCTTGAAGCAGGTGTTATAACTGATGAATCAGTTGTTCCTTGTGTACAGGGAACCGATATTACCGTAGAAAATTTATTTTATAATGTACCGGCGCGTAAAAAATTTTTAAAAACACGTGATACTGAGTGGCGTCAAATTGTTAATTTGTTTCATGCATTTGTTTTAGATTACCAATCGATTCATTTTAAAATGTTTTCTGAAGGTGCAGAACTTTATAACTGCCCACCAGTATTGAATTTGTCAGAACGATTTATGCAGTTGTGGGACTCTTCTTTGCATAGTCAATTAATATCTATCGAGCAGGAAAACGCCGATTACCAAGTGCGTGTACATGGTGTAATTACCAATCACCAGTATTATAGATATGACAGATCATGCATGTTTTTCTTTGTGAATAATCGTTGGGTAAAAAACCAAGCGCTGAGCAAGGCGGTAATGAAGGGCTATCTTAATGTTATTCCTGCAGATCGATTTCCGGCCACAGCTTTATTTATTTCTATTGATTCTCATCAGGTTGATATTAATATTCACCCAAGAAAAGAAGAAGTTCAGTTTTTACATCCCCGTGCCGTAGAAACTTTAATTACTCAAGCTGTAAAACAAGCGCTTGAAAATAATTTATCAGCGCAAATTGGTAAAAAAGTTTCTTTTTTTCAAGATAAGCACGCATGGGTGAATGCTCCTGCTCCTACTTTAGCGCGTACTAATCTTTTTGTTCCGGAAATGGCAACTCCTTTTATTGTGCAACCAGTCGTACAGCAATTGAGCCAAGAAGTGGTGGCGCCGCCATCTACCAGCTTTAAGCAAGAAGAAGTGCAACACACTATTGCGCAATCGACAGCTCACGATGTAGGCACTGAGGTAGTTTTGCCGCATTTTACTATTATAGGGCAGTTTAATAAAACCTATATTTTAATTGAGCAGGAAGATGGTCTGTTCTTAGTTGATCAGCACGCTGCCCATGAGCGTATTTTATACGAACAGTTTGCAAATCGTTTTGAAAATAACCAACCAGTTTCTTTGTTGTTTCCTATTACAATTGCCCTCCAGCAAGATGATTTACAATTATTAGAAGCACATTTTTATCTCTTTAAAGAAAATGGCATTGTATGGGAACAAATTAGCGCGCATCAAATTGCAATTGTAGCAGTTCCTGTTTTTGCGAAAGAGATATCGTTTGATGAGTTAGTGCATCAAGCAATTGGATGGCTTAAAGAATACAAGGCAATTGAGCATGATCGTTTTGAAAAATTAATTAATGAAAAATTGCGCGCTCAAATGGCATGCAAGGCTGCTGTAAAAGCTGGAGATACACTAACTCACGCTCAAATGGAACAACTGCTTGCCGATCTTATTAAAACGCCACAACGTTTTACCTGCCCCCATGGCAGGCCCACTGGATGGTTATTATCACTTAATGAAATAGAGCGCAAGTTTAAGCGTAAATTATAATTTCTAATTGTTTGACAAAAAAATGAAGCAGTGCCATACTGGCGCAAATTTTTTATTAAAAAAAGAGGCAAACAATGAAGATAAGTAATTTATATAGATTGTTGTTATGCACGACCATTTCATTATTAGCAAGTGAGCAACAACCTTGGATGAATTGGGCGGGCAATCAAAAATGTTGTCCTCAATTGAATATCGCGCCTAGCACTCTTAAAGATTTACAGACCTCTCTCCATTTTGCACAACAAAATAAATTGCAGATACGTGCTGTTGGTAAGGGATACTCGCGGAGTGATATAGCAACTACAAATGATTGCATGATCAGTATTCAAAATTTAAATAAAATTATTGAAATAGATTCCATAAATAAAAGAGTAAAAGTAGAATCTGGCATTGAATTAAAAGAATTGAGCGAAAAACTTGCTGAACAGGGTCTTTCGCTCTCAAATTTGCCCGCTACATCAGTAACATTAGGAGGTGCAGTGTCAACCGCAGTGCATGGTACAGGGAAAACTGGATCCCTCTCAAGTTTTATTACTGAAATAGAAATGCTTACTGCTGATGGTTCTGTAAAAAAACTTTCAAAAGAACAAAATCCAGAATTGTTTGCAGCAGCTCGAGTAAGCATGGGAGCATTAGGAATTATTTATTCGCTTACCCTACAGTGCGAGTCATTGTTTGATATACAGCCACAAGAAGTTACCTATAGTTTTGAGGAAGTAATAAAAAATTACAAAAAACTATACGAAAACAATGATTATTTTCAATTTATTTGGCACATTGACAATAATATGGCGATAACGCACTTGTGGAACAAGATTGACCATTCTTTAAGTAAAGATCTTGCTACAACACGCCCCAGCCATGAAACGCTACTATGGTTTTCAGAAGTGGGTGTAGAAAAAGATTTAGCATCAGAATATGCTATTCCCTTTGAAAATTTAGAAAAAGCTCTGCAAAAAGTTAAAGTTATTTACGAGCAGTATAAAGATAAGGGATTTAAAACAGCTCCAGTGGTTGTGCGGTTTGCACAAGGAGATAAAGATATATTAATGAGTCCTTGTGGTGATCGCAAAGTTGCATACGTTAATATCTGGTCTCCTGTTGATGATTCTTATTTGCCATTATTGCGTACCATGGATGAAGCACTTTGTGAGTTAGGTGGTAGGCCACATTGGGGAAAAATTAATTTTCTTGATTATGAAAAAGCTTCGCAAATGTATGGCTCTAAATTAACAAAATTTATTGCAGCAAAGAAAAAGCTTGATCCTGATAATCTATTTTCTAATGATTTTGTAAATCGCCTTTATAATCTTAAATAATGAAATCTATGAAAATAATTTTGTTGCTTATCTTTTTTATCTCGAACTTGTTTTTTGCTATGGAATCAAAAAAGCAACTTGACCAGTTGGATTTTGAACTGCAAAGAAGAGTAGATACTTATCTGATAAAACTAACTAGTCAATGTGAAAAACATCAACAAGAGTGCAACTACCATGCGGCAACTTTTTGTCGCCATGATGTCGCCTTAATCAAAGGAGCAATTACTGATTTGCTTGGGAAAAAACATCCAAATGCGCAAAGTACTTTTTATGCTACCGGATTTAAAAGAGGAAAATTAGCGCACCATATTGGAGCAAAAGAACTGCAAAAAAAATATGAATTACTTGCTAACAATTGGAATTGATTAAAGTTATATGAAATATTTTTTGTTTTTATTATTCTCTGTTTCAATGATTAAGGGTATGAGCAACTTAGATTGCTTGCAAAAATTGGATGAACAATTGCAAAAAAATGTTGAGAATTATATTAAGCAATTAGATCAAGATATAGAACTCTTCAAGCAAGAATCTGCTTATATGCCTGACGCCCAAGATGAATTAGTAAAGGCCGAACGCTATAAAAAGCGAATTGTTATTGCCTTCAATGGTTTATTGGCTACAAAGCATCCTCAAGCTTGTGTGCATTTTTTGTGTGACAAGATAACAAGAAGACGCTTTGCAGGCTTTTATTTAGAGTTGTCGAGTCTAAGTAGGCAATATGCACTACTTGAAAGAAGATGGAAATGAAAGCCTTGCCACTTTTTGAATAAAACAAATTGTGTAACTTCTAGATTTTCACTAATAAGATTTATTACGTTGTTCCATAAAGATAGTTAAAAACTTAAAAAAAAGGGAGCAATAATAATGGCTTTTAGTGTAAAATCGAAAAAAAGTGGTAAAACATACTATTTACATACTAAAGAAGTAAAACTTGCCGGTGATAGAAAGCAAAAGATTTTTTATTTTGCTGGAGAGCAAGGCAAGGGGTCATTAGATGCGTTGCCAGCAGGGTATGAAGTTATTGAAAATGAACGCACTGGCTTGCCAATGTTACGTAAAAAGAAAAAATAAAATAGGGCACCAAACAAGGTGCCTCTTTTGCTTATTGCTTATATTTTTTATGGGTAAAACTTCCCAATTGATAGGTAGCAGCTCCCAAAGCTGCTAACGTAGCAACGTCTATTACTGCCAATTGGCCTTGTTGAGCGTGTGCGAGTAAGTTATCCCAGCTGTGGCAGGTGGTTAATGCAGCAATTAGGCTCACGCCACCCCAAACACAAACGTCAATACCTTTTTGAATTTTTTTGTTCTGATGTTCGGTTAACTCTGCTTCAAAAGTGTTCTTTTTCTCAGAAGGAATAATAAAAAGGCTTACTGAGTGAGGCAGGTTGCCATGTAAGGATATACTAGTCACTAACATTAGTATTAAAGATGCTATTTTCATGGTAATAAAATTTCCTATATTGTTTTTTTGTAAATAAATTACAATTTGCTGTAAATACTCTATTCTTTTATAATATATAATATACTCACAATACAGTGCCCGTCAAACCCAGATAAACTCTTACCTTTTTTATTATACTATGAGGTTCATATGGAACCATTAGCATCAAAAATTCGTCCTAAAAACCTAGATGGATATATTGGTCAAACTCACTTAGTTGGCCACGGTAAGCCATTACGGGTTGCCATTGAAAAAAAACATATTTTTAGCTTTATCTTGTGGGGGCCGCCCGGGGTTGGCAAAACAACTTTGGCTCGCATTTATGCACAGGAAATTGGCGCAGAATACCACGAACTTTCTACCGTTTCTGCCGGCAAAGAAGATATAAAGAAAATTATAGTAACCAAGCCGGTTTTAGAGATTGAGTCACGGCCTAAGATCTTATTTTTAGATGAAATTCATCGGTTTAACAAAGCACAACAAGATTTTTTATTGCCTTACGTAGAATCTGGTCAATTAACGTTGATCGGTGCAACCACCGAAAACCCCAGCTTTGAAGTGATACCGGCTTTACTATCACGTTGTCGAGTATTTGTTCTTAAAGAATTAGCACATGATAAAATCAAACAAATTATCAATAGCATAGGTTATGTTATTGATCAAGAAGCACAAGATTGGCTTGCGCGTATGGCCAATGGTGATGCTCGTCAAGCTATTGCCATGATTGAAAATACTGCAAAACTTTATAAAGAAATTACGGTAGAAAATTTGCAAAATACCTTGCAAAGTAGTTACTTGCGCTATGATAAAAAAGCTGAAGAGCATTACAATACCATTTCGGCATTTATCAAATCTATGCGCGCCTCACAGCCAGATGCAGCGCTTTACTATCTTGCACGAATGGTTGAAGCGGGAGAAGATCCAAAATTCATAGCCCGACGTATGGTAATATTTGCCTCTGAGGATATTGGCCTTGCTGATTCAGATGCATTAACCATAGCAAATAATGTGTTTCGTGCGGTAGAAACTATTGGTTATCCTGAGTGTGCAATAAATTTAGCTCATGGTGTTTGCTATTTGGCTCTTGCTCCTAAAAGCAAGCATTCATACAATGCATACTTTGAAGCAGTAGACGATGTAAAGGCCTTTGGCAATTTGCCAGTGCCCTTACAAATACGAAATGCACCAACAAATTTCATGAAAGAACTCGGTTATGGCAAAGGATATGAGAAATATACTACCGATAGTTTATTGCCTGAAAAACTGAAAAATAAGAAATATTTACGAAAAGACAATGCATAGAGGTAATCAGAAAATCTAGCATTAGTTAATAAAGCTAGATTTTAATTTCGTAAGCATATTATTTTATTGAAAGAAAATAAGTTTTTAAAAGGAATAAGATGAAGCAGAAAATAATCGCATTTTTGTTAGGTTGTATTGTGTATCAATTGCATGCAACATCCTTATCCGAGCTCGCACACGAAACTGACAAAGGTCCAAGCGGTCACAATTATACCGCTGTTTATGAAAAATATTTCACTGATTTGCGCCATAAGTCTATTAAATTTTTAGAAATAGGATTTTTAATAGGGGGTTCTGCGCGCATGTGGGATAAATATTTTACGGATGCTGAATTATATTTTATGGATATATCGGAAGAATTATTTGAAAAATATAGTTATGGTCTATCTAAACGTTGCCATTTCTACGTTGTAGACCAAAGCAATACCGCTGAATTGAGTCAATTTATTAAAACAGTTGGTGGCGATTTTGATATTATCATTGATGATGGCGGACATCATATGCACCAGCAAATTACGAGCTTTAAAACACTGTTTCCTTTTCTTAAAAGTGGCGGTCTTTATGTAATTGAAGATTTGCATACCTCATATTGGCAACGCTTTGGTGGTGCAGGAGAAATTGGCGCACCAAATGCTGATGGTCAAACAACTATTCGTTTTTTGCAATCGCTTGTTGATGAAGTAGGATATATAGGTGCCTACACTGGATATGCTGATGCAGGTAAATGTCCGGCTGAGGTATATGAAAAATTAACCTATTACCAAAAACATATACAATCAATTCATTTTTATGGAAGTATCTGTTTTATTCTCAAGCGTTAATTTTTGCTGACTTGTAATTGATTGATAATTTTTAGTAAGCATTCAATGGATGCATAGTCACTCATATTTTTTAATACCCAATCTCGCGGTGAAAAAATAAATTTATTATTTTGATATGCTTGTATCAGCTTTTCAAGTTGAGAAGTCGTCTTCCAATCTCTACCTTGCATATCAGTTAAAAAGGGGCAGGATGATACAGGATTATAATGTTTACCGGCATAAAAAAATTCACCAGGATTCCATACGAAAGTTGGTACATTCATTGCCCAAGCTTCTGCTAGGGCAATGCCTTGCGATTCTGAGCGACTAACAAAAATTGCAAATTCGCATTCATTAAGTTCGGATTTAAATTGTTCTTGAGAGTAGGCGCCATAAGTAATGCGTGTTGTCATGTATCCTTTAGCTTGCACCATGTCTTCAATTGATTTGCAAAAAGATTCTGATTCTGTTTTCCAGTAAATAAGCGCCTTTTTTTGTTTAGGTGCTAAATTAGGTTGCCAATAATGAATGTCTACTCCTGAAGGCCATATGCTAATATGATCTGCAAGACTTGGTTCATCTTCAATATAAGCAATTTTTGTCCATTCTGAAGGTACTAAATAGTGATCGAGTTCAGGTGAGGCTAATAAATGGTTGTAATCGCAAGATCGAATCATTAAATTTGGGCCCGCTAACAATAATTTAATATGTCCTAACTTTTTTAAATGGACGCCATATCTAAATTTATCTAATCCATCAATTACCAATACTACTGGATAGACATCCTCTGCTCGAACAGGATTTATATTGTAAGTTATTTTATGCTGTTGTAATCCATTTTGTAGGCTGCGGAACACTCCTTTATGAGGATCTTGTGTTAAAATAGTTAGCTCAACACAAAATCCTATATTAGTGCCTAACAAAATAAGGAAAAATAGTACTATAAAAATCATTCTTGTTGGTTTCCTTTAATTGATTGTGTCATTCGTTTAAATACGTTTACTATTGATTCTTGTATAGAGGGAATATGTGGAAATTCTTTCAGTAATTTAGAGCAATCCAAACAATTGTTGGAGCGTTTTGCCTTTAAAATTTGTGCTTGCTCATTGAGTGTAAAGTTTTCATAGGTAAAAGATGGATCAATGTATTTTTTATAAAGATCTAAGATTTGATTGTGCGAGATTACACCTGGATTAGTAAAATTATAATTACCTGTCAATTTGCGTTCAATCATTTGAGGGATTAGCGGTAATAAATCAGTAAGAACACTCATAGAGTTGGGTATATTGATTACCTTTTGATAACGGGTAATTTTAGTAATAAAATTTTTAGGATGCAAATCATCTGAGATTGGCATTCTAATACGGAGATTTAAAACATTTGGATAATTAAGCAATAGCCCATCTACCATAGCTTTGGTTTTTGAATAAAATGATCCACTAAAATTAGGAGTATCTTCTTCGGTATATCCTTTTAGATTTTCTAAATTATGATCTGCATCATATTCATAGATACATCCAGTACCAAGATTAGTAAGGTGAATGTCTAATGTAGCGCAAATATCTGCCAAATTGAGTGTGCCAATAACATTAGTACGCAATGTTTCTTGTTTATGATCTTCACACCAATCAACATTGGGTGTACCGGTTAGTCCCGCAGCACTTACAATTACATCAGGATTTATTTTTTTAATTTCGTTAATGATATCTGTTCTGTTTTCTAATCGAGATTCAGCGCAATGAACCTGATACCCGCTATTACTAAAAATAGGGATTAATTGTTGGCCAATCCAACCGGTTTTTCCACCGAACAATAAAACTGTTTTAGCAAACATAGTATGAGACAAAATAATGGTGCTTATAAAAAGTGTTAATACTATTTTTTTCATGATGAAATCCATCGTTAATTTGCTAATATATCGTTAAAATAATTGTTAAAAATTGACATTTTTTGTCCATCTTGCTCATAAGATGAACCGCGATAATGTACAAAATTAAGATCTAAATAATATTCAAAGGTATCAGGACGGTTTAATAAGAATGCAATTTCTATATCAGTAAAACCATAATGCTCATAAAAACTTCTTTTTAGTTCATCTGAGATATGAACATCTGCTGGCTTGTTAATATGTCTGTCGCCAAGGAATAATTGATGACTAAAGGTCATATGAACAGGTATGATTTTAAGTTCTGGGTGTTCTTGCATATAATAATAAGACCATGCACCCGTATCGCCCAATATGCCATTTATGGTTCCCGCATTAAAATTTAACGATTTTTTATCTGGTATTTTATTCATAGCAATCATACAAAAAAGTGGACTGCAATATTGAATTTTATTGCGTGGGCGATTTATGCGCCCGCTAATGTGTTTGTCAGCCATGTAATCTTCAATTGAAAAAGGTCGCACAAGTAAACAATCTGAATCAATAATGAAAACCACCCCATCATGATCATAACCAATTACATCTAAGGAGTATTGCACGCAATTGCTATGACGGTAATTATTTTGTTGAAGGTTGTCACCTGGTAATCTCGGACAGTAAGGACGGGTATGTATTTCTTGTGGTATTTCAATGCAGCGAATATGATAACGATTACACATATCATAGATGTTTTGACGCATATGATCACTAGTCGCGTCATTAAAAACTACATATTCATAATCATCTTTTAAAAATTTTTTAAAAGTTTTGTGCTGAAGCTCAATAAAATCAGGGCGATTATAATTATGAGTAATTATTAAGACTTTTGCACTTAAAGCTGTTGATATAAACAACAATAGAGTTAATAAACGCTTCATAAATATCCTATTTTAATTACGTTTTTGTAAAAATGTAAGCCCATTACAGAATGGGTAATGCACCATATGCCAGGTGTTCCCATCTTTTATAAAAGTGGTATTAACATAATAATGTTCATTAAATTCAAGAGCAAAATATTCTTTTAGAGCTTGCGTTACTCCTCTGGTATTGCCCGGAGCCGAATCGGTTGTTCCATTGATTCTCATAAAGCTATGATTTGGCAATGGGGTAACATTTGAGTCATGAAAGGCGATAATTCCTTGAGTATTTAAAAGAGGCACAAACATTTTTATTTCTGCAAGTGTATGCTCATATAAATGAGATGTGTCGATAAAGATTAAATCAATTGGCGTGTTTTTATAATCACTGTTTTGATAATAATTAACAAAGTTTAAGTCGTCCATATGAATAAAAAGGGTATTTTTTAAGGCATTATAGGCTGCCGCATATGAGGGTTCAATATCAAGGCCAATCATTGTGGCTGAACATAATTGCAATGCTTGATAAAATGGTTTTGTTGATTGTCCACCACGGACACCTGCTTCAACGATAAGATTAGGGTTTAAAAGTAGCGTATAGGTAAATAATGCTGGAATGTGACTTGATATGTCTGTATCTTTTTGATTACTGTAAATAAGCATTTGTTTGTAAGAGTCAAGTGCGCGAGTTGGTAGAAAGCACGGTAAAATTACTGGATCAGCATATTCGTAATTGGCAGGAAAGTAATAATAATTGTAAAGATGACGATAATGATTAATATTACTACTGTTATAATCCCATACTGCTATGGCATTCGATAGTTTTTCATTATAATCTGATGTCAAATATGCCCCAGAAAGATCTAATGTTTGGTAAATAATGTAATGTTGTGGAAAATCTTTTTTATTAAGTTGATGTGCATCAAAAATGATATAAAGAGCATCATTATTATCAAACATTGATGTTTGCTCATAATTAATATTGAATTTTTTTAAAATATTCAATAGCGGTTGGGTATAATTGTCATGATAACCATGAATAAAAACTTTAGAATTGCATTTAAGTAAATGATCAGCATAAATAGAGTGGCTAATGATAGTTGCTAATATGACCAGTGCATAAAAAATATTTTTCTTCATACCTTTTTCCTTTTTTTATATATGCCTACAAAGTAGTAAAACTAGGTCCTTTGTCAAGTTACAGAATAGATGGGAAAAGTCACCTTGACTATTCTACGCAATTTTAATAGAACCTTTTAAGTCATAAAAAAGGAGACACTATGATTTATTTATCATCTAAAAAAATTTCTATTTTATTTTCTTGGATAATTTTATTTTCTTATTTTATTGAAGCAAAAAATGTCTTTGTAACAGGTGGTGCAGGATTTATTGGTAGTAATTTTATTAATTATATGTTCAAAAAGTATCCAGATTATCATTTTACCGTGCTTGATAAACTTACTTATGCCGGAAATCTAAATAATATTAATGAACAAGTGCGCAATTCTAATAGATTTACTTTTGTAAAAGGATGCATCACTGATGTTGAATTAGTTGACCAACTTATGAGCGATGCAGATTTTGTTGTGCATTTTGCTGCAGAATCGCATGTAGCGCGTAGCATAGTTGATGATTATGTTTTTTTTGAAACTGATGTATTAGGAACTCGTTCATTAATGGCAGCATTGGTAAAACATAACAAGCGTGTTGAGCGGTTTATTCATATTTCAACCTCTGAAGTATTTGGTACTGCCGAAGAATTTCATATGACTGAAGACCATCCAATTAACCCACGCACACCCTATGCAGCTGCTAAAGCAGGGGCTGATCGCTTAGTATATGCTTATTGGTGTACCTATGATATTCCTGCAGTTATTGTTAGGCCCTTTAATAATTATGGACCAAACCAACATGTTGAAAAATTAATCCCTCGTCTTATTGCACAGGCAATTGAAGGAATACCTCTTACAATTCATGGAAATGGGGAACAAAAAAGAGATTGGGTTCATACGTATGATATTGCGCGCGCGTTAGACATGATTTTGCATGCCGACAATTTCTCAAAAATTAAAAATCAGGTTATTAATTTGGGCAGTGGACGTGCTACGTCGGTTAATGAAATTGCCAATGTAATATTAACTTACTTTAATTTGCCAGATGATTTTAAAAATTACACTAAAGATAGACCTGGACAGGTGATGTTACATATTTCTGATACAAAAAAAGCATTAGAGCTGTTGGGATGGGAACCCAAAATTAACTTAGAAGAAGGCTTAGAGAATGTTATTGAATGGTACAGGCATAATACCCAACATTGGACTGAAAATTTAAAAACATGCCGAATTCCAATCAAACATGAAGATAATGTTATTGAACATTATTAATTTTTGGAGAAATAATTGAAGTTTATCAATGTCCCATTCCTCGTTTATTTACTATTTTGTATGTTGCAAGCAAAAGCCCAAAATCTTGTTATTTTGTGTACCGCATCGTTAATCCCCGCACAATTTGAGCAGCGCAAAAAAGAATACATCGAAGCTTTGAAGCAATTGCCACAGCTAGCCGTACCTTTTTATGTTGTTGAAAATCATTTGGTAGGAGGACCTTCATTCTTAGATGATTATTGTAGCAATGTATTTTATTTTGCATGCAATAATATCAATTTACGTAACAAAGGTGTAAATGAAGCAATTTCTATGCTGAAGGCGCTCGAGCTACTTAATTTAAATGACGAAACTATGGTAATTAAATTAACGGGGCGTTATCAATTAAGACATTTTGCCTTATTTAAATTAATTAAAGAAAATCCTGATTGTGATGCATTTGTAAAATATGATTCTTATGGCCAAGTTTATACAGGGTGTTATGCAATGCGTTATCATTGCATGAAAAAAATGGTACAAGAAATGGATTTGCATCGCATGGAAGTTGAAATGATATCAATAGAAAAAGTAGTGGCTGATTTTATACATAATAATATTAACGCTAAAAAAATATATATCCTACAAGATCTGGGTATTATGGCTCATTTTTTTGGTGACGGTTCTCAAATTACTTCTATGGAGCTTTGATATGAAGGGTCTTAAGACTATTATTTTTTTAAATATTATATTTTTAAGTAATACAACCTACGGATTAATTTTTCATGGGACACAGGAAACCTTGCAAGAAATCAAAAATATTATTGAAAATAAACAATCAGGTTGTTATTTACGTTTTGGTGATGGAGATTTAAACCTTGCCTATGGAATGAATGAGTTGTGCCAATTGCAAAATGCACATCTACAACATGAAATGCAAGAAGCTTTTAGCCTTAACCATAAAACTATAATAAAAACCTTGCCATTACATTGTAAAGAATTTGGTGGCTTAGAAAAGCATATGTTCCCTGGTAATCATGAAGTTGGTTATGAACAGGCATGCCAATTTGTAGCCCGAGCACAACCTCTTTGGGGGCAAGAGATAACAGATATTTATTCTCCAGTTGCACTTGCATATACAGCAACATATAATGTTGATATTTGTTTGGATTTTTTAAAATTTCTTAAGTCACAAAATTGTTTGTTATTAATAGGCAATGAATGTATTCCAAACACGATTATTAAACTTTTATTTGGTAACCAAACAATTTTTATTCCAACACCAGCTGTTAATGCCTATTCATCAATAAATGAGATCGAAGAACAGGCTCAAAAAATTTTAAGAGAGCAAGATGATACCTATAAAATTGTAGTGTTATCAATGGGATGTTCTGGCAGAATTTTAACTAAGCGTTTATGGAAAAGTCGTAAAAACATATTTATTTTTGATTTTGGGAGTCTCATGGATGCGCTTTGTGGTTGGAATACTCGGGCGTGGATAGAGCTTACACAATTTGATAAGAATCAAATTTTAATTCCTCTTAATAATCATCACTAATTTTTTAAAGGATAAGTAATGAAAAAGCTTATTTTTATGTCTTTGTTATTTTCATATCAATTAAAGCCCTGTGACTTTAATGAATTACTTAAATGCAACTTGCCTAAAATAAATGTTGCTCAATTATGCAATGTGGAAAAGGAGTTACAATTATATGAAGCAGCATTAAAGGACGAATCAAATTACTCTGGTGTTCCAACACTTGACGGTTGGATAGATCAAGGATATGAGTATCCCCATATTAATCCAGTACATCAAAGACTTTTAGACGCGGTAAAACCACTAACTGTAGAATCTGTGTGTGAATTAGGAGCAGGATGTGGCAAAATCTCAAAATATATTTTTGCCCAAAAACCACATATTAAATTGACTTGTGTTGAGCACGATTCAACTCATCTTGCACAGATTAATGAAAATTTTAAAACAAGAACTCATATTATTGCGCCAGATATTTCTGTAGAGGCAAATATTATAAAAGGTTCTTTGCATAATTTACCTATGATTGCCCCTGAAAGTTTCGACTTAGTATTTACGTGTACGGTAATGATGCATTTGCCGTTTATAGTTGCGGTAAAAGCAGCTGAAGAAATTGTCCGTATTAGTAAAAGATATATTCTTCATGTAGAAAATAAAAATCAAGGTGGAGATTGGTACAGTATGACTATTGTAAAACCAGCAACAATGTCTCAAGCTAATTTGGTGGGCATTGATTATCCACGGCTTTATGAAAATCTTGGGGTTAAAACGCTGATCTATTATGAATATCAAGATCCAGCAAGTCCAGCTACAGGCGTGGTATATCTTGGTGAAAAAATTTCTCAATAATTTATATCAGGAGAGGTGGCGCAAAGCCACCTTTTTTTATGGTCAAAAATACAAAAAAGAAATGGGTGCAAAAAGTGAGGGAAACTTCTTTTGCAATGGATTTGCCAGAGGGTATTTTTACCCGGACATCTAAAGAAATAGCAAAGGGGTTACAACAAGCTGTGCTTGCCAGCAATCGCACCAAAGGAACTAAATTTCAATCGGCCATGTCGATGCTTAATTATTATATTAATCGTGCGGGAAAAAAATTGCCTGCCAAAGATCGCATGCGATTGGAACGGGCAAAAAATGAGCTTCGTAAATTATTTGATAAACCAACTAAATAATTTACAAAGCAAGAAGTTTTTTTAATCGTTCTGATGTCGGCGCTAATTGTTGTGCAATGTAAATAGCCGAATTTAAAGCACTTTCGTGCGAATCAATATCGTTAGTATACAGTCCTGCAACCCATAAATTATTTTTACCTTGTTCTAGTGCGATGATCTCCTGGGTTTTAAAATAATTTTTATTTGGTTTTGCATGGTGATAATGTTGTATCGCGTGAATAGTTTTTGGTTCGGGAAATTCTGGTAGCAGCCAGCTACGAAAACAGGGGTTCTTAGTTGGCTTATTTTTAAAAATGGTAAGGGTACTAAAGTTATTATTTTGCCATACATTAGCAACAGACCAATCGCGTGGGCAAGGTGGCATAAAGCGACGATCTTCGTGTATTGCTAAAGTTGCTGGAATGTAATCTAGGGTTTTGATGGTATTCCTTAAAGTAGTTGTGTGGCTAATGTTCCTTAAAAGATCACCAGTTTTATGTGCATCAGTTGCGATAATAAGATGGTCAACAAGAATTCTTTTTTTACTTGCCTCGATTACATATTTGCCATTTTCATAATAAATATGTTCTGCGCTGGTAGATGAATACAGATGGGTTTTTGTAAGATTATGGACTAATTTATTTATGTAATAGGTCATTCCTGCCGTAATTTGATACCAATAGCTCGGTTGTAAGCCAATAGGTTTATTTTTTACAATATAGGCAAGCACATTATAAGCGGAAAATGTAGCAAATTCTTCGTAGTTAACGCCCCATCCTGCGCTGAATAACGGATAAAAAAAATTACGCATAAATGAAGATGAAATTTTTGCTTCTTTTGCAAACTCATCAAGTGTTATGAGCTTTTCTTTTGATTGTATGAGTTTTATTCCCTCATGTATTGTTTTTTTTAGTTGTAGGAGCGCTAAAATCTTTAATGGAGTGAGTGTATGCCAAAAAATTTTATGACCTTGAATTGGGGGCAAAACATATACCGATGAGGAGTGTTGAGAAAAAAAGGAATAAGTAAATGGATAAATGGTTGTCGGCACAGAGAGTATTTTTAGCAGACTACAAAAATGTGGGTACATGCGTTCATTAAAAAACTCAAAACCAATTTCGATTGGTATGCTTTTGCCCTTTTCTTCAAGGTAAATCGTTTGGGCATGACCGCCAAAAAAATTATTTTTTTCAAATAAAACCACCTCATGTTCTTGTTCTAATAACCATGCGGTTGCTAGGCCTGCAATACCACCACCAATAATACCTATTTTCATATTTACCCATAGAGTTTTTTTGGTTGTTTTTGACAAGCTAATACGTTGATAAAGGTGAGTGCAATTAAACTGATTATTTTTGATATGTATCAGTTGCCTTTTTAACATCAGTTATTAGCTTTGCAAGCTGTTCTCGTTGTTGTAAACTAGAAGTTTTTTTAAGCGCATCAAAATATAATTCTGATGTGGCACCAAAGAAGGTTTTGCCTTGTGGATCTAAGGCAGTTAAATTAAAGTCAGGTGAGCTTTCAAGAATTAACGATACTAAATGTTGTTTTGCTGCTGGATTGTCAAGATCTTTGGTAAATGCATAGGAAAGCAAATTATGATCTAATTCTTCACAAAAGACAACACGATTTAAATTAACTCCTAAATTTTCTAATTGTTGTAATGAATTTTTAAATTCAGATCTTTTTTTTGCAATAAAATCATTTACTTGTGCTGCAGGAATTTTAACCAATTCGTCATGGAAAGTGCTCATTTTCCCCATAATTGTTTTTATAATTTGTTCTTCAGGATGTTTTTTTGAATAATCCTCATACCAAACTTCAAATTGTTTTTGTAAATCTACCGGTAAATTGTAACTCAAAAAATACCCCGAACAAGGAAATTTATTTGCAATTGCCGTAAGTGCTTGGGAGAAAAATTTTTGTTCTAGTTTGGTGGGATTTTTTTCAATCAGATCTACTAATTTTTCTAAGGCAAATTTAGGATTTTTGGCCTCTTCAACGATAGTTGCCAGATTTTTATACTCAGAACTTAAACTAATAGTTGGTAAGATAAATAAAATTGATAATAAAATTGTTTTTTTATTCATGGCAAATTCTCCTTTTTTTGTAGTATAGCATTTTGAGCTATTCAATAAGAATATTTTTATATTTTTTTAATATTTTAATAAAACCATTTATTTCATGAAAATTGATGTGATAGAATTATAAAAAGAACTAAAAAAAGAGGGTAAAATGTTCAAAAAATGTCTTTTATCATTACTAGTTTTTGCTGGATTTGCAACTTCATTTGTTCATTCTAGATATCAAGAAGCGCCACAAGGTAAATGCTTTTGCTCGCGTATTTGTGAATACCGTGATCAAAAACCAGATGACAAGCCGATAACTGATGAAGAAAGTGGGATAACGTTTTGTAAAATTTGGGACAAAAATAATTATAAGAAACGTTGTTTAGCAAAAAAAAGATAAGGATAAAACTATGTGGTCAAAAAGAGATACTCTTATTTTCTTAGCTGGCGCATTTGCATTTCATACCTTAAGTCATTTTCTTCTTAATTTTTCCGGAATGTTGCCCTTTACTATTTTTGGCATTACTCTTACTTCCCAATTAAATTGGTTTGCTATAATTGCAAGTGGTTTAATAACGGTATGGCTTTTGGGCTGGGCGGCAAAAGAAAAATAAAGTTATTTATTTAGTTGTGCAAATGTTTTCCATAACAACTTATGAAAGCAGCTATGTCCACCCTCATTACTGCTTAAAGCAATAATTTTGCCAATAACAGATTGCTTAATAACGTTTATCGCGATTGCTAATCTCTGTTCTTATTTTTTGCTCATCATAACAATTACTTGTATGAGCACGATAACAATAAATAAAGATAATACAAACATGTTAAAATAGAGCATACTATTCTAGCAAAAATTTGTTTGATAAATAATGCTTAAAAACAAAAAGGCTTATCCATGAATAAGGACCAGTTATTGCAATATCTTTTGTACATGAACATAGGAACACCGGCAAATGATTATGCCAATGAGCGCATATTTGCAATGAAAAGTGGGTCGCAGCTTCCTTTTTGTAACCGCGTGTATGGTAATAACTTAACTAACATTGGCGATTTAATAGCTGCGCGGATGTTTTATCAAGCCACCCCTTTTCGATGGTTTGTAGATCAGAATGATGTTGTTTTAAAAAAACAATTAGAATCATTTGGACTGCAATACAAGATTTCATATCCAGCGATGATTTTGTCATTGAATGAGATGCAGCAAGTTTCCTATGGACCGGATATACAGATAAGAAAAATAGATAATGCAGATTATGATAAATGGGTAATGCTTGTTTGCAAAGCTTATAGTATTCCTGCAGTAAACCAATTTAAACTATTTATAGAATATCTTTTAAAGCGTGCCCAACCCAATAACATTCATTTATATATTGGGTATTATCAAGATGTTCCTGCAGCGACAAGTATGGTTATAGACCATGCCTCTATTGCAGGATTGCATTGGGTTGGTGTATTGCCAGAATTTAGACAAAAAGGTTTGGGTTTTGCAGTAAGTCACCACGCTTTGCATGATGCTCACGCGCGTGGCATAGCTCAAGCAATTTTACTAGCATCAGAAATGGGAGAATCAATTTATAAAAAGATTGGATTTTCAGAATATGCAAAATATGATGTCTATGGATATTAAGATTATTTTTTAGCATAAAAAAGGCCTGTAAAAAACAGGCCTTTTTTTTACTTCTATGCAGCCAAATTAATAAATGGCGTATTGCCACCTGCGACTTGTGGAAGCTTGCCATCCCATTTTTCGATTGCTTTAACTAATGCTTCAGCTTTTTTTAATTCAATAAGTTCTTGCGTCACGGCTTCTTTTTTTACTTTGAGTGCATAGGCTTCAGCTTCTGCCTTCGATTTGGTTTGCAATGCTTCTTCTTTAACTTTTTCGGTTAAATTGCGTGCAGTTTTAGCGCTTTGTTCTGCAATTTGTTTTTCTTCAACTGCTTTAATAAAGTCAGGCGAAAAGTCTGAATGTACAAAGTTAAAGTCAATTAAAGTGATATTAAGTGGTAGTAGGCGTTCTTTTAGCTCAGAACTAACTTTTTCTTTTGCATCATGACGATATTGGATCAAATCTTCGGCTGTATATTTTGCCACAACAGCTTTAATACTTTCTTGCGCAAATGGATCAATGATCACTTGCTCAAAATTAGTGCCCACTGTTTGATATAACGCAACAGCATTATTAATTTTATAGTTGATTGCTACCCCAATAGAGACTGTTTGCAAATCTTTTGAAAGTGCCGTTGTTTCAATCACTGATTTGCATATGCGGTTATTAATATAAATTACCGAATCTATAATAGGCGCTTTAACGTACCAACCCGAGGCTTCATGTGCTGAGATAATTTGCCCTAGACGCAAATGTAAGGCAGTATAACCCGGCTCGACAATATAAAACATAGATGGTAAGCCAATGAGCATGAACGCTAAGGTACCTAATCCAATGAATGCAAAAACTTTTTTGAACATGATGTTCTCCTATCTAAGGAGTTTGAGGTGAGATACGATTACATCGTATCAAATGACGCACGTATTGTCAAAACACAATAAAAAACAGATGGCGGCTTATAAAAGTTTTCAATATGAATTTTATTTTGCTAAATAAGCAATATAGTGATAAACTTAAAGATAATTTATTATTAGGAGCATATATGATTTTAAGAAAGTTTTTGTTAGCAATTGTACTTTTTTGTTCAATTACTGCTTATTGCAATCAACAAGATAAAATTGCAGGTGCTATAATTGTTTCAGCAGTTGGCGATGCACTTGGCCGGGTCACTGAGTTTATTGATACTACTTTTAAGATACAACAAAAATATGGTGCGCAAGGTATTACTTCTTTTGCCGATTTTAAGCCAACTGATGTAATACATAATAAAGCGCTTTATACCGATGATACCCTGATGGCAAAGATTTTGCTTGAAGAAGCACTCAAAGCAAAACAAAACAATTTGTCAGATGAATTATTCATAGGAAATTATGCGTTGCGGTGCAGCGAATTATTCGGCAAAAAATCAATGAGTGTTGACCCATATTGTTATTATCGCGCTCATGGGCCTACCAATATTAATGCTGGTCAAGTTTTAGAAGCGCTTTTTGAATTACAGCTTCAAGCAAAAAAAGAGGCAGAAGAGAAAAAGGAACAAAAAGAGATTGATCCTTGTTGGTGGGACCGCAATCGTGCAAATCAGCAAGCTTTGTATGGTGAAATTTTAAAAGAAGGTGGCTGCGGATCAGTTATGCGTGCATGGCCACTTGGCTTGCTTTATGGCAATGATACTAATCATCTTTGCATCTTAGCCGACAAACAATCACAATTAACGCATCGTCATCCCATGGCACGCGCAGCTTCATGTGCTATTGCTTGTGGTGTAGCAGAAGCGTTACATGGTAAGAGTTTAGAAGAGATTGTACAAAAAATGGTAGAAGTAGCAGAGCAATTTGATAGTGAAGAAAAAACCTACAAACCGCAAGCAATTAAACTGGATAAAAATAATAGTTTGTATGATCCTAACTTGATTGCCAAAGACCAATTATTAACGAGTGATATGATTTGGTATGCTTACCAAATGGCAGTACAGGGGTATACACCTAATCTTGTTTTAGGAGTTAACAATCAAAAACAACGTAACTATCGTTCTCCTCATGGTTATTTATTAGGCTGGTCGGCAGATGAAGCAGTAGCAGCAGCAGTGTATGTTTTTGCACGTCATTCAAAAAATTGTCATGCAGCACTCATTGAAGCAGTAAATACCCCAGGCGACAGCGATAGCATTGCGACATTAGCAGGCGCACTAGTTGGTGCTTATAATGGCCTAGAAGTATTTAATGCCCAATTTAATTATTCTATTCTAGAAAATAGGCAAGAACTCTTAGCGTTGGCAAAGAAAACAAGCGAATTGATTAAATAAATTTTATAACTGTGGATAGAGATGAAAACTTATCAAGGTCGCATGGAACTTTAAAAACTAAATTTGGCATTTAATTAAATGTATAAACCTAATTTTTAGATTTGATTTCTTATAAAGATAGAACCCAGCATTTTACCGCTGGGTTTTTGAAATTAATTATTTATGTAAATCTGTCCATACCAGCGCTGCGGATCCTTCAAAAGATATTGGAACAGCTTGATTCTGGCTTTTAGCAAAATCAATTGCTTTTTTATGGTTCATGTCAGCAGCGTAGAATGTTACTTTACTTTTATCTTTTATAAATGCAGCTTTGAGTTCTTCAGCTGCCACTGGTCCGCCACCAATTACAATAAAAAAATCACTGAGTGCTATGCGCGATTGAGAGACGGCGCTCAATGAATCATTTTCATCAAGTTTTTTTTCAATGTAGTACATTTGATCAGCATAAGTCGAAGGGGTAAATTTTGCGCTGTTTAAGAATTTTATTGGTGCAAGCCCAATAGTTGGTATGTTATGTTTTTTAGCTTGTTTGTATACTTGCCCAATACCAATATCATCAAAACCAGCAGCTACTACTAAAGATGAAGAATCAAATTGCTTAAGAACATTATCAACGATATCAAGCATTTCTTGGTTGTTTTCATATTCAGCGACCGAATAACCAATAAAAGTGATAATAGTTTTGTTTTCTTTTTTTAATTGAGCGTACAACTGTTGTAAGTCATCAAGCTTTTTTATTGTTTTTTCAGCTGCATAACTATTTAAAATAATTAAACAACTTAAAGCGTTAATAGCTAGTGATATTTTTTTTGTTGTTATCATATTTCTCCTTAATGGGTATCAATAGCCTTTAAATATTTTTCAATAGTTTCTATGCGTGCTTCCGGGCTTGGATGTGCGCCAAGGCGAGTATTATAGTAAAGCCAGTAATAAAGCTTGTGTAATTCATCAGCAAAAAAGAAGCGGATCTTAAAAAGTAGATTGTCGATAGTCCCGAATTTTTGTTGATGTGTTTGTAATAATGCTTTAGATGAAGTTATTTCGGCTTCATATTTTTTACGCTTTTCTATAACTCGTTGCATAAATTGTTTAAGACCTCGGCCTTTACCAACTGTTTTATAAGCAAATTCATCTGCTTGTTGTTCAAATCGTTTTCCAATAATTAATTGGGTAAATAATGCAGCCCAAATATTTGATTGGTAGTCATTTTTTTGAAACTTATCAATTTTTGTAAAAAAAGAATCATTCATTCTAATGGGATTACGATCATAAATCCAAGACGCAACAAAAATATAAATTAATCGATTCAATGCAAACATTTTATTGGTGTGATTATATTTTATATGTCCTAGTTCATGAGCAATTACTGATTCTAGTTCTTCATCAGTAACTTCATTGAGCATTTTTTGACCGATAAGTATGCCGCCACAACTTAAAAGAAGTTTTGCAGCAAATGCATTAAAAATAGATTTTTTGTTGGAGATAAAAATTACCGGAACCTTAATTTTTTGCTCATTACAAATATTTTCAATGTGTGAATAAAGCTTAGGCATAGTACGTGAGTTTACAATAATCGTATCGGTATCTAAAAAAACTTTGTGTAACAAACGATAGATAAATGAAAGCTGTTGGTGATTATAAATATCACGTTGAATATTTTTAAGATTTGATGCAACATCTTTATTGTCAAAAAATTCTTTGTACTCGGCAGTTTCTTTAAAAGCTTGAAATTCTTGCAAATATGTTTGATCTGCAAATCCAAAGTTGATGTAAAAAAATGATACTATAAATGTAATTCGAGCGAATTTCATGAGGTGATTCCTTGATGGATAATTTGTGTTGCATTTGCTTTTTTTATCACATTTTTTGGCGAAGTTTTTTAAGATGTGACAAGGACAATGTAATTGACTGGAGATAAAAGAGCAAACTTTATATTAATATTTTTCAATAATTTTAAATTGCATTCTAGCTAAATCAATTAATGGTTCTATTTTTGTTCTATAATAAGACAATCTTTTTATTGTATTTTTTTTATTATCTCCCAATCGTTGTTCTAATTGGTGGTTACAATTATCACAAACCATATGGTTAAGAGGAATTTTTGTTTTTAAATTGTAAATGCTATAGCAGTTAAAGCAGACAAGTCTATTTGAAATTCGATCTATGCATATTTTATCATTAATAATAAAATGAACATATACAATAGTTTCTTTAATTTTTAATTGTTCAAATAAATTATTTAAAAAATTAAATCCATCTATATTTCTTGGAAATCCATCAATAATAAATGGAATATTATTATGAATACATTCTCGTACTTGATCATCAATAATTTTAAAAATTATTTGATCATCAATGTAATCCCCACTTTCTACAATTGTTTTGATAGATTTGCCTAGCTCAGTTTCATTTTTAATATGGGTTCTTAAAATATCTCCAGGACAAATTTGCTTATAATTGAACTCTTGTGTCATTTTTGATGAAAATGTCCCCTTCCCGCTGCCAGGTGGACCTATTAAAATATAATTTTCAAACCCATAGAGCGAGAAACAAAAAGACAATAATAATAAAATGATGATCATAGCTTACCCTCTATTTCTTTTAAAATAGGAAGCAAATCGCTTTTTGCTTTATCGCCATTCATTAACCGAATTGATACTTCATTAGGTTTCAGCCAATAATATTCGACAAAATCATTCTTGTTAAAGGCCGGAACATCATTTGAATAAATGATATATACCCACATGAATGCTGAAGTGCCGTGAGTAAAAGGCGTTAACCGTGCAACTTTTTTGAAATTTATTTTTGTTATATCAATATTTAATTCTTCTTGTGTTTCGCGTATGAATGCAGTTTCATAATCTTCGCCACTCATAACATGGCCACCCACACTACAATCTAAATAAAGAGGGAATAGTTTTTTATCAGGATGTCGGCGCGGTATCCATAGTTTTTTTTCTGAGTTACATATAAATGCATTAATCACGCGAAAATGTAGTTTTTGCTGATAAATAACACTTCTTTTTTCTTTTTTTATTACTTTATCTTCTTTAGAAACTACGTCTAAAATCTCATCGCAACTCATTTTCTACCCATTCAGATAATTTTTAAAATTATTTTTATTTTGTTTAATTATTTCATTATAAGCTTTTTTGCTTGTTCAATTTTCATTAGCTTAAAATGAATAATGCTCTTATCGAAAATAATATGTTCTTTATTGCCATAATTGCTTTATACAAAATTGCACGATACTACTAGAGCTTATCCGAAAATTCCCAAAAATTTAAAATTGTGAATAGCAGAGGCTAATTAACATAGGGATCAGAAAAGAACTTTTAGTTTTTGTCCAACAAAATTTGATGCCTCGATTCCATTGTTGAATGCCAAAAATTTGCCCGATTTTCTAGTGACCGCCAGGTTTAATTCTAACATTTAAACCACATCCTGTTGATGTGGTAATAAATAGTTTGCTATGCATGTTCTAACTCATTGCTAACCTAAGATTGGTTACTCCCAGCAACAACAATCGAAGGTTAAGCAAATGAGTCGTTTTAGAAGCTTAGCACATAGTATATGGCATTGCCATTATCATATTGTTTGGGTTCCTAAATATAGGTTTCGCATATTAAAAGGAGAAGTGAGAGTTGAAAAAGCAATTAGATTGGTATCTGATAAAAAAGGATGTATAGTAATTGAACTGAATATACAAAAAGATCACGTACATCTGCTGGTGATGATTCCGTCTAAGTTATCGATATCAGGCTATGTCGGAATTGTAAAAGGTAAGAGGATATTGCGTTGACGCAGTTGGATTAGATCTAGAGAAAATAAAGAAGTACGTAAAATATCAAGAAAAGAAAGAACGAGAGCAGTAAATTAACAATGTTGGGAGCAAATCCTCTATGAGGATGTCTAAAAGCCGCCTCCTTTGGTGTCAGATTTATTTACTTCCACATAATAGCCTTACCCACCTCCCAAGGATATTGAATGAATATAGGCATTGAATTTGTTTTGCATGAGGAGAAAAAAAATAAAAAAATAAGTAATGATTTTTTTCATTTCTACCCCTGATACTCTATTTCTGTTCTAACTTTTTGGATAATTCATAGAACTCATGCAGGCAGGAGCTCCATCTTTTCAACAAAATTTCTAATTGGGCTGCATGAAACCCTAATTTTAAATTGTAAAATTTACATAATGCTTCATCTACTTTATTCAGCGATGTAAATTCTGAGCTTATTATATTATCAAAAAATGCAATATTCTTATTTATTAGATAAGTCGAATTGTGAAATTCAAAAGAAGTTAAAAGAGAGATAGGATAGCTCCTAGAAGCAAAAAGAGAGGAGCTACCCATGAAAAATATAGTAGAACTATACTGGATTGTTGATGAAGTGGTCAAGCA
>JBMOLF010000010.1:0-284112 GCA_049325595.1 Candidatus Babelota bacterium
AAGGGAATAGTTATTGATTGGAATAGAATCATTTTATCGATATTAATTGATTCTGCTAACAAACATGATTCAAAGTTGCTTATGCCACATATTGAACATATTAAAAAATTTCTAGATAAACCAAAAGGCTACTGATTCTGCTTGGGATGCTAAACAATTATATAAAAATTTAGCATTACACGCTTCTACAAATGTTCGGCGTGATAAAACAAAAAGAAAAATAAAACCGGGTGGCCGCTGGAGAATTGAACAAATTTTTGGCATTCAACAATGGAATCATGGCCTCAAATTTTGTTGGACAAAAACAAAAAGTTCTTTTCTAGCCCTGTGTCAATTAGCCTCTGCTATTCACAATTTTAGGCTCGTGGGAATTTTCGGATAAGCTCTTAATCCTAAAAGCGGCGCAAAAATGTATGTGTATTCGCCAGGCGATCAAGCAAAATAGCTGCGTATGAAGCAAAAAGAAAAGATTTATTTGAGCGCATTGCCCAAGATATTAAGCAAATACAGAGATCTAAAAATAATTAAAGAGAAGATTACAAACTTTAATGAAAGTTGTTTTGTATCCCAAAAAAGCCATTTTTTGTTTTAGATTATTTCATTTGATTGAACATTTATAAAGATCATATAAATGTATTAACTTTTTTGTTAATTCAAGGCATTTCTCATATTCTTTTGTATTAGGTTTAAAATTGTCAGGGTGTATCTCTTTAATTTTTTTTAAAAAAGCTATACGAACTTCTTTGGGTGAAGATTCTAATGGTATAGCTAGTATTGAAGTAAACTCTTTAACATGAATATTGTGATTTGATTCAGAAAAAGAATAATTATCATTATGTTGGGTGTGTTGATTAACAAAATCGTCAAACCATTCAGGTTTATGATCACTTTCATTTGATTCGCGTGCACCAGCTTTGAGTAACATTTGTTCAATCTGATTAATTATTAGTAAATCAGATTGATTATTCTCTTGAATACACTCAGTTTTGATTTGATGAATTTTGTGTAATAAATAGTTATCATATGAATAACTATAATCTCCGCAATATTTACGCACTTGCTCAATGCTATCATTGATCAAAACATCATTTTCAATGAGAGTTTTAATAGCTCCTATATTTAAACTATCTATAGCATCATGTAATGGAAAGCTTAATAATGGTTTTACTCGATGAATACCGAAATGATTATAATTATGTTCAACAGCTTTGCCCAAATATTCTTTTTTATTAATATCAGCCCCGGCATTAATGAGTGATTTAACGATATTTGATTGTATTTCTGTTATTTCTGCCGTACTTTTATTTTGAAAGATTTCTTTTATGGGTTGATCGATATCATTATCAAACCATAAAGTGTTAGTATTTTTTGAACCAAATTTTTTGATTGAAAAAGTTAAAGGGGTCAATGGTGTATATTCCCAACCTTCTTCAAATTTCTTTGGTAGGCAATCATTAATAAATTCCTGAGAATATTTGAATATGCCTTTATTTTTAATTGTATCCTTAATAAATTCTTTATTTCCTAATGTTTTAATAAAAACATCATGAATCTTTTTTTCACGTGAATGATCGAAAAAATCTTCTATTTTTTCAAAGATTGATTTCTTTTGAGTATATAATCGTTTTTGATTCTTTAAATGAGAAACTATAGTTTCAAATTTTGAGAAGAGATGCTTTTTAGACCACATTGGGTACAAATCTATAGTAATTAAAGTTGCACAAATAAGAACAGGTAAAAATAATTTATATTTAGTAGATAGCATGTTATTTGTTTTCGATAAAGTCTAAAATTTGACCTGCGAATGTTGTTTCAAATTTTGTTGGCCAGGTAATGTTAGTTAAACTTTGAGCATTAAGACCATTTTTTACTTGATGCTTCATTTGATATTTATTATGTAATAAAAATTTTTCCACCTGATGTGTGTGGTATGCACCAGCATGAATGAGTGCCGTTTCTTCTGATTCGGTATTAAGTGAATGAGCTAATGATAAATCAGTTTCTATTGATTGGATTTGCAATAAGGAAAGAAATAATTTATTTTTTTGAGCTGGTTCTAATGAAATTTTTTTAAAAAGGTCAAAAAAATGATTATCCAAAGAAATTTGATAACGATCAGCTAATATTGCAATATAGAATTGCATTTGTGTAATATAGTCAATTTTATATGTATTTTTAGATGCTATTATAGCTGGCAATAAAGCAATAAGTCTTTGAGATGCCCTTTTCTTTTTCTCTAAATCATACAAATAATTTTTAATTGAAACATCATAAAATTCTTTAGGAATTGCAGTTTTAGCTTTTAGTGCGCTATCAAGCTCATTGGAATTAATAAACATTTCTCGCAACCAGAAATCATTTTCGGTCCGACGGTCAAATGGCTTATATACAATAGAACCGCTAAAAAAATTATTTTTTAAGGCATCCTTAATAGGTATATGAATACCACTTCTTTCTTGTATGATTTGGAAATTTTTCGTTTGTGTAGGGAATTCAATGTAAAAAGAGCATTTTGATTTTCGTTCTCGTAGTCGGGTAATGAGTTTTGTTATCTCTTGTTGATGAATTTGTGAGATAACATCAATATGTTCTGGATGATCATGTTGATCATGCAATAAGACTACTTTTTTATTATTTTCTTTTAAAAAGCTTATACCAGCAATTGGTTGTTTAAGTTGAGTAGATGAACCAAATTTGCGAACAAAAATTTTTGGCAAAAAATTGTTATAACATAGCCGAATTTTATTGATAGTTTCTATACCAAACATATCAGAATAATTGAATATTATACTGAAGTATAAAAAATAACTGTAATTGAAACTCATGTTATCTTGTCCTCCGCGAAATGGTATTATGCTAGTATAGCATTTGCAGTCTTTTTTTCAATAAAAATTTCAAATTGAATCTTTCTTGGTTGCAAAAAAGCGATTTTTGGAAGATAAATAAGAGCTTCTTTTCTTTAGAAGAAAAATCTAAAATAACTCACCTGGAGATCAAATAAAAAAAGCGGCGTATGAAGCAGTGCAAAGCTTTATTTGAGCTCATTACACAAGATATTATGCAAATACAGGGGTCTAAAAATTCATGATTGATTAATCTTATTTATCATCAATAAAGTCTAAAATTTGATCTGCGAATGTTGTTTCAAATTTTGTTGGCCAGGTCAATGTAGCTAAATTTTGCGCATTCAGTCCATTTTTTATTTCATGTACCATTTGATATTTACAGCTTAGTAAAGAATTTTCCACCTGTTGTGTATGGTATGCTCCTGCATGTACTATTGCAGTTTTTTCTGAGTCTTGAATAAGAGAATGGGCTAATGATAAATCAGTTTCTATGCTTTGAATTTGTAACAAGGTTATGAATAATTTATTTTCTTGATCTGGCGCTAATGAAATTTTTTTAACCAGCTCAAAAAAATGATTATCCAATGGAATTTGATGATAATTAGCTAAATTTACGATATAAAATTGCAGCTGGGCTATACGAGTAACCTTATCCGATACTTGAGATGCTATTTCGGTTGGCAATAAAGTGATCAGTGATTGTACTTCTTGTTTCTTTTTCTCTAAATCCTGGTAATAATTTTTTATCGATACATCATAAAATTCTTTGGGAATGGTAACTTTATTTTTTAAAGCTAAGTCAACAGCTTTACAATTTACGAACATTTGTAGTAGCCAAAAATCAGCTTCGGTGCGATGATTAAATGGTTTATACAAAATAGATCCATGTGAGAAATTATGTTTTAAAGCGTCTTGAATGGGTATATTAATGCCTTTTTGTGCTTGAGTAAATTGGAAGTTTTTAGTGCGCGTAGAAAATTCAATATAAAAAGAACTTTTTGATGTGCGCTCTTTGAGCCGAGTAATCAGTTTTGTTATTTCTTGTTGATGAATCTGAGAGATATTATCCAAAGATGCTGGCTGATCGTGTTTATCATGCAGCAACACTATTTTTTTATTCTTTTCTTTTAAAAAGCTTATGCCTGCGATTGGTTTTTTAACGTGGGTCGATGAGCTAAATTTACGAAAAAAAGTTTTGGATAATGGGCTATTAGATAATGCAGGAAGTTTGGTAATCGCTTCTAAACTATATATATGAGAATAATGAAATAGAGTGATGAAAAATAAAAAAAACCTACAAGTTATACTCATGTTAATTATGTTCCTTTAAAAATGTGCGTATTTATAGCTTGTTGAGCTCATTTAATTTTTATAATGCAAACCCATGTTCGCGAGCTTGTGAGCGTGCTTCACCCATTAGGGTAGCGCGCAATAAGCGCTGTGCTTTGGTTTCTAAACTTTTTTCTTGTTCTGCTACGGCAAACATGCTGAGTGTTTCGGTGGTGATATCGTTTTTCACCATGCGATAAAAATCACCGTTCAAATAAGGGTTTGCAATATCTAAAAATACACAGTAACGTTCAATCAAGGTTATGTATAAGCTATTTAAATCTTCAACATCAGTAATCAGCTGGTGTTCATACAAATCGGTTAAATGATCAGAAATCGTTTTGATTGACTTCCAGCTCTCATTATGCTCTTGCGGGCTCCACACTAATTTAGACAATGCCGTTTCTAAAAATAATACTAATACTTTTCTTAGTTCTACAGCCTCTTCAATTTTTGCTGATAATTCAGTTAAAAATGCGCTTGGCGCAGCCTTGAATTGATTAAATTGGGTAGAAAGTGAGGAATACATAAGTTCATGTATAATTTCTTTTGTTGACTCAAATTGTCGCGCTTGATCGATGACAAAATATTTTTTAAGTAACGTTGGTAACTGGGCAATAAGATCGTCAGCGGCATAGGCATTAACATAGCCACTTGCTTTAAGCTTATTAGTAAAAAGACGAAGCACTGATTTGATATAGTCCCCATTTTTATTTTTCTTTTGAAGAAGTTCTAATAAATGAGCAAAATTATTGGGCAAAAATTCTTCTGCATACAATGGTTCATTAAAAATTTCTTTTAAGTAACGATTTACGCCAATAGAACCTATAGGCGTGCAAAAATTTATTGTATCGTGGCTTCGGTTGGATTTTTTTCCCCCTACCGTAGCAACTTGTTGATTAACCGCATTATTTGGGTTAGAACTACTAAAGTGATTAGTGAGTAATGTAAAAAGTAGTATACTTAAAAGGAATCTGTGGTTCATAGATACTCCTTATGGTGTGTGCCCAATGAGCTACATAAAAGGATCTCAATTACATTGTTATAATATGATAAGAAATAATACGAGTAAAATGGCACTGAGATCAAGGATGGTTGCATGGCGCTATATTTTTATCAAGCCTATTCTAAAGAAGGAAAAAAAGTAACAGGATATATTGATGCGCCAACATTGCCCGGAGCAAAAGAGCTTTTGAGCAAGCAAGGCGTGTATCCTATTTCTATTGTACCAGCAACTCAAGAAAGTGCACTACCATGGTGGAAAAGATTATTTACCCGCAAGGTAAAAACAAAAGATAAAATTCTTTTTACCAAGCAGTTATCGGTATTGCTCAAATCGGGCGTGCCCTTACTGCAATCACTTGAATTACTCACCGAGCAATTTGAGGGAGGTTTAAAAACACTTCTTGTTGCGATTAAAGATGATATTAAAGAAGGTACATCACTTGCTGATGCACTCAAAAAATATCCCAAAGTATTTGAAAATATTTATGTACAGCTTGTGCGTGCCGGTGAAGCGAGTGGTAAGCTTGAGGTAATTTTAGATCGTTTGACTGATTATCTTGAGCGCCGCGATGAGCTTGCAAAGCGGGTGCGCTCTGCATTGTCTTACCCAATAATGCAATTGGTTTTTGCTGTGCTTGTGGTGGTTTTTTTGCTCACTAGCGTCGTGCCAACGCTTGTTAATAATTTGCAATCGATGGGTAAGCAGCTTCCTGGTACTACTGCTTTTATCATGGGCATATCAAATTTTATTACCGGCCATTATTTATTTTTAATTATGCTAGTTGCTGCATTGATAGCTGGTTTTTCTTATGTGCGTTCAACTGAATGGGGGCGTCGGCTACTTGATCGCATTAAATTAAAAACACCTATTGTTGGTTATTTTGCAAAGACCAATGCTATTGTGCAATTTAGTTATACCTTGGGTATGCTTACCGAGGCCGGCGTCAACTTAGCTGAGTCGCTTGATATTGTCGTAAATATTATTGATAACCAAATTTTAAAAGATGCGTTACAAGAAGCGCGCGATAAAATTATAAAACAAGGTAAAATTGCTCAATACTTAAAACAAACGAACTTATTTCCTCCTATGGCAACGTATCTTATTAACACGGGTGAGCAAACTGGTAAATTGGATCAGATGTTGTTAACGGTAGGGCGTAATTATGAGGAGGAATTGGGTGAAGTAGCAGATAGTTTATCTTCAAAATTAGAGCCAATTTTATTGGTGGTAATGGCGGTTATTGTAGGATTAATTGTAATGGCCGTTATACAACCAATTATGGAATCGGCTGATATTGGATCATTTGGTTGATGTAAATACGTAAAGGTGATGTATGCAAGAACAAAAATATGTAAAAGGTGGATTTAGTTTAATCGAAATCCTTATTGTACTTGGTATTATTGGTTTGATCATGGCAGGGATTGTGCCTTATGTTACCAGCAAAATGAAACAAGCTAAGGTGGAACAAGCACGCACCGAGGTAAAAAAACTAGCAAGCGAAATAGAACTATATCGTTTGCATGTGGGTGAATATCCAACTCGCTTGATTGATTTAGTAAAACAGCCGCAAGGCACTGAAGGTAAATGGAATGGCCCATACGTGCCAGGTAATAAAGAACCTATGGATCCATGGGGACAAAAGTATATCTATCGCGTAACACCGGGCGGTGAACGTGAGTATGAATTATCATCATACGGTCCAAAAGGTAAAGGCGCGCCTAAATCTGAGTGGATTGTATATCGTGACTAGAAAGTAGTAGTATGAAAAGCGCCCAGAATGGTTTTACATTAATTGAGATTTTGGTAGTACTCGGGCTTATTGCTCTTGCAAGTACGCTGTTTGTAACCAATATTGGGCGCTTTTCATCATCTTATGCGCGCAAAACGTTTATTAGTCAATTGCAGGCACTTTCAACCTATGCATGGCAACAGGCTATGATTACGCGACAGTTGCACAAAATTGAGTTTGATTTTACCAAAAAGAAAGTAACACTTACTAAAATGGCTGCATCAAGCACTAAAGAACAACCGCGATTTGAAAAAATAAAAAATTCTTATGTGCGATCAACTATTTCAATACCATCCAATATTGTTATTAAAAATTTTTTGATTGATGGATTTGATCAAATGGGAGCGTTTGTTGGCCGCAAAACAGAAGCGGTTCATTTTTTTATTGTTCCTGGTGGACTTACTCAAGAAGTGATTATTAATTTTATTGATACTAAAGATATACTTCCTAGTAAAAAAGCTCGCACTGTTTCATTAGTGCTCAACCCTTTCAATGCCCAGTTTGCAGAGTATGATACATTTCAAAAGTAAACATGGTTTTACCTTATTAGAAGTGCTTGTATCGGTTATGATTGTTGCCATGATAATGGGACCAGTTTTTTTATGGCAGACAGGAGTTTTTTCACGTACTTATCAAGCATCAGGCGAACTTAATCGACTTTTTATTGCACGTAATTTTTTTATAAATTCCCACCTTCAATTCCTAGATCAGCAAGCAGCCCAAAAAGAAGAAGCCTCCAAAAATCCTGCGATGATGATGAAGTATGAATTAAAAAAAGTTCCCGCAAATTCGGCAGTAGCAAAATTTAAAGATATTGCTTTGGAGACCATTAACATTTCATGGAAAGAAGGTAAAAACAAGTATACACGCCGTCTTGTTTCATTTGAACATCGCATTGCTGAAAGTAAACAGTCATGAAGCCGGGTTTTACCTTATTAGAATTTTTACTAGCAACTGCTCTTGCAGGATTATTATCTGTTTTTTTACTCACTTCGTTGTGGTCTATAAATCGGTATGTTTATTTAATAGATGAAACGACTCAAATGGATGAAAAAGCTGCTCTTATTAATAGCCAGATAGAGCGAAGTATAAGTGGCGCATTTATTCCCGTACAAGCGGTAGAAGAAAAAAAAGAACCTGAGCAGCAAAAGCCAGTTTCAGCAGAACAAGCGCAAGCAGCCGCGTCAGTAGAAAAAAAAGAAGAGACAAAACGACCAACACTAAAAAAAATTTTTTTTAGCGAGAATAAAGAAAAAAATCTTTCAGTACTTACCTGCATTACCAATAATCCCTTAGTTGTATACTGGGGTGAGCAATGGGGTAAGGCTGTGCCGCGTATTGCACGAGTTGTATATCATTTAAAGTCAGAAAAGGTACATGATAAACGCACTATAAATTCATTTACACTTACAAGACAAGAATCGGAAGAGCTTGATTTTGCTGCTTTTGATAAAAGTGCGGCGATAAAATCGTATGATCTTGCACGAGGAATTAAATCGTTTACGGTTGAATTTGGCTTGGTTGAATCTGAAAAAGAAAAACAAGAAACCAAAAAGTTTGATCAATGGAACTCCGATGCGACTTCATCAGAAAAAGAAGAGGAAAAAAAATCTCCTTTGCCAACGTTTTTGAAAATTACCTATGAGTTATGGGATAATCAATACAAGCGCTCTCAATCATATACCTATCTTATTTATATTGTGGGTGGACAACCTGCGCCAGCACCAAGCAAATCACCAGAAAAAAAGACTGAAGAGAAAAAAAGTAACTTGATTGAAATGATGCATAAACAGGTTTTCCCTCAGCAAGCACCACCGCAAAAAAATTAGGTTAAAAAAATGAATAAGCATGCGCATTCTGGTTTTATTCTCGTTTTCTCGTTGATATTAACTTCGTTGGCTGTTTTTTTAATAACTTATATTGCAAGCCGCAGCATGCTTTTTTTGCCATATGCACAATTTATGATTCAGCAGCAGAAAGCTACAGTACTTGCCTATGGAGGTATTCAACTAGGAATAAGCCAACTTGCGCATGTGCAAAAAGAAGAAAAGCAAGCTTCTGCTTCACAAGCAAATCAGCAAGCAGGTGAAAAACAAAAACAAACTGAATCTGCTGATCAAAAAGAATTTTTACCGGCGCTATTGCCAGTATTGAATCGATGGCAAAAGTTTAAGCTCACCGAAAAAGTTGAAGGGATTGATGCAGAGATTAAACTGTGTATCACCAGTGAAGATGGTAAGTTCAATATTAATGAGTTGTACGATTTTACTAAGCATGAGTTTATTACCACTGCAAATCCTGCTATAGATGGAAAAAAAATTATGCAAGAATTATGTACTCGTATTGAACAAAAAATGGGCGGGAAAAATCTATTTGCAGGATTTGAAAAATTCTTAAAAGAGCGGCAGTATAGGGTAAATGATGTTACTGAGTTATTAACCATAAAAGAATTTGAACTTTTCAAGAATGCGGTGTTTGAAGAGCCATCGCACGAAGAGGTGAAAGATAAAAAAAAGAGCCCGCAATTGGTCTTGACCGATTTGTTTACCGTGTGGTCAACCAAAAAAACTATTGATCCATGGTTATTTACTAACTCGATCAGCAGGATATTTTCCTTGCGTGCAACTGACCAAATAGATGAGCAGATGCATAAGCGTACGGTTCAAGAGGTAGTAAAAAATGCAAAAAACCAATATAATTGGGCAATTGACTGGGCTCAGTTCATGCGACCATTCTATGAAAAAGAATTTAGCGCATTACCTGCGCACATAGGAGCTATGTTAAGCACGAGCGTTAAGCCATTAAGTTTTTCAATTGCAGCTCACGCAACAGTTGGCCAACATACGGTAAGATTAGTGGCAATTGTTGATCGCGTCGCGACAACTGAGCAAGGTGCTCAGCCGCGCCATGAGGTGACAATCAAAAAAATATACACGCTTTGAAGAGGATACGTTGTTAGGAAAAATTGAAACGCGCGTAGGATTGTTTGTATTAGGCGCGCTGATAGTATTTGCATACATGGGTTTTCAAGTTGGCGCATTTCGTTTTGATCGCTCACGGTATAATCAATACACCATGTATTTTAAAGATGTTTCTGGATTGTCACGTAAAGCAGATGTTAAAATTGCCGGGGTAAAAGTGGGATGGGTGGAAAATATAACTCTTGTTCCCGATGCTTATAACCCTGTAGAAGCGCATGTTATGGTTATGCGTGATTATAAGCTTTACTCTGATTCTCATGCTATTGTTCGGCAAGATGGCCTTTTGGGACCAAAATATTTAGAAGTAATTCCCGGTGATCCACTGCAGCCCACTCTTGCTTCGGGAGATATTGTAGCACAACCAAGCACCGCACAAGTTTCGGTTGATGAACTCATGCAACAATTTAAACGTATTGCACATAATGTTGAGCTGGTAACTGACTCATTACGCAATACAATTGGTGGCAACGAAGGCGCTCAGCAACTTAAAATAATTATGAATAATATTCAAGAAGCCTCATCAAAAATGGCGTCGTTTATGCATGTGCTTGAAGGCTCAATTAACCGGAATGAGCAAAAATTAGATAGCTTGTTTGAAATTGGTGAACATGTGCGAAATCTATCAGAAAAACTTCAAAATGAGGTATTGCCTGCGTTTACCGATGGGGTGCAAAAAATATCAAGTACCTTCGATCAAGATTTTCGATCTGTAGCGGGAAAAGTTGAAGCAACGGCACAAGCATTAGAAGAAGCATCGGTGCAAGTACGTGATGGATTTAGAAATATTACTTCTGTTGTGCAGAAAATCGATGAAGGTAAAGGTCTTGTTGGTAAGCTTATCAATGAAGAAGAAACCTACCGAGATCTTAAAGTTGCCGTTAATGGTATAAAAAATTATTTTGCCAAAGTTGATACCTTGCAAATTGTATTCGATGCCCACTCTGAGGCCATGTATCGACCAGCAGAAACCTATCGCTATGAAGATAATAAAGGATATTTTGACATTCGCATTCATCCAACCGAAGACCGCTTTTACATTTTACAATTAGCATCATCTGAAAAAGGGTATTACTCACGTGAAGTAATCGAGCGTGAATATTTTGATCGCAAAGGTAATTTAATACCGGAAGCAGAATTGCGGCAAACGTTTGATACCAAACAATTTTTCCGCGAAGATATCACCAGAAAACAACGCTACACCTATAAAGTGGGTATTCAATTTGGAAAAATCTTCAATCGCGTAGCAGTTCGGTTTGGGTTGTTTGAAAACACGCCAGGAGTAGGAGTCGATTTTGATATTCCATTGGGTACTAACAAAGCTCGCTGGGTAACCACCTTTGAAATTTTTGAAATGAATGGATGGAACCGCCAAGATGACCGCCGTCCTCATTTAAAGTGGCTTAACCGTATTTTTGCCTTACGCAATGTATATCTCACCTTTGGAGCAGATGACTTTGTAAGTAAACGCAATGCAAACGGATTTGTAGGATTTGGGTTACGCTTTGGTGACGATGACTTTAAATACTTGATTTCAAGTTTCTCATGGGTATTTAATAGCATCAATGGCTGTGGTTCAACCATAAGTGCGTAGTATTAAAAAGGAAGAAGATGAGCAAAAATAGATTAATTTACATAGTACTGGTTTTGTTTGCAGCTAATAATTGTCAATTTTTACATTCAACTGATATTAAAGAGTGGTTATATGAACATCGCTACGCAGTTGTTGGCACTGCATGTGCGACAACTGTTTTGGTTTGCTCGTATGTGAGAATGTCAAAGCTAAAGCAAAAACAAATGCAATCAATACAAGAGCCAGAAGCGAAAGCGGTAACACAGCCAAAACCGGTTACTGATGAGAATAAAATTTTATTATTGTTACCATCAGATACTATTACGCTCGATGTTATTGCAGAAAAACAAAAGCTTCTTAAAGAAAAGATGCAGATACCCAAGGATTGATAATTATTTTCGTTTCTTTATACTGTGGGGTGAACTTTTCAAAACCCTTTTAGATAAAGGAATTTTATGAAAACATTAATAACGCTCAGCATGTTGCTTTCATCTGCATTGATGTGCGCAACTCAGGTAGAAGTAAGTGTTCTTTATCAAAAAGATGCATTAAAGCATTCCAGTCAAGAAACAATAGTTTAAAAAAAAAATGAGACCGTAACTCTAACCGATTGTCCAGCACTAAAAGTTGAAATGACGCTTACTCAGGAAATAGAAGAAGGTGCGGGTTTAGAATTTAAAGTATTTGAAAAAGGTGATGATAAATTAACTATATCTCTTGATCCATTTTTACTAGCCAAATGGGATGAAAAAGCGCGTGTTGAAATGGGTGCGAAAAAAGCAAATGATGAAATAATAGAGCTCTTACGTATTGAAGCATTAGCCACAAGATAATTTAAACTCGTGATTAAAAGGGGCGCTTATAAAAAGCGCCTTGTTTAATCTTAAAAATTCTTAAATTTAGTTACCCATTTTTCAATACGCTTTTCTACTATATCCCAATTAATATTTTTCCATAAAGTATCAAGATATTGTGCGCGGTTAATACCAAAATCAATCATATAGGCATGCTCATATACATCTACAATTAAAAGCGGCAATACGAGCATTGGTACGGTTTCGTTATGGGCATCTAACAAATAATTATATACTTTGCCATCATCAATGTTAAAGCACATAATTGCCCAACCGCGTGAGCACCCTGCGGTTTCTAGTAAATCTTTTTTAAATGCATCTAATGAGCCAAAATTTTCTTTAATTAATTGCAAGGTCTTTTTACCCGGTTTAGTGCCGCTGCCAAGGCCCTCAAAATATAATTCATGTAACACTGAACCATTAAGTGCAAATGTTTCAGCAACTTTTAATGCGCGGAATGGAGAATAGGTAATGCCGGCACTATCTTTGCGATCTACGGTTTGCAGGCCATGTGCTATTTCATTTCTTTTTTTTACATAGCCTTGGTACAGCTTTTGATGCTGGTCAAGTTGATTTGAGCTAATGCCTTGTACGGTAGATAAATTAAAAGAGCGCGCTTTAAATAACTCAGGTACTTTTGTAGCAGGTTTTGGTAACTCTTTTACCAGTTGATCCATTTGGACCCCTAATTCAAGTTCTTTGGTATCTTGCGCGATGGTTGATAATGAAAAAATAAATAATAATGAATTATAAAAAATATATTTCATACTACTCCTTTTTTATGAACTGTTCTGCAATCTAGCCTAAGCTTAGAATATATTGCAGTTTGCGCATAGCCTTAGTTAATATCATCTGCGAAAAGGAGTGTGATATGCCTGAAATGCTTCAATTTTTGTTAAGTGGTTTTTTTCTGAGCTTTTCTTTTGTGGTTAATTATGTACCCATCAATATTTTAACGATGTCACTTATTGTTTGTTTTTTAGAGCGGGTGAGTTTTTTAAAAAGTATGGGTATATCATCGCTCGTTGTAATTGTTGCCTATAGCTTTATTTGGTTAAGCGAAGCAATTTTTTCGTTATATTATCCTGTTTCTTTAGCACAAGTAAGTAAAGTTGTGGAAAATACTAATTTGCTTATTTATCTTATTTGTCTACATGCCTTTGGTTACTGTTTTGCTCAAAGTTATTTATTGAAACTCATAAAAAATAATGGAAGTTCGTATGCGCGTTTATTAGGAATAGCTACTGCAAGTAATGTTATTGCAGTGACGGTATTATTAGTCTTGTACTATAAAATATTGTAAAAGAGGTGGTGTATGTTGAGCTCAATTAGCTATTTTTTATTATCTCAATGGTTATGGAATATTACCTGGGGAATATACCACATACCGCTGAATATCTTTTTCATGTATGTTTTGTTGCGTATTACTCATCATGCTCCTAAATTGCATCTTTTCCTTTTAACGTTTAGTGCCAATATTTTTTCATTTATTGTGTATTCAGCTTTTGTAGTTGGGGTACTTATTTTTGGATGTGGAATACAATATTTTCCCCATCAATGCCCTGTTATGTCTTCCATTACACGTCTTCAGGCAAGTTTGTTTATGGGAGTAATTTATTCAATAATTCAAAGTGGTTTTTTCTTATTTGTTCCACGCAAGTATTCAATTTATTGGGTACATGCGCTGGGATTTGCCATTTTAAGCAATTTGCTTGCGGGAATGATGGTGTATAAAATGCTGCCAAGTTATTAAACATCAATAGTATATCGTTGACCACATTTGATAAATCTTAAATATTTTTGTTTATCTGAGACACAGTGGTTCCATGCTGTAGTAAGGTGTTTGATCGGATCGGTAAATGAATCGCAGCCAAGTTTAAAGGTTCCCCAATGCATAGGGACCATTTGTTTAGCACCAATATCAAGAAAAGCCTTTACTGATTCATAAGCATCAACATGAGAGTGTTTGGTTAGATTTCGCGGTTCACATGGCCCTATAGGCATAAATGCGATATCGATAGCGGGGAACCCTTGAACAATAGCATCAAAATATTCTTTGTTGTATGCAGTATCTCCAGCAAAGTATAAAATATTTCGATTATTATCTTGTATAATCCATCCACCCCATAGGCTCGTATGTGCATCGGTAAGTTCACGTTGGCTCCAATGGTGTGCAGGCACAAAAGTAAACGAAATGGTTTGTGCTGGTGTATTGCTCATGCTAAAACTATAATGTTCCCACCATTCATGTTCATAAACATTGCTAAAGCCCCATTGGGTAAATGTTTTTTTCATTCCTTGGGGCACCAGACAAATAGGATTATGATGTTTGGCAAGTTGCTTAAGGCTTGCTTTATCACAATGATCGCGATGGTTATGTGATAAAATAATAAAATGAATCGGCGGTAATTGTTCTAAAGCAATACCCGGTTGCATAACTCTTTTATAAAGCACTGAAAGATTTCCAAAAACTGGATCAGTAAGGATATTAAAACCATTAATTTGAATTAAAAAAGTTGCATGTCCAATCCAGGTAAAGCATGGCTCTAGGCTCTGTGCTATCGGTTGTTCATAATTTTGCCAAAGATGCTTTGGGGTATCTTGGTATTTTTTTGTATTGGTTTTTGTTTTCCAAAAAATTCCTAATCCATCTAAAAAATGTTTATGGGTAGTCTCGCTTTTATTATTAAAAAAACATCCGTTTTTTATAACCGGCTTAATAGCTGCATTTTTTTTCAAGGTATGTTCTTGCATTACTATGGATGAAGAACAAAATTGAAGATTGCTCCATAGAATTAAGCTGAGCATAAAGACTTTTTTCAAATTCATAACAAAATTCCTTACGATGAGGTAATAGTTACCCACGAATGAGGATTGCGAGCATTGTAAGCAGTAATCGGAAAAAGGTTATTTCCTTGCTTTGCTTGTTCTTGATCGTGTGGTAATTCATAATGTGCTAAAAAAGCATTAGCAATGTGTTGAAACACTGCCATATGTGATAATTTGCTGTGTTTGATTGTTGGATGGCTAATTACACACACATGTAAATTTTCATTGTTTTGAAAAAGTTTAATAAATTCCTTCATCTGATGATCAGTTACTAGTAAATCGTTTTTTAAATGACCAATCAATATAGGAAGATTTTTCGGCAGTTTTTCAATGTGATGGGGCAAATCATCAGAGTGATTATAGTTGGGGAACCACCATTGCAAAAAACTGTGTAATAAAAAATTGCCATAAGGTAACCATTTAAAATAATGTTTATGGATCACATCACTCAGGTCAGAAACAGTTGCAAAAGGTGCATCAAGAATTACGGCTTTGATATTTTTAACCGGTTCATGAGTTAGATAATGCAAGATGGAGCGAGAGCCTTTGCAGGTGCCAATTAAAACAATTTCACAAGATTGATTTTGTCTAAGCACTTCTTTGATAACCAGGTCTAAGCAATTACTGTCTTGGGTAAGTCCAAAGTCAAAGTTGTGCCAATCGTCAAAGTAGTCAAAACAAATCACCGGTGCTGTTATTTTAAGATATTTTATCCAATTAGTAGCACAGATTAAGCCGCCTCCTACTCGAGGAAACTGGATAATGGAAGATGCCATTGATTGTGGCTTTGGTTGAGTGGCATAGGCATAACCACGCGAGGTGATAAATACCACTTTATCAGTAGGTAAAATATGGATACCTTGTTGTGCAGCATATATTTGGTCACCTAAAGTAAGTTGACTGTTTGAAAAACGATGGTTTTGAAGAGATTCGACTAATTGCCCCACGCTAGAGGATGTTTTTACCGGGTGATCAGCTAAAGTAATAGTGATGGGATTCAATAGTGCCAAACTAGGAATCAAAGGCTTATGCAATAGCTTACGGGCATAAAAGCTACTGAGTAATAAAAAGATGATTCCCAGAAAAATATATTTTTTAGTCATATGCTCACCATTATTCATGGTAGCATAAATTGCCAGAAAGTATAATATTCAATTTGTAATGTTAAGTCTTGATAAAATCAAGATATTTTTTGGCAATTTCGTATTTTTTCATAATCTTTTCTTGCGGTGTTTTATCTTGCCAGTGAGCAGAATATATGGGGTGAGAAAGGTCATCTTCTTGGCTAAATTCTGGTAGTCGTTTTACATATTCATAAATTGGCCCAACAATAAAAGGTGCACATTTTTTATGTTTCCATAATGAAGGGTCTAAACAGTCTAATACGGTTTTTTTGTCGCTGTTAATGTCGGTCCATGTAGTAAGGGGTACCAAGAGTTTAATAAGACAAAGATTGGGTTTTAGTTCTGCTTCTAATAAGATCTGTAATAAATTGTTATTATTTTCATCGCGGGTGATACGTATTAATTGTTGTTCTGTATTCTTGAGGGTGAGATAATCGTTTTTCTTAGCAGCATTAATTATTTTTTCTTGTTCAGCTAATTTTTTTGCAAGATCAGTTAGCACCATATTAAATGGTTTTGTTTGTTCATTTTTAGGTGTTTTATTATTTACTTGAATTTGCGCCAAAGGTTCGGGAGTTGAGAAAGATGGGGTGGTTTTCTTATCATCGACAATTTTTTGTATTAGCAAAGAAGACTTATATTTTTTTTTGCTCTTAATAATATCGCTTAAACTATTTTTTCTTGTGTCCATGCTGTTAGCAGGAATACCAACGAAAAATAATAACATTAAGAGTATCATGTTATGCTCCTCTCTTTTATCGCTCGCCATTAAACTCATTTTGAGCATTTGGTAGTTTACCCTCAAAAAGAATAATTGGGGAAGTAATAAATGAAAAGAAACTTATTATTAAATTATATGGTTCGCTGTCAAGCTGAAAAAGCTTGTGCTTGATTTGAATTAAAATAGCGTTGCACTAAAGCATATTTTAGTTTTAATGTTTCGGCATTTTTGGGTGACGTTTTAACAGATAATATTTTTAATTCTCCAAAGGTAAGTTTGCCAATGTTAGCGCATAGAATGTGTTGGGCTAAGTAATTAAGTATGCATTCAGCGCATTCATTATATTCCGAGTTTTCAATCTCTATGTAATCAAGTGTAGTTTTATTTTGATTATTTTTATGAAAAAAATTTGTATGAGGTACTAAAAATTCTGTCAAATATACATTTGGTTTTCTTTTTCTTGAGGGAGCTAAAACTACTTGCAGCAAGTTATTCCCATCTTTATCACGGGCAGATTTTAATAATGATGGTCTTGTGTGTTCGATTGTTGCAAAATCATTATTTCTAGCCGCATCAAAAAGATGAGATCGATCAATAGTTATAGGATTACTTCCATTGGATAATCGTAAATCATATTTTTCTTCAGTAATCGGAGAATCAGATGAAAGTGAAAGTCTATTATTTTGGACAGGTTTGTGAGTAGGGTTTGCAAGGGTAATAATGTTAGACTGTGTACGGCGTGTAATCCTATCAGTTTTATACATACACTCACTCAATGAACAGAAAAATAATGGTAAAATAAATAAAGCTAACATGGCGGTTCCTTTTTGTATGTATCAACACTAAAAATCCTTATATTATAATAAATATAAAAATTACCAATATGCAAGAGGATTCAATTGAAAAACGAATGTATAAAACAACAATTAATCACTTATTTATATAGTTTTATTACGCCAAACAAACAAGAAAAAATAAAACAAATTATTAACTTGCGAACCCGTCATATAACGGTGGTGCTTGAAGATATTTTTCAACCTCATAATGCAAGTGCTATTTTGCGCTCTGTCGAATGCCAAGGGTTGCAAGATTTATATTTAGTTGAGCATCTTAATATGTTTAACCCTACCGGAGGTATTGCTAAGGGTTCTTCTTACTGGCTTGATATGCATCGCTATAAAAAAATTGAAGAATGCATGAAAGATCTAAAATCAAAAGGGTATCGCATTGTAGCTACTACACCGCATCATAATGCTCGTTATATTCATGAACTTCCGTTAGATACTAAATGTGCACTGGTATTTGGCACTGAGCATGTGGGGCTCAGCTCATATGTTCTTAATAACGCTGATGAGTTTGTAAAAATTCCTATGTATGGTTTTACTGAAAGTTATAATGTTTCAGTAAGCGTTGCCTTATGTATGTATGAGTTTAACGCTCGTTTGCGTAATTCCACAATACCTTGGCAATTGTCTTATGAAGAACAATTAGATGTTCAGCTGCAATGGCTACGCCGATTAATTTCAGGCATAACAAGAATAGAGCAGGAGTGGCTTGAAAAACATGCTCCTGCTCATACATTATAATATCTGTTCCATTGTTGGCTTTGATTGTTTATGCAATTGCTTAGTATGCTCTTGAAAACCAAGTGTGATTATCTTATCAATAAATTCCATAGGTTTCATACCAAGCTCTGCGGCTTGATGGAACAAGCATGTTGCCGGTGTCATAGCTGGCAAAGTATTAAATTCTATAAAAATAACGCGTTCATTGCCAGTTGGGCTTTGCTGTGCTGATTGATAAAAACAATCAATACGCGCATATCCTTTACATCCAACTGCTTTATAAGCAGCTTCCATTGTTTGTTTTACTAAGTTGAGCGCTGACTCAGGCAACGGTGCAGGGGTTTGATTTTCACCGGCACCGGGTAAGAATTTTTCTTCGATTGAAAGAATATCTCCTGTAGTTACCGCTTGGCTTGGCGGCAAAGCAAATGGATTGTCGTTGCCAATAACACCTACTGTCAGTTCCATCCCGTTAATGCATTCTTCTATTAGCGCATAATCTTTTTGTGCAAAAAGAATGTTTAATGCTTGTTCTAACTGCTCAAGCTTGGTAATTTTCTGTACTAATACGGAGCAGCCATCATCATGGGGTTTAACAATAAGTGGCAATGGTAGTTGCTGTATTTTTACCAGTGCGCTTGCTTGATTGGCCTCCCATTCATTTTTTGGTAGCAACATTCCCTGTGGTATATCAAAGCCTTGTGATTGTAAAAACCTATTAGTTTTATATTTGTCCATACACAATGAACTGGCCACTACACCAGAACCATTGTAGGGTAATCCAAGCATTTCCAATGCACCTTGTATAACACCATTTTCACCTTGCCCGCCATGTAAGCCTATAAACACAAAATCAGCAATAGTAGGCAGACAAGACCATGGCACATGCATCGTTTCATCAAGAAAGGTTTCTATTTCATGAGTAGAAGTTTTTACTAATAATTGCTGTGGTAAATGATACAACTTCATATCTTTATTTACAAAAAGAGGTATGGTCTCATACTTGTGCGGAGCTAATTTATACGTAATATTGCGCCCCGATTCTAATGAAATTTCTTTTTCATTCGATTGACCGCCCATTAAAACAGCAACTCTTTTTTTAGTAACATGCATGCGTTCCATTTCTTGTTGTTCAAAGCGTAATACTTTTTCAAGCATGCCATAGGCATGTAATTCACTTTCAATAAGATAATTAATTAATTGAGAATGGCTCATATTGTGGTGAGCTGCTTGCACAAATAAAAAGCTTGATGGCGCCATACCTGATAATGAATTTGGATCGATGATAACAACCGTGCCATCTTCAGTTACAAAACCATCAATACGCGCCATCGTTTGAAAATTAAGCTCTTGCATTACCTTAATGCATGTTTGCTTAATTTTTTCACGCACCTGTTCTGAACAGCGTGCTGGGGTATACTCTGTTGCTTTTCCCGGCATATATTTTTGTGCGTAGTCAAAATACTCAAGATTTTTATCAGCAACAATTTCGGTAGGTTCTAAAGCAAAAACGGTATTGGTTTTATAGTCAGTTAAAATGATGCAAGAAAATTCCATGCCTTCAATTTTTTCTTCAATAAGAACCGCTTGATCATATGTCGGGTTTATTGCACATGCTTTTTGAATGGCTTCAAGAAGATCATTATTATTTTTTACAATAGAAACGCCATAGCTTGAGCCCTCATGGTACGGTTTTACCACAAGAGGGAAGGTAAGATTCAGTGCTTGTAATTTGTGATCAATAGTACTTATGTCAAGCTGCGTAATTTCTTCAACATTAAGCACCAGGCCTTTTGGAGTTGTAATTTGCTTTGCATTGAGTAATTTTTTTTGCATGGTTTTATCCATGCTCAAAGCACTACCTAATAATTTAGACCCAAGATATGGAATATTGAACAATTCAAGCATTCCCTGTAATGTGCCATCTTCAGCGTAGCTGCCATGCATTGCTATATACGCAAAATCAATGTGAGTATTAAGTTCATCCCAGGCGATACATTGAGCTTCGTTTTTTAAACGATGGGCAAAATCGCTAATTTTACCGCGATGCAAAAAATGTTGCGGTAAAATGTATAGTTTGCCTTGTTCAGTTTGAAAAATAGGAACAATCGCATAACGATGAGGATCAAGATGATCGCATACGGTTCTACCAGAATTAAATGAAACTTCACGCTCTAAGGATTTGCCACCCATGAGCACTCCAACGCGCAGTTTTGCCATGATGCCCGGTTCCTTTATGTCATAAATAATTTTTTTGTTGATTTTTATCTTAGGGTAACGTGTTATTTTTAGATGGTAAATCTTTGAGATATAATTTTCGCAATTCTTTTATATCATGTTAAAACTATATAGAACTTTAATAAAAAAATACCATCTCATGATAAGGAATAGATAATGAGGTCTTTATTGATTGCGGCGTTAGAAGATTATAAAAATAGCAATCATGTAATGCATGATGAGCATGAAGTTATTGTGCGCTTTATAGATTTTATTAATGGTAATGAGAATTGTTTTGAGCGAGGCAATCATGGACATGTAACTGGATCTGCATGGATAATAAATCACACCCAATCACATGCATTACTAACGCATCATAAAAAATTTAATGCGTGGCTTCAGTTAGGGGGACATGCTGATGGTGATCCGGATATTAAAAATGTATCGCTTAGAGAAGCACAAGAAGAATCTGGAATAGTAGATTTTCAATTTATTACACCGGTAATTTTTGATGTTAGTATTTATTCTATTCAAGGCCAATGTGGTTATCATTATGATGTGCGTTATTTGCTACAAGCACCAGAAAATGCGGTATGTGTGGTAAGTGAAGAATCAATTGATCTAGCATGGATTTCATTTGATGAATTAACGCATTATACTCAAGAGCGAGAAGTGTTACGTATGAATGAAAAATTTTTAAAATTTTTTAAAAACTAATAAGCAGGATTATCAATGCAATTAGAGCGCAGATTAGTATGGATAGATTTAGAAATGACCGGACTTAATCCGGCGACCGATGTTATTTTAGAAATTGCTACTATTATTACCGATGGCCAGTTAAACATTTTATCGCATGGCCCTTCACTAGTAATTTATCAACCTGAAGAAGCGTTGGATAAGATGAATGATGTGGTGCGTAACATTCATTCAAAGTCTGGATTAATCAACGCAGTTCGTAATTCATCAATCACCGTAGCTGAAGCAGAGCGACAAACCTTAGAATTTATAAAAAAACACTGCGCTCATTACCAAGGATTGCTTGCAGGTAATTCTGTATGGAATGATCGCAATTTTATTGCGCAATATATGCCAAAAATAAAAGAATATCTTAATTACCGATTAATCGATGTTACTAGCATCAAAGAGCTAATTAATCAATGGTATCCAAGCTCTCCAAATCGTGAATTTGTAAAGCCTGAAAATCACCGTGCACTAGAAGATATTGAGTTTTCTATTGCAGAACTTGCTCATTACAAAAAATATTTTTTTATTTAATGTAAAAAAGTTTTCTTGGTGATTTGCACCAAAGCTGATATATTTTTTTTTAGTTTTTTATTTTCTGTATGAAGATAAAAAGTAACGTTATTAAAAAAATATGCATAATTGTTGCAAGTCTAAGGGGGACTTTTTATGAAAAAATTAAAAAATATTTTTCTCGGATTCTGTTTGTTTTCTGCATTATTTGTGAAATCAGCTGTTTATAATGATAATGAGCTTAGAAAATTAGCTGAAGAAGTAGAAAAATTAATAGATGGATGTAATAAAAATAATGAAGAAAGATACCAAATAATCATTGAACTGGTAAATAACCTTGGAATTAAAGAAGGTATTGATACTGAGACATCTATTGATAAACAAGCAAATCCAAAACCATTAACTGAAGATGAAAAGCTTATATCGGTAAAAGATCGAATTTTAAAAAAATATAAAGGCGATTTGCCTTCTGCGATTGATGATTTAATTTTTTATTTTAGTAACTATGAAAAATGTAGAGAGAATCAAATATCTATAGCTAATCGTCTTTTAATGCACGGAAATTCTGATGCGCGCAAATATCATTTGTTTAAAACTTTAGCACAAGAATTACAGGTAAAAAGTTATTCATTTTCAGCAGCTGTTCTTGAAGAAGCTGATATAAACACCGCTTACAAAAAAATAAGAACCGTATTTAATAATGCTAAAAATATGAACGAGCCAGTTTTTATTTTTATAGATGACATAGAATTATTAAATATAAAAAATTATTCAAAATTAAAAATGCTTCTTGAAGAAATTGAAGATGCAAGAGAAAATCACAATCTTTTTGTTTTCGCATCCACAAATAATACTTTAAGTAATATTGATACTGCAATTAAAAATATATTTGCAGGAACTATGTGCGAAATTAAACCGTTAAATGCTTCAGAGCGTGCAAAATTATTTGAAGAAGTTTTTGCTAACAATCAATGTAAAATTAGTGAACAAGTAGCAAAAAAATTAGCCCGTATTGGAGGGCCTATAGAGAAAGTTGATTTGTTTGAAGAAAGTGTCAAAAAAACTACACAATTGCGTGCATTTAAAGAACAATTAGAACAGGTTAAATAAAAACATAAATTTTGTTTACTTTTTAGTAACTCAAAAAATCATGACAAAACACTATACAAAATATGTACTGATTCTTTGTTTATTAAGCAGCAATGTTGCTTATTCAAGTCCAACTATTGTGCAAACAATAAAGAATGCTTCTTTAGATTGTGCAAGCTTACTCTGGTCTTGCAAAGATAAATTATTAGTTGCTAGTTTAATCGCTGGATCAGGGTATGTAACAATTTTAAGTTTTATAAAAGCAACAAAATATCGTTCTGAAAAAGAAGCTATACAAGATTCGATCCCTTGTTTAAAACAGTATATTTCTGAGCTTAAAAAATTTGCCAGAAAATGGCAAAATGCCTTAGGGCATGATTGGCATGTGTCACTTAGGTACGAAAAGATATATGAAAATGTGCTTAATCGCAACAGCGACCAATACAAAAATATAATGCGTTTATACACAGCAGAAAGAAATTTTAGCGTCTTAGGATCATTGTCGCTCATGACATGCATTGGATTGTGTTGTTATTTGCATAGCATTATTAACCAAAATGATAGATATTGTTGCTATTAGATTTTAATGGAAAAGCATTGGTATGAATTATAGCTACTACTTAGAACAGTTTCGCGATTTGCAAATAAATAAAGATCAGTTGTTTGATTTAGTCCCACGTAATGTACAACTTATAAGACCGGTGCTATTTGACCGGTTTCATATAATTCATGCTTTGAAATGCTTGCAAAATTATCACCTAACGCAACAAGAATTTATGGATTGGATTGATATTTTGTGGCTAAAAGATACATGGTTTTCATTTCCTGAAGAAGAGGGTGAATGCATAGCTTCAATCATGAATGAGCTTGAAGAGTTTGAAGATCAAGAAACTGAATTAGCAGAAGAACATATAAAAAAATATATTTTTGCTTTGACAAATAATTTAGATATAAATGAGTTGAATTAAAGTTGGCCGCATAAAGCGGCCGTTTTTTTTATTTATCTAGACCTAATGTATCGATAATCATTGAATCGATTTCTTTTTTTGTTTTACCTTCTTTGATTAACTTTTCTTCTAATTCTTTAATTAATTTGAACATTTCTTTTTTTTGATCGCAGATAATTTTAATTTGTTCTCTATCTTCACTAAATTTTTGTTTTGTGTTTTTTGTAAGTGCTATTGCTTCAAGGTCATTTATGAACTCTGTTGCTCTACATATATGCGATAATTGAGCATAAACTTGAACTCTCAGCTTTAACTCAGCTTCTGTGGTGATATCAGGATTAAGTGTTAAATTAGCGTTCAGCGAGAATGGTAGTAAGGTTAATGCAGCAATTTTTAATTTCATATCGATTTCCTTTATAACTGTTTTTGTTAATAATCAGCGCTCAGTATAAAGTGAAAGTGTATCTTGTAAATAAAATCAATTAAGTGGATTTGGGGTAAAAAAAATAGAACTGCTGTACCAATCTTTATTGCATGCGTTGAATAATTGTGCTAATTGGTGTATGTCAGCACCTTTAAGATAAATTGCTCTCATATGTGTTTTTTTTATCATATGAACAACCGGACGAGCTGGTCCTAAAATAGTGACTGGTAATGGTAATTGGCCACTTAAAGCATGCAATTGGTTGCATAATGTTTGAGCCTCACGCTCAATAATTGCTTCATTGGCATGTTTTAGTTCTATTTGAGCAAGACGTTGTGCTGGTGGATAACCAGTAAGCTGCCGAGCTGCTATTTCATGCTCATAAAATGCGGGATAATTAACTTCATTAATGTAATTGAATATGGGGTGGTCAATCATGGTTTGTGCAATTACCAAGCTATGTTCACTTGATCTTCCTGCACGTCCTGCGACCTGAATAAGTTGTTGTAAGCAGGTTTCTGCTGCATTGTATAAAGGAAAATGAAGATTTAAATCTGCCCAGATAATGCCAACTAACGTTACTTTAGGAAAGTGATAACCCTTAGTTATTGTTTGAGTCCCTACTAAAATATCAATGTTTCCTACATCAAAATCGAGCATAGTCTGTTTCCAAGACTTTTTCTTGGCGGTGACATCTAAATCCGCGCGTGCAATGCGTGCGGTAGGAAATAATTTTTCCAAAATAGTAACTACTTGTTGGGTACCAATTCCTTTTTTTAAAAATTCAGATTCTGGTGCTTTGCATTGTGTGCATTCTAAGGGCAGTTGTTTGGTATGCCCACAATAATGACAGGTAAGAGAACTGTCATTATGTAATGTTAAGCTTACGCTGCATTGGGTGCAGGTAAAGATAAATGAACATTGTTTGCATTGTACAAAAAAGCTAAAGCCACGACGATTAAGAAAAATAATAACTTGTTCTTTTTTTGCTAACCTATCGGTTATAGCTTTTTCAAGCTCAGTACTAATCCAAAATTGTTTGCGATATTTTTGTTCAGGAAGTACTACTGTTTGTACTTGGGGAAAATTGCCTGCGAATCGTTTTTTTAGTTCAAAAAAGTGCCAGCCTTTGTGCTTTACATTATAAAGTGAGCTAATTGAAGGTGTTGCTGATCCTAAAAGAATGGGAGTTTTATAAGTTTGGGCGCGTAATAAGGCCGCTTCTTTGGTGTTTATTTTAGGGTGTTTTTTTTCTTGGTAGCCCGTATCATGCTCTTCATCAACAATAATTAATCCTAAATTGGCTATAGGCAATAATGCTGGTAAATGAACCCCCATAATAACTACTGGTTCTTGCAATAAAAGTTTATTCCATACTATTTTTTTATCTTTTACACTGGTGCCTGAATGAAAACCGTATAAAGGGATATGAGGCAGTTGGTAACGCAATAATTTTTCAAACTGCAGGGCTAATGTTACCTCTGGTAGCAATAAAAGTGTTGTTTTATTTGTACTATATGTGTTGATAATAAGCTGCTTGTATATCTCAGTTTTCCCCGAACCGGTAACCCCATGCAAAAGAGTTGGAGCAAAGATATTTTTACCCAGCCAGGAGTTGCCAAAATCCACAACTTTTTGTTGCTCGGGGGTAAGTGTTATATCCTTTAAAGGCATTTCTTGGCGGTCGTCGCTTGATGATTCAGATTTAGTAATTTCTTCACTTAAAAAATGTTTAATGCGCGAGATAAGCTGAACCATTTCTATACGATAATAAGCGCATAATTTTTTTAAATAATCAATATAATGAGGATCTGCGGGAAAGAGCTCAAAACTATGTGCTTTGCGAATAGTAAAAGAAGTAGGGGGAAGTTTTTGTATAGTTTGTATAACAATACCGCTCATAAGCTTATTTTTTAATGGTACTTTTACTAAAGAAAATAATAAATTATGATGTGACCAATCACTGGGCACTTCATACAAAAAGGGTTCGGAAAAGCCATTTAATAAACAAACTTGTATATACACGCAAAGACTCGATAATTTTTAATATTTTTTTAATTTTAACATAGAAGTTTAATCATACCTAGCATAAAAAATGCTATTAAATTTTTTGATAAAAATTTTTATTAGAAATTTCTTGATAATCAAAAGATACTATTGATACGCTAGTAACAGACTCATAAAAAAGGGAATTTATGGGGTGAAAGTGCGCAAGGCAGGGGGTAATGAAAAATATGAAGCCGGAAGGATCTCGTGGTACTATTTATGGCTTTTCAGTACTAAGAGTAATTTTTTTATTAGTGGCTTTATTTCTTCCTTGTTTTTTTTCTTTTTTTCATACTACATCATCTGAATTTGAATCTCTACAATCTCCTTTTAAACTTGGCATTGAAAATATTACCGAGTCATTTGTTGCCTCTTTAACTAACAAAGCCCGCGCTGCTCTTATTACCGATCAAACTGGTGTTACCCAAGATGGCAAAACAAGCCTTGAAATACTTTATGAGAAAGATATTCCCGTACAAAAAGTTTTTTTTATGGATGAGCAATCGCATCGCCATGCCTTAACAACCATGTCATTAAGATGTCCGTCAATTAAATTAATTTATTCGCCTAATTTGCAATGTACCAGCAAAGAATTTGGCGATATTGATATTATTTTTTTTGATATGCAAGATAGTGGCACATCAGCTTATATGACCATTGCTTTACTGAGCAGAATTTTGTCGTATGGTGCACAAGATAAAAAAACAATCGTTGTACTTGATAGACCTAATGTTTTGGGAGGAACTATTGAGGGTACATTATGCGCTATTAATGGCGAAAAATTAACAATGCCAATTCGTCATGGTATGACTGTTGGCGAAATGGCACGACTTATTCATCATGAATTAAAAAAACAAGGCCCCCTTGTAGTAATTCCTATGAAAAACTATCGTCGTATCTTAGATGAATTATCACCCCATTATTTAGAAACAATAAGAAATATTAATAGTTGGTATGACATGACTTTTTTATATCCGCTTACTTTTATTACACCATTTGAAACGGGATCTGATAATCTTAAAATGCAATGCATTTTGTTGCCCGAAACCATTAAATTTAATCGTGGCAAGTGGCATGAGCTTCGTTTGTTGTTGCAAGATATTGGTATTGATTCATCGTTTCATAGATCATATAACTCTCAAAAAAAACAATATATTTCAGGATTGCGTTTGTTTGTTAAGGATATTGAAAAATTTTCATCGATTCATGCATTGGTGACTATTTTAAAATTTTTCAAACAAGCAGGCATCCCTATGTCTTTTAGCCGTTCATTTGATGAATGCATTGGTACGACTAAATTGCGAGGATTTATTATGGGGCATAATGAGTGGCAAGATGTTGAGCAAGATATAAACAAGCAATTAAAAAATTTTTTCAATATGGCATCCCAATCACTTTTATATAAACCTTTGCCACGAATTGGTTTGGTATAACAATGGAAAATATATCGTTGAGAATACTGTTTGCTGGTGCCATAGTGTGTTTAATTCCTTTGGCTATGGTGCCAGCACCAGAATTTAAACTTGGTATTGAAAATTTTTCTCATTACAGCTTAGTATCTTCTTCTACGCACTGTGTTACTGCTGCATTAGTAACTAATCATACAGCAAAAGATCAGCAAGGGCATCGTACCATTGATATTCTTTGCCAACATCCGGCTATCAAATTGATGTATATTTTAACCTCCGAACATGGCATTACCGGCAAAGTCCCGGCATCTATTTCGGTTGAAGATGGCTATGATGCGGTAACGAAAATTCCTATAATTAGTTTGTATAAAAATGGTTCAAAAAAAGAAATTCCACAAGAATGCTTACAATCAGTTCGAGTAATTTTTTTTGATATGCAAGATTGTGGCATGCGCCATTATACGTATATTTCAACATTGCATCAGATCATGAAAATTGCTGCAGAGCACAATAAACAAGTGGTGGTATTAGACCGTCCAAATCCATTAGGCGGGATTATAGAAGGACCCTTGGTGGAAAGCTCATTGCAATCATTTATTTCGGTTGCACCGATTCCTTTGCGTTACGGATTAACTATTGGTGAATTGGCACATTTTTTTAATGAGCATTTTTTTGAAAAAAAGGTAAATGTGTGTGTTATACCTATGAAAGGATATGTTCGCGAGCAGGTGTATTTACCAGAAGCATTATCGCCAAACATTCCATCAAAACAGTCATGTTATGGCTATAGTTTTTTAGGATTATTGGGAGAAGTAAGACCTCTTGATGTTGGTCTTGGTAGTCGTTACTCATTTAGATGCATTGCTTTACCCAAGCAATCAAATATGCCTCAAAGAGCTTGGTGGAAACTAGCAGAACAATTAAAAAAATATGGCATAAAAACAATAGCACATACTTATACGACGAGTCGTAAAAAAATAGAGTTTCATGGTTTATTAATTAAAATACCATCACCCAATGCTGTATCATCGTTTAATGCATTATTACATACGTTACTTTTTTTAAAAAAAGAAGGAATTAATTTAGTTTTTTCACCTTATTTTGATAAGGCAATGGGAACCAGCAAAGTAAGAGAATATATTCAAGGTATTATTACCTATAATGAGCTGAAGCAATATGTGAATAAACAACTTGTGTTATTTAATGAACAAATAAGATCTTGTATGTTATATGCGCCCGAGCCGCTTTGTAAATTATTGTAAATAAAAGAAGGCAACATTTAAATAGTTGCCTTCTTTAGTTAATTACTATAACCCTAACAATCTTCTAAACCAGTCTATAATGCCAAGTATAAGTTCTTTAATTTTATCAAAGATGGTTACAAACAAGCCACTTATTTGACCTAATATGCCTTCTTTACTTGTTGTTACTTCTTCGGGCATGTCTTGCACGGGCGCTGATATGACTTGCTCTTCTTGGGTGACGGTTTCATCGGTTGGGAGTATTTGATCTCCGTTGGTTATTTCTTTTTTTTTTTCACCGTTTGATCCAAAATGAGTGCGAATTTTTTGTCCCATTTCGCCATGGAAATCGGCTGGGGCGCCTACTACGCGATCAACAACCGATCCATTTTTATAAAATACAAATGTTGGCAATCCTTCTACACCATTATTTGTTGCAAGATCCGGATTTGCGCTAACATCTACTTCTGCCATATAAATATTAGGATAATTATTAGTTAATTTTTCAAAATCTGCTTTAATCATTTGACACGCAGGACACCAGCTTGCGGTAAATTTTAATATTACATTTCCCTGGTTTTTAGCAGTATTTAATTCTTTTTGCGAGGTAATAACTTTTTTTACCGCAGCGTGTAATGGTGCTGCTGTAGCAAGAGCAAGTACTATTAATACGCAAATACGTGATGAATATAACTTCATAAAATAACTCCTTTTGTGGGTAGTAATTAAACTATCCCTAGTATCGATAAATTAAAAAACAAGAGTCAAGAATCCTTAAAATTACGGATTGATTTTTAGTGGTATTTATAAGACAATTTTATTTACTTATTCTTATTTAAGATTTGCGCTTCAACATTCTATTTATGTAGGGCTGGGCGTGCAAATCATGCACTGAAAGCGCTTATTAAAATATTTCAATAAGAATTTATTGTGCTGATCTTTCTAATAAAAATTTAAGAATATATTTTCAAGAAAAAAAATTAAAAAAATATTTGATTCTGGGGCCTTAAACCATTAGATTATGAGAATGTTACGGCAATCGTTTTTTTCATTTAGAAATCATTTTTAATTTTTTAAAAGAAAAATAAGCTCTGGGTTTAACTCAAGAGGAGGGCTAAAATTGTCTTTAACGAACTGACCGTATTTAAAAATAATTGATTCGTAAAGAATCGAAAGGAAATCATGGCAAGCGATAGGCACATTATGAAAGATCAACCATTTTTTAGCACACAAATAAACAATGCAGCAATAAAAAGTCGTCTTGATCAAAATTTTAAGGTGATCAGACCTGACAAAACTGAGTCTTTTGATATTGCAAAGTTGTATGATGCAATAGTATGGGCGTGCGCTCGCTATGATGAGTCAATTTCAATAGATTTAATAGCACAAGAAGTAGTAAGAACAATTTTTGATGGCATTACTCCTTCTGAAATTGAAGACGCATTGATTTTAGCTACCGTTTCATATATTGAACGTGATCCTGCATATAATTATGTTGCTGCACAGTTTTTACTTAAAAAATTGTTTAAAGAAGTTACCGGTATTTCTATTCGTTCAGTTGATATGGAAATATTGTATCGCCAGTACTTTGTTGCACATATTAAAAAAGGCGTAGAACTTGGTATTTTTGATAAACGACTTCTTGAATTTGATCTTGAAACATTAGCGCTAAGCATCAAGATTGAGCGTGATAACTTATTTGAATATATGGGATTGCGTACTTTGTATGAGCGTTATTTTGCAAAACATGAAGGGCATCGTCTTGAGATGCCGCAAATGTTCTGGATGCGTGTGGCAATGGGTGTTTCTTTATTAGAAACAAACAAAACTGAACGAGTAGTTGATTTTTATGAGCTTGTTTCGACGATGGATTATGTACCAAGTACGCCAACCTTATTACATTCAGGCTTGGTATGCCCCCAATTAAGTTCTTGCTACTTAACCACCATTCAAGATGATTTACATAATATATTTAAATGTCTTGGTGATAATGCACAATTATCCAAATGGTCAGGTGGCTTGGCAAATGATTGGTCTAATGTTCGTGCAACCGGAGCAATGGTAAAAAGCATTAAGACAGAAAGTCAGGGTGTTATTCCTTATTTAAAAATTGCTAATGATGTGACGGCTGCTATTAACCGTAGTGGTAAGCGTCGTAGTGCTGCGGTTGTTTATTTAGAGCTGTGGCATTTTGATATTGAAGATTTTCTTGATTTGCGTCGTAATGTTGGTGATGAGCGTCGTAGAACACACGATATTAATACTGCAACGTGGATACCTGACTTATTTATGAAGCGTCTTCTTGCTGATGGTGATTGGACATTATTTTCACCAGATGAAGTTCCCGATTTACACCACATTTATGGACGCGAATTTGAAAAACGTTATCAAGAATATGAGCAAAAAGTAACACAAGGTAGCATAAAATTATTTAAAGTGATTAAAGCAAGCGATCTTTGGCGTAAAATGTTAAGCCGCTTGTTTGAAACTGGTCACCCATGGATTACTTTTAAAGATCCAAGCAACATTCGTTCACCGCAAGATCATGCAGGGGTGGTTCACTCTTCTAACTTGTGTACTGAAATTACGCTCAATACTTCTGCAGATGAGACGGCTGTATGTAATTTAGGATCAATTAACTTATCAAAACATATTATTAATGGTCAGCTTGATGTTGAAAAATTAGCAATTACAGTGCATCGCGCTATTCGTATGCTTGATAATGTTATTGATATTAATTTTTATCCAACTATAGAAGCGAAAAATGCCAACTTCCGTCACCGTCCTATTGGTTTGGGGTTAATGGGATTACAAGATGCATTATACAAGCTTGATATTAATTTTGACTCGCCACAAGCATTAGAAATATCAAGCCATATTATGGAAATTATTTCTTATAATGCAATTCTTGCATCATCGATGCTTGCAAAAGAACGTGGTGCATATGAATCTTATAAAGGTTCAAAATGGGATAGAGGAATTTTCCCACAGGATACTATTACATTGCTTGAGCATGAACGTAATATGCAAGTTGAAGTAAGTAGAAAAAGCATTCTTGATTGGGAACCAGTTCGCAAGCATGTAGCAACCTATGGTATGCGTAATTCAAATACTATGGCAATTGCACCAACAGCAACTATTTCTAATATTTCTGGTTGTTTCCCTTGCATAGAGCCTATTTACAAAAATCTTTATGTAAAAGCAAACATGACGGGTGAATTCACCGTCGTGAACAAATATTTAGTTGAAGATTTAAAGCAACTAGGTTTATGGGATCATGATATGCTTGAACTTCTTAAATATTATGATGGTAGCGTACAGCTGATTGAGTGTATCCCGCAAAAACTTAAAGATAAATACAAAGAAGTATTTGAAATTGATCCTGAATGGTTGGTTAAAATGACTGCTGAACGTGGTGTATGGATCGATCAAAGTCAATCTCATAATGTATTTATGAAAGGTGTTTCTGGTAAGAAATTAAGTACGATTTATATTGCCGGGTGGAAAGCAGGTCTTAAAACTTTCTATTACTTACGTACTTTGGGAGCATCTCAAATTGAAAAATCAACGCTCGATGCTAAAAAGTTTGGGTTTACCCAAAAACGTGAGTATGTAGCGGTTGAAACTAAATCAGAAACAGTATCAAGTGATGCTCAGGGTAATATGGTGATAGAGCAAGAAACAACAATGATGCAAAAAACATCCTGTTCGATCTCAGCTGATCCTGAATGTGAAGTGTGTCAATAATAAAATGAAAGGACTATTATGTCACAACAAAAAAAAGGCATAATAAACAATTCTGCTGTAGATCCTAACAAGATCTTACCTATGAAATATTTATGGGCACGCCAACACTACAAAGATGGCGTTGCCAACAACTGGGCGCCAGAAGAAGTTTCCATGCAAAAAGATGTTGAACAATGGAAATCGTTAACTGCGCTTAATGATGTTGAGCGCCGTATGATTATTTATAATCTTGGATTTTTTTCAACAGCAGAATCATTAACTGCAAATAATTTGGTATTGGCTGTTTACAAACATGTTACCAACCCAGAATGTCGCCAATATTTGTTGCGCCAAGCATTTGAAGAGGCTATTCACACCGATACATTTATTTATTGCTGTGATACATTAGGGCTAAATCCTGATGAAATTTATAATATGTATCAAACCATACCTTCAATTAAAGAAAAAGATGAGTTTGTAGTAGAACTTACTAAATCATTGTTTGATCCTAATTTTACTACCGACGGTGTAGTAAACATTCAGCGCTTTTTACGTGATTTAGTTGGTTTTTACGTAATTATGGAAGGCATTTTCTTCTATGCTGGTTTTGCTATGATGCTTGCTTTAAAGCGTCAAAACAAAATGGTTGGTATTGGTGAGCAGTTTGAATATATTATGCGCGATGAAAGTTTGCACCTTGCATTTGGTTGCGATTTAATTAATACCATTAAAGCTGAAAATCCTGAAGTTTGGACTGCCGATTTCCAAGAAGAAATTGTTGAGCTTATTAAAAAAGCAGTAATTCTTGAGAAAAAGTATGCATTTGATGCATGTCCGCAGGGATTGCTCGGTATTAATGCACAACAATTCTCAGATTATGTTGAATATATCACCGATCGTCGCCTAGAACGAATTGATTTGCCAAAAATATATGGCACGCAAAATCCATTCCCATGGATGTCTCAGTCTACCGATCTTGCAAAAGAAAAGAATTTCTTTGAAACACGAGTTACTGAGTATCAGTCCGCTGGCGCCCTTGAGTGGGAATAAAATAGCACAAATAATGGCAGGGAGAAATCCCTGCCATTATCATTTTTTAAAGAGAATATTGTATATGAAATATTATTTTTTGTTCATTGTTTGGAGTTATGGTTTTTGTGCTTACAGTATGCACCATCAGGTAATAGTGAATGTTGTTAATAACACCCCTATGCCGGTTAAAATACAACAAATTGGCAGAGAACAAATTATGCATATTCCTGGTATGGAAACATCTCATTATTATATATGGCCATTTCAAAGCAATAATTCATATGAAATGAAATTAAAAATATCAGGTGATTTTTTTAGATCGGCATATGTTAAGTATGTAAAAAAAGCTAAAAAAAATGATTGTGTAATTAAAAAAAAGTTAATACGTAATTCAAAGAAAATAAAATATAAGGTATGGGGTGCCATATACCAATCTCAGAAAGATATACAAGCTCAGAATGATATCAGAGCGAGCGTTATTAATTTAATCATTGATAATAATAAAAAACCAATCATATCACCTGAAGCTATTATTTTAGAACCAGAATTAGCTTTGTAGTTTTTTTATCTGCTCATCGGTAAGAGAATTGAGTAATTCTTTGAGAGTGCTTTTAATTTCGATATAAAGATTATCTAAATTTTGCTCATTTAATGTATTTTTAGATAATAAAAATTCTTTTGGAGCTTCGTTAAATTTGCGATGGTAATTTTCTACTTCTTCTTTTAATAAATCATCTAATTCCTTCATGAATGGCATAAATATTTCACATTCGATGAGCTCGGTAATTTTTATGATCTTGGACAGACGTTGATGCATTTTATAAATTTTTTTTAATTTTGAAAAAAATTTTAATGTGTAATCGACCTCAGTATTATAATCATCTAATTTTTCTGGAATAATATAGGTTTTGGCATATTTTTCAGATGACTTCTTTTTCTTAATATCCTGTAAACAGTTTTGTATTTGCGTAATTGAGTTGTTAATGCTTCCTAATATTTTTTGAAGGGGGGGAATATATTGTGGAATGTGTAAGCGAGTTGCTAAATCTTTCCCCTGGGTGATGCGTTCTTGTAATAAGCTTATTTCTTGAATTCGCATAGTCAAATATTGTTTTAGGAAATTATTTTGATAGGCAATAAGTTCAGGTCTTATAACCTGATTGAGTAAAGAAATTAATTCAATTTTTAAGTCGTTGGAAATAGTTTGGGCGTCTTCTGGTTCGGTAATTGCGCTTACCCATCGTTGTTTTACGCATCTATATTTGCTATTAATTGTCTGATAAAGCAGTAAATGTATGTTATTAAGGCTTGAACGAATCTCTTTTTTAGCAAGAAATGTTTTACAAGCATACTTTAAAGCTTTGTATATAGTTCCTATTTCTCTTGTAGGGACATATTCGGCAAAAATTGAAGAGAGATCTTCATTGTTTTGCTGAGAGTAAAAATTTTTTATAATTTTTTGCATAATCTGTTTTGTTTTAACATTAATTTTTTTGGATAAAGGATTTATTAAGCTACTGGTAATAAAAAAAAGAGCTCTAAAACTCATCTCTTTTAAAGAAGGTATTTTTTGTTGCTCAATTAAATTATTTTCATTAGGAAGTTCAACATCAGTGAATAATCCTTCAAAAAATTTTGGGTACTCTTTTAATTCACATGCTAGTGAAAGCGATGATTTGCCCAGTTTATTTTTGATTTTTAAATTAGCGCCTAAGAATAATAAATCTTTTACGAGATCAGGTTTAACTGAGTGTTGGCTAAGTGCTGTATGCAACGGTGTATCACCCTGTAAATTTGGTTTATTTATTTGTCCCCCAAATTTACATAGAGATTCGAATATTTGAAAACGTAAATCTTCACGTAAAATTTGTTTTGGCATATCAGAAAAATCATTTTTTTCTGTATATAATTTTTTTTTGCGTACCATTAAATGAAAAGGTGTTTCTCCTGTATTGTCTTGATGGTCAGGAATAGCGCCATGTTCTAAGAGAAGCTTGACTCTAGCAAGATTTAATTCATCGACAGCATTATGCAACGGTGTTTTGCCCTGACGATTCATCCTATTTATAAATTCACTAAAAGGGACAGGGGCATCAGGTAATTGTTTTATTAGTGTTATAAGCGTCTGAGCGACACTTACTTTTTTTGTAATATGTAAGCAATTATTTGCATAGCTATCGGTATAGAGTAAGTCTGCTCCATTATCTAGCATTTTTTTTACCCGTTCCCAATCACCTTTTTCACAGGCATCAAAAAACAGTTCATTGCCACCCTGATCAAAAATATTTTTTTCCATACCAAAAAATGGAACGCTTAGGTGCAAAAGTAATATTGTTAAAATGTTTTTTTTCATTCTTTTTTGCCTATTTTACTAATTACAAAATGTTGCAAAAATCTATTCTTGCAATCTAAAACATTGCACGCATCGATGATCAAAGGACGCTTCATTATTTGGTGAAAGGGAGCATTTTCAAGTTGTTTAAATTCGCACCAATCGGTCATAATTATTGCAGCATCACAATCAGATAACGCTGTTTCTAATGAATTACAATAACAAATATTCGGAAATAACTTTTTCATAGCATCATTTGCAATCGGATCATACGCTTTTATATGAGCGCCATGTTTTTGAAGTAACTCTATAGTGGTAATAGCACAGGAATTTCGTATATCATTTGTACCGGCTTTGAATGAAAGGCCTAAAACAGCAACAGTTTTACCATCCAAAGTTACTAAATGTTCTAATAATTTTTTTACCGGAACCGTGCGTTGTTCTTGATTGGTTTGTAAACAAGCAGCAAGGGTGCGCAAAATAACACCGTGGTTTTTTGCAATCTGAAGTAACGCACTACAATCTTTAGGAAAACAAGATCCACCAAATCCCGGTCCATGCTTTAAAAAATAAGAACCAATACGCTTATCAAGGCCCATGGCATGAGAAACTTGGCAGATATCTGCTCCTGTTTTTTCACATAAATTGGCAATTTCATTAATAAAGCTAATTTTTACCGCTAAAAAAGAATTAGAAGCATATTTAATCGTTTCGGCAGTTGCCGGATCTACTAACACGCAGGGAATTTTTTCTTGAAGAAGTGGTTCATATAAGTTTTTAATTGTATGCGCAGCTTCAAATGAATGAGATCCAATTACAATACGATCCGGATTTAAAAAGTCATAAACTGCAGATCCTTCCCGTAAAAATTCTGGATTCATTACCATGTCAAATAAATCGGGCGAAACATTATGTGAAAGTAATAGTTGTTCAGCATAATCTGTTGTGCCAATAGGTACGGTGCTTTTTATGCAGATTATTGTTTTTTTGTACAACGACTTACCAATGGTAGCAAGTGCTGTATTCAAATAACCCATATAAGCAGTACCATCATCATTCATAGGGGTGTCAACGGCAATAAAAACTATGTCTGCTTGTTTGATGGCTTCTTCTGCTTGAGTGGTAAAGAATAATTTTTGATGCAAAAGCTCTTTACGTAAAAGATCGGTAAGTTGAGGCTCATAAATCGAAACAATTCCATTTTTTAGTTCATTTATTTTTTTTTCATCAATATCAACACATATTACCGAATAACCAAGATGTGCAAAGCAGGTACCCGTAACTAATCCCACATAACCCGTGCCAATAACGGCAATAGTTGGTATCTTAGTCTGAGAAAAAATACCATTATGAAATAGAATTGTGAAAAAAAATAATGAAATAATTTTCTTAATTTTGTTCATTGAGTCCCCCTTATCACTGGAGTATAGCTCAATGTTTTTATTTACTTCTAGAAATTGTTATTTTTGTTCAAATTTCGCTGGATTATTTTATTGAAAGCCTCTTCTTTTTTGTATTAAAGTAAGGCTAGTTGTTTATGATAACTGGAGTAAGTGAAAATGCGTTATATGTGGTTATTAATAATCGGCATCCTACTTCATATAAGTAGTGTGGCTAAAGAATGTCTCACCTCATTTGTAATAGTAACTGCATCATATAATAACAAAGATTGGTACCAAAAAAATTTACTTTCGCTTTTTGTACAAAAATATGAAAATTGGCGATTAATTTATGTTGATGATGCCTCTGATGACGGTACGGGAGCATTGGTAGAGCAATTTGTTCATGAACATGGCATGCAATCACGGGTGATGATTATAAGAAACAGTGCAAGAAGAGGGCACTTTGCTAATCAATATGATGCCATACACACCTGTGATCCTTCAGAAGTGGTGATAATTCTTGATGGTGATGATTGGCTAGCACATGATCAGGTATTAAATCGATTGCATGAAGTTTATCAAGATGATGATGTGTGGCTTACGTATGGCCAATTTTGGTATTGGAAGAAAAATAAAAAAGGCTTTTGTAAACCTATTTCTCAGGAAAGATTAGAACAAGGAACAATACGAACGCTTAAACCTTTTATGACATCTCATCTGCGAACATTTTATGCAGGATTGTATCAACAAATTCAAAAAGAACATCTTATGTATAATGATGCATTTTTTCCTATGTGTGTTGATGTTGCTACTATGATGCCTATGATAGAAATGGCTCGAACTCATGTGCGTTACTTAGATGAGATTTTGTATATTTACAATGATGCAAATCATCTTTCTTTTTTTCATGATCGCCGAAAACAACAAGAAGAACTAGAAGCATATATTAGAAAACAACCAACCTATCAGGCACTTAACCGAGTTCCATGGGCACTAGAAAAGGATAACTAATGCAGGGGGTATTTAAACTTTTGTTACTTTTTTTTATGGCTTTTTTTATTAATACCGATGCTAAAGAAAAAAAATTAGTAATTATAATAACCTCTTTTAACAATGCCCAATGGTATCGTGCTAATTTAGACTCAGTTTTTGACCAAGAGTATCAAAATTATCGCGTTATTTACGTAGATGACTGTTCTGATGATGGAACAGCAGAATTGGTTGAAAAATATATTGCACAACGGGACCAACAACATCGTTGTATGCTTATTAAAAATAAAAAACGAGTGCGAGCATTAGCTAATTTATATAACGCAGTGCATCTTTGTGATGACAATGAAATAATTTTTAATTTTGATGGCGATGATTGGTTTGCGCATAATAAAGTTTTTGCCATGATTAATGAAATCTATGACGATCCCAATGTGTGGATTACCTATGGTCAATTTAAAAACTGGCCTACGGAACAAATGGGTTATTGTAAGCCATTGCCTGATGAAGTGGTACAAAAACAATTGTATCGACAAAAATGGTGGGCGCCAGGACAACTACGCACGTTTTACGCATGGTTATTTAAAAAAGTGCAATTAAAAGATTTGTTATTTGAAGGCCCTTATTTTAGAGGACAATTTTTTCCTGCAAATTCTGATCTTGCTATTTATTATCCCATGATGGAAATGGCAGGTCATCGCCATAAATTTATTTCAGACGTAATATACATTCGCAATGTTCAAACGCCAATTAATGATTTTAAAGCCAATAAAGATGTTCAAGTAATGGGTAGTGCTTTAATACGTGCTAAAAAGAGATATCCATTATTGCCAAGTCACTATCAACCGGTAAAAAAAGATAATGAGAAAAAGGCTGATGTTGTGATTATTTCTTCTTGTGAGGAGAAAACAGATAGGCTATTAAAATCTATAGAAAACTTAATGATTGGTATTAATAGGGTATACATTTTAAGCAATAAGGCAGCGTTTTCATATGAAGATTGCAAGCATATGGTATCTTGCCCAATTATTGTTCAAGAATATCGTACTGTCCAAGAATTAAATGAGATAGTAAGTGATGCTTCAGATTACCTTTTGTTATTAAATGATTCGTTATTGGTAATTAGATATATTAATTTAGTTGAGTGTATTGAATGGCTTGAAAAGACCTATGCTTATGGTTTTTATTTAATGCAGGATAAAAAATCTACTCTATCGCCATTTACCGGAAACTTTCAGCCAGTTCCCATTCTTAATAAAGTGCATAGCACTATCTATGCTTGGGCTTTTCATTACGCAGATTGCGGTGATTGGCGCAATCCTTTGCAGTGGGGTTGCTTGTACAAAAAGAGCGATCTTATTCAGGCAATAAATAGTTTGCTGTTTGTTACTGGTAATGCCGACAAGCCAAGTGAATTAATTGATCTAGAAAATATTGGGTTATGTTATAAAAAGCCTAAATTATGTCTTATTGCAAGTTAATTTAAAGATAGACATATATTTTAAGCGTATTAATCTGTACTAAAATTGTTACAAAAAGGAAATCCAAAAACAGTTTTCCTTTTTTTGTTTTTTATTACAGAAAAAACTCATGAAATATTTTTTATTTAGTATAATGCTCGTATTCACTGCAGATGCCATGCAGCCATATGAATTATCTTGTTTTAAGGTAACAATGCCTTCAGACCATATAATTAAAAGTAAGTTGTCAAAAGATGAAAATTTTAAAGATCTCACGATAAAAAGTGAATTGCATAAGCAATTGAGTGAAAAAATTTTAACCTATCGTGAACTTAATAGCATAGTAGCCCGAGCCATAGAGCAATGGGCAGAATATCATCATAATGGAATGATACTACTTTTTGCCGATCAAACAGTTCCTTTGGTAGTTAAAACAATATTTAAAAATAAGCCTACTATAATACAGAGTTATGAGCGTTTTTTAACTATTGAAAAAGAGTTGAAAGAAGTTAACCGATATTTAGTTTAATTTATCTGATGAAATAATAATGTTTGTAATTAAGTATCTATTTTCTTGATTGCAAATAACTGTACGTCGGATACTAAAATCAAAACAAGAAAGGAGTATCCGTTATGAAAGCAGTTAAGGTTTTATTTTTCAGCATATTTTTTTTAGCAACTCAGGCTCATAATCATCAGCAAAAATATGCACAAAGAGTTAAGCAGTATTTTAACTCCTATCAAAAAGAATTTGCACAAGGTTTTGCTTTGGGTGCTGCTAGTGCAATAGGAATTGATTTTTTAAGAAATAAGGTATTACCAAACCTAGATGAATTAAAGCTCCATCAAAGAACAGGCATTTGCAGAGATCAACTTACCGGTCAATTAAAAGTAGCGTCAGCATTAGTAGGAGTTGCAGCACTTGAGAATAATCAATTTGCTGATATTAATAACACAATAATACGCACCATTGGTGTACTTGTTGGCGCCAATTTTGCTGCATTCGCAACAAAATATGTTTCTGAATTATTAAAGAAATAATAAGTAATTTTGCAGAGGCTCCTTTTATAGGAGCCCTTTTTTTTACTTTGATTGAGCTAATTTTTCTTCATGTTGTCTAATTAATTCAGCAATTTCGGGTGTACCGCCTTTTAAAGCATATTCATAGGCACCTGTTATTGATGCTCCATGCTCAAGTAAAAAATCAACCATTCCTATATTTTTCTGGTTAATGGCCATTTCTAATGGAGTTTGGTTTAAGCCGCCCACTCCCGATTTTATATTAACATCTGCACCTTGTGATAATAAATATTCTAGCGCCTGATAATTTCCTACAGTAACTGCGATTTCTATCGGTGTTCGGTTACAATTATCTTTGTTATTAACATCAATGCCTTTTTTTATAATTTTTTTTATTAATAGAATGTTTGCGCTGGTAGCAATAGCGCTATTTAAAATATCGATGTCTGCATTTGCCCCTGATTCTAATAATTTTAATGCTAAGTTGTTATTGCGGAAATTTAGTGCCACTGTTAGGGGAGACATAGAATGGCTTACTTGATTTATATCAGCATTTTCAGCAATAAGTAGATCTACTAAGGGATAGTTTTCTTTCCAAATAGCTCTTACAAGCGGAGAGTTTTCCATCTTATCTTTTTTATTTACATTAGCTCCATATTGTAAAAGTAATTTGGCAATATCAATACTAGTTTTATCTTTATTGCTGGCAATTAAAGTAAGAGGAGTGTAATGCAAAGTTCCTTCTTTAATTTGCCAGGATAAATCTTCATCTGGTGAAGCGCCTGATTCTAAAGCAAATTTTACTTTTTTAAGATTATTTTCTTGTAATCCTTCGAGCAACTCAATTTTAGGATCAAATCGTTGAATGATTTGTGTAGCAATAGTACGGCATTCTTCTTTTTGTGCAGCATCACAGCTAATGCCTGCTAAACAGCAAATAAAAATAAACGTTAATGACAATTTTCTTATTAACATGTTTTTCCTTTTATAAATCTATTTTTGATTGAGCTAATTTTTCTTCATGCTGTCTAATTAATTCAGCAATTTCTGAGGTACTATTTCGCAATGCATATTGATAAGCCCCTGTTGTGTGAACACCATGATCTAATAATAATTGTACAATCTCAGGATTCTTGCCAAGAATTGCTTTTTGTAAAGGACTAATATTTTGTGGACCAGCACGAAGATTTACATCGGCGCCTGCAGCTAATATTTTAGCGATAAGAGGTATGTTGCCACTATCAAGAGCTATATATAAAGGAGTTCTGTTAAAACCATCTTTTGTATTTACCTTTGCATTATGGGCAATAAAAAAATCAACCAAGTCTGATTGATTGTTATATAAAGCTATATGGATTGGAATATCACCTTCACCATCCGGTTTGTTAACATCTGCGCCATACTGTACAAGTAACTGCGCCACGGGTAATGCATTTTTGTATGATATTGCTAAAGTGAGTGGCGTTCTATGGATTTGTTTGAATACAGAAGGAGCCAGTTGTAGAGTTGTCGTATAATCATGATTTGCAGATGCGCCAAGCTTGAGAGCGTCTTCTATTTGTTCTAAGTTGCCTAATTGAATTCCTGCAAATAATTCCTGTATTGATTGGTGAATTATTTGTTCTGCTATATCTCGCGCTTCTTGTTTTTGTGCAGCATTACCTGCATTAATGATTAATGTACTGTAGACAAGAGCATATAAAAGTAAATTTTTTATTAACATTGTCCTCTCCATTTTATGATCTTTATTTTTGCTCTTTTAACGTTTCTTCATGTTTGCGAATTAGTTCGGCAATTTCTGGCGTGCAATATTGCAATGCATAGTGATAAGCGCCAATTGTGTTAGCACCATACGTTAAGAAAAGCTTAACAATTTCAGTTTTTTTTCTAAAAATAGCTTCTTGTAAAGGAGTTTTTAAATGAGGTGCCATAAAAGCATTAGGGTTTGCTCCATGACTTAAAAGTTTTTCTATTATTTGTTTGTTGCCGACCTCTATTGCTATATGTAAGGGGTTTTGATAGTTCCGATCTTTTAAATTAATGTCTGCATTATTGGCAATAAACAAATCCACTAATTCTGGTCGATTTAAAAATATAGCTAAATGAAGAGGGAGGTTGCCTTGACCATCTTGTTTATTAACATTTGCATCATATTTGAGCAATAATGTGGCAATATTAAAAGCATCTTTAGATTGAATTGCCAGAGTAAGAGGAGTTTTATGAAATGTGGTTATGGTATTAGTGGAAGGAAGCTGCGCTTGCCATGTTACATCTTCATTTGGTGACGCGCCTAAATCAAGAGCGAGTCTTATTTTATCTAAATTATTTTCTGTTATCCCATCAAATAATTCTTGTACTGCTTGTTGAATAACTTGTTGAGCAATATCTCGCGCTTCATGTTTTTGCAAAGCATGCAGACCTGGTATGACAAGTAGCGCTAGGCTTAATAATTTAATCATAAATTTCATTCTTTTCCCATTAAAAATCAAAATTGTAATTAATTTTAATATAACAAAAAACATGGGTAAAAAGACATATTTACTATAAGAAAAAGTAGGAGATTTGGGTTAAAATAAATTTTTATTATCAGTTATCGGATATTTAGTCGATCGATGATTATTTTTAAAGTTTTATGGTAATTATCAAAATGATCAACAAGGGTTTGAGCAAGTTTTTCATTGTAAGTATGAGATGTTAAATTTCTATCTTTTATCATTTGAGATAAGAGCTCAAATTCAGATTCGGTAATCGTGTTTGTTTGTAAAGCTACTCGTAATATTTGGCCAGAAGAAACAAAAGTAAATGGAATACCGTGAATAGCTTCAATATAATCACGTAGAAATCTGCAAAAAACTATCACATTAAGTGCAAATTGTTTGATCATCGAATCACGATATAAGTCCTTTAATTCTCCAAAATCTTGTTGCAAATAAAGATTTATTGAATTTGAAAATCTGGTAAGACATTTTTCAGCGATTAAATATTGTTGTTTTACACAATTCATACGATTAACAAAAGTATTACATTTTTTATCTTATAGCCTAATTTATTTAGTATTAGTTGCCAATTCAAAAAAAGCTGCTAGAGTGTTTGGCCGAAAAGGAATCAAAAATAACGTAGTGTCTTTAAAATAAAAAAAGAAGATTTGTAATGAAAATTAATCACTTCCAACTAGTTATCTATTTTATCTGTTCTTTTTTTGCTACAAATGGGCAGCAAGATTCAAATCATTTTGTTTTTTGCGATTTAATAAAATCGCAGACATTATGTCCTAAGTCAGATTATGCGCAAGCAGTTAACTATTTGCCAATTTGTTGTGTTGATATTTTTGTATTTAACCAAAAAACACACCAATATTTTATGGTACTGCGCAAACAAAAACCAGCACAACATGAATGGTGGTATCCAGGTGGTAGACTCTTTAAGGGCGAATCTTTTTTTGAATGTGCGATTCGTAAATGTCGTGATGAAGTTGGGTTGCACGTTAAGCCTCTTGCTGAGCTTGGTGTGTATTCAACAATTTTTCCTGATTCTGAATGGAACTGCCAAACGCATACCGTTAATATAGCAGTATTAGCATTGTTAGAAGAAAACTCATTCATTCAATTAGACCACGATCATGAGCAAGGACAGTGGGTTGATGTCAGTATTGTTCCCAAAAATCCTTATCTTAAAGCTTTGTATGACAAGGCAATTTCTTATTTAAATTCACATAATCTTAATCAAGGAATCTTATGAATATAAAAAAAATTTATTTTGCATTATGCATAGTAGGTGTAAATGTATTGGCTTCTGAATATGAAACTGAAAAAGTAGCTCTTGTTTGGGGTATGGGCCAAGATGGTAAATATTTATCAAAACTATTATTAGATAAAGAATATAAAGTATATGGCATAGGCAAATCAGCTGATCAAAAAGATTTTAGACAAAATGTATATGATTTTCTTGGTATAGAAGAAGATTCAAGATGTTTTAAGCTATTTCAAGGAGATATTTCAGATTCTAACTGCGTTTTTAATAAGTTGTCTAAAATTAGACCGACACAGATTTATAATTTAGCGGCACAAAGTAGTATCCCCGAATCTTTTAAAAATCCTGATCAAACTTATCAAACAAATTTTGAAGGAACACTGAATATTTTAGAAACAATGCAAAGTTTGGATTTATGGCATATAAAATTTGTTCAGGCAGCTTCCATAGAAATTTTTACGGGTACTAAAGCTGATTGTTATGATGAAAATTCTTTGCTTTCTGCGTGTTCGCCCTATGGCACCTCAAAATTGCTAGCTTATAAAATGCTACAGCGTTACCGTAAGAGATATGGAACAAATGCGGGGAATGCGATTTTATGTAATCACGAATCACCTGAACGACCTGAAGGTTTTATTACTCAAAAAGTTGCAAAAGCAGTAGCAGAAATTTTTTTAGGAAAAAGAGATAATTTTTCTGTTGGCAATATTCATGCGCAACGTGATTGGGGACATGCTCGCGATTATGTAAAAGCCATGAAAAAAATGGCTGATCAAGCAAAAATGGACGATTATATAATAGCAACTGGCAAAGTTCATTCAGTTAAAGATTTAATAGAAAGCGCTTTTTCTCATACCGGACGTACTATTGTATGGTCAGGAGAAGGCATAGATGAAAAAGGTTGTGATAGTAAAACAGGTCACGTATTAGTAACAATAAACCCAGAATTTTATAGACCAAATGAGGCACAAGTAACTACCGGCAATACAAAAAAAATATACGAAAAGTTATATTGGCAACCAGAAACCACCTTTGATGAATTAGTAAAAGAAATGGTGGAAACACAAATTAAAAAACTACAAACAAAATAAGGAGTAAACACGATGTTAAAAAAAATAGTATTATCACTTTTATTAGTAACTATGGTAAATACGAATGCCAATGTGGCACCAATGCCTAAAGATGCTAAGATTTTTGTAGCAGGCCATCGTGGATTGGTAGGTTCGCATATTGTTGATGAGTTACATGCTCAAGGTTACACGAACATTTTAACTAGAACCAAAGATGAACTTGATTTATGCAATGCACAAGCAGTAGATGAATTTTTTGAAAAAGAAAAACCGGAGTATGTGTTTTTAGCAGCAGCAAAAGTTGGTGGTATTTTGGCTAACAATACCTATCCAGCCGATTTTATTGCACAAAATCTTGCCATTGAATTAAATATAATTCAATCTTCTCATAAATACGGCGTAAAAAAACTTCTCTTCTTAGGTTCTTCATGCATTTATCCACGCATGTGTCCACAACCAATTAAAGAAGAATATTTGTTGACCAGTGAATTAGAGCCAACTAATGAGCCATATGCTATTGCTAAGATTGCTGGTATTAAATTATGCCAATCTTATAATCGCCAACATGGCACGAAATTTATTGCTTGCATGCCAACAAACTTATATGGTCCTAAAGACAACTTTAATTTACAAAATTCTCATGTATTACCGGCACTACTTTCCAAAATTCATACCGCAAAAGTGAATGGTGATAAACAAGTTACCGTGTGGGGCACCGGTACACCGCGCCGCGAGTTTTTATACGTTGAAGACCTTGCCCAAGCATGTGTTTTCTTAATGAATAATTACGAAGGTAATGAAGTGGTAAATGTAGGTACCGGCACCGATGTTACTATTGCAGAATTAGTTTCAATGATCGCCAAAGTTGTTGGCTTTGAAGGTGACTTAGTGTACGACACTACTAAGCCTGATGGTACGCCACGCAAATTATTAAATGTTGATAAATTAACTTCACTTGGCTGGAAAGCTAAAATATCGTTAGAAGATGGCATTAAAAAGACCTATGAATGGTATTTGCAAAATGTGGAAAAAGAAATGATCAAAAAATAAGAGGGAAGTAATGAAGCACTTAATTATATGTTTATTATTGGGAGCCAGCGCTATAAGCGCTGCTCCCAAGGTTGCGCTTATTACGGGTGTGACGGGCCAAGATGGATCGTATCTTGCTGAGTTTTTATTAAAAAAGGGGTATATAGTACACGGTATTAAACGTCGTGGGTCATTGATTAATAATACACAACGAGTTGATCATATTTATGAAGATCCACATTGTGCTAAACAATTTTTTCTACACTATGGTGAAATGACTGATGCAGCTAATTTAGTGCGCATTATTCAAGAAGTGCAACCGGATGAAATTTACAATTTAGCTGCTCAAAGCCACGTGCAAGTTTCATTTGAGGAGCCTATTTATACAGCACATGCTGATGGTGTTGGTGCGCTTAATATTTTAGAAGCTATTCGTATTTTGGGTATGACTAAAAAAGTGCGTTTTTATCAAGCATCAACCAGCGAAATGTTTGGAAAAGTACAAGAAATACCACAAAAAGAAACCACACCGTTTTATCCTCGTTCTCCCTATGGTGTTTCTAAATTGTATGCGCATTGGATTACCAAAAATTTCCGTGAAGCCTATGGTATTTTTGCTGTCAGTGGTATTTTATTTAATCACGAATCACCACGACGCGGCGAAACATTTGTAACCAGAAAAATTGCTCGGGCTGTTGCACGTATTGCAGCTGGATACCATGAAATTCTGTACCTTGGTAACCTAGATGCTTGTCGTGACTGGGGCCATGCTCGCGATTACGTAGAGGCAATGTGGCTTATGTTGCAACAAGAAACACCAGAAGATTTTGTAATAGCGACAGGAGAAACTCATTCAGTTCGTGAATTTGTAGAACTCTCATTTAAAGAAGTTGGCATTGAAATTGAATGGACAGGTACTGGTCTTGATGAAAAAGGTATTGATAAAGCAACGGGTAAAGTATTAGTAAAAGTTGACCCGCGTTACTTTAGACCAACCGAAGTTGATTATTTGCTTGGTGATGCAACAAAAGCAAATAATATTCTAGGATGGAAGCCGCGCACTACCTTCTGTGAACTCGTTACCGAAATGGTACAAGCAGAAGTCCGTGCTTTAGATATCGATTTAAATTTTTAAAAAATTAATTATTTATAAAAAAAATAAAGAGAGCGCATTAAAACGCTCTCTTTATTTTTTAGGCAAAGGAACACTTACGATTTTTTGTGTTCTTTTTTTTGCTCATTTTGTTTACCATGCTCTTGGCCATGTTTCCAGCCTTGAGTAGTACCAAATTTGCCTTCTTGTTTTTGTTCTTGGCCGTGTTTTACATGACCTTGTTTTTCATGTTGAGTTTTCTCGTGTTGACCTTGGCCATTTCCTTTTTTGAATTGGTTAGCCATTGTTACCCCTTTTTTGGTTTAAATAATATTAACAGATAAAAAAGTTTCTATAATTTAGGTTTTTATAGTTATTTTTTTATATTTTAATAATAAATCATATTTGTAACAAAATGCAAGGGTTTACAAAAATTAAAAACTAGTAAATAAAAGCGTTTTTTGGGTTTTTTTAAAGTGACTATAAATTCATATTTGTGGTGATTTTAATTTCTTTTAAATTTACGAGTTTCATAAAAAGATTTATAGTAAAATTATTAGAAAACACACCCTTCTTTTTGAGGTTCATTATGATAATTTCTCTGCGTTATTTTTTGTTTCTTATATTGTTAACGAGTGTTGGTTGGACGGGATGGGGCATTTATAGTTATTTTTTTGATCCTACCCTTCCTTCTATTACCATTAGTGGCATAGAAAATGATTGTTATTATGCGGGTGATATTCAATGTGGTGTATCCAGCAATAAAACAGGACAGCTTTCCATTTGGCTTGATGGGCAACCGTTAATTAATAGTTTTAAGCTTGGTGCTAAAGAGCAAGATCATCCTTTTACCGTGCCAACTAAAACAATTACCAACGGTAAACATGTTCTCAAAGTTGAATTGCAAGATAGCACCTGGCGAAAAAATAAAGCAGTTGTTGAAAAAAACTTTTGTGTAGACAATGTTCCCTTACAAGCGGCATTTGTTCGTTCTGAAGCAGATTATAAAGTCTTTCAAGGAAGAACTTTACATTTACAATTTCAAGTAAACAAAGAGATTCAAGAAGCTCAAATTAATACGTTGTCTCGTTCATTTGATTGTTTTCCTGAAACAAAAGATTCGATGATATACGAGTGCTTTATTCCAATTTCTTGTGAAGAAATGCCTAATGAATATTTACTTTCAGTAGTGGTAAAAGATAAAGTTGGTAACGCGCTTAATCTAGATAGCAAGTTTCAGGTGGTGATGTATCCATTTAAAAAACAAGCTTTACATGTTAGTTCAGAAAAAGTTGCAGAGGAAAAAGCAATAAGTCTTTCTGGGCAGCTTCTTGAGCAAGAACTTGAAAAGCTTGTACAAAATTCACCTCGACAAAAATTATGGCGCGGTGCATTTTGTGAGCCGATCGAAGTTGCTCGCGTGACCTGTGAATTTGGTACCATTCGAACGACTAAAGAAAAAGGTCGTTACATGCATAAAGGGATAGATGTAATTAATACGCCAAAATGCGTAGTATGGGCGCCTCAAGATGGTATTGTAGTACTTAAAGAACGCTATGAGTTTAGTGGGAATACCGTGGTAATTGACCATGGCATGGGTGTGCTTTCCTTATTTTTCCACCTAGATAGTTTTGCAGACATATCTGTTGGTCAAAGAATTGCAAAAGGCAATCCACTAGGAACAATGGGAATGACTGGTTATGCGACCGGATACCATTTACATTGGGAAATGCGAGTAGCTAATATTCAAGTTGATCCAATGCAATGGACTAAGCCTAACTTTTAAATAAAAAAACGGGGGAGTAGTAGATGATTTTTAGGATAAATGAGAGTGACAGAAAAAATATATTAAACAGATATTTACCCTATTTTTTACTGCTTCTTATTATAAGCTTTTTATGTGCAGGATGGTTTGTTATCTACTACCATCCTTTACAATTAAAAGTGCATACTCGCACAGCTCATCAGCAACAATTATTGCAAAAATATTGCACTACATTAAAACGACAACAAGCTGAATTGCTACCAGTTGTACCAGAGCTTGAAACAGCTACTATCCCCGAGCTTATTCAAGAAATTATAGAAATGGTTGACCAAAACAATTTAGCGCTCATTTCATGTGATTTACATAAAAAAAATAATCTCATTTATCATTGTAACTTGTCATATCACGGTTTAATTGAACAATCATATACGATGCTTAATAATCTTGAGCAAAAGAATATCAAAATTAAAAAAATTTCAATGAAAAATTCTGAATCTGGTAGTGCAATGCACCGTCTGATCATAGAATTGCAACAAGCTTAATAAGCTTATTGTGTCAAAAAAAACCCTTCAACTTGAATAAGCTGAAGGGTTAGGGGGTGAACAATACAAAGAGGTATTGTTCGTTTAGGGATTTTTTTAACACGTAGTTCGTGGAGATCCTAACAACCAACTTTTTTATTGTCAAGTTTCTCACATGTTACATGTCTTATTCTGTTTGTTGAAAAAAAATTGACGCAAAGGAGAATGAACAAGTCTGAGTTTTACTAATGAGCTGAGCATGCGCAAACCACCTTTAAAAAGCTTTAATTTACTATCAGCTTGATCATGCCAAACAGTAGGAATCTCTTTAATCTTTGCCTTTTGTTTTTTGCATAAATAAAGCAGTTCTACATCAAATGCCCATTGCGTAACCGTAAATTTATCGATGATAGCCTGAATAACGGGTCGTTTAAAAATTTTAGCTCCACATTGAAAATCTGCATACCGTATGCCAAATAACATCCATGCCAGATTTTCATAAACCAGCTTGCTTCCCATTCGCTTTATAAAAGGTCGTGCTGGGCTTACGTGCGCACCCTTCATATATCTACTTGCAATGATACCATCGCACGATGAAATCTGCTCAATGAGCTGAAAAAAATATTCAGGTCGGGTAGCCATATCAGCATCGACAAATCCAATAAGATCATTTGTCCCCTGCAAAGCATGTGAAAATCCTTGCGCTATAGCAAACCCTTTGCCTGCTTGTTCATAATTAAGCACGACAATTTGTTGGTGCTTTTGAGCAAATTGATGTGCAACCTCGATGGTTTTATCAGAACAACCATTTAACACAATTATAAATTCATAATCATGTATTACTTGTTGTTCTTTTTTTTCGTGAAAAAATTGACAATAATTATCAACTGTTTTACCAAGTCGACGTTCTTCATTATGGGCTGGGATCACAATACTAATTTTCATGGCTACCTTTTATGCCCAATTTAGGCTTCAATATCAGCAAGTTGTTCTTCGTGGCATCCTTGCTTTATTATTTCTTCAATTTGCTCTAAAGTGGCTTTTTTTCGAGCTAAATAATATTTATATAAAATACCATCGTGTAAATTCTGGATTCCAGTGTAGCCAGCTTCTAAACTCCAGCGCAATATTTTGCCCCAAAATAATGCAAAGTAGATAATCATCACAATCTCATTTGGTTCTTCATGAACTGAATAGAGATTATTGTTATGACGCACTACATGAAAAGATGATGTTGATCGATTGGTAGCTTTGTTGGCAGATTTTAGTATTGCCCAATGAGCTTGTTTAGGAAGAAAATAAGATCCGATTAAAGATACTAATGAACCGGTGCTTAAAGCAGCAAGATATTTTTTTTCGGTTTTATAATTAAAAAGCAAATTAGAAAGATAACCAATGCCTGATATACTTAGCAAGCTAGCGCAAATTTTTGCTATTCCCTTGCTAATTAAAATGGGATGTTTTTTTATATCACTTGCTAATTGCTTATTTATCGCATCTATTTCATCTTTGGTAAGTGATTCAAGATATTTTTTTTCATTACGATAATTAAAGCGAATTTTCTTTTCTCGAGTATTGTATCGATTGTCAAAACTCTCTGAAAAGCGTTCTGCGTCAAGACCTTCTTTGATTAATTCATCAATTTCAGGGCCAGCGTAACAGGCATTTCTTATTTTATCAAAAAATTGAAGCCAACTTCCTTGATAGGTTGCTTGAGTCATAGGTGTCATAAATAAGAGCAATAAAGCCTTACGAGGGCAATAGTTCATGTTGTAACCTTTATTAATTTTAAGTATGTTAGAAAATGAATACAGCCAATAATAAAATATCTTTGCTAAGTACTCAATATGAAACAGATTAAACATCATCAAATTCTTGAGACAGTTAAACCTTATTTGCCCAATGCTCCTATTGTAGTTGAAGCTGGTGCATTTGATGGTGCTGATACTAAAAAAATGGCATTGTTGTGGCCTGAAGGCACCATTCATGCATTTGAACCCGTGCCCAAAAATTTTGAGCTGTTAAAAAATAATACTGTTGCGTATAAAAATATTTGCTGTTATCCACTCGCATTAAGTAACACTACCGGTTATGCAACTTTTTATTCAGCTATTAATCCTGCAAAACCAGATAAACCATGTCAGGCTGGCTCACTATTAGCGCCCAAAGAGCGATTGAGCCATTCGCCAATGGTTTATCAAGAAACTATTCAGGTGCCGGCTATTACGCTTGATGATTGGGCTGAGAAAGAAGAAGTTAATCAAGTGGATTTTTTATGGCTTGATATGCAAGGGCATGAGTTATCGGTGATTAAAAGTTCTCCTGTTATCATGACTACCGTAAAAGCAATTTATACAGAGGTTCATTTTATAGAGGCTTATGAAGGCCAATCTTCCTATCAAGAATTAAAAAATTATTTAGAATCTATTGGATTTACTATGGTAGCCCGTGATTTTACCGAGCCACCATCTTGGTTTTTTGGGAATGCATTATTTGTACGTTTATAAGATTAATTTTTAAATCCACTATTAATCCGTTGAATTTTTTTACCATACATCATAACTAAAAGTCCTGGTAAAACCCACGTTAAGGATTTCTTTTTTAGATTTTCATCAGCAAGATGGGTAGTTAAAAATGTATAAGGAGTAGGATTATCAATGGTAGGTAATTTATCACTTAATATTTTTACAATAACGTTACAATAAGTTTTCTGAAATTGCTCCCAGCTTAAACTGTCTTGTTTTAATAATGCTTGGTAATAATCTTCTTCAAATTCTTTAATTTCACATATCTTATTCAAAATGTTACTTGCGTTGTCGGTAATGCTTCTTTTAAAGATAGAGCGATGATTTTTAGGCAAAACATTAATTTGATTATGAGTTTTGGTAATAATTTCTTGCAAAGTAACATTTGACCAATTATTGGGATATGCTAATGCCTGTACAAATAAGGTATTTAAGTCGGTAATCTCTTGCGTATCTAATTCGACTTGATCTAAGCGGCATAGTGTTTGTTTTTCTTGCGCGGCAATAGTGCCGGTAATAAAAAATAATAATATGTAAATAATTTTCATAATATACTCGATAGTAATTTGTATTAATACAATAGGTAAGCCCACAAGTGCTTACCTATATATTATCATATTAATCGGGCATTTTAAATTTCTGTTTTGCAATTTGTTTGACACTATAACGAATAGATTCAGGGAATAACCAGTAAAATAACTCTTTTTTTATTTCATGTGATCCTTTTATTTGTTAACCGGTATATTAGGACATCCACATGAAGACTGGGTGCGTTGTATTTGGCGGATATAGTATAAAATTATATTTCCGGCGAGTAACCACTTTTTGGCTGCCTCTGGTAGATCTTTATTTGCGCGTAAAAATTCTTCATAGCTCCTAGAAGAAGGATTAGTTTGAAAGCAAACGCCTTTAGTTTGTAAAATTTCTTTCCCAACATGATAAGCACCAATGCGATAATTGTTCCATGCTTCTAAACTATTTTCTTCTTTTGCTTTTTTATAGAGTTCTTGATAGTGCGTATCTTTTTCATGCAATTCAAAAAGTTCATCAAGAGTGTAGCGCGTTTCCATATTAAAGGAGGCAGTGTAAGTGAGATGAGGTTGATATTTATAAGATTCTATCCATGGTTCTAAGCTTTTGTAAAAAAGAGTAGCGTTATTAGTTTCTGATTCAGCATTGATTTTTTTACTTACGTCCAAGGTAGTTTGCATGCCTCCAAGAAATTCAGTGATGGCAACCGAATCTAATTTCACTTTATTCATTGGCCGTAATGTATTGTCCATAGTAAATAATGCCAAATTCGAGCTAAGAATTGCGATACATAATAATTTATTCATATAGTTTTCCTTTTTTTAAACTATTGCTTACTCACCTAAAAAAAAATTATCACTGTACTATTGAATCAACTAATATCATGTAATAAAAGGAAAAGAAACATGAAGATTTTTTTAGATACCGCATCTATTGATGATATTAAACAGTTTGTGCAATTTGGTATTATTGATGGGGTAACAACTAATCCAACACATTTGTACAAGGCGGGCAAAGCGCCTCTTGATACCGTAAAAGAAATTACGAGTTTATTAAAAAATGGTGTAATTAGTGTAGAGGTTACTGAAGAAGAACCCGATGCCGTTTATCAGCAGGCTAAACGAATTGCGCACATAGCGCCTAATGTCGTGGTAAAAGTTCCTTGCCATGAAAAATATTATGAAGTTATAAATAAACTGGTGCAAGAAGAAGTACCGCTTAATATAACCTTGGTATTTAGTTTGTTGCAAAGCTTGATGATGTGCAAGTTAGGTGTCCGCTACATTTCTCCTTTTGTCGGTCGGCTTGATGATATTGATGCCGATGGTTCAGGATTGCTTCATGATTTGCGACAAATGGTTGATACTTACAATTTTAAAACTCAAATTCTTGCCGCTTCAATTCGATCGGTTGATGATTTTCATCAAGCAGTTATGGCTGGAGCTGATGTAGTAACTTTACCTACAGAAGTTTTGCGTAAAGCTCTCCAGCATCCATTAACGGATAAAGGCATGAAGCTGTTTCTTGATGATTGGCGCAAGCTTGGATATAAGTCGTTTGCTTAAGGTGTTGTCCTGTAAAGTTCTAGCTTTTCAAGAACATCACCAACGGTTAGTTTTTTTAGTGAGAATGCATCTTTTTTAGTGCCATATTTACGCATCTCTTTAAAATCAGAAAGCACTTTTGCAACAACTGAATCGCTTGAAAAGCTCTCTTGTAATTCTTTATCAACAATTTTATCTTTCATGTTGCTTAGCTTTTGCCATAAAATTTTTTTATCTTCATCTGATAAGTGGACAAAGCAGATGGTAGGATAACTATTTTCTTCTTTAATACCTAATGAAAATTGGTAATCAATTTTTTTGCCGTTAAAAGGGTGAGCATACCGAATGTTTGGTCGCATTTCTTGGCAAACTTTGTCATAGCTATTAATCATAAAAATTAGCAATAGCCCATTTAAGAAAATTGTTTTTTTCATTCATTAGCCCTTTTTTTTGCATATACATAGACGGTTGTTTTTTTATTCCATGTCATAGGTAATTGATAGGTTTTGAACAGCGTTAAATAATTATTTTCAGGCATTTTGCGTAAGGTAATAACATATCGTAATGATTGTGTCTTTGATAACGTGTTTGAAATCTGTTGCATTAATTTATCAGAAAAACAGGTTGAGCATAAAAAGATTACAGTAGCATCGGAAAAGTTTGTTTTAGTAATATCTGCAACACGCAATTCGACTCGATCTTTAAAATCAATACCATACATGTTTTTTAAATTAATTACTGCCTGTTGAGCTCGTTCGATACGGGTTTTTGATAATTCAACACCTTTGGCTTTTGCCGGTGTTGTTAAAGCTACTTGTAAACAGGTTTGCGCAAGCCCACAACCAAGATCATAAAAAACATCTAGGGCTGATAAAGTAAGATCAGATAATAGTGTTTGCAGCGCTTCAAAGGTAATTTCTCCATATGTAGGGTCGCCGCCAGCAGTTCTTATAGAAGCTGATTCCTGCGGTGGAATAACATAGCCATTTATATTTTTATAAACAGTATTTATGATTTGCTGAGCCTGATTAGGTTTTAGTGGTAAAGATAGAACTGTATAACTAAAGAAAGTTATTATCAATAATGGTACTAGATATAACGAGTGCTTCATACTACTCAATCCTTTTTACCATTTTTTCATAACTGGCAGATGTAATACAAGAACTTAAGCAAAAAAAGAAGGGAAGAGATATAAAATCTCTTCCCTTCTAATTCATTTCTAATCTGAAATAGGTTATTTCAAATCAGGAAAGAACAATGCAAGTTCTTGCTTTGCTGTTTCAGGAGCATCAGAACCATGGACCGCATTGTTACCAATGTTAGCACCAAATAATTTTCTGATAGTTCCTTCAGCAGCTTTTGCCGGGTCGGTGGTTCCCATAAGATCACGCCATGCTTGAATAGCGTTATCTTTTTCAAGAGCCATAATAACAACCGGTCCTGAAGTAATGAAATTTACCATTTCACCAAAAAAAGGTCGTTCTTTGTGTACGCCGTAAAAAGTTTCAACTTGAGGTTTAGTCAAGGTAGCTTTTTGCATGCGTACAATAGTAAACCCATTTTTTTCAATAAGGTCGATGATTTTGCCACTATTACCAGCAGCAACTGCATCAGGCTTAATCATAGCGAATGTACGTTGCATAATGAACATCCTTACTCGTTGTCTGACTCTGAAGAAGTTGTTTCGCCTTCTGTTCCTTGCTTTTGACGAGCTGCATATTTTTCAAGCTCAAGCTGGAACAAGTTTTTGGTTTTAGGAGCAGAAGTTTGAGTTTTTGGTTGCTTTTCAACTTTAGCTGCCTTCGGCTTCTCTTTTCTTTCTTCAGTACGAACGTGTTCATAAGAACCGGTTTCTTTAGTCTTCAAGCTTAAGCCAAGTTTACGTTCTTCCTTGTTAATGTTGATAACACGGAATTGTGACATTTGGCCAACTTTAAGAATATCTTCAACCTTGTTTACATTATGATCAGCAAGTTCAGAAATATGCACTAAGCCTTCAATACCGGTAGGAAGTTTTACAAATGCACCAAAATTGGTGATTTTGGAAACTTTACCTTCAACCAAGGTACCAATTGGGTATTGAGTTTCAATATTTTCCCATGGATCTTGGGTGAGTTGTTTGATGCCAAGAGATATTTTCTTATTAACTTTATCTACACCAAGTACTACCGCTTCTACGGTATCACCTTTCTTGTAGATATCGCTTGGGTGATCAATATGCTCAGTCCATGAAAGATCAGAAATATGTACCAATCCGTCAATTCCCGGCATTAATTGTACAAAGATACCAAAGTCAGTGATGTTACTGATGGTTCCTTTGATGTGTTGACCCACTTTAAATTGCTCATCAACAGCTTCCCAAGGATTTTTATCAATTTGTTTGATGCTCAAGGACATACGACGATTTTCTTTATCCAATGAAACGATCAATACTTCAATTTCTTGACCTACTTTAAATTTGTTGGTCAAGTCGTTGATACGATCAGTCCATGAAATTTCAGAAATGTGTACCAATCCTTCAACACCTTTTTGAATTTCAACAAAAAGGCCATAATCGGTGATGCTAGAGATTTTACCTTTAACTTTGTCACCAACTTTGAGTGTTTCGCTTACTTTTTCCCACGGATTGCCACTGAGTTGTTTTAAGCCAAGAGAGATTTTTTCATTAGCTTTATCAAATGACAATACTACGACAGAAATAGTATCGCCAATGCGAACCATTTCGCTTGGGTGAGCAATGCGACCCCAGGTCATATCAGTAATGTGTAAGAGTCCGTCTACGCCGCCGATGTCGATGAACACACCATAATTGGTAATATTCTTAACCACACCTTGAATTACTTGTCCAACATGTAAAGTATCCAAGATTTTCTTACGACCTTCTGCGCGTTGTTCTGATAAGAACTTGCGACGAGAAATAATTACATTGCCGCGTTTTTTGTTAATTTTAATAACATTGGCAGTAATTGGTTGACCTACGTACTGATCAAAGTCAGTAACTCTTTGCAAGTCAATTTGGGATCCAGGCAAGAATGCAGGGATGCCAATATCAACGCTTAAGCCACCTTTAACTTTATGAGTAACGATACCCTCAACTGGTTTACCTTCTTCATAAAGACGGGTAATTTCATCCCAGGCGCGAAGCGCTTTAGCTTTCTCATATGAAAGCAAAACTTGGCCATCAGCAGTTTCTATTTCGTCAAGAATAACTTCAATAGGATCGCCTGCCTTTAGTTTTTTTAACTCATGTTCTGAAAATTCATAACGAGGTATGAAGCCATCAGACTTAAAGTTAATATCTACCACCACACCATCATTGGTAACTTTCATGATAGACCCTTGGATGAGCTTGCCAGATGTTAAATTGTCAAGCGCTCCTTGATAAAGGCTATCAATCTCTTGTCTTTGTTCAGCACTTAAGCTGAGTAACTCATCATCGATGAGAACTGCTTTGTCTGCCTGAGCAAATTGGGTGGGTTTGATAAACTCTTTTGACATGTAATGCTCCTTTTGATTGGTAAAAATCCAATCAAAATTCCTAATAAAAGGAGGTTTAAAGGTTAAAATAAAATACAATGCTTTTATTTTATCATGATTGGGTATGTTTTACAAATTGGCTTTTTTGCATGAATCATCGTATTGCTAGGAGTTATCCAATGAATTTTTATGCATATACATGAGCTTTGTTTTTATTGCTATTTGTGATAAAATTAAATGCGTAGTTAATAATTTATTTATGTTAAAATGGAGTGCTTATGAAGGTATTAATACTTTCTTTATTTTTTACCACCTTGAGTTTTATTTCAGTGTGCCAAGAATCTAACAAACAAGTTAATAAAATGAGTATTTCGTTTTTGCTCAATGATGGTAACAATATTAACTCTGGCTTAGCAAAAATATCTTATTTAGCTAAAAATAAAGCTATATGTCAGCATTGTTCGGCTATTTTTCACTCACAAGATCGATGCCTGGAACATCTTATGACATTAACTAAAAATTCTTATCAATTTATATGTTGTAATAATATTTATGAAAATTCTGACCAGGCACAAACCCATCTTTACGTTAACCATTTTCGGCAAAAAAGAAATTTCATTATTTATCAAGACGAAAAATTAGTGGTAAATAATAGTTCAAATTAATTTATATTTTTTTGTTGGCGGTATAGTAAAGTTGCAAATATCCCTAAGGTTACCAATTTTAAATATGATGCAACAAAGTAATCAAGAAATAATGGCAATTTAGAAGTAATTGCTGTTGTTGTTGTATCAGTAATAAACTTAATTTGAAAAAAAGTAATAAAATAATGAATTAAGGTAACTAATACATATGCAGCAGCTAAACTTATAAGAACTGCAACAATAGTTTTTAATACCAATTTGCTTGATTCTACCATTGCAAAAATTGCGTTGTTGGCTTTAAACAAAACGAACTGGGTTGCATAAAATAATAAAAATACTCTGATTATTGAATCTATGAGCAAGATTATAAATGATAATTGTGGTATGCCAGCAAATAAGGTACGTGAAAAGAGATATTGAATAATTCCAAAAAGTGCTAGTGCAGGAAATTTGTCAGACGCTACTTTAAAGCTTTGACTAATCCCTGCAGAAGGTCGATTAGGTACATAATAAGCAACAGCAGCAACGATAAAAAATTGCAACGTATTTTCAAAAATATGTGCCAATGGTAACATTAAATAATCAAAAAAACCTAATGTTTTGCCAGTTTGTGCAAGTAAATTAATCGAAGAAAATAACAAATAATGGAATCCCATAAAAAAGAGCGCCGTTGCAAAAACAATTCCTAGTATGACAGGGTGTTGCCATGCAAGCAGATGAGCCTTTAAATATGTTTTAATATCATCAATAATAGTAATGTTCATAAAAACCTCAAAAATAAAATTTTTTGGTAATTATTACCATCACTAGCAAGCTGTGCTAAAAAAAGTAAAGATCTTATACTATTGTTTGATGATTAAAATGATTTGATTATTTGGTTTTTAAATAATCAAACACAATTTGGCTCCAGGTTTCAAGCTGTGGATAGAGCTGTTCAATTTCTTCACACGTCATAAGATAACCAGATTTTAGCTCTGATTTTACGGCAATCTGATCAGTATTCCCATGAGCAAGAATTACAAATCCTAAATGTACTTGTCCTACAGCATTAGAGTCATCATTTAAAAAACCAATTGGTTCAAGAGTAAGTGAGCCAGAATAATTTATTTCTTCATGAAATTCGCGTTCTGCCCAGTCAATTATTGCTTTTCCTTGGACATCTTCTTGACGCACATGGCCACCAATGCCTAAAGAAAATTTATTTTTCAAGCGTTGCTCAGAAGCGCTGCTTTTACGTTGCATAACAAAATAGCGGCCATCAAAATGATAAACTACATAAGGAATAATTTGTTTGTAAGTTGGATCTTGCTCCATTAGTGAGCGGGGTAAAAATTCTTGATTTTGAGTGATCGTTGTTACCATGTTAGAAGTGCTATCGTTGTTTAACCCATGCCAACTTGTTTGAGCAAATAGCAATTCGCGTTTTACTACTAAGATATGTTCATCATGATTCTTTATTGAATTGGTTGGTATAGCATTTGGTGTAGGATTCATAACGATATCTTTCAAGAAAATTTGTTAACCATAAGAAGGAGATTATCATGAATAGTTCTAATCCACAAATAGTGCAAAATTGCCAAGTGCATACTGCCTATACGTTACTTAAATATACCTATGGTATTGTTGCGCTTATTGTGGGTCTTGATAAGTTTTTTGGTTTTGTTACCCATTGGCCTAAATATGTAAGCCCTTATATTGCACAATATTTGCCTGCTGGATTTACTATGCAATATTTGCTTGGCAGCGTCGGCATTATTGAGATTGTTGTTGGATTATTAGTGTTGAATAAAAAATATACGCAAATTGGTGCCTATATTTTAGCGGCATGGTTGGGCATAATTGCACTCAATTTGCTGACTATTGGCGGCTATTTTGATATTGCTGTGCGTGATCTGGTGCTAGCAGTAGGTGCAATAGCTCTTGCTCTTTTAAGCAAAGTTTGTTGTAAGTAACCATAAAAAATAAGAGAGCATAGCCAACATCTACGCTCTCTTATTTTATTTATAAATAAGGCAAATTTATTTTATTGATTCTTTATTGATTATTTTATCAATTTCTTGAATGGTATTCGGCGTATTATTTTTTAATTCTTTTAAGCAGTGAATGCTGCTGGCAGCTCCCCATGCCGATCCTCCTGTCATCAAAGATGCAAAAACAAGGTTACCCTGAAAAGCAAAGTAACTAGCTGGTTCAGGTGCAGCTGGATTTATTAAATGTTTAAGTTGAAGCGCAATAAGATGCCAATGGTCGGCGGCTTCAATACCAACTCCAATAGAAACCCCAGCAAAAGTTGCCGCTGTCGCAATAAGAAGAGCCTTTTCTGTTTTAGATTTTTTTAATAATTCTATCTCTGAAGCATCTTTATTTTTCTGTTGTAATGATGTACTAAAAAGTTTAGGTGTATGAGCATTGTCTTTTTGAGATAAGATTGGGCGAGATTTGGTTGCAGATACCATTTTAGTTACTAATGCTAATTCATTTTTTAGCATAGCTTGATTTAAGTTATACCAAGCACTGCTTAACGAAATTAAAACAAGTAATCGTGTGTTCATGTTGTCTCCTGTTTATATGATTAAAAGTTTGGCAAATTGTAGTACATATTTTTTTAAAATGCAACCTATCCCTACATAAATCAGCGCTGCCTCTTTCAAAGCATTCAATCTTTTTCATTATGTGTTACACTGCACTACAAGTAAATTTATAGTACGTATCACGTAAGGAAAAACCCATGGCCTATGAATTTGGTGCCATTGAAAAAAAATGGCAAAAAATTTGGGAAGAACATCCGGTAGCACAAACTAAACCAACTGGTTCAGGTAAAAAATATTATTGCTTAGACATGTTCCCTTATCCATCAGGTTCTGGGTTACACGTAGGTCACTGGCGTGGCTATGTGCTTTCTGATATTTATGCGCGTATTAAATGGCTAGAAGGGTATAACATTTTACACCCTATGGGATGGGATGCTTTTGGTTTGCCTGCAGAGAATGATGCTATTAAAAAAGGTATTAATCCACAAGTCAGCACAGCGCAAAATATTGCAAATTTTAAAAAACAACTCAAACAACTTGCCGCTATTTATGATTGGGATAAAGAAGTAAATACCACTGATCCTGAGTATTATAAATGGACTCAATGGATATTTTTACAAATGTACAAAGCAGGACTTGCTTATTGTACCGATATGCCCATTAACTGGTGTCCTTCATGTTTGACTGGTCTTGCCAATGAAGAAGTGGTGATGGGTAGTTGCGAGCGCTGTGGTACGGTTGTTACTAAGAAAAAAGTTCCTCAATGGGTGTTGCGTATTACCGATTATGCTGAAAAGTTACTTGAAGGTCTTGATAAGCTTGAATGGCCTGAAAAAGTTAAATTGATGCAAAAAAATTGGATTGGTAAATCGCAAGGGGTAGAAATTGTATTTGATACCGTTGATAATAATGGTAATAAAGTTCAATTACCAGTATTTACCACCAGTCCAGAAACTATTTATGGTGTCGTATTTTTGGTAATGGCGCCACAACATGCCATGGTACGTGATTTAACTAAAGAAGAAGAGCATCAAGAGGTAGAAGATTACTGCGATCTTGCAAAAGAAACTCATCTATTTGGCCATGAAGTTGATGATGAAGCAAATCCAAAAGAAAAAACAGGCGTGTTTACCGGATCTTATGCGCGTAATCCAGTAACTGGGGAACAGATTCCAATTTATGTTGCTGATTATGTATTGAGCGAATATGGCACGGGTGTGGTAATGGGCGTACCGGGCCATGATGTGCGCGACTTTGATTTTGCGGTGAATTTTGATTTGCCACGTCCACAAGTTATTGATGCGCCAGAAGCAAAACCAGGTGATCAAGATGATATGGATGCAGCATACATGGGTGATGGTAAAATGATCAACAGTGGTCAATTTACTGGTATGACTCGTGAACAAGCTCGTAAAGCAATTAACGATTACATTATTGCTAATGGTTTTGGTGCAATTAAAAATAAATATAAATTAAGAGATTGGATTTTCTCACGACAACGTTATTGGGGTGAACCTATACCTTTAGTTCATTGCCCAACATGTGGAATAGTACCCGTTCCTGAAAATCAATTGCCGGTAGAATTGCCCTATGTAGAAAAATATCAACCTACTGGTACTGGCGAATCACCATTGGCAGCAATTAGTGAGTGGGTTAATACAACCTGTCCACAATGCCATGAACCAGCAAAGCGTGAAACCAATACTATGCCACAATGGGCAGGTTCTTGTTGGTATTTCTTGCGGTACCCCAACCCTCATTTGTCAACTGAGGCATTTGATAAAAAAGATATGGATTATTGGCTACCGGTTGATTTATATGTTGGTGGTATTGAACACGCAATTTTACATTTGTTGTATGCGCGTTTTTATGTAAAAGTATTGCATGATCTGGGGTATTTACCATTTGATGAGCCGTTTGCTCATTTATTTAACCAAGGCATGGTTCTTAAATACTCTGAAAAAACTGGCCTTGTAGAAAAAATGTCTAAATCAAAAGGCAATGTGGTTAACCCTGATGATATGGTACGCGATTATGGTTCAGATGTATTGCGTATGTATATGATGTTTATGGGGCCACCTGAACTTGATTGTGAATGGCAAGATTCCGGGTTGGATGGTATTAAGCGTTTTATGAATCGTTTCTGGGATTATTTTACTAATCCAGAACATCGTTTGCAGAAAAATGAATTAGAAGATAAATCTGCAACCCGTCGCTTGCATAAATTCTTGAAAGATTATCAAGACCGATTGGCACACTTTAAACCAAATACAGCAATTTCTGCCTTTATGGAATTTTTAAATGATGTGACTGCTCAAACATTTAAATTTGGTTCTGAAAGTCTGGAGAAAATTTTCGTAAGTTTATCTGTATTTGCACCACATGCAGGATCTGAATTGCTTGAGCAACAACTTAATAAGAAATTGAGCGATTGTTGTTGGCCTTCATTTGATCCAACATTAGCTGCAGATGATATTATTACAATAGTAGTTCAAGTAAATGGTAAAGTACGTGCAAATATTAATGCTAAACCGGGGGCATTACAGCCTGAAGTTGAAACTCTTGCCAAGGAAGCGGTAGAAAAATGGCTTGAGGGTAAAGCAATTAAGAAAGTTGTTTTTGTAAAAGATAAATTAATTAGTTTTGTTATTTAAAAATTTGCTTTCTTGTATAAACAATAAAAACAAACCTAAGGAGAATTTATGAAATTAGTACGCATTGCTGCTCTCGCTGCTTTAACAGCATCATTAGCACAAGCAACCACACAATTAGATTTTGCATTAAAACTTAATGAAGAAGTTCTTGCAAAAGATACCGTTATTGTAAGCTCAGAAAATTCAGTTGCAGTAGGTACCACAACAGGTTTAACCGTGGTAGTCAATGTAGTTGAAGAAACTGAAGAAGCAGTAACTCTTAAATTTGATGTAGTACAAGATGATAAAGTAGTTTGTACTCCTGAGGCTGTTGTTACCTTTGGTGCTGATCAAGCAACTATTACCTGCCAAGGGCCAGTAAACTACGAATTAACTTTATCGGCTCAAAAAGTAGTTGAAGTAGCACAATCAGAAGAAGCTGTGGTTGACCCAGTAGAAACTGAAGTAGCTGAATAATTAAAAAGTGATGGGTGTATGAAGCTTTCTTAATACAAGGAAGCAAAAAAAGTGGGTCTTTTTATGACCCACTTTTTATTTTAAAATAATCTACGACGAGTATTATATTTTTTTTCAGAAAAACTATCTTTTTCTTTGGTTTCTTCACCAGTAAAAGCGGCATTGTATTTACGTTTTGCACTAACTTTTTTTGGTGAGGGGCTTAAAGTTTCTTTTTCAGGACTAGTAATAGATTTTTTTTCTTCCGATTCTTTTTTTTCTACTTTTTTGTAGAGCGTACATTCTGATTTTAAGTTATCAAATGTTGCAACTAAATTTTTATATGATTCAGGACTATAATTTGGATTAATACATGCTTGATTATACTCTGTTTCATTAAACTCAGTAGCATTACCGGTATATGCCATGACCAAATTATCTTTATCTCTAAGTATTAATTTTTCATGCATAATGTTTGGCATTAGACCATGCTTTTTAGTATTACCTTCATTGTATATAAAGGTGTTAATATTTTTGTACTCTACTAGCTCATTAAGTATTTGTTTTTGTTTATCACTAGTCGGATTGTTAATAATAATTTCAAATTCAGTTCCCTGTTTTGCTTGTTCTTTAATTTGATTGATAATATCGGGAGCTGTCAGATTCATTGTAGCAATGCGTACTTTTTTACCGGTCAAACGATCAGCAGTGATTTTGTTTAATTTATGTTTTAATGAATCAAGAAAAGTAATTTTTTGCGGTGTACATGGAATAGTTTCTTTTTGTTCATCAATTTTTTTTGTTTCAGGACTTTTATCACCTGCCAATGGTACGCAAGTTTTTTTTAAATTTTCAAATGATTTTATGGCATCGCAAACGACTTCGCTATTTTTTATTTTTTCCACAAATTCTACATTATGATAAGCATGACCTGAAAGATTACGTGAACCCATGACTAAAATATGTTCTTTATCAAGATTGGTTAGTTTATCAACACTTTGTGAACGAGGACGTCTTTTTGCAATTACCGTTTTAGCATGCACGGGCATAATGTGAGCTAAATGTACTGAAACTTTAGGATTTTCTTTGGCTATTTCTTCAGCGGCTTTTTTGTTGCGATTGGTGTCATCTAAAATAATTTCTGTTGAAGCTTTTGTGCTTTTTAATGCATCTATGAACCATTTATCAGTAAGGTGAGATGCTATTATTTTTAATTCGTCGCCTTTTTCTAAAGATGAAATTGTTGATTTTTGTGGTTTATGAGGGCCACCTTTTTTGGCTGAAAAAACAAATTTTGTCTCAGCTTTTTTCTTGATTGGTGTGGAAATTGGAGTTGCTATTGGTGTTGATGGATTGGTATTAGTATTATTTTCCATCCCAATAACCGGAAAAGCCATAAGAGATACAAAAACTATAATTTTTAGAATATTTTTCATTAGGATTTAATCCTCCACGAGATTTTAATTTAAGTATCGCATAAATTGACAATATGTCAATATATGCCCTGGCAAATTATAATTATTATTTTGAATAATTATTCTATTTGCAAACAATTGGTTTGTTGAGTTTTATTCTTTAAAAAAGTTAATCTAAAAAAAGAATTTTAGGGGGATAAGCTACATGATAAAATACATTGCACTATTGATTTGTTTTAACCTATATGGTTACAAAAAAGACTGTTGGCAAGAAAGAAATAACCAAGATTCGGTAACTAGCTATTACAATTATACTTATTATCCCTATCGATCTCGTTATATTGGTTTGCCATTTAAACAACGTTGTGGGGTAAATTTAACTGATCAGGAAATCATAGAGATCGAAACAGAACTTGCTCAATTTAATCCACTTACTCCTATTACTGATAGTTTTATCTATTTATACAGAGAAACCGTTACTGGTAAGATATTAAAAGATTTGTACGATAATCGCATGGCGACTATTGTAGGTGAAGCATTACGCATTATTCAAGAAAGTCATGCAGCTCAAACAAGAAGACAAAAAACGAGTGAATTTGATAGTGATGGTGTTTTATAATACTAAAGGAGTGTAGCGTGCGCATTGCTATGGTATCAAACAACTATACTCCTTATTCAGGGGGAGTGGTAAGTTCACTTAATGCTATTGTACCTCAGCTGCAGGCGCTTGGTCATGAAGTAATTATTGTAACATTAGATTTTACAGGTGATCATTGCGATCCTGACTATGTTATTCGTATAAAAACATGCCTCAAATTTTTATATAAAAATAATCATATGGCATTACCCTGGCGGCTGCATCAGCAACTTCAACAGATTTTAATAAATTATAATCCGGATATTATTCATATTCATCATCCTTTTTTATTAGGAGCTGCGGCGGTCAGGATAGCAAAAAAACTACAAAAAAAAGTTATTTTTACGCATCACACGCTCTATCATGCGTATGCTCATTACATTCCCTTTGCGCCCATTGCTCTTACTCAAAAATGTATCAATGCATTAGTAACATCGTTATGCAATAAAGTTGATGGAATAGTTATACCAACATTTGATGTAATGCAATTTTTAATCCCCGCTATACATTACAAAACAATAGTATTGCCAAGCCCGCTACAATCACACTTTTTAAACAATCAATTTATACCAAAAAACAAAGAGTCTAAATTTCGGTTACTCACCATTGGGCGTATGGTTCCCGAAAAAAATGTAAAATGGCTTTTAGAGATGTTTACTGGTTTAAATCCTGAATTATTTGAGTTTACTCTTGTTGGATATGGTTCTAGTTATAACGAATTGCAAACCTATGCGTACGATCTATTAAAATTATCTTCAACAACAGTAAAATTTGTTCATAAACCGGATAAAGAATTACTTAAACTTTTTTATCGTAATGCTGATTTATTTATTTTTGCAAGCCAAACTGATACACAGGCTTTAGTCTTAGCCGAGAGTATGGCATTTGGTACACCAGTTATTGCCCTTGATGGTGTTGGACAACGACACATCGTGGAACAGGGCTATAATGGCTATCTAGTACATTCTCATCATGAAATGCGATTACTAATACAAGCGTTAGCCAATGATGCAGATCATCATATGTATTTACAAAAAAATGCTTTTCAAACGAGTCTTGGTTATCATCCAGCTGTATTAGCAGAAAAATTGATTACTTTTTATCTAAAGACTGGCTGCAATACTGTTTGTTAAATCTTGCAATATAAAAATGTATTGCTTTTTTCTCTAGCGGATCAATAATGTCATTAATTGAATAATCACTTTCGTAGCTTTCACTACTGTCACTTTCTGAATCTGTTTCATTGGCTTGATAAGCAACTTGTGTTTGCAAGAGCAATGGCTTATAAGTTTTTTCTAATTTATTTTGATCTTTACGAACAATTTCAATGGTATACTCATAGCATTGAATAATATTTTGTGAGCTTTGGGTTATTGGGTTCATCAAATAGCTACGACCGATTGGTTGTAAAATAGTGAGTACCGTTTGTAAAACCTTAATTTTTTCATCAGGAGTTTCAACAAAATTATATTTTTCCAAACTATTTTTAGCTTCGATTGCCTTTGTTTCTAAGAGAGAAAAAGGAGTATCGGCTTGGTGAAGCATTTTTCTTAGATTTTCAATTTGATTGTTTATCTTAATAAAGTTTGCTTGTGTTAACTGGGTGAGGAATATTAACAAAAGAACTACAGTTTTTTTCATATTCAAGCGCTTTATTTTTTTATTTTTGAACTGAGTTTAGTCTAATTCTATTGTAAAGCAGAAAAACAGATAATTAAAATTTTATATTTTTAAACATATAAATTCTATAATTATTCAAAAATTAAGAGAGACTATCAAATAAGGTAGACGGTAAAGGTATATACAAAAAAACAAACTTGTATTACAATTGTAAAATGTTTTAAAAATAAAAAGGGCAAAAATGGACAAATTATTCAAACTTCATGCTCCTTTTCCGCCAGCCGGCAGCCAACCTGAAGCTATCAAACAACTTGTCCAAGGCAGACCCGGTAAATCTACCTTAGTTGGGGTAACTGGATCAGGAAAAACTTTTACTATGGCAAATGTCATAGCACAACAAAACAAGCCCGTGCTTATTTTGGCTCCTAATAAAACACTGGCAGCGCAGCTCTATGAAGAATTTTCCTTATTCTTCCCAGAAAATAAAGTTTGTTATTTTGTAAGTTATTATGATTACTATCAACCAGAATCATACTTGCCCGCTACCGATGTATATGTTGCAAAAGAAACAAAAGTTAACAGTGAAATTGAGCGATTACGTGTCGAAGCTACTGCATCTATTTTACAACGTAAAGATGTAATTATTATTGCATCGGTATCCTGTATATATGGATTAGGTAATCCCCATGATTATAAATATCTTGCGTTTCCTATAGCAGTAGGCCAGGAAATGAGCCGTGCAGAAATTGTTCGAAAGTTAATTTCAATTCAGTATGAGCGTAACGAGATAGATAAAAAACCAGGAAGTTTTCAGGTTCTTGGTAACACCATTGAGGTGCAACTTCCGTATAGTAAGGAAAAATTGCGTATTGAATTGTTTGGCAATATGATTGAAAGCCTGCAATGGGTCAGCAAGCTCAACAACACCGTTGTCGCACAATCGGATGCTACTATAATATTCCCTGCAAAACACTTTGTGACCACTGAAGAACGCCAAAAAGCAGCGCTTGTAAGTATTCAACAAGAATTAGAGTTATGGGCACCACAGTTGCAAAATCCCATTTACAAAGAACGAATTGAAAAACGGGTGGCTCATGATCTTGAAATGCTCAAAGAAGTAGGGTATTGTACCGGTATTGAAAATTATTCAGCACATTTTGATGGTCGTAGTGCAGGTGAACCGCCATATTGTTTATTTGATTACTTTCAAGATGATTTTTTGTTAATAGTTGATGAGTCGCACATTGCTATTCCTCAGTTGCGTGGTATGTATGCTGGTGACAAAGCACGTAAAAAATCGTTAATTGAGTTTGGTTTTAGATTGCCATCAGCCTCTGATAACAGACCGTTAAAATTTGAAGAGATCGAACGTTATTTTAATGACGTGGTGTTTGTTTCTGCAACACCGGGATCTTATGAACTAGAAAAATCAGATATGATTGTTGAGCAAATTATTCGCCCAACCGGTTTGCTTGATCCAAAAATTGAGATTCATTCTCGTAATGGGCAACTTGATCATCTTATTGAACAAATCAAATCAACGACCGATAAAGGTTTCCGTACATTGGTAACGGTGCTTACAAAAAAAATGGCAGAAGACCTAGCGCGCTATCTTGAAGAGCGTCAAATAAAAGTATGCTATTTACACAGCGAACTTAAAACTCCGCAAAGAACAGAGTTAATACAAAAATTACGATTGGGTATTTTTGATTGTTTGGTCGGTGTTAATCTTCTTCGTGAAGGGCTTGATATTCCAGAAGTGGCATTGGTTGCTATTATGGATGCTGATATTGAAAGTTATTTGCGTGATAAACGATCGTTGATACAGATTATTGGTCGCGCAGCACGTAATACTAATTCGCGGGTATTATTGTATTCAGATAAAATGACCGATTCAATGCGTAACGCGATTGATGAAACTAATCGACGTCGAGCATTACAAGAAGCTTATAATCAAGCTCATGGCATTGTACCTAAAACGGTAAAACGTGAGGTTACCAAAACTATTACTGATATTCAAAAAGCAATTGCACAAGCTTCAGAGAAAAAGCGAAGCAAGAAAAAATCTGCCGAATTAACAACACCAGATCAAATCAGACAGCGTATGGCTGATATTGAGCAAGCCATGGCAATAGCGGCAGAAGAGCTTGATTTTGAAAAAGCAATTTCTTTGCGTGATGAATGGTTTGAGTTAAAAAAGAAATTGGAATAATATCCATTTATAACAAGACTAAAATGTTTAAGATAGCGCAATACCTGCGCTATCTTTTTTTTTATCATTACTGCTAGACTTGGAAGCAAAAAAACAGCATTTTAATCAAAGGAGTATAATGATAAATAATCGTATTGTTTTTGGACTTGTCGCTATAGCGTTATCAGTCCTATTCATTGTTAATATTTTACCAGGTAAATCGCTTATGCATGTAAATTCAATTAAAGATATTGAACAGTTGTTTTCTAAATCACCAGACCAATATCGTTCACAGGTGCAAAAATATTATGAAGAATTAAAAAAAACTATTGCTCAAATAATTGCTATTCCACGTCACGAGCGTACCTTTGCAAATACCGCTTTGGCTCTTGATCATGCTCTTGCATTTTCTAATCTTGCAATTACTAGAAATATTTTACAGGTGCTCGATTTAACCACTACTGATAAACAAATGCGAGAAACAGCACAAGATTTGTCGGTAAAAATTGAAGCAATGTATGTAGATGAAATTGCCAGCAACAAAGCTTTATACCAAGCATTTAAAGATTATGTACAACACAATGCAACCAAAGAAGAGCTTACCAAAGAGCAGCGCTATTATCTTGATGAAACAATGCATTCTTTTCAGCGTGAAGGCTTAGAATTACCCGATGAAAAACTTGAGCAAGTTAAACAATTAAAAAAAGAATTAGCAGCTCTTACTATTGAATATGATAGTAATATCGCAAAAGATGCGACTACTATACCCGCAACTAAAGAAGATCTAAAGGGCTTGCCAGAAGATTTTATTAATGCTCTTAAAAAAACTGATGACGGGAAATACTTACTTACGCTCGATTACCCAACCTATTTTACGGTTATGGAAAATAGTGAGGTAAGTGAGACGCGAAAAAAAATGCGTTCTGCATTTAACAATCGTGCATATCCTGCGAATAAAGCAATTCTTGAAAAAGTTATTGAAAAACGCGATCAGTTAGCAAAACTTCTTGGTTATGATAGTTATGCAAATTATGATACATCTGATCAAATGGTAAAAAATGCCGATCGTGCGTATGAATTTGTTTCTTCGATAGTTACCAAAGCACAAGATAAAGCACGCAAAGAATTTGAAAACTATACAGCAAAATTACCTGATTCAGTAACATTAGATCCGCAAGGTCGCATTTATCCATGGGATGAAGCATATGCACGAAATGTGTATAAAAAAAGCTATGACATTGACGAGTTAAAGATAGCTGAATATTTTCCGATGGAAAAAACAGTTAAAGGATTGTTTGATATTTATCAAAAATTTTTCGATCTAGTTTTTGTCCAAAAACCCATAAGTGTGTGGCATGAAGATGTGTCGGTTATTGAAGTTTCTCACAAAGATGGTGCATTCATTGGATATTTGATTTTAGATTTGCATCCTCGTCCTAATAAATATACCCATGCGTGTGAAGCAACTATTATTCCAGCAACCTATGTTAATGGAAAACCAAATAAAGCAGTATCTGTCGTTCTTGCGAATTTTCCAAAATCAACACCGACTAAACCTTCGTTATTAAAACGTTCTGATGTAAAAACATTTTTCCACGAATTTGGCCATGCCTTGCATGATCTTCTTGGTCGTAGTCTTTTAGTGACTATGGCAGGAACCAATGTTAAACGTGATTTTGTAGAATTGCCTTCACAGATGCTTGAAAATTGGTTAAATGATCGCCAAATTTTAAAAATGGTAAGTAGCCATTACCAAACAGGTGAGCCGTTGCCAGACGGAACACTCGATGCAATTATAAAAATAAAAAACTTGTTTAGTGGTACTAATACGCTGGTACAAATGATCTATGCATCGTTGTCACTTGATTATTTCAAGCCGGGTGCGCAAAAAGATGTTGATGCTATTCAACGTAAAATTTATGAATCAATTCGTCCTTACGTTGTATATGATGAAAATGATCGTAGTTATGCATCATTTGGCCATTTAATGGGTTATGGTGCTAAATATTATGGCTACATGTGGTCTAACGTATTTGCACTCGATCTTTTTGAACAGATCAAAAAAGCCGGTTTGTTAAATCCTGAAATTGGTAAAAAATATGTTGAAGCCGTTATAGGTCGTGGTGGTACTGCTGATCCCGATGAATTGCTTTACGACTTTTTAGGACGTCAACCGACGGAAGATGCGTTCTTGCGTGACATGGGATTAAAAGAGTAAATAACATACTTTTTTTGATACAATAGGTCCTGAATTTTATTTCAGGACCTATTTTTGTTTGGAGAATTGTGAAGAAATTATTTTGCTTGTTTTTTATATCGATGTCGATTGGTGCAATGGAAGAAAAAGATAAGCCAATTGTTTTGCGCAGTTTGTCCGAACTTCTTTCACAAAAAAATATAAAAAAAGACTTCAGCATTAATTTAGTTTCGGAAGGTTTAACATCATTAGAAGGTATTGCTAATGCACGATTTATTAATAAATCAAAAAAATTTTGGAAAGAGGAAGTTCATTTATTGTTCATATCACACAATTTTATTAGTCATCTTCCTGATGAAATTGGGGAGTTTGTCGCATTAACAAATCTTTGGGCTACGCATAATTGTATAAATAACATGAGCCCTCAAATAAGTAGGTTAACCAATTTAGAACACATAAATCTTAACTATAATCGACTCGAGGAGTTACCCATATCAGCTGGATTTGGATTCCTAAAAGAGTTAGGATTACAAAATAATTTATTAAAAAAGTTACCAGATTTATCATATTGTAGTCGCCTAGAAGTTCTTCATTTAAACCATAATAACTTATGTAATTTAACTGATGAAAAAGGCAATATTATTTTACCAGTTAGTCTTATTAGTTTGAGTGTAAGCAACAATAAGATAACTAGTTTACCAAAAGATATAACGCAATTATCGAGGTTAATGTTTATAGATATTTCCTATAATCCACTTAATGAACTTTCTATTGATGGTGAAAGTTTTACTAGATTGTCTAATTTAAATTTTAGCAATTGTTGCATAAAGAAGCTATCTAAGAGTTTTGGTAATATACAATATGATGGTGATAATTTTTTGCCTTTTATTATAAACTTATCGGCAAATCAGCTGTCGGCAATGCCAGCTAATTTTGATAAAATATCTGGAAAGTTTCTTGTTAGTTTAGAAAAAAATTGTTTTACAAGAATAGGAAAGAGTTTATGCAAAAAGTTAAAATACGTAACACATTTGAATTTGGCTCTTAATCCCATTTATGAAATAAGCTTAGCAATTGAATTACTTCAACGATTGATTTATTTAGACTTAAGTAATTGTCAGATTAAGAAGCTGCCACGCGAATTAAATTTATGTCAGTTGGATACTTTTAAGCTAAATAATAATCAGCTCATGGAATTGCCAGATGCTATTACACAATTAACAAATTTAAATTCACTTCAAATATTAGATAATCATCAACAATTACTAACATATATTTTTGATGATAAAAATAATAAAGCCATATTTAATTTTATCCAACGTTTACGTAAACAAAAAAATGTTCAATATGGCAATCCATTACGCCAATTACCTACTGATATGAAACGAGAAATTTATAAACATCTTTAGGAAAATAATTATGAAAAAGCTAATTTTATGTTGCATACTATTGAGTGGTTCACTTTTTTCTATGGAATATTTTTCAAACGAAAATTCATCCTTATTACCATCTACATTTGAAACAAAAAAACTTGAAGACATTTTAGATGAAGATTGCGTATATCAAGATACTATATGTGCTCATTCAAGAACCCTTAGCGATATTTCAGCGCTTGTAACCCACGAAAAGTTTAAAGAAAATGTTGTTAGAAAAATTACCGTGATGAGTTTTAAAAATAACCTTATTAGCTCTGTGCCAAAAGAAATTTCTCGATTTGAAAATGTAGTACACTTAGATTTATCGTATAATCAATTAAAAGAAATTCCTGATTCAATTAGTGCATTGACAAACCTAACCAATTTAAATTTAGAACATAATCAAATTGTTCGTTTACCCACTTCATTGAGTACATTAGAGAATTTGGCCATTTTGTTGCTATCTCATAATCGGTTAACTGAAATACCATCTTTAGTTGATTGTAAAAAATTGGAAATTTTTGAAGCCGCTAACAATAAGCTTGTAACATTGTGTAATGAAAATGGTGAGCTTTTGTTGCCAGTGGGTATTTGGCTTTGTAATATTGATAATAACAACATTCCTACCAATGAAATGCAACTATTAAAACAAAAAAGCAATTGATAGTATGAATCATGGAAAATTTTTTTATGCCAGTTTGTTTTTTATAAACTTCTTATTACACACAGCTGAACGCGGTTTGGAAGATGCCGACGTGCGTATCGATCAAACATCTGCAACCTTAAAGCTTAAAAGTCAACGGCTTACTAATGTAGAAGGAATTGCTTTTGTTCGTGGTTGTAGCAATATTCAAACACTCAATCTTAATAACAATGAATTAACTTCTTTACCGGCAGAAATTGTTGCATTAACACGGTTAAAATACTTGCAGGCTAAAAATAATGCGCTGCAAAAACTTCCCGATGTAATGAATAAATTAACCCATCTCTTTTTTTTAGATATGGCTCATAATCAGCTGCGAAATGTTCCAGATTTAAATAAATTAATTAACTTAAATTCATTAATTTTAGATGATAATTATTTAACTGAACTTCCTTTGTTAGGAAAATGTAAAAACTTGCGAATCTTAAGTATTTCTAATAACCAAATAACACAGCTAGTTGATGATGGCAACCAAGATATGTTCCCCAGTTCCATTGAAAGATTAACTATATCGGGTAATAAATTATCTTGTTTGCCGGTGAGTTTTTGTAAATTGACTAAATTAGTATCGTTAGATTTACAAAATAATAATTTAACAGAGTTGCCAACCGAATTTACTTCATTAAAGAAGCTTAATCATTTATTCCTTGCCAAGAACCGTATTCAACAATTACCTAATGATTTTTTTGCAGTGGTTAAAGATGGGTCATCGAATGATATAACTATTATTGATATTTCACAAAATCAAATTTCACAGCTTCCCCAGATAATGCCAGATCTTATTACTCAGTTGCATACACTGCGTGTAGCGCATAATAACCTTACCAAGATGCCCAATTTTTCTCACGAGCTTGTTAATTTATGTGAAATAGATTTTTCTTATAATAAGCTTACTCGATTAACTAAGCGCATTACTTTATTGCCACATCTGATGGTTTTAAAATTAGATGGCAATAATTTATTAACTTTACCCACAATACTCACTAAATGCGCAAAATTAAGAACATTATCACTATCACATAATCACTTAACCGAATTAATAAATGGTTGGAAGGCATTAAGTAGTTTAGAATTTATTAATGTGAGTCATAATCAACTCAAAAACTTGCCAGATGATTTTGGTAAGTTAGGGCGCAATTCTTTTGGGGATGTTCTTATTGATTTATCATATAACCAATCAAAGTCGTTACCTAAATACCTTACAAAAGGTAAAAAATATTATGTTTTGCGCATGAGTCATAATTTATTGCAATCTATTAAAGCGAGTGACATTAAACAATTACTCAAAGTCAAAGAACTTGATCTTTCATCAAATCAAATTACGAAATTATCAAACAAAATAAAAAGCTTAACTCAATTAGTATTGCTTAATTTAGCACATAATAATCTTAGGGCATTACCAGAAACTATTTATTTATGTGCTCAATTGAGGACTTTAAGCTTGAACAATAATCAACTGGTAAGTCTGCCAAAACAACTGACGTGTCTAACAAATTTAGAAAGCATGCACTTGCATGATAATGATCCGGAATTGTTGACGTATATTTTTGATGATGAGGATAATCAAAAGTTATTTGGTTTTATTGAATTGTTATACAACCAAAATAAGTAGAAAATCTATCACATAAAGTTCTTGAAAGCATGAGCAACTTCAATTTATGGTATTACCAAAAAGGAGTTGCTATGAAATTACCAATGCTATTGTGTGCTTTAATCTTAAGTGCTACCCAAATTTTTTCAGTCGAAGTTGATTTGCCCAAAGTTCAAGGTTATGTAAGTCGTTACAGCCATACCTTTGAATTGAAAAACAAAGATAAAAAACCTATTGCCGTAAAAGTGTATGAAAATCGTCCCACAGGTCAGCGCTTGCTTTTTAATAAAACCATAAACAATACCATACGGTTTGGCGTGAGTTATTTGCAGCTAGATCCTGAATATCCGCTCGTAATACATATTACTGATTCAGAAAATAAAACTAATTCATTCATGATACAGCCCGATAAACATACGTTGTCAGTTTTAGTTAAATACCGTAAAGGTAATTTATCGCCGCAAATAGGTACCTATGCAGGTATGAGTGGTTATACAACTTCAGGATTGCCTTTAGTGGGTAATATTAGACCTGATCAAATAGAAAAAATATAATTAAAAAGGCCAGGATTGTTCCCGGCCTAACTTTTTTTAAAGTGGTGCCCATTCATCTCTAAATTCGCGATCGATAACACCCGGTAAAATTTTAAATGTAGAAGCCGATGGCTTTGGAATTTGCATAATATAAGCAAGTGTATTAGGAATTTGTGGTGCCCATACTTTGTTATCAATGATTTGTTTTCCAAGCTCACCTTTTTGGTAAATAATAATTGGCACATGGGTATCGCGCTCATAAGGAGTTCGATGGCACGTACCGCATTCTTTTGCCGTAATTAAATTGTAAGGGAACGGTTGTATAATAATTTGGCCTGAGCGTCCTGGGTATAATTGATTTTTGTAGAATGATTCAAGCGAAGGTAATTCATAACAGCTATGAAGTAGTTCATGAACTGTCCAGACATTTTTAATGCCAAGCTCAGCTAAAAATAAATTCTTCAAATCATGAATAGTCATTTTTTGTTGCTGGGCTTTGAGTGATTCTAAAGCGGCCGTATCAATGTATACATTTTGTGCGTGAATTCCCTTAACTAAATTTTTTATTTTATATTTTGTTTCAATCACCGCGTTGATACGATCAGTGATATCAATAGGATTAATGCGACGTGCTGGGGTGTAGCCATCTTGCGCAACTAACTCAGGAATTGGTGTTATGCCATGATCTGCAGTAAATATGTAAACGATTTCTCTTGATGGCACACAGTCTTGCAAGCACTTCATAAACGTATGAAGTTGTTTATCTAAATGATAAATTAAATCTATCGCTTCAAGGCTTTCTGGACCATATTCATGTCCAATCTTATCAAGATTTCCTAGACAAACCCATAACAATAATTGCTCATCACCATAGCGAGTCATATGAGCTTTAATGCAGGTAAGAGCTAGATTAAGTAATACTTGGTTAGCGCGCGGTGTTTTTAATAATGTTTCGTAAGGATTTTTGCCATTTGTTTTGGTAATAATCGTATCAACAAGCGGTGATGCACATGCATAATCATAATTATTAATATGCTTAAACTGGTAAGCGCATCGATTTTTAGGCCATGCTTTATGCCATACATACGGTTGATCTAATCCGATATGGCGATTAAAACAGACAAGCCAGTTTGGAAGGGTATCAAAATAAGCTTTGCTTGATGTAAACTGCCCCGAGGCTTGGTCAAACCAAATTGCTTTACCTGCATGCCCAGCAGTGCCAATTGCTGCACGGCTTTTAAATGAGAGAGAAATTGCGGTGCGTTTTTTGCACGGTTGTGTTGCAAGTGCCATTTGATCAGATATGCCATCAACCATAATATTATGAGGACCTTTGCCGTAGTTATATACGCCACCATTAGGTGCGAGCACTGCTGAAGTTTTTACTGGCGCATCATCAGCACACACAATACGACCATCAGAATACCTAAATTTATTGGCTACAATGCCGTGATCTTTTGGAAAAGTTCCCGTATTTAAAGTCGTGTGTCCTGGTGCGGTGGTTGGCAGTGCATGGGGCATATACGCATTTTCATAAACTATACCGTTATGGAGCAAAAAACGTAACCCGCCGCGCATATGACGAGATAATTTAGGAATATAATCATAACTAAACTGATCAAAGACAAAAATTACTGCGAGACGTGGAATACGACGTGCTTCAATTGTAAGAGAAAATAATAAACACCAGAAAGGAAGAAGAAGAAATATCGAATGCCAATTTTTTTTCATAAAGTTCCTTTCTATCTTACCTTTTGGGTTTTACGATAAAAAAATAAGATAAAGTTTGGCAAGAGTTCTCATTAAAAAAAGGTTAAAAAAAATATAGCCTTAATACCCATTGCGCGGTAGTCTTAATGTATTGAGAAAATGCTATAGATTAGGTTTATCTTGCTGTGAAAAAACATATTGGTATTGTGATAAAAACATATTTTACCAAAGTGCGGAAGTGTGCCCTTTTGGATTATGAATTGGGAATGATTGATGCAATTCCGCCTTCTGAGGCTTTAAGCGCTGGATCTATGATTGAATATTCATTAACTAAAAGATCGCAAGAAAAGTTTTTTTTGCAAGAGGTTGACCTTATTAATATACCGCTGCAATTAGCCAAACAAGATATATTATTTTTTCATCACATTTTGGAGCTTTGCTATTTTTTTATGTTAGAAGGAAGCCAAGTTCCGGGAATGTATGAACTTTTATGTAGGTTGTACCACGAGTCAAAAACATATTCACTTGATTTTAAATTATTATTTTTATTTAAATTTTTTGTGTTATTAGGGCGATTTCCTTATGAAGGAAAATATCAGACTACCTTTTTTCAGGAACTTGCATCAAAGCCTATTGACACTATTATTAGCTACTCAATAGATTGGAACAGTAAACACGAATTGCGTGAATGGATAGTAAGTTGTGTGATGGATCATCCATACGTGCAAGGATTAAAGACGATTCATTTTTTAGAGCGTGATAGGTTGTTATGATAACAATACTTTTAAATTTACTATTTTTAATGTTTAGTATGTCTGCGCCACTATTGGCAGAAAATATTGTTGAAACAACAACAAAAAAATTACTGCCACAAGCAGATAAAAAAATATTTACTACAACTAAAGAAGAGCGCCAAGAACGATTAGAAGCTCTTAAAAAAGAAAAAAAACAATTTCAGGAAACAGAAAAAACATTTATTGCGGAAAATAATCTTGCCGTAACTCGTTTAAAAACACAAATTGCTCAAACCGAAACTGCGTTAGCCAAAGATCCTGATAATGAATATTTAAAGAAGAAACTTGAACTCAGTGTTGATCTTTTTAATTATAGAAATAGTGAACGACAGCTGAGAGAGCAGATCCAAAATATTATTGATGAGCACATAAAATTATTAAAAGATTATGTTGCTGATCCTGAGCAAAAAGCATTTGAACAATCATTGATCGAAAAGAAAAAAGCATACTCATTTGATAAAGAGTTGCTTGATTTGTATGAATTAATGGTAAATAAGGAGCGTGAGCTTGGTCAATTAGTTGAGCAAGAAGCAAATGCCAATGCGGAATTAGAAAATAGAAAACGGGCAATAGATGCCACCAACGATGAAGTAAAGAAAAAAGAGGGTGGTAAAGCGGGAGAAACATTTATTCGTGATATTGGTCTTACTGGTGCACAACGTTCGGAAATTGCTTCCCTGCAAGAAGAAACGCGTACTGCCCGTAAGAGAATTGATCAAATGCGTATTCAAGAAATTGAATATAAAATTAATCTTGTTAAAACGCGTATATTTATTGTCCGTAAACAACTTGATATTGCCCGAGATCTTTTTAAGACAATAAAACCACTAACTACCGTAAACGAAGCTGAAATAGCAAATGCGCAGGAAGAAATTGACAAAAAAAGACAACAGTCATTCATTGTCAAAACCGATTTGCGTGCTCAAATAGAGCAATTGAATGGTCAAATTCGCTACAAAGAAAACGAACTTGAGCGTATGAGCAAGCGCTATAACATTCCATTGGGCCAGGAGCTAGATGAATGGCGTATTGAGCCACGTCGCACCATTGCAGGCTATAATGCTTTGATGCAAATTGGTATGCTTAATGATTCGTTGTTGTTATTAAAACGTAAAAAAGATGTATTAGAAGCACAAATTGCGCTCGAAGAAGCAAAACTGCACTATGATACCCTCACCGTAAGTGTTAAGCAATCTTTTTTTAAAGTAATAAACAGAAAATTTACTAATCAAACAGAAGTCAATAATGAGATAAAAAAATATGATGCATTTAAAGCAGACAATCAAGCTAACCTTGCATTTATTAAAGAGAAATTAAATACGTTTACTTCTTTGAGTAGTATACAAAAAAGAGCACTTGAAAATATTAGAGCGCGGAAAAGAACCATTGAAGATGAGAAAAATGGTTTATTTAAAGGACACACTTCTGATTACAATACCCTTATTGCTAATCTCAAAAAAGCAGAAGCGCAAGTACAACAGCAAATCGAAATAATTGCAAAAATTACCGACACCTATACTGATGTTTCTGCTGTTTTAAATCAAGCGCTTAAAAATATTGAATTTATTGTTTCAGAACATGGTGCTGTTACGATTTGGTATCGTCCAGAGCATGCAATTTCATTGCAAGGTATACAAAATAGTGTTTCTGATTTACAAATTTTCTTCAAAGATGTTTATACCAATTTTTCGCTCAAAAGTATTAATGCATTGTTGGTTAAAACAAAACGGTTATTTAGTTTTTCTACATTAGCATTTGCATTTTGGTTTAAAATTTTAGCTCTTCTGGGCTTGCTAGTGCTCATTAGAAGTAATGCTTCATGGTTGGTGAAACAACTTATTTCAGTGCAACGTGTGCCTATGCTATTGCGTACTATTATGGGGTATGCAGCTGTTATTATTGAATTTATTGCGAAGCATACTTTTAGTATTGGGCTCTGGTTTTTCCTTTTTGTATGGTTAATTTGGGTGCCTGAAACCTATGACCCATACTTGATGGTGCTTTTCTATTTGATATCAATTCCGTATTTACTCTATTTATGCAATCGTTGGCTTAATTACTTGGTTGTTTTTAATGAGCGGCATGATTATTTATTGATTAGCAAAGATTATAAGCAACGTTTTATTTTGGTGTTGTCAGTATTGCTTTATGCAACTATTATTATTTTCTTTTTTAGAGAAGCGTTTATTGTTGGCAATTATCGTAAATCTGAGGTGCCAAGTATCTTATTGGCAGTCTATTTTATAATTGTACAAATAAGTGCTATTTTACTCATTGTTAAAGAGCAATTATTAAGTTTAATTCCGACCACGTCAGCTTTCTGGCATTGGGTTTATGAAACGGTTGATGCTTTTTATTACATATTCTTAATGGTATTGGTTGCCATTATTGTTATGAGTAATCCATATGTCGGATTTGGTCGTTTAGTTTTATATATTCTTAATCGAGTAATATATACCATTGTTGTATTACAGATACTTTCGTGGGTTCACGAATGGTTAAAGCGTACCTTATCTAAAATTTTCTTTTATGAAGATGAAGAAATTTTAAAAGAACGTTTTTCTTCAGCTAAAACCTGGTATGGGCTCATGGTTGTGGGCATCTTTTTGCTTATGACATTCTTAGGAATTATTTTAATTGCACGTATTTGGTCATGGCCTGAAGTAGTGTTAAAAATTAGTAGTTGGCAAGATATTGTAGCTCTTATTAAAACACCGATACTTTTAACCGAAACATCATCGCCGATTTCACTTTATACATTAATAAAAGTTATTAGTTTTGTAGTGGCAGGTATGGTTGCCTCTTTCATTGTACAAAAATTCATATTGCGACGAATTTTTGATATTCTTCTTGTAGAGCCTGGCGTGCAAAATACAGTCACTAGTTTAACTCGTTATCTGGTGTTAATAACGGCGGTTATAATTGGTTTCCAGTCTGTGGGGCTTGGTGAGCTAGTTGCTTACTTAATTGGTGCACTTATAATTGGTATTGGTTGGGTTATTAAAGATCCGATTTCAGATTTTATTGCCTATTTCATTATATTGGTACAAAGACCAGTTAAAGTTGGTGATTATATTTGGATGGACAACGAAACAATGGGATTGGTGCGTAAGGTAACACCACGATCGGTTATTGTTCGCCGCAAAAATAGTACAACCTTAGTTATTCCTAATTCTCAAGTGATGAACAAAATAGTGGTTAATTGGAATTATACTTCAGGATTTATTGCATTTGATGATATTTTACTTACAATTTCGTATGATGATGATGTGGAAAAAGTCCGCGAATTATTGCACAAAGTATTAAGTGAAAGTCCATTTGTACTTAAAAACCCGCGACCGATTGTGCGTCTTGAAGGTTTTACTGAGTTTGGTTATCAATTCTTAGTTCGTGGCTTTTTAAGTTCAAACCATACGCTTGATCAATGGGACATTGCAAGTGATATCCGTTTTGATATCGTAAAACGACTTAAAGAAAATAATATTACGCTTGCCTACCCAGTGCGTATGCTTAAGACTTCAAAGCAAAATAGGCCTGAGTTAGTTATAACTGACAACAGTCATATATCTGGTCAAGAATAGATAGAGAACTCGTTTATTTATTCTTTTTACCACTGAATAAATGGACGAGTTTTTCATACAAGCCGGCTTTGAAAAAGCCATAAACCATAAGCAATATTGAACTTATAACAATAACTGCCGTTAAGCCTATTTGTACAATGTTAGTTGCATGTAAAAAAAGTACTAAACCTGCGATTATGAATAAATAGCCTTGTATAGTTTCATTTAACCGTGGAATTTGAATATTCATACAATTCTCCCTTTATTATTTTTTATAATATTATCAAATTGAACTATTTAAAATCAATAATTTAACAACAAAATAATTAGTATTTTAGAATAGAAATTGCATTAATAATGGGGATGAAAAAATTAAGATTTCCGTTGCAGACTATTTTTAAAATTTTTTATAATAGAAAATATAAGGAGGAGATTTTTTAATGAAGATAAAAAAAATATTAATTATTTTGTTGTGTGTTTTTAATAGTGCTCATCAGTTTGTTAATACCATGGAGCAAACTAGCGATACTATTACTCTTGTAGCATCTGATGGCAAAAAATTTTATATAAATAAAGACATTATCTATAAATTTTCTCCTCTATTGAAAGAGTTTGCTAGTGTTGGCGTAGGAATTGAGCAAGAGCAAACAGGTGTAATCTATTTGGGTCAAGTTGATTCATTAGTGGTTGAATTTTTACTTAAGGCTATAACAGCAATTGCGCCACTTGAAAAGTTGCTTTGTATAGAAGAAGGAAAGACATTATATTTTTACCCTTTTAAAGAAGTAAAAAATACGCTTGATGATTTACCGTTACCTATTTATGAAGCAATCTACGAAATACCAAAAAATGACAAGATGACTCAGGGAAATTTATTAGGTGAATTGTTAAGAGCATCGACTTATATAGATAGTGAAATTTTGGCAAATTATTTTGCTTATAAAATAGCATTAGCATTATACAGAAATTATGAGAAAGAAGCTAACCAAGCTATTTTAAATAGCCATGAATTTGGTTATCAGAATGACCATGCACTAGAATTAATTCAAAACCATTTGCTATGGTTATATAGAAGAATTGAAGAATATTCTGTTGCTGATTATCTCTTAGAGCATGGACAATCCCAATTATTTGAAAAGCGTAGTTATATTACGCTAGAAAATCGGCAAGTAGAAGATGTAAGTTTAGAATTAAAAGATAAAAAAATTACTAATTTATTTGGATTAGATTGTTTAAACAATTTAGACACAGTAACTCAGCTTAATTTAAACAATAATAACATCATCAAATTGAATTCAAGACAGTTTCAAAAATTAAAGAAAATAAGATCTATTGTCTTAAATAACAATTTATTAAAAACAATTCCGGTTGATTTATTTGCTGGACTCCAAAATATAGTAAAGATTGAAATAAACAATAATCAAATCGAATATATTCCGGAACAGCTCTTTAAGTCCTTATCGCATCTTGCTACAATTGATTTTTCTAACAATAAAATTAAAGAATTATCTGAAGGAATATTTAGTGAATCATGTCAATTGAGGCTATTAGCTCTAAGTAATAATCAAATAAGAACTTTACCAAAAAATATATTTAGAGGATTACATAATTTAAATCGACTCAATCTGAGTAATAACAAATTAATTGAGTTAGATGCAGATATATTCAAAGATCTAAAACAACTTTATCAACTTGATTTAAGCAATAATCACCTGCAAGATATTTCTGCCGATATATTTTTAAATATGCGTCGAGGCATATCGATTAATTTAAAAAATAATCCTCTTAGTAGTGATACCAAGTCGATGTTAAAACTGCTTGCTAAACAATATAATTATTCTCTACTGATAGATTGATTTAAAACAAAGAGTTGTGCATAGTTGAATGACCATTTTTGATTTTAAAATAGTGATTCTAAATTCATTTTTTGCTTAAAGACAGATTTTTTAAACGTATTAAAAAAAGTATGAACAACTCATTAAAAATCGATAATTAGTTACTGGCACACCATTAATAACTTTGCCCGTGTTAGAAATATCGCCATAACTGGCTTGAGTAATTTCTAATTCAACACCTGCTTCAATTTGATTAATATGCCACTTGAAGCGAGGAGCAATGCGGAATGCATAATCAATATTTACAAAAAAGCCATAAACTAACAAAACTGGCTGACCATCAATTATTGTGCAAGGGATAATGGTTTTGTTTGCGCCCAAATTTTTACTGTAGCCAACAAACAATCCAGGTTGAATTGGTGCGTCATAATAAAAATCTGCACAAACAGCAATCGTATTTAAAGGAGTATACGTTCTTTTATCGGTGATAGGATCAATTGAAGTAACGGCATAACCCCCTTGTACCATATAAGGAGCAGCATCTTGCAGCCAACTAAGTTTTGCAAGCCCACCAAATTTTCCGTAGAGCCATTCACCAAATACTGTCCATGAAACATTAAATTCTTTTTCTACTACTTTTATATCTCGATCTGTTTTAATGCGTGGTACAAGTCGACGGGTATTTACGCCAGCTCCGACATAATTACACTCATCATTAGGTACTTTAATTTGTACATAAAATTTTGGTGTCATTGAATTACGCAAAAATAACGAGCTTCGTTCTTCAGGGCCTGTTGGAGAAGTAAGATTAGGACCAAAAGTACGAACTTCATTGCCACCCATCATAGCCATCATCAGCTCTACTTGTGGGCGATGAAAGATGAGTCTAAATTGTGGATCACGTGCATAAGGTACAAAAGGAACACCGTTGGTATAGGGTATTGTGTCGATATTATATCCGGGTGTTATAATTGGGTCCCATGTTTGTCCAGCAAGAAAAGAAATATATTCACCATCAATTTTAAAATAACCATGTCGCATACGTGCTAATAGCATGGTTTCATTAAAGAACTGGCGTCCAAAAAAATCGGTTTCAAGAAAAATAGATGTTTTTGCATTACGAATATCAGGACCATGTATAGTGAGCCATAGTTTATTTTCTACCGACCACATATTAAATTGGCCGCGATGATTAATATCGCGATCAAATATATCGGGCAATCTTCTTTCAGGATAGAAAAGAAAATCCCCTTCACGGTCATTAACAATTTGCCGGGTATCAAAAGCTGCGTCAGTTTTAAAATAACCATTTAGCTCAATACGAGCAGGAAATTTATCAAAATCAAAATAAGGATTCGTGTTATATCCATATGCCAATAATTCAAGCAAACCTATCATTACTACTGTGTATTTGAAAATGCGCATGATATCCTTTTTTGATAAAAACTATTGACAGCATTGATTGGCTTTTTCTACCATAAAAAATTTTATTTTACAAGGATCAAAAGCTTACTTGATGAACAATCGTTAGGTGTTTAAAAAGCCATAGAGTGGCCATGGATGAGAAAAATCTAATTCTGCATCATTTAAAGGTTTGTAATGCGCTAAAAACAAAATATCATTAACTTTGATATTATTTTCACGCAATGTTTTTAAGATTGATTCGATTAACATTAATTTGCCAAAAGTGTTACTTTTTTTGCTCAGTGGATTTCTATCAAATGAAATGAGTGCTTGGCTGTCATGAGCGGTTAATACTACTTGTTCAATAGCTATTTGTTTATCAGTCAGATGTTCCTGTTCAAAAATATCTAATAATTGTTTTACCAATTGTCGTATAACATCTGCCGTATCATCAGATTGTAAGACAAAACTTTTTTCAGTATGCCAGCTATTGTTATTCCAAAAATGTAAAACAACAGGACATGATTTCTTTTTAAAATGAGTAAGAGCGTATTCAGATTGTTTGGGTGACATTGAAAAATTAAAAATGATGTAATGATTGTATATAAAAAAAGAGATAAGCCCGATTGGAATAAAAAGCATTAATGGTAAAAAATATTTGGTATGCATTTTCATATTAATTAATAGTAATGGTGTTTTTTATTACCGATTCAATACTAAGAACTAAAGCTTGTTTTATCATATGCCAGTCTTTTTTTTGAGCTAATCCAATTTCCAAAGCAAAAGCTGGACCGCTAATACCTAGTAATGGTGCAAATGGTAGTGAGATAATATCTTTAACGGCACAAACACGTTTATAGGAATCATTTTTCATGTGCTGCAAAAAAAAGTTAGCTAATTCTGAAGATTTTTTTTTATTAGCTAAATGTGCTTGATCATATTTATACAAGCTTAGATCAGATGTTGGTGTAAAAAAATTATTGCCTAAAGAAAAAGTGTAAATGTACATTTGCGGAATTGGTTTTTTTTCTTCGTAACAATGAAGACTTATATATAAAAAAGGTGATATTCGATTTGCACATTGTGCATTATGTAATGGTTCTATTATTTCTCCCGGCATTCGTGTGAGTAAAACCGAAACATAGGGATTTCGTTCTTCAAGTACCACTTTTAAATATTCGGCAATTTGTAAGGTAATGCCACGTTCAAAGCTATCTTGTATAAGACGACCAGCGTGAGCAGCATCTCCAGCAGGATTAATCATGATAATAATGCGTGAAGATTTGCTATAGTTTGAAAACCAATTACTAAAGCTTTGAGTAGTAAAACAACATAATAAAAAAAATAAGATAATGCGCATAATAGAACTTTTCTGCAAGAGATTACGAGCCAAAAGTGTATCATTTTTTTGTGTGCATCACTAGGCTAATTTACCGGCATTGTAAATCAGTTGTCAGGTATTGTTTTAAAAAAGTAGTGCGAATAGTTTGTTTATTGTTAGTAACAGCCATACCAACTGCTTTTGATTGCCCAATGACAATGCATAATTTTTTTGCACGTGTAATGGCTGTGTACAATAAATTACGGGCAAGCAAAGTAAAGTGCTGCATAAACAAACAAATAATTACCGCGCTATATTCTGAGCCTTGGCTTTTGTGAATAGAAATAGCATAAGCAAGAACTAATTCATCAAGTTCAGTTGATTCATACAGAACCATTTTGTCAACAAAATTCACCGCAATGGTTCGTTCTGGAGCATTCACTTCTTGTACAATGCCAATATCACCATTAAACACATGTTTATCATAATTATTTTTGATTTGCATTACTCGATCACCCACACCAAAACGCGTGCCATGATGGAGCAAAGAAACTGTCGGGTCACTGTTTAAAAATTGTTGTAATGTATTATTGATTGATTGTGTTCCGACAGAGCCACGATTCATGGGAACAAGTACCATAGCATCATCAGCATCAATGCCGTATGATTTTAATTTTTTTCGATAAATTTCTTGTAAATGATTATTTACTTGTAAAGGGTCATCTTCTTTTATAAAGATAAAATCACGTTTTGCGTCAGGCAAAAAAGCTACTGGAAATTCACCATTATTAACGCGGTGAGCATTAACAATAATAAGACTATCTTGTGCCTGTCTAAAAATTTCTTTAAGTCGCACGCAGGCAACTTTTTCACTGGCAATGATGTCATTTAAAAAATTACCAGCTCCTACGGAAGGTAATTGATCAATATCGCCTATAAATACCACATGGGCATGAAATGGCAATGCTTTAAGAACAGCATGAGCAAGAAAAATATCAATCATAGATGCTTCGTCTATAATCAAAAAATCAAGCTTAAGAGCATTTTTTTCATGGTGAGTAAAATTACGTGTGGTAAAATCAAATTCAAGCAATCGATGCAATGTTAATGCGGTACGTCCTGTTCCTTGGGTAATGCGCTTTGCTGCTCTGCCGGTAGGTGCTGCTAGTCGATACTGTAATTTATGTTCATCCAAAATTGAGAGTAATTTTTTAATGAGAGTTGTTTTACCTGTTCCCGGTCCGCCGGTAATAACACTTATTTTGTGTTGTAGGCATGTTAATATTCCGCGTTGTTGATCGTCGTTGAGATTGATTTTATCGTTAGCCGTGCGAAGCAGATTATATATTTTATCGATATCAAATGAGTGGAGTGAGGGTTGTTCTTGTAAATTTTTTATTTTTTGTGCAACCCCAAACTCTGAAAAATAATAAGATGATAAGGTAAGATAATGCTGGTTGTGTGTGCTTATAAGTTTTATTTTTTCTGTTGCATATAAATCGTGTAATGCCAGTTTAGTAGGATTTTCAATTTCGCCTAATTCTTTTTCGAGTAATTCGCTTACTTTATCTTTCAAATCATTAAGTTCGACATACAAATGGCCATTAGATAGTTGTGTAGTAATGATATGAATAAGGGCAGCTTTTATTCGTTGCGGAGAATTTAAGGGAATACCAATACGCTGTGCCAAGGTATCGGCCATTTTAAAGCCTACACCCCAAATATCTTCAGCAATTTTATAGGGATTTTCTTGCAAAATTAAAAATGAATTATGGCGATAGGTTTTATATATTTTTGTAGCAAGCGCTGGCGAAACACCGCGTTCCTGCAAAAAAATCATAAGTTGAGAAATTTCTTTTTGGTCTTGCCAGGCTTGTACAATACTTTCAATTCGTTTTGTACCAATGCCTTCTACCCGTGCTAATTTTTCAGGTGTTTTATCAATAACCTCTAGTATGGAAGATCCAAAAGCATTGATTAATTTTTCTGCGTAGGAAGGTCCAATACCTTTAATTAGGCCTGAACCTAAATATTTTTTTAAGCCAACAAGAGTGGTTGGTAATTGTATTATGGCATGCTGAGCTTCAAATTGTTTACCAAATTTTGGATGATTTACCCACGCGCCTGTCACCTGTACTTGTTGGCCTTGTGTTATAGTGGGAAGATAGCCGCGAACAATAATGTGGGTATTTGATGAAACTGATAATTGAAAAACATAAAAACCTGCTTCTGGTTGACTAAATAGCAGCCGTTCCACAGTACCTGATAATTGTTCTTGGTTATTCATAAGTTAGTAATTTTTTTGTTGTTGTTTTTTTAAAAAATCTTTAAATGATTCACATGCTTTAGGACAGCTTTTAATGAGAGTTTCTAAAAAGTGAATAAGATCATGTGCAAAAATTTTGAATAATTTTAAATTTGTTACATTTTGCTCAAAATAGGCAGTTTCTTCACCTTCTTTTGCAGTGCTCCAGTTAAGGATATAACTATCTTCTCTATGTGTTTTTAACGCCCATTCTCTCATAAGGACGATCATAGGTTGTTTTGCTCCTTGCGCATCTTCCATTAAGGGCTTTGATTTTTCTAGAAAATCTTTTTTAGCATGTTCTAATACGGTTTTTATATTAACCAATTGTACATGTTCTTGCTCAGATAATTTTTGTTGGGCTAATAATTTTTGTTCTAATTCAATTAATTCATCGATGCAGGCTTTACCAGAGCCAAAATTATACAAACCCGTTACAACACCGTGCTCATTTTTTACGCCATGGAGCATATTTTTAAGACTTTGACGTAAATTCAAAAATTTAAGAATTGCTTGTACATCAATGCCTAACGGAAAATTATCAATAATTTTAATAACATCAGAAGATAAAGTTACGTCAGGAAAATCAGGTATGGTTGTATTGATTGAATTGCTTAGTAATAACGATCCTGCTGTTGCAAGTAATAATAACTGTTTTCTTTTCATTTGTTTTAAACTCCTATTAAAAACATACATCACATTTAAAAGTTGCCATGTAATCAGGGCCTATTCCTGAAGTTGTCCATGTTGAATCAAGATTTAATGAAAATACCCAAGAACGATTTAATTGTTTATGTTTCCAGAAAAATGAACCATATAACTTACTTTGATACACCAAGGGTTTGGTAGCAACTTTTTTGTTAAGAGGAGTTTCTAATTGATCACAAATTTTTATATTGTGCAAGCGTTCTGCTAATTTTACATAAGTATCAGTTCCTAATGCAAATCCACCCTTTTTACGCTCATAGGTGAAATTAGATGTTGATCTAAAAATAAACCCGGGATGAACGGTTGCATAATATGCATAAGGATATAAACGCTCAGTAAGCTTACGAGTTAAAAAATCAAAATTGCTATTTGCTTGATTGGGATTGGTAAAATCTCTTGTGTCAAATTCATTTTCGTCATTACAAGTGATAAAAAAACGTTGTTCTTGCTTTGGAAACAAATATTCGATTGACATAAAACTGTTCCAAGTAAAATGTTTAGTCCACCACAAATTAACCCAATTGCGTAAAGGAGTAGCGCTTCTGCTATATACCGCAACACCAAGATGACCGCCATTTCCTATTGGTTCTTCCAAAATCATTGCACCCAGATTATCAAGTGCGCCGAGTATGAAATTGTAAATTTCAGTTTCCGTAAAATCACCAGCATTTAATGCTTGATTAATAAGATCAAGAAGATTTACCGTAGGACGTATAACTGGTGGTTTAAAATTATTCCCTTTTAAACCTTTGGTCATACAAAAAGCACTGGGGATAGTAAAATAAGTACCAATACGTAATTCCCAATCTCGTTTTTCAATCCATGGCATGTCAATCATAATTCGAGAATCGCCTAACCCAAATTTGTCGCTAATTAAATGAAGATCTTGAAATTGTTCAACCGCATCATTGCATACCGATTCAGGTGAAGGGGCTTGGCCACTTATTCGTTTTTGTGCATCAGCAATAGTTTCTTCAATAATATCTTGTTGTGCTTGATCTACAAAATGATTGCGTTCTAAATAATACCAGGGAACCATAACCGTAATTTGATACTTATCAACATGTTTAGTCCCATAAAACATTAAACCAAAACGGCGTTCTTCTACCGTAAAATTTTCAAAAAGAAGCGGAAGTGTACTAAAAAATTCTGGATCAAAATTAGGTAATAGGTCTTTTAATTGAGTAAAAATATTTTCAAGTGCAGAAATAAAACCTTCGCCTGTTATATTTAAATAGGAAGAAATATTAGAACTATCTTTATTAAAGAATTTGCGTGCTGTAACATTATAAAAAAGGTCGATACCCAAGCATCTTTTAGGTTTTTTAAATCGCAAGAACAAGGGGTAATCAAGAAGACTACGAGTATTTAATTTGTTAGTCCTCAGAAAGATAGGTTGTTTAAGAAGATTAATTGCCCCAATGTCAAGTAAAAGGGTAATAATATCTTGTTTGTCGGTTTGTCGGGTTATATTTAAGTTAGTTTCTTGATTGAGTAATGCATTTATTTCAGGGTCATCAAAATCAAAAGGAGCGCTTGTGCTTGTTAGCATGCACGAGTGCGTAGCAACTAGAGCGGTAAAACAAGCAAAAATGAGACAATATAATTTCATAGATTACAACACCATACTGGTTATCAGCTTGCACGTTTTCAAATTTACATAGTGAAAATAGAATAATAAAAATAATATCGTTGAATTTTCATTTTATCGTAATCGCATTGGTATGACAAATTGTCGCATAATTCATGAGCGGTAATTGATCTATCTGATATACTTTTTGCCAATTTCATATACATGCGGTTAAATTGGTTAAAAAACAACTTCTTTTTATGAAGGCATATTATTGCATTAGGATTTCAAATAGCCATCAGCTAATTCAATAATAGTTTTATTAAATTTTTCACGTTCGTCATAAAAAAGACCGTGACCACTTTTTTCAAAGGGAATAAGAGTAGAATTTTTGATTCCTTTATGCATAATTTGTGCAAAATCAAAAGGACAAATTTTGTCGTGAGTTCCATGCAAGATAGCTGTTGGAATGGTAATTTTTGCCATTTCATTTCGCAAGTCGGTGTCACGTAGTGCTATCATACACATAGCTGTTGCATAGGGTGAAGCGTCCATAGCAATTGAGTGGAACCATTGGGAAAGTGCGGACGAAAGAGCATTTGGTGTGACAAAAAAATCCCTACCGAAATTTTCCAATAATTGAGCACGGTCTGAATAACAAAGATCAAGCATTTTATTGATAGCTTCTTTAGTAAATCCATAAGGATAATCAGGCCGCTGGGTCCAGATTGGTGCTGCTGCACCGCATAAAGTGAGCTGAGAAACGTGCTTGCTACCATGACGAGCAACATAATGCATACTAATAGCACCGCCCATTGAGTGCCCTATGAGCATAGCGTTTTTTATTTTTAATTCTTCAAGCACTTTATGAATGTCATCGGCAAAAATATCGTAATTGTAGTGTCCCCAGGGACGATCAGAGTTACCATAGCCGCGCATGTCAATACCAATACAGCGAAACCCATGTTGTGTTAGTTGAGTAAATTGATACTCATAGCAGCGATGATCAAAAGGCCAACCAGGTATAAAGACAAGAGGTTTTCCCGAGCCCCAGTCTTGAGCGAAAATCTTAATATTTTCTGCAACCGTAATATAATGACTCATTACTACTCCCTAAAAAGGATCTATTTTCCAATTTTTATCTTGTAGTAGTAATGGCATATCCAAAAGTTATTTGTCAAATATTGAACAGGTAAAGCAGAGAATTAAAAAGTTCATTATATGAGAATTGTTGAGATTTTTTTTAAAAAATACTATAAACATGCTAATTCTGTGCTTTTTTTAGATAAATAGTGCTTGAAAAAAATAAAAAAACTGCGTTACAATTAAAAATAACTATTAAAAGAAGAAAAAGTACGAAGCGCTTGAAATCAACTATCCTTAAAAATCTTAGAAAGGCAAGTCATGGTAGATGGTATCTTTTATGCCAAAGCTGCTGCATGTATAGGTGCTTCTATTTGTATGGGCATCGGCGTAGTAGGACCTGCATTAGGTCAAGGATTTATTGGTATGAAAGCGTGTGAAAATATAGGTAAATATCCAGAAAGTGCGGGTAAAATACGTACCGCAATGTTTTTGAGTATGGGTATTGTTGAGACAGGATTGTTGTGGGCAGGGCTTGTATCGGGCGGGTTGCTTTATCTTGCGTATAGTTTTGCATAATACTTTAATGAGTAAACGATGTCTCTTGTTAATTTGACGCTTGGTGTGCAAGCTATTAATTTTTTTTTGGCCTATCTTATTTTAAAATATTTTCTTTTAAAGCCTGCAATAATGGCCATTCAATCTGAAGATACTCTTCAACAGCACTTGATTGCTAAAGTTCACCAAAGCCATAAACGCATTAGTGATAAGCAACGAGAAATACAAGAAAAATGGCAAGAGTGTCAGAAAGAATTTGCCGACAATGCTCCTTTATTAGAAGTCAATCAGTTTGTAACCCGGTCAACTACCAAAGCGTTATCATTAGCACCTATAAATGAGCAAGAAGTAATGCACAAAGCTCAAGAAATAGAGCATGAATTGATCAAGAAAGTAGCGCATGTACGACATTAATTCTCTTATAGCAATACTGTTTAGGATTATTAACTTTTGTTTTTTTGTCGGTATTGCTATTTATTTTTTTAAGAAAAAGGTTCTTACTGCTACTAAACAAAAAATAAATGAAAATGAGGTATACCAAAAAAGCTTACAAGAGCAAGAGCGTATGCTAGAAAATCAATATTTTCGTTTAGATGATCAGTTACGTGCACAAAATGAAAAATGTCATCGTTTATTGTCAAAAGTTACGCTTTGGAAAGTAGCAAGTGATGCTTTGCACGCAAAAAAAAATCAAGAGTGCCATCGTAATAAAGAGCGTATGGCTGTTCGCAATGATCTTATTCAAACTCTGATTAATAACCAACGATTTGAAAAAGAAGCATTGCAAAAAGCGCTTAGTAAAACAAAGCAAGATTTGCAAAAAAAATTTTCTGATGAGTCGGTTAGTAGATCATTTATACACGATATTATTATGAATCTTGATAGGAAAACCGATGACCGAACGTAATAATCGGGTTATAGCGCGTCGGTATGCGCAAGCATATTATAATATATTTGGTTCGAGTATTACTTTTGTAGCATTTCAAGCAATTCAATCAGCTGAACAATTTTTGCATGAACACAAGGAATTTATTTCATGGCTTAAAGTTCCTGCAATGCCAGATGAGGTAAAGCATAAGGTTTTAGTTCAATTATTGTTAAAAAAATATGCCGGACCTTCTTCACTTGAACAGCTTATTAGGGTGCTCATTCAAGATAATCGTTCTTATTTAATAGGTTTAACGCTTCAAGAAATTGCAGATATTTACCAAGAGCGAAGTGGATTGCATTTGTTTACCGTTTCCAGCTCACATGCATTATCGCAAGAAGATGTTGCTGTTTTAGAAAATTTTTTAAAGCAAAAAAAAACGGGAGCAGTATTGTATCGGCAGGTAGTCGATAAAGATCTTATTGCAGGTATATGCATGCAAAGTAACTTAGAATTATGGGAATACTCGGTACGCAAGGATTTACGTGCTATTGAGTTATCGCTTAAGAAATAGCAAAGGATAGAGCATGGAAATAAAAAGTACCGATTTAGTATCGCTTTTTGAAAAAGCACTCAAAGGGTTACCCGAAGAACAATTTGATCAAATTGGTATTGTAGTAAAAGTTGGCGATAATATTTGTTCAGTTCATGGATTGACTGATGCAGTATATGGCGAGTTAATAACATTTGATGGCGGTAATAGAGGTATTATTTTTAATCTCGATGAAGATGCCGTAGCTATATTTTTACTTGATAGTAATATTCCCGTTGCCGAACTTGAAGTAGCTCGTAGAACCGGACATGTATTTAAAGTTCCAGTAAGTTCTGCAATGCTTGGTCGTGTCATTGATGTATTGGGAAATCCTATTGATGGGCTTGGAGCTATTGAACCAAGTGAATGGCGCTCAATAGAAACAACGATTCCACAAATTATTGAACGTAGTCCCGTTAACGAATCATTGGAAACAGGAATTCTTGCTATTGATGCTTTGGTGCCAATTGGTAAAGGTCAACGTGAATTATTGATTGGTAATCGCAATACTGGTAAAACAACAGCAGTTCTTGATACCATTATTCACCAAAAGGGTAAAAATGTTCTGTGTATTTATGTATCAATTGGTCAACGACAAGCAAACTTAGCCAATATAGTACAAATATTGGAACAAAATAATGCATTGGAATACACGGTTATTGTTAGTGCTGACTCAAGCGAAGCGGTGTTAAATCAATATTTAGCACCATATGTTGGGTGTACCATTGGTGAATTTTTCCGAGACCAGCAAAAAGATGTGTTAATTGTATATGATGATCTATCCAATCATGCAATTGCATTCCGTGAAATGTCTTTACTGTTGCGCCGAGCGCCGGGTCGCGAGGCATATCCAGGTGATGTGTTCTATCTGCACTCTCGTTTATTAGAACGTGCTGGTAAGATGGCAAGCGGTGGATCGTTAACGGCATTGCCTATTGTACAAATACAAAGCGATGATATTACTGCTTATATTCCTACTAATTTAATATCAATTACTGACGGTCAAATTTTTTTAGATACCCGCTTATTTAATCAAGGAATCAGGCCAGCAGTAAATATTGAATTGTCAGTATCTCGAGTAGGTGGTGCTGCACAAACTGCTGCAATAAAAAAAGTTACTAAGGCGTTGCGCTTAGAACTTGCTCAATATAATGAATTGTTAGATTTTGCTCAGTTTGGTACCGAACTTGACGAAGTTTCTCGTAATAAATTAGCCCGTGGCGAACGAGCAGTAGCACTGTTAAAACAAGAGGCAGGTGTTACTTATTCATTTGTTGATCAAAGTTTGATGCTTTTCTTGCTTAAAGAAAACTTTTTGGATGTATTAGCTCCTAAGCATGTGCGTGAGTTTGCCTTACAATTTGTGAGCTATGTTAAAAATGTATACCATGATGTGTATGCTATGATTTATGATACCCAAGATATGCCTGATGATATAAAAGATCATCTTATTATTATCGCAAAGGAATTTAGCTCAGTTTTTGTGCCTAAAGAATAAAAGAACAACAGCCTCTTTGATAAAAGAGGCTGTTACTTTTTACAGTCCTTTTTTCATGTGCAATAAATATTTTATTTCTTGAGAAGTTTTTGCACCCTTATTAATAAGAAATTTTTTAGTTTGTGCAGTTACCTTAAGATCATCTTCTATTAAATCGAGCACAGTTAGTTCGTCATCGTTAAATTGATTTATATTAGCACCATTATCAAGCAGGGCTTGTATTGCTCTTATATTATTTTGTGTTGCATGATGTGCAAGTGCTGTGTATCCTTCATTGTTTTCGTGGGTTATTGATGCACCTTTGTTAATGAAAAATTTAATTAAGACCGGATCTTCTTCATAAAAAAGAATTGAAGAGCCAGTATTATCGGTATGGTTTATATTAGCATTATGATCCAAAAGCAGTTGTGCAATCTTAATATTTGGTGCAAAAAAAAGTGCCGTTAATCCTTGGGTATCTGTAGCATTAACAAAAACACCGAGTGATAATAATTTTTTAATTAAGCTATAACGATTTTCATTTACCGCTTTCATAAGCAAAGTGCTTTTTTTATTACATAATTGTGCATTAGGTCCTGCAACTAAATATGAGACACGTGGGCCTTCGTGAACAATTTTTAATGCGTTAAGAAATTTTTCTTTTATAAAATATAAGTTATCAAGATCTTCTTTTGAAATAAGGTTTTTTGGTGCTATATGTTCTTCATCAGTTTGTGAAATTGCACGACTAGGGCTTTTTAGATAACCATCTAAAATAGCTTCACGTTCGGTGATAGTATATACCTTGCTGCTTAGCAACAGTGAATACAATAGATCCAATCCTGCTGTAACCGGTAGATTGAGTATTAAATGTATCGCTTTTTTAACAGAGTGTTCTTTTTCGATCTGGTCTAAATTTGCTTTGAGTGATTTTTGGTAATGACTCAGGCCATGAATAGTATGGCTTGCCAGTAGGTAAAAAATAGTAGCTAGTATTGATACATAGTTCATATAATCTCTCCTTTTTATCACCAGCTTAACAATCTTTTATAACTCAATTGAATACTTGATTACTTAGAGTGGTAAATTTGAAGATTTTAGTGTGTAAATTCTTTATAGCAATTAGTTTGGTATTGGGATGGCGTAGCAGTAAATATGAGTTTGGGATCAACCCCATTTACTTCTAAATCTTCATAACATATTAAATTTTCAATACCCATTTCATCAGGTTTATTTAAAATTCCTAATTCGTAATAATTTAATTCTTCATTATCACTAGCATTCTCGATAATAGTTTCTGCGGTATCAGATGATTCAGATGATTCTAACGAATAGGATAATTCTGATGAGAGATTAGATAGATCAATTTTTTTACACGATTTAATATGCGCTAATAAGCTTGATATAAGAGTATATTTAATCCCACATGAACATTGAAAAAAATCATTAGCATAATGACCTAAAAAGCATGAAGCAACACCGACAGCATTTGCTTTGCTTGTGGTTTTGCAATCAGGGTAAGGGCAATGATACTGAATAGCTTTACGTCCATCAGGTCTAACCGTATAGCTTGTTTCTCCACCTTTAATATAATCTTTAATCGATTCAAACGTGGTGAATTGTTCAAATTTATTTGCAAAAAATTGAGTAATTCTACTATCAACTTGTGCCTTAACAAAGTTTTTAACATCAAATTCACTATACGAATTACCTTCTAATGATTGGCAACTATTTCTTATACTTTTATGGCTCATAGCATGAATCGATTGAGTAATACATAAGAGTAATAATTTTAATATAATTTTTTTCATATAGTTTACTCGGTTAAAAGCTTGAATTTTCATAGCCATTTAAAGAATCAAATTGAAAAGATGTAATCTGTTCGATTTGATTTTCAATAGCATCAAAATCAGTCTTTTTAGAAGCGCAGATATTTAATGGTGATTGATAGTTATTTATAATAAGTTTTGGCAGCTTATATAATTGATCTGTAGATGGTTGATTTTTTAATTTGATAATTATCGATGGTATTGGTATTGCCACATTGTTTTCGGTGGTGTTATTGAGAGGTTGAGAAAATTGTCTTTGTTTTTTGCAAGACTTTTTTATGTGAGACCATAAGCGTTCTATATTTTTGATTGATTTATCGCACTGAGGGCAATGAAAAAAATGATCATAGTGAGAAAGAAAGCAGGAAGCAACTTCGTTGATATTTTTTTCTCTGATTGTTTGACAATTCTTATATGGGCAGTGATATTGAATTATTGTTTCTGAATTTTTCTTAACATAGGTTTTTACCCCATTTTTAACATGCTCCCTAACTGCAGCAAAACTAGTAAGTTGAGGATATTCATCAGCAAAAAAATTACTAATTTTATTGTTAACAAGTTCCATAACGCTACATTTAATTGTTGTAAAATCTGTCTCAGAAAATTTTTTGTTCTTGATTATGCGGTTATGTGTTATTGGGGTGCTATTCTCCATTGGGTAAAGAAATGAATACATGACTAATGCAAGCGCGACAGATAAAATTTTTTTCATAAAAATGCCTTTATATAATGATAATCATTAAAAATTAAAATATATTCGGACAGCAAATTTCTGTAAAGCTTTTTAGGTATTGGCAAGGAGGAATTTTGTGTTAAAAAAGCTACTTAGTTAAAAGATGTGCGATCATTAATCCTAGACGAGCTTACGCTTTGATCGAAGGGATATCTGATTGTTTTATAGGAAAAAATATCTTTTAATATTGAGAATTTTTAAAAAAATGATAAGCTACAGAATAATCTTTTCTAAATTGTGCCTGTAGCTCAGCTGGATAGAGCAACGGATTTCTAATCCGTAGGTCATAGGTTCGAATCCTATCAGGCACACCAAGTTTGACGTTCCGAACAATTTAAGATCAAATCAAATGGCTTTTGCGCCTCGTAGACGATGTTTTCACCATCCACCTGTAAGTTCGATAGTACGAGCTTAATTAATTGCCGTTTTTCTGTAACTTCAGAACTTTTAAAAATATCATAGGCGTGATTTGTCAGATCTAGTATGTATTTTGCGGTAATATAGTAGTTATCTTCTGCCTCTTGTAAGCGCTCTAATTTGAGGGTTACTTCGGCAAGCTGATCTCTAAATGATTGGTAAAATTTGTCATACGCGCTCTCAGTAATTCTCCCTTTGAGTTTATCAAGGTATAAATTGTCCATCATTTTGGTCAGGGATTGGTGTTGGCCCGTAAGCTCTTTGTATTGTTTCGTTTGAAAATCCATCTTATATTGGTGGACTTCATCCAGCGTTTGCTTGATAGTGGCTGCTACGTTGGCTGGCATTTGGAGATTCTTAAAAACTTGGCTGAGCTTTTCGGTTATTGTTTCTTCACGTAACCAGGCTGCACCATGCTTGCCGTTGTATTGGGTGCAATGGTAATACACAAAACCTTTATGCTTTTCTGGGGTGATTGCCAATCCGCAGGTAGCGCATCGAAACATACCTCGATAGATATAGGGCAATCCGGCAAACTTGGCAGGCTTCTTTTTATAGCTTGCTTTTACTTCTTGCACTCGATCAAAAAGAGTTTTGGGGATAAGTGGTGGATAACGATGGGGATAAAATTTATCATTTCTTTCCATCACCCCGTAATAGAAATGATTTTTGAGAATATGATCGGTAAAGCCTTTAGACCAGGTAACGTTATAATCTTCTTTGAGCTTTGCCCGTAATAAATCCATGGAGTAAACCCCAGTGCCATACAGCTCAAATGCTTTTTGAACAATATAGGCCTTGTGATCATCAATGATAATATCTTTTTTACCATCCGGTGTTTTTATATTTTTGTATCCTAATGGCGCTTTACCAGGCAACTCGCCTTTGCGTAGCTTTTGCTCATTGGCACGGCGCACATTGTCGCTAATAGCATCAGAGTAATATTTGGCCAACCCTAAGCTGATGTTAAATTGAAACTTTTCAGTAGCGGATATCCTACTATTGATAACCTGCCCTTCTGAGACAAAGTGAAGCTCAATCTGATCACACAATGCTTTTTCGTATAATAAAGAAATACGCTTATCAAATACATTACGGGAAAGCCGATCAACCTTATCGCAACATACGATAACTTTTTCTTTTTGACTCAAAATTAAATCGATAATGCGATCAAACTCAGAGCGCTCTAATGAGTAAGCGCTTTCATCAAAACTACAGATGTTTAAAATGGGGTAGCCTTTTTGCTCACAATAGCGCTCAAGGCGGGCAATCTGCGCAGGTAATGAGTTACCGGCTTCTCGTTGTTCTTCAGTACTCACGCGGGCAATAAGAATGGCTTTCATGGTGGTCTCTGCTTAGTTGAAATTTTTAAATCCTTAGCAGTTTAGTGATTCATGAAAATATTTCTAGAGTTAATGACAGGGGCGTATGAAAAAAGTATCGTACCATAGACAATGTATCATGATCGTGATACGATAAGATATAAAAGTCTGGAGAAGTAAATGTCTAAAAGTTATATAGTATATGAAGGCGAACAATTTACCATAGAATGGTATTTTGACAGCCGTGGAACAAGTCGGGCTCGGGAATATTTTAATGAATTATCACATGATAGAAAAAATAAATTTTCCTATCTGCTTTTTCTTCTTGCTAATAGAGGGAAAATATTCAACCAAGAAAAATTTCGTTATGAAGGTGATCAGATATATGCTTTAAAGCCAACACCGGATCGGTTCTTATGCTTTTTCTATGATGGTTCAAAAATAATAATTACTAATGCATATGAAAAGAAAACAGCAAAGATGCCGGTGCGTGAGAAAGAAAGAGCATTAAAGGCAAAAGCTGATTATATAAAAAGATGTCAAGGAGGAACCTATTATGACTAAAAAAAAGATGAAATCTACTCTTGAGGAACATATTGAATCAATGACGCCAAAACAACGAAGAGAGTTTGAAGCTGAATATCAAGAGCTTTTATTGTCTGAATTGCTTTTAGCTGCTATGGCCAAAGATGAAGTTTCAGTAAGAGAGCTGGCTAGAATGGCTGGTGTATCGCCTACGGTAGTGCAAGCAATGCGCACGGGAACAAAAAAAGATTTTAGCATGCAGAGCTTTTTTAAAGTGTTAAAAGGTCTTGGTTGTAAAAAAATAATGGTAGAGCTTAATGGTCAATTAATCCCATTAGATATATCTCAATCAATTAAAAAATAATGGCAAGAAGTAGAAATTATAAAGATCTATTAATTGAATCATTAAAAGATCCTACAGAAGCAGTAGGTTATCTAAATGCCATTCTTGAAGACTACAAAGATAATGATGAAAAATCACAAATAGTATTGCAAGTAGTACTAAAAGATATCGCGCAAGCACAAAAAAATTATCGTTAATGATACAGAGAGGAGCACTACAGAAATGTGGTGCTCGTTTAATTACAACTTTTCAAGAGAGTTGCATGAGCTTAAAATGAGTAAAATACGCTGCTTATTAAAATATTGCGGGAAGTATTATTTAATCTGCTTTATTAGATTTGTGAAAGACAAGGTTTTAGTAAGCTTTACAAGTTCTCATTGGTCAGAAATATTTGGTTTGGAAATTGAACATCATTTTAATTATCCTAGTAATGGAAAATTACATAGCACTTACAATCATTTTGACAAGACTAATGATTCAGATAATTTTTTCATTCATGCCTATAGCAATAAAATAGTTACTAAATCTTTTAAAAATGGCCAACAAAAAAAAGATGAACGCAACGGTAAAGAATTATTAAATCACTTTATTAATAATAATTGTAGACCATTATCTGAATATGAAACTACAAGTACTTTTTTTGATTTTCCATGTATTGGATTTGCAATTTGCTCAATTCCAGAAGAGCAATTTAAAAAATTTCAAGCTTCATTCCCCAAAGAAAATGATGTGATAATTGACGCAGAGTTATGGAATGGTACTTGTGTGACTATAACGCCATATGTTGCAAACAAAGAATATGAACTTTCTTTTTTTCCTTTTGCTATAAAAAGTGAAATCGACTGTGGAAAATTAAAAATTGGTATACGTGTAAGCCTCAATAAGCAAAATGTTTAAGGTTTATTGGTTTAAATTTCTTTAAACATTCGCGCACCGTTTCAAATGGGCTTTGGGTACCAACTATTTTTACTTTTTGTACATCTTTAATAAGCCGATACCAGCTGCGTTGATTGCATTTGGCAAATAGCGCTCTTAGTTCCCGTATATTTACGACATCTAATGCTTTTGATAAGCCATAGGTAATTAAAATTTGCTTAGGGCTTAGTTCAGGATTGTTAATAATTAATGAAGCTAGCAATGCTTTATCGACCTGTCCTTCGTAGCCTTGGCGGAGTAGGATGGGTGCTTTGTAATCCAAGATTGCTAATCGTGCCCTTTCAATCTCATCAAGATAATGTAAAAGAACTTTTTTAGAGATGGTTGGTTTGAATAAGCTTTTAAAAGAAAGATCTGATGGTATATGCAAAACTTTAAAAAGCTGTTTAATTTTGTGCCGTTTATTTAAACGTACTTCCATGCGCAAGATTTCAAGTTTGTTGCGATTATTAAATCTATCAAGAAAGTTTAATTGTAATTCGTTATCTTTTTCTAATGCACGTTTGCTGCTCGCTTGTGCTTTCTCAAGATCTTTTATTTTGTCATAGAATACCACTTCATATGAGTTGCAATGCCATTTGTAGCTGTGGCCTTCATTGCGATAATCAGTTTGATTTACATCAAGAGTAAGCTTAGTGTTTGCTTCTTTAATTTTGTTTATGTAGTGGTAAGGTGTTGAGCCATCAGTTAGTGGAATATTTTTTGAGTAGTGGATAGCTGATAGCGGTGCTTTTGCTAATGTTGCTGGTGTTGTGTGTATGCCCATGTTTGCAAGCACCTGTGCAAGCTTATGAGTAAGTGCTGCAAAATCTTTGGCGCGTAATTCTTGAAAATTGTTACCAAACATGAGCTTTGGCAATGATAACTCAATTTTGAGCGACACTGTTGAACCACCTAATGGGTTGATGCGGTGAGCGAGAGTAAGGCATGGTTTGTAAATACCCAATGCAAATTCCCTTTTGGTGGGATTTTGTTTTGATTGGATGCCGTGCGATTGGTTCGTGTAAGGTTGTAAAACCCATTGCGCTGATGGTGAAAATAATTCAGGATCAGTGAGCGTAAATTGGTCTTTGCGTAAAAGAATTACTACCGTGTCTATCATACAACACATACCTCAAACAAACGAATAAGCAATTGCTTAAAGATAATGCGGCAGCTAAAAAAGACAAGACCTGGTTTTTAATCCAGGCCTTACTTACTTCTTTTGATCGTACTTTTTTTGCACGACGACATATATTGGTTCGTTGATCAACTTGATGCAGCAATGATATAAATGCTACAAGCTGTTGCAAATCTGATGGTGACAACGCAAATGTCTGCGCTCGTGTACGCGTACGAGTAGTTTTCTTTAATGTCATAAAATTTCTGTTCTAACAATGAGTTGAATATATGAAGATTGCTTGCTTAGTAGGCAAATTGTTTTTGAGGATGATTATGCCTGGATTCAGATAACCATAATGCATAATCAATAATATAGAACAGATTCATGGGTTTCTCTTGTGAGAATAAAGTTTGCTTTATTACAACGAGAAGCAAGTATAAATAGTTTGATATGGATTGCAAGAAGATAACATTCTTTAAAATAAAAATAGGTGCAGATTTAATTGGCTACACCTATTTTAGAATAGATTTGGGAGAGATTATCGTACTTCTGCAGTAACATCAAGAAGTGATTCAGATAAATCATTGCCTTTAAGATCTAAATTAATACCAAGGCCTATTTTCTTCTGATTAACTAAATCAATATTCTCTGACCAGTACGTTATGATGCCTGGGCCTGTACGTATTGAATTGAACATAACCCTAATACCATCTAAATCTGCAGGATTAATCCTTGGTCTTATAGTAATAAATAGAGCGCCTCTAACATTATTTCTTTCATCAGATACTTTAATTGTAGCATCTCTAATTATCGCATCTCCTGAACGTACTGGGCGCAAGGTTATTGGCACATTTTTTACTGTTTTTCCAGGTTTTAATAAGATTAATCTTATTTCTTCTTTAGAATAAACATCGCCAGGTAAATCACCGACAGCTTCAGACAAGAAAAGATCCTGATGAGTGTGATTAGTCACTTGAGCATAGTAGGCAAAAACTTTATCAAGATTGTTTTGGTGTGGTTCTGCAGGCTGCATTGCATTTACAATTCCTAAAACAGTGAATGTGAATATCATTTTCTTCATTAAATTCATTTGGAATTTCCCTTAAAAAAATTTATTAACCTATACTAAGAATAACAAAAGAGATATTCTAATAGCAATAAATCGCAGGGAAAAGATGAATAAAAAATCTGTAATTTTACATTTATATAAATAATCAAACTTAAGTATTCAAACTAAGACCTACTTCCGAAAATAACGTTTGCAGGTTTATTAAGCTCACGGTAAACTCAATTTCGCCGTTCCTGAACATATCTATAAAGTGATGATGTATGTAGTTGATATGGCTGCACTGCAAAATATAATAGCTTATGGAGCAAAAAAATTAGTTTAAAATTGATTAATTTTTGCACTGCATATTGCATGTAGCGGCTTGTAAAAGAACGTTATGAATGATCAATCTGAGTGAGCACACATTATTGCTCAAAAATCTGTGTAATTAGAAATAGATTTTCTTGAGGCGTATCTCTTGGTACCATTAGAGCTACATTATATTTGTATATATTTTGTATTATGAAATTGTATTTTAAAGGTTTTAAAAAAGATTCATGAAAATTAGATTTTTCCTATTTTTTTATTTGTTATTTTCACAAACCAGTTATTCCATGGATTTAATGGAAATGTGTGTTAGTGATAGTGATGCGACTACAACAGATATATTTGATAATTTTTCAGATGATTATTTATCTGAAGAAATAAGTACGTGTGATATTCCTAAACAACTCAGCGAAATTACTGAAGCATACAACGGTTATTTTACAAACATTTATAATTCTTATGTTTTAGATGCTCAGCAAACAGCTACTCAATTTTTTTCAAATAAAATGAATGAGATGATTTGTTGCTCAGCATTGCTCAAGAGTTGCAACCACAATACCAATAAAATTGAGTTATCTCTTGAACAGATGTCTTGCTCTGAAGAATCTGAATTAGATAATGCCCCATCAAAAAATAATAGCAAAGCTTATGAAACCACATATACCTACGAAGATGATTACAAATATCAACCATCACAAGATATAGTTAATGATCCAGTAAAGCTTGAACGGTATGATAGATTTCATACATTGATCAATCTGCGCTATAAAGAAGCAAAAAAGCTATGTTGTAGCCAATCATTTAAAACGATCAGAGCATTTAAAAAACATGTTACTGAACACCATGTAACCTGTGTTAAACAAAATAATAAAACAATTTCGCAATATCACTGTAGTGATTCTGTATGTCAGGAATGTCCTTATAAATCGGCTGATGCGGCAATAAGCCATTTTTTACACAAACAAAATCCAAAGTTATTTTGGTGCCCAGAGTGTCCTTGGAAAATAAAAAGTTATACGGCATTTTACCGCCATTATAATTTTAATTGTCCCACATTAAAAAAATCTTGCACTGCCAAAATAAAATAATTAGAGGTAATTGTTTTAGAAATCATTAAAATTCATCTCTTCTAAATAGTTTTGAGATTCATCGTATGAGCATTGATTAAGTTGGTAAGCATAATAATTTTCTGGTGATTGTGTTATGTCATTAAGAGCGATTACATTGGGCCTTATACCCGGCTGATATGAAGCGACAATTTTTTGTACAGGTGTTTTTAGTTGACTGTTTTCTAATTCACTGTTGTAAAGAGCACATTCATTAAGGTAATGATCTTTAAGGATTTTATATTTTTCAAATTTTTCCTTGCATCTAGGACAAGTAAAAAAAATTTTATCAAAATGTTTTACATAACAGTTTGCTACTGAATCTATTTGCCGGTCGTCACAAAAAGAACAAAATTTATAAGGACAATGATAAAATCTATCTAGATCACGATTAAACTTAATACATTGTTTTAATTGTTCCCAAGTTTTGATATGCAATTTATTGGGTTGATTAGGATTACCAAAATTTTTTTCAATTTGTTGATCAATGTATGAATCAAAATATTTTTTATGATCAAAATCATTGCTTTCTAATTTATTACTCTCAATTTCTTGATACGAATTGTTTTGCTCAACTCTTTTGTTCTCGCTCTCAATTGGCGTTGATTGCTGTAATTGAGCAATTTGTTTATCGTCATTATCATCTTCGATAATGATGATATTGTTGTTCTGATTTAATTTGTTACGGCCAGTAAAAAAAATGAGTTTAGGGGTTTTAGGTTGAGTTGGCTTTATAATAATGCGAGGAGTCTTATTACTGGGTTTTTTATCAAAAAGAATATTATCAGGCTGTGTATTTACACGAATGCGTAAATGTTGATTGCGGTGAGGTTTGTTGTACTTTATGGAAAAATCTGGCTGTTTGCTGGTGTTATCCATTGCGTGTATGACAGCATTAATAATAAACAAACAACAAACTCGGTATTGTTTTGATGTTTTGCTTGATTGATTGTTTATATACTGAGCCATTTCTATGCACCATTCATTTTAAATTAATTACTTATTTTTTGAGCATACTATGCTGTTTGAATCCAGTTGCAAATGTTTTTATTTCTATTGATATTTTTTTGATTTCAAACAGAATAATATAATAAACTTTTTTATGTTTGGATTATTATGTCTTATATAATTGTTGTGGCTTTAATGTATATTGTACAAGCAGCATCTTTGGTAATTGCTTGTGATAAACTCAACTCATCAAATGAATTTGAATTTGATTTAGGAATTCTTAACAAATCAGAAGAATTTCCCGTGCAGGAGTGGTATGAGATTCCTAACAATCAGTTCATTGACTCAAATGGTGCTATTGATCAACCTACTATACAACCAATACCAGTTCCTATGGCAGTATCGAACGATTATTACCAGCAGCTTGTCTATTCCAATTATCAAATTAATGTTATTGCACCACTCGTGATTCAACAATTAGTAGTTAACAATAATGTTATCTGTTCACCTAATGCCGATAACAAACAATGCCATTATAATTTTATACCCTATGATCCTGTTAAAAATATAAGGAAAACTAGGAATACTCATCAAAAGAATAAGTTTACAAAAGTGATAGGTAAAGCAGCGACATCAAACCCAAATCAAAAAATTACTGATATTAAAAAAATCGTAGAAAAACGATTAAAGCGCATTCCCAAGCAATGCCATAAGACTACTTTTAATACTATAAACGAGTTATATCGACATTTAAAACAAGATCATCAAACGCCACTAGGATTTAAATGCGGATATGTAAACACAGATCAAGATGGTAATGAATTAAATACATGCCAAGAAATTTATTTAACTGAAAATGGATTTAAAAATCATTTCATTACGCATTTATCACCAAATGCTTTTGAATGCCCTGCTTGCGCTTTTCGTTTCTCTTGTAGAAACAGTTTATATGTTCATTACCAAAATAAACATCTTTAATTTTAAAAATAAAGTTATTCAACATAGAAAATTCATATAAATATTTTTTCCCTGAGATACTTATTTGTCTAAAGATATTTATTGAATGTTGTATAGGAAAAGAATTATCAATAATAATTGAGTGAGCCTGACACTTTAATAAAAATTATTTGTGTTAAAAAGGGGGCTTATTATCTAAAAGGAAGTAAATTATGAATCGAATGGCGACTCTTTTACTTATTTTTTATAGTTATTTGTTATATCCAGTAGTTACTCCTTTAACTGTTGAGCGGGTTTTTACTGACTTATTGGTTGAAGAAGAAGAATTATTTGTTCGCGCTTTTGTACAAGGTTTTAAAGATATTCCCCACGACATTTTAAAAATATATGATATTCCTGCGCGTGCACGTTTTGTATTTGAGGACGAGCGCAAACAACTGCATGATAAAACAAAAGAAATTTTCTTCTTGCGTGCAATAAAAGATAATCAATTAGTAGGATTAATTACCTTTCAAACTTATGGATCTGACCAGATTGTTTATATTCGTGCGTTAGCGGTTGACCCAGCACACATGCGTACCGGTGTGGGTACATTTTTGGTAAGTCAATGTAAAGAATTTATACCTAGCGCTAAAGAATTAGTATTAGCAACCCGTAGTTGCAATTATGGCGCTATTGCTTTTTACAAAGCGCTTGGCTTTTTCGAGTATGATGAAGTTCCGTATGGTTGGGATCCAACTTTGTTTATTGGTTTGAAATATCAAATTTATTAAGCTGTTATTAGAAATAATCATCTTTAAAAAAGTCTGTAAGTTGTTGGTAATTCACGCTAAAAATTTAGTATCAACTAAAATGACGATAGAAGAGAAATTTTAAATTATAATAGGAGTAAGTATATTAATCTTATTTGTATAGTATAAAAGATCGTAAAGAAATGTTACGATTGAGTTTATTAATGTATCGAGCGTTGAATATGATTTTTGATGTGTTAAAAACAATTCAAAATTATTGGATAATAAAAATGAAAAAAATTCTTAAGATAATTTGCTCTTGCTTAATGTACATTATTGAGGGTTTACTATTTCCTTAAAATTATTCTTCAAATATTTTCTTGCTGCGCATTTTCTTGATTGAGGCACGGCGTGTTTTTTGTTGCAAGCGTGCTTCCTTTGCAGTTTTAGGCTCTTTAGTCTTAATTCGTTTTTTAGGTACAATTAATGCTTTGCGAACAGTTTCAGCCAATGTATTGAGCGCTGCTTTTTTATTATGTTCTTGGCTACGAGAAACGCTACTATGCACAATTAAATCGCCATCCTCTGTTAATCGTGATTGAAGTTTTTCTAATAATCTTGCTTTTTGTTCATCAGAAAGAGCAGTACTTTTTTTTACATTCCAACGAATGGTAATGCGCGTTTCAGTTTTATTAACATGTTGGCCACCGGCGCCGCCAGAACGACTGGTTGAAATTTCTAGTTCATGTTCTGGTATTACAACGCCATTTTTTATGGATAGATCGTACTTCATAACATTCCAGTTTTTTAAGAATGATTACTCTTAACAATGATTCTAGATTAACAGATATTGCATGAGCAATTAAAACTTATGTTCCAAAAAATAAATGAGCTCGCTCTAGTAACCGATCAAACTCATGCTGATTATTGGTGAGTGAATCTTGACCCCGAATAAACGTAATTCCCAAAATGCCCTCATTTTTTGGTGCAAAATAAAGTAATTCATCGCGCAAATAATTACCTTTTGCTGCTGGCATCGTGACTTTAAAATTAATTAAATATTGTAACTGTTCAATTGGCTGCTGTTGCAGAGTAATTAAATGTCCTTGTACGGGAATGAGTCGTAGATCGTTAGTTAATTTTTTTGCACCAAGACCCGCGCAATTAAAAATAATTGATTCATCAAGATCATCAAATTTTTCGATTTCTTGTTTTACAATTGGTATCCTCAGCTGCTTGATTAAATACGTAAGTTCATCCATGAGCGCAGCCGGATTTATAAAAAGTGTTTCATATTGGTGTGCCGGATATTTTTTGCCATTACCAAAGTCAATTGTTATTGTTTGAGGAGGGGTTACGAGTTTATGAGCTACATAAGGCGTAAAACCAGGATCGATATTAATGTCATAATAGGCAGGTAGTAATTTTGGTCCATGAGTTATAAAAGGATGAGAGCCTTTAATTATTGATAAATAGGTTTGATAAGACTCTATACCCCGTGCATGAAAAATAGCAGTTTCTAGTTCGTTTGATACTTTACGGGGTCGGGGAAAGAAAAATCCAGCAGCTTTATGTGACGAAATATCCGTTTGCTCTCGAGCAACAATATGCACATTATAGTCTCGGCGTACTAATTCTATTGCCGTTAACAGGCCATAGCATCCTGCGCCAATTACCGTAATGGCTTGTTTTTTTAGTGAAGGGTGATGAGCAACTTGTTGTTCAAATTGTCGCAGTGATTCATTTACGCAGCCAAAAAGAAAGGTCCAGCCTGCTCCACCATGACCATAGTTGTGGAAAACAAATTGATTGTTTATTTGCTCGTATGAAATATTGAACATGCGCTCGCGGTGGCCACGAATACATATAATTTTTTCTTTAATTGCTTGATCGCTTAATTGAGGTGGAACAAGATTTACTACTTTTGTATACATTTTCTGAAAGATTAAATTGTGGCAAAATGAAAATTTAATATTAAAATAATATTGTTTAAATGACAAAATTCAAAAATATATTATTCAAAAGGATATCATGAAAAGGTTAATTATCATATCGTTATTCTCGTGCTTAGGGTATGCGTCAGAAAACCAGAATATTGCGATCTTTGATTCTATTATCAAAAACGGCTTTACAGAGGTTCCTGCGTTGCGCCACCAAGTTTTAACGCCTGAAGGACGAGTAGAAATCTTGCGAAACCGAGCGTCTGAGCGGTTAAATCAAATAACCTTTAATCGAGCTTTAAAAGGTATTACTCCGTATCAGGTAGAAACGAGTCGTTATTATCAAGCGAAGTTAGAAAGTGTTCAAGCTACTTTTATGGTTCCTGAAAGTTCATTACTTTATAGCATTAAAAATCATTTTCTTACTCTTGTTGCATCTGGCATCGTAGCTAATGAAATGGCATTGATAAAAGGACATTTAGATGAAGAAAAGGTTAAAAAATTTGAATATGATCGTCTTCACGATTTATGCTTACTATCATTGCTTCTAAGTGCGGATAAAAATAAATTTAATATTTCTGATCTCTCTGAATTGTTGCCTATGCTTGAAGAAACTCATCAATCATGGCCGCCGATAAAATTTTTACACCTCGTTAATAAACAGTCTGGCTATAAAACCATAAAAGAGCTGTTGTAGCATTGATTAGAGTCTTTAGGATAGGACAATGCAAATCAATGATTAATTTAGATGAATAATCAAGAATCTGATAAGTAAACTTTTTTTCTATTTCTGATACGTTTAACAACGTAGTGTTTAATACGAAAGGAAAGTGCATGAAGAAATTATTTATAGGATTATTGCTTTTAACAGTTAGTGTAGTTGCAATACGCTGCAAACCATTAATCAAACAAGGAACAACTATGTCATCACGCCAAAAGACTGATTCAGGATTAGAATACGAAATTTTACAAGAAGGTACTGGTGCTAGTCCAAAACGAGGACAACATGTTACCGTGCATTATACCGGTTGGTTGCCTTCAAATGGCCCAGAAAAACCCTTTGATAGCAGTGTAAAACGTGGCACACCATTTACCTTTATTCTTGGTGTTGGCCAAGTAATTAAAGGATGGGACGAAGGTGTTGCTGGTATGAAAGTGGGCGAAAAACGTCGCTTGTACATTCCATCAAAACTTGGCTACGGTGCATATGGTGCAGGTAATTTAATACCGCCACACTCGGCATTAGTGTTTGATGTTGAGTTACTTGGTATTTCAAATTAAAGCTTGGTTTATTAAAAAAGTCCTCAGCAACTGCTGGGGATTTTTTTTTGCTTGACTCTTACGTTGCGTAATACTTTATTCTCTTTTGCATAGTTTAATGGTAAGGAATTTACTAATGTATTATTCAGTGAGTGAATTGGCAAAAATTTCTGGTGTTAGTATACGCACTCTTCATTATTATGATGAAATTGGATTACTTAAACCTTGTTACATAAACGAAGCGGGTTATCGTTTTTATAACCAAAAACAACTCTTACTTTTACAACAAATTTTATTTTACAAAGAACTAGGCTTTGAATTAAAACAAATTAAGACCATTCTTACCAATCCAAATTTTGACGTAATCACATCACTAAAATCCCAAAAGCAGCTACTCACTGATAAACGTGCAAAGACAGATCAACTTATCAATACACTAGAAAAAACAATTACCCATCTTGAAAGGCAAAAAATCATGCAAGAACACGAACTATTTTGGGGATTTAGTAAAGAGAAGCAAGCGGCTTACGAAAAAGAAATGATTGAAAAATATGGCCCTGAAATTGAAGAGCATATTAACCAAAGTTATAAAAAAATGAAAAATTGGACTAAGGCTGATTGGGACCAAATAAAACAAGAAGCTGATAATATTAACAGAGATTTAGTTGTATTATTACTCAACAACGTTTCTGTTGATGATAAACAGGTGCAATTGGTCATTGCCCGACATTATCAATGGACTTGCAAATTTTGGCAACCAAATGCACTATCATATGCAGGGCTTGCGGATTTATACACGCAACACCCTGATTTTAAAAAATTATATGATGGTTACCACAAAGACTTAGCTGAATATATTGCAACAGCAATGAAATATTTTGCTCATAATAAATTAAGGCAATAACTTTTAAAACATTTTTTTAAAAAATTACAACAATATCTAGCAACAGAATTATCAGTCTATTATAGTGCGACTTAGAATCTTATTTTTTGTTTTATTAAAACTAATTTTTAAAAAAGAGGAGTAAGGCATGAAAAAGATATTCCACATGTTTATGCTAGTGAGTTTATTGCCTATGCATTGTTTAGCGAGTGAACTAACAGAAACGCGTAGTAAATGCAAAGACTACAAACTTTTGAAAGTATGTTCGCTGCTTGCAAATTGCGTGAATATTAATGGGACGCTTACTCTTAATGGTACAAACATTAATAATTTAATTAACATATCAAATATTATTAGTTCAGGTAGTCCCCTAGTAAATTCATTGGTACCTTTTTCTTCGGGTCTTTTAACATTGGGTGTTGATTTGCCTTTAGGATTACCAACAACAGGTATCTTACTTGGATTTGGTTCAAGCAATTTAGCAGATTTGGTTGATCCGGGGCTTACCGTTACTAATACTGGATACGCTTTTTCTGTTCCACGTGCAGGTACTTTGCATGATTTAAGAGTAAGTGTAGATTCTGTTTATGCAATTGGGGCACCTTCTACACCATTTAGTCTTACCTTCACTATTATTGTATCTAGCTGTACGGCAGGTACATTAACTCCTTATACAGCTACTGCATTAGCAGCTACAGCTACAACAACCGCGCCAGCACAACCCATTACAATATTAACAGCCGGTGGAGCTGGTTGTGGATCAAGTGCAACATCAATTCCAGTTGCTGCAGGTGACCGTGTTGCATTATTGGTAACCCCAAACATTGCTATTCCAATTACTACTTTAGCAACTCTCTCATTAAGCGCGGGTGTACTTTATAGTCCTGCTTTATAATAGTTATAAGGATCTCATTACCTTTGAGATCCTTTTTTTATATTTTTGACATTGCAATGTCTTGATATTCCAACTGTTGTTCAAGAAAGTTTGCAGGCCATTCGGCATTAATATCTATTATAATACCTTTTGATGAAGTAACAGGAACAAGTCGGGGGAAAATCTCTGCAACTTCTTTTAATTCTCCTTGGATAGCTTGACGGTTCGATTTTAAAATGGTGATAAATTCTGGGTTGCGTACGCAGGATCCATATGTTTTCATTAAATTTTCAAGGGCAACGCCGTCGGCAGTTGATTTAATACGTTGTACTTCTATAGTTAAATCTTTAATGGCTTGCTTTGCTTTATTTATATCAGTGATTCCAACATCAATTACGGTATGTGGTTTATTGCCAACATTAAATGTTTCTTGTACTATCTTGAGTCCGCCATGATCGAGCAAGTAATTTAAAATTGCGGTATTTGCTTGCGCATGTGCTTGTACAATTTCTGTAGCATGTTCTTTTTGCGAAAGCAAACGCCGTAATCCTTGTTGGGCCATGTGTGTTATAAACCATTCAATTAATTTTTCCCTGCCTATTTTTTTTGGCCAATCTTTGTAAACACCGGCTTGTGCAAGCTGGTCAAAATTATAAATGCTGGTATACAATGCAATAATTTCAGCGCGTAATTCTTCTAAGCCATCACTGTATTTACCTATAAATTCGTTGATGTTGGCTTTGGTAAGCTCTATTGTTTGACCTACTTTGTAGGTTTTACCATCAATCATGAGTGGATCACCTTCAACAAACGTATGGTAAGCAAGTTTGCCACTACCATGCCCAAGTGTTTCGTGAAGCAGCGTGAGAATGTCCCATAAATCGTTGTTCAACATGCCTTGAGGATCATGTTGTTCTAGCCAATCAGCATGTTCTTTGCTCATAAATAACCGTAATGCGAGCCCAGGGTTTAAAAGTTGTCCCAGACCCTTTCCTTGTTGATAGATTATTTGCTTTGAGCCGTATTGTGAGCGAATATCGTTATAATTTGGCAGACAATAAGCGGCAGTTATTCTTACCGGTCCTGCATCACCCGAACCAAAAAGTTTAGCATTCACCGAAGCATTAGGAAGGGCAGTTACATCGTGTAAATTTGACCGCATAAACTCGCTCGGGAAAGGAAGTTGCGCTTCAAGAGATGGTAACAGGGCATTAAGTGTTGCCATATCAACTACTTTGATAGTGACATCGGCTTCAAATGATCCGCGGTATTTTTTAGGGTCTTGGTATACTTCAACAAATCCAAAATTAAAATCAATACGACTATTTGTTTTTAGCCATTCGATTGAAAATTTTCTAAAATCCTCTTCATTGCCTGATTCAAGATAACGAATTAAATGTTCAAGGCTTGCAGGAATATGATTATCAAAAATAGTAGAATGTTGTACGGCGAAATTTTTAGCTTGGGTAAGCCAATAATGTGCTACTTCAAGCTCGGCAGAATATTTACCACCTATTTTGTAGGTTGCTGCCCGCGCAATTCGTTTGCCTGTCGCATTGTCTATGTATAAATAATTATTAAGCGCAGCACGTTCTTGTAGCGGTAGGGACATAAAATCATCTTCAGTAAAATCGGCGCTATAAAAATTGCCTGCGCTTTTTTCAATGCTGCCGCTTACGGTGAGTGTTGGTTCAATTGTAGCTACAAAAAGAGAATCATGTAATTGTGCAATGAGATCTGATGCATTTTTTTTGCCGATAGATTGTGCGGCTAGTATAAGATTTTCTGGTGTGAGAGTTTTGAGATTAAGTCGTTCAGGTGTTCGCTTGTGATCTTCAAACTCTTTTAAAAAATATTGTCCATGATGAGCATGAAGATACACTAAAAATAATTGTGCTTCTTTTATAAATTGCTCTATTGTCTCTTTGTCGCTGAAAGAAATTAAATGTTTATTGCGTACAATCGTTTCAAAAAGATCAATTAAATCCAAAGCATGTCGATGTACTTGATCTGCATAAATTTTATTTCCGGGCAAACTGGCCCGAAACATATAATAAGCAAAAATCCGTTCTTCAGGTTTTAAATTATTCCAAAGATCAGGTAGTTGGTCGTTATATTGTGTTGCTATTTCACTATATTGTTCGATTTTTGTTGGTGCTTTTTGCAAAGCAATTATGGTTTGAGCTGCGTGAAGAACAGTAGCGATCATGAGTGCTCCAATTATAAGATACATTTTTATCCAAGTGTAAAAGGTTGGCCGACGAATAACAAATCGACATGATTAATTTTTTTGTGAATTTTCAAATAATTTTTTAAATTCGCTGTATCCTTCCTTGTCTAAATCCTCTAAAGGAATAAAGCGAAGAGCTGCAGAATTAATGCAATATCGTTTACCTATCGGGGCAGGGCCATCATCAAAAACATGTCCTAAATGTGAGTTGCCGTTAGCGCTTTTTACCTCAGTGCGCACGATGGGTAGGGTGGTATCATCTTTGTAAATAATATTTTCAGCTATCAAAGGTTTAGTAAAACTTGGCCATCCCGTTCCTGAATCATATTTATCAAGTGAACTAAATAGGGGTTCTCCGGTAACAATATCAACATATATTCCCGGCTTTTTGTTATCCCAATATTCATTCTGGAAGGGTTTTTCTGTAACACTGCATTGCGTGACTTGGTATTGCAAAGGAGTTAATTTTTTTTTTAGTTCTTGATCACTTGGTTTGTTAAATTTTTGCACCGGATTATGCCAAATTTTTTTCAAAAATTGATCACGGCCTGAACTTTGTCGATACAATTTATAGTGAGTAGGATTGTTTTGAGCATAATTTTGATGATATCCTTCAGCGAGATAAAACGTAGTATAAGGGAGTATTTCGGTTACAATTGGCTTATTAAATCTACCAGATTGATTTAAATTTTTTTTTGATTCTTCAGCTAACTTTTTTTGTTCTAGATTGTGGTAGTAAATTGCTGAACTATAATGAGGACCCCGATCAATAAATTGGCCACCAGAATCGGTTGGATCGATTTGTTGCCAAAACGTATCTAATAATGTTTGATAACTAACTTTATGTGGATCATAGGTAATTTGTACCGCTTCTTTGTAGCCTAATGATGCATAATTTTGATATGTGGGATTTTCTCCACTACCACCAGCATAACCAGCATAAACAGTTTCTACGCCAGATAATTGTTCAAATGGCGATTGCATGCACCAAAAGCATCCACCTGCAAAAGTTGCTACTTCTTTTTGTGAGAGTTGATTTTGCATTATGGTTCCATTTCATATAGATTTTTTGTTCTTATCAGCTTTGCAAAGTGATGTTGATATGCTCAATAGTTTTTACAGATTCATATTCTTGCACTATTTACATAATTGCCTATGCTAGAGGTGGTTTTTTTAATTAGAGGTTTACTATGAAAAAAATCATTCTTATTTTGATATTCTCTATCCATTCATTGATATCGGGTAATTATTCGTTGTATGACATTAATTCACTTTCTGAAGTGATATCTTGTGTTGATAATAATACTTTAGTAATTTTTGATATTGATAATACTTTACTACACCCGGCCACAGATCTTGGCTCTGATCAATGGTTTTATCATAAAGTACAAGAACTGATGCTCGATGGTATTGATCATCAAAAAGCTTTACAAGAAATGCTGCCTATCTATTTTCATATCAATCACCATATACATTTAGTGCCTACCGAAGCTGATGCGTTAGAAATTGTAAAACAGATTCAACAAAAAACAGATTTTGTTATGTGTTTAACAGCTCGTTCATTGTCTCTGATAAGAGTTACCCAGGAGCAATTGCGGAAAAATAATTTTAGTTTCAAATTGTTTGATTTAAAACATCATGAATTTCACCTTACGTATCCCTGTTGTTATAGTGATGGTGTTTTATTTTGCGCAAGTAACGATAAAGGAATAGCGCTGTTTGCATTACTTGATCATGTAGGATTTACGCCAGGTAAAATTATTATTATTGATGATAAAGAAAAAAATTTGCACGCTTTGATACATGCGGCACAAAAAAGAAAAATTCCATGCATTGGATTACGCTATGCCGGATGTGATCATCGAGTGGTGAACTTTGATAAGCATCGTACACAAGTTGAGTTTGAAGATTTTATTAGCAAACATCCATTGGCAACTAATTTAGGGGAGAATAAATGATAAAAGATTTGTATTATGTCACGGGCAATCAGGGCAAATATGAAATGGTAAAAAATTATTTGGCTGCCTATGCATCGGTTACCATCAAAAATATCGATTTAGATTTATTTGAAGAGCAAACGTTGGACTTGCAAAAAATAGCCATTTCTAAAGCTGAGCAGGCGTGGTCAAAAGTGGGCAAGCCAGTTCTTGTTGATGATTCGGGAATTTTTTTTAAACAATATAATCAATTTCCTGGCGTAATGACAAAATTTGTTTTTCAAGCATTGGGGTTTGAGGGGTTGTTTCGGTTATATGATGAAGGTGACGAAGCAGAATTTGTTACGTATCTTGGATTTAAAGTAAGCGATAGCCAAACAAAAATTTTTGAAGGATGTGTTAGAGGCACGCTTATAAAACCACACAATTATGATAAGCAAACTGACCTGCCCTATCAGCATATTTTAGTTCCTTACGGCCAGGAAAAAACTTTATTTGAACTCACTAAAATTATGGGTTATTCAGAATTTAATCCGCGTATTATTGCATTGCAAAAATTAATCGATTATCTAAAGCTTGATCAAGCCTAATTTTATTGACTATTTGTACAAAAAATATAAAGTTATACTATATCAAATTGGATGTGGAGGTTTATCCGATGAAATTACTTTATATTACTCTTTTGATTGGTATTTATTCAGGTTTTCAAGCGAACGGATCTTTTTTTAGTTCTCAATCAAACTATTTTGATTATAGCCAACCATTACCTGCTCATCTCAAACAAATACTTGATCAGAATTATCAACAGATAAAAGAGCATGCAAAACCATTGACTGGTGCTGTTACTTTTAAATTTTTACCAAATTGGTATGTAAAAAATAGCGCAGAAGCTCGTCTAAATGGTGCTAAAAAATTAGCTGCTGCAATTCAAACTACTAATAAGAGTGATCTTTTTATTTTGCCAAGAAAATATCTTTATGAAGGTATAAACAATCGAACATATGCTATTGCCGAACATATTGAAAAAAAAGATGATATTTTCTCACAAGATGAGATAAAAGAAATAATACGAGTAGCAAAAAATAGTAAGTGGTATGATTGCCACTCAGGAAACTTTTTTAGAACCCCATCTGGTAAAATAGCTATTATTGATACCGAAAGTAGTAATGCCGATAATATTACCAACGAATATGAATTGAAATTTATAATTGTTCATAAACTACTCACTAAAAGTAATCCAAAAATTTTTACTCCAGAAACAAAAAATTATTTAGAAAAAAAATATAAAGATTATATCGATTGGCCAAAAGATAGTCATATAGCCTATTTAAAAAAACGAAAAGATATTAAAAACCGATGTCAGCGTGTTAGTAATCAATTACATGAGTTTATGGGATTTTAATTAACCAAAATTTAACATATTAAAAAAGCGTACTGCAATTGGTACGCTTTTTTATTGCACAAAATTTCAATTATTGTTTGGTTGCACGGTAACGCTCAAGTTGAGTTTGAGGGTTATAATCTAACCACAATTTGCCTTTTAATCGATACCATTGATACATAAGCCAAGAACAACTACGTTTGCCCCAATGTATTTGTTTTTCCTTGATAGCGATCCAATTTTCAGATCCGATTTTATCAACGGCTGCAATTTCATTTTGGGTAATATCTTTATGTGTTTTAACAATGAATGCTGTTTTTGCTGCATATAAAGCGGCAAGATAACTGCCAATAATTAATGCTAATTTAGACTGTGTTGCTTTTTTAATATAAGGGGTTACCGTTTGGGTTAGAGCGCTTAACTCTTTTCTATAGAGGATGCTTGCTATGCCAATTGTTGTCCATAAACTGAATTTTTCAAATGATTTTAAATGGTTCCATGCGTTATTTTTTGATAAAATTTCCGGATTGCTATTGTTTTGAATGCGTTGTAATTGAACAGCAATCTCAGCAGCTTGTTCTTCTTCGGAAAGATAGAGAAAAAAATTAGGACGCAATAGAATGATTTTGTTGCCCACTTTTTTTACAAAACGATTCATTCTTGTTGCGGTATAAAACTGAACATCATTTTCAGTTAATCCAAAGTTTTGAAGTACGTTTTTCACTGCTTCTGGTAATTGATCGGTATAAGGCATTACTTCATTATATGAGTCATACAAGATTGCTTCATACGCTTTTTCATTACGATAATCTTGCTTGTAGTTATCATTTGAAGATGCTTCTTCTGTGTAAATAGCAAAAGTAGTAAGAAGTAACGCTAATAATAATTGCATGAAAAAACTCCTTTGATTTGTTGTAAAAAATTGTGGTAACTCTAGCATATTTTGATAAATACACAACCGAGTAGCCATTCATCGAGTTTATAAATTAATTACCTATGTTACACTAAAAATATTCAATTGTTTGTTAATAAAGGATTAATAATGCGTTATGCACAACCAAACTATTCTGGCATTCTCTATCTTTTGTTAGGTATTTTTCTTATTGCATGGTCAAGCGCTATTTTGCTCAGAATTGCGGCATTTATTTGTGGCCTATTTTTAATTAACTCAGGGCTTAGTCTTTTAGGATATCGCAGCTTAACTTCATATGCATCTCCGTTATTTATGCGCGGTTTCAGAGGCTTCTAATTTTAAATTTATTGCAACAATACTATAGGGCTTGTTAGGTTTTCTCAAACAAAGCAAGTGAGGTGCCTATGAAAGCTGTTGTATTTAAAGGAATTGGATCTATAGCTGTAGAAAATGTAGCTGATCCTGTTCTTGTCGATCAAAAAGATGCTATTGTGAAAATAACCACTAGTGCTATTTGTGGAACTGATTTACATTTTGTTCGTGGAACTATTGCAGGCATGAAGCCTGATACGGCCTTAGGACATGAAGCCGTAGGGGTTATTGAGCAGGTCGGTGATAAGGTTAAAGAATTTAAAGTTGGTGATCGGGTAATTGTGCCCTCAACTATTGGCTGTGGTATTTGTAGCTATTGTCAAAAAAAATTATTTGCTCAATGTGATAATGCTAATCCTCATGGACCTCATGCAGGTACTGCTTTTTACGGAGGTCCAGCAGACAGTGGTCCTTTCCAAGGCATGCAAGCTGAAAAAGTACGTGTGCCATATGCAGATGTTAATTTAATTAAAATTCCCGACTCATTGACTGATGATCAAGTTATTTTGTTATCTGACATTTTACCAACTGCCTATATGGCGGTTGAAATGGTAGATGTTAAACCCACTGATTCGGTTGCTGTATTTGGCTGCGGTCCTGTGGGTCAACTGGTAATTTTATGCCTCAAGCAATTAGGCGTTAAAACTATATTTGCGATTGATCGAGTGCCCTATCGTTTACTCAAAGCACAATCGCAAGGTGCTCATATTTTAAATTTTGATCTTGTTGATCCGGTTATTGAATTGCTTAAACTTACTAATAATCAAGGGCCCGATAGAGTAATTGACGCGGTTGGCGTTGATGCTGAGCGTCCGGTTTGGTGTACTCAAGAAGAGGCAAAAAAATTTGATGAAGAGGTACAAGAAGTTGCCCCAAAAACAAACATAAAAGATGGCAACTGGATTCCTGGCTCAGGTCCATCACAAGCACTTGATTGGGCCGTTAAGTCAGTAGCTAAATGTGGAACAGTTTCAATTATTGGCGTGTATGCGGATGCCTCAAAAAAATTTTTAATTGGCGATGCAATGAACAAGAATGTAGTAGTTCGCATGGGTAATTGTAATCACCGAGCTTATTTTCCAAAATTATTAGATTGGGTACAAAATAAACAGGTTGATTTAACTGCTTTTATATCTCATAAAATACCACTTGATCAAGCTCTAGATGCTTATAAGCATTTTGATAAGCGCGAAGAAGGGTGGTTAAAAGTAGTTTTAAAAATTGTCTGATCTAACCCTAATTTTTACAAAATGCTCAAATAAGGTAAACTTTTTAAAAAAACCGTGCAAATGTACTCTTTTGCGGTATTGATTATGAAATATGGTTTATTGTTAATTTCGTTTATTGTAATGAAGATACATACAAAAAATGACTATGAATGGGTAAATTTAAATTCTTTGGCTATTCAAACGATTTTTTATCAAGGAATGCTTTCATCACAAGTTCAAGCAGCACGTTATACTAGTGAACAAGGTTTTATTGCAACCACTGGTGAACATGTGCATTGCAAGCATGGAATTGATATTATCAATAATCTCTATATTGGCGATGAAATAGACGAAGTAGTTCCTTGGCGTGCTCCGCACTACAAAAAATCTTTTTGGAAATCGATAAAAGCTCGTTTTCACAAATTAATAAGTCGCGCTGCAAATAAACGTGATGGTATTCATATTGTTGCTAATAGTAATGGTCCTAGTTTGCAAGCGCACATTGTTAAATTTAAAAAAGTTAATATCGCCCAAAACAATGATTTAGTTAATCACAAACACAAATACGAGTTATGCTGCAAAGAATTTCCAGAACAAAAATTGGGCTTTTTTGGTGTTTCGCGAGGTGCCGCAACTACGTTTATTGCATTGGCTTGTAATAACTATGATTTATCAAAAATCAAGTTTGTTATTCTCGAAGGCTGTTTTGATGCGATTGAGCATTTAATTAAATTGCGTGTGCCGGTTCTTGGAAGCTACGGGTGGAGTAGAACGTTGCTCAATAAACTATTGTATTCAGTTTTTGGTGATTATCGTTTTGATGGAATCAGCCCATTATCAGTTGTTGAGCAATTTCCTCATTCTATTCCTGTGCTTTTTGTTACCTCAAAAAAAGATAAAAATGTGCCTTATGAATCTACTATGAACTTAGCCCATCATCTTGCTAAATCGGGCCATCCACATGTTTATGTTTTAGTGCTCTCAAATTCGGGGCATAATGGCTATTATAAAGATAGTCTTGATGACCGATATCTTTACCGATGCTGCGTTCATGCTTTTTACAAAAAACTCAATTTACCTCATATTCCTTTCTATGCTGAACAAGGTAAAGAGTTGTTAAATTCATGCAAATTAAACGTCTAATTATTCAAAAACGGTTATTTTTTTGATAAACTGCGAAAATTCGGCCTTTGCTTGATCCAAATAGAAACTTTTATTGACTTTGTTTTGTATTGAGCTATTCTGATAGTAGATTTAAAAACGAAATTTAATGGAGGAAATTCGTATGAAATCTATAAAAACAATATCTTTATCATTGTTGTCATTGGTTGTGGTTGGTTCACAGCTTAATGCAATGAATATTCCAACCAAAGTTGGACCACATGCAACATTTATTGCTCGCATTACACCTAAAAGACAACCGGTTAATTTTTTTGCACCGGTGGTAAATGTTGAACCTGCTATTAATGTTGAAGATCCATATGCGATCGCAACACAGCAAGAATTATTAGATCAATCGGCAGGATTACCTGCGCAAGAAGTTGTAGCCTCAGTATCATTTGCACAACGTGCACAACAATTTGCAAAAAATGCTTTTAATGCTGCATCTGAAAAAGCACAAACTTTTAAAACAGCAGTAGCTGAAAAAGCAAAAAATGCTTATAACAGTGAAATGGTTCAAAAAGGTTTTGCAAAATTAGCAAACGTACATGAATTTGCAGTAACACAAGGTAAAGTTGTTGCAGCTAAGGTATCTGAAAAAGCAACCCAAGCTATGGAATTTGTAAAAGAAAATCCAAAATTAGTTGCTGGTGTAGCAGCTGGTTTAATTGCTACTTATGGTGTATACAAAGTTGTTACTGATTTGCTTAAGCAAAGAGACAGCGATGTTGTTGTAGATGAAAAAAAAGAACAACATTTTAGTGAATTAACTCCCGAAGAAGCTCAGAAGCTTATAGGTATGGGTAATGGCATGGAAGAATCTATCATAGATCCAGAACATGCAGCACAAATGGAAGCAAATAGACAATAAGAACTTCTTTGAAGATGTAATCCCTCTCTTACGAGAGGGATTTTTTATGCAAAAAATTGAATAAAAATTGTTTGTTTAATTTGCTATTTTCGCCCGATATGATATTCTATTAGTAATAAATTTGTGGAGGTTAAAACTATGAAAATATTACAATCAATTATAATAGGTTTAGCTGTTTTGGTGGGCTCAGCTCAAGCAGATTGGACTTCTGTTAAATTTATCGATCGCGTAAATACCGCGGTTAAAAATGGCAATGTTGGTCCTCAATGGGTACCAGTTGCTCCAAAAATTAATCCAGCGCCGTCTGGTTGGACCTCGCCTAAGTTTATTGACCGTGTAAATGCGTGGCAAGAACGTATGCCAAAGCGTGAACTTACATCGGTAACTGAAGTTATTCAACCGAAAGAAATTGTATCAATGCAGCAAGAAGCGGTTAATTTTACAGAAGTTGAAAAAAATTCATTAGCTGAAAAAGCAAAATGGCTTGTTAATAACGCAAAAGATGTTGCTTCTAACTTGATTAAAAATGTATACGATAATGCAACAATGCAAAATGTATTAACAAAAGCTCAGGATAACAAAAAAGTTATTACTGGTGTTGCTCTTGGTGCAGCAGTGTTGTATGGTGGTTATAAATTATATTCATATATAACAAAACCAAGTAAATCTATTGTTTATGACACTGACAATAATGCACAAGAAGAGGCATTTCAAAAGAGGTACGAACAATTAACTCACAAGCAAGAAGTGGTATCAAGTAATAAAGCTACCCAAATTGTGAGTTCTATGAATCAACAAGCGCAAATGCCAGCTATGATGAAAAATGTGAATGGTATACTCACAGAACAATCACGTTTGCAAAACTATCATGCAAAACCGAGTAATGTAAAATTATTTTAAAAAGTATAACTCTATTACTATATTTAAAAAGGCATGTTGTTGTTAAATCAGTGACATGCCTTTTTGTTTTTTTCTACCTGGACAATTTTAGAAATATTGGTAGATTTATACGCAGTTTATAATCTTCAATATATTTACTACATGGAGTCTTTCGTATGAAATACTTACTTTCTTTATTTATGTTGTTATCTATTGTTTCAGTAAACGCAATGGAAAATAATTTATCACGTTCTGAGTCAGACAGTTTTGTATCAGCTGAATCTTCATGTGAAGAAACAAAATCATTTGTAACAACTGCAATGGCTTCAGCTACCGAAAAGGTTGGAGAAGTTGTTGAGGCAGCTAAACAAAATGCAGAAGAAGCAGTAACAAAAGTTGAAGGTAAGTGTGCTAAATTTGGTAAATCAGTAAAAGCTAAATTTGCATCATTGCGTGGAAAAACTCCAACTTTTGCATCAATCAAATCTGGTATTAAAGCTGGTGCAAAAAATATAGCTGCTAAAATTAAAAATAATCCAAAAAAATCAGCAGCAATCGTTGCAGCAACTGTAGTGACTGTTGCCGCTATAGTTGTTTGTGTAAAAAAATATAAAGAAAAAAAAGCTAAAGTTGCTTAATTTACACACAAAAAATCTTTAAAGCCCGGTATGTCCGGGCTTTTTTTATATCGTTTAGTATTGTTATACTCAATTTTATTCGTTTCTTGTTAATTTTTATAAAAAATAAGGCTCATTTTTTTTCTAAGTTGTTCAATTTTTCCACGATGCTACACTAATAAATAAAAGCCTATTTTATCTGTGGAGGTCGTTTTATGAACCCGTCTTATACGGTAAAAAAAGTTTCGATGTTGCTGCTGTTGCAGCCAGACTTAGAAAAAGCGGTAGCTTTTTACCAAAAGCTAGGACTAAAGCTTGTGTTTCATCTCAAAGATCGCTGGGCTGAGTTTGTTTTAGGTTCTATTCAAATTGGATTATGTCCAACAAGCCAAGCACTACCTGAACGTCATACCGGAATTGTTTTTCAGGTTGATGATGTATATCAAATGTACAATGCGCTTGGACATGAGATCACTTTTATGGCATCGCCTCAAGAAGCATTACACGGGATTATGGCAAGCATAAAAGATCCAGGTAATAACATTATTGATATCTATCAGCCAACTCCCGAAAAACTTCATGATTTGGTAGAAAAAGTCAAAAATGAAGAACAAAAATGCTGCAAAGATAATGCAACTGTGGTAGAAGATTCAGTAAAACAAGGTTGTTGCAAGAACGATTCTGCAAAATCTGAAGGATGCTGCTAAATACGCATTTTTTGGTTATTTGCTGCAAACTATTTTTAAGAAAATATGAGTCTGGTAATATCAAGTAAAATTAGTTGAAATTTTTAGATTATTTTCTATAATACGATTAACTTAATCGTCATAAAAAGCGATGGAAAAGAAAAAATCAAACCAGTATAAGAATGTATAGGAGGCGCAATGATTGATACATTAAAACCACTTGGTGATCGTGTATTAGTTAAACGAATTGAAGAGCAAGAAAAAACCGCTGGTGGAATTTATATTCCTGATGCGGCCAAAGAAAAGGGTCAAATGGGCGCGGTAGTTGCCGTTGGTCAAGGCCGTGTAGATAAAGGAACAGTAGTCCCTCTTCAAGTAAAAGTTGGTGATAAAGTAATTTTTGGCAAATATGCTGGAACCGAAGTAGCCGACAATCATATTATTATTCGTGAAGATGAAATTTTAGGTACTTTTTAAGTACACAATAGATAGGAGTTATGCATGGCATCAAAAAAAATAGTATTCGGTGCAGGCGCACGTGATAAAGTGCGCAAAGGTGTAGATACCTTAGCTGATGCGGTAAAAGTTACCCTCGGGCCCCGTGGACGCAATGTTGTATATGAGCGTTCTTTTGGCGCGCCTGGCATCACCAAAGATGGTGTGACGGTAGCAAAAGAAATCGAATTAGAAGATAAATTGGAAAATATGGGCGCCCAAATGGTGCGTGAAGTAGCAAGCAAAACTGCTGATGTTGCCGGTGATGGTACTACTACCGCTACCGTATTAGCGCAAGCTATTTTCCGTGAAGGTAATAAGTACGTTACCGCTGGCGCTAACCCAATGGAACTCAAACGTGGTATAGAAAAAGCAGTAGAAGCAGTTGTTGCTGATATTCAAAAAAATGCCAAAGTTGTTTCCAATAAAAAAGAAATAGAACAAGTTGCCACCATTTCTGCAAACTCAGATGTTGCGATTGGGCAATTAATTGCCGAAGCAATGGAACGCGTTGGTCGTGATGGAGTAATCACCGTTGAAGAAGCAAAAGGTATGAAAGATGAGCTTGAAGTAGTTGAAGGTATGCAATTTGACCGCGGCTACTTATCACCTTATTTTGTGACCAATGCTGAAAAAATGGAAGGTCAATTTGATCATCCAGTAATCTTAATTTTTGAAAAAAAGATTAGCAGCATGAAGAGCATCTTGCCAGTGCTTGAGCAAGTAGCAAAATCTGGTCATTCACTCGTGATCATAGCAGAAGATGTTGAAGGTGAAGCATTAGCAACCTTGGTAGTAAACAAACTACGCGGAACGCTTAATGTAATTGCGGTGAAAGCTCCTGGATTTGGAGACCGTCGTAAAGCAATGCTTGAAGATATTGCTATTTTAACTGGTGGTAAATTAATCAGCGATGAAGTTGGCTTAAAGCTTGAAAATGTAACGTTACATGATCTTGGTACTGCAAAACGTGTGGTTGTAACTAAAGATGATTGCACCATTATTGAAGGCCAAGGCGCTGCTGAAGCAATCAAAGGCCGTGTAATGCAAATCAAAGCTCAGATTGAAAATACTACTTCTGATTATGACAAAGAAAAATTGCAAGAGCGCTTAGCTAAGTTAGCTGGCGGTGTTGCGGTGATCAAAGTAGGTGCGGCAACTGAAACTGAAATGAAAGAAAAGAAAGATCGCATTGAAGACGCTCTGAGTGCAACTCGTGCAGCAGTAGAAGAAGGTATCGTTGCAGGTGGTGGTGTTGCCTTGATTAGAGCACAAAGTGCTTTAGAAAGTCTTAACCTTACTGGCGATGAAAACCTAGGCTTACAAATTGTAAGAAAAGCTCTTGAAGAACCATTACGCATTATTTCTTCAAACGCGGGCTTTGAAGCATCAGTAGTAGTTAACCGTGTTAAAGAAGAAACCGGTACCAAAGGATTTGATGCAAAACATGGCCACTATGTTGATATGATTGCTGAAGGTATCATCGATCCTGCTAAAGTAACTCGTTCTGCAATTCAAAATGCAGCATCTATTGCTGGATTACTCTTAACAACCGAAGCAACCATATACGAAATACCACAAGAGAAAAAGGAAGCAAACCCTGCTCATGGTGGTATGGGAATGGGTGGCATGGGTGGTATGCCAGGCATGTACTAATAAAGAATCTTACTATCAATCCAAAAAAAGGCTCATGGAATTTTCCATGGGCCTTTTTTTATGCAATAGCTTGATCTGATCGAATCAAAATTCAACTTGAATGAAATAGATATTTTTTTGGCATTTTTTTTGTCGATTTATATTCTCAATTGCCTAATTTAAAAAATATTAAATTGGGCAAATTTTATTGAAAATAATAAATTTACCCATTAAATATTTTCTACTTGAATAATTCTAGCGTAAAATTTAACATTTTATTATTTTTGTGTAATATAAGAAGTGAGCCAAGTTAATTGGCATTTTGTTCTATGGAGGTTATATGAATAAATTAATAGTATCAGTTTTACTACTCATGATGGGTGGTACAACTTTAGGTATGTATAAGAAAGAAGAAATCCAAGCGGTTGAATTAAATGATTCAGCAGCAATTTCGCAAGAACATACCAAACAAATAAAACATATACATTTTTTCAATGATGGCAGCATGCTTTCTATTGGCCAGGATAAAGCAGTTTATTGGAATGATAAATTTCAAAAAACTAAAGAAGTTAACTGGGACAATGTTGGTATGCCATTGGTTGTTGCATCATCCAATGATTACATTGCAATAGCTCATAGCTATAAAAAAATAAGCATTTATAAACCAGATTTAACTCTTAAAACTGAGTTTGACTTTGAGAAATTGCATGTTGAAGCGTTATGCTTTGTAAACGATAATCAGCTTGTTGCAGCAATGTCAGATGGTATAATAATATTGTTAGATATAAGCAATGGTTTGCGTCGACCATATACGTTGCGTCATGATAAAAATACCGGCGAAAAAATTGAGACTGTCAAAATTAAAGCATTAAAATATAACAAAGCTAAAGAAATTTTGCATATTTCTTGGGATGATGGTGCTATTGGTCAATGGGATGTTTGTATAAATGAAAGATTGCCTGCATTAGAATTAGAAACTAACACGCAAGTTATTGATTTTGCCTATTCGCAAGACAAAATGCTTACGGTTTCTGATGATGAATATATGCGTATATGGGAAGCTGGCAATAAATTAGGCTCATATAAAGTACAAGCAACATTTAATTGTGGAAAAAAATGCTCTGTAATAGCGGTATCTTCTGATGGCTCATTAGCAGCAGTAGCACATTTTAAAGGTATTGATATTTTTGATATTACAAATAATGAATTAATCGAAAAAGTGAATTTACCTACACGTGCCCAAAAGCTTTGCTTTACACCTGATAATACCCTAATTATTAGTACTGGAAAGCAATTATTTAAGCACATGATTGCATATGAATTGGTAAAGCCTGCGCATATAGTAAACAATGTGCAAGATGAGGCTCTAAATACAGATACTCCTGAACAGCGTTATTTTGCAGCTTGGGAAACGTTTGCTACCATCAAGAATGAAGAGAATATTCAAGAACGCATTTCAAACTTAAAAGCATTGTTAACAAAAACTTACCATTTTGGTAGTGACACTGAAAAAGCTTTTCGTATTATGATTCAACAAAAAATTGCTACATCATATTTTGATTATGCTATGTCGCAAAAGAGTGCAAGAGATCGTTATTCTGAGTTAGTCGCGTTGAAGAATAGCACGTATTTAAATTGTTTTGATTTTGCTGAGAAAGCAGAATTTGAACGTAAAATACAAAACGAGATTAATAAAGTTGGTCTGGTGAGCTCATTATGGTTTACGTGGTCAGGCAAAGCAAAAAGTTGGCTATCTAATAAGGTAACCAATACGTTAATGAAGTTAACACCACTTCTTCCATAACTTAATAAAAAAAAGCCCTACAACACTGTAGGGCTTTTTTTATTGCAGATCACACTTTTTTTTCTCACTGGTAGCTGATGTTTTAATAGTAACCGGTTTACTAATTGCAGATTCTATTTGCTCAATGGTTCCAGACTTTAATGCGGTCAACAATTCTTGTCTATTGTGTTTTATGATACTAATGTCCTTTTTTTTAATATTGACATCGGTAAGATCAGTAGCTTCTTTGAATTGTTTGAATTCATCTAACTTTTCAAGATATAAATAGTATTTTGCTTCAATGCTATTTCTTTTATTTTCTTCGCCAGAAATTAAGGGATTAATATTTTTTTCATCAAGAACCGATTTTGCTAAAAGTCTGAAGTCTGTTAAAACTAATCTTTCTACTAAATTTTCTGCTGAGCTTTCATAGTGAGGCATTATAACAATCGGTGTATTATTATTGTATATTATTCGTAATGATCCATGCATTATAGCATTGAGTAATGATATTTTATTTGCAATGCGCAAAACATCTTCGTTGGTACTCGACCTGTTTGATATATTAAAATTACGATAGTAATTTTCTATATCTTGATCTGATCGTTCGCTTGCCTTACTTATACATACCAGAAAAATTAAATTAAGAACAAAACGTGTTGTTATTATTTTCATACATAATCCTTTTTTAGCGACTTGTTTATTTGATTATGAAAGAAATAAAACAACAAAATCAATTGTTAAAATGAGCCACCCGCTTTAAACCAAAAACCCCATAGTGTCAGTGTGGTATTCTTTTGGGGAAACTCCGCATAAAACCCCATACCAAGAAAAGTATCAATAGTTTCGCCATAATTAAAAAAGCCATAAGCTGCATGACCGCGGTGATTAAGCGATGCGCGAGCAGAGGCGGACTTTAAATTAAGATCAGTTTTTTTTATGGGTACAAAAATTGGACATCCACAATCATCAACGTCATTTGGGGCCAGGCAAGCAATTGTACTTTTGCTAGCAGATGAAGCAGTTAGAACCTGTGCACATGGATCAAGTGGTCCGCAGCCAGCTATGCCATAAATTTCTTGAAAACAATCGGTTAATTCTATGCGCTCGTCAGGTTTGCCCCAGATACCATAGCCAATTTCAAATTCGCCATAATTATTAATAAAGCGCCATCCCGTAGAAAAATCAACGCGATTAAATGGGCGAACGGTAACATTTTGAGTTAAAATATTTGCACCAGGAATAAATTGATCTGGTGGGCCATTTTTTTTGTTGAGCAATAAATATCTACTCCATGGTTTTCCCTTTAAATCAATCGTGCGATATTCATTGCCGCGTATCAAAAAAATACTCTCAAAATTTATAAACAAGCAAGATGAATATGCAGAATTATCACGATTCAAAACAATTTGAAAATTAACTCCAGTAATAAAGCCAAGATGTCCATTATTACCAAGAAATGGATTAAATATATAATCGGCATTTTGTCCATTTGCAGTGGGCAATGACACACCGGTGTAATAGATTACTTCAAAATCATCACAGGCAAGATAAGCACGTCCAAATCGGATAGTAAGTTCAGCAAGTCCCAATCGGGAATGACCAGTCGGACGAATTTTAGCGTAACGCCAGGCAGGTTGATTAAAAGCGCTGATTATATCTTGAGCTGGACAATCTCCTAAGCCGTTCACGTCAAATTGTCGCAAATTAATATTATTATCAACTGCAACAATCGGAGCGGTAAAACTTACCCACGCATCACCAATAAAAGGCAAATTTTTTAAAATGCATGATAAATCTTGGTTATAATCAAGTATTACTGCTAGTTGTCGTTGACAAGGATTAATTGTCATTCTTCCTCTAAAATGAGGATTATTAATGCCAAGCCATTCTGCACGTATATCGCGCATTTCATTTGTAGGAATACAATCACCTTCAACTAGTAATTCAGTACGGCAGCGTGGTAAAAAATATTGAATCGTTCTTTCATCACTGAGCGATTGTTGATACATGCCGCGAATTTGAAAGCTGGCTTTAAGTGGACCTCTTTTATTATAAATAAAATTATGCCATACCGACTGCCATGCTGGTACATTTTGATATATGGGATGAGTGAACATGAATGACTGGCTTGTTTTTAAATTAGGCGATCGGAATCTTAAAAATTCATACGATGATCCTTTTAGTACAGATGCCATGCATATAATAAATAAGGCACCGCGGAGAAAAATCTTCATTACACAAATCCTTTAAAAGCTATGCTCGTACGCTCAATAGCTTAGGATAGGTTGCGTATAAAAACAAGTAGGTGATCGTTATCTAATTCGCTTCTAATGCATTATGTAAAGCTTGTTCTACGTCTAAGCCCTTATTAATAATGCCATCAAGAGCTATTATCAATTGCTCAGCTGAATGAAGATTTCGTTGGAACAAATTGCGGCCTATAGCAACACCATGTGAATTTCCTAAATGTATTTGATTATAAATAGATTGCAGTAATGTTTTAAGATCTTGATAATTACCCCCTGAGCAAATTATTTTGGTATTTCCAGCTGCTACTACTGCGCGATGTAAATCTGCTGTGGATTCAGCACCATTAACTTCAGGCATTTTTAGTTTTACAAAATCAGCACCTAAACTTGCTGCAACACCAGCTGCACCAATAATATACTCAGGAGATGTTTCGTTGCGTATAGTGCTACCTCGTGCATACAGCCACACAAGAGCAACAAGGCCATGTTGATGTGCTTGAAATATTGCTTGAGCAGTTTCTTTTAACATCTGTGGCTCATACTGACTACCTAGATATAGGGTTATGCCTATGCCGCGAATTTTTAATCCAGAATGCTTTTTGAAAGTAATTACATCATGTACGCTCCATAATGGAGAGCTGTAAGGATCGATAACGCTATTTTTTAGTGCATTAGTTTTGGCATTAAGTTTTATGACATAGTTAATTTCTGGATATAATTTGCCATAACGAGCTACCAATCCTAAATGAGCAGCAAAGGCACCAACTTGGTTATGTTTTGCCAATTTAAAAAGATATTCAGGATGCTGCATCTGTTCGGTAACATGAATAAAGTCGTCATTTAAATGTTCAATTTTATGATCACATACAAATAAAATTAAATTATCAGTATGTTGTGTTATAGCTTGATAATTGCTCACATATTCAGCATCGTAATTGCCTGGTACATCACTCGGCACAATAATGGTACTTATTTTTTTCATTGGTAAATTTCCTATACAATTTGATCTTGGATGAGTACTTTTTCAGCAATACGTTCAAAAAGTGGTACTGCAACAGTTGATGCGTACAAATTTTTTGAGTTTGCCTCTTTTACTAATACAACAACAACTCGCTTATAGTTATTCTTTTGAACAATGCCAGCACAACTAAATAAATTTTTGTCAGGATTATATTTTCCATTTTCTAGCATATTAGCAGTGCCGGTTTTACAAATAATGCGATATCCTTTTATGGCAGCACGTTTTGCGGTTCCTGCAATAGTAGTTTGTTCTAAAATTTCCTGAATTACTTGCATTGTTTGAGATGAATATAAATGTTTATTTATTGCTGGTTCTATATCATCAAAAATTATACGGGGTATACATTCAAAACCATTATTGGCGATCATTGCAAAAATGCGTGCTAATTGTATCAATGTAACGGTAACTTCATAACCATATGACAATGAAATTATTGATTGTTTAGACCACGTAGGGGGCGGATTGATATAGCCGCTATTTTCACCGAACATATTAATGCCAGTTTTTTTACCTAACCCCATTTTTTGATAATGATCGTACAATTTTGTTCCTAACCGTTTGGCAACTTGGGCAATACCGATGTTGTTTGATAACGCGATCACCTGCGTGAAAGGAATCATACCTCTTACAGAGCTTGGTACAGTATTAATTGTTCTTCCATCTATTACCGCGGTTTTACTATTTTTACAATCAATGATTTCATAAGGATGAACTATACCCTCTTCAAGAGCAGCTATTGCACTTAATACTTTTATAACTGATCCTAATTCATAAGCATCGGTAATTGCGATATTTTTAGTATGCTCAATTACAAGGTTGTACAAATTGTTAGGGTCAAAAGTTGGTACATTTGCCATTGCAATGATATGCCCATTAGCAGGATCCATAATTACTGCGGCAGCTGCTTTTGCATTAAATTCTTTTAATGTTTCTTGTAGCTCTTCTTGTACTAAAAATTGTAAATTTCCATCAATTGTTAATCGTATTGGTTTGCCATCATTACCATTTGATTGAATTTCCTTATTAAAATAAAAATGACCTGATCGTGCATCACGTTCAAGACGATAATGGGTTGGTGTACCGGATAATTGTGTATTGTATTGAAATTCTATTCCCAACAAACCGTTGTTTTCAGCATCTACCGTACCTATAATATTCGCTGTTGCTGGGTTAGGATAAAAGCGACTTGGTTCTTGCAAAAATTTAATGTCAGATAAATTGCTTTGTTCTATTAACATGATTTCTTCTGGTGTTAATTTGCGCTTTATATACATAAATTGAGTGTGTGGTTTTATTTGTAATCGTTCATAAGCATCGGAAAAATGTTGTTTTAAAAATTGTTTGATAGCAGCTGGGTCAGAGATTTTTGATGGTATAATAAAGGCTGTTAATGAATCTTTATTAAGAGCAAGTGGATTACCATTTCGATCGGTTATTTCTGCTCGTTGTGGGAAGCGAGTGATGCTAACCAAGTATTGTCGTTCTCCTAATTGAACATAATAAGATCCATGTATAATTTGAATGAAATAAAGATTTGCAATAATCAGACTATAAAGTAGTACAAATCCAAAAAAAACAACTCCTGTTCGTCTTGAAATGCTACTATTCATTGTCTTCTATTTTTCTAATTTGGGTTATTGCCATTTTTTTCATTTTTAATTGATTACTGGCATATTCTTTTATTTCTGTTTTATTAGATGCAAGTACATGTAATTGATGCAGTAATTCTTGTTTGGTTTTAATATGAATAGTAAGTTCTTTTTCTTGTTCTTGCTTTTCATAGGAAAGCTTGATCCAGCGACTTTGCTGATCGATATATACAAAAATCATTACAACTTGGAGCAAAATAAAAACAATGAGTTTGCCATAATGCATTTATTACCTTTCTTTAACTTAAGGTTAGAAAGTTCAATAAATGATCGTCAAGCAATGCTTTTTTGTTTATTCGACTAAATAGAAGTAATATTGAATAAAAAAAAGGCCCGCTACTGCGGGCCACTTTTAGTTTTTAATTCCAACCATAAGCCATGTTAAAATGTACTTCGTGAACTGATTCACCTTTGCGAGGATCAAGTTTGAAGCCCCAGTCTATGCTAAGTGGCATTGGATTTAATAATCGAATACCAACTCCTACTGCATGGCGATAATCAAATCCATTATGGCGTATAAATTGTGCAGGAACATCACGTGCATATGGGTTATCCCAGCCAGATCCGCCATCGTAAAATAAAAGACCTTTTACGCTGAAATCTGACATAATAGGGAAAATAAATTCAGCATTCACATATAATGCCTTACTTGCACCGATTGAGTCTCCAAGGAAGGAGTCTTCTAAATCAATGACACCAAATTGTGGGCTGATTTGTCCCCATAAAAATCCTCTTACTGTGGCTGGTCCACCAATGTGGAAAAGATCGCGGTAAGGAATTAAGCGTCCTTTAAATGGATTGGCAAAACCCAAGAAAGTATGTAAGTGGAAAATAAGATCATACTCACCAATAAGTGGCGTGTAATAGTGAAAGTCAAAGTCAAACTTGTAAAAACCAGTACAGCCTTGAGTTCCTGAGAATGCACCCACAGCACGAGCAAGCCAACTATGCCCTCGATTTGGGTGTAATGGATGATTACGAATATCTTGTCCTAATTGTGCTACAATTGAAGCATACGTATTAGGTCGGAATAATTTTTGAAGTATTATGTCATAGGCAGCAGCTGCTTCAAAACGTTCAACTTCGTCACGTGCACGTGTTATTATCGCACGCGGAATAGCCTGATATTTAATGTTATCAAGCCCCACAGCACATCGTACAAACACATCATTAATCCAAGGGAAGGTGCGCATTCGTGTTACAAAACCGCTTGTTACCACACCACCTGTATCAATTTCATTAATTGGTAAGGTATGGTGTACTTCCTCATAGGCAAGTCGTTTATGATACGTATCAAAAGAACCAAAAATTGGTTTATCAAATAACCAAGGTTGAGTCATGTTAAACATGAAGCTTACATCTTCATGTGAGAATCTACTGGTAATATTGGTACGAATACCGGTTCCAAATAAGTTAATATCAGAGACATTCAATTCCATTGAAACACCTTTGAGTGGCGAAGAAATTGAACGATCTGTACCAGAAAATGAAAGCTGGAAAGAGGCATTACCCGTTCGCGCTTCTTTAACAATGAGGTCTAAGTCGGCCGTATCATCGTCAATACGATTGATTTTCCAGTTAACCCCTTCTCGTTGGTCAAAGTAACCTAGAGATTCAACACGATTTTTGGAAATTTCCATTTTTTGATTAGTAAGTAATTCACCCTCATCAAGAACTAATTGACGACGAATAACTTTGTCACGTGTTTTTTTATTTCCACGAACAGTGATTCGATTTAAGGTAATTTTTTTACCAAGCTCGGTATAAAATGCCAAACTAATAGTTTTATTTTCTTCATCAACTTGAATTGACGGGTCGACATGGGCAAAAATATAACCATGCTCACCCCACACAAATTCTAAAGCTTTAATCGTTTCAACGACAAGTTCACGAGAAAAAACATCTCCTGGTCGTATTGGAATACGACATAGAATAAATTCTTCAGAAAGTATTTCATTGCCCGGCACTTGAATATCTTTGATGTGATACAAAGCACCTTCTTGAATTTCGTAAGTTATAGTAAAACAACTATTGGTAGCATCTGGTTCAATAATAACGTCAGTTACTTTTGCATCATAATAACCATGATTTTGATAGTATTGTTCAATTGCATACTTATCGCCTTCTAAACGTTCTTCTTGAAAAATACCCGATCTATCTAAAAAGCTGAGCAACCAATCTTCTCGGGTATACAATATGCTTCTTAACTTTTTGCTTGGAACATGGTTGTTACCGGTAAATTCAATACGCTTAACAACAGCACGTGGATGCTCGGTAATGAAAAATTTTGCCACCGCTTTATTACTATCATCAACTTCAAGTTCAGTTTGAATATCGATACGATGATATCCTTTTTCGCGATACAGGCGTTTAATTTTTAAGGCTATCGTGTCAAGTTCTTCTTTATCTATAGCGGGGATTTCATCAATTTTTAATTTCTCATAAATTTCTTTTTTCGTTAATTGATTGTTGCCGCTAAATATAAAGTCTTTAAGAGGGTATTTTTCCTGAACGATAATATAGAGCGTAATATTGTTTTCATCAATCTGTTCTGTTTCTATCGTAATATTTCTAAAACGCTTCAATTCAGTAAAAAGATTGCGAATAAGCTTACCAGTTAGTTGTGGATTAAAAGGCTGTCCAACTCGATATGGTATGCGATTTAATATTGCTTCAGTTGCAACATATACATTTCCTTGCACTATAATATTAGCAATAATAGGCATTTTTGATAAGGATACTGTAGTTTCTTCTTCTGCCTCATCATCACTTTCATCTTCGTCTGCTTCATCATACTCGACATCATCTTCGGCATCTTCTTGCTCGACTATATCATCGTGATTGTCTTGAAAATTATCTTGATCAGACGATAATTCAAGAGCTTCTTGGTCAGTTATTTCTTCTTGCGATGATGTTGAGTGCATTTCTTCTGCAGGTAGCATTGTTGCTTGATTATTGTAAGAAGTATTGCAAAAGAGAGCTATTAATAAGAACGCTAGCCACGTCGCGCTCTTGTTTTTAGTAAGAACAGATCGAGTCATTATCTAAGCTCCTGAGCCAGTTGATACCGTTTTTTTAAGTTATAATTACGTGTCAATGCAGAAAACTAGCATACTATTTTTTTTTGAATTGAACAGGCCTGTCGCTATTTAAAGAAAAAGTTTATGCTATATTTAAAGTGAGCAAACCGTTAAATGTGAGAAAAAATATGTTATCCATTACTAATACTTTATCGGCTACTAAAGAGCTTTTTAAACCACATAACTCAGAAAAAATAACAATGTATGTATGTGGTATAACCCCCTATGATTATGCACATTTAGGGCATGGTAGATGTTATGTAACATTTGATTTATTGTATAGATTACTTTTAGCACTAGGTTATACGGTTACCTATTGTCGTAATTTTACAGATATTGATGATAAGATCATTGCAAAAGCGCAACAAGAATTTGGTGATGAGGCAAAATTTTTAGAGATTGCCAATCGTTATATTCAAACATTTAAAGAAGATATTGGACTTCTTAATTGCAAGAATCCATCAATTGAGCCGCGAGTAACTCAAACCATTCCAGAAATAATTTCATTTGTAAAGGGTCTTATCAAGGCTGGTAAGGCATACGAAGTTGATGGTGATGTTTATTATCATATTTCACAATTTCCAGGCTATGGTAAACTCTCAAAACAAAAGCTTGATGAATTGCGAGCCGGTGCTCGTGTTGAGCTGAGTGATAAAAAAAGAGATCCACTTGATTTTGCCTTATGGAAAAGTGAACCAGAAGGCCACTTTTGGCAAAGTCCGTGGGGATGGGGACGACCAGGCTGGCATATTGAATGTTCTGCTATGGCGGCTAAATTTTTAGGCGAGACTATTGATATTCATGGTGGAGGCATGGACTTAATTTTCCCTCATCATGAAAATGAAATTGCCCAATCAGAAGGCTTGTTTGAACAACCTTTAGCAAAATATTGGGTACATAATGGTTTTGTGCGTGTAAATCAAGTAAAAATGTCCAAATCTCTTGGTAACTTTTTTACGTTGCGTGATTTGTATGCAAAATTTGATCCCATGGTGATTCGTTTTTATTTTTTAAACCATCAGTATAAAGCGCCGCTTGAATTTTCATTAGATGATTTAGAGGTAATGAAAAAGACTTATCAGCGACTATGCAAATCTTTTGTTGGATCTTCTGCTCAAGTGGTTACTGATCGTGATATGTTAAATAGTAGTACGGTTCAAAAGATGCTCACATTTTTATACGATGATCTAAATACACCCGGCATGTTAGGGGTTTTATTTGAATCTCTTCCCTCGTTGCGTAGTACAGAGTCTGAGTTTTTTTCGGTTAAAAGATTTTTGCAAGAGATCTTAGGATTGTCGCTTGTGCCATTAGTTGAACCAGAAGTTGTTATGACTCCTGAAATTGAACAATTAATAGCCCAAAGAGAACAAGCGCGATTAGAAAAAAATTGGCAACGTGCAGATCAAATCCGCGAGCAACTCAAACAAATGGGCTATGATGTACAGGATAAGAAAATTAAATAAAGATGATTTAAAAGCATTTGTGTTATAGCGGGGGTTGTTGATTATGGTTGATCCTGGCTTGCTGTAATTTGCAATGTATTGTTAACCATAGAAGCAAAATAAAAATACCCCATGAAATGCCAAATAAAATTACTACAATTTTGAGGACTATGATTGGAGTTCTTTTAAAAAGTACGGTAAATTGTCTGTATGCCTGTAAAGTAATTATCAACATAATGAGAAGTTTTAATGTGGCTTTTTTCGATAGATTCCAACTTGCTAATAAAGCGGCGATAGGTGTTTTTTGATTCACGCATATTTCGGGAATAAAAAAAATGAATCGACTGCACATGAAAAATAAAGTTGCAACGCCAATTATATAATGTACTTCTCTTAGATTCTGTGGGTTAACTTGAAAATAACCTCCAATTACTAGAATTGGTATTGAGATGTGCGCGACTATGCCTAAAAACAGTAAAACAAGTAATGCCATTGATATATATAACAAAAAACTATCGCGTATTGATTGGTGAAAAAGTTTTTTTTGATTATTTTTTTTATTCAGATTATGAATATACCCTATACTGTTGGTCAAACCAATATAAAAGGGCATAGCTTTGATGGATTGTAAAATAAGATCAATGATAATTTTTATATAGAAGTGCTGATTGGTCAAAGGAGCAAGCCACGGACTCACTTGTGCCAAAGAAAAATTAACTATATATGATAGTAATAAAGTTGCGATATAGATAAGCGTTATTGGAAAGAATAGAATAACAAAATTTTTTTTATAAAAAGCAAAAGCTTCTTTTATTGATTTTGATAATAAATTCCATGTTAAATACATATGAAATCTTTCATGAATATTGAATTAAGTAACATCGATATATAAGGTATAGGTAGTATGAGGAAGCTAAAAATTATTCTTCTTGTGGGTGTCATGCCGTTGATTGCAAATGCAATGATAAAAGATGAAGATAAAACATACGCACAATTTATTATAGCAGATTTTCTCACTCATCATAATCAAGAAAACAATAATGAATGGCATCGCAATGAGCAAACACACTGTTGGGAGCATTGCTGTTCATATAATATTAAATCGGCTCTGAATGTATATGAATCTCTTTTAAAAATTAAATTAGAAGAATTTACAGAATAGATAGTTTTTTAACTATTCCCAACAAAAATAAAGATTTGTTAAAGTTGCAAAAAAAGATAGTTGGGGAAAATGAAAGTGTATTTATTAATATATTTTCCATTCTTGAGAGTAACAAATAATAAATTTTTTATTTTTGTTTTAAAACTTTTTTTAATGACAATAAATCATGTTTATGCGCAAGAAGGTTCATACAATGTAACAATCAATATTGATAATAGCAGTAATCAGGGAATAAATAATCAAATACATCAGCAATGCAAATGCATTAAATATTTTGGGCAAAAATTACGAGAATGCATGAAAACATTATCAAAAAAAGAGCAAAAAATTAATTATCTTGCGATGACAGAAGATGCCCAAATGGAGTATGTCAAATCTTTAACTCTTCTTGAACATATAGCATTGATCAGGCTTTTTGAGCATGACACAGAAATAGGTCCAACTGAACAAGAAATTATTAATCAATTCAAAATGATTGAAGAAGTTTATAACAAAAGAAATAAACTAAGTCCTGAAAATACAATTATATGTAGGTTATTTCCTTTTCCTTCATGTATACCATCAATTTGGTATGACTATTTATTGGCAGATTATGCTGTAGCAAAAAAAAAATATTTTTTAAAAAAAGGTAAAACATGAGCAATGACCTAACAAACCCGTTTAGAATTATTATCTATCTGTTGGGTGTTACTTTCTTTATTGCAGCAGAATCAATTAAGTTGCCAGTAAAAAATGGTTTTACTATACATATACAAAATAATTCAGTTCAAACAATAAATTCTTCTGATCAATGTACTAAGCCGATGGAGAAAGTACCTGTAGTTAATTGGGTAACTAACCATCCAACTAAATCTTTACTTGCCAGTATTATAGCTCTTTATACAGTTGGTGGTATGCTTTTTTTCTTGCTTAAATATGGTGCTCGTTATATTGATTGTTGGTCAAGTTGGAAATCAGAAGTTCCCCTTACTATTTTAAAGCAGATTAAAATTAACGATTTAATGGATGAGTTATTTATCGATGTAGCAAAGAAATATAAAGAACAAGAAAAATGGAAACTTTTATATAAAACTCTTTCTGATATTCAACGCTCAATAGCTCTCTATGCTGCAGCGTTTAAGATACACGGTTATTTTGAATATATTAAATTAGACTTTTTATGGAATCCAATCAGTAAAAAACAAACTATTTTAGAAAAAATAGAACGACTGGAATTATTGCAAGATCGCATTAGCCAATTTCTTACAGAAAAATACCATGCTCAGATTAGCTAAAAACTTAGTAGTGTTTTTTTGTTTGATGAGCATATCTACTTATGGTTATGGAATACTCAAACGAACACCAGCTTTTGATGCATTGGTTACACAATTATTAAACCAACAATATAATCATGTTGCCTTAACCTCTGTTGATAACAATACAACAGTAAAACCAAATAATAAGTCTTATAATTCTTTAATAAAAAAGCTTAATCAAATTTCAGTTATTTACTTTGCAATTCGGTTAGGAACATATGATATGGTACATAACAGTAAATTAGGAAAAACTTTTGCAATAAAAGAAAATTTTATTTTAAAAAAACTCAATATTACAAAAATATGGCTGTATAAGCTAACCACGATAGCCATTGAAACATTAATACTCAAAACTATCATTAAATCTGGCATCTACATAGGTATGCATGATGCATTTGATGCAACTTTAGATAGCATCAAACGGTTATTTAAGATAATTTTGAGTATTATGTACTGATTAACTTAAATATTCTTGAATGCGAGCTTTTAGATCATCTTTGCTCATGTAACCAGTTTCTTTTGCTTTTATTTCGCCATTTTTAACGAAGATAAAAGTAGGAACCGAGGTTACGCCAAATTGAATAGAAAGATCGCGTGCTTCATCGACATTTAATTTGACAAATTTGTACTCATCTTTTAATTCTTTTTCTAGCGCTTCAAATATAGGAGCCATTTGTTGGCAAGGTCCACACCAGCTTGCATATACATCAATTACAACCGGGAGTGTAGAGTTAACAACTTCTTGTTGGTAATTATCTTTAGTTATAGAAACTGACATTGCTTGTCCTTATGTTTTGATTATTTACCATCTTATTTAGGGTATCATAAGTGGACTATTCTGACTATGATTGAGCAAGAATCATTTTTTACTATGTAACTTATTGCGTTTATAAGTCAAAGGACAGGATACTTAACAAAAAAGAGAGTTGTTTTTATAAAAAAATAGGAGAGGTCCGTGAAAATTTTATGCTACATAGTGCTGTTATTAGTGGCACAGATCAGCACAACGGATATGTATGCCGCCTTTGGAGAAAGTGCAAAAAGAAGAACAAATCAAGAAGGTCAACAAGAAAATCAAGCACCCTCATCTCAAATGGTTGATACATCTGCTGATGATGATGAATTTGTTTTACCAGAGTTAAGTTCCCAAGAAGATGTAGATACTAAAGAAAAACGTAAAAGAGCAATTGAGTTAGTGCAACATGGTATTAATTATGCAATGGACCATTCGCTTGATGAAAGCTTAAGTGCTTTTACTCATGATGCTAAGCAATTTAGGCATGGTGAACTCTATTTATTTGTATTTGGACTTACTGGTAGTTGGCGTGGTGTGTGTCTAGCGCATGGTCAAGAGCCAACAATAATATGGCAAAATTTGATTGATAAGCGTGACAAATATGGAATTCCTTTGGTGCAAAAAATGATTAGCCGTGCCGAAAAAGGTGGCGGTTGGGTTACCTATCAATGGCGTAATTCGACTAAAACTTCATATGTGAAAATGTTCACTAAGGGTAATCAAAGTTTTTTAATTGGATCGGGTTATTATCCCCATTCAAAACCTGATGCAGTAGTCAGTTTGGTAAAGGGGGCAGTTTCTTATTTTAAAGATATTGTGTATAACAAAAATTTAGATCCCGTTGATGCTTTTAGTACTTTTAGTTTTCCGGGTGGGCAGTTTGTTTATGGTGATTTATATCTTTATGCTATTGATGCCAATGGTACTATGGTAGCTAATGGCGAACGGCCTGGATTAGTGGGCGTAAATATTTTTGATCAAGGTATTGCCGCAGGAAAATTACTTGATAGACAAATGCTTACTCAACTTCGTGAATCTAATTCAGGATTATGGTTTAGGTCTCAGCATAGAGGCACGCTTAAATTATCTTATGCAAAAAAAGTAAAAGATCGACAAGGTAAAGAATATATTATTGCATCTGGTTATTATCCCTATGCAGACAGACGTGCAGCAGTTGAACTAGTGCGACGTGGTTATGATTCGATGAAAAGACAGGGCAAATCAGTAACCGTGCGTGAGATTAACGAAACAAGAACTGATAGCTTTCGCTTTGGTGATTTATATCTGTTTATTTATGATATGAATGGTGTGTCTATAGCTAATGGTGATAGACCTGATTTTGTAGGCCTTAATCAGAGCAATGCCCAAGATGAAGATGGCAGATTTTATGTGAGAGAAATTATTGAAAAAGCAAAAAATGGTGGTGGCTGGATCAATTTTAGAATGAACAATGCAGTTCAAGTAGCTTATGTTGAACAAGTTGATATTGGCAGCGGTAGGTATGTAATTGGTACTGCATTATTTCCAGTATCAAAACAAGAAACAGCACGTTTAATGTTAAGAGGTGCACGCGGTTATTTAGAACGAATGCCAGAACCTATTGCGATTCGTGAATTTTCAAATCCTAAAAGTCGTTTTATTCGAGGCGATTTATTTATTTTTGTTATAGATTCTACGGGAATATGTTGGGTGTATGGCGATACACCACATATTATTTGGCGTAATTTGTTAAATGCCAAAGATGATACAGGGAAGCAATATGTGCGTCTTATGATTAATACTGCGCGAGGTGGACCTGGACAAGTAACATATACTATTAATGGTACCAAACGAACTGTGTTTGTAGAGCCGTTACAAAAAGGTGAGAATAATTTTATTTTAGGATGTGGCTATTATATTTAGTTAAAAACCAAAATGAGGTAGATATATTGTCTACCTCATTGTTTTTTAATTCATTGATTTTAAAAAATTAGCGGCAAAAATAACCGTGAACCGTAAATGGAATATGGTGTGGTGCATATGCGCGGGCAATTTCTTTCATGTCTTTTGCATCTAATATAACTAAAAATGATTGTTTTTTAGCAGGATCTAATACTAAGCTTAAAATTATCCCATCATCTTCTGATTGAGTGCCAGGTCTTGCAACAAAAATTGGTTCAGTTGGATATCCTTCAACATTCCATAGGGTACTTTTTCCTGTATTCACATTAATTTTAACTAAATTTTGAGCAAGTTTAGCCCCTACAGGTGTTTCGGTTGCATAAACGTAATTGTACGAGGTTGCATTGTTGTCATAATTAATGCGAGGAAGCTCGATGGCATGCGATGATAGTAATTTAGTTGCAATTTTTTTATTGGCAGGATCTAGGGTAAATCGTTTTAAATTCCCTTGGGGGGTTGGTTTACTATTATCTTTCATATAGTCAAGATAGTATGCCTTGATAATATCCGGATTTTTGTAGCTGATCATATCAAGAATAATTTTTCCATTTTGTTCAAAAGCATTTACTTGGTGTAACGCAAAAAAAGCATCAGTATTAAGAGTAGTAATATGCTTTCCGGTATTTCTATCAACAACAATAAAGTTGGTTCCTAATTTTGGTTTCCATTTAAATGTTTCAATAAATGATTTTCCTTTTAAAACCAAATCTATTGGATTTACCACAAAAGGAACTTCTATGAGGATAATATAATGAGGAGTGACTGCAAAACTATGCATATAAGATGGATAAGAAACCGGTAATTTGCAGAGAGGAACTCGCTCAGTAGAGCCTTCTTTTAAGGTATAAATAGTATAAGTGCTTGAACGTGCAAAAGTTGTAGCATAGCTAATGAGTTCTTTGCTCACTGGATCATAATGTGGGTGAGCACAGCTAAATTGAGCTTCAGATAATTTGTCATCAAAGATTATTGGCTTTTGTTTTTTTAAATTGGTGCATGAACAACACATAGGCTGTGTTGATTCGGTGAGCGCAATATAGTGATCATTCATTTTTATGATATTTACATTGGTATTATCATAAACTGGGCGTGATGAACTTGAAAAAAGTGATGCCCATTTTGAAAATGTTGAGGTTGGTGGTGGAGTACTACCGGTTATTTTACCTTTTTTGAGTGATTCTTTTCTATAGCCACTATCAATAAAAGCATTACTGTATTTTATGCCGGTATTAGATATTTTAAATTGATGGAGCATTGCAAATCCATCAAGCCAATGATCTGCAGTACTATCATTTAGTGCAAATTGTGCGGGGCCAATCGTTAAAAAGTTTCCATTAAGCCATTTAGGCAATGTTCCTTCGATTATCATTTCATGATTACAAAGTTCTTTACGTTGACAGGTAAACCCGAGATAGTATGTATTATCGTTTTTGTTAACAGAACATTCGGATTTGGGTATAGCAATACAAGTTGCCAGCTCAGTAGGTTTTTCATGTACCGTTGGCTCTTCTTGCATGAATAGATTGGTAGTTGATTGGGATGTACTAGTAATTAATTTATTTTCTTGAAAAAGATAGTAATATCCCGTTGTTGCAATGGCTAAAATAAAGAAACTTACCACAAAACTTTTTTTCATAGCCTGATACTTTCGCACTATGTCAATTTAATTGTTGGTTGGATACATAATTTCAAGTTTATAAGAATAAAAAAGCTAGTCAAATTAACTCGCTATTATTTCAGTTTGAAATAATAAAAATGATGATAATAAGTATATTTATTAAAAAAAAGGCTCACCGTATGTGAGCCTGCCTAAGTTTTGGATAATTTCTAGATAATTTATTCAATCCAGGTAACAGCACCATTTCCAAAATTATACACTCCACCAACAATGAGTAAGCGACCTTCCTGAATTAGTTCCTTAAGGAGTGGATTATTGCGTAATTTATTAACTTGATTGCGTACATTAGCCGCAATAGCTTGTTGTTTAGCATTTGGATTTGTAGGGTTTATGCTAGCAACAGCTGGACGAATTGCATTAATTACTGATTGGATGTCGCCTGGCTGTGGTTTATTTGCTAGAGCAGCATCAACTGCGCCGCAATTTTCATGCCCTAAAACTACTATGAGAGGTGTTCTGAATGCAAGAGCTGCAAATTGTAAGCTACCAATAAGTTCTGCATTTGTTACGTTTCCAGCAACACGAGTAACAAATAGTTGTCCAGACTGAACATAAAATATTGCTTCTGGTGTAACGCGTGAATCAGCACAGCTTACAACTGCGGCAAAAGGGCTTTGCGCACCGCCGCGATTACGATCAAATTCCATACAAATTCTACCGCCACGCTGGTATTGAATATTTCCTTCTTTCAATCGTCTTAAAGCTTCTTGTGGTTTTACATCAGTTGGTTTCACGGGTTCTTCTGTATCATATTTAATTTTTATATTTTCTTTTATTGTTGCAGCAAAATTGATGCTCGGTATCACTAATAATAAGAAAAATTTTAAGATTTGTTTAGACATATTCTCTCCTTTTTTATTTAATTTTTATCTAAAATAACTTGCATTGAGTATAAATTTTTTTTTGAAATAATTAAGTAAAATAAATCTACATACTCAATCTTGCTTTTGTGTTCAGAAAACATCTTACAAATATTATAATTATTCTCAGATTGAAAAATAAAGAAAAAGGTGGCGAAAAGATAATAATTTTTAAGAAAAGCTTTAATACTTATTTTTTTACACAAAAGCTCTATCAATTAATGATAGAGCTTAAAAGATTTATTGTGGCAGGCAAGAACGAAGCATCCAAGCCATTTTTTCATGTTTTTCCATGATTTCAGTCAAGAAATTGGCTGTTCCTTCATCGTTAAGTTTTTGTTGTATTGTTACAATATCTTCACGCATATGACGAATAATTGTTTCATGATGCTCAAGCAAATTTTTGATCATTTGTTGAGTTGTTACTTTTTGTTCAATTTTTTCCTTGATGTGTGCGTATTTAGAAAAATCTTGTAATGTTCCTAATGAGAATTGGCCGAGTGAACGTACACGTTCGGCAATATCGTCAACTAATTCAAAAAGTTCTTCATATTGTTTTCTAAAAAAAGCATGCATCGCATCAAAATAGGGATCAACAACATTCCAATGATAATACAGTGTTTGTGTATACAAAATATATTCATCAGATAATAGCTTATTTAAATGCTCGCATACTAATTTGCGATTGTCATCTGATATGCCAATATTAATTTTCATGTAATTCTCCTGTATAAAAATCTCTGTTATGAATATACACAAAAATACATAAAAAAAATCAATGTATTTCTAACAAAAAATGATCTTTAATACAATTCATAAAAATTATTTTTTCTGAATTGCTTTATTAATTTTTTCTAAATATTCTTCTATGCTATTAATTCCTTTTTTGGTGCGTCTTGCATTGATAATTTCAAATGAAGCATCGCATGGTGCAATTTCACAATTGCCATTAGCTGGTACCACTTTTGTTCCATATCGTTGTTTTAGTCCTGAGCAAAAAGCCAAATGGTCATATAAATAAGCATAATTTTTTTTGCTAACCCTATTTTCTTTTGCCAATTGTCTAATAAGCATTAGACATTGAAACTGGAAAACTTGATCATGATTAGCTTGCTGTACAATACTCCATGCATAGCTATCATAATCAGTTCCAAAAGTATCTATACATGGCCATTGATAATGAAGCATTATTTTTTTTAATTGTTCAGCATTAAACACGGTGATTTTTTTTATGAGTTTTTCATCTTTATATTTTCGTGTTAATTCAATAAGTTTATTGAGTGCTTCTAATTCTTTTTTGGCAATTGAAATAGAATCTAAATTTTTATCAAATTCTAGACAAAGCTTTTTTGTTTCTTTAAATACCTCTGCGCAATTTTTGCTGTTATCTTGGCTAAAAAGAGGAAAAAAATTGCAGAGCATAACAATAAAAAGCTTCATAAGCAATCCTTAAAATTGGGATAAATGCTTATTTTATACTTTAATATTTCTTAAGGCTCGTTTGCAAATTTTGGAGGTATTTTCAGTATGAGAACTTAAAATCCATTGTGTGCATAATGATTTTACCCATTCAGGATGGTCTTTTCCTGCATCATTTAGCCAATTGCCGACTGATAATTGAACATATCGACTGGGATCATCTTTTAATTTTTCTAAAAGTGACAATGCTTGCCAGGGTTCTTTTTTCAATTCTTTAATATGGCTACACCAAACACCACGTGGCCGTGTGATTTCACAAGCAAATCTTCTAATGTTCTCTTTAGAGTTGTGTGCCCAGGGCAATAAATTTTTGATGCCTTGATGCGGATTTTTAATTATTTCTTCTCTTAAGCAAAGCCATGCCCATTCACGAACACCAAAATGACTATCATTGGCAAGATCATAAATTAAAGTAAGTTTTTCATTAAATGGCTGTGAGGTTTGTGCGATTAAAAAGCAAGCTATACCCCGGACTGTATCTGAATTATGAGTTTTAAGAAAATCAAACAAAGTAAATTGATTTTTTTGATATATCAATTGAGCGGTAAGAAGCATTTTTTTAGTGATACCAAGGGAATTATTGATAGTAAATTCTTTAAATTCTGGCAAAACAGAAGGAATAAGAATATTAAAATCAATGGACAAAGCTTCCATCAAATTTTTAGTTTCTAGCTTTCCGGTATTAAGCAAAAATTTTTTTTCTTGGTTAGACACGATGTTTTGCCTTAGCATGGCCTGCCAGTCGTAGCCGATTTATACATATTAGCCCGTGCTATGCTTATCCAGGCCTATTGGCTTGGCACGTGTGCGGCATAGCCTTTGGCGACGACGTAAGCTATGCAGGGCATGCTTCATTGTTAAAATGATTTTATGGCTGTGCCATGTGTAGTTCGTAGAACGAAACATGGAGGAGAGGGAGGGATTCGAACCCTCGATTCCCATCTCTGGGAATAACGGTTTTCAAGACCGCCGCATTCAACCGCTCTGCCACCTCTCCAATTGAGATGCCTTATTATAATATAAGTAAATTCATAGTTTTTCAAATTTTTTTCACTTTAATAGACTATTTTATCTTTTTTATCCTGCCATAAGGTGAAAAGTTCTTTGGCTTTAGGTTGGCATGTTGTTACGTGAGTAGTTTTAATAAGACGTTGTTCTTCAGGGGTTTGTAACTCTTGATAAATTAATGAATCATCAAAACCAACCTGAGCAGCATCAAGTTTGGTAGCCGCATAATAAATATGTCGTGGACGAGCCCAATAAATAGCGCCAAAGCACATAGGGCATGGCTCACAACTAGTATATAATTCACAATCTAAAAGCTGAAAAGTTCCCAATTTTTGACAAGCAAGCCTAATTGCCATTACTTCTGCATGAGCAGTAGGATCGTTAAGGCTGGTAACTTGATTAGTTCCAACCGCAATAATTTTACCATTATTAACAATGACTGCGCCAAAAGGACCACCTTTACCTTCGAGCATGCTGTTCTTTGCTGCATCAATAGCAATATTAAGAAAATAAGAAGATTGATCAAAAGGTAGCACTATTTTTTTGGGTGTTTTTTTTCTTTTAAAAAAATAATAACCAATGAATAAGCTTACTATAACTACCAAATAAATAAGACCAATCATTAATTTTCCTTACATATTTTGATATGAATCGAATGAAAAATTATTAATCAAATCACAAGCATAGCATGATCCATTACTATTGCTAATGGTATTGCACATTGAGCAAAGTAAATGTCCGCAGTGTGTATAGAGTGTATTTGGTATTTCTTTTAATTGATAAGCACAACTAGGACATTTACCATGATTAGATTTCCAAATGCAATGAGCAATATATTCGATTAATTCTTTATTTTGTGGATCAATAAGATCCAAGGGTGTTTTACCACTATCAGAGCACCATGTCATATCACTGAAAGTAAAGTTTTTAGTTGATAATAGCCATTGAACCATTTTTGTATTATTTTCGCGGGCTGCTAGATGTAAACCATTTTCGTTATACTGAGTTAGTTTTTTAATCATGCCTCCTGATTTATATAGAAATTCACTAATTGCTATGTTGCCACATGCAATAGCCCACAGCAATGGTGTTAATCCATTAACATATTCATTCTCAAGAAGATCCATATTTTCTTGTAGCAATTGTTCAAGAAATGTTTGATTGTCAAAATAAATTGATCGATGCACTAAGAAGCTTTTATCTATCTTTAGATTGTTATTATTGCAAAGATATTCTGCAATATCATTTTTTTGGTTTTTTAAGGCAATATTTAAAATATTATCATGTTCATCTTGGGCTGACAAAACAACAAAACGATGCTTCTCTATTAAGTTCTTTACAACTTCCCGGCTGCTTTTTTCGCATGCAAATTTAAGATATTCATGCATTTGAATTTCATCTATTTTAAATTTTTCAAGCAAAGCATTAATAGTTTCACATGATTGAGCTAAAATCGCTTCGTGTAAAGGGGTATGGCCGTTTTTCGCTTGATAGTTATCAAGAGTTATTTTCTTTTTCTCTTTTAAAAATTCTTTTATAAATTCAGCCTTGCCATTTAAGGCAGCATAGTGAAGTGCGCTTTTATCTTCTTTATCAGTCTCATTGGATCTGTGTTTTATATGACGAAGAATTTTATAAATATCAAAATGTCCTTCACGAGCAGCATAGAGTGCTGGTAGTACAGCAAATATATTTCGTTCTGTTTTTAATTGTGGGCGTACTTCTAAAATTTTTGTTACCATCGCCATATTACCTGCTTGAGCAGCAAAATGTAGCACATTTTCTTTGTCTCTACTGGTACTTGTTATTTTTATTCTGTCCATCAGATAACTAAATACATCAATAGAAACTGTTGGTTTTGCCATAGCAGAATGCAATAATGCATTATTGCCGTGGTCATCCGTTTCTAAAGGATCGTAATGAAACTCTTCAATCATGACTGTAACCATTTTAAGACAGCCAGCCTTGCATGCCCAATGTAAAGGGGTTTCACCACGATAATTACACAAAAGATGTTTTCCTTTGAAACTATGTAATATTTTAAAAGCCTCTATTGAATTATTCTTAGCTGCATAATGATGAGGATAATTACCATGGTCATTTGCTTCAAGAGGGTTCATTTCATATTTGTGTATAAGTTCTTCTAGTATTGATGACTGATTACCTAATGCGGCTAAGTGAAGCAGAGTTGTTTTTTTTGGGGTTGGGAAATTATATGAGATAGTTAAATCAAACAATTCTTTATGTCCATAAACAGTCGCATGTTGTAGAGCTTCATTCATCTTTTTAGTAAAATCTGGATCACTTGGAAATTGACTTTTTATAGTGCTTAAGATTAGATCAGCTGGCTTTTTTAAAAATACCATCTCTTTTATATCACAAGCAGTGCTTTGATTTGTTATTGGTGCGTCGTTGGTGTGGCTTAATAAATGAAATAGAAAAATAAGTACTACAAAATAAATAGTCATAGAGCTCCCCCTTACAAAGAAGCTTAGACTATAAGGGGGAAAGATTTAAATTATTTTATTGCGCATCAGATTCTTGAGCTAAACGGAAATAGTGTTCAGCGCGCTCTAAATTGTTTTCAGCTTTATAAAGAGCACTTAAATTGATAAATGCTTCATACAACCGATGTTCGTCGGCAGCGCGATGAAAATATTTTTTTGCCAATTCAAAGTTTTTTTCTTGCTCATATACACAAGCCAACACAAATTGTGCTTGCGGAAAATTGTTAGTATCAGCAGCGCAATGTAAATAATGTTTTGTTTTTGTAGCATCAGATTGGGAGTCATAAAACAATCCAAGATTTAATTGGGCATGAGCAAGATTATGCTTGTCAGCTGCTATGTGTAAATAGTGAAGAGCTTTTTCTGTATTATTTTCGTGGGCATATAAAAAGCCAAGATTATTGTGAGCGCCTGGATGATCATGTTCATCGGCAGCTTGATGATAATATTTTTTTGCTAATTCGTTATTGTTTTCATCTTCGTATAATAATGCCAAATTAAATTGAGATTGTGCATCATTAAGTTGATCGGCGCCAAAATGAAGAGCTTTTTTATCTTTAGGTTGATGATCTGAGCAATGATTAGTACACACGAAAAATCCTTAAGTGAGTTGATGAGTGAAAAATTAATTAATAATTTACAAGATTTTTGTATCTATCTAAAGTAGGTAATTTTGATTGTAGAGAAATTTTTGCAATTTTTTATTCAAGATAAATAACGTACTAGTAAAAGAACATGGCTTGTCAGCTGTAGCGGGCAATGTTTATAGTGTTTAGTCCAGCCTGCGTGTCTCACTTTGTTCGCTTACTTCGGCGGACAGCTTTCGCCACTTTTTTTATAATAATTTATTATTCATTTGAAAGAATATGGCTTGCCAGCTGTAGCTTTAGCGAAAGCTGGTGCGCCTAAAAGGAGTCGAACCTTTAACCTTCAGATCCGTAGTCTGACGCTCTATCCAGTTGAGCTATAGGCGCATATATTTCAATAATATATACAACTTTAAGTTGTATCACAATTTGGTTGTGCCATGCAAAGTTCATAGAACGGTCCGTCTACGCTTATCCGGGTCATCAGACTCGGCAAGCTTCATCGGACAGCCTTCGCAATTATATATCAAAGATATTTTTAATACCTTAACATGGCCTGCCAGTCGGAGCCTTTATTGGCGAAGACTGGTGGAGAGAGGGGGATTCGAACCCCCGCGCCCCATTTCTGGAGCTCTTGCTTAGCAGGCAAGCGCTTTAAGCCACTCAGCCACCTCTCCGATACAAGACATCAAAGAGAATAAAGCATTTGCCATTTTATGCAAGTAGTTTGACATTTTTTCTATAAGTTTATCCCTTTTTTTTGTTTTGTATATATCAATTTTTTTATTTTTATAGGTATCTTATAGCATTTAATGGAGCTGGCCTGTTATAATTAAATGCGTATTTATTCAACAAAAAAGGATAATCTATATGCCATTGCTTATTGAAGTTAAAGCAGTACCTCAATCAGGAAGACATGAGTGGTCTTTAGACAAAGCTGGACGTATTAAAGTGCATTTAAAAAATCCTGCTGAAGACCATAAGGCTAATAGTGAAATTATTAAATCTTTGGCAGAAATAGTTGGTATTCCTCAAAGTAAAGTGGAAATAGTCGCAGGATTGGCAAGTCGTAATAAAAAAATAAAAATTGGCGCAGAGATTACCTTAGAGCAGTTGTTGCAAAAATTAGGCATCGAGCAACAACAAAATATTTTTAAAAAAGGCTAATATATGCCCTTTTATAAATGGCATGGGGTTGATTTATTAGCAACTTCTTGTTCGGGTAAATTGTATGCGTCATCAATTGAGGAATTAAACAATAAACTACGACAAAAAAATATAGCATTATTACGCGCTCGTCCGATAAAAATAATATATTACCGAAAACCACGATTGGCTGATAAAATGGCAGTGGCAACTCATTTGTCTTATCTTATTAAGGCAGGCATATCAATACCACAGGCACTTGAGTTGGTTGGGAATCAGTTTGCTAACAAAGCATTAGCATGTATGCTTTATGAAGCTTCTCAAAAAGTGACACAAGGACAGTCTTTAAGTAATGCGATGTGTTCGTATACTATTTTTGATCCGTTGCTTGTACGTTTAGTTGAAATAAGCAACCATACTGGCAATGTAGAACGAGCATTTGATCAAGCAATAAATTATTTGTCTGAGCGACAAGTTCTTTATAGAACGTTGTGGTCTGCCGCTTCTATGCCCCTTATTACTTTTTTTTTATTTATGGGGATTTCAATTTTTGCCTTGCTGGTGCTGATTCCCCAGTTTGCCCATTTATACCAATCAATGAATATTCAATTGCCTGAATCTACTCAAAAGTTGTTGATGATAAATCAGTTGGCAAACGATAAAGATCTTTATGTACTTGGTGGTATGGCTATAGCTTGTTGTGCCAGTATTTGCCTATGCATGAAAAGGTTTTTTAAAAAAATAGTTATGGCGATATTTTGGCATTTTCCTGTTTGCTCTCGAGTAATGCGTTCGTATGTATATGCATTGTTTTTTGATTCGGTAGGTTACCAATTACAATCTGGTATTCCACTTGCTGATGCGCTTAAATCCAGCATAGTAATAGTTAATGATCTTCCGGTGATTACTTTATTTAGAGGGATTATTCAAGAAGTAGAATCAGGCATGTCTCTTGGAAATTCGATGGCTCGTGCAAACTTATGGCAGCAGGATACTATAGCGATGATTAATATAGGTTATGAATCAGGTACACTTGCCACTATGATAACTGCTATAGGAATGCGTTATCGCCAATATTTTCAAAAGCAACTAGAAAAAATAACTTTCTTTTTCCAGCCATTTTTACTCTTAGTATTAGGCCTTATGATTGGTTATTTTGTCTATGCTCTTTATATGCCTATCTTTTCCGTTGGCAATAGCTTTTGAAAAACAATCTTTTTTTCCTTTTAGAAATTGACGGACCTAAGAAATTGATTTATTATTTAACTACCATTTCAATAAAAAAGCATGCCGGAATGGCGGAATTGGTAGACGCACGGGACTCAAAATCCCGCGGTGTTTGACACTGTGTCGGTTCGAGTCCGACTTCCGGCACCAATTAATGGCGTAGCAATGAAAAATTCATGCATATTTTGCAAAATTATTCAAAAGTCTCTTCCTTCTCAAATTGTTGCTGAAACAGATGATATTCTAGTTATTAAAGATATCGCTCCCAAGGCTCCTATACATTATTTACTGTTACCAAAAAAACATCTTAAAGATTTACGTGAGTTAACTCCTGATGATTCTAAGCTAGCAGGTAATCTTTTATTAATGGCTGCGCTGTTAGCAGAAAAAGAAAATACCGGTTTTCGCTTAGTAGTAAATAATGGTGAAGATGCGGGGCAAATAGTATTTCATGCCCATGTGCATTTTTTAGCGGGCAAAAAGATGAAGCATGATTTATAATCTTTTGTATGTCGAGATGGCCAAACTGGCAGACGCACCAGCTTCAAGTGCTGGCGGTGGCAACAACATGCCGGTTCAAATCGGGCTCTCGACACCATAAATCAACTGATTTTAAGACCATTAGCAACAGGACGTTCTGGCTGTAATAAAACACACCTGCCTTCATTATCAACTATTCCTGTAACTAAACAGTCTGAGGAAAAGTCAGCAATTTTTTTAGGTGGAAAATTGATTACACCAATAATTTGTTTCCCAATAAGATTTTCGGGTGTATAAAATGCAGTAATTTGAGCACTTGATTTTTTTATACCAAACTCCCCAAAATCTATCCATAACTTGTAGGCAGGTTTCTTGGCCTTAGGAAACTCTTCTACTCTGATAATGGTGCCGGTCCGTAATTCGATTGCATCAAATTGTTCCCAGTTTATTAAATTCATGTTAATTTACCTTTGCTGGTTATGACATAACTAATAGCAAGATTGGCTGACATTATATATGAATTTACTTATCTTGTTAAAAAAATTAGAGATTAAAAATAGGTGAGCTGTGTACAATGTAATGAATATGCTTAAAATTTTCTGGGGTTTTGCGCTGTTAGCAAGTGGTATTGTCGCTAACAAAATTATTTTACTTTACGTGCCACCAATTTTATCAGTTGCGTTGCGCATGATTATTGCAGGATCGATATTGCTTGCATTTGCTTTACGTCGCGTGCACAATTTACGCTGGTCTTATATCAAACAAGATGCGTTTGCGCTCATTGGGGCAGGTACTTTGACAACATTGGTTCCAGCAATTTTAAAAGCATATGCGCTTAAAAATATGCTTTCATCTAAGGCGGCTTTTTTAGGAAGTTTAGATCCTTTTGTTACTGCCATGTATGCGTATTTGTTTTGGCGGGAAACATTAAATTGGCAAAAGGCGGTAGGAATATTTTTTGGTTTTGCGGGCGCAGTAATAATGTTAGTATCATCAGCGCCGGCAGAAGCTAACTTAATTGCATGGGGACGTTTGTCATATCCTGAGCTAGCAGCACTTGCTGCTATGGCTTTAGGTCGACTTGGTTGGATGGTAGTTCAAAAATTAATGAGATCAAATCGTTATAGTGCTGCAGAAATGAGTAGTGTGAGTATGTTATTTAGTGGTAGTTTGGCGTTTTTACTATCTCTTTATTATGAGCAAATAACCACTGTTTGTTTTGATAATTTGACTCATTTATTTGCTGCATTGTTATGGACCGCTATTATCGGTAATGTAATTGCGTACACTATGTATACAAATTTCTTAAAGCATTATAGCTCTACCTTTATCTCATTGACTGGATTTTCAGTGCCCATATTTGTCTATTTATATGGTTGGATGTTGCTTGGTGAACCACTTACCTTTTCATTTATAGCAGCTATTTCAGTCACCTTAATTGGTGTGTTAATTTTTTACAGTGCAGAAATTAAAAAGCCGTCATTCTTTGCTTATAAACAATAATATTGTTTTTATACAAATAAAAGACAGAACTCAAAAATAGATCAATTAATTATGTAACCACAATCTTAGCTTTTTTTGTAAAAAGGCTGCAAAAGTAAGAGCCGAATAAAATAATACAAATTTAATGCCTAAATGTACCACATAATCTGCTATATATACCAATTGTTTGATTACTGGAGCGGAAAAATCAAACCAGTTATAATAAAGACATTTAAGAGGTGCGAGTCCTAATTTTACTGCTAAATAGCGTGTAATAAATTTAACAAATTCGCCTGCGAGAACTAAACTACCTGAAAGTTTAATTTTTAGATCATAATCGGCAAGATCAAGTTTAACTAAAGACGCCAAGATTACCGGTAATAAAAAAAATACGAGTACATGTAATATTCCTAGATCATAATAATAACTAAAGAGAAGAATGCTTGGGATAGAAATTAAGACCCAGAATATTAAATAAAAAGCACATTTAGTGTTATTTTTCATATTCAACCATGTATTAAAAAATTTTAAATTTTTATTTATATTGTTATGTTGCTAAATCACTTTCTGGATCAATGGGATTTTTTAGTTCATCGCCATAAAAAAGATACAATCCAATAAATACAATTACTGCTGAAATAACAAAATTCCAGGTAATTGTTTCATGTAATATTAGCCATCCATAAAAAGCAGTAAAGAGTGGCCCAAGAAAGCCGGCGAATGATAAAAACGTTGCGGTGTATCGCTTTAATAAGTGCGCATATAAATTATGGCAAATAATATTGCTAATCAAAATGATAAGCAATAACCATCCAATAAAACTTCCAAGTGAAGGTATAGGTTGAATACCTTCGGTAAATATACCCGTAGCTAGAGCGAATAGTCCGCCAATAAACATGCTAAAGCCATTGATAAGTGAAGGAGAGTGATTGCGATGACGAACCATTTGGCGCATTACAATCCAACTATAACTATGAGCGGCAACTGCTCCTAAAATGGCAAGTTCGGGCCAAGAAACAAATGATATTTCTCCGATAATTTGTTCGGATTTGGAAGTGGTCATTAAAAGAGGAATAATTCCAATAAATCCAATTGCAAGTCCAATCCATTGGCGTAATGTAGGTTTTTCTTTGAATATCAAATATGAATAAAATGATGAAAAGAATGGTGCTACATTAAATAAAAAAGCTGTTTTTGAGGAGGGTAAATAGGTTAAACCCCAAAATCTGAGAATATAAGTTATATAAATGCCAAAGAAAATAATTTGAGCAAGCAACCATAAATCTTTTTTGTGAAAACTAAATCGTTGTCGAACATAAAATCGCTCATAACCGAGCAGTAATGCACCGGCAATAACCATACGAATGCCCGTATAGAAAATAGGTGTCACATAGCTGAGCAAAATTTTACTCATTGGAAAAGAAGTAGCAAAAAGAGCATAGAGTAATAAAATTAAAAACATGGCGCTCCATATAGTCAGATCTGATAATTTTTTTATTTTTAGTGTATAACAAAAGCCTTAATTTGTCTTTGGTCTTTTTTATGTTACATTCTTTGCAGTTTAGAGAATAAATAATGCTTTGGTAAGAATTTTTATGAAGAGGTTTTGGATGAATCGTGTGTATGCTTTTTTAGTGAGTATATTTCTTTCTATTTTTTCAACAACAGTTATGAGTTATATTTCAATGGCTGCTCCGATTGGCCCTTGGATTGCTCCTACATTAGTTTTATGTGCCAGTTTATTATTTTCATGGGTACGTTCTAAAGAAAGTTTTACTACCACAGTTGCTCTGGTAACTGCAGCAGGATCTGTTGGGGGGATAATTGCAACCGCATTTGCATTTTCATTTCCGGCTATTTATTTTCTTGATTCGGCAACATTTAATCGTTGGTTAGGAAACCCATGGTATTTTGCACAAATTATGACCGGGTTATCTTTAGCTGCTGGTAGTTTTGGCATTTGGATTGCCAACTTGTATGAGGATGATTTAATACAAGTACAACAATTACCTTTTCCTATTGGTCAACTCATTTATAAAATGATTTCAGCAGGCAATCAAGTACGAAAAGGGATCGAGTTAGTAGTTGGTTTTGTTTCTGCAACTATAATTTCTATTTTACAAGACGGTCTTTTTTTTAAAGGATTTGTCCCTAAAGCAATTACGTTATTACACGCCCGATCTTTGAGTGTTATTTCTATTCCGCTACTTCGTTTTGATCTTTGGCCAATGCTGTGGGCGATTGGTTTTGTTACTGGTCATGTAATCGCAATTCCCCTATTGGTTGGCGCAATATCAAAAATTATTATTATAGATCCACTTAATAATGTCTTTTTCCCCTCGCTGAATAGTATGGATTTTGTATTAGCGTTTTGCAGCGGTATGGTGTTAGCAGGAGCGGCATTAGGATTTTTATTTAGTCCTCAAGCTCTATGGAATTCACTAAAAAAATATGTTGATAAAAATAACACAGCGTATAATTTTTCCCGTTATACAAAGAACATTCTCATACAGGGTCTCATAACAATACTAATCTGTATGGGGTATTTATCATATTTTGGATTTGGAAGTCTGCCAATTGCATTGTTGCTGTTAGCCTCAGGAATATGTAGCTACCAATTAGGTGAAATTGCAGGAAAAATGGGTTTAGCGCCTCTTGGTCGCTATGCAACTTTTGTTATGGTTCCTGCAATGTTATTGTTTAAGCTCAATGCAGTGCAAATTATTATTATTGCAACTTTTGTAGAAATTGCTGGCGGCGTAACTGCCGATATTTTGTTTAGCCGTAAAATGGCGCGACTAGCGCATATATCAAGAAACAAAATAATGTGGTATCAATATTTAGGATTGCTTGCAAGTAGCTTGTGTATTGGGGTAGTTTTTTGGTTGTTTATTTCGCATTTGCATTTGGGTTCTGATACATTATTTGCTTATAAAGCGCAAAGTAGGGCATTGCTGGTAAATGCAAAGCAGTTTAATTATTTTGTTTTAGCGCTAGGTGTTTTGTTTGGTCTTTTTCTCAAACAAATAAAAATGAATCCTGCGTTAGTACTTGGTGGATTGCTTATGCCGCTTAACTTATCACTAGGTCTTATTGTGGGTGGGTTACTTACTCTCTTGACCAACAATAAAGAAGAATATTTTCCTTTTTGGTCAGGAGTTTTTGCCGCCAATTCAATTTGGATGTTGATTAAAGCACTATGGTAAGTACGGAGTTTAAAAAAGAACTTGTAGATAAAGTAAAAAAACTATTTTTTTATCAAAAAGCTTTATGCTACAGTATCATTGTATAAAAACATACCATGGGTTAGGGGGAATTAGGGAAAAATGGAGGCCTACCCTTGTGATTTTTTGATGTTTATTTGTTATTCTAATAAAGTTTCGATATTTACAGTAACAAAATGGGTTGTTGTTTTATTTTCCATTGTTGATTGTGCGATAAAAGTGCATAAACTATTTTGAACTTTTATCATTAAAATTTGATAGTCCGCTTTGATAATGTTATCTAATACTTTTCTTGGTTTAGCAATTTTGAAAGCTAACTTGGCGGAGGTAAAATTACTGTCGCAAACTATTGTGTCGTCTTTTTTGCTAATTATGATTAATTTGTTTGATGTATTATCAAAAGTATAATCTTTAATATCTTTTACTTCTTTTGGTAAATGTAATTTGGTAAATACTACATTACCATTGGTTTGTATCAAAAATAGTTTTCCAGTGTTCTGCAATCCTAATAATTCACTATCATTGATAAAGCTTAATTTTGAAAAATAAAGACCGTTATTATTGTTGTTAAAGGCTATTGGAGTCAAGGTTAAGGGTGATGTTTCCGTTACATTAATTTTAAAAATGGTAAAGGGGTTATGACATGGATTAATATTTCGTGCTGAAATAGCAAGTAAATTATGTGTTGATAGTGCTTGTGCGCATAAACAAATCGATTCGCCTTTTTGATCAGAGATTAAATTAAAGGGATGAAGTTTCTTAGTTTTTAAATTTTTTAGATAAAGTCTGACCTTGTAGGCAAACTTTTCGCGATAATTTATACCATAGGCTATTAAAGAATCTGCATTAGGTCCATCCATAAAATTGCGGTAATAATTTGATATACAAGGATTTTCTAATACATAATGATGCAAATCATCATAGGCCGATTTAATCAAATATCCTCGTGAGAGTTTTTCTAAGCAGATCAAATTATTATCAACAGATTTTTTATCAGCGCTGTCAAACCAATTTTCGCTTATTGTTGTATTACAATGGTCGTTTATTTCATCTAAATTAGGTGAATTAATTTTAAATTTTCTTTTAAAGTAAGAATGCGATATTTTTTTACTATTTTTAGGCGATAAGCTTATAAAATAAGAAGATGCTGATTTAGTTATTGTGTTTTCGCTGCAAGATAATGATGTGATAGAAAAAATAGATAATAAAATGATTTTGCTTTTCAATGTTTTATAGCCTCTCCAGCTTTTTTTAATTAAGAATGCCTCTAAATTGAATAAAACATCAATGCTTTGTTTTCAAAATATCCTTACTGCAAAAATCATTTAGATATTTATTTTCTAACAATACATTTTATTGAAAGTTAATTTTATTTAGCTATCATATTGAGCTAATATATTTTAATTAACCTTCGGGGGATTTTCTATGAACAGGTATCTATCATTTAAGTTTTTATTGGGTATTCATTTATTAATGAGTGCACAACATAGTTTTTCTATGTGGAAAGAGGCATCAAATAAATTTAAATCTAATTTTGAAAATTTAGTTAATCGTGCTACTAATTTTTCTCTATCGCCAACTACACAATTTGGATTAGGAATTAGCATTGGGTTTGCGGGAATTTCAGCCAGTAAGATTAAACAAAGAGTTGATCAATACAATAATGCAATCAATCAAAAGTTAAGCAAGCCGCTAACAACTAAGGGTAAATCTGCAGCCTTTGAATATGCAGTTCGTTATAAAGCATTTGATATTCTTAATAAAACTAATAATTTTCAAAAAAATCAGCACATTATAGGAGCAGGTGATTTCACCGAATCTGCTATTACTCTTGCTGCAAATGATTATTTAAAAAATCTTAATAATGTTTTTAAGGAAGAGCAATTTGAAGATAAAGTTGAGCATATAAAAGATAATTTGAGAAAATATAAACAAGGGCTAAATAATCAAAAAAGAGATCCTATTTTTTCGTACTATACTAATATGAGTTGGTATAAAAAAGCATGGTTTGGACAAAGTGCTGAAAAATGGCACATTGCTCCTGATTATAAATTATCTGAACGTATTCGGTACTATGATCCTATTGCCGCGCTTGAGGATATTGCACGAGGTAAAAAATAAATATCAAAAAAGATAATATAACAAAAAGGCCGCATTCAACGCGGCCTTAATTATTTAGATTGAAAATTATTTTTTGGTTGCCCAAATTAAATAACTCTCAATAAAATCCATAAGTTCGCCATCAAGAATCAAATCTGGTTGAGGTGATTCGTGATCGGTGCGATGATCTTTAACCATTTTATACGGATGCAGCACGTAAGATCGAATTTGCGATCCCCATTCAATTTTCTTTTTTTCTATAGCAGCAGTTTTTGCTTCTTGTTCTTCTTTAGCTTTTTGAGCGAGCCGCGCCTTGAGCATTTTCATTGCTGTTTCTTTATTTTGGGTCTGCGAACGCTCATTTTGGCATGAAACAACAATGCCCGAAGGATGGTGTGTTATACGGATAGCCGATTCAGTTTTATTAACGTGTTGGCCGCCAGCGCCACCAGCACGGAAAGTGTCAATGCGCAAATCATTAGGATCGATAGTAATTTCTACTTCAGGTACTTCAGGAGTAAGGCTTACTGCAGCAAAAGAAGTATGTCGTCTTTTTGCAGCATCAAAGGGAGATATTCGTACTAAACGGTGAATGCCCTGTTCACCTTTGAGTAATCCATAAGGATTTTTGCCTCTAATAAAAAGTGTTGCAGATTTTATACCAGCACCTTCTCCTACTTGATGGTCTACTATTTCTACGGGTAAACGCTCGCGCTCGCAGAATCTTACATACATACGCAGCAAAATTTCAGCCCAATCTTGTGACTCGGTACCGCCCGCACCACAATTAATACTCAAAAAGGCGTTGGAGCTATCTTGAGGGTCGTTAAGTAAAAGAGCTATTTTAAAAGAGTTAACTGCTTTTTTTAAAGCAATTATTTCACTGCTTAACTTCTTTAATTCTTCTTCATCATCTTTAAACATGGCTATAAATTCTTCCATATCTTTATGGTTTTGGGTGATGTGAAGATATTGTTCTCTTATGGTACGTACTTTTTGTAATTCTTTTAAGATTTCAGCTTGATTTTGATTTTTCCAGAAATCTTCTTGTTCGGTTTCCTTATGTAATTTTTGATATTTTTCTTCAAGATTGGCATTTTCCCAGTAAGCCTTGATGATGGCAATATCAGGTTGCATAGACTTTAATTGTTCTTGTAATTCGTCAAAAAACATAAAATTCCTGTTTGCGGTTATTACTTGGTGATAACTAGCATAACACACCAGGCTTAGCCTGGTAATAGGTAGACTTTTTAATTGTATGCAAAAAAAGATAATTTTTATTAAAATTTGGCTGCAAATTTATAGTGTTTTTAAAGGAAACTTTTTTGCCCTATATATAATAAGGATATATATGGCCAAAAAGTAACATAAATAATGATTATTAATTTTTATATATCTGATAACCAAAGAAATAAAATTATGTATAAGAAAAATGAAAAAAAATTTAAAAAGTTATAGTTATTTTAAACTTTTTTGAAAAAATTTTTCGATTGTCTTAGAAAAAATATCTGTGCAGATACAATTTAAATATAGATCGATTGGATCGGCATATTCAAAATAAATGTGCGTATTGTTAATTAAATGTTTAAAGGTCTTTTTTCTACGAATTTAAAAAAAAATAAAAAAATTTATAAAAAAGTGTTGACTCTATTTAGAATGCAGTTATAATTTAACCATCATTGATTGAAAGTTCGAAACAACGAAACGAATCAAACGAAAAAGTTTTCTTTGAAATACATGGGAATAACAAATAAGCCTACCAGTTCTTTAAGTAAAAAGAACCCAATTCAATTTTTGTGATGGAGAGCTTGATTCTGGCTCAGAATAAACGCTGGCGGCGTGCCTAACACATGCAAGTCGAGCGCGAAAGTCCCTTCGGGGATGAGTAAAGCGGCGAACGGGTGAGCAACGCGTGAGAATCTACCCTTTAGTGAAGAATACCTCCGAGAAATCGGAGTTAATACTGCATAAGTCCCTTCGGGGAGAAAGGTGGCCTAATTGCTACCGCTAGAGGATGAGCTTGCGTACTATTAGCTAGTTGGTGAGGTAATGGCTCACCAAGGCGATGATGGTTAACCGGCCTGAGAGGGTGTACGGTCACACTGGAACTTAGACACGGTCCAGACTCCTACGGGAGGCAGCAGTGAGGAATATTGCGCAATGGGCGAAAGCCTGACGCAGCGACGCCGCGTGGAGGATGAAGGCCTTCGGGTTGTAAACTTCTGTTAAGCGGGAAGAAAACCCTATTTCTAATACAAGTAGGGCATGACGGTACCGCTAGAGAAAGCACCGGCTAAACTCGTGCCAGCAGCCGCGGTAATACGAGTGGTGCAAGCGTTATTCGGAATTATTGGGCGTAAAGGGTGTGCAGACGGTTTGTTAAGTCACTTGTTAAATTCTCCGGCCTAACCGGAGGCCAGCATGTGAAACTAGCAAACTAGAGGGTGAGAGAGAGAAGTGGAATTCTCGGAGTAGCGGTAAAATGCGTAGATCTCGAGAGGAACACCAATGGCGAAGGCAGCTTCTTGGCTCACTCCTGACGTTCATACACGAAAGCGTGGGGAGCAAACAGGATTAGATACCCTGGTAGTCCACGCCGTAAACGATGATCACTAGACGTTAGTTCCGTTATGGAATTAGTGTCGCAGCTAACGCGTTAAGTGATCCGCCTGGGGATTACGGTCGCAAGACTAAAACTTAAAGAAATTGACGGGGGCCCGCACAAGCGGTGGAACATGTGGTTTAATTCGACACTACGCGAGGAACCTTACCTAGGCTTGACATGCATTTGACAGCTGTAGAAATACAGTCTTCTAGGCTTCGGTCTAGACAATTGCACAGGTGCTGCATGGCTGTCGTCAGCTCGTGTCGTGAGATGTTGGGTTAAGTCCTCTAACGAGCGCAACCCTTGCCGTCAGTTGCTATTTACGTATGTAAAGCACTCTGATGGAACTGCCTGGGAAACCAGGAGGAAGGTGGGGATGACGTCAAGTCCTCATGGCCTTTATGCCTAGGGCTACACACGTGTTACAATGGCTAGTACAAAGGGTTGCAAGCTCGCAAGAGTAAGCTAATCCCATAAAGCTAGTCTAAGTTCAGATTGAGGTCTGCAACTCGACCTCATGAAGTTGAAATCGCTAGTAATCGCATATCAGCAACGATGCGGTGAATACGTTCTCGGGCCTTGTACACACCGCCCGTCACGCCATGAGAGCTGTTTGTACCCAAAGCCACTTTAGCCAACCCGCAAGGGAGGCGAGTGCCTAAGGTATGAAGAGTGATTGGGGCGAAGTCGTAACAAGGTAGCTGTAGGAGAACCTGCGGCTGGATCACCTCCTTTCGAGGGAGTAAAATCCGACTAGATTTTATCTGGTCATTATATTTAGGTGTAATTTGAAAGTCTTTTTCTAAAGACTGGTAGGCAATAAATAACTAATACTCTACGGGCTGGGCCTATAGCTCAGGTGGTTAGAGCACCCCGCTGATAACGGGGAGGTCAGTCGTTCAAGTCGACTTAGGCCCACCAAGCTATAGTAACTAACTCCAAGAGAATGGGGATGTAGCTCAGTTGGTAGAGCGTCCGTTTTGCACGCGGAAGGTCAGCGGTTCGATTCCGCTCATCTCCACCAAAAAAAGTAAAAAATAAGTTGTTTATTAATTATTCTTGTGTATACTATCTGAAGCTTAAAAAAGAGATAGTGATAAAAAATTTCTTGTGTTCTTTGAAATATATGTAGATTAAGTACTCAACGCTGAGTAAACCAATAAATTTGTGATTAATTGAAAAGGGCATTTGGTGGATGCCTTGGCATCAAAAGGCGATGAAGGAGGCGGAAGGCTGCCATAAGCTTCGGAGAGCTGCCAATCAAGCTTTGACCCGAAGATTTCCGAATGGAGAAATCCTTCCTGGAAAAACCAGGAAATTCCTGCCTGAATTTATAGGGTAAGAAAGCGAACGGCATGAACTGAAACATCTAAGTAGTGCTAGGAAAAGAAAACAACGTGATTCTCTCAGTAGTGGTGAGCGAACGGGGAACAGCCTAAACTTATATCATGTAATAACCTGTATGTGTTGTGATATAGGAGTTGTGGGATGCAACGCTCAAAAAATACAGTTTTTGATTTGTTATTTTTTAACTTAACTGAATTGTTCTGGAAAGGACAGCCAAAGAAAGTGACAGCCTTGTAAGTGAAAAGTTAAAAAATACATTAGTTGCGCACCCGAGTAGCACAGAGCACGTGAAATTCTGTGTGAATCTGCCCGGACCATCGGGTAAGGCTAAATACTAATTGATGACCGATAGTGCACGAGTACCGCGAGGGAAAGGTGAAAAGAACCCCGGGAGGGGAGTGAAATAGAAACTGAAACCAAATGTCTACAAGCGGTGGAAGCGATATATACGTATGCGCAACCACGTACCTTTTGCATAATGAGCCAACGAGTTATTATACGTTGCAAGGTTAAGTTTAGAAAGAACGGAGCCGCAGCGAAAGCGAGTCTGAATAGGGCGATTTAGTAGCGTGTAATAGACCCGAAACCTAGTGAGCTATCCATGTCCAGGGTGAAATCTCAGTTACATGAGATGGAGGCCCGAACCGGTGTGGGTTGAAAACTGCTCGGATGAGGTGTGGATAGGAGTGAAAGGCTTATCAAACTGGGAAATAGCTGGTTCTCCCCGAAATATATTTAGGTATAGCCTCGCTGAATTTATTATGGCGGTAAAGCACAGTTTAGATTTTGGGGGCGCAAGTCTACCAAGTCTTTACTAACTCTGAATGCTATAATTTTCGAAAGCGGGAGGCAGACTGCGAGTGATAAGATCCGTAGTCGAGAGGGAAACAGCCCAGACCATCAGCTAAGGTCCTCAAATACTTGTTAAGTGGTAAAAGAAGTGAAAATACACAGACAGCCAGGATGTTGGCTTAGAAGCAGCCATCATTTAAAGAAAGCGTAATAGCTCACTGGTCAAGTGTTTTTGCGCTGAAGAACGAACGGGGCTTAAACAAGTTACCGAAGCTATGGCTTGCAACAGACTCTGTCTAGTTGCAGGGGTAGGGGAGCGTTCTGTAATAGATACAAGTTTGACCGTGAGGACAGATGTCGTTGATTACAGAAGTGAGTATGTTGGTATAAGTAACGAAAAAACAGGTGAAATTCCTGTTCGCCGTAAACCTAAGGATTCCGTGAGAGCGGTTCATCCACTCAGGGTTAGTCGATACCTAAGTCGAGGCCAATTGGAGTAGACGATGGAAAGCAGGTTAAATATTCCTGCACCACTGAATGACGTTTGAGCGAAGGAGGGACGCAGTAGGGTAAGTTGACTTGGCGCATGGATGCCAAGCAAAGCACAAAGAGGAGTTTCATAGGCAAATCCGTGAAACTGTAATCCTTGAAGTGTGATAGGCATGCTAATCTAAATGAGAAGTGTGTTCGATTGACCCCACACTGACTAGAAAAGCTTCTAGCGAGTCATTTTAGTGATCGTACCGCAAACTGACACAGGTAGGTGAGCAGAGAATGCTCAGGCGTTGAGATAACTATCATTAAGGAACTCGGCAAAATGACCCCGTAACTTCGGGAGAAGGGGTGCCTAGAATGTCCCAGAGTAAAATTTGGATAGCATTTGTAGGTTGCAACAAAGAGGCCCAAGCGACTGTTTAACAAAAACACAGGGCTCTGCAAACTCGTAAGAGGAAGTATAGAGTCTGACGCCTGCCCAGTGCCGGAAGGTTAATAGGAGAAGTTAACTCGAAAGGGTGAAGCTTTGAATTGAAGCCCCGGTAAACGGCGGCCGTAACTATAACGGTCCTAAGGTAGCGAAGTCCCTTGTCGGGTAAGTTCCGACCCGCATGAATGGCGTAACGACTTGGGCGCTGTCTTAATGATAGACTCAGTGAATTTGTAGTACCGGTGAAAATGCCGGTTACCCGCGAAAGGACGGAAAGACCCCGTGCACCTTTACTATAACTTGACATTGATTTTTGGATTGATTTGTGTAGGATAGGCGGGAGACTGTGATGTCACGGCGCTAGCTGTGGCGGAGTCATCCTTGAAATACCGCCCTTATTAATCTGAAAGTCTAACTTTGACCCGTAATCCGGGCAAAAAACAGTGTCTGGTGGGTAGTTTGACTGGGGTGGTCGCCTCCCAAACAGTAACGGAGGCGTTCAAAGGTTCCCTCATGACGAATAGAAATCGTCGGTAGAGTGCAAAGGCATAAGGGAGCTTAACTGCGAGACATACAGGTCAAGCAGATGCGAAAGCAGGACTTAGTGATCCAGTGGTTCCACATGGAAGGGCCATTGCTAAACGGATAAAAGGTACGCCGGGGATAACAGGCTGATCTCCTCTAAGAGTCCACATCGACGAGGAGGTTTGGCACCTCGATGTCGGATCATCACATCCTGGGGCTGAAGAAGGTCCCAAGGGTTTGGCTGTTCGCCAATTAAAGTGGTACGTGATCTGGGTTCAGAACGTCGTAAGACAGTTCGGTCCTTATCCTTCGTGGGCGCAAGGTATTTGAGGAGGGTTGTCCCTAGTACGAGAGGACCGGGATGAGTAAGCCTCTGGTGTTCCAGTTGTTCCCCAAGAGCAATGCTGGGTAGCTAAGCTTATTAGAGATAACCGCTGAAAGCATCTAAGTGGGAAACTCGCTCCAAGATGAGATACCTCGTACTGGCGTAAGTCAGTACATTAAGACCCCTTGAAGACTACAAGGTTGATAGGCTGGGTGTGTAAGTGCAGTAATGTATTTAGCTAACCAGTACTAATCGGTCGAATGTTTTGATCACACTAAAAATCTTATTGGTCGAAAGTTGTGTGCTTAATCTACACTTATCAACACACAAGAAAAAATTATTATGACATTTAATGTCACTAACAAATTTCTGGTGGGTATAGCTACAGGGAAACACCCGTTCCCATTCCGAATACGGAAGTTAAGTCTGTAGCGCCGATGATACTTGTCTGGAGACGGACTGGAAAAGTAGGTACTGCCAGGTTATATTAAAGCCTCGAGAATTTCTCGAGGCTTTTTTTATGCTTATTAAATTATTTAATATGAGAGAAAAGACATTTACTATCTTTTTGCTTCGTTATAACAAATCAATTGTAAATAAAGAATCATAGCTCTCGCAGCTTTCCATAAAATCCTTTGTGGTAATCCATTGTGGAACGACTCGCTGTGCATATGATAAAAACGAGAGCAATCCTACGCGATGTTCAGTATTACCAGCTTGATCGGTTACTTTTTCAGGAAATGCAATGCCAAAGCCAAATAAACGTGGTCCAATTGTACCAGTTGATTCATTGTATACCACATTGCTGTTATCTCCATTAATGAGTGGTATATTATTACGTTCAAAACCACAAGCATAAATTATTTTAGTGCAATTAACTAACCATTTTTTACGTGCTTCTGGTGTATTAATAATTCTGATGAGATTGCTTGGAAGTTTTTTTTCTAAAACTTCTTTGGCCCAACGTGCAGTTATTCCCTTCAATCCTTCTTCTTGATGTAAAATCCAACTACCCATATCAACAGCATATTTAATCGGTTCAGTATAAAAATTTATAATACGGCCTACGCGCAACTCAGAAAGAAATTTCAAGATTAAAATAGCAGAATGTGCACTTCCGACAACACCAACCACATCAGAAGGCATTATTGCTTGTGTTAAAGCTGTTTTATCAAGAGCTACATCAAAGGGAATTTCTTTAAGACCATAATTTAGTTTTTTTGGGTGTGATCCAGTAGCAAGCACCACATATCGTGCCTTAATTGTTTTATTGTTTTCTGTTTGTATGTGCCAAACATCATCGATAAAATCAAGACTAATTACCTTTCCCTGAACGCCATCAACTTTTGTTAAAAGATATTGCGTTATTTCCTGCAATGGATCAATAATAACTTTTAAAAAACACTCATAATTGGGATCAAGTTCACAATTATATAATAGTTTTTCAAGAGCGGGAGATTTAACTTCTTGAAAGGTTTTTAAAGATTTAAAGAATTTGATTAAAACGCCAGTTTTTACATTTCCGGGAACGGTAGGATAAGAACTTAATCTTCCTACGGTAAAATTATTGGCATCTGCCCAATGAATTTCGTTATCTGGAATTCCCAAATCTCGGAGCAGTGATACCATTATTATTCCTGCTGGACCACCACCTACAACGAACCAATCCTGAATTTCAGGTTCATTTTGCGAAAAAACGAAATTGAAATTTAAACAAAAAAAACAACTTAATAAAAAACAAACTAATTGCTTCATATATTCTCTCCTTTTTAACTAATATCATTACTGTATAAAAGATTATCTATATGCTACAAGGATTAGTTTTGGTTCGTTGATTAAGAAAAAAGGGCTAATAATTCATAAACATTATTATATCTTTTTACCTGTGCGTTTATTGGATCTAGTTTTTGATTAGCGCTAATGAGGAAATTATTAAAACCAAATTTTTCAGCTTCTTTTGCAAAAATATTAATTTGATTAATAGGTTTGATTTGACCAGTGAGACTAATTTCACCAAGCGCTATTGTTTTTTCTGGCAATGGTTGTTGGAAATAACTTGAAAGCAAAGCAAGTGCTATACCAAGATCACTCGTGCTTCCTTTTAATTTAAAACCACCACTTGTTTTAAAAAATATATCATGTCCACTAAAGCGTATATGCAGATATTTTTCTAGAATTGCTGCAATTAAAACAACTTCTTTATGATCAATACCGGTAATAACTCTTTGAGGTATTGCCATTTTAGATTCAATTGTTAAAGCTTGAATTTCAAGCAAAAGAGGCCGTGATCCTTCTACAATTGAAACTAAGGCAGATCCAGGAGCTTGGCTAATATCATTCAATAAATATTGATTGATATTGCACACTTCTTGCAAGCCATGTGAATTCATTTCAAAAAATCCCAGTTCATTTACTGTTCCAAATCGATTTTTTACCGATCTTAAAACACGGGTCTCAAAACGATCTTCTCCTTGGAGATAAAATACCGCATCTACCATATGCTCTAATGTTTTAGGACCAGCAATATTACCCTCTTTAGTAATATGACCAGTTAAGATAATTGTTACTCCCTGTTCTTTTGCAAGCCTCATTAATTGAAAAGCTGATTCACGTAATTGGCCTACACTTCCGGGGTATGTTTGTGTGTCTGATGTGTAACAGTTTTGTATGGAATCTATAATAAGTACATCGGGCTTTTCTTGAGTGGCGACATTAATTATTGATTCAAGGTCTGCATTGTCAGAAAAAAGCAAATTAGTTTCAAGACAGCCAACCCGATCAGCGCGTTGTTTTACTTGATTGAGTGATTCTTCGGTGGAAAAATAAAATACGCGATATTGAGATGCCAATGCATTACAAACTTGTAATAGAAGTGTCGATTTACCTATACCAGGATCACCAGTTAAAATCACTAATGAGTAAGGCATAATACCACCACCCATTACACGATCCCATTCCCCAATACCCGTTAACAAACGAGGAATATTAGTGCTACTTACTGTATGTAACTGTGTAAGCTCAATTTTTTTATGAGAACTTTTTTTTACCAAATTATCTGTCAGTATATTTTCTTGAAAGGTGCTCCAGCCATTGCATTCTGGACAACAGCCAAGCCATTTTAAACTTTTATAATCGCATTGCGCACAGATGAAAAGCGATTTTGTCTTACTCATCTGCTAGTATCCATCCAGTTGATAACAATTACGACAACGGGCTTGATATGCTTCTTTTGCCCCAACTAAAATTACCGGATCTTCAGATCGAGCAGGAAAGCCATTAATTAATCGTTGGCTAAGTAAAGCATCATCTCCACATTCTGTACATATAGCTGTTAACTTAGTAACAGTATCTGCAAGTGCCATTATGACAGGCATTACACCAAAGGGCAAACCACGAAAATCAAGATCTAGTCCTGCAATAATAACTCTTTTACGAAGATTAATAAGAGTTTTGATTACTAACAAAATTTCTTCAGAAAAAAACTGTGCTTCATCTATACCAATTACTGTTGCATTTGAATCGGTAACCAATTGAACTAACAATCTGATATCAGATAATGAGTGAGTTTGAAATTTAGAACCATTGTGTGAAACAATATGTTCTACTGACCAGCGATCATCAAGTGCATGTTTAACGCATAAAACATTTTGACGCGCTATTTGGGCTCGACGTAACCGACGTATTAATTCTTCAGATTTTCCCGAGAACATTGGCCCGCAGATGACCTCTAAAAAACCTTTATTGTGAGAAATTTTCATAATATTAATGATTAAAAGAAGATTATATATTAAACTTTTTTAAAAACATACACCTCTTAAGATATCCCAAAAGCATATGAAAAACAAAAAAAATAATACATCGGCAAATGAATTCACTCTTAACAAATTTTTAGCTCACGCAGGTGTTGCATCCCGTCGTAAAACAGTAGAAATAATAAAAAAAAATTTGGTTAAAGTTAATGGTAAAGTAATCAATGATCCTTCTTACAAAGTTCATGAAAATGACCAAATTACAATCGATGGCGATTTAATTACCATCGAAGAAAAAAAATATTTGCTCCTTAATAAACCAACAAAAATAATTTCTACGGTTTCAGATGAAAAAGGAAGAGCAACCGTTGTTGATGTTATTGGTGATTATGCCAAAGAATTACGATTATATCCTGTCGGTCGCTTAGATTATGAAACTACTGGTCTGCTTTTGCTAACAAATGATGGTCAACTTGCTCATCAACTTGCGCATCCAAGGTTTGAAATAAAAAAAATTTATCATGTTACTCTTGATAAACCTGTACAATTAAAACACCTTGAACTGATTAAAAAAGGGGTAATGCTGGAAGATGGTAAAGTTGTGGTGGATAATATTACTCACGTTTCAGGAAAACCGATGAATCATGTACACATAACCTTACATAGCGGAAAATATCGAATAGTTCGTCGATTATTTGAAGCCTTAGGGTTTGTGGTACACAAACTCGATCGTATTAATTATGCAGGATTAACAAAAAGAGGATTGCCCATTGGGGCCTGGCGTAACTTAAGAAAAGAAGAAGTTAAAAAATTGTATCTTTTAGCTTCTAAAAAAATTAAAAAATAATAAATAAAAATATTTACTTTTATTAAGCCAAAGGTACAGTATAAAAAATATTTTATTTCTGTGATGAAATATTTTATCTTTTTTCGATACAACAGTTATAGGATGACAATGAAAAAATATTTTTTATTATTTAGCATGGTTGCCATTTTTGGTAATGCTAGTGAGAATCTTAATTTGCCATATAAAAATAAATTAAAGATTAAAGAAGAAAAAGTTTTAAAAGAATTTAAACAAAAACGCACTGAAGAAAAAATTTCCCGAAGTAATTTAGCTGGATTAAGACTAAACCGAGTAATTAAAGCTAAACGTGAATTATTTTAAAAAATGAGTAGCATTATGATAACTCCCTATATTCAGATTGAACATTCACCCAAATTACAGGGACAGGTTGTCCTTAGTGGAGCTAAAAATGCAGTTTTGGTTATTATAGCTTCATTGATTTTAACACGAGGAAAGTCTATCTTGACTAATGTTCCTCTTTCAGATGATGTTACCAATATGATTAAATTATTGGTAAATCTGGGCGCAAAAGTTTTCTTTTTTGAAGAAGAACGAATATTAGAAGTAGATACCTCTTCCTTGCACAATTGGCATGTAAGTGCTGACATTATGAAGAAAATGCGGGCTTCTATTTTAGTTATGGGGCCATTATTGGCACGATTTGGTAAGGCTGAAATAGCTGTTCCAGGAGGTTGTGTGATTGGATCTCGCCCTATTGATTATCATCTAAAAAATTTTAAAAAAATGGGTGCTTCTATTCATGAAAATGGCGACATTTTAAGTGCTGTTTGTGATAATGGTCTTATTGCTAATAAATATGTACTTGAGTATCCAAGCGTGGGAGCAACCGAAAATATTCTCATGGCTGCCGTATTAACACCAGGCATTACGCAGATTGTTAATGCAGCTCTAGAGCCTGAAGTAATCGATTTAATAACAGTGCTTGGTAAAATGGGAGCTCGAATTACGATAAAAGCGCCTGCAACCATAGAAGTTGAAGGGGTAGAGTCTCTACATGCTATAGAGCATGGCATTATGCCAGATCGTTTGGAGGCTGGATCATTATTGCTTGCTGCTGCAATAACCAAAGGAGAAATAGAAATTGTAAATGCTCAGGCTGACTACATGGATGTATTTCTTTTAAAACTTGAAGAAATGGGTCATAAAATTGTTACTGGTTCACAAGGTGTATATCTAAAAGCAACAGATATGCCACGAGCAGTATCATTTAAAACTTCGCCTTATCCAGGCTTTCCTACTGATTTACAAGCTCCTATGACGGCAGCATTATGTTTAGCTGAAGGAACAAGCGTTATTGAAGAAACGGTTTTTGAAAATAGGCTAGTTCATATTCGTGAATTACAAAAAATGGGTGCACAAGTAAAAATTGAAAGCAATAAAGCTTTTATTACTGGGGTTGAACAATTATACGGTACTTCTGTTATTGCAACTGATATTCGTGCTTCGTGTGGATTGGTGCTTGCGGGATTAGTTGCCAAAGGCATTACTATAATGACGGGAATACATCATTGGACACGTGGATACGACCATTTAGAGAAGAAATTAGCATACTTAGGCGCTCGAATAATGCTTGTAAATCATGATAAATCACCTCTTGCTATTTCCACTGCCGATCGAATTGCAGAAAATACATTATAAATAAAGAAGCTTTTTTTTAGAGCTTCTTCATATTTTGGAGATAAGGCTCTTAATTTAGAAATTACTACCGGTAAGTTCAGTTAATTCTTTAGTAATTTTAGCTTGCCGCAATTTATTATATTGAAGTTTAGTTTGATCTAATAAACTTTGGGCATTGCGTGTAGAATTATCCATAGATAAAAAGCGAGCAGCTTGTTCTGCATACAGAGATTGAAATAAAATATACTGAATTTGAGATTCAATTATTTGTTGTAATAAGTTATCCAAAACTTCTTGAGGTGATTGTTCCCAATGATAATCTTCAGTTGGTTTTAGGTCTGCAATTTGTTCTTCGACCGGTATCAGATGAGTAATGTGAGGCTTTTGAACAAAAAAACTTTTTAATTGATTGCTTACTAAGCTTACTGAGCTTGGTTCTTTTGCTAAGATAAATTTGACTATTTCTTGGGCTATAGTTGTTAAGGTTGTAACATGAAGATCTGAATACTGACTAGATATTTTAATATTTTTATCAGTAACAAGATCAATCATTTTTTTGCCCACAACAATAATATCTATGGCATTAAGGTTTTTATAATTATTAAAGAAAAAATTCAAAAGAGAGCTATTAAAATTGCCACAAAGACCCTTTTGTGATCCTATTAAAATAAGTAAAGGACGTGATTGAGGTTTTTGGCTTGGTTCAATAAGTGGATTTTTCCAGGTAGGTAGCGCATATTTTACCCGTTTTAATAAATTACTAGATGCTTTAATATAGGCTTTAAGTGCATCATCCTGTTGTCGCATGCGCGTATGAGCAGACATTGAAATCAAACGCATGGCATGAGTAATTTTTTTTATAGTCTCTATTGCTTTTATTCGTTGTCTAAGATAAATGAGCTGTGACATGATAATATCCGGTAAGAGTAACTTTTTTTGCTCTTTATTGATAATGTAGTATGTATTAGGCAGGTTTGCAATTATTACTACTAATAAAAGTAAAAAATAATAATGGTAATGTATGTTTTTAATTATTGATGCATATAACATTTTAAAACAGGTTATATCTCTTAAAGAGATTACTCGTGTGCAACGAGAGCGTTTTATACAGCTTGTTTTTACCTATGCGCGTCGAAAAAACCATTATGCAGTTATTGTTTTTGATGGCGGAGCTGATAGATGGCCATCGACTGAGAAAAAAAAGCAGGGATCCATTACTTTTGCCGGTACTACCATTTCTGCTGATGACTATATTAAAACTTTTATTAGCGATAACAAAGATAAAGATATGTTACTTATTTCGACTGATCGAGCCTTAGCGACATGGGCCAGTAAATATCGTGTGCCTGCTATTGATGCACTTGATTTCTATCAATTCTTAAAGAACGAACTTAGCAATGAAGTTGAAAGAAAGAAAAACTTAGTATTACCAGTCAAAATAACTGAAGATGAAAATCCTGAATTAGATCGTTTAATGACCCAAGCAAGTGAAACTATTTATCCAAAGCAAGAAGAAAAGCAAGCTGATAGAAAGTCTTCTGGCCAACATCAATCAAAAAAAGAAAGAAAAATACTCCAGAAAATAAAGAAACTGTGATACAGTTTAGGAACTATGAAATTATTAAAAGAATTTATAATTGGAAAAAATCAATTGCCAGAAGTGGTTGATTTTTTAATGAATTTAAAAAAGAGATATCCGATAATTACTTTTACCGGTCCTTTAGGAGCTGGGAAAACCACCTTAGTTCAATTATTTTTAAAACGCTGCGGTGTACAAGAAACAATAACGAGTCCTACTTTTACTATTATGAATAGCTATCATAATAATAAAGGTGAAACATTTTATCATTTTGATTTGTATCGTTTAACTAATCTGGATGATTTTTTTCAAGGTGGCTTTGAAGAATATCTTTATCAGCCTAATAGTGTAGTGTGTATTGAGTGGCCTGAGATTATTATGCCATTTTTAAATACCATATCAGAAAAAGTTTGTTCGGTAGTTTTAGACTACTCTGATATTGATAAAAGAATTATAAAAATAATAACTCAATAGGGATTACCTAGTTTATGAATAATTACACTAGTCCGTTAGCAGAACGCCCCGATTATTTAGTTTGTACCTGCATGGGTGTTATGTATAGCGAACTTTATCAAGCCATACAAGAAGGTGACAACACATTTCAAGCTTTATCCGATCGTTTTGGTGTAGGAACTGGTTGTAGTAGTTGTGTTGACGAAGTAATAACAATGTTAAAAGAACAAGCAAAAAAATAAGAAAGATTTTACATGAATAGTTTGCAGCGTATTTTAATTTTATCTGTTTTTTTTTACCACAACATCTTATACCAACATTTCTGTGGGCGATTTACACCCTGCAGTTAAAGAGTGGTGCGATAAAAACCCTAAATGTGTTGAATGTACACAGTTTGCAAAATTTATTTTTTGTGCTCAAAAACGTCCCTTGCCTTGGGAAATATCGGTAGCTGAAAAAAATGATGACACTCAAACTTTGAGTACTGAATTATTTTGTCAAGAACAACCATGGACAGAAAAATGGCGGTCTGTATCAACAGATAATGGTAAATATGTAACGTTTGATAACATTTATAACGAAGTTGAGCATATTTTTGAGAAAAAAGATGGTTGGTCAAAATTTAATAGACTAAAAGCGTTAGAGGTTACTGAAATTATTGGAAAAAAATTAGAGCATTTAGCTTGCGAAAAAACTTATTCGCATGCGGACCTAAAAAAAGCTCTATCATATCTACCTAATGAGTTCAGTCAATTATGCGCAACTAATGTACATAATAGAAATTGTGGATTTATTGTCGCTGCCTTTAAAAATCCAACATTATACCAGACGCAAGAATTGGCTCAGCATGTGATTAAAATTGGCGAAGAACAACAATGGTCTGGTGATCAAGTTGTTTATTATATAACGCAAATAAACGAAGCATTTGGAAAAAGAAAAGTAGATGTTATTAAGAGTTTTTTATTAAAGACAGTTCAGCAATTGCCTAAAGTTGGTATAGTAGAACTTAATAGAGCTCTGGCTATAGCAGAAACAAATGTAGAAACAATGGCAGAATTAATAGCGAGAACATTTCATCATATGATGGATGGAAATATTAGAAAAGCATATTATACACTCAAAAAAGATTTTAAAGTTTTAAAAAAAAGAGGTTGATTGCCTCAACCTCTTTTTTGTTATGCTTTTAATACGAGTTGTTTCGTTTGATATATCCAACGAGCGAGGGTATCTAATAATACCGCATCTGATTCATCATTTTCATAGGCTGCTCCAACAGTTTCACAGGTAAATTCTTTTGGCAAAAAAGTACGCGCAACAGTGTCTTGATACCCAACATAAGGCTGAGAAGAAATCACCAATACTGATCCAGGTTGGGCAGATGTGGAAAGCCAGCTTGCAAATGTATCACCAGTAGTAGGGCGTATTAAACTTCCTCCAGGTCCTACTTTGCAAGGGGTATCAATAACCTTAATTTTCTCTTTTACATTCTCTGATAATAAGGTTTGATCAATAACCATTTGTGTCATTTCAGTTTCTGTAGTCGGTAATGTTGTAGGTTTTTTCCAATTATTATTTGTCGGCAATGCAGAATTTTTAAAATCAAGTAATATTTCATCACTTTCAATAGTTTTATCTAATGGGCGTTGTCCGCACAAAAAGAGAATCGAATTAAATGAATATCCTTGATTTATTAAGTGCAATAAATGAGCAAAGCGACTGCGTGTTCTTTCAACAGTTCCGCCAAGCACTAAAGCATAATCGTATTTTTTACTCTGCGGCTTAATTTCTTGCAACATGCCAAGCTTATCGCATTCATGCATTATTAATGAATGCGTTTGGGGAGAAAAAATGTTATCTACTTGCCAACGTTCTTTGCCTGGTTTTCGCAGCCATTCCTTTTGAGTTCCTTCTACAATACTTTCAAGCGTATTATTATGAGAAATCTTAAAAGCATTTAATAAGACAGTAATAGATGTATGGGGCGTTGTGTTTGCGTTGAAAAGTTGAGGAATAGACGATTCCTGAGCGTGTTGAAAAAAAGCAATAGAAGTAATGAGTAGCGCAATTGTAATAAGATAATATTTTATATTCATAAAATCCTTATAGGCACTTTAGTTATTATGAGATTAATTTTTGTTGGCATTAATGATAATTATAATTGTTCAAAAATCAAATGATGTTATAATTACAATAAAATGAAAAATTTAAGTTGAAATTTTTAAAGAAAACCAATATCATAATGACACGTTGACAGAAATGACAGCGGCGAGATTCCCGAGTGGCCAAAGGGGACGGACTGTAAATCCGTTGGTGTAAGCCTTCGTAGGTTCGAATCCTACTCTCGCCACCAGTTGCGGGAATAGCTCAATTGGTAGAGCGGCAGCCTTCCAAGCTGTAGGTTGCGGGTTCGAGTCCCGTTTCCCGCTCCACTAATGATTCTGTTAAGGTGCGCATGATAAAGGGTGTAGAGATAAATGCTGGCGTAGCTCAGTTGGTAGAGCAGCTGATTTGTAATCAGCAGGTCACTGGTTCAAGTCCAGTCGCCAGCTCCAGAAAAATGTTCTAAAATGTCACAAAAATAATTTGTCTTTTGCTCTTTTTTCATTTACTCTATATCTAAATCATTAAGGAAATGTGAAAATATGCCCACGTAGCTCAGGTGGTAGAGCACTTCCTTGGTAAGGGAGAGGTCACCGGTTCAAGCCCGGTCGCGGGCTCCAGGTTTAGTAAGTAGCATTTAAAATAAATTGTAGCGATTTAAAACGTGTTTTGAGATGATATGGCAAAGAATAGAGTAACTACCCATTTAGCATGCGAGCAGTGTAAAGAGCGTAATTATACTCAAGTGGTCTCAAAAAAGAGATCTGTTGGGTCTTTATCACTTAAAAAGTTTTGCTCTCGTTGCCGTGCGCACGCAACTCACAAAGAAACGAAATAGGTAGAGTAGGCCAGTAGCTCGAATTGGTAGAGCGGCAGACTCCAAATCTGCGGGTTGGGGGTTCGAATCCCTCCTGGCCTGCCACACAACTGCAGGCGCCAAAAATCGTTACCGTGTGGAGTAATCATGAAAGATGTCGTTCAGTTTTTAGCCGAAGTTAAAAATGAGTTAGGCAAGGTTGTTTGGCCTAAAGTTGATGAGTGGATAGGTTCTACTATAATAATGATTATTTTGGTATTTGCTTGTGCTCTCTATTTGGGCGCTGTTGATTTTGGCCTGTCTAAGCTTGCCGGCCTTATATTTAAAAGTTACAGCTTGAATTAATTTGGGATCGGGTGCAAATACAATGAAACGTTGGTATGTGGTACAGGTTTATGCCGGCTATGAAGATTCGGTTAAATCTGATATTGGCAAGCGTATTAAGGAAGCTCATTTAGAAGATAGCTTTGGTGAAATTTTGATCCCTTCGGCAAAGTTAAAGCCATTGTTTGAGGTTGAAGAATCCAGGGACTCTCAATTGTTCCCTGGTTATGTTCTTATAGAAATGGAAGCGTCGCCAGAGGCGATTCGTTTGGTAAATTCGTCAACTCGCGTTATTAAGTTCCTCGGGGGCAAAGAGCCTGTTCCTTTAAGTAAAAGAGAGATTGATCGCGTTATTTCTCAGATTAAAGGTGAAGTTGCTGTTGCGCCTCAAAAGAGTGAATTTGTTGTTGGTAGCGAGGTAGAAATAAAAGAGGGACCATTTGCTGGATTTGTTGGCATTGTCGACAAAATTGATGATGAAAATGAAAAGTTAACGGTGATGGTAAGTATTTTTGGACGAATGACTCCTGTTGAAATTGGATTTAATCAAGTAAAACGATAAGGTTTTCGATAGGTTTTTACTATGGCAAAAACGGTAAAAGCGCAAGTTAAGCTCCAAATACCAGGTGGAGCAGCAACTCCAGCGCCACCAGTTGGTTCTACGCTTGGTCAGTTGCAAGTTAATATTATGGAGTTTTGCAAGCAGTTTAATGCGCTTACTGCAAACAGAAGAGGCGAAACAGTCCCGGTAATTATAACAGTATATACCGATAAGACATTTTCCTTAATTACTAAAACTCCTCCTACAACAGAATTGATTAAGAAAAAAATCAATCTGCAAAAAGGATCTTCCAAGCCAAATACCGATAAAGTTGGTAAAATTAGCTGGAGAGATATTGAGGAGATTGCAAAAGTAAAACTTCCTGACTTAAATGCAAGCGATTTAGAGCAAGCTAAAAAGATTGTTGCGGGAAGTGCGCGAAGTATGGGCGTTGAAGTAATCGAATAATACCTAGAGGCACAAAGCAATGTCTAAACACGGAAAAAAGCACGAAGAATCGCAAAAAAAAGTCATAAAAGGTCAAATTTATCCGCTATCAAATGCGCTTACTTTAGTAAAAGAATTGGCTCATGCAAAATTTGATGAGTCAGTAGATGCTCAAATTAATCTCGGAATAGATGCTTCTAAGGGAGACCAAGCTGTTAGAGGTTCGGTAGTATTACCTCACGCTAAAGGTGGTCCTGCGCGAGTTCTTGTTTTTGCTAAAGGTGATTATGCTGATCAAGCAAAAAAAGCTGGCGCTGATTTCATTGGGTCAGACGATTTGATAGAGAAAATTACTGGCGGATGGATGGATTTTGATTATGCAGTTGCAACCCCCGATTTAATGGGAATGGTTGGTAAAGTTGCAAAAATACTTGGGCCACGTGGTCTATTGCCAAATAAGAAGCTTGGAACGGTGACCTTTGATGTGGCGGCAGTTGTTGCTGATCTTAAAAAGGGTCGTGTGTTCTTTAAAAATGATAAAAATGGTATAGTACATTTTTCTTTTGGTAGAGTTTCTTTCAGCCCAGAAAAGCTTCAAGAAAATCTAGTCACCTTTGTTAAGGCTTTGGCTGCAGTAAAGCCGCCATCATCAAAAGGTAAATTTTTGAAAAAAGTTACCATTTCTTCCACTATGGGTGTCGGTATTCAAGTGGGTGCTGATGAAATCTTAGGCTCTTAATTATTACAGAGGTCTACAATGAATCGTCAAGAAAAATCCCTTGTTATTGATACGTTAAAAAATGACTTTGAAAAGAGTCAGGCTTCATTTTTAGTGAACTACAAAGGTCTAACTGTTGCACAATTGCAAGCTTTGCGTAAAGCATTGAGCAGTACCGGAAGTTCTTTTAAAGTTGCTAAAGCTCGTTTAGTTAAAATAGCTGCTCAAGATATTGAAAATGCAGAACCGTTAACTCCATTCTTAAAAGAACAAGTCGGAGTTGTTTTTGCGTATAAAGATGTTTCTGCTGCTGCTAAAGCATTGCATGATTTTGCAAAACAAAATGAACAATGCAAGTTAGTTGCTGGATGCTTTGAAGCTAAGCCGCTTAATGAAGAGGCAATTAATAGAATTGCGCTTCTTCCTTCAAGAGAGGTATTGTTGGCGCAAGTATGTGGCACGCTTAAAGCTCCTATTACAGGACTTGTTGTTGCACTCAACCAAAATATTCTTCGTCTGTTATGGGCTTTGAAGCAAGTTGGCGAGAAAAAACAAGCATAATTTTTAATGTATTAATAATTATATAAATTTTTAACGTTTATTTTTTATTCACGGAGAATGCTATGGCATCCAAACATGAACAATTAGTACAAGAAATTGGCAATATGTCAGTTTTAGAATTAGCAGATTTAGTAAAAGCTATCGAAGAAGCTTTTGGTGTTTCAGCTGCAATGCCAGTAGCGGCAGCAGCTCCAGCAGCAGCCGGTGCAGCAGCTCCAGCAGCTCAAGAAGAGAAATCTGAGTACAAAGTAACTTTACAAGATGCTGGCTCAGAGAAGATCAAAGTTATCAAAGCAGTTAAAAGCGTGATTTCAGGTCTTTCTCTTTCAGAAGCTAAAGAAAAAGTTGAAGGTGCTCCATCAGTATTGGCTGAATCAGCTTCAAAACAAGATGCAGAAAAAATTAAAAAAGAATTGGAAGCTGTTGGTGCGAAAGTTGTACTTTCTTAATCCTAATATTTCATATTCTTTTTGAATCATTGGCTGCAGCCTTTGTGCTTTAATAGGCACAAGGGTTTTGATTTAATTAATGACTTTTGCATAAATGAGGAGCGACTTAATGTCTAAGTTGCATGTGGACAAAAATAGTATCCGTAAATCTTTTGGTAAGATCAAGGATATTGTCCCTGTCCCTAATTTAATAGAAATACAATCTACTTCTTTTAACGATTTTGTACAATTAGATTTTCTGCCTGAAGAAAGAAAGTTGATTGGACTTGAAAAGGTACTTCGGGATATTTTCCCCATAGATTATAACGATAAAATGTCGTTAGAATATGTGAGTTATGAATTAGGTCAGTGGGCTTGTGCATGTGGCAAGTTGACAGGTATCGAAAATAGATATCATTGGAGTTGTTCCTCTTGCAAAAAGTCAGATTGTTCAAGACTTGAAAAAGATTCCGTTTGTAATTTTTGTAAAAAAAATAAAGCAAAATACAAAACGTGTTCTAATTGCTTGTCTCGAGTTATTGTGCGTTTGCCAATGACGCTTGATGAATGTCGCTCTAGTGGGCAAACATTCTCAATGCCTCTAAAAATTAAGATTCAACTTATTAGTTGGTCTGCCGATGCTGAAGGCAAAAAAGTTGTTCATGATATTAAAGAACAAGATATTTTCTTTGCAGATGTTCCAGTAATGGCAGATTTATATGAAGAAGCTGGTAGATTCAGACTTGGAAACTTAGGAACATTCCTTATCAATGGTGTTGATCGTGTTATTGTGAGCCAATTGCACCGTTCTGCTGGTGTAGTTTTTTCACAAAGTAAAAAGGTAAAAGACTTTAGAGGTCGACCTTATTATGTAGCGCGTATAATTCCTATGCGTGGTTCATGGATTGATTTTGAATTTGATAGCAATGATTATTGCTATGTCCGTATTGATAAAAAGAAAAAATTACTTGTAACTACCTTTTTACAAGCGCTTGGTATTTCACGCGATCAAATTCTTTCATTATTTTACAATTTTGAAAAAATTTATTCTGAAAAAGGAACTTTCTACCGCTTAGTTGATAATACCTTGATTGGTCAACGTATTGAAAAAGGTATGCTGCCTGAATCAGAAGAAAAACCTTATTTAGGGCTGCGTGTTACTAAAGATGTAGTAGCGCGATTACTCAAAGCAAAAATCGATAGACTTATTTTAAGACAATCAAGTCTTTTCAATCGAGTATTTGCAAAAGATGTTATTGATCCATTAACTGGAGAAATTCTTGTTGAACAAGGTCAAACGTTTACTGAAGATCATTATAATCTTTTCAAAAAATTCAAATCTTTAGAGTTTGATCTTATCCAATCATCAGGATATGTATTCCAGCCAACTATTGCTATGACTCTTGCAGAAGATAAATGCTTTACAGAAGAAGAAGCATTAAAAGAAGTCTATAGCAAAATTTCACCTGGTGACATTTTATCTGCAGATGAAATTAAAGAACGTATTGATAGTTTATTCTTTAATTCTCGTTTTTATGATTTAACTAAAGTTGGTCGTATCAGAATGAATAGAAAGCTTGGCCTTTCAATTTCTGAAGACACTATAGTTTTAACTAAAGAAGATATTGTTGCCACCGTTCGCTATTTAGTTGATTTGCGTGAACGTGGAGAAGGTGAGTTGGATGATATTGATCACTTGGGTAACAGAAGGGTTCGTTTGGTTGGTGAATTACTTACTAATCAAGTGTATCTTGGCTTCTTACGTATTGAACGAATAATACGTGAACGTTTCCGTATGCAAGAGCCTCATGGCGCTTTAATGCCTCAAGATTTTCTTAACGTAAAACCATTAAGTGTTGTTTTAAGAGAGTTCTTTGGGCTTGGACAACTTTCTCAATTTATGGATCAAACCAATCCGCTTTCTGAAGTAGCACACAAACGTCGTTTTTCAGCTCTCGGGCCTGGTGGTGTTTTAAAAGATCGTGCTACCTATGAAATTCGTGACGTTCACATATCGCACTACGGAAGAATTTGTCCTATTGAAACTCCCGAAGGTCAAACTATTGGTTTGATTTCTTCATTGGCTACCTATGCAATGGTGAATGATCTTGGTTTCATTGAAACAGCATATAGACCAGTTGTTGATGGAAAAATTAAAGATGAAGTTGTTTTCTTGGATGCTTTTGAAGAGGCAGACAAGGTAATTGCGCAAACTGATGAAGTAGCATCTGATGGCGTTAGCTTGCAAGAAGGAAAGATTTTTGCAAGACATCAAGGCGATTTCATGTATGTTGATGCAGAAAAAGTTAATTATATTGACCTTTCTCCTCAACAATTAGTTTCTGTAGCTTCAGCATTAATTCCTTTCTTAGAGCATGACGATGCGAGCCGTGCATTGATGGGTGCAAACATGCAACGTCAAGCGGTTCCATTGATCCGAACTCAACCACCATTGGTTGGAACTGGTATGGAACAAGCAATTGTTCAAGCATCAGGTTCTGTGATTACCGCAAAACGAGCAGGTGTTGTTGAGTATGTATCATCACGCAAAATTATTGTTCGTGCTCATCAAGCTGAATTCAATAATGTTGATGATTGGATTTCTCAAGCTATAGATACCTATTATTTAAGAAAATTTGAAAGATCAAGCTACAGTACTTGGATACATCATTCGCCATTAGTTAAAGTTGGTGATGTTGTTAAAGCTGGTGATATTCTAACAAATGGTCCGGCTATTAAAGATGGAGAATTAGCGCTAGGTGCTAATTTAACCGTAGCCTATATGCCATGGCATGGATATAACTTTGAAGATGCTATTATTTTAAGTAAGCGTTTGGTAGCAGATGATGTGCTTACTTCTGTTCATATAGATGAATATGTGGTTGATGCACGTGATACCAAGCTCGGGCCTGAAGAAATTACCCGTGATATTCCTAACGTAAGCGAATCAGCATTGGCTGGTCTTGATGAAGACGGAATTGTGCTTATTGGTACTCGTGTTAGACCTGGAGATATTCTCGTTGGTAAAGTTACCCTAAAAGGTGATGTTCAATATTCTCCAGAAGAAAAATTATTACGCGCTATTTTTGGCGAGAAATCACGAGAAGTTCGTGATACTTCTTTAAGAGTACCACCTGGTGTTGAAGGAACGGTTGTTGACGTTAAAATTTTCTCACGAAGTGGTGTTAGAAAAGATAAACGTTATAAAGAAGAAATTGCAAAACAAATTGCTAAATATGAGACTGATTTTAGTGACCATTTAAAATATTTAGAAAAAATGGTTGCAGAGCAGGTTATGCAAGAGCTTCATGGTAAGAAAGCTGCGACGGGTGTGAGCAAGAGCTTCTTAACCGATGGTAATTTTGATAAAAACAAAATTGCAGATTTAAGCTTTGCAGAAATATTATCGCTTAAAGCTCATGATAAAGAAATAATACAATCGATAAGCCAACTTAAAGATTCTTATGAAAATCAAATAAGAATTTTAGATGGGCTTAAAGAAGAACGTATAAATAAACTCAAAAAAGGTGATCAGCTGCCATCTGGTGTAATTAAAATGGTTAAAGTTTATATCGCAATGAAACGAACTGTTTCTGTTGGTGATAAACTTGCTGGTCGTCACGGTAATAAGGGTGTTGTTTCAACGATTGTTCCTCGCGAAGATATGCCATATCTTTCAGATGGTACACCGGTTGATATAATTCTTAATCCATTAGGTGTTCCTTCTCGTATGAACGTGGGACAAATTCTTGAGACATTGCTTGGATTTGCCGGAAAAGAAATTGGTAATAAGTTGCAAGAAATGTTGGCTACACAAGGTGAGCAAGAAATAAGAAAATACCTTGAAACTTATTATGGTAAAGAATTAGTTAATACCTATGTTGATTTATACGGCAAAGAAGAATTAAAAAGACTAGCTCATAAAACAGCTGAAATGGGATTAGCATTTAGAACACCAGTATTTAATGGTGCTAAATATGATACCGATATAGCGCCACTAGTTGAAAGCTTGGGTATTCCAAAAACTGGTGAATTTATGTTACGCGATGGTCGTAGCGGTGAATATTTTGAACAACCAGTTACTGTTGGCTGCATTTATATCCTTAAGTTAAATCACTTGGTAGATGATAAGTTGCACGCACGTTCTGTTGGACCATACTCGCTTGTAACACAACAGCCATTAGGCGGTAAAGCACAGCTAGGTGGACAACGACTTGGTGAAATGGAAGTTTGGGCACTTGAAGCATACGGCGCTGCTTATACGTTACAAGAAATGTTAACCTATAAATCTGACGATGTAAGCGGAAGACACAAGGTATACGAAGCGATTGTTCGCGGTGAAGATGTTCCTGCTCCTGGTGTACCAGAATCATTCAATGTATTGATTAAAGAACTTCAAAGTTTAGGCTTGCAAGTGGATTTATTTAAAAGTGGCAAGGAGAAGATAAGTGAATAACCGGATCCTAGAGCGTTTTAGAGAGTATGTAAGTATTACTCAGTTTAATGCTATGAAGATTGGTCTTGCTTCTCCGGAGAAGATACGCTCTCTTTCTTATGGTGAAGTGAAAAAAATAGAGACCATAAACTATAGAACATTAAAACCCGAACGTGATGGTTTGTTCTGTGCGCGCATTTTTGGTCCCCAAAAAGACTGGGAATGTAACTGCGGAAAATACAAACGTATGAAACACCGTGGTGTAACGTGCGAGAAGTGTGGCGTTGAAGTGATTCAATCACGCGTTCGCCGTGAACGTATGGGTCATATTGAGCTTGTTTCACCGGTATGCCACATTTGGTATCTTAAGGGTATTCCTAGTTACTTAGGGCTTATCTTAGATATGCCAATTAAAGATTTGGAACGCGTAATTTATTTTGATGCGTACTTGGTTATTCATCAAGGGATGTCTCCGTATCCACGAAAAACGGTATTAACTAACGCGGAATATGAAACTTATATTGAAGCGCATCCAGATGACTTTGAATTTGTAGTCGAAATCGGTGCAGAAGCAATTAAATCTATTTTGTCATTAATAGATCTTAAGACTGAAGTTGCAATTCTTGAACAAGAGTATAGTAAGACAACGTCTGTTGCTATTCGTCATAAAATAATGCGACGAATTAAAATATTCTCAAGTCTATTGCAAAGTAATTTAAGACCTGAATGGATGGTAATGTCTGTATTACCAGTATTACCGCCCGATTTAAGACCATTGGTTCCTTTAGAAGGTGGCCGTTTTGCAAGTTCAGATTTAAATGAATTATATCGACGCGTATTAAACAGAAATATTCGTTTACAGCGCCTTATTGAAATTGAAGCGCCATCAGTAATTGTAAAAAACGAAAAAAGAATGTTGCAAGAAGCAGTTGATGCACTTATTGATAATGGTCGTAGAGGTCAGCCAGTTCGTGGCTCTAACCGTCGCCCACTCAAGTCTCTAAGTGAAATGCTTCGAGGAAAACAAGGTCGTTTTAGACAGAACTTGTTAGGACGCCGTGTTGATTATTCAGGTCGTTCAGTGATCGTTGTTGATCCAGAATTAAAAATGGATAAATGCGGATTGCCAAAAGCAATGGCGTTAGAATTATTCAAGCCGTATGTTTTTGCGGGCTTAATACAACGTGAAATTGCGCCTAATCTTAGAGTTGCAAAGCGAATGGTGGAAGAACTTGTTCCTGAAGTATGGGATGTTCTTGAAGAAGTTGTTAAAGATAGACCGGTATTACTCAACCGTGCACCAACATTGCACCGGCTAGGTATTCAAGCATTTTATCCTATTTTAGTTGATGGAAAAGCAATTAAGATTCACCCACTCGTTTGCGCAGCATTTAACGCGGACTTCGATGGTGACCAAATGGCTGTTCATCTTCCATTAAGTAAAAAAGCTCAAGATGAAAGTAAAATTCTTATATTGTCGACGAACAATATTTTATCTCCAGCTAATGGTCGTCCAATAAAAGTTCCTTCTCAAGACATGGTTCTTGGTTTGCACTATATAACTAAAGTGCGTTGTGGTGCAAAAGGAGAAGGTATTGTTTTCTCTGGTATTTCTGAGGTAATAACCGCTTATCAATGCCATGAAGTAGCATTACATGCAAAGATTGTATTGCGCTTAAATGAAAAAGAAACAGTACAAACAACGGTTGGTCGTGTTATTTTATTTGATGCATTACCATCAGGGTCAGATTTTAGTTGGATCAACAAAATTATGAAAAAATCTGATCTGACAAAACTTGTTGAGCGTATTTACTATCGTTTTGGTAGTGATGCTGCTGTACAGTGCTTAGATAAAATTAAAAAGTTAGGGTTCTACCATTCAACTATGGCAGGAATATCAATTTCCTTGTCAAATATAATTGTACCTCAAACCAAAAAAGAGATTCTCAAGAAAGCTGAAAAAGAAGTACAGCGTGTAGAAGATCTTTATATGGATGGGGTAATCACCAATGGAGAACGTTATAATAAAGTTATTAGCATTTGGGGTCATGCTACTGCTGATATAGCAAATGAGATGACTCAAGAACTTGAAGCTGAAGATCATCAAGCGTATTTAAATGAGGCTGGTTCATTCCGTCCATTTAATCCATTATTTATGATGCTTGAATCAGGAGCGCGTGGTTCTAAAGATCAAATTAAACAGCTAGCTGGTATGCGTGGTATGATGGCAAAGCCATCTGGTGAAATTATGGAAACACCAGTTAAAAATAACTTTAAAGATGGATTAAGTGTTTTTGAATACTTTATTTCCACCCACGGTGCTCGTAAAGGTCAAGCGGATACCGCATTGAAAACGGCAAACTCAGGTTATTTAACCCGTCGTTTAGTAGATGTTGCGCAAGATGTTATTGTAACAATGAATGACTGTCAGACTTTAGGGTATATTGAAATTCAAGACCTAAAAGAATCTGGTGATGTTATTTGTCCATTATCTGCACGTGTATTTGGCCGTGTTGTAGCAGTTGATATTAAAGATCCAGTAACTGGAGAATTGATTCTCAAAGCTGGTGAAGTAATTGAACGAGATTCAATTAGTAAAATATCTGAATCTGCAGTTAATAAAATATTGGTACGTTCAGTTTTAACCTGTCAAGCAAAACGCGGTGTATGTTCACGTTGTTATGGTTATGATTTATCAAAAGGTTCCTTTGTAGATGTTGGAACAACTGTTGGTATTATTGCAGCGCAATCAATTGGTGAACCAGGAACTCAGCTTACCATGAGAACCTTCCACATAGGGGGTACTGCAAGTGGTTTAGCAGAACAGCCATTCTTTGTTGCAAAACATGATGGTATTGTTCAGTTCTATGGCGTTCGTATGGTTAAAAATCGTCATAATCAATGGATATTAATGACGCGTAAAGCCCGTCTTGTTATCCTTTCTCCAGATGGTCGTGAATTACAGCGCCATGATCTTGAATATGGATCAGTAATGTTGGTTAATGACAAAGATCATATTAAGGCTGGCACTAAATTGGTTGAATGGGATCCAAACAGTAAAGTATTGGTGACTGAAAAATCAGGTATCGTAAAATTTGTTGATTTAATTGAGAACGTTACCATTCAAGAACGTTTTGACGAAGCAACAAAAAAATCTAACTTTATTGTTTTAGAACATAAAGGCGAAAAATACCAACCAGCATTAAGTATTGAATCTGTTGATGGTGAAGAAGAAGCACATTACTACCTATCTCCAGGATCATACTTGGGTGTAACTGAAAATCAAAAAGTTGAAGCTGGTGACATATTGGTAAAAATACCACGTGAAGCTTCTAAGATTAAAGATATTACCGGTGGTTTACCTCGTATTGCTGAGTTGTTCGAAGCTCGTATGCCAAAAGATCCGGCAATATTAGCTGATATTGATGGTGAAGTAGTTATTGGTGGCTTACACAGAGGTCAACGAAAACTTTCTATTGTATCAGGATCTCAGACTGTTGATTATTTAATCCCTCGCGGTAAACAACTTAACGTTGCGCATGGCGATCATGTAAATGCGGGTGATCAAATTACCTCTGGATTACCAATTTTACAAGATATTTTAAGAATTTTGGGTGCTGATATAGTACAAAGATATTTAGTTGATCAAATTCAGCAAATTTACCGCTTACAAGGAATTGATATTAACGATAGACATATTGAACTTATTGCTCGACAAATGTTGCGTAAAGTTCGTATTGTTGATCCAGGTGATACTGATTTCTTAATTGGTGACCGTGTTGATAAAGTTCACTTTAAGATGGTAAACTCGCTTATAAAAGCTGAAGGTAAGCGAATGGCGGTAGCAAAACCAGTGTTGATGGGTATAACTCAAGCCTCACTTGGTACTGAAAGCTTTATTTCTGCGGCATCGTTCCAAGAAACAACGCGTATTTTAGCTGAAGCGGCTATTGCTGGTCAAGTTGATCATCTTTATGGCTTAAAAGAAAATGTAATTGTTGGTAAACTAATACCAGCAGGGACTGGCATTCCTTCATTTGCTGAAAAATATCTAGGTCAAGATATTTCTGAACTAGAGAAGAAAGCCCAGCAAGAAGAAATGGAAGAAAATCAGTCTGAGTAGATGAAATTTTGTATGGTAAAGGCGCGTAGCTCAGTGGCAGAGCATTGCTTTGACGTAGCAAGGGTCAGCGGTTCAATCCCGCTCGCGCCTACCAGACTAAGTAATATGTTTAATAACCAAAGAGGTTTAATTTTCCCATGGCATTAGATGCAAACAAAAAAAGCACAATAATTGAAAGTTTTAAACAGTCTCCAAATGATACTGGTTCTGTTGAAGTACAAATTGCACTTCTTACTGAGAAAATCAAAATGTTAACTAATCATTTTGAGTCCAATCCTAAAGACTTTTCTTCAAAAAGAGGATTGCTGGATGCAGTTTCTCGTAGACGTAAATATTTACGTTATCTTGAAAAACATAATTTAGCTCGTTATAAAACTACTATAGAGCGCTTGGGATTACGAAAATAAAAATCCCTATAACATTTCATAACATAGGTATATAGTAATGGTCAAAACGTTTCGCCTGCCTGAATTTGGGTACGAAGTAGAAATAGGAAAATTTGCACAACAAGCAGATGGTGCAGTTTGGTTGCGTCAAGGAGGAACGGTAGTTCTTGCTACAGTGGTTTCTGCTCCAACACAAGATTTTCCGGGTTTTCTGCCTTTAACAATCGATTATAGAGAGTTGTTTTCTGCAGCAGGAAAAATTCCTGGTGGATATTTTAAAAGAGAAGGCAAGCCTTCAGATAGAGAAATTTTAATTGGACGTTTAATAGACCGAGCTATACGCCCTTTATTTCCGGTTCGTTATTTTAATCAACTTCAAATTCTTACCACTGTTTATTCAGTTGATAAGCAGCATACTCCCCAAAATTTGGGGTTAATTGCTACTTCGTTAGCGCTTTCTATTTCAAAAATTCCTTTCATGGGACCAGTTGGTGTGGTTGAGATTGGTCGTATCAATGGACAATGGATAGTTAATCCTTTGTATGAGCAAGGCTTACAATCAGATGTTCGTTTAGTCATTGCAGGAACCGAAGAAGGTATTTGCATGGTTGAGGGTTCATCGGTTGAAATATCTGAAGATGAGTTTTTAGATGCGCTCTTTTTGGCTCATGAGAAAATCAAATCTCAAATTAGCTGGCAAAAAGAAATACAGCAAGAAGTTGGTGTTGCAAAGCAAGATGAAAATGATCGTTACAGTTGGGATAACTGGCAAAATCGTGTTGACACATTCTTATCCGATGAAAAAATAAAAGATTTATACGTAGCTGATAAAGTAATTCGCAATGAAAAGCTTGATCAAGCTCGTGATGAATTTATTAATCTATATAAGCAAGACATTGAGGCTTCTGATGAAGCAGATATGTTACCGCGTGTAATTAACTATATTTTTGATCGTATAATGGAAGTTAAAATTACTGAGTTAATTTTTAACTTACATAAACGTATTGATGGACGTGCTTACGATCAAGTTAGACCAATTTCTATAGAAGTTGGCTTATTACCATGTAATCATGGATCAGCATTATTTACTCGTGGAAGAACCCAAGCTTTAGTAAGTGTAACGCTGGGTGGTGGCCAAGACGAGCAAAAAATTGAAAATATAATGGACTCAGAAGAGCATTTTGGTGCTTTTATGCTTCATTATAATTTCTTACCATTCTCAGTAGGAGAAGTAAGACCATATCGCGGACCAGGAAGACGTGAAGTTGGTCATGGTTATCTAGCTGCTTCTGCGTTACGTAGAATGTTACCTGACAAAAAAGATTTCCCTTATACCATTCGTATAGTAACTGATATTCTTGAATCAGATGGCTCTACCTCTATGGCAACTACCTGCGGTTCTACTATGGCTTTAATGCAGGCTGGTGTACCAATCAAAAAGATGGTAAGTGGTATTGCTATGGGGTTATTGAAAAATCTTAAAGGCGAGTTTACCGTTCTTTCAGATATCTCAGGTTTTGAGGATGCTTTTGGGTTAATGGACTTTAAGGTAACTGGTACTGAAGATGGTATTACTGCAATTCAAATGGATATCAAATATAAAGGCGGATTTAGTAAAGAGATATTCCAAGCCGCATTAGCTCAAGCTAAAAAGGGAAGACTTCATATTCTTAATGAAATGAAAAAAGTGATGTCTCAACCAAATCCCGCATTATCAGATCTTGTTCCTAAATTGGTAACTATCAAAATAAATACCGATAAAATTGGGGCGGTAATAGGATCTGGCGGTAAAGTTATACGTGAAATCGTAGAAAAAACTGGTACTACTATTGATATTGAGCCAGATGGTTTAGTGAAAATATTTGGTGCAACAGGTGCTAATCTTGATATGGCAATAAATTGGGTGAAAACTCTTGCAGGTCAAATAGATCCTGGAACAATTTACCATGGTAAAGTAAAACGTTTAGCGGATTTTGGTATTTTTGTTGAATTAGTGCCGGGGTTAGACGGATTAGTACATATTTCCAACATACCAAGAGATAAACAACGTACTTTCCTAAGAGATTTCAAAATCGATGATGCCGTTACGGTTCAAGTAATCGAATACGAAGAAAGTACTGGCCGAGTTAGATTACGTTTATTAGAACAATAGAGATGTTTTATATGAATGAACAAATAACTCGATCTAATGGGCGAGCATTTGATCAATTAAGAAAAGTTAAAATATCATTCAATACATATGGATATGCGCCAGGCTCAGTTTTAATTGAGCTTGGCAATACCAAGGTATTGTGTGCGGTAACTATTTCAACGGGTGTTCCGCCTTTTTTAAAAGGGAAAAGAACTGGCTGGTTAACAGCTGAATATGCTATGCTTCCTACAGCAACCCATAATCGTTCTATCAGAGATGAATCTACCGGTAAACGTAATGGGCGTGCAGTAGAAATATCTCGTTTAATCAGTCGAGCTTTAAGAGCGATAGTTGACCTATCTTTAATTGGTGAGCGAACAATCACGGTTGATTGTGATGTTTTGCAAGCTGATGGAGGAACTCGAACTGCTGCTATTACTGGTGCTTACCTTGCTTTGTATGCAGCAGTAAAAAAATGGTTAACAGAAGGTGAACTCACTCAAACAATATTAACCGATGAAGTAGCTGCAGTTTCGGTAGGAATTATTAATGGTAAAGCTCATTTAGATATTGATTATAGCGAAGATAGCACGGCGTGTGCTGATTATAATTTTGTGCTTACTAAATCAGGAAATATCATTGAGATTCAAGGAACCTCTGAACGAGCTGCTATTTCATGGGATAGTTTTGATGCAATTAAACAATTAGCGCATAAGGGAACTAGAACCTTTTTTGAGTTATACAAGGAGTATAAAAAAGTAGTAGATGATGATTCTATTGATTATAAACCTATTAAAGAAGAGCGCTATTCAAATAAATCAAAAACAGCTCCTATGTTTTCTTTAAAAAATCGGTTAGCGCAATAATAAAAATATGCTTCAATTGAGCCAATTTCTAGAACATTTTAAAGATAAACCGCAAATAAATAATAAAGTTATTGGTTTTATTGGCTCCTTTGATGACTTGCCATTGCTAACCTTGTCTCAGCTTGGCAATAAATTAGCCCAAACATATAATATTGAATTAAAAAAACTAGAAATTATTGAGCAAAATTTTTTTGAGTGGCAGTCTCAAATAAATTCATCATTTCTTGGTCTATCAAGGATATATTGGCTTACTGGTACAGAAAATATAAAAAATCTTACTCATGTATTAAATTTATTAGATCAATATGATGGACCGCATTATTTATTTTTTTATGCTTCGCGTGAGCAAGTAGAAAAAGTTGCTGCAAAAAATATTGTATTTGTTGATCTACCCACCATAATAGATAAAAAAAGTTATTTTATTATTGCCAATAGTTTGTATAAATTATCATCAACTGAGTCATATGCTACTGAATTATTTTCGCGTGTGGAAAAAATATCAGTTGAGCAAAGTTGTTCAATTCTTAATTACTTAGAATTAACGGGTACATTTTCTTCTGATTTATTAACCAGCGATTGGTTTGAAAAAATAATAACTCCTGAGCGATCACTTTTTTTATTGAGCCAATATTTTTTTGCCAAAGATGAAAAAAATTTCTTTAAAGTATGGCAATTAATAAAAGAAGATTATAGTGATATGTTTTGGTTATCATTTTGGTCCGAACAAATGTGGCGTGCTTACTATGTTACTTTGTTTCATCAAAAAAAATCGCCCATAGCGTTAAAAAAAATGAGTTTCCGATTGCCATTCTCTTTTATACAAAAGCAGTGCAAAGAGTATTCTATTGCTGAACTAAAAAATGCACATGATTTTTTGTATAATTTAGATTTTTCATTAAAAAATGGCACTACCCAGAGCACAATAGAAATTTTTTATTTATCTTTCTTTAGCGATAGTTTTCAAATTTCATAATTTTTTGATAAATCGTTCTGGTTGAATAATGCCACCCGAAATAATAAGAGCCATGGCTTCTTGGCGAGATAGATCGGTTGGAAATATTTGATCTTTAGCTACTATAAAAAAATAACCGGTTGTGGGATTAGGGGTAGTTGGCACAAAAACACTCATATATTGGTTGTTATCTTCTGGTGTTAGTGAGCCCGCCAATTCACTTGTCATAAATCCAACACTATAAATGCCTTTGCGAGGAAATTCTATAAGCACCACCTGTTTAAAAGAAACTTTATCGTGCGGGTTAAATGCATCAACTAATTGTTTGATTCCTGAATATACGGTTCGTACTAAAGGAACTTTGTTGAGTAATGATTCTATTGCGTGTAGCAATGAGCGCAGAAGAAAAACACGTAAGATTAAGCCAACTAATATAATAATTGCGACCACAAGAACAAGTTCTGAAAAATGAATATCGTGCAAAAAAGAAGGTTCAAGGCGATGAATTGGTTTAAGCCAACCTTTTTCATAAATTGGCTGTAACCAATTTTTTAGTATTTTGAGCGTGAAATTAAAAATACCAATGGTGAGTGCTATTGGCAAAAGTGTTAAAAGACCGCTTAAAAATAATGACCATATATTATCAATAAATCTTCTAAAAGTTGATTGTATCATTTTTTTCATGTAAAAATCCTTATATTTTTATATAGTATGTTCGTTTTGCAGTGATTGTGCCAATTGACGAGCAACGTGCTTAGCTTCTGGTAATGAAATATTTTCAACCATAATACGCAAAATATTTTCAGTACCTGAATAGCGAACAATAATTCTTCCGGATGAAAGATCATTAGTATGTTTTTGAATAATTTTAGTGATTGGCTCATTAGTAAGATCAATTTTGGTAGTCACAGGAAGATTAATTATGTGTTGAGGATAGCGACTAAATGTTGTTAAATTCCAATTATTGGATTGTTGTATTGCTTGTAATACACGCAAAGCAGTGAAAATACCATCGCCAGTATTCATATAATCTTTCAATATAAGATGGCCTGATGGCTCTCCTCCTAATAATGAGTTATTCTGGTGCATTGTTTCAAGAACATATTTATCTCCTACTTTAGTACGTAGAAAATTAATATTTTTTTCTTTTAAGTAATTTTCAAATCCTTGATTGCTCATGACAGTTCCTACAATACACGAGCTATGAACATAAGTTTTATAGTCAAGCAAAAGAGCTAATAAATCGTCACCATCTTTTATCTCGCCATTTTTATTACAAGCTATAACCCGATCGCCATCTCCATCAAATGCAAAGCCAATATCAGCATTTGTTTCGACTACCTTTTTTTGTAATAGAAAAGGTGCCAAACTTCCGCATTCTTTATTTATATTTTTACCGTCAGGCATATTATGTATCGTTATTACTTGGGCTCCAAATGCACTAAATATTTCTGGTGCTAGCTGATAAGTGGCTCCATTTGCACAATCGAGTACGATTTTAAGCCCTTTTAAATAATCTGGCTGAAAAAAATTATAAAGATACTCATGATAAAAACGTGCTCCATAATATATAATCTCTTCCCCCAGTAAAGAATAATCAGTATCACAAGAATTTATGAGATCAAAATAGGTATTTTGTATCGTTTCTTCATCTGAAGAGTTAATTTTTCCATTTTTAGTAATTATTTTTATACCATTGTCATGGTAAGGATTATGTGAAGCAGAAATAACGATTCCTAATTCAAAGTCTTGCTCTTTAGTAAGAAGACATACAACAGGTGTTGGTAGAATTTGTGCATCAAAAATAGTATGGCCATATAAGAGAAGCCCCGATTTTAACCCAGATTTTACCATGGAGCAAGAAATGCGGGTGTCATGTGCAAGTATTATAGAGACTGATTTGTTATATTTGTTTAAAGCCCATTTACCAATAGCTTTCCCGAGTAGGGGTAATGTTGATAATTCAAAGGGAAATTTTCCAATGGTGTTACGAATACCATCAGTTCCAAAAAAATTTTGTTTCATTAGCCTAAACTTTATTTATAGTGTTATTGCATTTAGTGTTTTTTAGCAGTGCAACAAGATTAGTAGGTTTATAGTTTACCAGTTTAATTGTTGTGGGTAAAAATAAATTTTTTTCAGTGAGATATAGATTATTTGGTCCTGGCAATAGAAGTGACCCATCTATATGGATTGCAAGTTGGTCATAATCTAATGCTTGTAAATCTAAACGTTTGCCTTTGAGAGTTATTGTTACTTTTTCTACGCAATCTATTTCATATGAATTTTCAACATCATAAAAACAAAGCGGAACAGATATAGTAGTTTGGATGTTTTGATTTGAAGAAAAAAAACACCAAAAAGAATAAGCAAAAATAAATGAAAATATCTTAATGCTCAATTTGTGTGTTGTGAGGCTTTTGATTGTTAGCATATGTTTCTATCCCTCTGTCTTTTTGCTGATTAATGGAGGAAAAATAAGTCTGTAACAATTCTTGTGTTTGTAAGGCGGTCATTTTTAGATATATTTTTCCTTCGATTACCATATCAAATGTATGTGTTGAAGATGAAGCTCTCACTATTAAATTTTTTAATTTGAAAGAAAAAGTTGTAAAATGTTCTATCGAATTTTTATTTTCGCCCAGACTTAGGGTATTTGCTATTGAAGGAATGGTTACATTAATTCCGCGTAAATATCCCTCTTGATCTATAAGAATAAACTTGTTTTGATTGTAAAACTCGCTATGAGTAATTAATGTAATAAGATCTGGAGTTATTAATGAATGGACAGGAAGAGGATTTTCTATATATGAATGTATATTAAAATTAGTTTCTATTATGCACAATACTTGTTTATTACGATGAGTAGTAATAAGAGATTCTTTTATTAAAATATTAAGCCAATTCTTATTGTTAATTTGTTGGGGAATTTTTGCTAACGCAATAAAATTTTTTTGAATTGTTTCCTGGTGTACAATAAAAAGAAGAGTTATAAAAAGTGGCCATAAAAAAACTAAAAAAAGTATAGTGGTAGGAATGTTTATAAGATAAGCAACTAAAAGTGAGCATGAATAACCCCAAAACCAAAAAATTAGATTGCTATTATCTTTTGCTAGCCATAATGACAAGCGATAAATAATCATAAAATAAAATGAAATTTCAATGATATCTCTTGCGTTAACATAAAACCACATAGAAGATCCTTTTTTAGAATCATATAACTATTTTTTCAAAGACAGATTTTGTTGGTTGCATTATTCTAATAATAAATAGCAACTACCTAGCAATTAAAAGGTTTTTATGAAGAATAATTTGATTGTATTAACAGGAGATCGTCCAACTGGCCCCCTTCACCTAGGTCACTATGTAGGTTCTCTTGCAAATCGTGTTGAATTGCAAGAACGTTATAAGCAATATGTAATGATTGCCGATTTGCAGGCGATGACTGACAATGTAGATAATCCCCAAAAAGTACGTGATAATGTCTTAGAAGTTGCTCTTGATTATTTATCTGTTGGTATAGACCCTCATAAAACTACTTTTTTTATTCAATCTCTTATTCCTCAAATTGCTGAATTAACTATTTTATATCTTAATCTAGTAACTGTAAGTCGATTAAAGCGAAATCCTACCGTAAAAAATGAGATTCAACAAAAAGGGTATAAAGAAGACTTAACTGCAGGTTTTTTAATGTATCCAATTCACCAAGTTGCTGATATTACAGTTGTTAAGGCGAATTTAGTTCCGGTGGGAGATGATCAATTACCAATGATTGAACAAGCGCATGAAATAGTTCGAAGTTTTAATAGAATTTACAAAACTGATGTTCTCGTTGAACCACAGGCCCTTATTTCTCCCGTTTCTCGTCTTGTTGGTACTGATGGTAAATCAAAAATGAGTAAATCTTTGGGTAATGCTATTTTCCTTTCCGATTCTGCAGATGTCGTAGCTAAAAAAGTTATGAGCATGTATACCGATCCGCTCCATATCAAAGTGAGTGATCCGGGTAGAGTAGAAGGGAATACCGTCTTTTTATACCTTGATGTTTTTGATTCCGATAAGCAAGAAGTTTCAAGGCTTAAAGAACATTATCAACGTGGTGGTCTTGGTGATGTAGTATTGAAAAAGAGATTGATCTCTGTTCTTAATGATTTTTTAGATCCTATTAGAAAAAAAAGATTAGAGCTAGCTGAAGATCCTCACTATGTAATGTCTTTGTTAAAAGAAGGATCTGCAAAAGTATTTGAACTTGCCACCCAAACAATGCAGGATGTCAGACATGCAATAAAATTGAATTATTAGACTATTTGCTAAGAAAATTTAATCATAGCAAGCTCCTGACTTAAATTAAATATTGAAATATTCCAAAGAAATATATTATTTTAATTGTATAAGAGTAATAGATTTTAATTGGAAAAATTAAAACTTTGGAACTAATATGAATAAATTTTTTTTTATATATCTATTAAGTATACTATGTTTTTATACAAGTAGTCATGCTGCTAAGCAATTGGCACAAATTCAAAATAAAACCAATTTAACTGCGTATGCGGCACTGCAATCTATAAAAGATCCAATAAACAATCTTAATTTCCAAAAAATTGAGCCACAAGAAACAGTTTCTATTGGATATGAAGTAGATGGTCAACCAAAACGACTAGCATTTGCTTTAGGGTTTAAGCCAACTTCTCAAGAAGATTTTACTACATATACGGTTGGCCCAAAATCCAGTGCTAAGGGAATTTTTTTAATATTAGCGCCAATACCTGATAACATAAAAACTATACCACTCATCAAAAGTGAACCGTATGAAAATGGAATTTTAGGAGATGGCTACGTATTATATCCAATTCCTCGTATTTATAAGCCAACAAATATAACTGCATTGCATATTCGCCAAGAACAAAAAGCTGAAATTATGACCCCACCAAGTGATGTTCCACCGGTTCCAGTTCAAAAAGAAGAAATTAGTAGCGATGAACAAGAAGAAAAATCTATTGAAGAGCGTATTGCACAACTTCAAAAGATATTAGATGAAATGAAATCGCTACAACCATCAGACAAAGAAGTATGGGATAGCATGACTAAAGATGAGCTTGCACAAGAATATTATCGATTAAATACGGAGCTTGAAGATGCTGAATATTTAGAAGATGAATTAGCACAAGATGCAAGAATTAAGCAGTTGTTTATCGATATTTCTTATATTCGTTCATTGCTTGATAGATAAAAAGGATGGATTATGCAATTTTTCAATAAAAGTGATAAATCAAATATTTTAGTATCTTTAGCGACGGTAACATTTTTACTTATACTTGTTGGTATTACGATATTTTATTTTGTAAATTATACTAAGCAAGCTACGGCTGATCAAATTATTACCGACATAGAATTACTAGGTAAAACATTTAAAAAAATTGATGAAACTGCGGTGATACGAGATTTCAATAGCCCTAAATCTACCATTAATTATCTAAATATAAAAAAAGGGGGTTTTGTTGGTTCTGAAGTAGGACCAATGAATTTAGTGCATCCAGATAAATGGGAAGGACCCTATTTTAGAGATAATCCCATGATTGAAAATAAAGAATATCAAGTAGTTAAAACGCGTAATGGTTATTATGTAGTTCCAGGCGATGGCGTGAAATTGCCTAATGGAAAAATTATGGGAACTGATGTGATCATAGATCAATCAACAGATATCGAAGAGCTTACTAAAAGTGGCAATGATCTGAACTATAAGGACAGACCACTGGCAACATTTATTCCTACTGCAGCATCTCGCATAGCCCAACTTGCAGATGATCTAATAATTACTGACCAGGAAATGTAAGATCATATTATTATATTGTTGTTAAAAACCGGGCATCAATTTTTTTGGTGCCTGATTTAAATTCTACGGTTAAATGGTAGTTCTTATCTGATCTTATTTCTACTTCTTTAATAATTCCTGTACCAAATTTTGCATGATGTACTGGCTGATTTTTTTTCCAGGAAGACACGTTTGAACTTGAAGATTCAGGCATTGTTGTTATCAAATTTTTAACCTTGAAAGTTTGTTGAATAACAGGAATGTTTGAATTATTAATGGCAGAAGATAATTTTGGTGTATATAGCCATTCAGAAAAATAATTGATGAAATGTGATTGCTGCCAATAGGAGCAATCTTGAGCTGGGGCTAAACGATTGGGTATTTCGTTCATAAAACGCGAAGAGCGTTGGTCTGTCATAGTTCCAAATGTATAACGATACTTACAATGAGTAATGAGTAAATATTCCTGAGCTCTTGTTATGCCAACATAGAATAAACGGCGCTCTTCTTCAATTTGGTCATCATTATTTAATGATCGAGTACTTGGCAGAATGCCTTCTTCAACACCGGTAAGAATTACCGTATCAAATTCTAATCCTTTTGCAGCATGTAAGGTCATAAGAAGAACGGGATTTAAAGATGAAGTTTCATTATCTTTATTATAATGTTCTTGCATAAGAGCTACTTCATCTAGAAACTGAGCAATTGTTTTAATTCCCCCTGTTTCTAAATGTCTTATTGCACCGATCAATTCCTTAATGTTTTCAATACGACTTAATGCATCTTGTGGATCGTATTCTTCTTTTAAATAAGTATAATAATTTAATTTTTGTACTACTGCTTCAATAGCGTTGCTTGGCAATGTTTCTATTTCAATTGACTCGAAAATATCTATAAAAGCAATAAGAGCTTGTTGCTTAGTCCTAGTAAGAGTTTTTTCTTCGATGAGTTTACGTCCAATATCTTTAAAAGATAAAAAGGGCTCGAGTTTCCAGCGTTCATGAAATTGTTCTTCAAATTGAGCACCCAATCCGCGTGCAGGACAATTTATAATTCTAAAGAATGATGCTCTATCAAAAGGATTAATGATAAGTTTTAGATACGCAAGTAAATCTTTAATTTCTTTTCGCTCATAGAATTGTACACCCCCAACTATTTTATAAGGAAGACTATGTTTGATAAGTGCTTCTTCAATAGCCCGGGATTGAAAATGTGTTCGGTAAAGAATAGCAACTGAATCAGTTGTTTTTTTCTTAGCTGAAATAATTTTCAAGAACTGTGCTATTGCTTCAGCTTCTTGGTATTCAGATAAGCAGACAAGTGTTCGTGCCCTATCTGCGCCTTTCTTGTCCGACCAAAGACGCTTAGGGTTTCTACTATTGTTGTGTTCGATTACTGAGTTTGCAATATCTAATATAGGTTGTACAGAACGGTAATTTTGCTCAATAGTAATAATGGCAGTATTTTTAAAGTCTTTGGTAAAATTTAAAATATTAGCAACTGTTGCACCACGCCATGAATATATTGATTGATCCTCATCGCCAACTACGCATAATGAATCAATGACAAATTGTTTTTGATCATCAAGTGCGATGTATTTAAGAAGTTCATGTTGGACAATATTAGTATCTTGATATTCATCAACTAGTAAATGCCGGATAGTTTGTTGAAGATTTTTTCTAAAAGCAGGATTTTTTTTAATAAGAATAACGGTTTGAACTAATAAATCATCAAAATCTAATGCTTTACTTAACGTTTTTTCATGCTCATAAGCACGGTATATTTCTTCAAGAAGTTGATTGTTAGCAAGATCATATTGCATGCCATGTAATGATTGATTTTTTATTTGCGATATTTGGTAGGCAAGCTGTTTTGCGGTAATTTTTTTAGTAAGACCATTTCTTGTAATAATTCCCTGTAAGATTTTATGTTGATCATCTTCATCAAGAATTGAAATAAAAGGAATATCAAGCAAATGGGTATTTGTTTTAAGTAAACGAAGACAATATGAATGAAAAGTTCCTATAAAAGGAATTTGATGTGTTTTACCTAAAAATTGTTCAATACGTTCTTTCATTTCTTTTGCTGCTTTATTAGTGAAGGTTAAAGCAACAATTTCTTCTGGTTTTACTGAATGATTAATTATAAGATGTGCTATTCGAGCTGTTATAACACGAGTTTTGCCTGAACCGGCGCCAGCCACAACAAGTAGTGCTCCTTTTGTGGTTGTTACCGCTTTACTTTGCTCATTATTTAATTGCTTAGAAATAAAATCATTGAAGTTATTTTTAGATTCATTCATATATGTGCCCGGGAAATAAAATAGTTCAGGAAAAGTGTAGCAGAGTAAACTGATTATTGCATCAATGAGAATTTGATAATTATCTATTGTGCCTGAAGTAAAAAACTAAAGACGCTTATGAGAGAGCAAACAAAGCTTCCCCATAAAATATCTACTATAACAATGGGAAAAGGCCAGTTAGTAATATAAAGATAATTGGTTAATTCATACACGCTGTATAGAATGAATCCAAAAGTTAAACCATTTAAAAATGCAGATTTATAGTTGATACTTAAAGGTAAGACAAAATAAAAAATACCGCCAACGATTAAAACCCAGACAATAATTCCAATACTTATCAATGGGCTTGATCTTCCTAATTTGCCAATATTATTTTGGTAAAAATCGTTCATAAGAAAACCAAGCCAAAATATATCTAAAGCGGCAAACAAAAAAATACTTAAAATATAAGAAATAATTACCGACATTGAGATACCTATTTCCTTAATTAGTTTACATTGTAAACGATACTATAAATTTTTTTGTCTATTACCCTACTTTTTAAAATTTTCAGTAAAGTTAAATATATAGTCTATTAAAGGTTGTAAATCTGTTTTGTTGTGCGCGCTTACTAAGACATGTGGCTGATATTTGCTTATTTTTGACTCTATTTGTTCTTTATTATCAATTTTATCAGCTTTATTAAATACATAGATCATTGGTTTGTTAACATCAAGTTCTTTAAGAATTTGATGTACTGTTTTTATATGAAGTTCCCAATTTGCATCAGCAATATCAATTACATGTAAAAGTAAATCAGCATATTCTAATTCTGAAAGTGTGGATTTGAAGGCTTCAATAAGTTGATGGGGAAGCTGTTGAATGAAACCAACGGTGTCAGATATCAAAGCTGTTTTTTTGCCATCAATATAGAGTTCTCGTGTAGTTGTTTCAAGCGTAGCAAATAATTTATCTTCGGCCAGAACAGAGCTTTTAGTAAGAGAATTTAAGATAGTTGATTTGCCCGCATTGGTATAGCCAATTAAACAAATTAAAGGAATGTTGCTTGCAAGTCGTCGTTTACGCTGTGTTTGTCGTGCAGTATGGAGTTTTTCAAGCTGTTTTTTAATTTTTAAAATGGCATTTTCAATGTGGCGTGTTTCACGCTCTTTAATGGTTTCACCGGGTCCTTTATTGCCAATTTTTCCGGCTTGTTGGGATAAAAATATTCCTTGCCCAGAAAGTCTTGATTTGTCAAATTGAAGCATAGCAATGGCTACTTGAAGTTTTCCTTCGGCTGATGTAGCAGATTTTTCAAAAATTTCTAAAATTAAACGGGTGCGGTCATATATTTTGCAGTGTAATAACTCGCTTAAATTACGTTCTTGCTGCACCGTTAAGGGTTCAGATATAATTACTTCTTCGATTTCTAACTTGTCACAAATTTCCTTTACCTGTTCTAACTTTCCTTGAGTAAGAAAATAACCAGGATCTATTTCTCGTAAGGTTATAAATTTGACTTCGTCATAATGAGTACGATTTGACTTAACCAGATTTAAAAATTCTTCAAAATATGAGTTAATATCAATATTTCTATTATAAGGGGCCTGTATGCCGAGTAATAAAGTTTTGGGAAATTGTTGAGTAATATATTCTTTTTTTACTGCCATGGGTAACTCTTTTTCATACGAAAAGCTATGTAATTCTCTACTAAATACTTAATAGTCTTATAAATCCAATCCTTTATAATTTCTAATAGAAATAATTAATCCGTTCGGGTAAGAAATTAATTAAATCAACGCCATTAATAAGGTAAAAATATAGTGTTTATGCTTTTTTTTGATAAACTATTTTTAATATAGCAAAAAAAGCAGGAAAAAATTAGTATGTTTGATTTCTTGAGTTCAAAATTTTCATCTATTTTTAGCAAACTTACTGGCAATAAGGTTTTAACTCAATCTGACGTTAATAATGCATTAGCGCAGGTAAAAGATGCTTTATTAGAAGCCGACGTGCCTTATGCTCTTGTGGAGCAGTTTTGCGCAGAAATCAATCAGGATATTGTTGGCCAAAAACTTATTGGCGCTTTAAAGCCAAATGAACAATTTATAAAGGTTGTCTATGAACGTATGGTTACCTTTTTAGGAGGTAAGCAAGTTGTTCCTTTTTCCTTTCAGCTCCCATCAATAGTGATGGTTTTAGGATTGCAAGGTTCGGGTAAGACTACGTCTATTGCAAAAATTGCTTCTCTTATTCAAAAGCAAGCGCAACAAAAAGGAAAAAATAGGCGTATCTTATTGGCGTCGATAGATTTTTATCGTCCAGCAGCTATTGATCAGCTAGAACTGGTAGCAAAGCAGGCAGGGGTGAGTTTTTACCGATCCCAATCAACTAATCCTATTCAGGCTGCAAAAGAAATTTATCATTTCTATAAAAAAGAGGGGTTTGAGTTGTTGTTTTTGGACACAGCCGGCCGTCTCCATATAGATAATGCGATGCTTCAAGAATTGCGTTTTGTAGAAGCTGAGTTAGAACCTAAGTATAAATTGCTCGTATTAGATGCAATGACTGGACAAGAATCCTTTGCAGTAGCGCAGGCTTTTGAACAAGGAATCGGGTTTGATATTGCTATGCTAAGCAAAATGGATAGTGATGCTCGAGGGGGAGCTGCATTTGCATTTAGATATGCATTAAAAAAACCAATTATTTTTGCCGGTATTGGTGAAAAGCTTGTTGATATTGAACATTTTTATCCTGATAGAATAGCAAGTAGAATCCTGGGAATGGGAGATGTTCAAAGTTTGGTCGAAAAAGCAAATGAAAAAATAAAAGAATCTGAGCAAGAGCGTTTAACTAAGGCTTTTGCTAAAGGAAAATTAACTTTACAAGATTTTGCTGATCAAATAGAGATGATGAATAAGTTGGGCTCAATGACTCATATTCTTAGGTATATTCCTGGGGTTAATAAGCAGAATGTTTCCCCAGAAATGATCGAAAAAGGCGAGCTTGAATTGAAAAAATTTAAGGCTATAATCCATTCTATGACGCCAAAAGAGCGTCTCAACCATGTTATTATAGATGCCTCTCGAAAAAAAAGAATTGCTATTGGAGCGGGCGTAACCCAGCAAGATATTAATACCTTGCTTGACCGCTTTGAACAAAGTCAACAATATGTTAAACTACTAAAGAAATTTGGACGGTTTCCTAATCTCTTTTAGTTATTTTGTAATTAATTTTACCCTTTTTTAATTGAAGGATTATCTATGGCAGTCAAAATTAGATTGTCTCGTATTGGTAAAAAACATGCTCCTTTTTATCGCATAGTTGCGGTAGATTCTCGCAAAAAGCGTGATGGAGCTTTTTTAGAAGATTTAGGCACTTATAATGCACTAGATACTAAATTGGTAACTTTCCATGAAGAGCGTATTCAATATTGGTTATCTCAAGGTGCACAACCGACTGATTCGGTAAAAAAAATTCATAAATTATATCAAAAGCAGGGTATTGAAGCTGCGGCTGAAACAAAAAAGCAAGCAGAATAAATACTAAGGTAAAGTGCTTCTGAATATGAAAATATCTGTTCTTTCAGTTTTTCCTGAGCTTTATAAACCATTCCTTGAGACAAGCTTAATAAAAAAAGCTCAAGAAAATAAATTAGTTAATATTCAATTAGCTGATTTTTTTTCTTTTGCGGCTCCCAAAGAGCGGATAGATGCGCCAACATTTGGTCATGGGGCAGGAATGCTCCTCAAGCCGGATATTATTCAGCGGGCCATTGAAAATACAGAAGAACAACGGGGGTCTAGTTATAAGATTTTTTTCTCACCTCATGGAAAAAAGCTAACTCAAAAATTGCTTAATTCCATTATGCAAAAAAGCGCAGAACATAAACATGTTATGTTGGTACCTGCTCGTTATGAAGGTATGGATGCTCGTGTAGAAGAATATTATGCAGATGAAATAATCTCTGTTGGTGATTTTGTATTAATGGGTGGTGATATACCTGCAATGATATTTCTTGAAGGGTTTATGCGGTTAATCCCTGGTATTATTGGCAAACAAGAATCGGTTGAACATGAATCATTTACCGGTCCTTTTGTGGATTATCCAGAATATACTGAGCCAGTTGTATGGAAGGGTATGAGCGTTCCTGATGTTGTAAGGTCTGGGAATCATAATGCGCTACAACGATGGCGCCAAACAGAAGCAGTAAAAAGAACAGTTCTGCATCATTTTGAATGGCTCAAATCATATCCTTTAAATTCAGAGCAAAAAAAAATAACCTTAGAACAAATACCACATCATTATATTGCATTACTGCATAGCAATGTTGTGCTTGGCGATCAAGACAAGATTGGAACTACTTCAGTTACATCTTTAGATATTCATGATATTGCGCGATCCTCTAAAACATATGGAATAAAAAAGTTTTTTGTAGTTACTCCGCTTAAAGATCAACAAAAAATTGTTGGAACTTTACTGGATTTTTGGCAAACCGGCTACGGAAGTGAATATAATAAGCATCGTCATGAGGCAATAAAAGATGTTCAATTAGTTGCAGAATTGGAACAAGTTAAAAACAAAATTTATGAAATTGAAGGCCAAGTACCGCTTGTTATTGCTACATCAGCAAGAGATATCTCACATAGTCAAATGATTACTTTTTATGATTATGAAAAAGTGTGGGAACCTAAGCGTCCAGTACTTTTTGTATTTGGAACTGGTAAAGGCTTGTCTGATGAATTTTTAGCACAATGCGATTACCTATTATTGCCAGTTGTTGGATTAACCGATTTTAATCATTTATCAGTTCGTTCTGCAGTTGCCATTATATTAGATAGATGGCTTGGTAATAATGTAAAGAACTAGCAAAAAAATTGGCATTCGTAATGTTTTAGGGTATAGTAAAAAATAATTCTTACAAATAAGATCTCCCGAATAATGCAAAGCATGAGGAATGATTTAACATGAAAGCAAAAAAAATTACAAAAGAAACTATAATTGATTTGGGTGTGAAACCTAATATACTTCCTCCATTCAAAGTGGGAGATACTATCGCTGTATCTCAAAGAATAAAAGAGGGCGATAAAGAGCGTTTGCAAGTATTTGAGGGGGATGTTATAAAAATAAGAAAAAATGGCATTTCAAGCTCTTTTACCGTTCGTAAAATTGGGGCAAATGCGGTAGGCGTAGAGCGTATTTTCCCAAACTTTTCACCTTTGATCGAATCAGTTAAAGTAATTAGAAATGGTAAAGTTTGCAGAGCAAAACTTTATTATATTAGAAAACGTGTAGGTAAAGCTGCTCGTGTACAAGAAAAAATTCTTACTAAAGAGCAAAAAGCTTCTAACAATGCACGTATAGAAGCATAATTATGAATAAAGGTGCATATATTTTATTGATTGTGTGCCTGGGCTTTTTCCCTTCATGTTCAAAAAAAAATAAAAATAAGCAGGATGCTATAATAATGAGCAATCCTGCTTATTTTGTTGATCAAAAAGATCTTTTTGAAAATGAAATGTTAATAGAAAAAAGAGAGCAACATTTTAATAAAAGAAAAAGGTATAATTTATCTAATCAATTTGATGAGTTGAGCAACAAAGAAATTCCCTATATGATTGATGCTCATTCAATAAAACAGCATGATATGGCAAGTCATACAAGATTAGAATATTATACTCAATATATTCCCGCCGAGATTACTAGTTTTTATGAACAAGAAATGGAATTTTTGGGTTGGGAGAAATTATTTTTTTACCAAGAAGAACAAGAATTTCTAATGGTTTTTACTAAACCTCATAAAAGCTTAGTCATTATAGGTAAAATAGAAAAGAATAAATATAAAGTCTTAATTTATACTGATAAGATCATTGAGCAATAATATTACTCTTAATCTTCATCAGAATGTTTTCTTTTATTACTCGTCGAAGCTGCGCCTGCTATAGCACCCAATCCTGCTCCTGTGCCCAAACCAATTAACGCTCCATTGCGTCCTCCAGCTATTCCACCAATAGCGGCGCCACCTAAACCTCCAAATAATATTCCTTTACCAACAGCCTTTCCTCTATCATTTCTATAAGAACGATAATTTTTTGTTTTAGCGTTTGCACCATGTTCAAAAGTAATTCCTGCGATAATTGCCCACATTAAAACAAATAACGATAGAAAAATAATTTTTTTTATCTCCATATAAACCCTTCTCCCTTATACTTTTCAAATACAATAATAAATTACAAAAAGAAACAATGTTTTTTCAATATTTTTATATAATTTTCAAATCTACACAGGTGGGGTGCAGGATCTAAGGAATATAGTTACATGTAGCAAAACTAAATTACCGGTAAAATCAATCTTGAAAAATTAGAGTAAGTCGGGTAGTTTATTCATTTTTCCGGCACCAAGAAGAAGTACTATATCATCTTCTTCAATTAAGCTGCTTAGTTGGGCTTTAATAAAAGTAAAATTAATGTCGTATGGAACATAATAAGTTTTAAAAGGTGGATTGCACTCATTTATAGCCGCTGCTAATCGTTCACTAGTAACATTTGGTATAGCTGCTTCGCTTGCAGGATAAATATCAGTAACTATTAAGTGATCGATAGCGCTTTCTTTGAATGTGTCTATAAAATTTTGCCATAATTTGTCAGTACGACTATAGCGATGTGGTTGAAAAATTACGATAAGCTTTTTCTTACATTTTTTTTTGGCAACTAACAATGTATTTTGAATTTCCTTAGGGTGGTGGCCATAATCATCGAAGAATTCAGCCCCAAAAAATCTGCCTTTATATGAAAAACGACGTTCTATTCCTTTAAATAATTGTAGTGCTTTTTGAATTATTTTAAATTCGATTCCTAAATCCAATGCGATTGATATAGCACCTAATGTGTTTAATATATTGTGTTTACCAGGCATATGGATAGTAATTGTTCCCAAAGAAACTGAATTGCCTTTTGTGTAAACATCAAATGATGAGAAATCAGGTTCTATTTTAAGATTTTTCCCATAAATATCAGCAGTTTCATCTAAGCCATAAAAAACTTTTTTAATATGCGGAAGTTGTAAGGAAACTGCGCGTACCGCTTCATCTTCAGCGCATAAAAATGCTTTCCCATAAAAAGGAATATTGTTTAAAAATTTTTTAAATGTTCCTTTAATATCATCAAGATCTGTGTAGGTTTCTAAGTGTTCTATATCTATATTGGTAACAAGAGCTAAGGTTGGATTTAATTTCTCGATAGAGCGATCACTTTCATCGGCCTCAGCAACTAAAAAATTTCCTAATCCCATGCGAGCATTGTTGGAAATATTTTTTAGATGTCCTCCAATAATAACTGTTGGATCTATGCTAGCTTCAATTAAAATATGAGAAATTAAAGAAGTGGTTGTTGTTTTTCCATGAGAGCCGGCTATAGCAATACTATATTTTGTTCTCATGAGCTCTGAGAGCATCAAAGCACGTGGAATAGTTGGAATTCCTTGCTCTTGTGCAAAAATAATCTCGGGATTATGAGATCGAATAGCAGAAGAGTAAACCAAAACATCAATAGATTTATTTTTACAAAATGTAGTGTTGTTGCCTTCGTAAACATGACAACCAATATCCTTAAGGTTTTGAATACTTTTTTGATCGATATCTTGATCGCAGCCAGATATTTCAAAACCTTGATGTTTAAGAATGGTAGCTATACCACTCATGCCAATACCGCCTATCCCCACAAAATGAATATGTGCTTTTTTTGTATACATTTTTAAATCTCGTTGTTTTGAACTAATGATGTGTTGGTGTTTAGATAAAAATAACGATAAATTTATGTATTTACAAAAAATTATAGAAGTTTTTTTAATTTTCTAAGTTGTTCACGCAAGGTAATAAGTTGTTGGATAAATAAAGAATGGTCCAATAAGACAGTATTTGAACTATCAGTTGATAGTGAAGTGGAACTTATTAATTTTGTATCTTGTTTTAAAGTTGGTGTGCCTCTATCTAAGAGTTGTTTTTTTGCTCCGGTAATAGTAAATCCTTTTTCATATAAAAGCTCTTTGATGAGTAAAAAAGTTTCTAAATCTTTTTCACTGTAAAATCGTTGTTTTCCAGCTGAACGGACTGATTTGAAATTAAATTCTTTTTCCCAAAATCGGACAACATATTTTTCAACTTTTAATTGTTTTGCAAGCTCACCAATACGAAATTGTCGTCTTTGCATTTTCATCAGGCTTCCCTTTTTTATCAATAACAATCAAATGATGTAAGTTATAACTCATCAGATCTTTTATGTAAAATACTATTTTTTTGAGTTATACTCTTGGGCTGTTTTAGTGGTCAAGTATTTATTAATATGGTATTCTCAAACATAAAGTTAAAGTAATATCTCTCTTTTAATGGCTCTATTCCTCGCTCTAAGGAAAAAATTATGAAAAAAATTAATGATTTAATTGTGCCGCTTACGCTAGCCTTTATTGTTAGCCTTGGAATTCAATATTATATGGGCAACAAAAATAATTCGACAAGTCAGCCTGAAATTGTTTCAGGGCAAGGTTTTACGGCAACCCCTTCAGCAGCAATCAACACCAAGCCATTATTAAAAGAAGTTGATTTTATTGATGAATCGTTAAAACCTTTATCTCAGCAACAAATTGTTGAGACTGATCATGCTATTTATACATTTTCTACCGGAGGGGCAAGTTTAGAGAAGTTTACCTTTAAGCGCCCGTACCATGGCACAGCAGATCTTATTAATACTATTCAAACTCCCGAAACACAACAAGAATCGCGAGCTTTTTTAGTAGCATTCGAGCAACCATCACCGTATAGTTATTCTTTGATGGATAGAAAAGACAGCGATGTTACTACGCAGTTAACATATCAAGCAGATTTTGAAAACGGATCTGTGATTAAAAAGTTTATAATACACCATAATAGTTTTCAAATTGATCTCATGCTAACGGTTATTCCTCATGGAGATAAAACTCTTACACCACGTATATTCTTGCCATCACCAGAAGTAATTGAATTAAAAGATGATACTATTTCTACTGTGATGAATAATGAAAAAAATGCGATAGTTACCGAGCAAATAAGTAAGCTATCTGAGCAGCAAGGATGGTTTGCGCCAACCCTGTTTGGTTCGCAAGATCGTTATTTTGTGCATGCGATGGTATCAAATCCTGATTTGTTTGTGAAACGTGCATACTACAAGGCTAGTGCATCAAAACAGTTGATAACTATTTTAGAAGGGCCGGAGACCAGCAGTGAAAAGTCATGGATGGTATCTTTTTATGTTGGACCTAAAGAGAGCAAAGCTTTAGCTGCAGTTGATAGTCGCCTAGAAAAGACATTAGGATATACGGGAATATTAGCTCCTATATCAAAAGCTCTTTTAGTGGTTTTAAATTTCTTATATCGCTATTTACACAATTATGGTTTGGCAATAATTATATTGACCTTATCATTAAATTTAATTTTGTTGCCATTACGTAAAAGAGGTAATGAGCAGATGAAAAAAACTGCTGAATTGCAAAGAAAACTAGCGTATGTACAGCAAAAGTATAAAAATGACCCAGAAGCATTAGCGCGTGAAAAGGCTGAGCTTTTCAAAAAATATGGGACAGGACTGGGAGGATGTTTACCAAATCTCATATTATTACCGGTATTTTTTGCGTTAAGTCCGGTTTTATCACAAGCGATAGAGCTTTATAAAGCGCCATTTTTTGGCTGGATAAAAGATCTTTCAGCAAGGGATCCTTATTATATTTTGCCATTATTAATTTTTGTAATTTTCATAATTCGAGCTTTATTTGCTGAAACTAACCAACGTTTTTCCATGTTGGCAGTTGCACTTATTTTTGGTGCATTTGCCGCCAATTTTTCAGCAGGACTTTGCTTATATATTTTGGTTGGTGTGCTTATGGAGTTAAAAAACATAAGAAAAAAATAAAAATGAGATGATAAAATTATGCTTAATGAGGTTCCTCAACTTGCTCAGTTATTAAAATTATTGCAACAAGTGCCCTATTTAGCTTCCAAAAATATTTATCGGGTAGCAAATTATTTTTTAACACTTGATCAATATAAAATGGAGCAGTTTTGTAATGCGTTGCTTGAGGTAAAAAATAATCTTGCAAAATGTTCTATTTGTTTCATGTGGCGTTCTAAAAATAAAGAATGTTCATTATGCTCTTCAGGTAAGCGAGATCAGTCTTTAGTTTGTGTTATTGAATCATGGCAAGAAATGTTAACAATAGAAAAAACTGGAGGCTATCAAGGAGTTTATCATATTTTGGGGGGATTAATTTGTCCATTGGAAGGAATAGGACCAGATCAACTAACTATAACGCCCCTGATAAAACGGATAGAAACAGGAACTATTAAAGAAATTATTTTAGCGACTAGCCAAACACCAGAAGGTGAGGCTACGGCTTCTTATATTGCAAGTAAATTAAAAGCCACATCGGTAATGGTATCATGTCTAGCTCGTGGTATACCGGTGGGGTCATCGATAGAAACAATGGATCGATTAACTGTTTATAAAGCATTATCAGAGCGTAGACCATTTTAATAAGCGAGGAATTATGTTATTTGGTGTTTCAAAAGCCCAAAATTTTGATAGCAGAAAATTAATAAGAAAAGACTTAATAGCAGCAATTAAGGAAAAGTTTAATGTATCCAATGGCCTGATTGTCTTATTTGCAGGATTTGAAAATGATCGTTCAGTATTTAGACAAGAAAGTAGTTTTTATTATTTATCAGGAATTACCGAGCCAGGTACTATTTTAGTAACGGACTTACAAGGTAATACGACTCTTTATATACCAAATTGTGGTAAGGAGCGTTCTCGTTGGATGGCAAATTCACTAGAAGCTAATACCGAGACAGCAAAGAGAAATGGCGTTGATGAGATCAAATATCTTGGTGAAAAATGTGCAGGGTATCAGATTAATCCTTTTTTTCATGAAAATGAGTATGCCTATTTTATAGATTTTTTAAGAAGATCTGTGCAAAATAAAATGCCTATTTTTACTTTATATCCTAATTCCACTAATCAATATTTTGAACAAAGATTTATAGTGGAACGCTTAAAGCAATTTATACCCGAACTTAATCCTAATATTAACGATATTAGTGATTTAGTAGCGAGCCTTCGAAGAAAAAAGGATATGGACGAAATCGAACATATGTATAAAGCAATAGAAGTCACTATTTTAGCCCAAGAAGCGGCTGCACAGACTATTGCTGACCAAGTTACCGAACATGAAGTGCAAGCAAGTCTTGAATATATGTTTACGGGATCTGGGGCGCGTGCAGCATTTCCAAGTATTGTCGCTAGTGGTAAAAATGGAACGATTTTACATTACAATGAAAACAATGGTGTATGCAAAAATGGTGATCTTGTTGTGGTCGATATTGGCGCAGATTTAAATTACTATTGTGCTGATTTAACTCGTACGTATCCCGTTTCAGGTAGCTTTACAGCGCGCCAGAGAGAATTATATACTATTGTTTTAGATATGCAAGAATACATTGCTGATAGTGCAAAACCAGGCATGTGGCTTTTTAATAGTCAATATCCGGAAAAATCTTTGCATCATATGGCTGTTAAATTTCTACAAAAATATGGCTACGACAAATATTTTAACCATGGAATAGGTCATTTTCTAGGAATTGATGTTCATGATGTGGGTGATCGTTCTAAACCATTGCAAGAAGGTGATGTGTTTACTATTGAACCTGGTCTTTATATCCCGGAAGAGGGTATAGGAATTAGAATAGAAGATAATTATTGGATGGTAAAAGAACATGCGATTTGCTTGAGCGAGTCTCTAGTTAAAAATCCTTCTGATATCGAGGAGCTCATGCGCAGTGAGAAGGAAGATGAATCAGAAGAATATGGGTATGAATTTGAAAATGAACTAGGCGAAGAAAATGATGATGATTTGGAGTTAGCGCATAGCTAAATCAGCGCATCACAATTTTTAACTAATAGTAGGCCGGTTATGACGCCGGCTAAACTGATAATTGGCAACATGAATCGTTTTAATTTTGATGATTCAGTTGCCAATTCTTTTTTTTCTGAATTTATTTTATGAAAAAGAACTTTATAAAAACAACATAGACTTGTAAGTGATATGCTCATACCAATTATACTAATGCAGCTTGCTTTTATGGTGTTAAGACATGCCTTTTCTATACTAACAATGTTTATTTCAGGAGCTTTTATAAGAATACCATTTTCAGCTAATATTTTTGCGCTTCCGGCTATATTGTTTAATGATTCAATTACTTGAGGTTGGGCCTGAATATATAACCCATTTTTGGCAAGATCGGTAGCACCATGGCCTATGGTAATCAATGCTTGTGGAAGTTGGCTTTTTTCTTGTGTGTTGTTAAAAATATTTTTCATAATTGCCGATTGCATATTGTTATAAGACAATAGGTAAAAAGCGATAATAATGCTATTCAGGAATTTCATTTTTCTTAGTTCTAAGATTGCAAATGGTGATTATAGTAAGACAACATGCTAAGGAAATGCTAAATGAGATAAAAAAATTCATTGCTAATGAGTAATGTATTAAGGTGCCACTAACCAAATAAGCAATAAACGTAGAAAATAATGCTGGTGCTGCATAAAATAACTGAGTGTAAGTATGATCAACCGGATAGCATCCTGCACTTGAAGCAGACATGATTGTTGTTTCAGATATAGGAGATAAATGATCACCTGCGGTTGCTCCAGAGAATAGGGCGCCTAGCAGGGGAAATAAAAGAGGAATCAGATGGGGTGTTATTGGTGTTGGTAATTCAAATAAAGATGTTAGCATTTGTGTTGCAATGGGAACCATAAGTGCAATAGTTCCCCATGAGGTACCGGTAATAAAGGCTATTAAAAAAGCTATGCAGTAAAAAATAACAGGAAGTAAGTAAATAGGTAATGTATTAAATACTAAATGGGCCAAGTATGTTCCAGTTTTTAAATCATTACGAAGAATTATACCAAGAGTTGACGCTAAAAAGACCATAATAACAGGCGATCGCATTAACTCTATACCATCTTTAAATAAAATAATTCCTTTTTTTAATGAAATAGAGCGAGTTAAAAGTGCCAAGATAATACTGATTAACAAAGTTATAAAACCAGATAAAAATAATACAAAAAAGGGTTGAGTATTTAATTTAAAAGCATCTAATAAGCTATGTTTTCCTCCCAGAAGATGATAGCCCCCAGAATAAGCTGTGCCAATAAGAAAGGTTATGATTAAAGTGAGCAGGGGAATGAGCAAAAAATAAACTTTTCCTTCAATGTAAGGCTCTGTTTGACCTGATTTTAAAGGTTTTTTTCCTCCAAAAAGATTATTGGTTCTTTGTGCAATTAATTCGTGATAATGCATTGGCCCATAAGAAATTTTTTTTAATACGATATACCAAGTACTTGCAATTATCAAAAAAGAGTAAAAAATAAATGGTAATGATCCTAAATAAATATAAAAAGGGTCAGCTAATATTTTTGTATTCTCATTAGCTAAGGGAGAGACTCCTGCTTGATCAAGCTGGCTAGTTATAAGAGCTACCCAACTAGATACAAGACCAAGTATTACAATAGGTCCCCCAAACGAATGAATAAGGAAAGCTAATTTTGCTCGGGGTATTTTAAATTTATCACAAATAGGACGCATTACATGTCCTGTTGTTAAATAACTTAAGTAATCATCTATAAAAAGAATGCTAGATAATGACATAGTCGCTATTTGAGCTGATTTGGCTGAACGTAACCTTTTGCCTATTTGATGTGCAAATGCAGCAGCGCCACCAGTGTAATTAATTATAGTTATAATTATGCCAAGCATAAGTAAAAATGAATACAGATATAAATTTTCAACATCGGTAATTTGAAAAAAGAACTTTTTACTTAATAAGGCAATGCTATCAATTAATGAGAATTTAGTAGCAATCAAAGCACTAGTAATTAATCCTAAGATTAGTGAAATATTAAGCTTTCTAGTCAAAAATGTAGCAAAAAGCACTAAAAATGGGGGTAACAAAACAAGCCAACTTGGTTGCATAAAATATCCTTATTAATTGATAATAACTTATTTGAAATTAAGAAATGAGAATAAAAAATACAAGAAAATAGGTTTTTGCCCCTTAGGGCTTTCGATGCGAGAAAAGTGAAAAAATATTATTTATCTTATAATTGATCGCAATACTCATGCCTAAACTTATAATTCTTTTTGGCGTATTTGTCAATTAATTGCCAATTTTAATGGTTTAGCATTTGACTATGTTTTTATTTTTATTTACCCTAATACCTAGAGCTTCGTTCAGTCTCTTTCCAACAAAAATTACAGTAGTGCTTATAGTAGTTCAAAAGGTTTCTTATGGATATGAATCGCGCATTCATTTTGCGAAAAGAAGATAGAAATCCTCAATGGCGTGTGATTGATGCAAAAGGTCAAACACTTGGCCGTATGGCAACTCAGATTGCGGATATTTTAAGAGGTAAAGACAAACCATATTTTACACCTCATACTGATTGTGGTGATTATGTAGTTGTAATCAATGCAAAAGATGTTGTGTTAACTGGCAATAAGTGGAACGATGAAAATTGGCATACGTGGTATACCGGTTGGATTGGTGGCTACAAAACTATGAGTGCCAAGGATTTATTGCAAAAAGATCCGGAAAAGTTTTTTAATTTGGCGGTAAAAGGTATGCTTCCAAAAAATAAGCTAAGCCGTCAATTGATTAAGAAATTAAAAGTATATGCTGGAGAGCAACATCCACATATGGGTCAAAAACCTACTGCAATGGAAATTGCAGAATAATTAAAAATAAGGCGCGGTTTTTTATACCGCGCCTTATTTTTTTTATTTATTTTAATTTGAAAAATATCATTAGCTTTTCTAAATAAGGGGTAATGATTTTCATCAGATCGTTATAACTTAAATAAATAAGTAAAGCCAAGATTAAAAGCCAGCTTGCAAGATGAATATATTCTTTAATCTTGATCGGAATTGGTCTTCTAATAATTGCTTCTACCAAAGAAAATAGTATTTGGCCACCATCTAAAATAGGTAGCGGTAACAAATTTAATACCGCTAAATTTATGCTAATGATAGCGAGTATTAGTAAATAAATGCCAAATCCTTGCCCAGCTCCTTTCATAGTTACTGCCATAACTGCCAAAGGTCCTCCCATATTGCTTACATCTTTTTTTACAAATATGTTCTTATAGGCTTTAGCTGTCATAATTATATAGTTATTAGTTAAGCGAAAGGCATTTTTTATGCTTTCTATAATTGAATAGGCTGGTACTTCAATAATATCAAAAACTATTCCCATCATGCCGGTGTCAGTTCCGCCGATAGTAATAGGCTTTTCTTGGGTTTGCCCATCTCGTTTTATAGTGATGGAAGTCCTTTTTCCCGCTAATGGTTTTATAGTCTCAATAATATGTGGCACAGCATCGTGGCTATCCTGAATACTTTGTCCATCAATAGCTAGAATTTGATCTCCAGGTAAAATATTTGCTTCTTCTGCAGGGGAAGCCTTTACTACTTCTGCAACTACTGGGCGTGTATTAAAAGGATATAATAAGGGGCTTTTTGGCATGCCTAACATAAATAATAAGGTCAAGGCGCCATAAGCAAATGCTAAATTAAATAATATCCCCCCGAGCATTACGAGCAGTTTTTGATATAAGGGTTTTTGGTTAAATGACTGAGGATCAGTGGCATGGGCTTCTTCTTGTTTTCCCTGACCTAGTTCAGCTGATCCAGCTATTTCAACATAGCCGCCCAAAGGGATTGCGGATAAAGCAAATTCAGTTTCTCCAATTTTTTTCTTTATAAGTCTTGGACCAAAACCAATGGAAAATGAAGGAGTACGTATATTAAATAATTTACAAAATAAAAAATGACCTAATTCATGAAATCCAATCAGAAATCCAATGCCAAGAATTCCAGCTAAGCTAAAAAAAAGTTTTTGCATTAGTAATATAACAGCGCGCGCTAAAATCATTTGTTAACTCCTGTAATTTAATTAGTAACAGTAAATTGCTGTTATTAATAATATGTTACAACTCTCATTCAGAAAAAGTATTTTATAATTATTCATTTACAACGAATTATTTTAAAAATTCTAAAAGTAATGAAAAAAATATAAACTAATTGTTACACATAGTGTTTCTGCACTTTCCATTTTGCTAATTATTCTTGAAAAAATTATCAAAAAGGGTAAAATACATTTACCTTTGTTTGCTTGATTTGGGGGTTAAGCAAAAAAATTGGGAATTTTTGCTAACACATTATATCACCCTTTAAATTTAATAGGAACGTTAAAGTATGCCCACAATAAATCAACTTTGTCGGTTGGGAAGAAAGAGCGTAAAAAGCAAGTCAAAAAGCGCAGCGCTAAAAGGCCAACCGCAAGCTCGTGGCGTTTGTACTCGTGTTTTTACAACAACGCCAAAAAAACCAAACTCAGCATTACGTAAGGTTGCTCGTGTTAAGTTGTCTACTGGAATAGAAATTACCGCTTATATACCAGGTGAAGGCCACAATCTTCAAGAACACTCTGTTGTGCTTGTTCGTGGTGGTCGCGTTCCAGATCTTCCAGGTGTAAAATATCATATTGTTCGCGGAACATTGGATTCTGCCGGCGTAGAAAAGCGTAGACAAGCGCGCTCCTTGTATGGTGCTAAGCGTCCAAAGGAAAGGGGTTAATATATGCCTAGACGTAAAAAAGAAGGTGTCAGCTTTAAGCGTGATGTCGGTGTAGATACTCGTTATGGCTCTCCTGTAATACAAAAATTAATAAATGTAGTTATGTGGCGCGGCAAAAAAAATGCAGCCCGCACCATAGTTTATGATGCTATTGATGTTCTTATTAAAAAGTCAAATGGCGACAAAAATAAGGCATTAGAGTTATTTTTCAGAGCTCTTGATCAATTAGTTCCGCATGTTGAGGTTCGTCCTCGCCGTGTTGGTGGTAGTGTTTATCAAATTCCAATGGAAGTAAACCCTGATCGTGCGCGTGCATTAGCTATGCGTTGGTTAATAGGTGCAGCTAAAGAGCGTTCAGATAAGACTATGGGAATTCGCCTTGCGCATGAATTGCTTGATGCTGTTGAGGGGCGTGGTGGCGCAGTTAAGAAAAAAATTGATGTACATAGAATGGCAGAAGCAAACAGAGCGTTTTCTCACTATGCCTGGTAGTAATTAAGGAACACTATGAGTAATCGGCTAGAAAAATATAGAAATATAGGTATTGCAGCACACATTGATGCTGGTAAAACGACTGTTTCCGAGCGTATTCTTTTTTATACGGGTATCTCGCATAAGATTGGTGAAGTGCACGAAGGTGCTGCTACCATGGACTGGATGGAGCAAGAGCGTGAGCGTGGTATTACCATCACTTCCGCGGCTACAACTTGCGAGTGGAAGGGGCATCACATAAATTTAATTGACACCCCGGGACACGTCGACTTTACTATTGAAGTAGGTCGTTCTTTGCGTGTGCTTGACGGTATGGTGGCTGTTTTTAGTGGTGTTGATGGTGTTCAGCCTCAATCTGAAACGGTATGGAGACAAGCAAATAGATATCGTGTTCCTCGTATAATTTTTGTAAATAAGCTTGATCGTATTGGGGCTGATTTTCTCAAGGTTGTTGACGATATTAATACCAAGTTGGGCGCAAATGCTGTTGCTATGCAATTGCAAGTTGGTATGTCAGAAGATTTTTATGGAATAATTGATCTTCTCTCGCGTAAAATGGCTACTTTTGATGGGGAAATGGGATCTATTGTTAAATGGTCTGATGTTCCAGCAGAATTTGCCGATCGCGTTGAAGAACTGCGTACCAAAATAGTAGAAGCGGCTTGTGATGTTGATGACAAGTTGGCTGAAAAATTCTTAAATGAAGAAGAAATTGCTGTAGAAGAAATTAAAAAAGCTCTTCGCAAGGCAGTGATTGAACGTAAGGTAGTTCCAGCATTTTGTGGAACCGCTTTTAAAAACAAGGGTGTTCAATTAATGCTTGATGGGGTAATAGACTTTCTTCCATCTCCACTTGATGTTCCGCCTGTTGCTGGTATAGACCCAGATACAAAGCTTGAGATAGAAAGACCTGCTGATGTAAATGGGCCATTTGCTGCATTAGTCTTCAAAATTATGACAGATCCTTTTGTTGGAGTGTTAAATTTTATCCGTGTTTATTCAGGAGAATTGAAGGCCGGCTCTTATGTTTATAATATGCGTACACGTAGCAAAGAGCGAATTAGTCGTCTTGTAAGAATGCACGCAAATCAACGAGAAGAAATTGGTTCGATACAAGCGGGTGATATTGCGGCAATTGTAGGCGCAAAAGACTCCATTACTGGAGATACTCTTGCTGCAGAAAATAGCCCTATATTGCTTGAATCTATTGACATTCCAGCACCAGTAATTTCAGCTTCAATAGAGCCAAAAAATAAAGCTGATTATGAAAAGATGACATTAACATTGAAAAAGTTAATGCAAGAAGATCCTTCATTTAGATTTTCTTATAATGAAGAAACTGGCCAAACTATTATCGAAGGTATGGGTGAGCTTCATCTTGAAATTAAAGTTGATTTATTAAAACGAGATCACAAGATAGATGTAGTCCAAGGTAAGTTGCAAGTTGCTTACAAAGAAACTGTACAAAAGCCAGTTGAGGCGGAAGGTAAATTTATTAGACAGTCTGGTGGTAGAGGTCAATACGGACACGTATGGCTTAAATTAGAACCGCTAGAAAGAGGTAAAGGCTTTGAGTTTGTAAATGCAATAGTTGGTGGTACTATCCCACGTGAATATATTCCAGCTGTTGAAAAAGGTTTGCAAGAAGCAATTCAAACCGGTATCTTAGGTGGGTATCCTGTTGTTGATATTAAAGCAACATTATATGATGGTTCATACCATGATGTTGACTCATCTGAAATGGCCTTTAAGGTTGCTGCATCTATGGCGTTCAAAGCTGCTATGGCTAAAGCTTCTCCTGTTTTACTAGAGCCTATTATGAAGGTTGAGGTTGAGACCCCTGAAGAATACATGGGTGATGTGATGGGTGCTCTTAATTCAAAACGTGGTAGAATACTTGGAATGGAAGCTAAAGGAACGGGACAAGTTATTGCTGCTGAGGTTCCATTGGCTGAAATGTTTGGTTATGCTACTGAACTTCGCTCAATGACCAAGGGTCGTGCAAGTTATTCGATGGATTTTGAATGCTATCGCGAAGTTCCTAAAAATGTGCAAGAAGCTGTTGTAGAAAAAAAATAAATATATATTTAATTAGTCTTTAGGAGATCACACAATGTCAAGAGACGTTTTTGTGCGAAAAAAGCCCCATTTGAACGTAGGTACAATTGGGCACGTTGACCATGGTAAGACTACCTTAACTGCGGCAATTACTAAATATCTTTCTGAAAAAGGTTTAGCAAACTTCAGAGCATTTGATCAAATTGATAATGCTCCAGAAGAAAGAGAACGTGGTATTACCATTGCGATCTCACACGTTGAATATGAAACTGACAAACGTCACTATGCGCACGTAGATTGTCCTGGTCACGCTGACTATGTAAAAAATATGATTACTGGTGCGGCACAAATGGACGGCGCAATTCTTGTGGTTTCTGCTGCAGACGGTGCTATGCCTCAAACTCGTGAGCACATTGTTTTAGCTAAAAACGTAAACGTTCCAGCTCTTGTTGTTTTCCTCAACAAGGTTGATATGGTAGATGATCCTGAAATGGTTGACATTGTTGAAGAAGAAATTAGAGATCTTCTAAACAAATATGATTTCCCTGGCGATAAAATTCCTTTTATAAGAGGATCTGCTCTTAAAGCATTAAATGGTGATAAGGGTGAGCTAGGTTATGGCGCTATGGAAAAATTAACCGATGCGCTTGACAACTATATTCCAGAGCCAACTCGTGAAATCGATAAGCCGTTCTTGATGCCTATTGAATCTGTATTTACTATTGAAGGTCGTGGAACTGTTGCGACTGGTAGAATAGAAAGCGGTATTGTAAAAGTTGGTGAAGCAGTTGACCTTGTTGGTTTTGGTAAAAACATGAAAACTACCGTTACTGGTGTTGAAATGTTTAGAAAAACTCTTAATGAAGGTCAAGCGGGAGATAACGTTGGTCTTCTCTTGCGTGGTGTTAAGAAAGAAGAAATTGAGCGTGGTATGGTTATTGCAAAACCAGGCACAATTACTCCTCACAAAAAGTTCAAATGTAAAGTTTATATCTTAACCAAAGATGAAGGTGGTCGTCATAGCCCATTCTTTAATGGATATAAACCGCAATTCTACTTCAGAACCACCGACGTTACCGGTGTTTGCACCTTGCCAGAAGGTCGCGAGATGGTTATGCCAGGCGATAACGTTGAATTATCTGTTGAACTTATCGCGCCTATTGCAATGGACAAAGACTTACGTTTTGCTATCCGTGAAGGTGGTAGAACGGTTGGTTCCGGTGTTGTGACACAAATTATTGAGTAACTTTAGGTGATCAATGAAAAAGCAAAAAATAAGACTTACCTTAAAGTCGTATGATCATCAATTGCTTGATAAGGCGGTAAAACAAATCGTCTCGACAGTTAAAAGAACAGGATCCCAATTAATGGGACCTGTTCCTTTGCCTAATAAACGTCGATGCTTTACGGTTTTAAGATCGCCTCATATAGACAAAAAGTCTCGTGAGCAATTTGAATTGACTACGCATAGAAGAATTTTAGATATTGTTTCTCCGTCTGATCAAACAATGGATGCGCTTATGAAATTAAATATTTCCTCTGGCGTTGATGTAGAGATCAAGTAAGACAGAAAGGTCATTCAGTGAGTACAAAATTTTGGGGAAAAAAAATTGGAATGACCCAAGTTTTTTTAGGCGATAAAGTTGTACCAGTTACAGCAGTTGATCTTTCAGCATGGGTAGTTACGCAAATTAAAACTAAAGAGCGTGATGGCTATGAGGCTGTTCAGGTTGGATGCTTGAGAGAGCGTTTTAAAAACGACTCTTTTAAAGAAGACTGGGTAAAAAAGCCAAAAAAATATTTTAGTCATTTAAAAGAGATGTCAGTAGAGAGCCAATTTGATTCCATACAAATTGGACAATTAGTAAATTTTACTCAATTAATTGAAACTGGCACAAAGGTTAATGTTGTTGGTACGACAAAAGGTGGCGGCTTTGCCGGCGTTGTGAAAAGACATGGATTTGCAGGTGGACGAGCAAGTCACGGATCCAAAATGGGTAATAAGCCAGGATCTTCAGGCTTTTTCAGACGGCAAGGTAGAATCATTAAAGGTAAAAAATTCCCTGGACACATGGGTATGCTTACCAAAATGATGAAAGGCCTCGAAGTTATAAAGGTAGAACCTGATAATAATATCGTACTTGTTAAAGGTTCTGTTCCAGGAAAAACTGGTTCGCTTTTATGCATTAAAAAAGCGTAGGTAAATCATGATAAAGAAAAAAGAAACTGCTAAAACTAAAGAACAAACAACTGCTTCGGAAATTTTTGCAGTTATTCAGCCAAATGATTTAGAGGTGGCTGAAGCACTAAGAGAAATTTCTCCTAAAGCATTTTCTACATATGTTCGCGTACTTAATCAAAATTGGCGTCAAGGTACTGTTGCTTGCAAAGATCGTTCAGAGGTTAATTTCTCAAATAAAAAACCTTGGAAGCAAAAAGGTACTGGTCGCGCACGTGCAGGATCTCCAAGATCTCCTTTGTGGAGAAAGGGTGGTGTTGTTTTTGGCCCTCAAGAGCGAACCAGAACGTTAAAAATAAATAAAGACATCAGAAAAGGTGCATTGGTCTCTTTATTGCAAGAGCGCTTAAATCATGGCAAAATCGGCTGTCTAAATTGGGCTTTGGAAACTGAGCAACCGAAAACAGCTGTTGCATATTCAGCATTAAAAAATGCAGGTTTAAATGATAAAAATATAACACTCTTTTTATCTGCCAATGATTTTTTAAATTATGCCTCATTTATAAACATTCCTAATGTTAGCATTCTCTTCTTTGATCAACCGAATGCTGTAGACCTTGCAGTTAACAGTCAATGGGTGTTCTTAAAGAAAGATATGGATCAATTTAAAGAAATGGTTTCACGATGGCTTTAAGTATTTATGATATTATCGTTGGTCCGGTTATTTCAGATAAAGCTTATAAATTAAATAAGTTAAATAATAAGCTTGTTCTAAAAGTCCATCCTCATGCAAATAAGCCTGCTGTAAAAGAAGCTTTGGAAAAACTATTCAATGTTAAAGTTGAAAAAATTGGTATAGTTGTTCGCAAGGGTAAAAATAAGATGTTACGCAGAGGACAAATTACAACCGGTAAATTAAGAAAAATCGCATTCATTACCTTGAAAGAGGGTTACTCGCTTGACTTATTTAGTCAAGGTGGCAATCCAACCGTATCAGGTGAAGTTGCGCAAGAGCAAGTTTAATTAATAGGAATTTAAAGGTAATCCATGGCAATTGTAACCAGAAGACCTCGTAATTCATCACTGCGTTTTCAATCTTATCTGAATACCGGTGACATAACCAAGACTAAACCTGAAAAAAGTCTTGTCTATGGTTTGAAGAAAAAAGGTGGAAGAAACTCATACGGAAGAATTACAGTACGTCATCGTGGCGGTGGCGCTGTTCAAAAATACCGAATTATTGATTTTAAGCGCTCAGAAAGAGATGTTGTTGGCAAAATAGTTGCTATTGAATATGACCCTAATAGAAACGTTCGTATTGGGTTAGTGCATTATATCAATGGTGCAAAGAAATATGTTTTAATGCCAGAAGGTCTTTCTGTGGGAAGTACTATTTTGGCTGGTGAAAGTGCTGAAGCTCGCACTGGCAATTGTCTTCCTCTTAGATTAATACCTGTTGGTTTTATGATTCATAATATTGAAATTATTCCTGGATCGGGCGGTAAAATCGCACGTAGCGCTGGAACTTCAGTTCAGCTAATGGCTAAGTCTGATGAATATGCCACATTAAAAATGCCATCCGGTGAAATTCGCATGGTTCCTCTTAATTGCTGGGCAACCATAGGTGTTCTTGGTAATGCAGATTATCAAAACATTAATTGGGGTAAAGCGGGGCGCACTCGTTATAGAGGTATTCGTCCTACCGTGCGTGGTATGGCTATGAACCCAGTAGATCACCCACATGGTGGTGGTGAAGGTCGTTCCAAATCTGGTTCTCACCCTGTTTCTCCGTGGGGCAAAGGTTGCAAAGGAACTAAGACTAGAACTCGTAAGAGTGATTTAATTATTAAACGTCGTAAGTAGGATAAGGTAAACGATGGCAAGATCTATTAAAAAAGGTCCATATGTTGAACCTTCATTGTTAAGCAAAATTCAAAAAGCTAAGTCTTCAGGAAAAAAAGAGGCAATCAAAACTTGGTCTCGTCGTAGCATGATTGTTCCTGAATTTGTAGGACTTACCATTGCTGTTCATAATGGCAAAAAATTTATCCCAGTTTTCATAACTGAAAATATGGTTGGCCATTATTTAGGTGAATTTGCACCAACAAGAACGTTTAGAGCCCATAGTGGACAACGACAATCAGGGGCTGGCGAATAACAAAACCAGTTGCTCATTGTCAATAAATTAGTTAAATTATAGTAATATAAACAAATTAAGCTAAACAGCTATATAATTTTTGAGGTTAAAGATGCAGTTTGTTGCCAAGGCTCGCTATCTTCGATTCTCTCCGTATAAATTAAGACCTATAGTTGATGTTATACGAGGGAAAAATGTTGCGTACGCCTTACATTGGCTCGCTACATATCCGGTAAAAAGGGCTATTCCAATTACTAAAATTATTGAATCAGCCGCCGCAAATGCTAAAAATTTGCAAGGATTAAATGCAGAAGGTCTTATAATTAAAGACATTCGTGTTGACCAAGGACCAATTGTTCGCTATTTCAAACCAGGAGCAATGGGGCGTGCAAATATTCAAAGAAAACGCTTTAGTCATATGAGTGTTATTGTTGAGCCTATTACTAGGAAAGAGGATTAGCGTGGGACAAAAGGTTCATCCGAAAGGATTTAGACTCGGAGTTTATTTAGGATGGGATTCTCGTTGGTTTGCTCGAGATTCTTATGGTAAAGAACTTTTAGAGGATTTAGCAATAAGACGTTACCTTAACTCAGCTCTTGATGAAGCTGAAGTTTCAAAAATTGAAATTGAAAAAGCTGGCGAAAGCGTGCGAATTGTTATTCATTCTGCTCGTCCAGGCATGGTTATTGGTAAAAAAGGCCAAGAAATTGAAGTTCTTAGAAACCAATTAACTACGCACCTAAAAAAGAAAAACGTAGACATTTCAGTTCAAGAAGTAAAAAATCCTGAGCTTGATGCAACGATAGTTGCTAAAACTATAGCAGATCAATTAGTTAAACGCGTAAGTTTCAAAAAAGCAATGAAGCGTGCAGCTATTTCTGCTATGAAGTCAGGTGCTAAAGGGGTTAGAATTTCTTGCTCTGGTCGTTTAGGTGGTGCGGAAATCGCGCGTGAAGAAGAAACATTTATAGGTTCAGTTCCATTGCATACCTTAAGAGCTGATGTTGATTATGGCGTTGCTGAAGCAAAAACAACATTTGGAATTATTGGTATCAAAGTGTGGATCTATAAAGGTGAATTTCAGCATACGTGATAATTAGCTTGAAAGAATACAATCATGTTAATGCCAAAAAAAACAAAATATAGAAAATTACAAAAAGGTACCATGAAGGGCCGCTCAAAAGGAGCTCGAGAAGTTGCTTTTGGTGAGTATGGCTTAGAAGCATTGGAACCTAAATGGCTTACTGCGCAGCAGATTGAATCGATGCGTATAACCATTTCTCGTAAGTTGAAAAAAGTGGGAAGATTATTTTTAAGAGTGTTTCCCGATAAACCTGTTACCAAAAAACCAGCTGAAACACGTATGGGTAAAGGTAAAGGTAACCCTGAGTTGTGGGTGTCAGTTGTTAAGCGCGGACGAATCATTTGTGAAATAAGCGGATTGTCTGAATTGGAAGCACGTGAAGCGTTGCAAGCAGCTGCTTATAAATTGCCGTTGCGTACAAAGTTTGTAAAAAAAGATGCTCAGCAGCAAGTATCTGTTGAATAATAGTGAAATGGCGAAGTTATCATGAAAATAAGCAAAATAAAAGAAGAATTTGCTCAAATGTCTGTTGAGCAATTAGCAGAAAAGCTTGAGAATTTGCGAAGAGAACTTTTTAGTTTGCGCCTAAATGCATCTACCGCTCATATCAAGGATTATTCACAATTCAAAAAAATGCGTCGCAATATTGCTCGCACTTTGACTGCTATTGGTCAAAGAATAAACCAGAATAATTAATTTGGATGACGAAAAGGTGTTCAATGGCTACAGAACAAACAAATAAAAAAACCAAAGTAGGTGTTGTTGTATCAGACAAGATGGATAAAACTATCGTTGTTGAAATTGAACGTGTATATAGACACCCAGAATTCAAGCGAATTCTTAAAACAAAAAAGAAATATAAAGTTCATGATGAGCAGGATCTTGCTAAAGTAGGCGATGTTGTTGAAATCTACGAAGGTCGTCCTGTTTCTAAAACAAAATATATGTATTTGATGCGCGTAGTTAAACCATCTGCATCGGTTACTAGAAGCAGTGGAGAATAACAATGGTTCAAAAACAAACAAGATTAAAAGTTGCTGACAATTCCGGTGCAAAAGAATTAATGGTTATTGAAATCATTGGGTCTACCAGAAAAAGATTTGCCTATTTGGGCGAAGAAGTAACGTGCTCAGTAAAAGAAGCAATTCCTGGCGGAGTTGTAAAAAAGAAGCAAGTGGTAAGAGCCGTTTTGGTGAGAACAGCTAAAGAATTTAAGCGAGAAGATGGAAGTTATATACGTTTTGACGATAATGCTGCCGTTATCATTAAGGATGGCGAACCAGTAGGAACGCGTATATTTGGTCCTGTAGCTCGTGAAGTAAGGGCTAAAGGTTTTTCAAAAATCATTTCATTAGCGCCTGAAGTGTTATAGAGGATTTTTATGATATCGCGTATTAAGAAAAATGACACAGTAGTTGTGTTAACTGGTAAAGACAAGGGCAAGACTGGAACTGTCTTAGAATTTTTGCCTACTGAAAATCAAGTCCTTGTCAAAGGCATAGGGTTGATGACTCGTCATATAAAAGCTCGCAAGCAAGGTGAAGTTTCAGGAATTAAAAAAACGGAATCCTATCTTGATGCATCAAAAGTAATGCCTCTTTGTGCTCATTGCAAAAAACCATGCCGCGTTAAAAGCAAGCTTCTTGAAAATGGACAAAAAGCGCGCATATGCACTCGTTGTAATGATGCGTTTTAATAACCACAGGGTTTAAGGATTATACACATGGCAAAAGCTCGTCTTGAAGATATATATATAAATGAGATTCGTCCACAATTAAAGAACAAGCTGGGGTTGTCCAATATAATGGAAATACCTAAGATTGAAAAGATTGTGTTAAACGTTGGTGTAGGCAAAGATGCAGTAGCAGATACTAAAGTTTTTGATTCTGTTATTAAAGCATTGACACAAATTGCAGGACAATCTCCTGTTAAAACAACAGCTCGTAAGTCTATTGCAGGATTCAAGCTTCGTAAAGGCATGCCTCTTGGTGTTCGTGTTACTTTACGTAAACAAAGAATGTATGAGTTTCTTGATAGATTGATTAATTTAGCACTACCAAAAGTGCGTGATTTCCAAGGTGTCCCAACCAAATTTGATGGTCGTGGAAATTATAATCTTGGTATAAAAGAATGGATCATTTTCCCTGAGATTTCTTATGAGATTTCAGATAAGGTTTATGGTCTTAACGTAACAATATGCACAAGTGCAAAATCAGATGAGCATGGTTTGGAATTGTTAAAAAGTTTTGGCATGCCATTTCGTCGTGCATAACGAATTTAAGAATTAAGGAAATCAGAATGGCCAGAAAGGCGTTAATAGAAAAATCAAATAGAACACCTAAGTTTCCAGTAAGAGCAAAAAATCGCTGCAAACTATGCGGTAGACCACGTGGTTACTTAAGAATTTTCATGATGTGTCGACTATGTTTTAGAAAATTAGCTCTCCAGGGAATGCTTCCTGGTGTCAAAAAAACAAGTTGGTAATTTTGGGACTGGAAGGATTTACATGTCAGTTGATGCAATTGGTAATTTTTTAACCATAATAAGAAATGGTGTAATGGCCTCAAAGCCTTGGGTTGTTGCGCCGTATTCAAAAATAAAATTTGATATAGCTACAATTCTTAAAGATGAAGGCTTTATCAAAGATGTAGTTGTTCTTGAAAATGATTCGGTAAAAAAAGAAATTAAAATATTTCTTAAGTATATGAATGGCGAATCAGTAATTCATGAAATTAAACGTATTAGCACCCCTGGAAGAAGAGATTATGTTGGTTCAAAAGCAATAAAACCAGTAATTGGTGGCTTAGGGCTTTCAATATTAACTACAAGCAGTGGGGTTATTTCTAATCGTAAAGCAAAAGAATTAGGCGTTGGCGGAGAAGTTCTTTGCACTGTCTGGTAAGATTAAAGGTTAGCTATGTCAAAAATTGGAAGAAAACCTATTGATATCAATGGTGTTCAGATAGATATCAAAGGACAAGAAATACACTATAAAGGCAAGAAAGCTTCTGGTATTCACGTGTTGCCAGAATTTTTAAAGGCTGAAGTTAAAGATAATGCGTTGGTGATTACCACAAAAGGCGCACGTAAAGGTTTAAGCACCCGCGAAGTTAATAGAGAATGGGGCTTAAATAGAGCTTTATTATATAATAAGATTAAAGGATCTCAAGCTGAATTTGAGCGACAAGTTCAAATAACTGGTCTTGGTTTTAAGGCGGCTGTTGCTGGGTCTAAAGTTGTTTTCTCTCTTGGTTATAGTCATAAGATAGATTTTGATCTTCCGCAGGGAGTTACATTAGAGGTAGATAAATCTGGCCAAAAATTAGTCTTCAAGTCAGCAGATAAAGAACTTGTAGGACAAGTTTGTAGCAAAGTTAGATCATTGCGAGCACCAGAACCTTATAAGGGAACAGGTATTCGCGTTGGTGATGAAGTAATTGTTCGTAAAGCAGGTAAAACAAAAGCTGCATAGTTAGCTTAGAAATATTAGGTAGCAAAAAATGAGCTTGATTAAAAAAAATGAATCAAGAAAACATCGCAGAGAGTTGCGCGTAAGAAGTCGTTTAAAGGCTGTTGCTACGCATCCGCGCGTATCGGTTTTTAAAAGTTTAAATCATATTTATGCTCAAATAATCGATGATGCAGCGCATACAACGATTTTGAGCTGTTCTTCTATTGAATTAGAGAAAGCTAATAAAGCAACTGGTGACAAGAAGGCTGTTGCCAAAGCAGTAGGAATTGAATTGGCAAAAAAAGCGCAAGAACGTGGAATACAGCAAGTTGTATTTGACCGTGGATGTTTTTTATATCATGGTAGAGTGAAAGCTCTAGCTGAAGGATTGCGTGACGGCGGATTACAAGTTTGATCTTTATAGCTGGGATATACAATGACTGAAAATAAAAATGATATGAAAAAAAAGTCCTCTAATTTTGTAGATTTCGTAGTCCATGTTGGACGTGTAACTACCGTAACTAAAGGTGGTAAACGTTTTTCATTCTCCGCTTTAGTAGTTTCGGGTGACCAACAAGGTAACGTTGGAATTGGACTTGGTAAAAGTAAAGAAGTTGCACTTGCTATTGCAAAAGCAACTAACCAAGCAAGAAAAAATTTAATTCCAGTTACTATTCGTGGTACAACTGTTCCTTACAACGTATTAGGAAAACACGGTTCAAGCCATGTAGTAATCAGACCTGCATATCGTGGTACTGGTGTAATTGCTGGTGGTGCAGTAAGAGCTGTTATGGAAGCTGCTGGAATTAAAGATGTTTTAACCAAATCAATTGGTTCATCTAACCGACAAAACGTTGTTAAAGCAACCTTAAATGCTTTAGCAAAACTTCGTTCTGCAAATGACTTGGCAAAATTACGTGGTAAAACTGTAGAAGAATTGGTTGGAGGCAGAAAACATGTTAGTGCTTAATAATTTATCATCAGCAGGAAAAAAAAGAAAACGTATTGGTCGCGGCGGTGAAAGAGGTGGTACCTCTGGACGTGGTGGCAAGGGACAAACAGCCCGTTCAGGTGGATCAACACGACCTGGATTTGAAGGTGGACAAACTCCATTATTCAGAAGATTGCCAAAACGTGGCTTTAATAACACAGAATTCAAAAAATGTGTTGTTACGGTTAATATAGATGCTCTTGATAAAGCTTTTGATAATGGAGCAACTGTTGATGCTAATGTACTTCTTGAAAAAGGTCTTATTAAAGTAAAAAAATGCCAAAATGGGGCTACAAGAAGATTTTTTGTTAAGGTTCTTGGTAATGGAACATTAACAAAAAAAATTACAATTGAAGCTGATGCATTTAGCCAATCAGCAATCAAAGCTATTGAAAATTCTGGTGGACAGGTGAAATTAACTAAGGAGATGTGAAGCAGTGGTTTCGTTTGCAAACTTTCTTAATATTTTTTCTATAGCTGAGTTAAGAAAAAAAATCTTTATAACATTGGGGATGGTTTTGGTGTACCGTTTAGGTGCACACATCCCAGTTATTGGGATTGATGTAAGTGCTCTACACCAATTTATGCAGCAAAAGTCTTTATTGGGTGGAATACTTAATTACATAGATCTTTTCTCAGGTGGTATGTTAAAAGAATGTACTCTATTTGCCCTTGGGGTTATGCCATATATAACGGCATCAATTATGATGCAATTGTTAAGCATGACAGTACCTTCTTTAGAGCAATTATCAAAAGAAGGTGAATATGGAAGAAAAATTCTTAATCAGTACACTCGGTATTTAGCTCTCGGAGTTAGTATAGTTCAAGGAATGAGCTATGCATTTGTACTTGAAAGAAATAATTTTGTAATCGATCCGGGCTGGGCCTTTAGGTTTATGTTTATACTCTCATTGAGTGTTGGCTCGATGTTTGTTATGTGGCTTGGTGAACAAATTTCATTGTTTGGATTAGGTAACGGTAGTTCTATTATTATTTTCTCAGGTATAGTATCTCGTTTTCCTACCGATGTTTTATCCACGATTTATCAAGTTCAACAGGGCTTAGTAAGCGGTTTTGTGTCTTTAGCTGTTTTCTTATTCTTTATTCTTATTGCAGCATGCATAGTTTTTTTAGAAAAAGGCGAAAGAAAAATCCCTGTTCAGTATACCAGACGTGTGGTTGGGCAACGAGTCTATGGCGGACAAAGTACCTATATTCCGTTTAAAATAAATGTTCCTGGGGTTATGCCGGTTATTTTTGCAGGTGCCGTTCTTAACGTTCCGATGTTTTTATCGGTAATGCTTGCTGAAAAATTTGCTTTTTTCAAAATGATATCTGAAAGCATGGTGCCAACTGGATTGTTGTATAATGTGTTTGAATTTATTTTAATTATTTTCTTTTCATTCTTTTATACGGCTTTGGTTTATAATCCAGACGAATTAGCAGATAATATTAAGAAAAGTGGTGGATTTATTCCTGGAATTAGACCTGGAAGAAAAACTTCTGAATTTTTCAATTACATACTAACAAGAATAGGGCTTGTAGGAGCTATTTACCTTGCAGTATTAGCATTACTTCCTAATATTGTTCGTATGTTTGTAAATGTGCCTTTCAATATAGGCGGAACATCACTTCTTATTGTTGTTGGCGTGGCTATGGATATGGCAGCTCAGATTGAATCATATCTGATAGAGCATCGTTATGAAGGTTTTTTAACATCTGGTAGATTAAAGGCAAGGGGCGCTCGTTGATCAATAATTCTATAAAGAAAGTATACATTTTTTTAGGCCCTCCAGGTTCAGGCAAAGGAACTTTGTCTAATTTATGTGTGAAGCATCTGGGTTGGAGTCAGCTTTCAACTGGTAATCTATGTAGAAAGCACATAGCTGAGCAAACAGAAATAGGAAAGCAGATAGATTTAGCTTTAAAATCTGGTAAACTTATTTCTGATGAGTTGATTACCGATATGGTAAAAAATTGGCTATTTGAAATTATTGATCATGTTGATTCGGTAATTTTAGATGGTTTTCCAAGAACTTTACCTCAAGCTCAAGCCTTTGGGGCTATAATTGCAGAAAAAGTGTCTACTATAAGTGCTAAAATTGTGAAATTTTCGATTGCAGACAATTTGGTTATTGACCGTATAGGCAGCAGATATGTTTGCAAGAACAAAAACTGTCAAACAGTTTATTCGTTAGTAGAAAATTCAAATTTAGCGCCTAAAAGATCAATGATTTGCGACAATTGTGATTCAGAGCTTATGAGAAGAAGCGATGATGCTGTTGAGACGATAACTGAGCGCTTGGTAACCTACCATAAGCATGAGCAGGCATTAATAGATTATTATCTGAAGACTGGTTTTTCTGTGATTGATGTTAATGCTGAAAGATCTATCGATTGCTTATTTGAGGAATTTAAAAAAATAAATGGAGTTTAATGGTTATGATTACTATTAAAAATAAAGCTTCAATTGAAAAAATGTCTCGCGCAGGCATACTGTTGCTTGAAGTTTTTGATGCCATTAAACCCTTTATTAAGCCAGGCATAAGTACGGCTGAGATAGATTCAATTGCTGAAAATGAAATCAAAAAGCGCAATTTAGTTTCTAAATGCAAGGGCTATCATGGTTATAAACATGTTAGTTGTATTTCGGTAAATGATGAAGTTGTGCATGGAGTTCCTTCGGAAAGAAAAATATTGCGCAGCGGTGATCTAGTAAAAGTTGACATCTGTGTTTCGTGGAACGGTTATTGCGCTGATATGGCACGTCCTTATGTTGTCGATGCTGTAGATGCTTCAACGATGAAATTTATTTCTGTAGCTCAGGAAGCGCTCAATAAAGGGATTGCTGCTGCTCGAGCTGGAAACCGTTTGACTGATATATCTGCGGCGATTCAAAAGGAAGTTGAATCTCACGGTTATGGGGTAGTAAGAGATTTTGCTGGACATGGCATTGGAAAACATATGCATGAAGATCCTGAAATTTTGAACTATGGAAAGCCTGGCCGAGGGCCAATTTTAAGGCCTGGTATGACATTTGCTATTGAACCTATGATTACTTTGGGGAAATATGATGTGTTCATTACTGAGGATGGTTGGACGGTTAAAACAGCAGATAAAAGTTTAGCAATGCACGTTGAAGATACTGTTCTGATTACTGAAAGTGATCCAGTAATTTTAACGCGACGTATAAATGAGTGAGTTTATGGCTAAAAAGCAAGAATATAAACAAAAAGAAGAAGTAATAAAAGTTGATGGTATTGTCAAAGAGACTTTGCCAAATGCTATGTTTCGTATTGAAATTGAGGGTGGCCATGAAGTTTTAGGGCATGTTTCTGGTAAAATGCGCATGCACTATATTAAAATTTTGCCGGGAGATAAAGTACAATTGGAGCTTTCTCCCTATGATTTAACTCGGGGAAGAATAATATTGAGATATAAATCATAACATCATGTTGTTTCTCTAAGGGAAAGATATTATGAAAGTAAGAACATCAGTAAAACAAATCTGCACTAATTGTCGCGTTATTAAGCGTAAGGGTGTTGTGCGCGTTATTTGTCAGCGAAATGCCCGCCACAAGCAACGTCAGGGTTAGTTCACACATAAGGATTAGGTATGGCCAGAATTGAAGGTATAAATTTACCATCAAATAAAAGAATTGAGTATGGATTGACTTATTTATTCGGCATCGGGTTAAAGTCATCTCAAGATATTTTACGCAAACTCGGTATCAATTTTGATAAGCGCGTTAAAGATTTAAGCAATGAAGAAATTGCTTTAATTCAAAAAGAGGTTTCATCCAATTATGCAACTGAGGGTGAATTGCGTAAAGAAATTACTATGAACATTAAACGCTTGCAAGAAATTGGTTGCTATCGTGGGCTTCGTCATAAAAAGGGTCTTCCTGTTCGTGGTCAAAGAACTAAGACCAATGCTCGTACGAGAAAAGGTCCACGTAAAAAAGGCTCCGCTATTGCGTTGAAGCGTAAAGTTTCTAAAAAATAATTGATGCTCATTTATAAGAGGTAAAATAAGCCAATGGCATACAAGAAAAAAACAAAAAAAACCAAAGTTCAGGTTGATTCTGTAATTGCTCATGTTAAATCTACGTTTAATAATACTTTGGTATCAATTACTACGCTTGACGGAAATGTGCTATTGCGTGGAAGTGCTGGCCAAATGGGTTTTAAAGGAGCGCGCAAAGGAACTCCATTTGCTGCGGGCCAAGTTGGCAGTACTTTAGCAAAAGAAATGAACTTGATGGGAATCAAGAAAGTTGAAGTTAATCTTCAAGGGCCTGGATCTGGTAGAGATTCAGTTGTTCGCTCTTTGCAGGCATCAGGATTAGATGTTCAGGTGTTACGTGATGTTACTCCGTTGCCTCATAATGGGTGCAGAGCTCCAAAAAAACGTCGTGTTTAATAATACGTGTATTAAGTAACACATATTAAATTTATTGAATTTAAGGTTATTATGGATAATAAAGTTGCAAAAGGCGGCGCTGATCAATCAACCAAGCGTTCACGTAAATTGTCAGAATATGGCAAACAATTAGAAGAGAAACAAAAAGTTAAGCATATGTACGGTCTCAGAGAACGTCAATTTAAGCGTTTTTTTGATATCGCAAATAAAATTGCTGAAGGTATGCCTGGCGAAAATTTATTAAGTTTGCTAGAGCGTAGACTTGATAATACTGTTTATCGTCTTAAATTGGCAAATACAAGATCCCAAGCTCGTCAAATAGTTGTGCATGGACATGTACTGGTAAACGGTAAGAAAGTTCATTCTCCATCTTATTTTGTAAAAATAAATGATGAAATTTCACTTGCGCCAAATGTAGTTGATAAACAAATTTTTCTTGAGCAAGTTGTAGATAAACGTTTGAACATTGGTGTTAAAGTTCCTGATTGGCTTGAATTAAATAAAAAAGATCGTAAAGGTCGCGTATTGCGCAACCCAGTTCGTTCCGATATTCAAACACCAATCGAAGAACATCTCATTGTTGAGTTGTATTCTAAGTAATTTGGGATAATGCGTTATCAGTAAAGTTAGTATAAGACCGTGAGGTTACATGGAAAAAAAACAGTTTAAACCGCTCATTGTACCCAAAATTAGTTGGAATAAAAAAGAGCTTACCAATACTTTTGGTGAGCTAATTGCCCAACCTTTGGAGCCAGGATTTGGTATTACACTTGGCAACGCCCTTAGAAGAATTCTATTGGGGGGTGTCGAAGGATCCGCGGTTACATCAGTAATTATTAAAGGCGTGAATAATGAATTTGCGAGTGTTCATGGTGTTGAAGAAGATACTATGCAACTCGTTTTAAACATTAAAAATATTATAGTTCGTAATAAAAGTGGGTTACCTGGAAAAATGCACCTATTAGTAAAAGGTGAAGGGGTAGCTCGGGTTGCCGATATTAAAGCTGATGATCATCTTGAGTTAGTTAATACTGATCATGTGCTTGCTCACATTGCTTCAGATGGTGAGTTGGATATTGAATTTTTTGTGGAACCAGGTCGCGGTTATAAGGCTGCTCAATGGCCAGCTGATAAGGCTTTACAAGAAGATAACAGAATTTATATCGATGCAATGTTTTCTCCGGTAAGAAAAGTTATGTTTGACGTAGAGAAAACACGTGTTGGTAAAGATATCGATTATGACAAGTTAATCTTGCGTATTACTACTGATGGTTCTGAAAATCCATTGGATGTTCTTCATTATGCAGTTTCTGTATTGCGTAATCAATTAGAGCATTTCATGCATAGTGCTGAGATTCCATTTAATGAAATTTCTGCATTGCCAGACGAAGAGAAGAAAAAAGAACCAACCGAAACAGATAGTCTAGGTGGTGTTTCTGTTGAATTACTTGCTAAGCCAGTTGAAGAATTGGAACTTTCTGTTCGTGCTCATAATTGCTTAATTAATGCTGGTATTAAGAGAATTATTGATCTAGTAAACCTTAACGAAGATGAAGTGTTGAAGATCAAAAATTTTGGTAGAAAATCACTTAATGAAGTTAAAGATAGCATGAAAGAGTTAGGTTTAACTTTTGGCATGAATATTAAAGAAGCTCAATTGAAAAAAGTACTTAAGACTGAAGAAGAATAATTGACTTGATCTTAACATACAGGTTTTAACCATGAAACATCAAAGCGGCAAAGTAAAATTAAATTTGAAACCATCACATAAAAGATCGATGGTTCGTAATCAGGCTATTCACTTGATTACTTATGGACATTTAGTTTCTACCAAAGCAAATGTTAAAGAAGTTCAGCGTTTTACTGAAAAGCTTGTAACTATTGCACGTGAAGGAAATAATTTTAATGCGCGTCGTCGTGTTAAAGCATTATTGCCATATAAAGAAGAAGCTATTATTAAGCTCTTTAAAGAAATAGCGCCTAACTATGTATCGCGCCCAGGCGGCTATACCCGTGTAATTAATTTGGGTAGAAGAATTAGTGACACTGCTTTAATTGCAAGATTAGAGTGGGTATAATTTTATGCCTGAATTAAATATGGTAGAGCAGATAGCTCAATTTATTGAAGAAATGAGACCAGCTATTAAAATGGATGGCGGCGATATTGAGTTTGTAAAATATGAAGAGGGTATTGTATATGTACGTTTAAAGGGTGCATGTGCTACCTGTCAGGCTTCAATGTATACCTTAAAATTAGGTGTTGAAGAAAGACTCAAAGAATTAGTGCCTGAAGTTATAGAAGTAGTAGCTATTGATCAAGAATAGCACTATATCTACCAAAAAAAATTAAAGTCGCATATTAACTATGCGACTTTTTTTATTGGCAAAACAGATTTAAGAATATAAAATTATGTCTTAAATTTTTGAGTCCTATCATTATAAATCTTTAGTAGCAGCATTTAATCCTACTGGCCAAATCCCATCCAATTCAGGGTTTGCACTTAAACCAATTGCGCCAATATGTTGATTGTCTTTTGTTATAATTAGTAAATTACCGTCAAGTAATACAATACCAAGCGGGGCCATTTATCAATGTGCTATTTCGTTGGTCTGGTGTTTATTTCTAATCTTGTTCAATTATCTGCACATAACTACCGCGACTGTTTTTTTCAACAGTAAAATGTACAGGAAATTGATTTTTCATACCAGGTAAGTGTGAAACAATAATAATTTTTGCAAAATCTTCTTGTATAGCATACAAAGCCTCCATGATATGCTGCAATCCATCTTCATCTTGAGAGCCAAAACCCTCATCTATTATAAGTGTTTGAAGCGCTGTTCCAGATCTTCGTGCTAATAATTTAGAAATAGCTATTCTTAGAGCAAAATCAATTCTAAAGGCCTCGCCACCTGAAAAAAGCTCATAAGCTCTTAATCCACTCGCATCGGAAATTTTTATATCAAGTGTTTCTCGGGTACCGCCTTTTTTCAAATCGCGCAAAGACTCAATAAACAATTGTGTTTGATTGTCAGTTAATCGTGAAAGTAAGTGATTTGCTTCATATTCAATTTCAGGTAACACATCTTCAATTAATAATGCTTGAATGCCATCTTTACTAGTAGCTTGAGCAATTGCTTGATAATCATCGCATGCCTGTTCAATTTCCTTAACTTTGTGTTGGATAGTAACTAACTCTTTTTGAAGTGTTGTTAAGCGTTCTGTTTTATGTACTAATCCAGCTTGAATTACTAGAAGTTCTTCTTTTTTTGTATATAATTCTTGTAAAACTTTTTCACATTCAATAAATCGGTTGTGAAGCTTAACTTCTTGTTTTGCTAAGAATTCGTAATCAGGTAATTGTTGTTGAAGAAGTTGAATGCGACTTTTTAATTGTTTTAATTCTATTTTGTCGGCGTGAATGCGTGCTTTGCGATCTTGTTGCTCGGATAACTGTTTTTGTGCTTCGTGAAGTAATTGCAGTTGTTTATCAAGTTCAGTCGCTTGTGCTTGAAGAGTTGCATGCTTTTGTTCATCATAGGCAAGAAGCTCTATTTCATTTTTTTTATTTTGTTGTTCTTTAATAAGAGCTTGATAGATAGAATCATTTTCTAATATTGCACTGTTTTTTAAGCGAGTAATCTCTTTTTCAGATTCCATTAATTCAGCATTTAGCTCTATTAGTTGTGCTTCCAGATTTTTGCGGGTATGTACATTGCCATCAATTTGTAATTGGAATTTCTCTTGTTGTTTTACTAATTCAGCTTGTTGGGCAATTGCAACGGCTATTGCTTGTTTATCTTTTTTTATTTGTTCATAATGGGCATGCTGCTCATACAATAAATCTTTTAATTTTTTGGTAATTTTTATTAATCGATTCAAGCGATGACGAATAAATTGTTCTTCATGACTTAATTTTTTGTTGAGAAACCGTTTGCGCGAGGCTGAAAGGTTTTGTTCACATAAAGGGCAAGATGGAGCTTCATTGTCTGCTAATAAAAGCTTATGCTTGACAGCATCAAGATTATTTTTAGTCATATTACCTAACGCTATCCATTTATGATAATATTCCTTCCTTTTTTCAAATTGATGTTCTATAAAGCTATGATTTTGATTCTGTATTTTTTCAAGAGAGTGTGCAAGTTGTTGATGCTGTTTTTCTAAGGTAGTTTTTTCTTGTTCTATTTTGGTACTTTGTGCAATTAATTCTTGTAGACTTTTCTTAAGAAGTTGTTTTTCTAACTGATTTTTCTCAATTTTATTTTTTACTTGATCAATAGCATTAGTATGCTGTGATGTGAGAGTAAGCTCAAGTTGCTGACACTTAGTCTTAATAATCAGCAATTCCTCACTTAATGAAAGTTTTTTTTGCCATTGTAATTGGAAGTTAATCAAAGAGCTATTTATTTCTTGTTTTTTGATTAATATCTCTTCAAGCTGTTTAATACTTTTACGTCTACGATGCACAGTTCGCGAAAGATCTATCAAGTTAAGCCAAAGAGACTTCTTTTTTTGAAATTCAGATTGTAGCAGATCAATTTGGTATAAGACTTGTTGTTGTTCTTGTTTTTTTGTTTGAAAATCAGTTTTTTCTTGCTCTAAATGGAGTTGAGTAATTTTGATTTTTTCTAACGATGTTTGCGTTTCTTGTAATGCCTTAGTGATACCTGCTTTTTCATCAAGAGCCGGCAGTAACAATTGTATTTCTTGGTTTATTTTTTCTTCAGTCGATGCAAGCGTGTTTTTTGCAAGAAGTAATGTTCGTGTTTTTTCTTGCGCTTTTTTTCTAATAATTTCGTAGGTATTAAGACCTAATATATTTGCTAAAATTTCTTTACGCTCTTTAGGTGATTTTTTTGAAAACTCATTTGATTGACCTTGTCGTAAAAAAGCTGAGTTGATGAATGAATCATAATCTAATTTAAGAGTATTTTCGATTTTAGCTTGGGTTTCACGAATAGTCTTATCGGTCAAAGAAACATACTTTTCTGTTTCTGGTTCAAGAAGGCCAAAATCAAGTGATGCATGGGGTTTACCATATAAAAAAGAATATTCACGTCTAACTCGATAGGTCTGCCTATTGCATTGAAAATCTAAGATCACCAGCATATTAGTTTGTCCAAGTCTTAAAAGACCCTGGTCTGCTTTGGCTATACCCCCAATTTTTCGTGCTTGTCCCCAAATAGCCCACGTAATGGCGTCTAGTAATGCTGATTTGCCATGACCATTTTTCCCTGAAAGACAAATAAGTTGATAGTGATTAAAATCAATAGTTTGTAGGTCAGAACCATAGCTCAAAAAGTTTTTGATTTGTAGACGTAACGGTATCATGTATTTCCCCAGCTAAATATATGCTACTAAACATAACACCTTTGGCTGGGGTTAGGAATAGTGAAATTATTTAAAAATATTGTCTATTATTTGAGTAACATCAACCGGTTTATTTCCAATGATTTCTTTTTCACCAATATTGTTGGTTAAAGGAATTCCTGATTCTGTTTCTCCTGCTACACCCGCTGCTTTACCTATTTGAGGAACTACCCGTTCGCCATCAAATTTTACCAGTATCCTTTTTTCAATACGTTGTGCTGGAAACCGAATGGTCAAATTTTTCTCTTTTTTGTTTCCTAAATAGCTTAAAAGAAGAACAATATCAAATCTCTTATTGTTAATGTTGGCTATGCGCAATTTTCCTTTTGGTTCAATAGTGTATTCGTAATCAGTTAATATTTTTTTATGTTCATCTGTTTCTCCGTATGCACGGTAAACCTGTATAGTAATTGGCGCCTTGCTTTTATTACTGAGCTCGAATTGCCATTGATCATATGGTTTACTTGCTTTAGGACCTTGCTCTATTTTGTATTGGCATTGAATAGCTACAGTGCTAAATAACAATATAATAAAAATAGTAAGATTTTTCATAGTATGCTCACTTTTTATAGATTTTTACTCATCAAACTTCACCATAAACATCATCCACATCAACATCATCCCATAAGGTTCGTTCTATCTGAGGTTCAGGATTACCGGTGATTTCACCGTCAGTTATATTATTTAATAATGGAATACCTGATTCAGTTGCTTGCCACCCTTGTTTAAAAAGACTTGTATGTCCGGCCTGCGGTCTAATAATCGAATTTTCATAAGTAATAAAAATATTTTTATCTGGAGCAAATGTGTAAGTTCTAGAGCCGATAGAAGGTGTTCTTATATCAAGAGATATATTTGAAAGGTAAGGCAAAACAGCTCTAAATTTTGGTGCATTAAACAATTTCAATGAGAATGTTTTTGCCGGCAATACCGCCATAGTTATCGGCTGATCATTATGCTTTACTATTATATGAAGTTTTTCTTTGCTACGATTTACCAATTCAAAGTTCCATTTTTTCAAAGGTGCAGTTGCTCGTGGGGTTTCTTCGGTGTCGGTAACTATTGACTGAGGGTCAACTGGTGATTTGAATTTAGTGTCTTGTGGGTGACAATTTATCCCCAATAAAATAATAGGTACTAATATGTATTTCATAAAAAATGACTCCATTTTAATCAACTATAATTATGTCACCCTGAGTAACGTTATTATCAAGAGGTAATCCCGATTTAGTTGTTTTTTTCATTTTTTGTAATGGATTTACAAAACCTTCTTGGGGATGAACATCGCCATCTTCGTAACTTAGAAAAATATTTTTACCACGAGTAAATCGGCGCTCTATTTTTTTTGTTCCATCGTCTTCTTGGGTTTGAATAATCAAATCAATATTAGTAGTTTGCGGAAGAACGGCTCTAATTTTGGGTGTTTGTGTTGGTAAAAATTTGCCCGTTAAGATTTTATCTAAAATAGTGAACATACCTATTTTAACGATCACTCGAATTTCTCTATTACTTCGATTTGCTAACTCAAAATTCCATTTATCATAGGGTTTTGTTGCAAAAAAGCCTGTTTCTATTTTATCGTCGTCGAGCAAGGCTTTATAATCACCTGGTCCATAATTTAGAACTTCTGTTGAAAATGAATTTGCTGCAATTAAAACTGTTATTATAAAAAAATTAAAAAATAATTTAAATTTAGTCATATTATTATCTCCTTTTAAATATTAGTATAAAAAATTTTCAATTTGAAAATCAATCAAGAGAAAAAATTAAATCTGATTAAAATTAAGCTAGAAGCTTTTTTTTCAGTTATACTAATAATTAGTAATGACAAATGCATAAATAAAATTGCTTGATGTACTAAGAAATGGTTTTTTACCTTATCTTAGTAAGGAGAAAACCATGCGTGATGCAATATTTAGAGAATATGATATTAGAGGCATAGTTGGGGTTGATTTTGCTCTAGAAGAAATTTATGACCTTTCACGAGCAATGGCCTATTATTTTAAAGAACAAAACACATTTGTAAAGACCATTGCAGTAGGAATGGATGGTAGAATTCATTCCCCGCTGATAAAAGAACAATTGGTAAAAGGGTTAATTGAAAGCGGTCTTGATGTTGTTTTTGTAGGAATTTGTCCCTCACCCGCTTTATATTTTTCTATGTTTAATATGCCCGTTGATGCGGGAATTATGATTACCGCATCACATAATCCTAAAGAATATAATGGCTTTAAAATATTATTAGGTACATCAAATGTGTGGGGCGATCAATTAAAGGTTATACGTGATTATTATCAACAAAAAAAATATATAACCAGTAATTACCAAGGAACTACACAAGAACAACCAATCATACCAGCTTATGTTACCTGGCTTTCTGAACATTTTAGCCATTTGAAAAATATGGAATTGCGTGTTGCTATAGATTGTGGTAATGCTGCTGGTGGTACGGTTGTCCCTTTATTAATTGAAAAAATGAATTGGCAGCATGTTGATGTATTGTGTGCAGAAGTCGATGGCAATTATCCTAATCATGAAGCCGATCCTTGTGTTGAACAGAACATGCTTGATGTTAAAGAATGTATGAAAACTGGTTCTTATGATTTAGGAATTGGCCTTGATGGTGACTGTGATCGTATGGTTCCTATGACAGCTTCAGGCTACTTGGTGCCTGGTGATAAGTTATTTGCGTTATATGCACAAGATGTTTTAACACACAACAAAAAAGCTTCTGTAGTAGTAGATATTAAAAGTTCATCAGGATTGTTGGAATTATTAGAAAAGTGGGACGCTTGTTTGGTAATTTCACCATCTGGACATGCGATAATTAAAGATCAAATGAAAAAAAATAATGCTCTATTAGCCGGAGAATTGAGTTGTCACTTTTTCTTTGCTGATCGCTATTTTGGCTATGACGATGGTATTTATGCCTTTTTAAGGCTTTTTGATATTTTGTATAAATCAGGCAAGACCCTTGAAGAATTGCTTACGATTTTTCCTAAAAAATATAGTTCTTCTGAAATTAGATTATCCTGTGCAGAACAACAAAAACAAACAATAATTAATATGATAAAAAATGAATTTACCTTAAAACCATATACAAAACTTATTACCGTTGATGGCGTTCGTGCGGTTATGCCGTATGGATGGGGTATAATTAGAGCATCTAATACACAAGAAGTATTAAGTATGCGTTTTGAATCTGATTCTGAGCACGGTCTTGAGCAAATAAAAGATGATTTTAAATTAATTTTGCGTCAATATTATGATTTTTCTACTCTGCAAAAATATTTTAATTAGGTTATCTCAGTGAAACAAGTTGGATTACACATACGATTAACAGATAGTTTATTAGGTGTAGCGCAAAAAGCTGCTCTGCTTAATATTCCTTTTTTCCAATGCTTTGTAATAGATCAAGCTACTAATAGAATCATTAAACCAACTGATCAAGAAATTGAAGAATTTGTAACCTATTGCAGATTGCCTTTTATTAAGCGATTTTTACACGCTTCTTATTGGATTAATTTGTCTGCCGTGAATCATTTTAATAATAAATTATTTGAACGGGAATTTAATCTTGCCCAAAAACTTGAGTTTACTCATATGATTTTGCACCCAGGTGCGGCAACAGGAAGCAAACAAAAACAAGCAGGAATTCATGCCTTGGCTCAAGCTTTAAATCGCATACTCAAGGTGGAATCGACTGTTAAAATAGTTCTTGAAAATACTGCCCATGGCGGCATATCAGTTGGTGGTGACTTCAATGATTTTAAATTACTTCTAGAGCAATTAGAGCATCCTGAAAAATTATATTTTTGTTTGGATACTGCACATGCTTTTTCTTATGGATATGATATCGAAACTGAAAAAGGACAACGAGATTTTATTAATCTGGTTGATAAAACTATTGGGATACAAAAAATTGAATTGATTCACTTGAATGATACTAAGGAAAAAAAAGGTAGCAAAATAGATCGTCATGAGATTCCTGGAAAAGGTCATATTGGCGAAAATGCATTAAAAGCCTTTGTTAATCAGCCTGAATTTGTAGATTTGCCAGTGTTATTAGAGTTGCCTGTAATGCCATTGGTAGAAGAAACAACCATCTTAGGGGCGGTTCGAAACTGGTGATTGTTTTATTAAAAAAGGAGATAGGGTATGCGTATAGCAATAAATGGTTTTGGTAGAATTGGCAGAAATTTTTTACGAGTAATTCTGTCCGATAAAATAGCATCTCAAAAAATTACCATTGTGGCGATCAATATTGGTCCTGGTCACATTGCTAATACTGCACATCTTTTTAAATATGACACTCTTATGGGAACCTATCATGAACCTGTTTTGGTAGAGGATAATTATCTAGTAATTGGAAACAATCGTATACAGCTCTATGCAATAGCAGAACCAGCCGATTTACCGTGGAAAAGTCTTGATATTGATTGGGTAGTTGATGCATCAGGAAAATTTACTAAGCGGGAGTTAGCAGAAAAACATCTTCAAGCTGGTGCTAAAGCAGTGCTCATAACAGCGCCGGCTAAAGGTGATGATATAAGTATTATTCCTGGAATTAATGATGCTGAGTTTGATAAACAAAAACATAAAATTGTTTCTCTGGGAAGTTGCACTACTAATGCTTTCATGCCAATTTTAAAAATTATTAATGATGCTTGTGAAATTGAACAAGGATTTATGACGACGGTCCATGCCTATACAAATTCTCAGGTATTGTTAGATGTCGAAGATAAAGATTTGCGAATGTCTCGTGCCGCTGCATTAAATATTATTCCTGCCGGTACAGGTGCTGCAAAAATGATTGGCAAAGTTATCCCAAGCTTAGAAAATAAAATTAAAGCAACGGCATTACGTGTACCTGTTGCTAAAGTTTCTTTAATGGATGTAGTTTTAATCACCAAAAAAAAGAGCAATATTCAACAAATTAATGATCTATTTATATCTGCCTCCCAAACATCATTAAAAGGAATTGTTGCTCTTTCTCAAGAACCACTAGTTTCAAGTGATTATTCTGGATCACCTTATTCGGTAGTTATTGATGGTCTACTTACTGGATCATTTGGTAATATGCACAAAATATGTGGTTGGTATGATAATGAATGGGGATATAGTGAACGCCTTAAAGATTTTTTGATTTTAGCGCTTAAATAAGAAAGAAATGCCACAAAAGGTTTCAGTTGCCACATTTTTATTCAAAATTGACAAATAGTATATATTTAGTAAGCTTTATAATAACCTAGATAAATGGAGGTTATTATGAACAAATTTCTTGCCGTTTTAACGCTTATTTTTACGACTTATTTATCAACTTTTGGCTATACTAAAAAAATTGAATATTTAAAAAATCCTAAAACTAATGCTGAAGTTCATATTTTTTATGATTTTCATGCCGATGAAAAATTTCCTGGCCAAGTAAAACAGCAGGTGCAAGAAATTATTGAAGCAGCTCAACAGAAAAATGCTCATATAATCATTGAAAATACTTTTGATTACCATGGTAAGCATACCTTAGTAAAACAAGATTTAGCATTCTTTAAATATATGCGTAAAGCGTTATTGTTACGCGATGTACAGGATCTTGCACATAAAAACAAGATTTCAATTGAAAATGTCGAGTATCGCCAAGATCGCGAATATTCGGTTAATGAAAATCGCTTATCTGCTCATGATGCGCTTGATCCAGTTTCTGAGGCTTTAAAGGCAGTCAAAAATTTTAAAGGTGATGTTTTAAGAGAGTATTATCAAGAAGTGATTAATGACATTGAACCGATTCATCAAGAAATTATTAAACTTTTCAAACCAAACCAGTCTATTTTTAAACAACTTCCAAATAAAAACATTCAGACGAAACTTGGAGAAATAAAAAAAGAGTTACCAACAGATTGTGCAGATATGCAGAATGGTGATGTTGTTTTGTATTATGATGCACGATTATTAAATCCACTTATTGTAGATAGCATTTATGAAAAGCAAGTTGCCAATGATAAACATTCATGTATTTTTGTGATTGCTGGTTCGTACCACGCATTTGAAATAAGTAATGTTTTGCAAATGCAGTTAAACTATCAATTAGTAAAAGAAGGGGGAACTGATCAAGGCGCATTTATTCCAGCAGCTAGTAAAATTGAATTGGCGCAGATTAAACAATTTTTTAATGATAATCTCACCTCAAATGCTCCTGTAGCAGTACCCGATATTAAACAGCATCTTTCCCATCTTTTTGCACCAAGTTATCTTATTATTTAATGTTATCGTAATAATGAATTACCAAAGCCTGGGTTAAATCCAGGCTTTTTTCATAAAAGGACTTCACAAGTGTACTATTTTCACGTAGTATAATGGTACGAAATATGCAAACAAAAATATGGGGGCCCATAGCTCAGCTGGTCAGAGCAATCGGCTCATAACCGAGAGGTCCCAGGTTCAAGTCCTGGTGGGCCCACCAGCTGTAACTGGTGGCTACTCATTGCACCCCCTTTACTCAAGAGAGGTACTATGAGCGAAACGCCACTTCAGTTATTTGTTAACCTTATTCAATTTGATCAATCTTTATTAAAAATTGAATCCAGCATATCAGTTCTTAACAACCAGATCCAAGAAGCTGTTCATCAAAAAACTCAATTACAAAATCAACTTGAAGCATTAAAATCCCGTGCTCTTTTGCAAAGAAAAAAGGTAGATGCACTAGAACTTGAAATGAAACATATTGATGAAAAAATTTCTCGTAAAAAAGAGCAACTTGATAATGTAATGGGACATCGTGAATATCTTTCATTGAAAGCCGAAATTGATAATTTTAAAAAGCAACAACATGAACTAGAAGATTCATTGATTAGTTCATGGAATGATCTTGAAAATGTTCAAAAAGAACTAGATAATACTATCTTAAAAGTTCATGAACAACTTAATCTTATACAGCAAGAAGAACATAACAAAAAAGTTCGCATAGAAGAATTAGAAAAAGAATTTTCTTTGCTTGCGCAACAGCGTGCTGAAAAAGAAAAAGGAATACCCGAAGAATGGCTTGAAAAATATACTGCTATGCGTGCAAAAATAGCAGATCCAGTAGTTCCTGTTGTTGATAAAACATGCAGTGGGTGTGCATTTCTTATTTCTGACCAGGATATGTTGCAGCTGCGACATAATAAATTGGTACAATGTAAAAGTTGTTTTAGATTATTGTATATGACACCACATTAACATTATTTTAATTGCCTTTTATTTGAGGATAGGGTGAAACAATTACATATTTTCGATACGAGTGATTCTGAAACAAGCTCTCATAATTCTGTTTTGTCACATCATTATACATTATATGTTGATGGGGCATCGCGTAATAATCCAGGAGATGCTGGCGCAGGTATGTATATTGAAAAAGATGGACAGTCGCTTGAAAAGCGTGGCTTTTATTTGGGTGTGAGAACAAACAATCAAGCTGAATATTTAGCCTTGTTAGTAGGTATTTACTATACCAAAAAACATATGTTGCCCCAAGATACCTTAAGTATAATATCAGACTCAGAACTTTTAGTACGACAAGTTAAAGGTTTGTATAAAGTTAAACAACCAGAATTGCAACAATTATTTGCTGCCGTAAAAAAAACATTACAACCAATTCGTTACACCATTTCACATGTGTTACGCGAGAAAAATAAGCAAGCTGATGCAATGGCAAATTATGGTATCGATAAAAAAATTATGCCACCACAAGAATTTTTAAATGTGTTAAAAAATTATGATATTAACTGGTAAATTTTTTTTAGGTTTAATAATCCTATTTTTTAGTATAAACAATAGTTTTGCTCAAGAAGAACTAGTTACTTTAAAAAAGAATTATAATGTTCGCATTTTACTTGCAGAATCTCCATCGGATCAAACGCACTGGACCCTAGAAACAGATCAAGGAGTTGTCTTTGTTGATCCATCAAATCCTAACAATAAATTAAAATATGCTGCTAACAATCTAACGATTACTTATCAAAAGGGATATTGGCATATAAATAATAAAAAATTTAATACAAATCGCGTCTTAATAATTCCCTGTAAAGATTATTTAACCTTTAATATCAATCAATATAAAGGGGCCATTCTTTTAGATAGCCGGAATGATAAAACATATCTAATTAATATTCTTGATCTAGAAGATTATGTATACTGCGTATTGAAAACTGAAAGTTGGCCGGGGTGGCCCTTAGAAGTGAATAAGGTATTTGCGATCGCATGCCGAACATATGCTATCCATATGATAACACACAATAATAAAAAAAATTCATATCATTTAAAAAATAGCAATCTTCACCAAACCTATAAAGGCATGCATACTCGAGATGATTTAAAACTTGCAGTAGAACAAACTAAGGGATTATTTTTAGCTCATAATAACAAGCCAATTATAGCAATGTTTGATATTTGCTGTGGTGGCGTGATTCCGTCTTGCATTGATGGCTTTGATTTTGTTAAAGCTCCCTATCTTGCTCGTGACTATGCATGTACACATTGCAAACGATGTAAAGTATTTAATTGGTCTGCTGAATATTCCCTTGATCAGTTAGAGAAAATTTTGCAGCAAGAGATTAATTCTTTAAAAAAATTAAAGACTATAAAGATTAATAAAAAGGATAAGGCAATGTTAACTAAAGAAGTAATGGTTGTAGGTTCTTCTGGTTGGCACGCATTGCCGATCAAAAAAATATATTCATTACTTAAAGATAAAATTAAAAGTTTTTGTTTTTCGGTAACAACACAAGGTAAGCAGATTGTTTTTACCGGTAAAGGTTTTGGGCATCATTTAGGAATTTGCCAATGGGGTGCACGCGAAATGGTTCGTGATGGATGGAAATTTGAGCAGGTATTAGAATTTTATTATCCAGGTACCCGCTTTATGAAGCTCATTTGAAAGGTAAATAATGATTACCAAATTAACTCATCTTATGCTTTTAGTTCATAATCAAAACGATGCACTAAAGTTTTATACCGAACAACTTAATTTTAAAATTCATCCTGATGCACAATTTGGTCCAGAGCGTTGGCTTACCATTTGCGCTCATAATCAGTCTGATTTTGAAATTGCACTTATGCATGCTAATGATCAAGAAAAAGATTTGGTTGGTCGTCAGGCAGGTTCAAAACCTTTTTTTGTTATAGAAACAGATAATTGCATCGAAGATTACAAGTTATTCCAACTTCGGGGAATACACTTTTTAAGTGAGCCAAAGGAAGAGCTTTGGGGAACGAGTGCTTTATTTCAAGATTTATATGGCAACATAATTTTGTTAAATCAAAGCAAATGATTTTAGTTATTGGTTCTTTGCTTTTTTAACACCTCTTGAGTAAACCTCATAGCGGGGATTGCAGATAAAAATACTATATTACGCCAAAAAATATCTTTGAGTGTTGCAAGTCCTTTAATTCCTTGTTGTTTATAAATTTGATTAAAAGCTTTTAGAGCTGAGATATTATTTTTTTGTGCTTTTGTTTTAATTTTATCTACAGGGGTGCTTAAGGTTGCAGTGACTAAAGCTACTGGTATGCTACCCCCTAAAGAATATAAAGCAGGATTTTGAGTTGGCAAATTTACAAGCTGTGCAGCACGATCTGAAAATAAAAAACCTGCTGAAAACATTTCTCGTATTCCCGTTACGCTAACATTTCGATAAACATTGGAAAATTTACTACTGCGAATAGCACGCCAAAGAGTCGTTTTAAGATCTTGTTGTTTGAGTGTATAATAATCTGCGGGACATACAATAATAGCAGATGCTATGCCCGCCCCCATTACTGCACTTACTTCTTCCAGCGCAGATAATTCATAAGATGATTTATGATAAATATATTTTTCGATTGTAACCTTAAGAGGTGTTTGAACCACGGTCCCCAGCGTTAAACTTGCTGTAAATGGTATCACGCCTCGTCTCAATTCATAAGTGCTTTTCATCAAATTTCTAATAACAGTGTAGCGGTTATCTTTCAAGTAAATTGGTTGATTACTGTAGCTTTTATTTTTAGCGGCATTAGGAAGTTGTGCGGCTAAACTACCAGCTATACCCATAATGCTTCCATCAATAATAGCAGAGTTGATTTCATTGTGTTCTGATCCATAGATTACCGCTGTAAAACTAACTAAAATAAAAATAAAATGTTTATGCATGATTTGTCTCTTGTTTATATAAGCTTAATCCAAGGCTCTAAATCATTAGGAATTTTTAAATTTAATTCTTTTAATGTTTTTTTATTGACTAATAAAATGTCTTTTGGTGCATGGGCTATGGCTATTTCATAGGGTTTTTTTTGATAGGTTAATATTTCAAAGGCGGCAATGGCAGCCTGCATGCCATTAGTTTCATAATCTATTCCATACGATGCAATAATGCCTGGAAATGAAATTAATGCATTGTCACATACCCATATAGGTTTTTTTGTTTTGCTTGCTCGTTGCGTAATGGTTTGAATCATCGAAGATAGGGTATTGTCTGTTGGTATAAATAAAACATCTGCATTATGTAAAGCATTATCAATAGCGGCATACAATGTTGAATCTGCGTCAAAAACAATTTCAAGTGGATTGAGTCCTGCAGCAAGCATAGCATCGATTAACTTTTTAGAAATCATTCTAGAATTTTGTTCAACAGCGGTATACATAATAGCAACTGTTTTTACTTGCGGCATTAACTGCTTAAGATAATTAATGTGATAGCTCGGATCGGTCATATCTGAGCTGCCGGTAATATTGGTTTGGTTATAAGCAAGCCCTAATTCATGTGGATCTGATACAGCTGCTACAATAATAGGTTTTTCTTTTTCAAATTCGGCAATTGCTTGAGCTGCAGGTGTTCCCAATGCACATATGAGATTGACTGTTTGATTTTCATGAAAGTTTTTAGCTATAGTTTGAATTTGTGAATAAGATCCATAGGCATTGAAATGGACAAAGTCAACTGAGGTTCCAAGTCTTTCTGTTAGTGTTTTGATAAATCCTTCACGGGCAAGATCTAATGCTGGATGAGAAGTGGTTTGTATAATACCAATAGTATATTGTGGTTTGCCATCTCGCTTTTCTAAATTTATTTGAATAATAACAACACCAACAATGGCAGTTATTACAAAGGCGATCAAAAATAGAGCAGATCGATTCTTCATTGCTAAATTCCTGTAAATTACAATCTAGGGTATACTCGCCTCAAATATAATTTAGTTTATAATTTTTTACCAAGAAAAAATTCATAATATTTTTTTTAAGATGAAAGAGTTGCGATGCCAAATTATAAAGGTCATTTATGTGGTGGAATAGCTATATATGGCTTAACTTTATTTTTAATTTCGCATTATTTGTATGCCCCAAACTTTATAACCAGTTTGGAGTGGCTATTTTTTGCGTGTGCAGGTGCACTATTTCCTGATGTTGACACTAAAAGCAAAGGCCAGAAATGGTATTTTAGATTCCTATTTATTTTATTACTCTACGCATTATGTACCAATTATACTTATGGTATGTGGTTTGCTATGTTTTGTATTGTGCTACCATTGACGGTTAAGCATCGAGGGATGTTTCATCGAATATGGTTTGTTGTTGGTATTCCAGTGGCAGCTGGGCTGATATCATGTGCGTATATACCCTGGTGCCGTACTGTTATCTGGTACGACACTTTATTTTTTATACTCGGTGCTCTGTCACACATATGGCTAGATTTAGGATTAAAACGTATGTTTAGATGGTAATCTATTGGTAAATTTAGAAATAACTTTTATTAAAATAAAACCAATAATAAAACCAGGTAACATTTCGTTAACATGGAACCCAAAAATAAGCGGATTAATTAAACGCCAAATTATAGCTGTTAATCCTCCAGCAAAAATACCAGCTAATGCGCCATACTTATTAATATTATGTCCATAAAGTGATAATACTGTTAATGGGCCAAATGAAGCTCCCAGTCCACTCCAAGCAAATTGAACAAGCCCAAATATAGTGCTTTCTTCATTCCACGAAGTAATAAAAGCAGCTAAAGCAATAACTATAATCGAGCTTCTAAATATGCGTATTAATTCTTTTTGAGATGCGTTGATACGATATTTTTTCTTGTAAAGATCATCTGTGATAATTCCGGCTAAAACAAGCATCTGTGCATTCATCGTAGAAAGTGTTGCTGATAAAATACCACACAAAATGAGTCCAGCAATAAACGGGGTAAATAATTGAAGCGCCATGGAAATAAATAATTGTCGCTCAGGGTTAATAAGCGGATAATTAAAAAACGCTAGAGCAGCAAATCCAGATAATGCAGCGCCAGATAATGCAAGTATTTGCCAGGTTAATCCTATATATTTAGATTTATGCATTTCAGTAACATTTTTAGCACCCATAAACTTAGATAAAATATGTGGCATACCAAGGTAACCAAGTCCCCAAGCTATTGGATCTAATAAAATTGCAATAAATTGTTTAAAACTTGGAATAAGTTCTAATGATAATTGCTTATGATGAGCAGCTGTTATGATAGGAGCTATTCCGCCAACTGATTTTATTGCAAATAAAGGAGTAATCAGCACAACGCCCAACAAAAAAATTCCTTGAAAAAAATCAACCCATGCTGCTGCAAGATAACCCCCCATAAAGGTATAGGTTAGTGTAACAACAATAGCAAGCGTGCTTCCGATATGATAAGGAATACCAAAACCGGTATTGAGCAAATATCCACCACCTTTAATTCCAGCTGCAAGATAGATAATAAAAAAGAAACCCATTATAGCAGCACCCAATAAACTGATTCTTCCTTGTTGCTCCTGATACTTTGCCTCAAAAAATGAAGTAAGTGTGGTGGCATTATAACCGGCAGTAGCTTGACGTATTGCTGGCGCAATAAATTGCCAGCTTACAAACATACCTAATACAAGACTTATTGCTACCCATAAACTAAAGGCGCCGGTAAGATAAATTGCTGCAGGAAACCCTAAAAAAAGCCAATCACTCATATCAGCAGCATGCGCAGAAATTGCAGTCACCCAATAATTAACAGATCTACCACCAACAATAAAATCAGTAGCACTTTTCTGTTGTTTTTTTTGGTGATGTGAGACAGTAATACCGATAATAATTAGAGTTGCAACATAGATAATAAAGGCAAAAATCATCTGAATATTCATAGCGTTTTTTCTCCCAAAAAAATTGTAAATAAGATTAACTCAAAAAGGTTGATTGAGTAATTAAATACAACCCCAACGGGGAGTTACGCAGGATAGATATAAGTGATAAGATTTTTTGTCTTGTTTCATAAGTACTAATGTAAATTAAGTTATCTAATAATACAACTTATTCTGCGATAAATTGGTCTAATTTAAATAGTTTAAAAGCATTTTGCGTTGTTTGCTTACTAATTGTTTCAAAAGAGACCGTTCGTAAGGATGCAAGATATTCGGCAATAAGTTTGATGTGATGAGGATAGTTTTTTTTACCTCTAAATGGTTGTGGAGGTAAATAAGGAGCATCAGTTTCCAATACAATTGCTTCAAGAGGAATAGTAGCAAAGATATCGCGTAAAAAATTGTTTTTAGGGTAGGTTAAAGTTCCACCTATGCCAAGTTTAAATCCCATTTCTAAACAAAATTGTGCAAAATCATTGTTTTCTGAAAAACAGTGAATGACGGTGCGAGTTAATTGTCCTTTATATTGTTCGAGTGCGCGCGCAGTTTCTTCTCGTGCATCGCGTGTATGAACAACAAGTGCACAATCGTATTCTAAGGCAAATTCAATTTGCTTATGAAAAGCATCCGATTGACGTTGTAGATTATAGTTGGGATAGTGCATATCAAAGCCACATTCACCAATAGCAACTATTTTATGTTCTTTTTTTTGCTTGAGAAGCTTTTCAATTTCTTTTAAATCATTTTTCCAATCGTTGGTTAAATCATTAGGATGAATACCAATTGCTGCAAAATTGTGCGTATATTTTTTTGCAAGAACAATACAATTATGACTTTCAATAAGTGAGGTACCAACATTTAAAATATATTTTACCTCGTATTGATTTGCTTGATCTATAAATTCTTTTGCAGCATCTATTTCGTCTAGGGTAAGTGATCGATCAAATACTTCTTTGATTAAAATGTTCAAATGACAGTGTGTATCAAATAACATAAAATTCCCATTTTTAAAATATTTATTTTTTTGCAATATTAACAGTCTACAAATCACTTTCTAATGCGAGTTTTCAATAATTTTTGCCAATTTGACAAAGTGGTAAATAGAATTACTCTATGTTACAAAGATTAAAAAAAATTAAAAGAGAAGAGAGAGTAATGCAAGTGCAGTGTTTAACTATATATAATCTGAGGAGTAACCATGAACAAAAGTGAATTAATAAATTCACTGAGCGAAGAAACTGCGTTCAGCAAAAAAGATGTAACGCGTGTTCTTGAATCTTTAACTCGTATTATTGAACGTACTTTAAAAAAAGGTGAAAAAGTTTCTATCACCGGTTTTGGAGCTTTCTGGATTTCTCAACGTCCAGCACGTAAAGGAATCAATCCATCAACAAAACAGCGTATTGATCTTCCTGCCGTAAATGTTCCACGTTTCAAAGCGGGAAAAAATTTACGCGAAGTATTACGTTCAATTAAACTTGGTTGATGAAAATCCAGTTCTCAAATTGAGCTTTTATTCAGAAGGTCGCATTCATCATGCGGCCTTTTTTTAATAAAGGATATATTCATGATAGTTTCAAAAGATATTGTTCAATATTCAGCATTTAATATTATTGGTATTCAAGTACGCACTAATAACAATGAAGCAGTGACTACCGTTCCTACTTTGTGGCAACAATGGCATAACAATAATATTTTTCATAAAATACCCAATAAAATAAATACTACCGAGTATTTTGCAGTTTACACCGATTATGAATCAGATGAACATGGAGATTATACCTTAATTATAGGGGCACAAGTAGACTCACTTTCTGATATTCCTCAAGGATGTGTCGGACGTTTTATTCCTACAGCATCTTACGTGAAGTTTGGTGTAGCGGGCGTTGTTCCGGTGTGTATTATTGAAGCATGGCATTCTATCTGGTCTTCTGAATTTTCTTATGAACGCGCTTTTACGTATGACTTTGAAGTATATCCAATAAAAACTGCAAGTAATACTGAACCAGTAGCTCATATTTATGTTGCAATTAAGTAAAGCGCATTTTTCTTTTCATCTCTTTTAAAATCATTATTATAGAGGAATATAAGCACATTATCTTTTGGGAGCCCTATGATAGATTTAAAACTTTTGCGTGAAAATCCAACAGAGATGATAACGCTCTTACAAAAAAAAGATCCCTTATTTGATGCTCGACGTTTATATGATCTTGATGCTCAAATAAGACAATTGCGTATTGAGATTGATGCTTTGCGTCATAAAAAAAATGAATTGGCTCAACAAGGCAAATCAGGCATAACATCTGAATTACGTACCCAATCGATAGAAATAAGTAAAATTTTAAAAGAAAAAGAATCGGGTCTTGCCGATATTGAAAAAGAATTTAATCAATTATATTTATCATGTCCCAATGTGCCAGCTGCTGATATTCCAGAAGGTGGCAAAGAATCAAATAAAATAGTAAAAATTGTTGGGCAAAAATCTCAATTTTCTTTTCCCGTGAAAAATCATTTGGAATTGGGCACATCCTTAAAATGGTTTGATTTTGAAACAGCTGCTCAAATCACCGCCGGTAATTTTCCTTTATATATGGGCGATGGGGTAAAAGTTATTTATGCGTTGACCATGATGATGCTTAAAAATAATATGAAATTTGGTTATGAACCAATATTGCCAAGTTATTTAGTAAATGAAGAATCTCTTACTGTTGCAAGTAATTTCCCTAAATTTAAAGATCAAGTTTTTGCCGTAACAGCAGACAATCTTTATTTAACTCCTACTGCGGAAGTTAATCTTGCAAATATATACCGTAACAAAATACTATCATCAGAACAATTGCCGATTAGAATGACTGCATGGACAAGCTGTTTTAGAAGAGAAGCTGGAGGCTATGGTGCTCATGAGCGTGGCCTTATTCGCATGCATCAATTTGAAAAAGTTGAATTGTTTACCGTATGTCAGCCAGAACAAGCAGCTCAAGAACAAGAACGTATGCTTGCTTGCGCAGAGTCAATTTTGCAACAACTTGGTTTGCATTATCGTATTAGCTTATTAGCTGGCCAAGATTGTTCTTTTGCTTCAGCAAAAACATACGATATTGAAGTATGGTTGCCTGGTCAAGGCATGTATTATGAGGTATCTTCAATTAGTAATTGTACCGATTTTCAAGCTCGTCGCGGTATGATTAGATACCGAAAAACGGCTGATTCAAAAACTGAATTAGTAAATACACTGAACGGTTCATCGTTGGCGCTTTCTCGCTTGATGGTTGCTATTTTAGAAACATACCAAAAAGAAGATGGATCGGTTGAAATTCCTGATGTATTAAAAAAAGAAGGAATATTTTAAGAAGGGTTAGGCTCATGGTATCACAAGAAGTTTTGCGAAAAATTAAAGAAATAGAAATTATAGCACGGCGTCTTGTGAGTTCAAAAAGAATTGGTTCAGCAAGTTCTGCGCAAAAAGGTGTAGGGTTTGAGTTTGATCAGCTAAGAGAATATCAACCTGGAGATGATGTGCGCGCTATAGATTGGAATAGTTCTGCGCGATCTCAAAAATTGTTAGTAAAACAATATATTGAAGAACGTAACAGAACTATTTTTATAGTTCTTGATATCACCGCATCTATGGCATTTTCAAGTCAGGAGAAATTAAAGTTTGATCTGGCAAGCCAAATAGCGGCTTTGTTAGCGTTAGTAGGAAATTATGGAAAAGATAAAATTGGACTTATTTTATTTGGGCAGGTAGTTGAAACCTATCGTCCAGCAAAAATGGGTCGTTCTTGGGTATGGCAAATCATTCACGATATTTTTAGTGCTGCTCCCTCACGTACAAAAACGAACATTAGTCAGGCTTTAATGTATCTTAATCGTATAAAAGAAAAGAATGCTATTGTTTTTGTAATTTCAGATTTTATTGATTCTAGCTTTCAAAAAAGTTTAAAAACAGCAGCGTTAAAACATGAAATAGTAGCAATTTGTGTTATGGACCAACGTGAATTTGAATTGCCAAATTGTGGAATATACCATGTATTAGATGTAGAAAGTGGACAAGTTAATTTACTGGATACTCGAAATAGTTGTCATATAAATTCATTATTGCGAGCTCGACTTAAAGAACAGGAAAACTTTTTTCAGCAGGGTAATACCAGTATGATTACTGTATTTCCTGGCGAACAAGCCTTGCATCAGGTTGCCAATTTTTTTACTAGAAAAATGAGATATTAAAGTAGGTGGAGTTATGAACCAAGATAATTTTTATGAAATTTATGGGTATTGGCATATTCCTTGGTGGCAAAATTCGCTATTTAAGTATTTAGGTTGGGGAATAACTTTCCTATTACTATCAGGCCTTATTTTTGTTATAATTTACCGATATAAAGGGAAAAAGATTCTTAAACCTTGGGAAAAAGCAATTCAACAATTAAATAAACTCAAAATTGAAGCAGTAGAGGCTAATGCATCTAAAGCATATACAAAGTTAATTGATATTGTAAAAAATTATGGAAAAGAACGCTTTGGTTTTTCGTTGTCGTTAACAGAAAATGAGCTTCAAGAAAAAATTGCAGATATTATACAAGCACCCTTACGTGAAAAGCTCAATGAAGTATTTATCCATGCAACACAAGCTAAGTATGCATCAGCAGCATATTTGTTTGAATCAATACAGCAAGATATTGAAACTGTTTTATCTTTTGTCTCTCTAACAACGCCTATTGATTGTGACAAAAGGGCTTAGCGTACACTACCTCAGCAAGGAACCACATTGGATTTTAATTATCGCATGCCAACGAAATCATGGTATATTCATTGGCCTTTTTGTCCCTACAAATGTCACTTTTGCCCGTTTGTGGCAATAGCATCACATGATCAATTCATGGAGCGTTATCATCAAGCTCTTATAAAAGAAATAACCAAATTTTGTGCTCAAGTAAATGATCCAATAGACTTAGATACTATTTTTATTGGAGGGGGAACACCAAGCACGTATCCCTGCAACCTACTACTTGACATGTTTGGTACACTAAACAAAGTGGTTACTATTAATCCATCAAGTGAAATTACCATAGAAGTAAATCCAGGTACGGTATCTGAAGCCAAGCTGGCGACCTGGAAGCAATGTGGTATAAATCGAATGAGTGTTGGTGTGCAAAGTTTAAAAGATTCAGTTTTGCAAAAGTTAAATAGAAAGCAATCGGCCCAAGATGTGGCATGGTTAATGGATACGGCTCCTGGCTATATTGAAAATATATCAGTCGATTTGATTATCGGATTGCCTGAAGTATCTGATGATGAATGGAAAGACTTATTAGCGCAAATCGTTGCCTGGCCAGTATCGCATGTTTCAATTTATTTTTTGACTGTTCATGAAGACACACAATTATACTTTAAAGTTAAAAAGTCTGAAATCGTATTGCCTCCCGATGATGCTATTGTTGATTTATATTTATATTCGATCGAGTTTTTAAATCAGCATGGATTTGAACAATATGAAGTATCCAATTTCGCCAAATTGGGACGTAAATCACGCCATAATTCAATATATTGGGAGCGAAAACCCTATAAAGCATTTGGCTTAGGAGCATGCTCATTTGATGGAAATAAACGTTATCAAAATCAAAAAAATTTAATGAAATATATAGCCGATATAGAAGCAGATAAAAGTACCACTATTTTCCAAGAGTTGCTGGATAATAATCAAATAGCCCTAGAAAAATTAATGCTTGGATTACGAAAAACAACCGGTATTTCTTATGAGGATTTGATTGCCAATATACCAAGCAGCAATAGAGAACATATACAAATTACTTTAGAAAAATTACGTGAGAATAATTTCATGACGATTAAAGATTCGCAAATAATCTTGACACCCCGGGGGTTAGCAGTTCAAAATCAGATTATTTCTCAATTAATATCTTAAGAATACACTATTATTTTTTTTCATATGAGGATTAGCGCATGGCAAAACATGTCGGTATAAAACTTCCTGAAGATTTAATTAAAGTTTTAAAAGAAGGTAAAACGGTTGGGGTACTGGCTACTTTTTCAGAAAAAGGATTGCCTCATACTACGCCTATACAGTGTGTTTATCCTAAAGGATCTGAAAGTATTCTTCTTTCAATAAATAAAGATCATGCTGGTTATCACAATATGGTATGGCAAAAAAAAGTAATGTTATGCTTCATGGATGAAGGTAACGTAGCGTATAGCATTTTAGGAAGAGCTGGTGTTGTAAGAGCTCCTTCATCAGTGCATCCGCTTATGAATATTGTGCGCATTGATGTTATTGATATTAAAAGTGATCGTTCGGTGCTTACAAAAATTGATTCAGGTGTTCGTTGGAGTTACACGTCGTGGGAAGCAGAAGAGCTTTCTAAGGCTTTAATGAGTGAACTTAAAGAATTAGCCCAAACGCTCTAGTTAACTGATGAGAATAAGGAGTGAAAAATGCGCGTTAAAATTAGTATGTTAATGATGCTCTTGTGTGTGGTTATGAGTTACCTTTATGCCCAAGAAGACATAGAAGGTGCTATACCATCAGTACTGCCATCTCAAGAACAAAACGTAACTGAAATGATACCTTCAGTTGAGGTGGAAAATTTAGCTACCCAACCCGTAGATGCATCTTTATCTACTGTTGAACAAGCAGCGCCATTGGTAACAGTTCCCTCTGGTTCTGATGCTCAAGAAATAACTACGGTATCTGAATCACCACAAGAATTACAATCAGAACTAGTAACAACGCCTGAAGGAGAATTTCCTTCAATAACTTCTTATTCTGCTTCTCAAGAGTTGTCTTCAACCCCATCAATGCCCGAATCTCTGCCCGAAATTACTCCTGCTCCTGAATTTAGTGAACCGGAGATTACTCCTGAACCAGCGCCAATTACTAAACCTGAAATAATTCCTACAACCGATTCTGTCCAACCTGAACCTTCATTTCCAGCAGATATTACAGAAATAGATACCATGAATTTGGATGAGCCAAAAGGTAACTGGCTATTTAAACGATTCTGGTGGGAAAAAGCCGAAAGAACATACGAGAAAATTAAAAATCTAGTTGATAAAATAATTGAATCGCGTCTTTCTTTCTTTCAACAAAGAACTGATATTGACAGAACGTTGTTCGATCCCTTTTATCTTACTGTTGGATTTGAGCAGGGTGAGTTGCGTGCTCTCAATGAATTTTTCCAAAATGAATTGCAACAAGAGAGGTTAATGAGAGGTACTTTAAGAGGCCAAGAGCGAGCGCTTTTGCAAAAATTACTGGAAGAGAAGCAAACGATTCAAAATGTTCAAAGTGATTTAGAATTAGTTCGCAAGATTGATATGAGTATTGATGATGCATTAAGCAAGCTCATTGAGCGAATTAGCGAAGCACGCAATTATGAACGTCAAGCATGGGACAAACTCAAGGCTATTGGTCGTGAATTAAGCGATCTTAGGGCTCATGAAAATTATCTTGCAATGGACGCTTTCTGGAAAAATGTGAATAATATAAATAATTATATTTCACATGATTTTACTAATTATTTTGAAGAGCTTATTCAAAAAGCCCAGACAGAAATTGATCGTGTTAAAACAGCATCTCAAGCATTGCGTGAAAAAGGTATAGATCTTAAGCAAACCGTACAAGAATTAAAACAAATTGCCGAAAGCCAAAGTGCTCCAGAATCGACTGAGCAAGAAGAGCAAGAGCCGACAGTAGAAAAAAAATCTTGGCTTGAATGGATCTGGAATGGTATTAGCTGGCCATTTAGTGCGCTATATAGCTGGGTTGGTTCTTTTTTTGTTTCTTCAGTAGAAACAGAAGAATCAATTAACGAAACTGAGCAATAACAAAAGAAAAAGAAGCTGCCGATAAAAAGCAGCTTCTCTTCTTTTTGATCAAAATTACTTTTCTTACATAATTTTGATGATGCTTGTTGATAAACGGTATTATTTCTGATACATTTCTTATGTTTTTCACAAGTAGATTGAAATATATGCCGAGGTGGTGAAACTGGTATACACGCAGCCTTGAGGTGGCTGTGGGAGAAATCCTGTAGGGGTTCGAGTCCCCTCCTCGGCACCATCAAATTACCTCTGGTTAAAAAAACATGATTATTCACTTCTTCAATGATAAAAAAGGAGCTTCATGAGTACTGCTGTAAAGCGATTCAGTTTTTCGTGGTTTTCTTTTTGGGTAGTTCTTGCCCTTATTGGGATTTACTTTTTATTACCTCTTCGTAAAAATTTGCGTTTGGGTATTGATCTGGTAGGGGGAACCTATATAACACTTCAAGTGCAAACTGAAAAGGCAGTTGAAGCAGAGCTTCTTTCACGCATGCAAGGTATTACAACTAAATTAAAAGAAGTTGCAAAAGAGCCAGTTGAAAAATTAATAGAAAATAATCAAATTCGTTTAACATTTGATACCCCCGCTGCAGCAGCTTCAGCAAGTCAAATGATTACCAGCTTGGATAAAGAATTAAAAGTCACTACCACTCAAAATGTAATTACTGCTACATTACCCGAAACTATAATTGAAAAAGTGCAAGAAGAAGCAGTAACAAGAAATATTGAGGTACTACGAGCGCGTTTTGGTGTTGAAGAGATTCCGGTAAGTAAACAAGGTAAAGATCGTATTGTGCTTGAATTACCTGATACAGCAAATCCTGAAGAAGCTAAAATGCGTATTGGTAAAGCTGCAGTATTAGAATTTAGATTAGTACACAAGTATGGTTCTAGCAAAGAACAAATTGAATATGAGTATGATGGCTTCATACCTGGCGATATGGAAATTTTAGAAGGTCAAGATGAAGGATATGGTAAACAGTATTACTTAGTTGACAAGTACGCTGAAGTTACTGGTAAGATGCTCAAAGATGCGCAAGCGCGTATTGGCCAAGATCGCATGCAGCCTGAGGTATTTTTCTCGTTGACTTCTGAAGGAAGTGACAAGTTCTATGAATTAACAAGTCAGAACATGGGCAAAATGCTTGCAATTGTTCTTGATAATGTAGTTATTTCTGCTCCTGTTATTCAAGCGGCAATTCGCTCTGAAGGCATGATAACACTTGGCAAATCTGATATTAATTATGCTAAAGAATTGGCATTATTGTTGCGCTCTGGATCTTTTGTAGCGCCAGTAAGCTTTGAAGAAGAACGTCAAATTGGTCCATCGCTCGGTGCAGAGTCAATTAAGCAGGGGCTTATTTCCTGTTTAGTAGGGCTTGGATTATTATTATTGTTTAGTGTGTTCTTTTATGGATTCCCCGGTATTCTTGCTTTTATCGCATTAGTTTATAATCTTTTGCTAATTCTTATCGGTATGTCTTGGCTCAATGCAACCCTTACTTTACCAGGTATTGCAGGTATGGTATTAACCGTTGGTATGGCAATTGATGCCTCCATTCTTATTTACGAACAAATTAAAGAAGCATTGGCAAGTGGATTACCATTACGAAAAGCAGTGCAACATGGTTTTTCAGATGCGATGGTTGTGATTTTAGATGCTAATATTACCACCTTCATTGTAGGTGTTGTATTATTCTATTTTGGCACTGGTCCAATCAAAGGATTTGCAGTTACTATGATGTTTGGTATAATTTCTACTCTTATTACTGGATTATTTTTCTTAAGATCATTATTTTCCTTTATTTTAGATACATTTAATATTCAAAAACTAAAATTTTAATGTATACTAGTAACCAGTAATCAAAAATTCGTGGCGACGTAGCTCAGGTGGTTAGAGCGGCGGAATCATAATCCGTAGGTCCGGGGTTCAAGTCCCTGCGTCGCCACCAGGTAATACAATGACTTTTGGTACATACGTTAATACCCCAACTAAGCTGACACTTATAAGACTTCTTATTTCTCCTTTTGTTTTACCTCTTCTTATTTTTTATATATCACCACTCAATAATATTTATCTTAATAGTTTACTTGCACTACTTTTTATTTTAATAAGTCTTACCGATTTTTTTGATGGATATCTTGCTCGACGTTATAGGCAAGAAACGAAAATAGGCAAAAGCCTTGATCACATTGCGGATAAATTTTTGGTATATGCTACGTTAGTTGCATTATTGGCGGTAAAAAAAATATTTTTTTACTGGGTTATTGTGCTTATAGGACGTGAGTTTTTTGTATTGGGCTTACGTATAATTGCTTTAGAGCATGGTTTAGAAGTGGCAGTATCTACCTTTGGTAAATTAAAAACAGCCACGCAAATGATTTGGCTAACTTTTTTATTAGTAGTTCCTAATCGTTATTTGATTATGAATGTTTCGCCATTTTGGGCAACAATTAATAGCCTGTTGATTACCTTAACTTTAGGTTTTTCTATTTATTCTGCCTATGCGTACGGTAGAGCATTTTATACCAAACTCAAGAATTATCGTGCGCTGTAATGTCTAAGCTCTCCATAACACAGAAATTAATTATACTAAGCAGTGTTCTGGCTTTTAGTGGTGCGGCTATTGGTTTGTATTATTCGTATAATAACAAGGATAGTAAACATATGACCTTTAAAGAATTAGCTCATTATTTTTTTAAAATTGAACAAGAACCCTCTCGTTTAGGTATGACGCGATTGCTTTCTCATTTATTAAAGGAAGCTACGCCACAAGAGGCGGCAGTAATTTGTAATATTTCTTTAGGACAGTTACATGCACCTTATATTGGAACGCAATTTAATATTGCTGAAAAAAATATTATTAAAGTTATTGCTGATATTTTGCAACAGGACGAAAAAGAAATAACTCTACAATCTAAAATGATTGGTGACCTTGGACTTATAATTGAAACGGGCAAATGGGACATAAAAAATGATCCTGAATTATTGGGAATCTATGATACTCTTGAAAAAATTGAAAAAATAAGTGGTATTGGGTCGCAAGAAGAAAAAAATAGAGCTCTTAAAAATTTAATAATATCGCTTGATCCACTTTCAGCAAAATATGTAATTAGAATTATTCTTGGCACTTTGCGCTTGGGTTTTTCTGATATGACGCTTATTGATGCCTTGTCGTGGATGGAAGCTGGCGACAAATCATTGCGACATGTTATTGAACATGCTTACAATGTTTGCGCTGATATTGGGTATATTGCTCGATTGCTCAAACAAGAAGGCATTGAAGCAATAAAAAAAATGGAGCCTCATGTCGGCACACCAATTCGCCCAGCAGCCGCAGAGCGACTGCCTACACCTCAAGCAATTTTTGAAAAATTAGGTACATGCATAGCACAGCCGAAGCTTGATGGGTTTCGCTTGCAAATTCATTATGATCATTCTCAAAATCCACCATTAATTAAATTTTATTCACGAAATTTAATTGATATGTCGCACATGTTTCCTGATCTTGCTCAGGCTATACAAAATTTACCTGTGCAAAATTTAATTGCTGAAGGAGAGGCAATAGTATACGATCAAAACGCGGGAACTTTTTTACCATTTCAAGAGACGGTAAAGCGTAAACGAAAACATGGTATTGAAAAAGCAATTGAGGAATTGCCGTTACAAATATTTATGTTTGATATCTTATATCTGAATGGGAAATCTTTGCTTTCATTAACCCATGAAACGCGTCGTGCCCAATTGAAAGCTTTATTTGAAGCTGGTCCTTCATCAGCAATAAAAATTATCGATGAAAAAACAATTCATAATGCAAAAGAACTTGAAGATTATTTTATGCAAAATATTTCTTCAGGTTTAGAAGGCTTGGTCGTTAAAAGACCTGATGCTATTTATCAACCAGGTAAACGTAATTTTAATTGGATCAAATTAAAACGATCAGAAGAAGGTCATTTAGAAGATACTATCGATTGCGTTATTCTTGGATATTATGCCGGCTCAGGTAAACGGGCATCATTTGGCATAGGCGCATTTCTTGTTGGTGTTTATAATCCTGCGCACGATTGTTTTGAAACCGTTGCCAAAATTGGTACCGGGTTAAAAGATATTGATTGGATTGAGCTCAAGGCAAAGTGTGACGCAATAACTGTGCACGAAAAACCAAAAAATGTACATTGTGCACCAGAACTTTATCCTGATGTATGGGTTAATCCTGAATTAGTGTGTGTAATACGTGCTGATGAAATTACTATATCGCCTCTTCACACAGCAGGCAAAACTGAACACCATTTAGGATATGCTTTGCGATTTCCTCGATTTATAAGTTATCGCACTGATAAAGGTGCTCAAGAGGCAACCACATCAGAAGAAGTTGCTCATCTTTACCAAGATCAATTTTAAAAATAAAAAAGGCCTTGCACAGAAATTGCAAGGCCTTTTTTTAATAGTGCAAAAATTTTATTTTACATATTTGTTCATAAGAGTATCAATGCCACCACGAAGTATTTGGAGATAAATGGTGCGCGCTGTTTGACCATGGGCCCAATCTGGCAAATTATTGGTAATTGCTTGAGTAATACCAGTTTTTTCGCCTGTTTTAACCAGTGCATGTACCGTAAGTTCACGGATTGCTGTTTTGGTTGCAGCTTTGCCCGCTTCTTTTACATTAAACTCTTTTTTTGTTGCACTATGGTTTTTAGTGCAATAAGATCCTACGCCAAATGCAATTTCTACTAATGGATCGACAGCTGGCGTAACATTTACTTCATATTGCTTAATAGATAGTGCGCTTGATGGAACAACTAATGATAATAAATATTTTACTGATTCTTTAGTTAAAGCTATATCTGCCCATTTTTCAAAAGATTCTGCATGGTCTTTAAGATGAACTTTTTCACTATGTGGAATGCGAGCAAAAAGATTTGCTAGTTTTGGTGTACGCATGCTAAAATGCTTACCCAAATATAAAGTTGCAGCAGTAATTTTAACATGTTTTTCTTGTAAGCTTGGATTTGCTTTAACTAGCGAAGAAATAGACAGTAAAAGTGCTAATGCGTATATAATTTTCTTCATTACTACTCCCTTATTTTTAAATTAATCTCTCATGTTGTAATGCGTTACTATAAACCATACTACATACCCAAAAGATTTCAAATGGTCTGAGTATGGTGGCTAGCACAAAAAATTAATGTTATCGAGATAAAAGATCTTTGAAATATTGTGCCTCTTGAACAGGATCTGAAGCGTCAGTAATACTTTTACCAATAATTAATCCATCTGATTTTAAACTTAAAAAATAGTTAATAGTATCACGGGTTATTTTAGCAGACACAAATACTGGTAATTGAGTATTTCCTTTAACCATTTCCCACTTATCAAGAAATTGTACCGATTCTTTTTCATCAAATGCTTGATGAAAAAGAAGTGCATCGGCTCCTAAATTTTTAGCCTCCAAAGCAGATTGACCTAATGATGATGCGTCAACTAAATCAAGCATCACTTGAATTTTAGCTTGATGAGCAGCGGCGCACGCGGCATGAATAACATCTTTGCCGGTGCCAGCCATTACGGTCACCCAATCTGCACCCGCATCTGCAAATAACGCAATTGCTTCTTTGCCTCGATCAATAATTTTAGCGTCAGCAAGTATTTGTTTGCGTGGAAATTGTTCTTTAAATAACTTAACTGCTTTCACGCCATGGCTATAAAGCAATAATGTCCCAACTTCAAAAATATCTGCATACTCCGCCACTTGCGTGGCAATTTCTAATGCTTTCTCGACGTTGGACATGTCAAACGCTATTTGCAATTTCATATGAATGTTCCTTTTACAATTATCTCTCTCAATATGAAAATTACCTTAGAGTAACAATTGGCAGTATAACAACATTTAAAAAAAATTAAAAAATGCCTTTTTTTATATATTAATAACGACTACCAGTAAAACGAATAAGTCGCTTTTCATCTCTTTTATACCAGCGAGGTACTAAGCTGAAAAAGTGCATAAGATTAAGAACATATAACGCATCTTTGGTTATATTAAGGCCTTTTTTAATATATATATCTGGTAAAATAAGATGAGGAGATTCTTGTGCTAACGTAATTCCCAATGGAACATATACATATTTGGGATGGGCAAATATGGTTACCGAATCTCTGGGTACTTGATTGTTTGTTGGTAAAGGTTCTTGGGTCGCTCGCCAAAATAATATTTTTGTTTCAGGGTCCTCTGTTTTTTCAAACAAATATAACTTTGCGGCGGTTCCTTCTTCTAACTCCCAATGGCTTACCGTATTGTGCGCCATCATAATAGGGCTAATTTTTTCAGTTACTAAAACATATACCGATTCAGTGCGGTGCCAACGAGGGAAGATTGTTTGCCCATGAATATCAGAGGCCGCTAAAAAACCATAATAGGTAGAAAAAATCCCGGCAATTCTATTATTAGTAAGTAATTTAAGATGTTCGCGTGAAAGTTTTAATGAATTGCTTAACTTGGTAACTTTTTTTTCTGTTTTTTCTGGTATAACTATGTGAGGAAATGGCTTATAAAAAAAAGTGAGTAATTGTGTTGCTTCAAGCGCATTAGTAAAAAATGCAAAATATGTTATAATTAACGCAAACTTACGAAAAAAATAGTTCATACTATCTCTTGCTTAAATACGAGCAATAACAATTAGGTACTAAAAGCCTATCAAATGGAAGAATCTAAAAGCTAGGGTTACGGATAACATATGACAATGACATTGAATAAACATAATTACTCGTGGAATGATATCATTGCTGATTATCACTTATCAGAGCATCAATTATGGCAATTCAATACCTACCAGCAGTTCTTAATTGAAAAAAATAACGATTTTAATTTAACGGCTATAACTGATCCGGAAGAAATACAAAAATTTCATTTTGTTGATTCACTTTCGATAGCATCATTTGTTGATTTTAACCGTATACAATCGATTGCTGATATAGGAACTGGTGCCGGGTTTCCCGCGATCCCTCTTAAAATAGTTTTTCCGCATCTTCGTGTGTATCTTTTGGAAGTTAATAAGAAAAAAATTAATTTTTTACAGGAATTAGCACGCCTATTAAATTTGTCCGATATTGTTACGTGTGATTATGATTGGCGTACTTTTTTACGTAAGACAACTTATCCTATAGATCTTTTTGTTTCGCGTGCCTCATTGCATCCAGATGAATTGTTGCGGGTATTTAAAAAAAGTTCTCCTTACAAGCACACGCAATTGGTATACTGGGCATCACAAAATTGGCTACCACAGGAAGATGAAAAGAAACATCTAGCTCGTAAAGAAATATATAGTGTGGGTAATAAAACGCGCCAGTTAATTTTTTTTAAGAACTATATCGAATAAGCTTAGGACTCATTTGCTAATACTACTGGCTATGTGTAGATTGCCTATATTAAGATAACTCAAAAATGAGCGCTGCTAACAAGAGAAAGGCTTTTTTTATGAAAAAGGGATTATTTGCAAGTTATGTTGCAGGAATCAAAGATTTTCAAGTCGGTGAGTCATACCAAACAATAATTCGTTATTTTTTGCCCGAATATGTAACATCACTAGTAGTTTTTTCGATGCCATTTCTTTTAGATTCCTATTTTATTGGGCACTTAGAATCTATGTCTGCATATGCTACTTTAGGGGTAACAAATAATCTTATCCATTTTTTTATCAAAGTAGCAGAGGCATTTTCAGTTGGTGCGGTAGTTCTTGCTGGTCAGTTCAACGGTAGAGAGCAATATAAGAATGTTGGCAAAGTAATAAGAGATTCTTTTTGGATTACCTGTTTTTTAGGAGCACTCATTTCAAGTGCTCTTTATTTTGGTGCTCATGCGATTTATTCATGGCATAATGTTCCTGCTGAAATTGCACATCTTGGTATTCCTTTTCTTCAATTGCGTGCGGTAGGAATTTTTTTTACTTTTCTTGCCTATGCTTTTATTGGTTTTTTTAAAGGAATTAAAAACACACAAACTCCTATGAAAATTTATTTGATGGGAGCTATTGTATTTGTTTTATGTGATTATATTTTTATTTTTGGCAATTTTGGAGCACCTCAAATGGGGTTAAATGGTTCAGCTCTTGCATCCGTAATACAAAGTTTAGTGATGCTTGCGGCTGCAATTTGGTTTATTTTTGGTGATAAAAATTATAGACATTTTGGTATTCATTTATTTTCAGGATTAAAAGAAAAAGGCTATATTAAAGAACTTTTAACCTTAATTTGGCCTATGGTTATTGATAAGGCAACATTGGCTGCTGCCTATGTATGGCTTAACAAAATGTTATGCCCAATGGGTACTTGTGCTATTGCTAGTTTCTCTGCAGTAAAAGATATGGAGCGATTTGCCTTTTTACCGGCAATAGCATGTGCACAAATTATTACTTTTTTGGTGAGTAATGACTATGGAATAGGAAATTGGGCAAGTATTAAGAACAATATAAAAAAAGTAATATTTTTAGCTTCTATTATGGTGTTTACTATTTTACTTGTTTTTTCTTTGTTTCCCCATGTGGTAATGCAGTTTTTTGATAGAAAAGGAGAATTTTCTCCTATGGCAGCGCAAGTTTTTCCGATTTTGAGTATACTGGTCTTTTTTGATTTGCTACAATTAATATTATCAGGTGCCTTGCGTGGAGCCAGTAATGTAAAAACAGTCATGATGGTGCGCCTTATGGTATGTCTTGGGTATTTTGTACCCGTATCATATGTGCTCTCAAATATGCCAATAAGCAATGTAGCGCTTAAGTTTATGCTTATCTATGGATCGTTCTACATAGGAAATGCTCTCATGAGTTTGGTATATATTCACCGATTCCGCACTGATGATTGGAAATCATAAACATTTAATACAAAGGTCAGCGATGGTTAAAGTTACCAAGGAAGAATTGCTTAAATTTGCTCATCTTTCTCGTATTGAAATTCATGAAACTGAAATAGAATCATTGCTTAAGCAACTTAATGATGTTCTCAGTTATGCGCAGCGAGTACAAGATATAGCGCAGCAGTCTGAAGAATTGTTACATAAGAATGCTAATTCATGGCGTGAAGATGAAGTAATTAAAACAGATCCACAACCATTGCTTAATAATGCTCCAGAGCATGAATCTGGTTATTTTGTGGTTCCGGTAGTTCTTGAAAATGAATAAAGGCTTTGGTATGAACATACTTGCATTTGCATCAATTAAAGAAATAAAAGAAAAATTAGCAAAAAAAGAAATTTCTCAAGAAGAGGTATTGACCTATTTTCTTGATAGGTTTGCAAAACATGACCAATCAATAGAATCGGCATTAGAAATATTTGATAAGCAATCAATAGTAGAAAGCTCATCAAAAGATGGTTTTTTAGCTGGCATACCAGGCATTATTAAAGATAATATTCTTCAAAAAGATAGAAAAGTTACCTGTGCTTCTAAAATTTTAAAAGGTTTTAAAGCAACCTACGATGCAACCGTTACTGATCGCTTAAAAAAACAAGGTGCATTGATTGTAGGAAGAGCAAACTGTGATGAGTTTGCAATGGGAAGCTCTGGAGAAACCAGTGCGTATAAAAAATCAAAAAATCCATGGGATCTTGAGCGCGTACCAGGTGGCTCAAGCAGTGGTTCAGCAGCAGCTGTTGCTGCAGGATTGGTGCCTTGGTCGCTTGGCTCTGAAACCGGTGGCTCAATTAGATTACCTGCAGCATTTTGTAATTTAGTTGGTATTAAACCAACCTATGGTAGAGTTTCGCGCTATGGGTTAGTTGCTTATGGATCTTCGCTCGATCAAGTTGGCGCATTTACGCGTACTGTGTATGATAATGCCCTGGTAATGTCCGCTATAGCAGGCCATGATGTAAAAGATTCTTCCAGCAGGACTGTACCCAATACTGATTATACGGCCAATTTGACTGGCAAACTCAAATCGGGACTTACTATTGGCGTAATTGAAAATGCCTTATATGCGCCGGGAATGGATCCAGAAATTGCAGCGGCAATTGATACAGCAATTAAAGAATATGAAAAACTGGGTGCGACCATTAAAAAAATTTCATTGCCAACCGTTGAATATGGTGCTGCCACTTACTTTATTATAAGTCGTGCAGAAGCGGCATCAAATTTAGCTCGCTTTGATGGTGTTCGTTATGGATTGCGTGCAGATGTTGATAATTTAAATGAAATGTATCTAAAAACTCGACACGATGGTTTTGGCTCTGAAGTGAAAGCTCGTATTATTGTGGGCAACTATGTATTATCAGCTAGCCATGCAGGGCAATATTATCAAAAAGCTAACATGGTTCGTGCTATGATTCGCTCTGAGTTTTTAAATGCATTTAAATCGGTTGATGTCTTATTAATGCCTACTCACTCAATTCCACCATTTAAATTTGGATCATTTGAAGTGGACAAACTAGCTATGGACTTGCAAGACAACTTCACCTGTACGGCTAATTTAGCGCATATTCCTGCATTATCTATTCCATGTGGGTTCACTAAAGACAAGTTGCCAATTGGTTTGCAATTGATAGGTCCAGACTTCTCAGAAGAGTTGCTGTATCAAACAGCGTATGCCTATGAGCAAATAACACCATGGCATACCTATAAGCCAGATAATTTGGATTAAATAAAAAAGGCTCACTTTTTAAAAGTGAGCCTTTTTTTGTGTGGGTAATTAAAAAAAATTAATGTTTACCTTTATAGATGTTTTCTAGTTGTTCAGATGTTAGCTGAGGTCCATAGCTTTTATACTTTTCATTATATATTCTAACTATGGTTTCCATAACTTCTTTTTTTTCTGCTGTATGGTGTAATAACTGAGGAGTAGGAGCAATCTCTTTTTGTTCTTGGCGTAATAGTTTTAATGATTCTTCTGAACGTTGTAATGTTTCGACGGTTGTCGGTGTATTAGCATTGTTAGCAAAATAATCGTCAAGTTTGGTAATAATTTGTCCTAAATATTCCGTTTTGAGTTCTTTCGGAATTACGTTATCAAAATATTCACTATCTTTAGTGAATATACTATCAAAAGTATTAATTGCTGCGCGATCATCCACCTCTGTTGACAACCTTGTTTTTTTAACTGATTGTTGTTCCATAGTGAAGCAGCAAGATGCGCTCATTGCAACAAGTAGTAATATTTTATTCATAGTTGGTCTCTATAAAATATTAATTATGATTAATCTTATTTTTTTAAATTAAGCAATCGATCATATTCTATAATTAACTTTTTTTGGAGTTCTTCGATAGTTAAGTCAGGAGTAAGTGGAGAACTGTTATATTCTTTACAATAATTCTCATATTCACGATTAAAAACTTTATGTGTTTCAGCTGTTTCGGTTATAAGTTTACATTCTCTTGCGTGAGAATCCTCTTTATTTTGAGTTCCTTTTTGCTGTAATTTATGTCTTAAAAGAGTTCGATTGGTTTCAATTACAGTAGCCTGAACTGTCGTATTGATAATTTTTGGCTTTTCTTTGCTAGTTAATTGCTGTTGATTAACATTTTTGTTATTGATTAATTGATCTAATGTGGTAGTTATTTTTGTTAAAGGCACATTTTGTTTTGTGTATAAATCAACTAATTGTTTAATTTTGGCCTTGTTTGGATGAGTATTTTGCGGATCAACACTTATCTGGATTGCTTTTTCTAGAGTATTTATTTCTTGATCAATTTTTTCCATTCCCTGAATTAGTGTAAAAGTACTAATAAAAATTAATAAACTTAGTTTTTTTATTTCCATTTGCAACCTCAATAGTAAATAATGCCTTTCATTCAACTATTTTCACTTTAACACAAAAAATTCAAATAGCAAGGTCAGGGAAAGATTGAAACAAGTTGTTATTGTTGTTTTCTAATTGAAATTTCGCTACGACGTAATTTTTAGCTGCTATATCTATGTTTGCTTGTTTTCTTGTTAAATCAGTAGTGTAGTTTATTAGGTTAGCCCAGGTTGGACTGCCAGGTTTTTCATTGCTAATTAGTAGATTAGCTTGGTTTTTAATTTGTTCTAAGGCAGACCATGCATGGGTAATGGTACCTATGGTAATGTTATCCAATATCTGAAATTGCTGTGTTACTCTATGATTTAAATAAGTTTCCTCTTCAAAACAGATTTTAGCTATTTCAGCATTAAGAAATGCCGTATATAAATCGGCTTCATGTTTTTTTAACGATAACAGCGTCAATGTATACATAGGAAATTTATGAGCAATATCAGTAAATAGAGTGGTTACTTCTTTTACTGCATCATGCATGGCATCTATTTGTTGCAAATCTTGATCAATTTTTTTAATGATCTGTTCTTGATGCGATGCTGCTCTATGCTCCATTGGTAGTGCGGTGCTCAAATAACTTAATAATAAAATAAGAATAACTAACATAGTTCCTCCATAAAATAAAAAGAGAGTCGATAATAGATCGACTCTCTTAGGTATATGCTTTTGTTTAATTTACCATAAATACTTTACTAAAAGAGTTGCTGCTAAGGTAAAAGCTACTGGCAACTTCACCGAACGCCATCCCCATAATTGATGCCCAATGTTAACAAGAGCAAGCATAATAAGTGCTGGATAGCAGGTAATAACTATTGGGGCAATCAGATTCATAATTTTTTCAAATCCAAGATTTGCCATTACCGTGGTAATACCAATGGTTACTCCAAGGCATACTAAATATTGGACTTTATTTTTAAAAATCTCGGTTTGCAGATAATCAGTAAACACGGCGGTAAGCGCTACTGAAGTAGTTAAGCAAGCGACTGCTACGGTGATATTTGCTAAAATTCCTGCTTGTGGTCCTAAAATAATTGAAGCCAATACGGTAAGAATTTTAGAGCGATCATTAATTCCTTGTAGTGCTGGAGCATACATTGCAGCTACAATGCAAAAACCTGCATACACTACTGCCAAAAGAATAGCGCCTATTGCTCCTGCTTGCAATCCAACTATCATTTGTTGCTTTTTGGTGCTTAGATTCATGCTTCGTTTTAACCCAGAGAAAATAAGGGTTGAAAAGAAAATAGTTGCAAGTAAATCCAGTGTCCAATACCCATCTATAAGGCCACGAAAGAAGCTATCGCTTGGGCTAATGTCAAAGTGTGGAGGTGTTGCTGACCAATAAAGACCAAACAAAACAATAGAAAGTAATAAAGTTAGTTTTAAAGGCCCTAAAAATCTTCCAATAATATCAATTACGGCACTTTGCTTGAACGTGAAAAGAAAAATAGTAGCTGCTGCTAATAAACTAAAAGTAAAAAGCGAAATCCATGGTACGTAATAGGATACTGCAGAATGAGAAACAGTAATGCAGCGTGGAATAATTGCAAATGGTCCAATGAGCAATAGGCACATAAAAATTGCAATTGACCCTGGTACACGACCTATCAACTTAAATAGTTTTTTATAATCACCATCGGCAAGGTTAGCGGAAATTAAACCAATTAATGGAACAATTGTTGCGGTAATAATAAACCCAAAAAGTGCATACCACACCATATCACCAGTATCGCGGCCTAGTGCAAGTGGAAAAACAATATTACCTGCGCCGAATAACATTGCAAACATTGCAAGCCCAGCAGAAAAAATTTTAAAAAATTTCATGAGTATCCTTTGATAGAATCATTAAAAGGCACTTAGCCTTCATAATGCAGTTAATTTGATAGATACGAAAATAATAAATTTTTTATAAAGAAGAAATACCGCATGCCATACAGGCAATGCCTTGGGAGATTGCAGCGCAGAGAGTAATTGCTGCCATACACATATAAGAGAGAGTGGAAAATGACATGCTTTGGCATGCAGAAGATAAGGTACTATTTAAGAGATTCTCATTGAGAAATCCCGGTGGCGTTGATAGATCATGATATGATTTCATGCCAGCTCCTCAATTGTGTGTTTTATGTATTAGTATCACCAATATTCCTTTAGTGTATAAAAATATCAATAAAATACAACTGTACAAAAAATAGCGACTGCTGTTTATTCAAATTGATATTAATTTTAACGGGCTAAATTTTTTTTACTGTATTAATATTCTTGTAAATAGTTACCCGAAAAAGATAAGATTAAAAAGGTTCTGGGGGACATGCATGAGATAGGGTAAATGTATGGCTAAAAATAAAATGCGGCTGCTTTTTTTTATGTGTGCTGTATTGAGCTGCCATAGTATGCAGGGTGCAGAGCCAAAGCCTCAAAAATGCAAAACAACTTTAAGAAAAAAACGACCTCTCAAAAATCAAAAATATGAACAAGACCTTCTCAAAGTAAAGCATGGATTGTCTGATATTGTCGCCGATGTATTTAGGCTTAATCTTAACATTATTTCATGGGATACGTTTAAGGTCATTAGTACGGTATTCCCTTTGTATATTGGATTACGCATGGTCGATGACCGGATACAGAGCCATTTTTTTTGTCATAAACATAAAAAAAATATTAACCAGCCACCCCATTGGTGCTATGAAGTAGCACGTTTTGGCTTAGGTATACCAATTGTATTACTTGGAAGCCAAGCTTTTTTAAGCAGAGATTTAGAATTCAGATTAGCAGGCCGCATGTTATTGCTGGGGTTGCCTTTTGTAATTTTTGGCAAAGATATTATTAAAAAATTTGATGCCGATTGTTGTTTGCGACCCTGGCATGAAAATTTTTGTCATACAAAAAAACGAGCATTGGGTGGATTCCCTTCAGGTCATATGGCTCAAGCATTTTATATCACTATGCTCTATGGCATGCGCTTTGGTCCTAAATTTGCTATCCCCTTAGGGCTTTATACGGCAGCTCTTGCTGGTGTATTTTTAGCCTGCAATCGCCATTATGTTTCTCAATTAGCTGCGGGTGCTGCATTAGGAGGAATTTATGCTTTTGCAGCAAATAAGCTTATTAATACTAAATTGTCTGAATCATGCCAGCTTGAATTTAAAGTTAGCGATAAGGGCTATCCCGGCATGAAAATGTGTTATTCATTTTAAAATAGAATGTGGCGGACTTTCTTTTTGGCTTATTGCCAATTAAACGCTATACTAAGAAAAAATAGATTTTAATCACTTCAAAACTTCAAACAAGCATTTTTTACTATGAATTATTGGGAACAACAGATAAAAATAGGCAATTTGTCATTTCCTCGCTTTATTGGCGGTCCGCTTGATGGCATCACTGATTCACCATTTAGACAATTAGTGCGAGAATTTTCACCTAACGAGCTGTTGTATACTGAGATGCGCCATGTTGCCTGCGTTGCCAATGATAAAGGTGGAATTAAAGCTCTTCAGTTCAAACAACTAGAACGCCCTTTAAATTTTCAAGTAGCAGCTAATAGGCTGGATTTTATTGAAAAAGCCTGCGAAAAAATTTTAGCAGCAGGTGTTGATCTGGTAGATTTAAATGTGGGTTGTCCGGCACCTAATGTAATAGGCTCAGGTTCAGGCTCAGCTTTAATGGCAGATTTGCCACGTTTGGAATCTATTTTAAAGCTTTTCCGAAAAGTATTACCAATTCCATTTACGGTCAAAATTAGGGCAGGCTTTAAGCAGCAAAATGCTTTAGATGTTGCTAAATTAATACAAGATTGTGGCGCTGATGCGCTTGCTATTCATCCACGCCTGCAAACACAAAAGTTTGAAGGTAGGCCTGATTATGCGTTGGTTGCGCAGGTAAAAAAATCAGTCTCTATTCCTGTAATTGTTTCTGGCGGGGTTATTAATTATAAAACTGCCAAATTAGTATATGATCAAACCGGGGTTGATGGTTTTCTTATTGGCCGAGGCATTTGGGGCAAGCCATGGAAATTAGCAGAAATGGAAGCACATAAAAATGGATTGCCATATGTTATTCAAAATAAGCAGATGTTGTATTGGGCTGCGCGCCATTTAGATGCCATGGTAGAATTTTATGGCCCGAAAGGTTTATTTGCGTTTCGTAAACATTTGCCTTTTTATCTAAAAGGATTAACAGATGCTTCAACTTTACGTCAAAAATTAGTAGTTTCAAACTCATTAGAACAGGTTCGTGCAACATTCATTGAGTTAATGGAACAATATGGTTCTTAAAAAGAAGAAAAGAGATTTTTTTATTGCGCTTGGGTTTATTGGTCTAACTGCTTTTTTAATAATAAAGCGACAACTGCTCATTACTTCTCCTATCGTGGAACAGTATGCTTCGTATGTTACCTATCCTTTAATGGTAATGCAGCAAAAATGTATTGAGCCGCTCAAACAAAAGATGCATAATCGTAAAACTAATCAAGAATTACAGTTGTTAGTAGCACAACTTCAAGCAGAAAAAGAAGCATTGCAAAATCATAACATTGAACTTCAAAGTACCTTAGATTATTTTCAAGACATTAAAGAACTCACCGCGTTTAAACAGCGTTACCAAGCTAATACTATGGTGCTTGCGCAAATTCTTTCACGACAGTTGTCTGAAGTTGGTCACTATTGTTGGATTGATGCAGGTTCAACTAAGGGCATTACTCCTAATATGATTGCAGTATATAAAGGATGTTTGCTTGGCAGAGTGACCGAAGTGTATCCATGGTATAGTAAGCTTGAATTGATTACAGATAAATCATGTAAAATAGCCGCGCACGGTGTTAATAGCAAAGCGAGTGGAATTTATCAAGGAATAAATAGCGAATCTATCGCACAGCTTAATCACGTAAGTCATTTAGCAACATTACAAGAACACGATGTGCTTATTTCTAGTGGTGAAGGATTAGTGTTTCCACGTGGGTTTGGAATTGGTAAAATGAAACGGTTTGAAGTTGATGGATTATTTTATCAGATCGATGTACAACCATTGCTTGATGTAAGAGCTGTTTCGCATTGCTATATTCTGCAACGCGAAACAGATAAAGATTTTAAACTTATTGAGTCACCAACTGGCCATAACGAGTTTCTAAGATAGTACAAATTTCATGTACATAATTTGCAAGCATGGTGCTATCATCAGTTTCTTTTTCAGCACTTAATGAGGCAAAAAATCCTGTTTTTGCTGGTGGATGTATCCAGCGAATATCTTTTTCAATCATTGTTTTTTGTTTAATAGCAGAAACTACTTCAGAGTGTCCACCAATAGTGTCAACCAAGCCAATTTGTTGTGCTTGTCTGCCGGTAAAGATTTTACCATCAGCCCATTCTTTTTCAGCAGCTAATGATATTTTGCGATAGTTTGCCACATCAGTGACAAATTGATTGTACGTATCGTCAAGAAGCGATTGAATCATAGCAGTTTGTTCTGGCGTTCGTTCGGCTAATGGATTGGTAGCGGATTTAAATTTCCCTGCCTGCACAGGCGCATACCCAATTTTGTGATACTCAAGAAAATCTTTTAACTGGAATAAGAATGGTGAATAGACACCAATGCTACCAATAATAGCTGATGGTGATGAGACAATATGATCAGCTGCTATAGCTATGTAATAGCCACCTGATGCGCACATATTTTCTACCCAGACAATAACTGGTTTTTGATGCTCTTTTTTCAAAGATACTATTTCGCTAAATACGGTTTGACTCGCACCTGAAGCGCCACCTGGACACTCCATTTTAAGTAAAATAGCTTTAATATCAGGATCTTTAAAGAAGGTGTTGAGCTGTTTAATGTAATTGGAAGCGTCATAAATAGTACCTTTTATAGGTATTACTCCTACTGCTGTACGAGTATCGAAATTACGCAAATAAACTTTTTTTAACCCTTCAATTAGCCCGGGAATGATCGGAAGTACGAAAAATAAAAGAGCGATATAAAAAATATTTTTGAGCCAACTTTGTGTTGCCATAACAAGACCTTTTTATTGAGATGAATAATAATGTAGGCAAGAGCTTATAAAAAAAATGATAATTTATGAAGAATTTATGAAAAATGCCTTTGACATTCTTACTATTTTCATTTAGAATTTTGAGAGTCTTAATTGACGGTGGGTAAGGGCGGTTAGCTCAGCTGGTAGAGCATCAGTCTTACAAACTGGGGGTCGTAGGTTCGAATCCTGCACCGCCCACCAGATTTTAAAACTTTGAAAAAAAATAGAGAGTTCCTCGGTAGCTCAGCTGGTAGAGCAAACGACTGTTAATCGTTGGGTCGCAGGTTCGAGTCCTGCCCGAGGAGCCAGCTCAAAAAAATTTGTCGGGGCTGTAGCTCAGTTTGGTTAGAGCGTCCGCCTGTCACGCGGAAGGTCGAGAGTTCGAGCCTCTTCAGCCCCGCCATTGTTGACGATCAGAACAATTTACGATCAAGTCAAATGGCTTTACAACGTCCCACAGCAGTTTTTCACCTTCTATCCTCAAGTTCGAAAGTAACAGTTTAATTAACTGGCGCTTTTCCTCAACTTCAGAACTCAAAAATAATTCATACGTGCGATTAGTTAGATCTAGTACTTGTTTTGCGGTGGTATAGTAGTTATCATCTGCTTCTTGCAAGCGCTCTAAGCGAACATTAATACTCATAAGTTCTTGGCGTAGGCTTTGGTAAAATCTGTCATATTCGCTCTCAGTAATTCTCCCACGCAATTTATCAAGATATAAATTATCAAGCATTGTTGTGGTTGATTTTTGTTCTCTGGTGAGCTTGTCGAACTCTTTATTATAAAATTCAATTTTTTCTTGATGTAATTCATCTAATGATTGTGCAATTTGTGCGCACACATCTTTTGGCATCTGTAAGCTTTTAAAAACGGTGCTGAGTTGTTCTGTAATATATTCTTCTCTAAACCATTTTGCACCGTGTTTACCTTTGTATTGGGTGCAATGATAATACACAAAGCCTTTATGCTTTTCTGGTGTGATTGCGCAATCACATTCTCCACAGCGGATCAGACCGCGATAGATGTAGGGTATGCCCGCGTATTTGAATGGCTTCTTTTGAAAGCTGTCACGAACTTGTTTGACTTGGTCAAATAATGCTTTGCTGATGAGTGGTGGATAACGATGGGGATATTCTTTATGTTTTACTACCATGGTTCCATGGTAAAAAGGATTGCTTAATATTTTTCCGAGCTGACCTTTAGGCCAATCAATCCCAAAGTCTTCTTTTATTTTTTTACACAGTATTTCCATTGAGTAAGCACCTGTGGCATAGAGCTCAAATGCTTTCTTAAGAATATGTGCATTGTAATCATCTACAATAACATCAGTGCTACCATCAGCCTTTGTACTATTTTTATAGCCAAAGGGTGCAAGGGCAAGCCACTCACCTTTACGGAGCTTTTGCTCAATAGCGCGCTTTACGTTGTCACTAATAGCATCTGAATAATATTTGGCTAACCCAAGGCTAATGCTGAATTGGAATTTTTCTACCGCAGATATTTTGCTATTGATCACTTGGCCATCACGATACAAAGTGTAACTCAATTTCATCATTTAATGCTTTTTCATACAAGATAGATACGCGTTTATCAAACACATTGCGTGATAAACGGTCAACCTTATCACAGCATATTATTATCTTTTCTTCCTGGTTTAATATAAGGTCAATGATTGCATCAAACTCAGAGCGGTCTTTGGTGTATGCGCTTTCATCAAAGCTATAAACTTGAGCTATCTCTAATTGTTTGTTTTGGCAATATTTTTCAAGGCGTGATACTTGTGCGGGTAATGAGTTACCTGCTTCTCGTTGTTCTTCTGTGCTTACGCGAGCTATGAGAATTGCTTCATGATATTTATCCTGTGCTTCTAACTTATTTTTTTAGGTTCTGTGAACGAAATTTAAAAAAGTTATAAAAAAAAGTAAGCTTCCTTCTAATCACAATCAAAAAAAAGCAAGAAGGAAGCTGTAATGCATTACTTAATTAAAGATACAGAATTTGAAGAAAT
>JBMOLF010000011.1:0-76318 GCA_049325595.1 Candidatus Babelota bacterium
GCGCTGAGAACTACTTTTGGGTCTTTTAGCGGTCTTCCTACCTTAGATTTTTTATTTGGGATAATATTTTTGATTTCATTCCATACATTATCTGATATCATAAGCATCGGAGCGTTTCCTTTTTTTTTGTTGTTCACTGGCTATTTTAGCCAATAAATCAAGAAGGCGCTCCTATCTATTTAATTTTCGGATAAGCTCTTAGAAAGACACTCGAAATTAATAAAAAAATGCTTGAGACTCTTCAAGCACTTGAAAACAAATAAAGAAGATTTCCCATGAAAAAACTAATTTATTTACTAGTAACTTTCGCACTCTCCATTAATGCTATTAGCCCAACTGAAAGTTGGGTAGACTATTACCTACGTCCTAATAAAATATATGTTGAAGAAGTGAATAAAATACCAGACGTTAATACGTATGAGTGGCTTGTCTATATCCATAAACAATGTTCAGATATATCAACCAATAATGTTGTGCATGCAAATAATGCATTTTATCAAGCAATTATTAATAAAAGCACCAAAACCACAATAAAAAAGCTAAATCAACAGATAAAGCGATGGTTGAAAATTTCTTTGGGGTTTTTACTGCCAGGGCTTGGATATGCTGCTATCAAGAAAGGCCTAAAAGATGTTGCCCATGCTCAATTAATCAAAAACCAAGATGCCGAAGGAAAAGCGGTCGGTTATATTATTTTGGGAACTATTTTGCTACCAAGTTTTATACTAAGCATTACGACTATTAAAGAATATTTTAACCTTAAAAAAACTTTAAAAATTAACAAAAAAATGCTCGCTTCGTTACAAGCAGTGGAATCAACAAAAATATAAATTATTTTAGCATCGTGGGATATTCATGCATCTGCGCAAACAATTACTTATTTTTATTGTTTTACTATGTTCATTTCGCTCTCTTATAAGCCACAACGATGGCGATTGTGACACTACGCCGCCTCCTACCGAACAACCAATACCAACACCAGTACCATATCGCATTGTTGACGTAGACAAGAGCTTATGCCATCAACTGCTCATGCAAGCACCAAGCAGCGTCAAAAAAGTAATTTATAATCTAATTTATCCACCCAAAAATGTGCGGGCAATGCCCAAGAAATTGTTACTTGTAGGCCCCCCTGGTTGTGGAAAAAGCTCTATTGCTCAAACCATTGCCTATGCAACAGGTAGACACGCTGTATTGATGGAAGCACCGTTTATTGCCAATGAATATAAAAACTCTGGACCGCAAAATCTATTACGCTTGCTTAATGAAATAGTAAAAATAAAATTAAACTGTGTCATAATTTTAGATGAAATCAACGTGCTTTTTAAATCAAACCAAGGTCATGTTAACCCTGATGCTGGTTTGCTTGAAGCGTTATGGTTATTTTTGGACGAATGCGCAAAACATACCAATATTTTTTTCGTAGCAACATGCAATGATTTAAAAAACATCCCCCCAGCTCTTAAAAGCAGATTTGAAGGAGAAATAGTTACTATTGATGTGCCAAACTATGATGCGCGCCAGCTCATTATACACTATTTCCTATCGCAAACTGAGCACTCCCTGAGTCAACGTTACATAAATTGGCTTGTCAACAAAACTAAGCGACTATCCATACGCGACATTGAGCATATGCTTATGCAGGCTACTCAAAACGCTAACTTTGCTCATGAAGACCATATCTTAACCGAAAAAGACATTAACCAGGCACTAAAGGGAATTAAAACATGGAATCTGCGAGACTATTTCGAGAATCATAAATCCTTACTCGAAAAATTTGCCCTTCATGGTATACCAATTGCAATTTCTTTAGTGAGCTTACTCGTGTCACTCAATAGCAGCGGCAAGCAGTTGGCGTTTCAAGAAGAAGGATTGCTCTTGCAAAAAAGCAGCCAACTATTTCAAGAAAAACTGGCAGAAGAGAATAAAAAACTTCAACAGCAGTCCGCACAACTGCAACGCAAGGGAATTGAGTTACAAGAAGAATCTATGAAAAAGCAAGAAGCGGCAACCAAAAGACAAGAAGAGAATACCCAAAAACAAATGCAGCTGCAAAAAGAAGCGCAGGAATTTCAGGAAAAAGTTGCCGCAGAAAATAAGGTTCTTCAAGAACTGGCGCTTCGCATACAAACACTTTCCGTTGAAAAACAATTTGGAGTCAGGTAACAAAAAAGAAATATAAATTGGACTAAGTTAATAAGACATATTCCAAAAAACACAATTTAAAAACTAAACTCGCTTAATTAAAAAAAGCGCCTTGTTGTCGGGCGCTTTTAATTATAAAATCGTGCAAGATTGTTCTGCTATCAATCCATTACCCGCTACGAGCATTTCAGCACAATCACGATCATCTTCACAAAGAAGCTCATCGCGAATTTGCCCGGAAGCATACGCAGATGCAACGATATGACGATCAACCACTAACGATTGTTGTAGTTGCCGTGCAGCTTTGTGCGCTTGCTGTGTTTTAAGACGCTCAAACCATTGTGGATACAGTTCTTGTTTATCGGTTAACAAGTTATCCATTGCACTAAGCTGACTTGAAAATAACGAAATAAGAAATAATGCTAAAAAGAACATGTGAACCTCCATAAAACGCTTGCCTGTTAATCATAATTTACTACAAATAGCACAAAATGTAAAAAACAATGCCGTATCTATTGACTTTTATAGGCAAAGAGAATTAATATGCATAGTATAATGCATTATTTATTAGGATTTTTATGATCGATCTTCCCCTGATTGTACAATCATTACCTGCGTTATGGCGTGGTACCTTAGTTACCCTTCAAATTGCCGGACTATCTGGTCTTATTGGTATGCTACTTGGTACTGTTCTTGGCATTGCACACACCAGCCAATTTAAGCCCTTGCGTTGGCTCATTACCGCCTATGTTACTATTATTCGCGGTACTCCCATGCTTATTCAAATCACTATTGCCTTTTATGTGTTGCCACAATTAGGGTTAGGGCTTCCTGCTTTTTGGGCAGCAGTTTGCGCAATTGGTCTTAACAGCGCAGCGTATGTAAGCCAGATTATTAAAGCGGGCATTTTATCAATCAATAAAGGCCAGGTTGAAGCTGCTTACACTCTTGGGCTTTCTCGCATGCAAACTTTACAATATATTGTACTGCCACAAGCATTTAAAGTAGTAACGCCGGCACTCGGCAATGAATTTATCACCCTAGTAAAAGACTCGAGCTTAGCATCAGTTATTGGTGTGGTTGAGCTTACACGGGAAGGGTCGTTAATTAGAAGCCGCACGTTTGATTATTTTACCTTATATGCCGCTATAGCATTAATTTATCTTATTATTACCACAACTCTTTCTATACTTGTTTCTATAGTTGAGCAAAGGATGAACCAACATGCTAAAAATTGAACATCTTTTTAAATCTTATGGCTCAAAAAAAATTCTTGATGATGTTTCATTGCATATTAATCAGGGCGAAATTGCCGTCTTATTAGGTTCTTCTGGCGTAGGCAAATCCACCTTATTACGCGTATTAAACAATCTTGAACAACCAGATTCAGGAACTTTTAGCCTTGATGGTAAACCTTTTGACATTGCGCAAGCAAATAAAAATCATTTAGTAGGTTTTGTATTTCAAAACTTTAATCTGTTTGAAAATTTATCAGTAGAGCAAAACATCACCTTAGCGCTAGAAAAAGTGGGTAATAAAACTGCTGCTCAAGCTAAACAAATTGCACATGATTTATTAACTCATTATGGGTTAGCCGATAAAAAGAATGCATCGGTTGCTTCTCTTTCAGGCGGGCAAAAACAACGGCTTGCACTTGCGCGAACTTTAGCACTCAAACCTCACATTATTTGTCTTGATGAACCAACTTCAGCCTTAGATCCGCTACTTACCAGTCATGTTGCAAAATCAATTCAAGAGTTAGCACAACAAGGATATATAGTTTTAGTAGCAACCCATGACACCTCACTTATTGAACGGCTCCCAGCAACCATTTATTTGATGCATGAAGGCAAAATAATTCAATCGGCAACTACCCAGCAATTGCAACAGAATCCCGAACACTATAGCGCCATTACACAGTTTATAAGTGGTAATTCTGCTACTTAAGAAAAGAATGTTTGATTTAAAAAAGCTTTAATTTTTTTATAACTTTGCACGAGTTTGGGTGGAATTTTTTGAGTTATTCGTACTGTAAATGGTATAGTAACTTTATTAAATTCTTTTAAGCGATCTTGGTAATAGGAAGGGAGTGAATAAAACAACTCAATTCTTTCTTTTTGATCAATAACAAGCGGTGCTTGCTCTTTCATTAGATTATAAATAAAAAAAAGTTGTGCTGCAGATAATACTTCAAGGTAAGCAACTTCCTCATCATATTGTTTAAAATCGACAATATAATATTTTTTGTTCTCATCGTTGCTATATTCAATAAAAAATTTTTTTGAATCTGGATGATAATCATAAATTTTCATCTTGTCTGCCAAGCGAAGGGCATTACAATATTCATACTTATCAGGTCTTAAAATCACTGCTATTTGGCCATTTGAATTATTAATTAAGGCAAGTTCGTTTCTGTTCTGCGTTTTAGTCCATAATTTTTGCATGCTTCTTAAATAATGCGACTCAGCGTTATTTACTTTTAATAATCCAATCTTTGATTTTTTTGTGTTGCCATTCCAGGTTACTATGCGATTCTCTTTGCAACCAACAGCATAAGGAATATTAAATTGATCAAACCCAACACACACAACTGGCTCAGAAAGAACACATAATTCTTTGATTAAAAAACCATTATAGCTATCCCATAATAAAACACGCCCATTAGCTTCGCCGGTTATAAATTGATGAGGCATAGTCGAGCAAGAAATCGTGGTGAATTTAAATTCCTCATCTCTTCGTGTAAATTTTTGCTCCCATAATACTGCACCATTTTTATTAATTTTGCTTAACATGTCGCGAGAGCCAACAAGAAGATTGTTATCCAATGTTGAGGCTATGATGGTAATTTCACTTGGTTGAGTACAGGTAGGTTTTACTCTGTCTATGGTATTCACATCAAGCAACCATACATGGCCTCTGCTTGTTCCTGCTGCTAATGTTTTATCGTCGATAAATTTCATAACCGAAATATAGCCAAGCAGATGATGCACCCTAGGTAATTTCTTAAAATCATGAATTAAGATAGTGTCATTTTGAGCAAGTGCAAGATAAGTTCCTTTTGTACTCCATACAACATGTTTAAAATTATTGTTATATAGTGCAGGTATGCTCAGTTCTTTAGTAATTATACTATTTGACTGCGCAGTCGTAATGGCTATCTCTTTGTGTAACTCATGGCATAATGCTGCTGTCGCCGAGGCAGGCAACAAATGAGCCAACGTTAGTTGCTTTGTTCTCTTCCATTTATTCCAATTTTTTTTATTTTTTAATTGTCGCTCTATGAAATAGCTAGTTTCATACGGGGGCCGATTGATTCCAAAAAAATCGGCACTTAATGCTAGTTGAGCGCTCTGATCACCTTGAGATAACGTATGCAATAAATTATTTTTATCATGGGTGGTAAGTTCACCAGTTTCAATTTTTTCTAAATAGGCAACATATTCTTTTAAAAGATTAAATTCTTGACTGGTAATTTGCGGCAATCGAATTGTTGCTTGGTTAAAAGCATGGGTTGCTTGCACCACAACAGAATGTTTTTTTAATAATTGAGCAGTTTTTGTACTTATCTGAACTGTTTTATTTTGCAGCTTCACATCCATTGTGTATGAGGGTAAAAAAAATAGCAATAGAAATAACCTCACGACAGCCCCCCCAAATTTTAAATTGCTTTTGGTAATATAATATTAGATTAGGGCATCAACAGACAATGATGGAATAGTTTGAAGAAAAAGAGCTTTAACCCCATCAATTGATTGGGTGATTTTTTTATATAAAGTGGGTGAAATTATATAAATTATCGGTGCATTTATTCTTTTTTTTAGTAAATTGCGCAGTTCTAGCAGCATAAGATTTTGCATCAATTGGCGATAAATCAGCATTGCTGAGTTTTAATAGTGCTTCTTGTGCAAATAATGTGCCGTTAATAATAATCAGTGCTACAAGAATATAGTTCATACTACTCATACTTTTGCTATTTCAGTTTTACTTTTTTATTTTTTACTAGAAGCTTTTGTGTTGTTTTTGGTAATGATTTAAAAAGATTATATAGTTGATGCTTTTTACTTAGTACCGTTTTTTGATCCTGATTATTTAAATGATTAACTAAAAAAAGATTATCTAATGATAGCTGCTTTATTTCATTCTGGGCTTGAAGTAAAGGATCTATAGTAAATAACCCAATTTTGTCACCATACAATTGGCTCAGTACGATATTTGCTTTTTTCCCAACCGAAATTACTTTACCACCGGTTCTTGTTTTCAATGGCATTCCATTTTGTGCGTCAATAATATTCATTATATCTTGTGAACCAGAACCAGCTACTAAAAGGGCATTGTCTTGAGTAAAACAGGCAGAATCAGTTTGATTTATTTTGCTGTTATAAACAGACTGGCTATCATCCAGATTAATAATTATCGAATCAGTATCCGTTTCACAAAATAATTTTTTTAGATCGTCACTTGCTGCAATATGTAATAACCGTGAAATTCCAGACCACGTTTGGGAAAGACCTGGCTTATTAATAGGATATGTATTTACTTTCGAACTTCTTACGCTTGCAACTAATACATTATTACCGGCTTTGCTAAATTTAATAGCTGATATAGGGGTATTAAAATCACTAATTTCTTTTTTTAATTCCCCATTTTGCGTGTGCCATACGTAAGCTGCTCCCTTTTCACATCCACTTGCAAGTTGCGTACCATCAGGGCTAAAGACAAGGCTCGTAATAGGGTGTGCATGTGCCGTTGATAATGTATGGATACATTCTCCGTGATTATTCCAAATTTTTATACTGCCATTTTCTGCTCCTGTAGCAGAATAAATATTGTCAGGAGACGTAGCGACGACTGTTATGGGTGCATCATGAGCTAAACGTTCGATAGTTGTTTTTGTTGTATGGTTATACCACAACACTTTACCCGTATCTGTTCCCAACACTACACTATCATCACGACGCACTGCCATATCGGTAATAGTATCTGCAAAAGCTACCTTAACGTTACGTTTTCCGTTTTTGATTTTCCACCCTAAAAGATGATTTTGAGCAATACCATAAACAGATTTTTCGTTCTCACTTAAAGCAGCTTTTTTAATAAAATAGTTTTTAGTATCAATCTGTTGTTCTTGTATGGAAATCGAACTATACAAACGCGGCAAATCAATATGCTTATACAATTCTTGCTTCAAATCTTCTTCGGTGCGCGGCTTCCATTGCTCAAATAGTTTCGGATTTTGCAAAAACTGTTGCCATGTTTCATCTTGAGTCAATTTATCAACTTCGGTTCGAGTTATTCCTGATTTATAGTCATCCATCATTAGATAATCAAACATATTGTGATAGGTAGCAAGCGTGCGCAAATCAGCTTTTTTTGATTTACCGCTCACGATATCTTTTACCTTACGAGGCTTACCTTTGGTTAACGTAACAAATGAATGTAAACGACTTACTTCATTTTTAGTCAAATTGGGCAAAGGTATTTGCTTATCTTCCTGAGTATCTGCCTCAATGGATTGTATAACTACCGAAGCGCGTCGCAATTCTTTTGCGCTGGGGGAATTAAAACATGATGTTGATTTGTCGGCAGCAGTAATATTCATTTCCTGTGCTTTAACTGATAATCCAGCTACTAGCAAACTTAGTAATAGTATTAAGTTATTCATGAGAATAGCCCTTTTAAGTAAAATACTCACAATGAGCTATCAAAACTATCTCATTTAATTGACAGGTGAGAATATTACCTTACCGCGAAAATAATTTTCTTGCAAATCAGCCTTCTACAACTGGCACACCATCTTTGAGTTTAACCCACAATTGCTTCGCATCCTTTTTAAGCAAATATTGCGCAATAAGAACCAATATTTGATGTTGAATAACGCGCTTTAAAGGGCGTGCACCAAACTCCGGCTCATAACCCTCTTGTGCAAGATATCGAATCACATCCGGCTCAATAGTAAGATCTATATTCCGCTCTTTCATGCGACGAGCAATCTCATCCAATTGAATGTGCGCAATTTGTTCAACATCTTCTTGAGTAAGTCGCTTAAAGAAGATAATCGCATCAAGACGATTTAAAAATTCTGGCCTGAATGTACGATGAACTATTTTTTCTACTTCATCTTTAACTTTTTGATCAAGTTCTTTTGCCTGTAAAATAATTTCTGCACCAATATTAGCGGTCATGATAATAATGCAATTTTTAAATGAGACTGTTCTGCCCTGGCTGTCGGTTAAATGGCCTTCATCGAGTATTTGCAGAAAAATATTAAATACATCTGGATGTGCTTTTTCAATCTCATCAAATAAAATGACGCTATACGGGTTGCGACGCACCGCTTCGGTAAGTTGACCACCTTCTTCGTAACCAACATATCCAGGAGGAGCACCAATCAAACGAGCAACGGCATGCTTTTCCATGTACTCAGACATATCAATGCGAATCATCTTACGCGGGTCGTTAAAAAGAAAATCTGCCAATGTTTTAGCAACTTCTGTTTTCCCAACTCCTGTTGGTCCTAAAAACAAAAATGATCCAATAGGGCGATTTGGCTCCGACAACCCGGTTCTATGCATTTGAACGGCATACGCAATGCTATTTATTGCTTCATCTTGGCCAACCACTCGCTTATGCATTATGTCAGCCATAGTAAGCAATTTTTCTGATTCTTTGGTTTGTAATTTCTCTACCGGAATCTTTGTCCAACGCGATAACACCGCAGCAATATCATGCTCATCAACTTGTTGTTTAATAAGCTGTGTGTCTAATTTTTTTATTTTTTCTTGTTCTTTTTCAAGATCAGCTTGTAGCTTTGCTATCTTACCATACTTAATTTCAGATGCTTTTGCATAATCACCTTCACGCTCAGCCGCTTGAAATTTAAGATTAAGCAAATCAATCTCTTCTTTAATTTTATTGATTTTGGTTAATGGTTCTTTTTCAGCTTTCCATTGAGCAAGAAGCGTAGCATGCTGTTCTTTTATATTTGCTAATTCTTTATTAATGTCTTCTAAGCGCAGTTTTGCAGTTTTATCTTCTTTTTCCTTGCCAAGGGCCACCTTTTCAATTTCAAGTTGGCGCATTCGGCGCTCTAAACGATCAAGCTCTTCTGGCTGGGAATCGATAGACATTTTTACCATCGAAGCTGCTTCATCAACCAAATCGATTGCCTTATCGGGTAAAAAACGATCAGGAATATATTTTGAAGATAATAATACCGCATCGACTAACGCTAAATCTTTAATGCGAATTCCATGATGTAATTCATACCGCTCTTTAAGCCCACGCAAAATAGAAATTGCATCTTCAACAGTCGGTTCTTCAACTAATACTTTTTGAAAACGTCGCTCTAATGCAGCATCTTTTTCAATATACTTTTTATATTCTTTTAGGGTCGTTGCGCCAATACAATGTAGCGTTCCCCGAGCAAGAGCAGGTTTTAACAAGTTAGATGCGTCCATGCCACCACCCGATGACCCTGCACCCACAAGCATATGCAACTCATCAATAAAAAGAATAATATCGTCTTTACCTTCTTCGATTTCTTTTAATATGCCTTTAAGACGCTCTTCAAACTCACCTTGGTATTTTGCACCGGCAATTAAAAGACCAAGATCAAGGGCATAAATTTGTTTATGGCGCAAGCTGCCTGGCACATCATTGTTAATAATTCGTTGCGCAATACCTTCAACAATAGCTGTTTTACCAACACCCGGTTCACCGATAAGTACCGGATTATTTTTGGTACGACGTGATAAAATTTGTATAACCCGACGTATTTCTTCATGGCGCCCAATAACGGGGTCTAATTTACCCTCACGGGCAGCTTTAGTGATATTCGTGCAATATTTTTCTAAAATTTGATATTGTTTTTCAGCATTTTGAGATTTCACGGTTTTGCCCTTTCTCAATTCTTGCATTACGTGAAGAATACGATCTTTGGTAAATTTACTACGCAAAAAGAGATCGCGTATTGCATCTGGTAATTGTTCTGTTTGGGACCATTGCAGCATAAAATGTTCAAGACTAATATAATCATCGCCCAAAGCTTGAGCTTCTTTTTGACAGCCGGCAATAAATTGTTCAAATGCATAATCAGCCGACAGACGGCCACCTTCAACTTGAGGCAACTTTTTTAATTCTCGCTCAACCTCATGCTGCAATTGAGCAATAGGAACTTCAAGTCGATTAAACAATGAAACACAAAATTCATCGGTAGCACCGGCCGCTAATAAATGCAGCGGTAACAAAGTAGGATTTTTGTGTTCAGTTGCAAGTTGAATGGCTTTATTAATAAGCTCTTGGCTTGCGGTAGTGAATTGCTCGAGTTTCATGATCTGCTCCTTCTAAGCCTTTTTTGCGGCGCAAGCGATGATAACTTACGGCAAAATGATGTGCATAATCTCGCAATGCTATTAAAAGTTTAGCTACTTGATTGTGCATATCAAGCTTTTTCCCTTCTGGAAATTGCTCACTAAAAATCGTTTCTTCTCTTTTTGCAAGACTAATACAAAGAGCGTGAGGAAGAATAGCTTTAACAGCACTCAGTTGTCCTTTGCCACCATCAATTAAGATAAGATCAGGCAATTCTGCTGGTTCTTTGTATCGTCTGCCCACGATTTCTTGTAAAGCTGCATAATCATTTTGTTCAAGTAAAGTACGAATTTTAAATCGTCTAAACATATTTTTGTCTGGTTTACCATTAGTAAATCGCACACATGAACCTACTAAATAACTGCTTTGAAAATGAGAGATATCAAAGCAATCTATTGTTTTGATAGGCTTATCTAGCTGAAGAAATTGTGCAACTTCTTCAGGCGTGGCAATACCAGCCTCTTGTGGGACCGGTTGAGTTACCACAAAAATATCGTCTTTATATTTATCTTCATGATAACGCGTGCGAATAGTTTCAAAAATGGTATCTAAGTTGTGCAGGTACTCTTGTAATCTTTTTGATTTCTCAAATAACATCTGCTTATTGTATTCACTGATACGCTTTTTTACCATCTCCAAGAAAATTGCATGATTGCCACGCAGTGCCTCCATAGCAAGATGCAAGCGAAACATATAGTCAGCTATATCAAATGAACTTTTACAGCTGCCGGCACATAAACCTAAATGATAATCAAGACATCCGTTTTCAATTTTTTTATTACATAAATTAAGCCTAAAGGTCTGCATTAAAAATCGGTATACTGCACGCGCATCTTTCTTGTGCAAGAACGGCCCAAAATAGGTACCCTTCTCTTTTTTCTGACGTACAACGCTTATTACCGGAATTGGATCTTTACTAAACTTAAGATATAAAAATGGCTGCCCTTCTTTGAGCAAAACATTATATTTAGGCTTGTATTTACCAATAAGTTGCGCTTCTAATAACAGCGCTTCAGTCTCATTTTTGGTTTCTATATGCTCAACGGTGCTATGCTCTGCCAACAAACCATCAATCTTCCAATCACGGTGTTTATTTTGAAAATACTGGCTTACACGGTCACGAATTGAGACCGCTTTGCCAATATAAATAACAATCCCCTGGGCATCTTTAAAAAGATACACCCCAGGCGCTTTTGGTAATGTTTTAAGGACAAATTCTTTAGACATGAGCTCACCATTTATTTGTAATCAACTCATTATAACATATTTTTTATTGCTTTTTAATTGAGGCTAATTAATCAACATTTAGTGTGGTTATTGCATAAAAATGCAATTATAAAGACATGTTTTCGGTTTTCAAATTGAAAATCTTGGAAATCATTTTTTTGTTGATATACTTTTTAGGCATTAAATCCAACAATACTACACAAAGGATTATCATGAAAAAACAATTGTTAATAATAGCTATTTTGGCAGGATCTTTTATTGTTTCAGCAAATAGTTTTGCTATGGATTCACTAGACGACAATCCCGCTTTTTTAAATACATTTTTTAATGAACGCCAAGAATATTTAAAAGAAATACCAGCAACAGAAAAAGAGCCCGAAGTAAATGGTGCGCCACAAATTAATACACAAAAAATGGTTTTTGATAAATGGTGCGACTGTAAACCATTGATTTCAAGCACAAACGATAAAAGCACAGATACATTAAGCTCGGATGCAAAACAAATTTTTAAGTTTTATATTCTAAGCATTATACTCGCAACGTTCTGTCATCACCTAGCTACCCATTAATAAATAAAAAAAGCGGTGGCTTAAAAACTCACCGCTCACTCAACAAAAATAATTATTGCTTGTTTTCGATTATTATCCACTCATCGGAAGATTGCACCTGTGTATTTTTTTGAGCAATTTGCAATAGTTCTTCACCCTTTTTTGCGAGCTCTGGGTTATGGGGCAGTTGGTATTTTGCCAAAAAAGCATTACTCACAAATTGTGCTGCTTTGGAACGATTTAAAGTCGAATGAATTAATTTATTATCATGGATAACCAAACAATAAACATCTTCTCTGTTGCCCAATTCCTTGATCTTTTTTACTAAAGAAAAAATATTACTATCAGGCACTACCTTATCATTTTTTAAATGAAGAATAAGAATAGGCATTTGTGTCGATTCAGGATTTAGTGTATCTATTAAATTATCTTCTTGCGGTTTATAATTGCGCATAGTAGCCTGAAAAATCACATTAACTAAATAACCACCAAAAGGTATAAATGGCACATAAGAAGACGCCATTTTTTTAGCTGCTTCTTTAAAAGAAACTAAAGGAGATTCTAAAATTAAAGCACTAAATGGTTGCGTTAATTGTGTTCTTAGAAGAATATCAGCTCCTACACAAAGTCCTATTCCCACTAATTTTTTTTCAGGAAGTTCTTTCGTTGCATGCTCAATGGCAGTCTTCATGCATTGTTGATCAAGTTTTTGTGCAAAATTAAAAGCATTAATTTGTGCAGGATAATCAAAAGTTATACAAGGGCCATTAATAAAGTTGTTCATTATATATTTGCATGCTTGCTTGAGAGCAAATTGAGGATTTTTATTAGATTTCTTTGGGTATAAAAATTTATTGCCACTCTGGCAGCTGCCGATAGCCAATCCTCTTGAATAAACAAAGTAAGTATCATGTGAACTATTTTTTATATGGTCGTACCGATGTACATAATTCAATTTACCTTCTATGCAAAGCTGAATACGATCGTCGCCAGCAATGTCATGATTTGTTATTTTTTTACTATATTCCTCAAAAGTATAGCTACGTCCTTGCAAATTGATTTGCTCTGTTTCAGGAACTAAAGTGCAAATATTGAGATTTTCTGCCGTCGGGCTAAAGACAGCAGGCTTTGTTAATTGTTTGTAACCAATGTAGGTTGCACCTGCAATCAAAGCGGTTACAAAGCCTTTTGTGTAAGCGCGGTATTCTTCATTAGCCTTTATTGCGTTCGATAAAAAGACCAATATTAACACTATATAGATCATACTATTTAATTCTTTTTTGATTTATTACATATTGATGGTTATAGTCCACTCATCGGAAGATTGCACTTGCGCATTTTGCCGAGCAACGTGTAATAGTTCTTCACCCTTTTTTGCTAATTGCTCGTCATGGGGCAATTGGTACTTAGCATAAAAAGCATTGGTCACTTGTTGTGTAGATTTGGCCAAACTCATCAATGCATGGCGCAGATTATTTGTTTTATCTTGTAACACAAAACAATACGCATGTTCATTGCCTTTTTCTTTTACCGCTTTGAGCAACTGCATAACATGCTCATCGCTCACTACTTTATCATCGACTAAATGCAGCAATAATAAAGGTGCTTTTACCGTAATATCATTTTCAAAAATGTTATCTTTTTCTGGATTATAAGACGGAAATGCCAAACGTGCCATCGCATACATAAATGGACCTTTAAAGGGTATAACCCTAGGTACATCCGCTCTACCAATACTATGTATTGCATCTTTAAATGAAATAAGTGGCGATTCTAAAACTGTCACCGATGGTGTTTCTTTTTCTACCCGCACATTAGTTCCTGCACCACGACACAAACCTACCTCAATAATCTTTTTCTGAGGCAATGTCTTTGCAACTTGGTCATATACAAAAGCGACACATTCTTGATCCGGTTCTTGGGTAAAGGAAATATTTTTCCAACGTTGATCAGGAAAATCGAAGGCAATACAAGGATCATGCATCATATTATCACGCATGTATTTATACACCTCAATAATCGCACCTCCAACCGGTGGTAGGGATTGTGGTTGTCTACCGGCCTGTATTGCTCGATCATTCACTTGATTTCTACCAAGTGCTACCCCACGGGAATAAATATTGATATTTTGATGTCCAGTTTCTTGAATCCCTTTTAGCACATTAAGATACAACTCTTTACCATCTTGATTATTCACCTTAATGCAATCGTTATCCGTCGCTTTATTTTGCGCAAAACGAGCAATATATTCTTGTAAAGAATAACTTGTTTGTGATGGTAATAATGCTTGTTGAGGTACCACCGTAACAACATTAAGATTTTCTAAAGATGGTTTAATAATAGTTGGAGTTCTTAATTTTTTTATGCCATATATTGTTGCGCCAGTAACTAATGTGGTCACCAAAGCAGTTGTTGTTCTAAAATCAGTTTCTGCCCCCTTTAAAGGTTGTCTTATCAATGCGGCAATTAAAAAAAATAGTAAAATCATTGTAATACTTTTTATTATCATTTTTGAATAGATGTATCAAAACAAAGATATCAAATTTTGCAATTATTTCAAATAGAAAAAATAGGGGCTGTTGAGAAATTTTGTAAAAAAACAAAATAGCAGTAGTCTATAATGAATAACCTTTAAACTTTTCCTGTTATTTTATGAAAAAATTACTTACCATCTTCGTTATCTTAAATATTCTTGCTTGCGTATTTTTTCTAACGAATAAACAACACATTTCTCATTCATCAGCAAAAAGAATAGTATGTACAACCACTATTCTTGCTGACACCGCCAAACAAATAGCCGGCGATGAATGGCATATTACAAGTCTTATGGGACCAGGAGTAGATCCTCATACCTATCACGCAACCGAGCAAGATGTACATGCACTGGCTTCAGCTCATCTGATTTTGTATCATGGCCTACACCTAGAAGGGAAAATGGTGCATTTACTAGAACACATGAATCAATACACTAAATCAGTAGGTGTTTGCGATCTACTTCCGCAAGAACAACTAATTTCAAGCGAAATTGAGGGAATTTATGATCCTCATGTATGGCATGATGTCGCATTATGGAAAATAGTGGTTCAATACATTGCCAATGTATTAGTAGAAATTGATCCTACCAAAGCTGATCATTACCAAAAACGTGCCCAGGAATATCTGGCAAAGCTCACGCAACTAGAAGCGTATATACAAAACCAAATTAATCTAATTCCTTTAGAACAAAGAGTATTAATAACCGCGCATGACGCCTTTAGTTATTATGGATTACGTTATGGCATACGCGTGATGGGCCTTCAGGGGGTAAGCACCGATGCTGAAGCAGGCACCAGAGATATTCAAGAATTGGTACAATTCATTGTAGCTAATAAAATAAAAGCTATTTTTGTAGAATCTTCCATTTCGCCTCGCAATATTCAAGCTGTTCAGCATGGCGTCCAGGCACAGAACTGGCGCGTGGCTATTGGTCCTGAATTATACTCTGATGCACTTGGCGATATAGAAAGTGATGCAAAAACATATTATGACATGGTACGCTTCAATACCAATGTAATCACTTCTTCTTTAAGCTAAGGAGAAAATATGAAATATTTCATATTGTTTTTTGTTACTCTATATGCTGGACAAACTTTGTGCATGCAAAAAAAATTAATTACGCTCAATGGCCATACCGCTTCATTAATTGATCATATCGACCGTTCTAAAAAATTAATGAATACTGATCCCATAAGCGCAACGCTTATTTTGCGCTATATTGCTACCGAATGCTTGATAGAACGTGGCAATGTATTATGCATTACCCAAGAGGATCTTACCGATATTAAAAATGATAATTATGTTTACGTTCCTAAATTTCGTTTTGACAATACCCACTTAAGCGGCAACAAAAAAATATGGGTTGACGCTATCATTGTTGGAACCACTGATGAAAACCATGTTCACGATCTATCACCCCGATCAATTGACAAAATATTGATTGATAAGCGCGAAGCAAAAAAGAAGAAATATCTAAAATCTTAATATTTTAAAAAAGTACCGTTTTATAGTTTTTGCAGTAAAATAAAGAAATATAACATATCAATTAATTTTACCTTGGTTGTACCATGAACACACCTGCACTGGAAATAAATCATTTAACGGTTACGTATCAACATAACCCTGTTTTATGGAACGTATGTGCGTCTATTCCACATGGGGTATTGCTTGCTATTGTAGGACCTAATGGTGCGGGTAAAACAACAATTATTAAAACCATCCTTGGGCTTATAAAGCCTTTGGCAGGAACTATTTCAATATTTGGAAAACCATCACATACCCAACGACATGCTATTGCGTATGTTCCGCAGCGAGCTACGATTGACTGGGATTTTCCCGTAACGGCACGTGACGTGGTATTAATGGGTTGCTATGGTCAACTTGGCTGGTTTAGAAAACCACAAGCCCAGCATATCCAAAAAGCAAGAGAAGCTCTTTCCCTTGTTGATATGATTGACTTTGAACATCGACCAATTAATAGTTTATCCGGCGGGCAACAACAACGCGTATTTTTGGCACGTGCACTTATGCAAGAAGCATCTATTTATATAATGGATGAGCCATTTGTGGGAGTTGATATGTTTAGCGAAAAAGCAATCATTCAAGTACTGCGCCAATTACGCAATCAAAAAAAAACTATTATTGCCGTACATCATGATCTTAATACGGTTAAAGAATATTTTGATTGGACTTTAATGATCAATAAAAGCTCGATTTCATGTGGCCCAATTGAGCAGGCATTTACTCCTGAACATATTCAAAATACGTATAAACATCATGTTTTTTTTGCTCAATCTAATCAGTCATTATGATAATATTTGATTACACCTTATTACTGGTTATTCTCGGAACTACCTTGCTTGGCATAACAGCTGGTACATTAAGTACATTTGTGTTTTTAAGAAAACAAAGTTTACTTGGCGATGCAATTTCCCATGCTGCATTGCCGGGTATTATTTTAGCCTATCTAATCACCGGACAGAAAGACCCTCTTACGTTAATGGCTGGTGCTGCTTGTGCGGGCACTATTGGTACAGCATTTATCCGCATGGTATTGCGCTACACAACTATAAAAAGTGACACCATTCTTGGATTAGTACTATCGGTATTTTTTGGCTGCGGACTGGTACTTATTAGTATTTTAAAAAAGTACCCGACACTACAAGCTCACTCGTTACAGAAATTCCTTTTTGGTAATGCTTCAAGCTTTACCTCACAAGAAATCTTTATTCTAGCAATAATTAGCATTATCATTTTATTAAGCATAAAATTGTGTTGGAAAGAATTTAAAATTTTATCATTTGATCCTGATTATTCTTTTAATAGCGGATTGCCGGTCAAATATATTGATCTGTTTCTTACCTTTCTTTTAATCATCACCATTATTATTGGCCTGCAAACAGTAGGCGTCATTTTAATGAGTACCATGCTTATTGCTCCGGGAGCAGCAGCTCGACAATGGACTCATCGGCTTGAAACTATGGCCCTGATCAGTAGTTTTTTTGGCACAATTGCCTGCATCACTGGATCGTGCATTAGTAGCTTATACACCCATATACCCACGGGCCCGACAATAGTAATATTATTAAGTATTATTGTTTTTTGTTCATTACTTATTGCTCCTGCGCGTAAAGGAGTAATATGGAGGCTTTTTGCGCAATGATTACCTTACTATCGCTTCACATCTTATTAGTTGCTTGTTTAGTGAGTGTTATGTGTGCCATACCGGGTGTATTTTTAGTATTGCGCTCAGTAGCTATGATGAGCGACGCAATTAGCCACGCAATATTACCTGGTATTGTATTAATGTTTTTTTGGGTGGGCAATTTAGAATCACCTTTACTCTTAGTCGGTGCTGCAATTGCCGGTATTGCAACCGTGTTAGCTACCGAATTGCTCATGAGCACCAATCAATTAAAAAAAGATGCTGCGATTGGCTTAGTTTTTCCGTTCTTTTTTTCAATTGGTGTAATTCTTATTAGCATGTATGCGCGCACCGTGCATTTAGATGTTGATATGGTACTACTTGGCGAGCTTATATTTGCACCATTTAACAGAATGGTTATTGCAGGCTATGATGTTGGTTCATACGCATTGTGGAGTACAAGCATACTAATTATTGGCAACCTTATCCTTACTAAATTATTTTTTAAAGAAATTACACTAAGCATATTTGACCCTCAGCTTGCACTACTTGCTGGATTCTTTCCGCAACTTTTATATTACGGTCTTATGATTATTACCAGCATAACCGCCGTCACTGCTTTTAATATTGTTGGCTCCTTTGTAGTCGTCGCCTTAATGATTGCACCTGCAGCTACTGCTTCGTTATTTACTCATTCAGTAAAACAAATGCTTATTGCAAGCACTGGCATTTCATTACTTGCTGCCATTAATGGTTATACCGCAGCATATGTGAGTGACGTATCTATTACCGGTTCTATAGCCGTATGCAATGGATTATTATTTGTTATAGCACTACTAATTGCTCCCCATAAAGGGCTTATGTCACGAATAACCAATCATTATAAAAATATTAAAGCTAAACAATATGCTGTTGTTTTGCATTATTTATCAAACCAACCGTGGATTTCATCTGCTATTGTTGCTCAACATTTGGGATGGTCTTTAAAGCACATAGAAAATACTCTTGTTTACTTACACAACCAAAAACTTATTGATACTAATCACCATGTTACGCAAAACGGCCACCACTATCTGCAAAAAGAAATGGCCGGCAATTAAAGCTCGCTCTTAAAATAACTAATTGTTGCCAAACCCAATCACCACTTTTTATAGTTTTTAATTATGAAGAGTTTGAAAAATCAAAATAAGAAACCAACACTGTTGGTTATTCTTGATGGATTTGGGTACGGTCAGCACAATGAATATAATGCCATAGCGTGTGCTGACACCCCATTCTTGGATTTTGCCTTACAAACATATCCCCATATCTTACTAAATGCATCAGGAAAAGCAGTAGGATTGCCACCAGGATACATAGGCAATTCAGAAGTAGGCCATATGACTATTGGCACTGGAAAAATAATAAAACAGCCAATGACTATTATTAATGAACAGATAGAAGATGGTTCTTTTTATAGTAATACTCTTTTAATAAAACATTTTAACAATCTGGCTCAGTCCAAAAAAAAATTGCATCTTGCAGGCATTTTATCTGACGCCGGTGTGCACGGACATATCAATCATCTATGTGCCTATATAGAACTTGCACTCAGATGCAAAGTAAATAAAATTATCGTTCATGCATTTTTAGATGGCAGAGATGTCGGCCCCCAAACAGCACACACGTACCTTACCCAACTGCAGGCTATTATTGAAGCTAATGCTCCTCATGTTGAACTTGGCACACTCCATGGCAGATTTTACGCAATGGACCGTGATCACAATTGGGAGCGCACCCACAAAAGCTATGCGGTTATGACACAAGAACAAACCATTACTTTTGCATCGTGGCAAGAGGTAATCACACACTATTACGCGAAGCATATTTTTGATGAGTTTATACCACCAACACAATTACTACAGGCAGCAGTCATTGAAAATGGTGATGGTTTAATTTTCTATGACACACGACCCGAACGTGAGCGACAATTGGCAGAAGCATTTGCTAATAAACAGTTTGCGCACTTTCCCATAAAAAAAATTAATCTTTCTTTTTTTATTACACCGGTACCATACGGCAATAACATCAAAACAATTACCTTATTGCCGCAAGCTACTATAACTAATACACTCAAAGAACAATTAATAAAACACAATAAAACGATATTTACCATTGCCGAAACAGAAAAATATGCGCATGTTACCTATTTTTTTGATGGTGGCAATGAAAACATCTATCCCTTAGAAAAACGAGTACTTATTCCATCGATAAAAACCAAAAGTTATGCTGATTATCCCTGCATGTCAGCGCAAGAAATTACTCACACTATTTTAAGTTCATTGCAACCAGATCCATTTGATTTTTATGTAGTTAACTATGCCAATGCCGATATGGTTGGACATACGGGAAATTTTAATGCAACGGTAAAAGCCATTGAATGTTTAGACAAAGAATTAAAAAAATTATATGAACAAGTTGTTTTGCATATGAATGGCACACTTTACATTACTGCAGATCATGGTAAGGCAGAAGATATGTTTGATGCAACTATTGGCCAACCAAGAACCGCTCATACCGCAAACCCAGTGCCATTTATTATGATTCAAAAGCAGCTTTCACCTACAACACCATTACCATTAACACAGCTTTCTGATATTTGTGATTGGATAATTAGTCATTTAAATTAAAAAAGGAAGATTATGCACGCAATAAAAAAAATAACATTAGCAGCGCTCGTAATCACGACTATGAGCCTAGCACAATTAAATTGGGAACATTCAAAAAAGGCAAGTAAAGAATTTTTGAATGCCGGGGTACTTTTTGAACTTAAAAATAAAAGTAAAAATCCCATTGAAGTTATTTTTAAACAAACAGTTGAAATAGAACCAGGTCAGCTCGCAACTAAACCAATTGCACTCGTGCTTCAACCAAATGGTGATGCAGTACGCATTAGTTCTGCATTCGATTTTTCATTAAAACATCCTATTTATCTTACCATCAGCGAAAAAATTCCAAACGAAGCAAATCCTGCAATACGCCAATTTTTGTTCCCCACCAATGTGCAACAAATTATAGTGAAATGGGAAGATGGTAAACTTCAAGCACAAAAGGGAAGCATATTTGGCTATACTGAATCAGGTATTCCACTTAGAGGAAATGTTCGCACGCAGGATATTTTAAGATTACGATAATTTTATAAATCCTGCTCCAGATCTAGTTTATCATTGCTTTTTTATCGAGATCATCATTATATTTTAATCTCCATGCACCAACAAAGACTGATACTGCAAATGCTGCAAAAAATGTTGAAGGTGGAATGGAAAAAAGATCAAATGTTTTTAATTCAGAATTACTGTTTTAAAAGAGCAGCTATACTCTCTATCAATCAATGGGAAGTATAGCTGCCCTTTTTTATTTGACATTATATGCTTTTTTTATACGTTCGGTTAATGAACCTTTTTTATAGTAATTGGCAAAAAGATCATTTTCTAATTTGTCACGAACAGGTTGTTTTAGAGCTGAATAAAAGCTTGTAAACTTGTTAACTTTTTCAGCAATCTCAGCAGCTTGAATAATTTTTTCTTTTAATGGTAATGCATTAAAAGCCGTGTAGAGCTGAACTGCAACATCCTTAGTAACATTAACAACTTCAATCGCAGTATCTGGCGTAGCTTGAGCGGCTTGGTACAACGTTGTTGCTGCAGCCGTTGCAGCTTTACCCGTTTTTACAAGAATTATACTACCTGCTGCTTTTGCATTAGCTGTTATGGCGGCTGCTTTTGCCGCAACAATAGTTCCCGGGAATACAACTGGTGCCGCTACAATTATCACTCCTGCAGCAGTAACGCCAATAACGCAACCAATAACTATTTTTTTTGTGCTAATTCTTTTAGATTCTGCTGGTATAGTTTTTGCTACTTCTTTAAATTCCTGAATAATTCCATCAATTTTTTGTTCTCCACCAAAAGAAACAAAAGATTTGAAACATTCTTGGCATTCTGATGGTATTCCATCCGTATTAACAGGTTTTCTTGCATTCAGCGCTAAACAATCAAGAAAATTATCTTCTGCCAATAAAAGAACAAGCCGATACTCTTGCTCTTTTTCTTTTCTTCTTTTTTGGTAATCAGGTGAAATTTTTCCAAAAACATACCGGCCTGCTGCTATGGTTGCATCACTTAATCGACCTACTGCAGCGGCTAATTCAAGTTTGCCTACAGACTAGGCTTGAAATGATATCAAGCCTACAAAAAGAAAAATAATTTTTTTCATTTTCCTTTTATTCTGTTAAAAGCGGATTGTTTTTTTGACAGATATTCTTCGCCGACTAAACTTATAAACTTTTTTATTTCTTCAACACATGGCTTAGGTAATTGATAATCTTCATCAATTTCTGCTTTGTTGTGTTTTAACATGCAATTTGACAATGCTAAATCAGCTTCAATTTGTCTTGATATCATCTTACCTTGACTGTCTCTAGCAGCCTTCTCTCCGTGTGGTCGGTAGTAATGATAGACATCAACAAATGCTCTGCCTATATTTACTCCTGAGCTTGCAATTTGCAACACCATACTAGCATCTCGTGCTTTATCACGCCAGGTAGATTTTTTTGACTCCTGAGGTTGATTTACATCTTTTGTTTCATTGTTTGATGATTCGTTTGTGGCCTCGGTAACTGTTCTTGATCCCTCAAATTCTTTTAGTTTTGCATTAAGGTCAGCGATTGTTTTCTTTTGTGCTTCAACAGTTCCAGCTACTTCATCATATTTTAATGCTTTATTAATGAATGTATAACCTTCACATCCAAGTTCATATCCCTTTACAGTACAGTGCCAAAACATCGCTAATTTATCAAAAACGCCAGACTGAGGAACAGCTGTGCTAGCGGGTGATGGATTATTTCCTAATAAATTGTTACCAAAAACAAATAATGATAATAAAACTATATTGATCTTCATTTTTACTTACCGTTTTTTTGTTACGAATTAGTTAATTGATTAATTTCTCTAGCGCAATCATCCCACTTAATTAAAAGTAGATATAGTAGGTTTATCGCATAAGCGGTTCTAATATAATGATATTTAAGAAGTGATGCTTGAAGTTTGCTTAAATTTAATGTCTCGTGATCAAAATTCATCGAATAAAAAGTTTCTGATACCTGCCCACGAAACTTAAGCCATAAGTCTTCTAATGCTTTGTCTAATAAGTCTTTCAAATTATCAACATTGGACTTATTGGCATTTTGGGATACTATGTCATCCCTATAAGCTTCATATTCATTCCTAAGAGAAAAAATAATCTTTTGTTGCTGATTTATTTTTTCACCGAGCTCATAAAGCTCTTCTTGTTTTTTAATGATTTGATCAGATACTGAATTATCTGCATGCATCATTGACACAGTTATCAATGAGCAGAATAAGAAATATCTTTTCATAGAAAGATTCCCCTTGTTGTAAAAGATATATGATTAATAATGTACTGCGTGATGCAGAATTATAAAAAAAAATTAAAATAATGTCTATTATGATGCATAAATATTTTAGGAAGCTTATGAATCATAAAAAGAAGATTTCAGCTAGAACGAAAAACATTATGATTCCTGGGGCTCCAAAGGAATATAGCGCCTTGCAAGTGAAAGAAATAAGAGCTAGAAACAACTGTTCTCAAAAGTTTTTGCACAAATATTGAATGTTAATTTAAATACCTTACGATCATGGGAACTTGGTCGAAGAAAACCAACCAGTTCAGCAATGAGACTTTTAGAGCTAATTGATAATAACCTCTATCTATCTTTAAAACCACCAGTAAAGAATACGGTTCAAAAGCCATTCATTATTCTGGATAATCCTATTAATTATACAGATCGAGAAAATTCTTATTGTGCATAATACCAGTAGTTTTTAGTTTGCATGATCGTTTTTTTCTTTTTCTAAAAATTGTTGCGCAAAATCAATCACCGTTTGATTAGGAAGTTCTATATTGCTGATTAATATCGGCGGATAGTTAAAAATTTTAGACCAGAAAATGCCCATTTTCCCAGCAATTGATGCTTGCTTTCGTACTAACTCCATATCTTTTAAAGTAATCCCCAGTTGCACAAATGGCGACGAACTGCTCCATTGATAATTACTAATACGAGCGATATTGTCCCATGGGATATGGCCATAATGCTTAACCCAAATACCAGATGCATCAATAATTGCAGCTGGCTCAGGGTTTTTTATAAGAAAGTACGTATAGGTCGCGGCAACAACAACTAGCAAATCAAAGAGGACAAAAAAACATTGAATAAACTTACCTAAAAAGTCCCATTGGTTAACAAACAAAATCCAAAAAAAAGACATGCCCCATATCACGGGAAGATAGTTAAATCGCTCTACTATGGTTTTATCAAAATTGACTATAAGTTTTGGATTCATAGTTTGGTTATTTCTCTAAAAATTGTTGTGCAAAATCAACGATTGTTTGGCAGGGAAGATCAAGATAGCTCAATCTCACTGGCGCATATCTAAAAATTTTTGCCCATAGAAAATTAATTTTTTCATAAAATCCAGCTTGAGCAAATACCGGTGTTTTGTCTTTTAACTCCACTACAATAGTTTCTGTAGGATAACCCATAACTAATGGCATATAAAATTCTGTTATGTTGCTCCATGGGATTGTTCCATAACCTCGTGCCCATAATCCATTTTCACTTAAAACTGCGGCTGGCTCATCTGATTTGAAGAGCTTATACATATAAATTACTGATGGGATAGCAAGCGCTATAGATAGACCTACTAAGTATTTTAAAATCAATTGCCAACCAGAAGATTTAAGAAAAAAGAAAAATAGTAGCCACATTAAAAATTGTAGAGGAATTAAACGCAAGGCCCGTTCAAAAACTTTTTTATTAAATGGTACAACTAATTTTGGTGTCATGATTCCACTTATTATTGGTAATTTTTTAAAAGCTGCTGCGCTACATTAACTATTACATCACAAGAAACATCTAAACTACTCAAAAAAATTGGTGGACAATCAAAGAGCTTAGAATAAAAAAAGCATGCTTTGCCGGTAAAATTACTTTGCGCTGAAATAGACTTGTTATTCTTTAATCTAATGCCAATACTATCAACCGGAATATTAAAAACTTGAAATGTATAAATTTCTTTTATTTTACCCCACTCAATAAACCCGTTGTTATGCGTCCAAATACCCTCATTGTACAAGGCCATGGCTGGGGCCTTTGAGTAGTATAATCGATAAACATATAAGGTCGATGGAAGGGCCAGAATACTATACCAAACAATAAAATGTCGAATATATATCCCTAGATTCCACCATGAGATGTAACAAGACAAAAGAAAAAAAATAAATAAATATCCAAAAATAATTTTTGGAGCATCTTTTAAATTTTTATTATAATTAACGACTAATTGAGGATTCATATTTGGCATGTTCATGTTGCCTCACTTTTTATTGATTTTAAGAATCAATTTATGGTTATATTAGTCTTAAATCAGATTCTTCGATTCATATATTATTGTCAACTTTTATTGCGCTATGTAACCAAAAATATGCTAAACTAAGAAAAACTTTTCCTAAAAGGTTATTGCATGCCAATTCTTTCGGTACATAATTTATCTAAAATATTTATTTCGCGAAAACATTTTTTTACACACAAAAAACAGTTTCATGCCGTAAAAAAAATCTCTTTTGAGGTACAAGAAGGTGAAATTTTAGGATTACTCGGCACTAATGGTGCGGGAAAAACTACTACTATTCAAATGCTACTTGGCCTGCTTACTCCCACATCGGGAACCATAACCTATTTTGGCAAAGATTTTGCAGAACATCGCTCAGAAATTTTAGAAAAAGTTACCTTTGCAAGTACCTATGTAAAATTACCTGGACGATTATCTGTCTGGGAAAATTTAGATGTTTTTGCTCGATTGAATGGCGTGCCAAGCTCAATACGAAAAGAACGAATCAATCAATTTTTAAAAACATTTGATATGTGGAATCTACGCGATAAAGAAACGGGCACTTTGTCAGCCGGACAAATGACGCGCGTTATGCTTGCAAAAGCATTTATTCCACAACCTTCAATAGTTCTTCTTGATGAACCTACGGCATCACTTGATCCAGATATCGCACAAGAAGTACGTCAGTTTGTGTTGCAACAAAAACGCGAGCATGGTTTATCAGCATTATTTACTTCACACAACATGGATGAAGTTACTGAAGTATGTGACAGAGTACTTGTAATGAAAGATGGTGTTATTGTTGCCAATAACACTCCAGCAGAGCTTGCTGCATCAGTGTCTAATGCCCACGTTCATTTAGTCATAACGGAAGGGCTTGAAGCAGCAGTAGCCTATGCTCAAAGCCATCAATTACCCCACAAAGTGCATGAGCGCAGTATTGAGTTAGAAATTGACGAGCAAGAAATTGCACAATTTTTAATGTCACTAGCGCAATCAGGTGTTACCTACTCACAAATTTTTATAGACAAACCAACGTTGGAAGATTTTTTTCTTTCAGTTGTTAAGAAAAAAAATGGCATTCACCATAAGGAATCACTATGAAATGGGCACGCATCTGGGCAATGATTTTACGCCATGCTCTCTTATTATTTAAAGACGCTAATCGTATTATTTGGATTTTGTACTGGCCTTTAGTTGATATTGCATTGTGGGGTTTTACCGCTAATTGGGTTAATACTAATCAAACCACTGCTTCAACAGCTGGATTAACATTAATTACGGCCGTTGTTTTTTGGCAATTGGTTAATCGCGCTGGATTTGAAGTAAGCAGTAGTTTGCTTGAAGAATTTTGGTCTTTAAATATGGTAAATATTTTTGCTACACCAATCCGTATCGGCGAATGGATTATTGCAACTATTTTGCTTACTGTCGGCACGTCACTTTTCGTAACGTTCTACTGTATCGGCGCTGTCAAATTAATGTACAGTATTAATATTTTTAGCATTGGTATCGCTGTCTTACCATACCTTCTTTCACTATTTATTGCTGGGCTTTGGATTAGCTTTGTTTCATCAATTTTTTTAATCTACTTTGGCGCACGCGTACAATCACTTGCTTTTATGCTCACCTGGCTGTTTGCACCATTTATAGCAGCCTTTTATCCGCTTGAAATACTGCCAGCTTATGGACGCATTATTGCTTATTTATTGCCTATGACCTATTCATTTGAGGGCATTCGCCATCTCATTCAAGAAGGTACATTTGTCCCTTCGTTATTCTGGTGGGGATTTGTAATGAGCCTTGTATATTGTGCTGGCGCTATTTGGGGCTTCAAAGCTGCTTTTGTGCGTAGTAAAGAAAAAGGCCTTGCGCGACTTACTGCTGATTAACATTAAAAAACCTAGAAAAACCTAGTCATGAATATAAAATATTTCTTATTTACTTTATGGTGCTTTTCTTTAATTAAGACTGAACAAATCCCAACAGAAAAGCCATTTACTGTTCAAGATTTTGAAAAAATTAAAATATCTTGCGATAAGATGCTAGAAGACATCGGTAGATTGTATCGTGTTATATTAAAAACACGAGAAGAACTAAAAAATAATCCTCATCAACAATTAGGACTTAGAAGTGTAGCTATAAAAATCAATGAAATTGAATTTTTAACGTTATATAATTATTACAAACAAAATTGTTTGAAAAACTAATCGCGACTGATTTTTATTTTCAATTAGAGAAGCGATCAGCGTTTATTATTTATGTATTTGATTTTTTACCAGCATGCAATAATCTTATTTTGTAATCACAATTTAAAGTAATAGGATATCTGTATGCTCAAAAAAATAATTTTGGCTCTTGTGCCCTTTGTTAGCATGGCAAGTTATTTACATGCAGAAGAGCAAACACCAAAAGCACATTGCGTTCAATTATTAAAACTTATGAGCGCTCTTGCACAAGAAATTAAAGAACAATCAAAAGAACCTATTAATGACAATGAATTGGCACAGGTCAAAGTGATAAAAGTTGTTGGATTAGAAACGAAAAAAATAGAGCTGCGAAAATTGGCTTTAGAATATATAAAATCTAATTGTTCTGAATTACTTAAAACAAATCAATGAAACACATTTTCTACGTACTCATACTTATTTCTAGCGCACTGCACAGCAATGAAAAAATTATTTTAAATCATCAGGAATATTGCTCAACGCTCAAAAATACGCTTAATGATTTTAAGCAACTTTGTATTACAAACAATTGTTTAACACACGATATTGATAAGAACTTTGCTCACCGTGCTTTATGCATGGGTTACAAACTGGGCACAAAAATAACATGGAAGTTATATCATACTAGCTGCAGCCAGACAGAATAGTTATCGGATTTTACTATGAAAAAAACATTATTGTTACTATTTTTTACCTTCTCAATAAACGCACAACTCTCTTTCAAACATAATCGTTTAACCGATTGGATTATAAAAGGGATATTAACCAAAAATGAAGAAATACAAAAAACCATAGCTGATGCCGTAACTATATGCGGTGAACCAAAAGTTCTTAAAATTATCGACATCGATTCATTGCGAAAAAAAATTGTGATATTAGAACAATTGTGCGAACAATTAAAAATCAAAGCCAATCAATGTGATAGTAAAATAGAAGAAAAAGTTGTGTTAGCAAAAAACTATCAACTTAATATTTCAAGTTGGGAATCAGCAGAAAAATCACATTGTTGGACAAACTACATTCAATTGGCGTATCACATCGAAACGCTAAAATCTCTGCAACACGCCATTGAAATCGAATCTTTCAAAAAATAATTACTTTATTAATTTCTCAAAGTGCACAAAGCCTTCATCATCACGATTTATTTCAGCAAATCCTGCACGCTTGTATACTTTTTGCGCGCGTAGGTTACTTTGTCTAGTAAGCAAAACCACTTTTGTAGCTCCACGAGTTTTAAGATCTTCTACAGCACTTTCTAATAACTTTTCTGCATACCCTTTACCGCGGAACATTTCTCGCACGGCTAGGAATAAAATTCTACCTTCGTACCAGTTTTCCATATAATACGCGACAAAACCAACCAGCTGGTTATTTTCACGCAATACTTTGGTGTTAAGCAATCCCGCAAAACGGGGGTCAAGGCCAGCATTTTTACCTTTGAACATATAATTTACATAATCAGGTTCATAGGTAGGAAAAGAGGCTATAAGCCAATACCAATTTTCTTTAAAAATTTGGTGTATCTCTTTATTGTCACGCGCATCGTCGTAAAAACTGATTAATTGATCTTGCTTTTGTGTTAACGGCACATAGTTATACAGAACACCAAGCCCCAAAGCGATTATAACTGCGAGGGCGCCAATTTTAAACCATTTTGAATTTTGTTTCACTGATGTTCCTTATCATAAAGAATTTTATAGAGCATTAATCCTTGTGCCGGTGCATTAGGCAATGTTTGCAAAGGGTTTTTTTCTGCTAATACCTCTTGTAAATAGTGTACTGCAAGTTGCGGTGTAGCAGCAACTTCTAGAGCAGCACCAACAATTCTGCGAATCATATGATGTAAAAAACCAGGGCCCTTCACTACAATACGATATGCCTTAAAGCGACGTAAATATTCAAGATGAATTGAATCTACACGCCGCACGGTGTCATCCTTTTCACCAGTACAAAATGAACGAAAATCATGCGTGCCAACAAACACCTGCAAAGCTTTTTCTAATTTCTCAAAATCAATCGGATACCGATAAAACCATCCATAGCGCGCAAAAAAAGGTAGCGGTTGTGCGATAAAAAAATGATAATAATAAATTTTTTGCCGCACATTGTGCCGCGGATTAAAACTATCAACCTCTTCAAGAGAGCGAATCATAATATCAGCTGGTAGCTTACCGCGCAGTCCCTGCAACAATTTTGATGGTGTAATTATTAAGTCCGAACTAAATGTGGCAATTTGTCCAGCAGCATGAACACCTGCATCGGTACGCGATGCACCCAAGAGTTTAATTTCTCGATCAAAAACTTGTTTAAAGGTATCTTGAATAGTTCCTGCAACGGTTACTTTGTCTGGTTGTACCTGCCAGCCATGATAATTAGTACCGTCATAGGCAACAATGAGTTTATATTGTTTAATCATGTTCTATTGTCAAAATGTCATGAATAACTTTTAAGTTTTCAATGTTTAATGGGGTAGGAACCACATTCTCCCCACCATGATTATAAAAAGCAACTAATGCATCTTTTACTTTCTTGAAGTCATTCCGTGTTAATTTTTTTGTAACATCAATTTGCTCAAAATTTTCTATGTTTTGAGTAACAGGGTCAACACACACAGCTGTATTTATACCTTTAAAATAAGCAAATAATTGAATACCCAAAGAATTTTTTGGCTGCGTATTTTCCCAATCTAAATCGGACTCTGTATAAGGAATATGAACAACTTGTTTATCTGTGTTTAGACATAAAAAATTATATAGATCTTTTAGTCTATCTAAGTTCAAGTAACAATATTTTTTGTAGTCTTCAATTGACGTATGTCTCATAGTAAAAGCACCATGAGGAGAAATTGCAATGCCTTCTTTTTCCCTAACTGTCGCTACATGTCTTGTAATACGGCTATAAAAAAATGCTCCAAGCAAATCAGCTCCTCTTTCGCGTTCTGCAAAAGATTTACATTGAGGTAGCAAAACTTTTATTTTTTTCTTTTTTACTGAAATTTTACCAGTATATAAATGATTTTCTTTTTCTTTCGCAGGAGCATTTAAAATTATATTAAAAAAATCTGACTCAATTTCAGAAGCGATTAACCAATTACTTATAAGTAAAATAACAAAAATTTTTTTTAACACTGTGTATCCCTTTATTGTACTATTTTTTGAATTAACTTTAGCAATGATAAATCAAGTGGCCGTGGTTGTAAAAATTTTGATAAATCATAGGGATTAATACCATAATTATATAAATACACAAAGTGATTGTACAAACCTTCAAATTGTTTTTTAGCTAATGGTTTTTGTATGTGTATGTTATCAATTACTTTAGTATCGCAGGCAAGGACTAAATCTTGGCCAGGAACATAAAAATAATAACTCAATAAGGCGTTATTCCCTTCACGTAATTTATTTAAGCCTAGTTTAGTTACCACCATTTCTTTATTTGATGAACTTGCATTAGCTGCATGCGTATTGTATTTTTCTGAAAGCTTAATAAAAGCATTGAGCGCTGTTAAATTAAAGCAGGGAAGTTCTTCAACAGTTTGTTCTTTGCCTTCTTCATTGTACCATTGAACTGTATTATCAGCATTTATCCGCAAACGCCCTTCTCCCCTTCCTTGAATATGCAGCTTGTAAATACGCTTGAATAATACATCTGAAAAAAATTTAACATACAGCGATCTCTGCTTAGTATCATCGATTAATGGACAGGCTATCTTTCTGAACTTTCCATAAATTGGAATTTCTGCTGTATGTTTCTGAGCCAAATCTTCAGCATCATAGGCAATCAAAGTAATGGTGCTACTTGGTATTGGCTCTTGCGCAATACTATTTTTTATAAATAAAGAGGTACTAACCAACAAAGCCCTAATAAATATATTCATAGCAACCTTTTTATAAAACATTATATTAATTGGTGCTTATCTTATCATAGCGCACTAAAATTCACCAAAAAACAAACTATTGCAGTTGTGCAATATCATGCATGGTATGAAGTGGCAAGGGCTCTATGTCATCATGAATGCCCATAGCATACAGCTCATTTAATCGCGCTTTTATAAAGCCAATATGCAATGCCTCAATTGGCGCTAATTCAAGATATCGGGTTGCTATTGGAAGCTCGACGTCAAATTCATGAATACAATCTTTTTCTCTATCAGGGGCGTAAAATGTAATAAGTGTATTTTTAGGTGCTGCAAAAAAATTACTAAACTTATCCAACAAGCTATTTTTTTCTTCTACTGCTCTACCCTTATATTTCACAGAACTTATAATAGACTCTCGTGGGAAATAAGCTGCTAAGGTTTTTAACGCAATAATATCAAATGGACTCTTTCTACAACTATTACCTAACAAATCAAATCCTTCCTTTTCTTCCGATTGTGGATTTAACAAGCGTCCAAATAATTCTTTTAGCGCATTTACATCACTTTGGTATATCCGAGGCAAAATAATTGCCCTACTTTTGTTAATTATGGGTATTTCAATTTGAGCTGAATTACGCAATGGATTTTCTTTGTACGGCACGAAAAAGTTTATAACGCAAGAACTCTCAAACGGTTTTTCTAAAGCTTGTGTTGTAGATAATTGGATAATACAAAATAATACTAATAAGCGCTTCATACTACTCTCTTAAATTTAGTTATTTTTTAAAATTAATGTTATCGCTATTGCAGCTAATGCCGGTATTCCAAGTCCTAATGCAACGGTTCCCGGAGCAGGTGATAAAAAGCCATAATGAGTATGTTGCTCGCGGGGTTGTTTTGCATACATTAAAACTTCTTTATGATTGGCTTTGTTTTCTGCCTGAATGTCTTTCAGTTGCTTGCTGAGCTTATCAATTTTCTGTTTTAATTGGTTAACTTCCTCTAACAAAAGCTTTGATTCGACTGACTCATGCGCCATAAGCGGCTGACTTAATATGCTTGTTGCTATTAATAAGCTGAAAATTATTTTCATAAAATAGTCCTTTAACAAATACGGTATTATTTCTTTTTATCTTTTATTTCTTTATAAACCTTTGCAGCGGATAAAAATGGTTCTAGTTGTTTTTCTTTTGAGGGCTCTAATTTTTCGGCTGTCGCTGCAATGTTATCCAAATCTATTGGTTCATAGACATCATTAATATATTTATTGAATATATTATGTATTCCGAAAGCAATCTCTTTAAACTCATATTGCGTTACTGGATAAGCAAAATTTAATTGACGAGAAGCAGTAAAAGGAACAGTAAAATCAAAAGAGCGATTTAAAGAAGTTACATATTGCCTAAATTTAAAGCAGATCGGTGAATTTAGATATAAAGTTTGTTCATCGTTTACTGAATTCTTTATGTTAGAGGTAAATTTTTTTTTAAAACAAGAAAGTAAATCAAGTCCAACGCTAAAGCCTATGCCTTCGGTATAATAGTCCATAAAATTTTGCAAATCTTTTGGCTCGCCTTTTTTTATTTTACTACATTCTTTTTTATCAAATGAGTAGATTAAACTCTCACAGCAGGTTTTGGCTATTTCTCCGGCATCTTCACCATCAGGCAACTGTATGGTGCGATCACCAGGCAAAATAGGAATTCGGGCTCGTAAAATTTTGCCTGGCTTCATCAAATTAGGAGCGGTAATACAAACTTGTAAGGGTTCTTGATTTTGTTTTGAATCCATAGCTACAAGAGCGGTTGTACTTGCCAAAAGAAGTAATAATTTTTTCATGCAGATCCTTAAAAAAATAAACCGTTGCTAAGTGCATATCTAAAATACAAAAAAAACCGCTGAGATACAAAAGTATTCAGCGGTTTAAATTAATAAGAAAAATTAATATTACTTACGCAATGCAGCACGTAATATTTTTTTACGAAGACGAATATGAGTTGGAGTAACCTCAATCAATTCATCGGGACGAATCCATTCCATGCAGGTTTCAAGTTCCATTACACGTGGTGGTTGCAACTTGATAGCTTCATCGGTACCCGATGCACGCATGTTGGTTAATTTCTTTTCTTTGCATGGGTTAACATCCATATCACCTTCACGGCTATTTTCACCGATGATCATACCTTCGTACACTTCATCGCCAGGACGCACAAACAAAATACCACGTTCTTGCAAGTTGTCTAATGCAAAACCAGTAACTTCACCTTGCTCCATAGACACCATTGCACCCTTGATACGAGTTTGGATATCACCTTTATATGGTTGATAGCCTGCAAAGCTAAAGTTCATAATACCGTTACCACGCGTATCGGTTAAGAACTGGCTTCTAAACCCAAGCAATGCACGAGACGGCAATTCGTATTCTAAACGCATACGACCATCATCAAAGGTAACCATGTTAATCATTTGCGCTTTGCGACGCCCCATGTTTTCCATAACAACGCCTTGGCTTTCTTGTGGGATATCAAGCATTACGCGCTCGATTGGTTCACACTTAACACCATCGATTGTTTTGTAAATAACTTCAGGTGCTGAAAGTTGCAATTCAAAGCCTTCACGACGCATGTTTTCTACCAATACACCTAAGTGTAATTGACCACGGCCAGATACCTTGAATGATTCTGGTGAGTTGGTTGGCTCTACACGCAATGCAACGTTTACACGTAATTCTTTATCAAGACGATCTTTTAAATGACGCGAAGTTAAGAATGTACCTTCTCTACCGCTAAATGGAGAATCGTTTACCGAGAAGTAAATAGACACAGTAGGCTCATCAACTTTCACATAGGTATATGGTAGTGGATGCCCAACTTCACAAAGCGTTGTACCTATTTCAATTGGCTTTTCAAATCCAGTAACGGCAATAATGTCACCGTAGTTAGCCTCTGTCGCTTCTACTTTGTTTAATCCCAAAAATTTAAAAATTTTGGTAATACGAGTTGGCGCGCTTACTTTATCGTCTTTGCAGCAAATTACTTGCTGACCAACTTTAAGTGATCCGCTAAACATACGACCAATTGCTATTGGCCCAAGGAAATCTGAGTGATCAAGGCTGGTTGTTAAAAATTGTAAATGGTCCGCTTTAGGTGTTGGTGCAGGAATATGTTTTAAAATTGCATCAAACAAAGGCTCCATATCACCTTCACGAACAGAAGAATCTCTAGAAACATAGCCACTTCGACCTGAACCATAAAGCAATGGGAACTCTAATTGACTTTCATCAGTAGCCAAATCTAAGAATAGGTCATTGATAAGACCTTCAGTTTTTTCTATATCTGCGTCTTTACGATCAATCTTATTAATCAATACAATAGGTCTTAAATTGAGCGCCAATGCTTTGCCTAATACAAAGCGGGTTCCTGGCAATACCCCTTCTGCTGCATCGACTAAGAGCAAGAAGCCTTCAACCATTTGAAGGGTACGCTCAACCTCACCACCAAAGTCACTGTGACCAGGGGTGTCGACGATATTGATGTTATAATCTTTATAATGAATACCGGTATTTTTTGCCAAAATAGTAATACCACGCTCACGCTCAAGAGCATTCGAGTCCATAACGCGATCAGCAGACTCTTCTTTAATAGTCCCTGATTGTTTGAGCAATTGGTCAACCAAAGTTGTTTTACCATGGTCAACGTGGGCAATAATGGCTATATTGCGGATTTTTGAGCTATCGTTCATTGTTACATTACCTTGTTAATGGAATTTTATTAAAATGGCATCCAAACGAGCCGTGAGTAGTATAGCAGAAATGTCCGGATTGTTATTTTCTATTATAACAAAAAAAGCTATAAAATCCAGATGGAACCACCCATACTTATGGTGCATAATTATTCTTAATTTATTCTTAAAATTTCTATTCTTCAGAGTGAATTATGGCCTTAAGAGCACATTTATTTTTTTGTAAGCTTGCAGGCAAATAACCTTGCTCATAGACATGCCATTGCCTTAATAAATATTTTTTTTGCATTTCAGCTTGGTAAAAAATTAAAAAACGGCCACAAAATGGGCGTTTCGGTTTTCTAGCGTTTACATTATTTTGTTGCGGGGTGACCAGCAACTGAGCACTATTGCACACATGCACAGATGCTCCCATCCAGGCATTAAACTTATCTTTATTTTTTTTGCAAGAGCAATCAAGCTTTTGCTGATGCACCACAGGCCTTTTTTCAGACATTCCATATAAAAAATTGCTGGTTAACAAACAAAGAATTACCGCTACAAACATAATAACCTCGTACCATGATGTTAATTAATGATACTTTGAAGATACTTATTATTTGGCAATAATCCAATATTCCTCAAAAAACAGTTAAATTAAAGATTTTTCCCTGTTTTTGAATACATCTAAGATTCGTTGCTTGAGATTCGTTTTTTGCTGATAACATCCAAAAGCAGTAAGCATATGGACAACTTTTTCATTTCTTTTTTTATAATCATCTACTCGAGATTGTGCTTTATTAAACATAGGCTTCAAAGGATCAATTACAATTGCGCTATCTTGAATAATATTTTCTTGGTGAGCAGTTAAACTATCTTTCTTTTGTAGAAAGGTAACGTGAGTGGTAAAAGTTTTAATCAATTGTAATGTTTTTTGTTCAGTTATTTTATAAAGATTGGTTCCATTAATAAGTAAAAGCTCAGGATTGTTATGCGATTGAAGTATGGAATCAACTTTATATTTTAATTTAAAACAAACAGCATCATACCGTTCTTTATTTTTCTCAAGCAACCATAATTTATGATCACTATCAATTCCCCATAATGCTTCAGCCGCTAATTGTTGTTTATTGTATGCCAAGTATTTATACACTACCGGCACCGAGTAAGATTTCACATCAAATGTTTGTCTTGCTTGATCGTAACGGCTAACGGTTATCTTAGGTTCTTTTGTTTTTGCCGGCTCCATGCCAACAAAAATATTTTTAAAAGGGTGCATACATTTAAAAGCATGCTCTTTGCTAAAATGTTCATTTACATTCACAGCAAATGATGAAACCGAACCATCTCCTGTCTCTTGTATATACGGCACATTAAAACTGGTAAAGTCAAATAGATAATTATTAAGTAAAATCATACCATTTTTATTGGGGCCCAATCGCCATAAGGGTTTTTTAAGCTCATTATTATGAGATGAGTATAAAAAATATAAAAGTCGATTTTTTTTATAATACGTTTGCAAATTATTAATTCCCCGAGTAACAAAATGAACGTCTTGATTTAAAGCTTTTTTCAGAGAACTCGGAATTTTTTTAAGATAAACAAGCGCCAGCAATTGCGGACAATATTCCGGCATAATTTTATGCAAGCACTCTTCAGGCAAATTTTTAACATTAACTAATAGTTGTGCAGTTTCATAATCAGATAATTGAGCAGTATTTTGTTCTGAGCCAAGAATTATGCTGCTTATGCAGCAAATGAATATTATTATTTTTTTCATAATTACCTCCATTTAAGTTATTAACAGTAATTATAAAATATTAAATAAAAATCTCAATGAGAAAATTATTTAAAAAATAATAAAGCGATGATTGGCAGTAGCAATTTGCATGTTTTTCAATTAACTAGACAGCTTATTTGTTTTGAATAAAAAAAGGGGCAAAAAATGCCCCTCCTGTAGATTATGCAATTGCTAATCCCAGACCTAAAATATCTTTATCGGGCATGAGTTCTAATATTGATTGCATGCAAGCTATGCCAGGTACTAGTTTAAACTGGCTTTGGGCATTTCTTTGCGCAACCTCAACTTTATAATTCGAAAAAGAATGGGTGGCATCTGCCAATTCGGTTAATTTAGGAAAATGGGTTGCAGCCATTACCATGGTATTTGGCGAACTTCCAAGGTAACTTAACATCTGGCAAGACAAGTCTTGTCCTGTTTCAAACACAGTGCTATTAAACAATTCATCAAGCGCGATAAAGGCAAATTGATTTTGAGGCAATGTTTTCACCGAAGAAATTATTGCTTGCGCGCGGTTTACTGAAGCGCTGAATAGTGAATGCCCACCAACTAAATCATCGGTGATATTCATTGCTGTTTTAATAACAGCAAAAGGAGTCAACGTTAATTGTTGTGCTGGCGCAATGCCTATTGTTTGTCCAAGCACAATACAGTCGGCAATAGCTTTTATGGCGGTAGACTTGCCCCCTTTATTAGGGCCTGTTACTACCATTGACCGTGGCTTGCAAGAACCACCAAGCTCAATACTATTTGGGGTTGCGCTATCTATAAATGGATTCCAAAAATTAGTTGCTGCAATTAGTGGTGTTGGATTTTCTGCATAATCAACAAAGGTATAAGGAGTCTGTGCATCTTTGTATTCTTGCATAAGATAGGCGGCTGAAAGATATGCATCAAGCTCTCCTATTGGTTGCAGTAAATTATAAAGCTCATCTTTCACTTCGTACATTAAATGATACGCAGCTAAAATGTTACCACTGCGAGAAAAAAATGATGGCTTGCCCGTAAAAGTACGGCTTGAAATAAGTCGCAAAAATTGAGCAAGCTCTGGAGAAATAGCTTTTTCTTTATGCTCAAACAAATATCTTAATTTATTATATGAAGGAATACCCTCAGCCAAAATAGCATTTTCTTCTATAGCTTTTAACAATCTTAAGCCGCTATCAAGACATGCACGCACCCCAATAAGCTCTTCTTGCATGTGCGATAAAATTCTATTTTTTTGGCGAATATGGTCGTACAATCCTTTTAAACCCATTACATGTATGCCCATATGAGCAGCATTATATATTTGATACCCAACTTTGGCAGCCGTTGAGGTGTGATGATTATGATCGCAATGATCGTGTTTGCCATGCCCATGGGGATGAGCAGCACATTTAAAACCGAGTTTATCCTGTAATTTTTCACTAATAAAAAAATGGAGTACAAAATGTTCAAACACCGGTAAGAATAAGTTACCAATATAAAGCACTTGCCCCACGTCAAGCCCTAAAGGACTTTTATTGTATTTTTTGAGTGAACCATTTTGGTAATAAAACTCTTTGAGCGCAATTGTTTTTAATTGGTCAGGTTGTTGCCAAAATTGATTAAGATACGGCTCATGATCTGCAAAATGACTAAGATCTTTTTCTATGCGCGATCTTAATGCTTCATTTTCTAGCAATTCCTTAATTACCTGTTGACGTTGTTTAAGCAATGATACATTTGTTGTTGGTCGTTTTAGCATTTTTTTAAGCCTACGCTTACCGCATTCGCTGTGGGTATAATCAAGATACGAAAATAAACCGGGCGAACCATTGTGCGTTGTGAATAATTCCAGATCGCGAATTTCGTGATCACCAAGTTTTTGTTGATGAACTTGGGCCATTACTTGACCATTTAACGACAAAACCAGCATAAAACAACACGAAACACGGTATGAACACATCATCGTGAGTCTCCTAAAAAAAGAATAATAGTATGTTTATAAAAATGAAGAACAGGAAAATTATAGACGGGTATTTTTTGCAAGCATCATACAAAGAAATACAAAACCACTCATTTTTTTTAGTTCTTGCACTAATTAAAGATAAAGACTTTTGTAAAACAGGCAAGTTTAGTTATGTAAGTTTTCGTAGTTGCGTAAAACTCAAAACTTTTTAAACAATAATCTCATTTTAAAGTAAGCTTATGATAGATTTCATTGTTTTTGTATTGCTCAAAATTTTCTTTTGCTTGTTGCAAGCATTCAGCAATAGTTTGCACTGATAGTAAAAAATTAGGCTTTAATTGATGATGCGGATTGTAAGATGAACATTGAGGTTCATTTATAAATTTTACATATCCTCTGAAAATAGATAATAATTGAGTAGACTTTAAATCAAATAACAATGTTTTCCATCCCCAGGAGGTACAACAGCATAATTTCACAAAAGAAGGATAATTTTGGCAATAGGTCATATCTGTTACTAAATGTATTTGGCCAGACTTTGCATTTCTTTTCAAACTATTTTCTATTACTGCATTTGCTATCAGCACGCGACTTGTAACGCTTTTATCTTTCTTAAGCAGATGCTCTTCAATGCCACTTTTTGAATAAGTAATTACCATATTTTTAGCCTTAAAAAGAGCGGCCGCAATATTTTCTTTAAGAACAATGATATGTTGCGGATTAATTGTTCCCTTATCACGATCGTATTCAAATATGCGCATATCTTTTTCTCTGGCTTGGATCCATCTATTTTGTGCGAAATCAATTGCATATACAAAATATCCACAAGGTAAAGCGCTGTCATATTGGTTGGTTTTTAAGTTTTGAAAATCATACAAGCGGCTAGAAGATACTATAATGCCATTTTTATTAGGACCAACTATTAAATTTTCTTGTTTAACATTTTCTTTTTGAGAATCAGTTAACATCTCATCTTGCTGTGATAGATTGGTAATTTTTTTAATACAAAGTCTTACATCTGATCTATAATTATCATCAGCATAACACCAAATTTTTTCTTGCAATTCTTGGGGCAATTGAAAAAATTTTTCAAAAAAAGAAATTGCTTCACCTCTATTCCATTGTCCATTTTTATGCTCCATGCTCTGAAGCTTTATACCTAATAATAATATTAATATTATCTTGCTCATAAAAAATGCCTCTTTTTTTATAAATAAGATAGCATCTTATAAGTGCTGAGTGTTATCAATTCATTTTACGCAATTGATTAAATGCAGAATTTTTAAGGCAATAATCTTTGGCTTGTAGCCCCTGCATCTATTTTTTGTTGATAATTATTTCGGATTTGTGCAACAAAGTTGTCCAGGGGAACAAAACGCAATAATTTTGGAGGCATGTTATCTAAATTTCTCTCATTATTAATTTGTCCTGAACAACGACGCGTAAGCAAAGAATCAAATAATCCTATTTTCTCTAAAAAAAATGAAGTCGGAATTAGTTGATCTCCTGTATATTTACATAAAAGCGCCGCTTCTTTTTTGTTTTTTGCAACATCATTAGTATACGCAATATGCACTAACACACGCGTTGGATCTGATAGAGAAATTTCTATATCATTTATCATTGCATTGTTTACTGGGCATGATAAAAGTGTTAAATAGCGAGTTACAAACTCATTGGTAAGCAAAGTTTTAATAATAATATTTTTAGGATTGCCCCTAATTACTGTTATTACATTATCAATCTCTTTAGAGGGATCAACAACTTCTTTAACTAGAACTACTGCTTTATTCTTTAATTCAATGCCAAGCCATTGGTCTGCACAAAGTATATCATAGTGCAGTTTTTTCAAATAAATATCGGCAAGAACCGCTCCCGTAAGAACACTCCTACATATAAGAGAACGCTTAATTCCATCTTTTAAATCTCCTGCATTGAATGAAGTTACCATTTGACTATCGGTAATTCTTGGAATTACAGACCATTGCGTGGAGTTTGGATACAAAATTTTTTCATCGTTTTGCCCAGGAGCCCCAGAGTTATGATTGACCTGATCAACAAGCTCTTGAATTGCTATTTTTTTATTTTCATCATAATAAAATTGGTAAACTCCTGAACCATAAACAAAATAGCCTTGCTTATTAGGTCCACTCACTGATTTTTCCAAAAAAACAAAAGGATTTTTGAATTGAATATATTTTTTTAGATCTGGTACTTCGACGTGTGATTTTAATGAATAATTTGAAGGTAAAGTATCTAAAAAATTTTTAAATCGCTTAGTTTGGAAAACGTTTCTGATACTAAACTCTTGCCAATATTCTTTTGCTTCTTGGGTTACTTGTTGTTCTGGTTGTGGTACGGGTACTGGCATAACAACAGATCCAAAATAGGTTGCTTCAGGAAAAGCATGTGTAATAATTTCGGTCGTTAGTTCTGGCGGTAATTCAGCAAGCAATTTATCCAATTTAAATTCATTATTTACTCGATGTTCATGGTCATTCTTTTCCATAGCAGGACAAGAAAAAATCATTAAAAGACTTAAAAAGACGTATTTATGCATAATAATCCCTGTTAAATTGTTTGCGTTACATTATAAAGCGAATGCGATTATTTTGAACATAAAAACCCGTTTGTTACAGCGAGTTTTTACCTGAATTTTCTGGCAACTGTGTTATTATTTTATTTTCCGCAATTGAGCAAGTGCAAAACTTTTTAGGCAATAATCTTGGTCTTTAATTGCTGCATTTATTTTTTGCTGATAATTATTTTGTACTTGTGCAACACAATCATTTACCGGCACAAATCGAAGTAACTTTTTTGCAAGAGGATAGGATCTTTTTAACAAATATTTATCACAACGATGCGTAAGAATAGAATCGAAAAAACCGACAATTTCATTGAATGTTAAAACAGGAATCAGTCTTTCTTCTTGAAAGGCACAAAGTACCGATATTTTTTTAGGTTTATTATTTTCTTTGCCAGTTGAAACACAAATAAGGATTCGTTGTGCATTTGTTAAAGAAATTTGAAAATCTAAAATCTCAAAATCTTTTTCGCTTATTGCAGCAGAACTATGTAAAAGACAAAAATCTAAAAGTTCTTCTTGTGTTAATATAGTTTTTTCATCTATCGCTTTTTTATTTTTCTTAAAAAGAACTATGTCTTTATTAGATCTAACCATCCAACTCTTTTTTTGATCGTTTCCATGCGATACATAATACTGAATTTGATAAATAGGACTTTCTGTACATGTGTAATTCGTGAATTTTTTGGTTTTTAAATTTGCTAGCTCATAGGTATCGGCTGGCGCGTCTTCATAATCTGGAAATCCAAAACATTCAGCATCAAGCGGGTGAATTGCTTTTACAACCATATGTTTTTCATCATCATCTGAAAGTTTAATTTTCTTATCTTGCTCATACGAAAATTTACACATTAAGCCATATCCAGCAACAAAATATCCTTCTCTATTGGGACCGGCTACTTTGTGTGGAACTTTATACTCTAGCAAAGGATCACTTTCAAAATATTTTCTAAAAGCGCTTTGTTCTGGCAATGTTTTATAAAATTCTTCAAACTTTTTTGTTTTAAAAATATTTGTTTCATTAAGCTCCTGCCAATATTCTTTTGCTTCTTGGGTTATTTGATCTTCTGGTTGTGGTACGGGTACTGGCATAACAACAGATCCAAAATAGGCAGCTTCGGGAAAAGCCTGAGTAATAATTTCAGTCGTTAGTTCTGGCGGTAATTCAGCAAACAATTTATCTAATTTAAATTCATTATTTAGCCAATGTTCTTGCTCATTCTTTTCCATGCTATAACAAGAAAATATTATTATAAGACTTAAAAAGACGTATTTGTACATAAGATCCCTAGTAGTTAAAGTTTTGCTCATTATAAAGAAAATACGATTATTTTGAACATAAAAAAGCTCGCTTGGCACAGCGAGCTTTTTTAATAGAATCTATTTCTTTAATTTAATTTTTAGAATCTGATGATTTCTTTGTACGCTCTTTAATCAAACTATCCATTTGTTTAAAAGTCTCAAGTATTCTGGAAGTATTGTTAATCATCATTTCTACCATACTTTCAAGAGACTCATTATTAGGATTTTGAGGGCCTACAAAATCAAGCGAAGCGCCCGCATCGAGTAATATTTTAAGCATTTCAATTGACTTTTCGTGATGCATACCAGCAAATGCAATAGTCAAAATCACTGGAGTTGTGCCTTGTTCATATTGTGCATTAACATCAGCACCCGCTTCAATCAATTCTTTCATTGTTGTGATATCAGCTAGTTGTATGGCTTCAAACAACTTTTGGTTAAGCTGCTCTTTTGGCATACGCTTTACCGAAACAGGACCTTGTGCAATTTCTTCAATCTTAGCTTTTAATGCTTCGGCATCTTTATAGCCAGCTGAGCGACCAAGTTCTTTGCCATCTTTAAATACAATAATAGTTGGCACACTCGTTACTTTATATTCTTTAACGCAGCTGTCTACTTCATCAAAATCAACTTTTACAAACTCATAGTTATCACCTAATTGAGCAGCAACTTCTTCAAAGATGGGGCCCATAAGCTTGCATGGTGAACACCAAGTTGCAAATACATCAACCACCACAATTTTTTTAGATTTTGCAATAGCCTGAATTAACGAACTCTTATCTAACTTTTTAACAAGATGCGTATCTTTTTTTGCTGCTTCAATAGCAATGTTAGCAGAAAGCAAAATACCGCAGATAAGTGATATTTTTTTGAATGTATTCATGCAAATGCCTTTCAAGGTTAAAAAAAAGACCCGGCGTTTAAGCCAGGTCTTTACTGATACTCTTAAAATTGAGCTGCTGAGTATGGAACAAGTGCCATAACACGCGCTTTTCTAATTTGTGCGGCTAACTCACGTTGGTGTTTGCTACAGTTACCAGAAATACGCGCCGCTAAAATTTTGCCACGCTCAGTTAGGAAATTTCTTAAGAAAGTAGCGTTTTTGTAATCAAGATACGCTGATTGGCCTTCTGCTCCGCAGAAACGGCAATGTTTTTCAGCACCAAAGCCTTGGCGGCGTTGTTTCTTTTTATACAAACGAGCACTGATTTTTAATTTAATTTTCTTAGTCATGATTACTCCTGAGTTTCGTCGTCGCTATCTTCTTCATCTTCGCTTGCCATAGAACCAGCCATGTCTGATGAGCCATAGTCACCACGCTCTCTTCTACCAAATGGAGAAGCTTCACGCGCAGGGGCTTCTTCAAGAGACTGAGGACGCTCATAAGCAAGTGAGCCTTTAGGATCAAGAACACTGATCATGCTACGCATAACAAGGTCGTGCAACTTAACATCAAGAAGATTTTTAACTTCGCTTACTAATGGATTAGCTTGTTCAGCTTCAAATCTTACTAAGAAGTAAACACCGTAATCGTTCTTTTTCACTGGATAAGAAAGCTTATACTTACCCCAACGCTCAAAAGAAATTGTTTTAGCTTTATTGTCCGCCATTACACGATCAAAATGATTTTCGATAGTTTTGATCTCATCGGCGGTAATTTCTGGAACTGTAAGCAATAATGCTTCGTAACGAACCATGAATTACTCCTGTACTAAGTGGAAGTGTTAGACACTATAAAGCCCCCCATGGGCTTTATTTAGTTGTGGGGGTTTTTGCACACCCTACTTAGCTAAAAGTACCATAAATATAGGATTTTTCTAGTAGTAGACCGTTCTACTTTTTTAGCTTTATACATAAGAAAAGCATAACCTTACAGACCTGTTTTCTTATTGAAATAATTTATTGTGAAGCATATTCTTGAGCTTTTAGCTCAAGGGTAAGGTTTTTATAGGATAAAGGCATATACATTTCGCTAAAATGAGATAAAAAGAATTGCTCATAAAACAATGCAAACTGTTTCCAAGCAAATTTATTATTAACTGTCTTGCTTGCTATTGCCATAAACTCTTGATCAAACTGATCGTAATAGCTACTAAACATAGCTTTCTTATATTCATCAAGAGGAACATGGGCCTTTAAAGATAAATAATTCTGCAATTTTAAATCGCTAGAGCCATTAAAGATATTTTCAAAAACCTGAGAAGGAAGCAGCGATTGCTTAACATCAATTTTCAACTCAGATATAATCTTAAAACTTGCGTCAGCTGCTCGATACAATGTTTTTATATCTTGCAAACATCTATTTTTTGAATTGCGATAACGCTCAGATGCTTGCATGTCTATACAGCCAAAAAACAAAATGCCTAAATAAATTTTTTTCATTGTTGCCTTAAAATCCATGTTTTAAATGAGCTTCTTACTATACCAGAAAGTTACTTCTTTACATCAAAAATAGTTTTTCGAGCCTGAAGCAAATATTTTATGTGCTTCAAGCCTTGCCAAACAAAATAGCCATCTGATTTTAAACCAGCTTCTGTCGCCATTGGAATTAGGTTAAGTAAATTAAGCATACTTATTATAAAAGACCCACTGGTCGCATTTGAGATAGAGCCATTGATAATCTTATTTAACAATAATCCACAAATAGTACCACTAAGAGGGCCCAACGCAGCCAATGCCATATTTTTTGTTGTCTTAATTATTTCTTCTTTTTTTGTAGCAGAAGGTTTTTGAGCAATCCCAGGAACGGCTGCAAAAATAGGTAATCCATGAAAATGAAATGGACCAACATTCAATAAAGCTTCATTTTCGTTGACACTAACATTTGGTACGTGATCAAAATGAATATTTATAGGCTCATTAAAAAACAATTTGCCGGCAATAGCATGCCCCATTTCATGGGTAACAAGTACGGTTAACCAAGATGTAGCAAAAACTCCAAATGACTTTGACCATTTCAAAGTTGAATCCATAGGATGGGCAAAAGAAGGTAAGGCTAGAAGCAAGAATAACGCTTTTAATTTCATAGTAAAACCTCCATTTTTCTATTCAATTATAAGCTTATCAGAATAATTAAAAATTTCAATTAGAAAAATATAAAAATGAATAAAAAAAGAGGCTTTTTTAAGGCCTCTTTAATTTTTTTCTTATAGCTTACGCTAAGCGTTGGTGACGTTGAATAACGCGACCAATGATTCTGAAGTGGTCTTTGCCACGAACAAGCGCTATTGGCGGTTGTTTATGGTTTACTGATTCTAATACGATAAAGTCATCAGTATAGGTTACTTGCATAATCGCACGCACTGGGGTGTCATTACCATACTCAACTGCTGCGATATCACCTGAACGAGTCCACACTTCTGGAGAAATGATTAAATAATCACCTTTTACAAAAGTAGGCGCCATCAAGTTATGATCGATGCAAAGAGAGAACATTGAGGTATCGGTTGTGTTTAAAATAGGAATAAACACATCTTTGTACCCGGTTGTTACTTGCATTAATTGGTTGTTGTATGGAGATGGATTTGCAGGAATGTCACCTAAAACTGGGACAATTTGCACTTTGAGTTGTACGTCAGTTTGCTCAGGCAAGCTTACGTTACTATCAATGTTATCGGTACGTTTACGACGTTGTGCAAAAAGATCGATCGGGCTTACTTCAAACGCATTTGCAAGCTTGCGCAATGAATCTTCATTCCAGCGACGGGTACCGTTTTTAATGTGAGTTAAATAGCTTTCAGACATACCGGTTTTTTCTGCTAAAACCTTGGTGGTCCACCCTTTTTCTCTTAAGAGTTCTTTAACTCGGAGTTCAGTTGAACGAGAAATCATGATATACTCCTCCTATTACCATGAAAATAAGTAAATAAGATTATAAAATACTGCTTATTTCAAATTGTACACGAATTCTCACTCTTGTCAAACTGAAAAGATTGCCAATGACAATAATTATACAGGCATCACGCATAAAACAACGTTTCAAAAAGAATTATTTTGAACAAGAAGCTTGGGCTCAAAATAGGGTAGTATGCGGCATTGATGAGGTAGGTAGAGGCCCACTAGCAGGCCCCGTTGTAACGGCGGCAGTAATTTTACCAAAAAATAAAATTAGCCCTTTAATTAAGGATTCTAAAATCCTCACACCCGAAGAGCGCCTTAAGGCTTATGCATGGATTACCAAGCACTGTTGGTACTCAATTGGCATGGCCCACCATAGAATAATTGACCAACAGAATATATTTCACGCAACACTAATTGCAATGAAAAAGGCACTTGTTAACATATTGGCAATTTGTCCTGAACGTCCAAGCTCTATTTTAATAGATGCCATGCCACTTAAAATTCATGACACGGCTTATGCAGACATTCCCGTAAATTATTTTCCTTTTGGCGAGAGCAAATCAACCTCAATTGCAGCTGCTTCTATTGTTGCAAAAGTTCGCCGCGATATGTTGATGGAGCGTATGGATACTATTTTTACCGGATACCATATGGGCCAACATAAAGGCTATCGCACCCCGCAACATAAAAAAGCGGTGGAAATGGGCCAAAAGCCCTTAATTATTCACCGTATGAGTTTTGTTAACCGCTTAGCAGAATATGCAGCCGCAGGTGTTACCGAGGATGAGTCACATGACCAACAAACCTTGTGCTGAAATTATTGAAAGCTCTTTAACTGAATGGCTCGCTCAAAGCTGGCAATGGAATCAATTTCCTTCCTTTGGTTCTTTGATTACTATTCAAACAAAAAAAAGAACACTGTTTGGCATTGTTCATCATATTCAAACAGGATCCATGGACCCCGGCAGATACCCTTTCCCTTATCAAAAAACACATGAAGAACTTATGGTAGAGCAACCGCAGATATTTGAGTTTTTAAAGACTACTTTTTCGTCGCTGGTGCTTGGCTATCAAGAAAAAGGGAAAATTTATTACCAATGGCCACCTGAGCCACCATTGATTCACTCATTTGTCAGCAATGCATCGCCTGAACTTGAACGTGAATTTTTTAGTTCAGCTGCCTACCTTGCTTTATTATTTGGTCATGCCAATAAAATTACTAATTTAGACGAATTATTGCTGGCTATTATCAAAAAACAAGCAGCAAACAATAATCTTAATGAAGAAAAATTAGCTCGCATTATTCAAGATTACTCCTTGCTAACCGGTAATGATTATCGAAGACTTAAGCTTTTTGCACAGCGTGCGCAGCAAATCATCCAATAAAATTCTATTAGAAGGTTATTAAAATTTTATTGAAACTTAATTATTTTAATTTAAAATAATACATTATTTCTTATGATCTAAATGGGGTTCTCAATGCGCATATCCGTTAAAATTCTTTCAGTTTTGTTTTTTATTGCATTTTTTGGGCAAGCTCAAGCTTCGGTGAGTGCTGTTATGGCAAAAATAACTTCACTCTATACCAATATATTGTGCCATGAATTAGGCCATGCAACAGTTAACAAAATATTATTTAATGATCCTATAGATATGCAGGCAGGTATTTTTACCCCTGTTACATTAGTTAATAATTCTGCAGCAAAAATTAAACTAGGATTGCTTCCAATAAGTGGATTCGCTAAAGTTCATCCACAACCATTAAAAACAAAAGCAGAAAAGCTTAAAATGCTCGCCGTCATTTTAGCTGGACCATTAAGCGGATCATTGAGTTCATTAATTCTTAAGAATTTTATTGAAACATGTTTACCGATGACTAAATTCACTAAAGAATTGGTGTTAGAATTTAAACTTTTAACAATTGGAAGCTGGATCGAATTTCTGCCCATCAAGCTGAGCTTTATTAAAACTGATGGATGGCAAGCAATTAAACTAATTTTTTCATTAATGGAGAATAAAGAAGTAACTCTGTAACTCTTTTTATTAGACATAATCGTTAATAATTTTTTCTGTAGATGGATTTTAATCGATGAGATATATAAATTTTTTATCAGTTGTTGGTATAATTTTGTTTTTTAAAATTTCTGCTATGCCATCCCCACTAGAAACGTGGGAAGAGGCAAAACAATTTGAATCTTCAAAAATTGTGCAAGAGATTGGCTACAAGCTAGAAGATAATGAAATTCGCAATCATATTTATGATATTCATAAAAAAGCACCTAACATATATAGCTATTTTTGCAAAAAAATTGAAAAAAAACGTAATCAAACCCAAGCAAAACTAGGCATAGATCTACAAAAAATTATTGATGATTTTGGCGTAGATGAATTTAAAAATAACTTAGCAAACATAAAAAAAATGCCTGCATTTGATAGCAAAAAAAGTATAGAACTTGTCGGAATTGAAGCATTTCCTCATTCAATTCAACAATCAGTTCGAGCATTTGTAGAAGACCATAAAAATAGCTTGCCTCCAAAAATTACTTTTGTACCATATAATCGATATACGGCTCAATATCAAAATAACGATGGAATTATAACTGCACCAACAACCGATGATGAATTGATAACTAAACTTTCTTTGAATCATGAATTGGGACATCTTTGCGATAAACAACTCCAGATTGTCGACGAGCTAGGTGCTTTATACAACACTATAGCACTGCAGTATGCAGATGAGCAATATAAAAATCAAAAGAAAAATAAGGCCGTATCTGCCTGGCTAGGTTCTTTAGATCAATTTCACAACAAATACAAATGCTCTGGATCCTTTGAAAAAATTCGTCATGCACGAGAGTTATTAGCCGATGCTTTAGCAACCCATAATAATGAAAAATTATGTAAAATAGGTTTTATTGACTACAACAAAACAAATCATCCGGCCAGTAATTATTCTGATAGCTACTCTCATCCCAGCTTGGCTGTAAGAGCACATCAAATGGCTACTTTACATCGCTATTACAAAATTGAACAAAAAATGTGCAAAGAATATGGACTAATGGGCTACCAACACGGCAACTTGTTTAGTTAAGATGCGACAACCCCATTGACGCAATACGATTTTTGCAATCGCTGGATCCAAAGAACAATCTGTTCTTGTAATTATGTTACACAATGGGATTATAAATAGATTAATCACAAAAAAACAGATAATATCCCCCCCCAAATTTTAGCCCCATAAGTTCCATCCCGCCCGTAGTATAGTAATTGACAAATAGAATATTTAAACTACAATTAGAAATAGAGGTTATTAAAAGGAGGAACCTATGAAATTTAAATTAATATTCAAAAAATTAATATTTTTATCGACACTGTTTATCGCATGTTCAACAAAGCCTATGCAAAACAAGCCAAGCTCACTTCTAAGAACAGCTGTGGACTTTTCCGCTTCATGTTTAGTAACCGGACTTTGTCACGAGCTGGGACACGCAATACCTGCTCAATTATTTTTTAATAATGTTGCTGGCATACGCATTGGGCAAGGACCCAGTATTAAATTTAACATTGCCAAATTTTTCTTAGAAATAGGACTATACCCATTTTTGGACGGTCAAACGGTATTTACAACGCCAAACTTTGCAACAAACACCAAAGCAGATTTATTTAAACTATTAATTACAGTTGCAGCAGGTCCTATATCAGGAGCAGCTTCATGCTACGGGCTATTTAAAGCTCTTAAAAATAATTACATACAAAGTAATCCCACTATGGGAAATTGTTTAAGGGCTACATTTTTGTTGCATCTCATAAACTTTCTACCTGGTGAAGGATTTGATGGAAGTAAAATTTTACAAACATTATTCCTACTAATCAGACATAAGAAATAATTATATTTGGGCATCAACTAAACCTAAAGAATTTTTATGGAGGTTAAATTTATGAAATTAAAAAATTTATTTTTTTTTGGGGTAATTATTTCTTTAATCACCCCCGCCATAGATGCTGGTGAAACAAAACCCCAGTCTAAATGGCTAAATATGAAGAACTTTTTTAAACACATTGTTGCTCCATCTATTCTTGGATCATACTTTTCAAGCATGTGTCACGAGCTTGGTCATGCAGCAATAGAGCAATTATTTTTCAAAGATGTGAATCTAATCGCGATTGGTAATGGACCAGGCATATATTACAATAGTCCACGTTTTACCGCTGGAATTGGCTTAATACCTTGGGGTGGTTTAATGGGATATATTTCTTCTGAAATTCCGAACAAAAAATCAGATATATTAAAAAAAATAGCCATGGTTATTGCCGGACCAATTAGTGGCATGGTTGGATTACAGTTGTTTTTTAAGTATTTAAAAAAATACCATTTTTCTGATTCTGAATATCCCTGTGCTGATTTTATGAACATTTTTATGACATTACACGAAGCAATCAATCTGCTTCCAATCAAAGATCAAAAAACAGATGGAGCAATAATAGCCCAGCTACTTTCAGCTTTGGTTAATAAAAAATAATAATTTATTTGAAGATAATTAAATCATGCAACAAGATTATTTGTGCAAAGAATATGGGCTGATGAGCTACCAACACGGCAATCTTTTTAATTAGCCATTGCGCGAAAAATGACAAAAAAAACTATTATTATATATTTATTAAAAACAGGTCTTTAATATACGGTATTTCATGTTTAGTTTTTTCAAAAATCAATTTCAAAAAATTTATCAACAATTTACCAGCAAAATAGCTGCCTTATTTACAAAACCTCTTGATGAGCAAACACTTAAAGAGCTTGAAATTCTTTTAATGGGTGCAGATACGGGCGTTAAAACTACTCGTACCATTATTGAACAGTTAAAAATTCAACAAGCACAAGGCAACCTCACCAAGGGATCTGACCTTCATAATGCGCTCAAACATGAATTGTTAGCGATTTTACAATCACTACCTGCACCAGAAGAAAGTTCTATTTATTTGTTGGTCGGCATTAATGGCAGTGGCAAAACAACAACCGCTGCTAAACTTGCAAGTCAATTAAAAAATCAGGGTAAAAAGGTTTTATTGGTAGCAGCTGATACTTTCAGAGCTGCAGCAACTGAGCAACTTGCCACCTGGGCACAAAGAATTGGTGTTGATATTGTAACCGGAAAAGAAAACCAAGACCCTGCATCGGTAGTATTTGCGGGTGTTGATAAATATAAGCGTGAACAGTATGATGCACTTATTATTGATACCGCCGGCCGCTTGCAAACTAAAGTAAATTTAATGCGTGAATTAGAAAAAATTAAGCGCGTCGTCACCACACAACTTCCTAATCAAATAATAACTACTCTCCTTACCATCGATGCTATGCTTGGCCAAAATTCGTACGAACAAGCAAAGCTTTTTAACGAATCAACCCAACTTACTGGTATTGTGCTTACTAAAATGGATGGTACTGGCAAAGGTGGCATTGTATTTGGCATAGGTAAAGAACTTAATGTTCCAGTTATGTATGTTTCATTTGGTGAACAAGTTGATCAATTAAAGAAATTTAATGCTCCAGAGTATGTTGAGCAGCTATTAGGATAACGAAAGAAGCAAAACGCTATCTTTTAGGGCTATCGCTTTGTATACTTTTGTATAAAAAAGCGAACAAACTATGATTATTGCCCATCTTATTAATACAATAAAAAAAGAACTCTCATCTGTTTATCATGATGAATTGTTATGCGAGTCATACGCCTGGTGGATGCTCGAGGCAATTACCAATAAAACAAAAACTGAGCTTCTTGTTTTGCACAATATTGTCTTAACAACTGAACAAGAAAACAAACTTTCATCGTGGATTGAACAACAACAAAAAACCCATATTCCCTTAGCATATTTAATAGGTTCGGTACCTTTTAACGGGCTTATTATTGATGTAAAGCCACCAGTGCTTATTCCCCGGCCAGAAACTGAAGAATGGGTTTTAGCGCTTATTGAAAAATTAACAAAACTATCAAACCAAAAACTTAATATCTTAGACTTATGCACCGGATCTGGGTGTATTGGTCTTGCAATAGCAAAAGCATTACCAAAATCGCAGGTTGTTGCTACTGATATTTCTGAGCAAGCATTGCATCTTGCAAAACATAATGCGCAGAAAAATCATATTCCCAATATTACTTTTGTAAAATCAGATCTATTTGAGCAACTCTCATCGACCTTCAAATTCGATTTAATTGTAGCCAATCCACCTTACGTAGCAGAAGACGAGTGGAAAGATCTTGATGCATCTGTTAAAAACTGGGAAGATCCTAAAGCCTTACTTGCTCCTGACCATGGATTTAGCATAATACGACAAATTATTCAGCAAAGTCCTGACTACCTTAAACCAAACCCAGAACTCTATTTTTTAGGCATACATCAATTGTATATTGAAATTGGTTACCAACAAGGACCAAGTGTTAAACAATTGTTTGAAAAATTTTCTTGGCGAACAAGCGTGATTTACAAAGACCTAGAGAAAAATGATCGTGTAGTAAGTGGGAGCCTATAAAAAGCATGTTTTTCAAAAAAAAGGAACACACAGTTGTAATGAATCTTTCAGCACAAACACTTACTATTGGCTTATTAGAACCATCTACAATACCGTGCAAACCAATTCAACTTATTGGCTACCAACATTTTATCCTTAATCAAATAATTACCGATCAGAAAATTAACCAGCTTGAAGAACTGCTATCGTATATAAAAAAATTTATTCGCGAGCATGCGCTCAAAAAATATAGCTTTTGTATTGCCCTTCATCATTCTGTAATATCAGAAAAATTTCTTTCTCAGCCTAGTGAATTTGTATCATCTGATTTATTTTGCGAATCGGGGAAACAATATAATTGCACTTACCTAGGTTCTCAATCTGAAAGTTTTATTTTTTATCAATGCGCTCTTGCAATGCCTTTGCTTTTTCAACTGAATTTAATAGGAATCAAATTAAAAAAAGATATTCCACTCATTACTACAACAAATTATTGTCTTCTTTGGCTTATTAAGCATATTAAAGGGCAAGCTTTTAGACATGCACAATTAACTTCCTATATTCAGCAAAATAATTTAACTATAGCTCAACACACTGTTAATGAGCTGGTTAATCGCTTTGTCCATAACCCTAAACTTATTGATATTAACAATCAAATGGCGTTTCTTTTACCTCTTATTGGACTTTATTGCATGAAAGAGGGAGTAGCATGAAAGAAATTAATTTTGCCTACCCAGCCTACACGCACAGCAAAAAAATACCTGCTTTGATAGCATTGTTAGCAATTGCAGCAATCATTATTTGCGGAACTCTACACTTTATTGCCACACGAAAGCTAACAAGTATCAATAAGGAAATTACCAACCTTGAACTGAAGCTTGATGCCTTATGTAATACAAAAACACACAAAGCACATAAACAAAATTATGCCTATGCAAAAAAAATAGAAGAATTGTACTCAAAGTGCCTTAGCCACAAAATTCATATTGAAGATATTGAAATTAAAAAAAACAAACTTGTTTGTTCAATTACCGCACCAGACACAAAAAATTTAAGAAATGCTTCAAAGTTATTTATGCAATTGAGGGGAATAAATAATTGCCAATTACATACGCTTCGAAAAATGAACAGTTTGTATGTAGCGCAATATACCATAACATGGTAAGGGGGATGCCATTGATATGTATAGTTATTTTTTTTTAATCTTAATAAGCAGTTTTTACATTTATGCAAATGACAAACCAACATTTCAAGAATTAACAGTGTATCAACGGACGGGCTTGCATTATAATTTTTCAAAATCTGAATTTTTTTTATCATTACTGGGCACGAATTATTTGTCAGAAAAACACCGACCCACAAGCAAAATTCATATAACGCTGTCACAAAAACAAATAAAAGTTCATCAAAATTATATTCTTGATCAGGTAAAACAATTATTGAAAAAGACAGAACATGATCAGAACATAGCCGATTGTATGGCACTCGATAAAAAGAAAAATAGCGCAATGCATTTAGCTCTAGCAAACAATATTCCTCCTAGTCGCGCCCTAATCAAAATACTTATACCGGCAACTAATTGGCTTGAAACTAATAATGATGGTTTTTACGCGTTTGATTATTTTGATCCGCACTATAAGCATAAAGAATTTGTTGATCTGATTTTATATGATATTACTCGCACGCTGTGCTTTAAAAGAAAGATTAATTTTAAGCGATTTTATCAATGTCGGTCATCCCATGATATCTATAAAACAGTTAAAGAATTTTTTGATACTAAAGGCCAAACCAAATTAACTAATAAAAATCATAAGGCTCCACAAAGAAAAACATTTAATTATTAAGATTATTACGTTATTACCCCCTTTATACCCTCTATACATTTTTTAAAAAAATAATATAATATTTGTAACTAATTTATGTATTTTTGTTTTTAAAATATTTCAGGTGAAAAATGAATAAATTGTTATTATTTTTAACTTTTTTTGCAAATATGGCCTTTGCAATGGAGATTAATCTAAGCTCCAATGGGAAAAAAGTAAAATTAGATGGCGAAACAAAAAAAGTTATAAAGCTCGTTAACAAATTAAGCAAAGCTACCATTTTAGATGTAGAAGTAAAAGATGAGAATGGCAAAGTGAAGGACTCAATCATGAAAAAAATTGATCCAAAAAGCAAAGATGCTATTTTTATCGCTCCAAATACTACCGCGCATATTCGCGGACAAACAGAGCATGGTCCAATTTCAATGGATTTTACTTCTGGCGAATTTAAGATTTGTAAAGAAGATATTAAAGCTTTAGCTAACAAGGATAATAAGGAAAAAGAAAAGAAGGCCAAAAAAAGATCTTCTACCCTTCCTAATTCACATAAGAAATCCGTAGCTTTTGCTGATTTAGCTAAAAAAAAATAAGCTCATTTAAATAACTTTTATGCTATACTCATGCTACTTTTCAAGGAATTAGCATGAGTATTTCTATTTTAAATATCAAGAAATTTCAACAAGAAATTTGGGCATTTTATCAGAAAAATGGACGACTTTTTGATTGGCGTCATACTGAAGATCCCTATAAAGTTGTGGTATCTGAAATTATGCTGCAACAAACACAAACTCATCGCGTTGCACAAAAATTCCCGGCATTTATTAATGCTTTTCCATCCTTTGAATCGTTGGCCAATGCCTCATTGCACGAAGTGCTTTTTTATTGGCAAGGTCTAGGCTACAATCGACGAGGCATGTATCTTCATCAAATAGCCAAAAAAGTTCTTTACGAATTTAATGGCATTTTGCCTAATGACCCGGATATATTAGTTACCTTCCCTGGTCTTGGCAAGGCTACGGCAGCATCCATATGCGCATTTGCTTTTAATACTCCCACTGTCTTTATAGAAACTAATATACGCGCTGTATTTATTTATTTTTTCTTTGCCGATACAAAAGATAAAGTTCATGACAAAGATATCGAACCCTTAGTATCTCAAACAGTTGATAAAGATCATGCACGCGATTGGTATTATGCATTAATGGATTATGGTGTGCATTTAAAAAAAACCACCATTAACCCAAGCAGAAAAAGCAAACACCATTACACACAATCTAAATTTGAGGGCTCTAACCGTCAAATAAGGGGTTTGATATTAAAAAAACTTCTTGAATCTCCTTCCCCTATAAAGCAGCAAATACTCATTAAAGCGCTTGATAAAGAAGAAGAACGGGTCCAAAAAATCCTTGAAGAATTGTGCTTAGAAAAACTAATTATTAAACAGAACGATAGTTATTCTATAGCCTAGAATTCATTTGCACACATGTTCTTTAAATATAGCTACGTGTTTTTCTAAATCTTTTTTTAGATCTTGCAGCATTTTTAAACAATGCTGTTCATTTTCATCATCAGCATCTTCAAGAGCATGGTTTTCAATAAACCAATCAAGCGCGGTAAGTTTATAGAGGATTTTTAAGCAATTATATTCGCAATCAGTTAACTTTGGCATACTGCCTCCTTTTTTTAACTTTGTTAAAGAATTTTAATAAAAGGGTTTTGTTGAAAGCAATATTTATCTTGTTGAATTCAAATATTTCAATTTGAATTTACAAACTGCTAGACTGTTTTCAAATAATAATTAGGAAAGAGTATGGCAAAAATAATTATAATAATACTAAGCACAGCCGTAATGGTGAGTAATACTACTCAAGCATATACCTATAGATGCTATCCTTATAGCGATTGCGTTTCTATGCCACGCTCTATTTGTGTCCAAGCCTATCAAGATTGTACAGGGGTACCCATTGCTCGTCAGGGTACAACCCTGTACATTACTCAAATTCAAAACCTTTCCAATCATAATTTGGTTATGAAATTGGAAGAATACCCACTTGCCGACCTTCCCATTGGAGCAGTAACTTATAACAACATTCGCATTCCATTTTTAGTAAAAACGCCATATGATTTTCATACCCGATTAACTTTTTGGGATCCAGACACTAACCATGTGGTAGCATATTTAGTTTTTAATAAAAAATTACAACGATCTCCATTTGGCTATATCGGTGCTACTATAGCCTTAAATAACCATCTTAATCAAACACTTTATGAATGGACCCCTGACGATCGTGCAGCCAACGAGCGTGCCCGACACGATATTTATGAGGTCAAAATAATACTCAAAGGTCGTTTAGGATTACGCGGCTCAACACTTGAAGTTCGCTCCTTTAATGCCGGAGGATCACCGGCTCCTGTGGCGCCATCAAATCGCCGAATCTTACTCAGCCAGCCCAATATTATGCGCTAATTATTCTCTTTTATTTGTTTATTATTCAATTAGCTCCCCCCTATTAAACAAGCATTGAGAAAATTAGTTTCTATGTGAAATATATCAATTGACATTTTTTTGCATTCCATCATAATGAGAATAAACACATTGCTAAGCACAGCTTAATCAATGGTATATAGATCAATAACGTGGAGGTTATAATTCTATGAATTTTTCTCGTTTAACCCTGATTGCTGGGGTTTTTATATTGTTTGCTGGAAATATGCACGCAATGTATAAAAATACACAAAGCTTTGATAAAAAGTCGTTTTTATTGGGCAATCAAATAGTAAATTCATGTATTCCTAAATATTCGACTGAATTTCCTGACGAACTCAAAACCAAAAAAATAAATCCACTTATTAAACCATCTTGGATAAAAAAACAAACTAAAGCTTTTAAAAGCCAAGCTATTATCACCGCAGGATTTACTGCAGGTATTTACGTTGGCTATACCTATTTAAAAGGGTACATGCCCGCAACAGCAAAGCATGTTACTAGTACTGTAAATGCTGGTGTAGAAAATCTTAAAAACTTTATTACCAAAGAAGTAAGCGAGCGCCTAGATACACTATCTAAAAAATTTGAAGATTTTAGAAAAGAGAATAAAGAAGCTCATAACAAAACTCATCAAGACCTTAATCAAATAAAAAAAGATCTTAATGAATTAAAACGAAAAATATAAGAGAATATTGGAGGTTATTATTATGAAATTTTTAACAAAAATAGCTCCAGTTGCATTACTGAGCATATTGCTCTTCCCAACAGCATCACATAGTATGATGGGGCGCGCATTAGGTGGCTTAGCTGGCGGCGGCTTAGTAGTTGCCGGAGCCTACGGTGTAGAACGATATGGTGATCGCTTAGGATCTGTATTTGCTCGTGGCACGCAAACTGCTCAAGAGCAAATCGTCAATCAAACATCTCGAAACATTGAAGAACTTACTAACAAAGTGGCTGATGCTACTGGTAAAAGCAGCAATTTAGCAGAGACATTATTACGCCAAGCAGATAGAACACTAGCGGTCGCTGAACGTATTGTTGATTCTAAATTGTTCCCTTACGTAGTAGTAGGAGGAGCTGGATATTTTGTTTATCGCAAAATTCAGAAAATATTATCTGGAAATAATGCTATTAAACAAGATACGGAAGTTATCGATAAAAAGGCTGATGCTATAAAACAAGACACTCAAGCTATCGATGAAAAAACTAATGTTATTTTACAAAAATTAAATGAACTTAAAGCTTGGATCTTTGGCGACGGCACTAAAACAAGAGCACAAATAGCAAAATCAGAAGAAAAAATTGTTGGCGTGATAACCAAACTCGAAGAAGAAATTTTATCAGGCATGGGAATTCTTGTTCAAGAAATAACTAAACTTGATATAGAAACACAAAAACAATTAAAACTTATTTTGCATAATCTTGATAGACTTAACCTCTCTCAAGAAGAATTTAAAGCCATGCTTTTAAGTAAAGATGAAGATTTGCGTAAAATTATCACCAATCTTGAAATAGCAAACAAGGAAATGTTTAAACAAATTCGTTCTGAAACAGCAGAACTCAATAAAAAAATGGACGCATTAAGCAAACAAAATAGCGCAATGGCTGGAGATATTTCAGAAATCAAACAAAACTTATCAGAGTTTATGGTGTATATGTGCATGAAAACACCTACAATAGCGCAGAACACACAGCCAACTTTTGCTGATAATTTAAAATTGTATTGGCAATCTAAATCAAACCCCGTGAATTTAGCTGGTACTGATATTAAATAATCTTTTTCTCGAGGCCCTCTAATTGAGGGCCTTTTTTATTTCTCAATTTTTTTGTTATCATGAAAACGTATTGTTAAGTTAAACTAATAAGAATGCTCATGAAAAAATTAATCTTTTCGTTATTAACCTCTTTATCTCTTTGCGCTATGGAACGAAATAATAGCTATTATGTACCTGCCGTTGCGCAAAAAGAACTCACTCACATCACAGAAGAACAATTGTCTGCCATACTTCCTGATGATCAACTTTCATCACAAGGAGTTATAACTTCGCTCGTGGTACGCCCACAAGAACATTATCGTACATTGGTAAATGAGCTAGTGATTACTCCTGAAGGGATTGAGGGAGACAAACATGTTAACTCAAAGCCTCATTATGCTCTTGATGTAGTAACTCTTATGCGTTCAGATGTTTCTGACGCTTTGGGTGGAGCTCATGTTCCTGGTGATAATATCCACGTAAAAGGTATGAAATTAAGTAAAAAGAACATAAAAGCAGGTGACTTAGTTATCGTCAAAAATCAATCTACAATAAAGGCTGTATTACTTAAAACTCACATTCCGCATTATGCATGTTGGAAACTTACAGCAAGATGCGGTAAAACAGCATTTGATTTTCTTAATGCTGAGGGAAATTTTCTAAATGGTTATGGATCTATCCACGGTCTTCGTGATAGGCTACGCGGTATACGTTTATCTGTTTTAAAATCTGATGAGCCAGTGCGCATTGGTGACTTGGTAGCAATAGCAACCAAAGAACAAAAAGATTTAATACTCGCAGATAGCCAAATACATGGTGAATATCAAAAATTACTTTCAATGAGTATTGAAGTTGGCAACACCCTGAAAAAACAAGAAAAAGCAAAGCGCGCTTTGCGTAATAAATAACAACGCTTTCAGAATAGAACTACCACAATAAAACGATCTAACACTCAAATCTTTTACCTGATACTATGAAAACATATTTCTTCTTTTTTTTCTTATTTTCATCAAGCATTGCGTTTGCAATGGATACACCAATAGAATTTTTAGCTGATATTTCACGCTTTAATCAAGAAACCACTGACATTGAAGATGTTGATGCTGAGTTGGTTTCCAAATTAATACGAGATATCAAGAAAAAATGGGGCTACGAGAGCTTGGTTAAATCACCTGAGATGCAGCCAAAAAATTATTTAAAAGACATTAGTTTAGAAAAATGACTATGAATATTTTTTTTACTTTACTGGCATTTTTACTTTTTCCATTTCCTTACGTAATAAGTATGGAAAAAAACAACACCTTACAAGATGAATTAATACCTGATGTATACTTAAAGGGCTACATTGCCACCCTTAAGCACCTGGTAACAAAAGAAGAAAACAAGCAACAATTTGCAGAATTAGAAAAACAAATCGAAGAGAAAAAATTAGCTATAAAGTCTCTCAAAAAAGGTTTTGATGAGTCTAAGGCAAGCGTTTTTGATAAGCTAACTTACTTAACAACCATAAACACCATTGGCCGCGAACTTGAATTATTGCAACGGCAATATATTAGCTGGCGAACTGAAATTTCGCTCTTTAAACAAATTATGCTAACTACGCTAAAAAAACAAAACCAGCAAATCAGGCACAAAAAGCACCAGTAATTATAGATTTTTTAAAAAATTATCAGCTGTTTTCACCAGCGATTTAAGGCGCTCTGGCTTCAAGCGCTTAAGATAAGAGTTCATGATTTTTAGGCGTGGCGTATTATTAATCAATTGTTGGTGCTTGTAAATAAAACGCCAAAAAAGTGCATCCCAAATTTCTGCCCAGGGACCATTTTTATAACTACTCATATTCTTTATGTAATTTGAACTAGAAAAGTATGGTTTTGTGGTCATAAGACCACCATCTGCGTACTGACTCATGCCATAAACATTGGGAATCATCACCCAATCATACGCATCAACAAACAATTCCATGAACCATGCATAAACTTCGTTAGGATCTATCTCGCAGAGAAACATAAAATTTCCCAGCACCATTAAGCGTTCAATATGATGAACATACCCATAAGCAAGCACTTTCTTTATTGAATCGTCTAATGGTTCTATGCCAGTAGTACCTGTATAAAATGATTGAGGCATCTTGCGCGTGAATTTAAAAAAATTAGCATTTCGTTGCTGATTACCTTTTAGTTGATATACTCCTCGCACAAACTCACGCCAACCAGCTATTTGACGTATAAATCCTTCAAGATTATTTAAGCCTATTGAGTGTGAACGCGTGTAATCAACTGCTTCTTTTATAACAAAATCGGGCGTAAGTAACCCGGTATTAACCAAAGGTGAAATAAGCGAATGAAAAGTAAAAACCTCTTCTTTTTCAAAAGCATCCTGGTAATCACCAAAATGCTTGAGTCTGTTTTGTAAAAAATCAGCAAACCAGCTTTTTGCTTGCGAAAAAGTGACAGGGTACACAAAATTTTTTGTAGTTCCCGGATTACCAAAAAAATTCTGTTCAACATATTTTTTTGCTTCTTCAACATAGGTGTTAGATCGCGGAATCCAAATTTCAGGTATAGTTCTGTGCATGGGCAATTTTTTTCTGTTTTGCACATCAAAGCTCCACGCCCCACCAACCGGTTTGTTGTCGGCAACTAATATATTAAAATCTTTGCGCTGAGCAATGTAAAATCCGCTCATACGAAAATATTTTTGTTTTCCTAGTAAATTTTCAATGCGTTCTTGATCGCATAAAAATGAAGGTGATTGAAATACCTCAATTGAAACTTTGTGTTTTTTTGCATCGTTGGTTAGTTGCTTTTCAAGAACAGAATCAAACAGTTCAAGAGTTTTAATAACCTGAATGTTTTTTTCATGTAAAAAAGAAAAGACTGGCTTGCTATATTCAAAATACTTACAAGAAACACCCTTTTTTTTAAGTTCCTCTTTATAAAAACGCATTGAGGCCCGATGCAGCACTAATTTATTTTTATGATAGATAAAATCGGTAAAAAAGCGCGGATGTTCCCACATAATCACCATCTTTTGACTATCAATAAGCGGATGATGTTCAAACAGCTGATGAGGAAAAACGAGTACAACCTCTTTCATTAACTTCCTCTTGCTGCACGCTGATACATGGCTTTTGTCTTTTGTATCACTTTTGAATGATCAATTATAGGTTTTGGATATCCTTTTACAGTAGGGCTATTGGGCTTGTACCAGTTATGAAGCACTCGCGGGTCAACATTTTTGAGTTCCGGCAGCCATTTTTTAATATAAAGACAATCTTTATCAAATTTTTCTTGCTGAAGCCATGGATTAAAAATTCTAAAGTATGGTGATGCATCGCATCCTGTTGAAGCAACCCATTGCCAATTACCATTGTTTACTGCGGGGTCGTAGTCAACCAAATGACGGGCAAAATACTGCTCACCCCATCGCCAATCAATATGCAAATCTTTCACTAAAAAAGATCCAACAATCATACGTGTACGGTTGTGCATATAACCAGTTTCATTCAGTTGACGCATAGCAGCATCAACAATGGGAAAACCTGTCTGCCCATTACACCAACTCTTGAAGAACTTTTCATCATTCTCCCACATTATATGCTCGTATTTTTCATGAAACGCATGGCCAAACACAAAAGGCGAATGGTAGGCTACATGGGTAAAAAAATCTCGCCAGTAAAGCTGCCTAATTAAAGCATGGTTTGCGCCCAACTCTTTAGCGATCATGTAATAAACTTCTCGTATAGAGACGGTGCCAAATTTATTGTGGGCAGACAAATTAGTAGTCGGAATTATCGGATAATCTCGAATTTTAGCATAGTCATGAAATGATTGTAGATTATTAAGAATTGCAATTGCATTTTGTCGACCGCCATGAACATGTAAATGCGGATTTTCTTGTTCAAAAATATGATGTTTTATCGATTCTAGAGTTTTACTGTGTGGAATATGGGTTATAACCCACCGCGCAGCTGAATCTAATGCTTCTGGCTTTCGTATAGGTATATGTAGCGAAGCTTTAAAAAATGCCGTAAATACGCTAAACGGCGTATTACTTTGGGTATGGATCACTTCTGGCGCGTTTAACACCGCATCATCGTATTGTTCAAACGCAACGTTGTGGTGATCGCATATTTTTTTTAGCGCTTGATCGCGCTTGAGTGAAAAGGAAGTGTAATCTTTATTGGTAAATACTGCTTCAATCTTTTCGCTTTCAAGCAGTTTTTCTAGTACTTGAGCTGAATGGCCCATGAAAAAATATAAATTTCCGTCCCTTTTTTTAAAGTGAATAGCTAAATCCTCTAGCGATTCAATCATAAATTGAATAGCATTTGCTGAGCGATATTTATTTTTTTCAGACACTTGAATAGGATCAAAAATAAAGCAAGGAATCACCTCTTGCGATTTTTTTACGGCAAAGTTAAGTGCTGTGTTATCTTGTAATCGCAAATCTCGCCGAAAAATCATAAGAGATTTTTTGTATTTGCTTATCATTGTGCACCTCGGTTGAATCATATTAGAAGAATTATTTTAGCAAAGTAAATAACTCATTGTTTATAAAGCCCTGAACATGATAAAAAAAAATAAATTAGGTAAAGGATTACTATGAAAAAAATATTCTTTGTGCTGCTCTTCTGTTGCATGCAGTTAAATTATTCTATGGAAAATGATCCTAAATTTATAGAAACAAAATACCAACATTGGGATCCCCTTCACCCAGTTGAAGAACCAGCCCAAGAGCCCCATAAAACAGTTACTTTATTTTTGCAAGCTTTAATGAGTAAACAATTAACTTTTGATAATCAAAAAAAAGCTTTTATTATCAAACATGCACCAGATTCACCACCATCAGCAAGAAGCTTTGTACAAAAACATGAACAAACGGCTATCTCTTTATATGAAGCAAGTATTATCGTTCGAGGAATTAAAAATAGTTTTTTAGAGCGCAGACCTATAAAATTTGATTTAGAAAAAAAACCAATAAATTATAGTCGATCCATTGAAGAGTTTGATGATTTTTACCAAGGATATGATTTATCAAATGTTAAAAATAAATCAGAAATTTTAGACATAAGAAAACAATTGGTTGAATCAATATCTCAAAAAATTCCCTTATTAATTAGCAAGTTGTTAGAAGCTAATTATACGCTAATGCCCGCATCAAATCAGAAAATAGAAAAAAAATCACCAAAAAAACATCGCAAATCAAATTGTCACTCACAATAGTCATAACACCTTTTAACAAACCAAAAGAACTTGATGATTTTAGTAATAATTTCAAAGAAATCCTCACTCGTTAAACTCCTCGGTTATCTATATTAATTAGAATATGCCTTAGGAAAAAAATCTTAAATTATTTGATGAGCAAAAACATTTAATAGCCAGATTCTCAAGAAAGGAAGTAATTATGTTGCACGATGATTTAGCTATCACATTGGCCGAGAGGAAGTCCTGGGTTTTAAGGCGACAGTTGGGCATTCCTACTAATAGACGTCTTTTTGTTTTAGCTTGTATGGATGAAAGACTTCCAGTGAATCAAGCATTGGGCATCAATGACGGAGATGCACATATATTTCGCAATGCTGGGGGACTTGTTACTGATGACGCAATCAGATCAGCAATGCTAACTACCCAATTTTTTGGCACAGAAGAAATTATCATCTTGAATCACACTGAATGTGGCATGATGACTGCCACAGGCAAATATTTGGCTGAAAATCTTGAAAAAAGAAATATTAATATTGATTCTGTAATTTTAAACCCAGCTCTACCTGAACTTAGACTCGAAAATCAAAAAACAAATTTTTCAAAATGGATTCAAATGTTTGAAGATGTTGATGCAACATGTGTGCAACAGGTTGCCCATTTCAAAAACTCTCAATTAATTCCAAAAAATGTAGTAATTCATGGTTACATTTGGGAGGTTGAAAGTAATAATCTTAGGCGACCTTATGAACAATTAAGTCAAAAAGTCAACACTTCAGATCAAATGAAAGGATGCAAAGTATGTCATCGATGCGGATGCCTACACCAACCTGAAGCGGAATGCCGCTGCAAGGTATAAGAAAAATGAAAGCTCCTATAGCGTAAGTGAATGATGATTGTTTACTATTATATGCCAGGTTTACAGCTATTTTATTAGAACATTCCATTAATTGCATATCAATGCCAAATATTGTTATATCTTACTTATGCTGATTTGCTTTTGATAACCAAATCTAACATCTTTTTCTGTAGGCCAGATGATAAAAAACCTCTTTATATAGAGATCTTTTTTTGCATCTAGCCTACTTTTTCAATCTTATTGTTACGCTAGTTAAACTTGAGAGGGCTCATGAATCGAACTGTCATTCCCAATAAAATTATTATTCCTTTACTGGATGAACATCAAAATGCCAAATAAATCTAAATGCCCCTGTAACCCCTTGGGTAGTATTTCGCGCGAGCATTTCCCCATATAAATAGCCGAGCAATTGAAAAGTATCGGTTACATTGTATAAAAATCCAGGACCTAAGCCTAATACTTGTTCTCTAGAATGAGGAATATTGCTACCACATTGTCGATCATCTTTTATTTGTTTTACCAAATAACCACAAAAAGCAATCCACCAATCTTTTTTAAACTCCCATTCCAAGCTAAAATTAAGATTAATTGCATCACCTGTTTTAATGTTAGTGCGATGACTTTCTGCCGACCAAATGTAATACAACCGCCACGACAAAGCGAAGCGTCGATGAAAATATAAAGTAGCTGTCCAATAGGGCGTTAAATAAAAAAAACCAGCTGCCACATTAAAATATTTTTTCGGCTCTTTATTTCGACCGGTGGGAATATTTACATCAAACTCAAAACGATGCGCAAATAAAGGGTCTCCATTTTTACGATACATCATAGGCCATTGAATATAGGGACCAAAAGTAGTATCGCCAATGCCTACACCTGAAGAACTAAACTGACTATCTCCATTTTTTGTTTTAAAATAAGGCGCAAAAAACATATAAAAAGTAAAACCAGGTTCACCGCCCAAAATTTTTTGAGACCCTTGATAAACCAATGAAGGAATCACATAAAAAGCTTTAAAATCAGGAGAATTAGGAACTTGTTTTCCAAAAGAATCCATGAGTTTATTAGATTGATAATATTGAAAATAGTGAAACCAATAGATACCTGGAGATGGCCGCAATGATCCACCACCTTGAATATTTGATAATCCAAGGTCTTGAGGCGGCAAGCTTGCCATGCCCAACCAAGGCAGGAAAATTAAAAATAAAATATAAACATTTTTTACAACTCTCATAATGCTTGCCATATTGCCATAATATAAAATTGTTAACAAGCATTATTATGTTACTTTTAAATCAATGCATAGGGTTTAAAGATCTACCATATGCACGTTCCAATCGCTCATGCGCCACATGAAGATCATAATATTTCTCAATCAATTTCTTCTCAGCGTAAAATAAATTTAATTGAGCTTGAAATGCAGTAATCATATTAAGTTGCAAGGTATGAGCATAGGTATATGCATAATCGATCCCTTTTTCATAAGAAGGAATAATTACATTATTATATGATTCAATTTCTTTTTTTATCTTATCAATTGATACATATGAATTACGTAATTGCTCTTGTATATCAATTTTAGTAGCCCTAAAATCTTTTCTTGCTTTTTCAAACTCAAATTCTGCTTTTGCTATTTGGGCATAATTAGTATCAAAAATAGGTATGGTAAAATTAGCTGCAAAACCAAATCCTCTAAACGGTCTATCAAAATCTTGTTTATAGGCAGGGCCTATAGTAACATCTTTCCAAATACGTGATTTCTCATATCGTACGGTATGCTCGTATCGTTTCATTCTATAATTGATTATTTGGATCTCGGGTCGGTACTCAAGCGCATAAGATTCAAGTTCATTTAAAGATGGAACACTGAAATCAGCAAGTATTGTATCAGTAAGAAGGATCAACTTTGATGATGGAGTAATTCCAAGTACTTTTTTTAAATGTATATAAGCTCTTTTTTGTTGCTCTTCAAGCATAGCAATATTTACTTTAACTGATGACAGTTGAGCATCTATATTATACTTGTCAAGATCATCTGAATAACCAAATAATTGTCTATAGTATATTTCATTTTTCAGTTCATTAGTATAAAATAAGATTATTTTTTCATTTTCTAGTTGAAGATTTGCATTAACGCAGGCATCATAAGCACATTTGACATTTTCTACGGTATCTAAAATAGTTGTTAAAATGCGTAACGTAGTAATTTCAAGCTCATCTTCAAAAATTTTTTTTCTAAAAGGAATTTGCCAAAGATCAGATACTGTTCCTGTTAATGCATTTTCAATATTAGTTTGGGAAGGTACACCTGAAGTAGAAAAACGAAACACATTATTTGTTTGAGGATTTGTATACAAACCAGCTTGTATTAAATCGGCTTTAGCAATACCTAAATTTTCAAAATCTGATTGCAATACTGGATTATTCATTAAGGCAATTTCTACCGCTTTTTGCCTGCTTAATCCTTTTGAAAAGCTATCTTTAATAGTTGCTTCAATATTTTGATCATATCGACTATCATAAATAATTTCTGAGCCAGTAATATTTTTTGTAGTTTTTTTTAATTGATGAAATTCTGGTTCAATATGTACTTTTTTACATGAAGGAATAATGAAAAACAAAATTATTAATAATGCTTTTTTCATGCATTTACCTTCATGCCATAATCACGGCCTGAAACATCCTGCCCCTGTTCTAATGGATGTTCCCATTTAGCGTTTGGATCTTTTGGAATTACATGAAAAATGGTAAACATACCACCATGGGGCATAACACCTAAAGGCACATCTGCATGAGCATTCATGACATGATGTACCCTATGACAATGAAAAAACCACAACCCAGGATTCCAGGCAACAAATTCTACATCACGAGCAGCTCCTGGTGGGACATCCACGGTATTACCGGGCCATTGAGCAGATTTAGGAATAGGACCCGCCTCAGTACCAACCGTCCACCAGGTATGGCCATGAATATGAATAGGATGATTATCCATACTCATATTAATAAGACGGATTCGAACCCGCTCTCCTTGATTTACGGTAAGAGTAGGAATTGAAGGGGAAGATTTTCCATTAAAGGTAAACCAATTAAAATCCATGCTTACCAAATCTGGATCAACATTACCAGGTAAAATACGCCATTCTTGTAACGTAATAACAAATTGTTTATCAATATGATGATCATATTTTTTAGGATGAATAATAAGGGCTCCCGTTACTCCATACCCTGCTAATTTCATCAAATTAAATTCACCATGATAAAACGCAGTTCCTGATTGATATAGCGTGTACTCGTAGATCCTCGTTTGACCTGGCATAATTATAGGCTCAGCAAAACCACCAGCACCATCTTGATCATTTGGCAATTCTATGCCGTGTGAATGTACCGAAAGTGGTTCGGGTAATTCATTAGTAATAACTAAACGAATACGATCGCCTTCATACGCTTCAATAGTTGGTCCTGGACTTGTCCCATTAAAACCCCACGCTCGAACTTTTTGCACAATATCCTGATGGTGCAATAAATGGGGAGGAATTTTATTTTTTTCAGGTATTAGTCGATCATAATCAGCGGGTTTGCCATCAGTGATATATTGTTCAATAGGTTGTGCATAAAGACGAAATACCTTAACATTACCATCCATCTCATAGCCAAGCGGTTCAATACCTGGCGTTATGCATACTCCCATTTGTTTACCGGTTAATGGCGGTTGAGGTGAAGGTTTTATTTTTTGATTAGCCCATGAATAAGAAAATCTTTGCACTGGTTTTTTACTATTTTTTTCTTTTAACTGTCGCGGTGTTAATGGTTTTCTATGTTGCAATGGACTTGTGGCAACTGAAACCTTTTTATGATTAAATACAGCATGCGCTTCATGCTGTGCAAAATTTTTACAAAAATAAAACATAAAAATCACTAAATACTTCTGCATCCAACTACTCAAGAGAATTGGGTATTTCTATTTTTGCCCTATGCTATCATTACTAAAGAACATTTAACAAGATAAGATGCTTTAGATTAGATAAAAGCCTTATCTACCATTAGATAGCTTATTTTTTTCCACATACTTAAAAGCCGATAAGGCAACATGATACTTTGTAAGAAAATATCTTGCTAAGAGGATTTCATGAAAAATAACTGCATATGCAGAAAAAAATGTATCTGTTGTATTGCTGAAAAACTAACAATTAATTGTGGCTGCGATTTTGAAGCAAAGCAATATGAATATAATATTAATACCAAGCTACTCCATAAAAAACATAAAAAAAACAACCATGAATTCCAACAAATTAGTCATGAAAATCATGAAGCTTCAATGGCGGATCCAAAGCTTGCAAAAAAAATGGAAAGAGATATAAAGCTTAAATTTTTTATTTCATTATTTTTAACTATTCCCATTATTTTATATTCCGAATTAGGGCAAAAAATTTTTGGTTTGGTGTTATGGGCACCTATCCCTATAAACTGGTTGCTTTTCATTTTAACAACACCCATAGTTTTTTGGACCGGATCACTATTTATTGTCGGAGCTTATTACTCACTTAAAGCAAAAAAGCTAAATATGTCAGTACTTATTACCACTGGCGTATTAGCGGCTTATTTGTATAGTGTCTTTGCGCTGTTTGCTGCCCAAAAAGAAGTTTTTTTTGATGCAGCAGCCATGTTAGTAACTTTTGTACTATTTGGCCATTGGATGGAAATGAAGTCACGTCGAGGCACTTCAGAGGCTTTACGGGCTCTTTTTAATTTAGTTCCTCCAATGGCTTCAATTATTAAGGACGGAAAAGAAATAAGAATTCCTACTGCAGAGTTAATAATCAATGACATTGTTATTTTAAAACCCGGCGATAAAGTTCCTGTTGATGGTCAGATTATTCAGGGGCAAACCACCATTGATGAATCCTTAATAACAGGTGAATCATTGCCAGTAACTAAAAAAATAAATGATTTTGTAATTGGAGGCTCAATTAACAAAACAAGCTCTGTGCAATTTAAAGTAACAAAAATAGGAAGCGATACTGTTTTAGCAAATATAATAAAACTTGTTGAACATGCGCAAACCTCAAAAGCTCCTAGCCAAAAATTAGCAGACAAAGCTGCTGCGTATCTGGTAATTTTGGCAATTGGTTCAGGGTTAATAACATTTTTTATCTGGCTATTTTTCGGTGCTTTACCAATAACTGCATTAACATTTGCAATCTCCGCTGTTGTTATTGCCTGTCCTGATGCCCTTGGACTTGCTACACCAACGGCTGTAGCTGTAGGTACTGGAATTGGGGCAAAAAATAATATATTAATCAAAGATGCTACTACTTTAGAACAAGCCTCCAAAATACAAGAAATTGTTCTTGATAAAACAGGAACATTAACCGAAGGTAAACCTGTCGTAAATGATATTATTACCATTAAAGAATTTTCTCTAAAAGATGTATTATATTTTACTAGCTCAATTCAAAAATTATCTAGTCATCCCTTTAGTGATGCAATAATGAAAGAAGCAGAAAAACAAGGTATAAAAGCTTCAAATAATGTGCGTGAATTTAAAATTGCAGAAGGTCATGGGATTGAAGGTTATGTTGACAATAAATATATCGTAGCAGGAACTGGCCGGTATCTTAATTCAAAAAATGTTAATTTAGCATCGCTAGAAAAACAAGCCGAGAGATTTATGGCTCAAGGAAAAAGTATTAGTTTTATTGCTATTGATGGCAAGGGAATAGGATTTATTACTATCTCTGATAAAATACGTGATTCTGCAAAAAAAACTATTCATGAGTTAAAAAAATTAGGAATTGGAACAGCAATGATAACTGGGGATCATCTTACTATTGCGCAATCTATTGCAAAAGAATTAGGCATCGAAAAAGTATTTGCCCAAGTCCTTCCTGAAGATAAAGCTAATTATGTAAAGAAATTGCAAGATGAAGGCTTTTTTGTTGCTATGGTTGGGGATGGAATAAATGATGCTCCTGCTTTAGCTCAAGCAGATATTGGTATTGCAATTGGTGCAGGTACTGATGTTGCTATAGAAGCTGCTGATATCGTTCTTATGAAATCAGATCCCTCTGATATTCTCAAGGCAATTATTCTATCTAAAGCAACGGTAAGAAAAATGAAGGAAAATTTATTTTGGGCAGCAATTTACAATATTTTAGCAATTCCTGTAGCAGCAGGGGTTTTTTATAAATCTTTTGGCTGGTATTTAGCGCCAGAAATTTCAGCACTGCTTATGTCGCTATCATCAATAATCGTTGCAATAAATGCACTTTTGTTAAAAAGAATAGAATCAAAATTAAAACACTAATGCCTGTATATTGTATTTATAATTTAAAGATCAATAGGAGTTTTCTTTATATCGCATATTAATTCACACTCTTTAATAATCTGATTCAGATTATCACCTTTAATGCCTGCAGATTTTAATAAAGTAATATTTTTTTTGACATCTTTGCACAAAACAAAACCATGTTCTATAAGAAATTTTTTTTGTTTCAAAGTCAAAGAGATTAATGTGGTAATCGGATATAAACCATAATTATCTATCAAACGCGCAAGGCTCTTTTCTTTTGGATAATTCCAGCTAACCAATTTCATTTGCTTACAACTGCCATATTTAAGTGATTCATAAGTAAACTTAGTATTGGTGATAATCCAAGGATGCGTTAACTTTACTTCCTCATTTTCTGACTTCCATTTTTTTTCAATATCATGAAAACGAGCATCGGTATAGAGCGCTACTTGAACATGAACTCTATAGCGCTGTTCATTGTGAAATTTACATTCCACTAATGAAAATTCATCGTTCTTTTTTAAAATAATATCCACTTCATGCTCAACACACCAACCGGCAACTATCCTATTAAGTTGAATTTCATACTTTACTTCCTTAAATATTTCGGCTACAAACTTTTCAAATGGAAATCCTGTAGGACCAAACTGTAAAAGCGCTTTTTTTAAATTATATCGTGCTGCAAGAACGGAGCTTTCTTTTTGCAAATGATCTAAGATATATTGAAATATATCTTCAGTGGTAGTAAAGTTTGCTAAATTAATTTCAATATCTTCAACAATTTTGTTGGCAAGTTCATCCGATGCACCAGAAGCAATTAACGATCTTTTAAGCTTCTCACGATCGAAATTTTCAAATTCACCCGTACTTTTTTTCACATAAACCATCATTATTCTTTTCTATTTTTCAATAGTTTTACAAGAACATAAAATATTAAGTGCTTCATTAAGATTATCGGTTAATGTTATTAGTGCTAATTCCTGCTCTTCTATTAGCTTTCTTTTTAATGCTGAATTTGTAAGCCAGTCCATCAATGGCTGCCAATAGTCTCTTCCATATAAAACTACTGGTACCTTTTTAAAGTGACCTGTTTCAATAAGATTTAATATCTCAGCCAATTCCTCTAATGTTCCATAACCCCCAGGAAAAACTAAAAAAGCTGAGGAATACTGCATTAACAACCATTTACGCGCAAAAAAACTTCTAAAGATAATTCTATCTTGCGCACAGAAATTAATTATATTTTCTCTAGAAAGCTTTCGAATACCAATTGCCAAACTTCGAATTTCATTTTTTTTATGTGCAGCATCAGCTGCCCCACAATTTGCAGCCTCCATTATCCCTGGCCCACCACCAGTGATAATAGAAATCTTTTTTTCTACCAATTGATAAGCAAGATTATATGCTATTTCATAATATGGATCACTTTTTAATAATCGTGAGCCACCAAAAAAAGTAACACGAGGATACGGTAATCTAATTGTCTTCCAAATTCCAATTAAAATATTTAATAAAACTATGCACCAAGTTAATAAGAATCTTGGATATTCAATAAGATACTGCCTTAATCTATTACTCATAATTAATGCATAAATCCATACTTTTTTATTATTTTGTTTATCAAACATTTTTTAGCATGACATAAATTAAACCAGATAACATATGAATTTAATAAATGGCATAGTTTAGGCCGTTATGAATTGACAAGCAAAAATATTAATAATATGTGCTTTTAATATTTTTATAGAAAAAAAGCGGGTCCTTATGTCACACATGGCGATCATAAGGACCCTTTGGGTTATTTTGTATATATTTATTTTCTACGACGTGGATAAGATGAGCGCTTGTTTCCAGAAAATGAATCTTTCTTAAAGCCGCCGCGTTTACCTTTCCCATTTCCAGAATCAGATGACTGATTTAATTGCATTGCAGAAATAACTTTTACCTTATGGCCAAGAAGTTTTTTACCTTGCAATGCATTCATTAATGGTTCACAAAGAGCTTGGTCTACACGTATAAAAGTACGTCTTTTAATTATTTTTACTTTTTCTAGCTCACTCTCTTGAATCATCCCAAATTCTTGCACGAATTTTATAATGTCTGGCTTAGTAATTCCATCATCAGAGCCCACAAAGAGAACTAATTCATTTGCATCTTCATGCGCATCAAGATCAACTTTACTTGCTGGCGTAAAAGCTTGGTCAGTGAAATTGGTCTTTTTAAAGAATTTTTGACCAACCAATTGATAAAGCATATTGGTTAAAGCAGTATGATCATATAAAGCAATCATCTCTCTTAACGAATGAGGATAATCGCTATTGATCGACTCTTGTGCAAGCTCTGCAAGATATTCTGCCGCTTTTCTTTGATGTGCTTCTTTAATCATTGCTACGGATGGCACATCTAAAGGACTAATTTTCACATTAAATTTAGATTCAAATATTCTTACTTTACGCGCTTCGTGGCTACTTACAAAGGAAATTGCAATACCTTCTTTACCTGCACGGCCAGTTCTGCCCACACGGTGCACATAGCTTTCATGATCCACAGGAAGTGAATAGTTTACTACGTGAGTAAGATCAGCAATGTCAATTCCACGAGCAGCAACGTCTGTTGCGATTAAAATGGTAAACTCTTTATCTCTAAATTGCTTAATAACACGGTTACGTTGTTGCTGGGTCATGTCACCATGCAATGGCTGTGCTGGATATCCGGCATGAGATAATTTTTCTGCAACTTCAGCTGTTTGAACTTTGGTTTGACAGAATACAAAGCCATAAAAGGAATCTGCACAATCAATAAAGCGGCATAATGCTGCAAAGCGATCTTTTTGTGAAACAACAGTATAATATTGTTTTGTTTTTGCACTACCAATTTGCTTAGGACTTGTGCGCACACTTACTGGGTTATTCATATGCTCTTGCATAATATCATGAACACCAGCTTTAATGGTTGCTGAGAATAACCAAATCTCGCGATTTTTTGGCGCAAAGGTTAATATTTCATCAACTTCTTCTTTAAAGCCCATATCAAGCATAATATCTGCTTCATCAAGAACTAAGGTGCTAATGGTACCCAAATTAATAGTACCACGGCGTAAATGATCGTTAATTCTACCAGGGGTGCACACTACAATATGAGTGCCGCGTTTTAACGCTTTTATTTGTTCAGTCATAGAAACGCCACCATAAATAGGGGTAACTATGATTCCCATAGGTTGAGCAACGGCCGAAATGCTATTGGTAATTTGCACTACTAACTCACGAGTAGGCGCAACAATTAATGCTTGCAAGGTTTTATTGCCAGCATCAATACGTTGTACTAATGGTATACCAAAAGCAAGAGTTTTGCCGGTTCCAGTTTGCGCCTGACCTAAAAAATCAATCTTCTTAGATTGTGTTAATAAAGGAATTGCTTTTGATTGGATTTCGGTTGGCTCCACAAATCCTAAAGCATCAAGCGTTTTGAGAATAAGGGGGTTTAATGAAAGATCTTTAAATAACATAGATAACTCACTTATGTAAGGGTTTTTTATAAAAATTACGCTATGGATAGCTGAGGGTTTTTGATGCTGTGTTAGGGCACCACTATCCAAAAGCACCCTATCATAAGCTCTAAATTCAATAATAATTGTAATACAACTAGAAAATTTGTCAAACGGATTGAAACGAATATAAATACAAGAAAACTATATAAAATACAGCAATTTGTTAAGTTTTTTTAATTGTTCTTTGTTCAATTATTGGAACCTCTTCTCCGTTAAAGGTCAATGTTAGTTTATGCATATCGGGTATTTGAGTAGGGCTCCACCCAAGCCAATAAACACCCGTTTTTGTAGTCATTACAACAGGAGAGGCATCAGGAGGTAAATGCTGATATTTTTCCAATATTTGTTCTCTTATTGTTTGTTTAGGCCACTTTTGTTCATCAGGTGAAACGCCAATATCTGGAATTTTTAAAATAGCATCAATTTCTTCTTGCGTTAGAGGCTTGTCTTTATCAGAATCTCCATAGAGCGAACGCAAAAGGTCAACCTGTAATTCTTCTTCGATCACAGTTGGCAATTGCTGTTTAATATGTTCACAATTTCGTGAATTTCTACGAGATACAGGCCGAGATTGAAAGGGACTTGTAGGTGGCGTAGGAAGCAAAACTGAATAAGAAGGTTTTCTTTTATGCAAACTAGGAGCCGCAGAAGTTTTACTTCGAGCTGCACTAACTTTAGTGATTTCAATAACAGGCTGCTGCGGAGATTTTACTGTTCTTTTTATTTTACGATTAATTTTTGCTACTGTTTTTTTAAAAAAAACAGAAAACGAAGTAACTCCAGCAGTTAGGGCTGCGCAAGCTATCACATAATTAGCACGTACATCATTTTTGAGCATTGTTTTAATAAAATTAGAACAATGCTCAATGGTATTTTTAATATAAAAATTTATATCTAGAGGCATACTAGCTTGATGCCAAAATAACATAATCAATAATATATATCTCATGCTCACCCTTATAATATATGGGTTACAACATATTATTGATGACAAAAATTCCAAATATCAAGCAATAGTTATTAATATAAAGTCGAATTGTGAAATTCAAAAGAAGTTAAAAGAGAGATAGGATAGCTCCTAGAAGCAAAAAGAGAGGAGCTACCCATGAAAAATATAGTAGAACTATACTGGATTGTTGATGAAGTGGTCAAGCA
>JBMOLF010000012.1:0-76080 GCA_049325595.1 Candidatus Babelota bacterium
ATCCAACAATGGAATCGCGGCATCAAATTCTGCTGGACAAAGACTAAAGATTCTTTTCTGGCTCTTTGCCAATTAGCTTCTGCAATTCATAATTTTAGGCTCGTGGGAATTTTCGGATAAGCTCTTATATTCTTCAGCTTTCTTTTTTTGACGTTCTAAATTAAAGCCATATGCGGTTAACATATTTTTAGCATCAGCATAATTGGAAACATCTCCAGGAAGCACTACCTTGTTTAATGCGCGGTAATTATCATGAATTTTTTTGCATAATTGAGTATCTTTGTCCATGGCAAAAGTAATAGCGGGTAGACACAATGCTAGCATGAGAACTTTTTTCATCTCTTTCTCCTTAAGTAACATTTGTTGCGGCATATTTATAGCGCAGATAAAAAGTTTGCTCGGTAGCCTACTATAGCTTGATTTGTTTATCAAATAATTTTTTGTTACCCAACTCTATGATCTGCTTTTATATAAATTTTATTATCAAAAAGTGTGCGTATAAAAAATGAGGAGGGTTTAATGAAATTAATTGATCCATTGTTTAAAAATTTAAGCCTGGAGTTTAAAAAGAAACTTAAAAAATCGGCTCCTGCATTTATAAAACCAATGTTGGCAACGTTGACCAAAGATTATTTTTCAAGCAAAGAATGGATTTATGAACATAAGTTTGATGGCGTGCGTTGCATAGTAATAAAAAAGGGTGATAAGGTTTCTCTTTTTAGTCGTAATCACAATTCTCTTAATGAAGAGTATCCAGAAATAGTGGCTGCTTTTGAAAAACAAAAAGCGACTGATTTTGTAGTTGATGGTGAAATTGTAGCCGTGAATAAAAAAGGAATATCAGATTTTCAAATGCTGCAGGGCCGTATGAACTTAAAAGATCCACACCGTATTGCGCGAGATTTAAAATTGTTACCGGTGTACATTCATATATTTGATGTGCTATATGCCCATGGCTATGATGTTATGCATCTGCCACTTCTTGTGCGAAAAAAAATTTTAAAAAAATTATTAGCATATACCAAAATTGTTAAATATACCGATCATAAGACAGGTGATGGCATAACATATTATAAATATGCATGTAAAAAGGGATGGGAAGGGCTTATTGCCAAAAAAGCCGATAGTACCTATGTGCAAAAACGTTCTCGAGAGTGGCTTAAATTTAAATGTGGCCAAGGACAAGAATTAGTAATTGGTGGATATACCGAGCCACGTGGTTCGCGTACCGATTTTGGCGCACTTTTAGTTGGGTATTATGATGGTGATCAATTTAAATATGCTGGTAAGGTAGGAACCGGCTATTCGCAAGAAACGTTGCAAGAACTTGGCAGAAAAATGCGCGCACTCGAAATAAAAAAATGCCCTTTTGTCGATTATGACGGCATTTCAAAAAACGTGCATTGGATAAAACCAAAATTGGTTGCTGAATTTCAATTTGCACAATGGACAGCTGGTGGCAAATTGCGCGTAGGGCGCTACAAAGGGCTGCGTGAAGATAAAAAAGCTAAAGATGTGGTTAAAGAAATTCCAAAATAATGCAGAGAAGAAATTTTTAAAATAAAAAAATCTTGTTGTCTACCTTTTATCGTGGTATAACACTCTTCATTGCAAAAAAACGTTAAAAGGTAATACATCAATGATTTTCAACAAAAAACGTTCTGTTTTGTTGAGCAGTTTGCTCATTCTTTTTTTTATTCAATCAACTCAGATATTTTCAATGGCCCAGGTTTTAACCCAAACATGGGTTACCTATTTGGCGCCTGCTCTTGGACATTTGGCTATGGCATTAGGTGTTGCTTTTTCAAAAAATCGCACTGATTCTGCGGCCTTAGATTCATTAAATCAATATGTTCATCAAATTGCACAGCAGCAACAGGCAACACAACAACCAGAACAAATAACTAATCCTGCATCAATTAGTCAAGGTGCTGCTCGATCAATTGAAGTGGTTCAAGCAGTGTCGCAGCCTATTGCCACTAATTTGCCAGCAGTAGAAGGAATTGAATCGGGTGGAATGCCCGGCATTGCACCTGGTGCTATCTCGTGCCCGGGAGAAAAAATCAAGATTATAACTCCTGATCAAATGATGACCCTTACAAAAATATTAACTGATGCAGTAAAACCACGCATTAAAGTTGTGCCACAAGAGCAAGGTTTTTTAGCAATACTTGGACAGCAAGCACATTTTGCTAATAAATATAAGCCACAAAGCTTGTGGACTACCAATAACTCAATCCCCGGTGTTACGCGCTATCAACATGAATCGGGTCTTTTTGCACAAGTAGAAGCAAAAATACCTCAATATAATCTTGGCCATGCATTGTATTGCCAGCAAGCACAATCTGCGTACCGACATTTTGCCTTAGTAAGAACATCACCGGAATATGTTCATTATATACGTCAACGTCTCGATCAGGTGCTGCAAACAACTATCAAATTTTCAAGTGCATCAATAACTGATCGAGTACGTGCCTTTTTTGAACTAAATGCATCGCATGATTCATGGTGGGTGCAAGGAAAAATCGATCCTTTGGTGCGAGATATAAACAATTTTGCAACGTTGGGTGATTATGAATTAACTTCAGTAAATTTTCAGCACAATTTGCATGGCATTGTCACCAATTATTTAAAAGATATTGGCAATAAAAGCGATGTAAGCGGCTTGGTTAAAACTCTTGGACTCTCTGATCAAGGGAGTGAAAGTTGGACGTCGTCTATTTATAGATTTGCACGCAATGCTACCCATTGGTATCCAAACCAAGAAAAGGTTTTTGCACATCCCACCAATCAAAAATTATTAAGGTTAATTGATGCCTGTGATCGTTATGATATGACACAAGTGCAAAATATTATGACCGAGTTGGCAGACAATCACCTAGGGCAACAAATCTACAAAGAATTTTGCGATCAGTATCATAACATGCTTTATACCAAAGAAGGAATTTATCGATTATATGAAAATGACCCTGTTTGGCAAAAGTTATCGCTCGATCAAAAGAATGAAATTGCACTAGATGCGATCAAGCGACAAGAACTCAATCATGAGTTAGCATTACGTCATATCGTAAAAGAAAATATATGCAAAGCATGGAGCATTCCTCAATCTGCATTACCATCAGTACATCAAACGGTGTACAAAATAGTTGATCAGCCAGAGTTGTTAACATCACCGGCAAAATTAAGTGAATTTCTTGCTAAAGAAGCAACAACTATTCCAGCTCATGAATATGAAACCTGGATGAAATCGTTCTTCTGTAAAAATGGGCTGATTGCTGATTTTGTAAATTGGCCAGAAGCTACGCAATACGGTATGCCACTTACCATTCATAAGCAAGAAAATGTTTTGCTGCGCCATTCGTTTAATAATGCATTGTCTTTAATACACGCTAACCATGCGCAAGCGCCAGTAGCAAAACAAATTATCTGTTACATTGAGCGTGCGCTTACTACGCAAGATGTTCAACTTGCTCAATCGTATAAAACTATTGTTAACTCGCTTGAACATTCAATTGCAAACAGATACCCCTTAGCTAAAATAATTCCTGATTTTAGTACACAATACTCGCGCCCTATAGCGATTCGCTTACAAAATTTGCTCGTTAAAATGACAAGTAAGTTGCTTGAATCACATAAAGCTGCAGTAGTCGCTCGTGCTGCGTATAGTACCATTCACCAATTTAGTGATGCGCTGCGCGCATTAAAAGATTTAGTGCACGGCCAACAAGAGGTAACAGGCGATAAAATTGAAGAGCTCATTAAATCTGGTCCGTATCAAGATCAGGTTAAAGCTGAATTGCTTGATGAACTTAATCAAGCATTGCACGCACAAGCTATTGCACAAGAATGCGGTGCCCACCTACCGGCATTAGAAGATTTGCCAAAACCAATTACCTTGCCATGGGATGATCCAGATCGAAAACCTTTAAAAGGAGGGCAGATTATTGCTCCTCGCCCACCAGAAATGGGTGGCAAGGTAATTGGTGGGTTACCGGAGGAAAAATTTCTTAAAGGTGATGATTGTAGCCCTATAAAATTGCCTGATCCAGAGCCATGCAACTGGAGTAAAGGGTATGGGCGATTACCATCATTTAAAGATCCAAAGCATGTAGATACTAATAATCCACAAATGCCACCGCCCAATGAAGAAATCGGTAAAGGTGCCGAGATTGGAATTGATAGTATTCTTGGCGGTGGCATTGGTGAATTAGATGGCCAAGCACAATCTGAAGATGGTACTAAAGCGAAAGATGATGCAGTTACTCTTCCGCAAACAGAAATTGAAACAAAGCCTGTAGCAAAGCCGGTTTCAGAAACTCAAGCACCAGCGAAGGCAGAAACACAATCACCGGCTGATGCTAAATCAAAGGTAATTGACCCAGCAACCGAGCAAGAAAAAGCTGAATGGAAAGCGAGAAAAGAACTTACGGTGAAGTTGCTAAAAAAAGCTCTTGATGTGTTGCGTAACAAATATGGGAAAGATAGCGAAGCATTCCTAAAGATGCAAGAAGGAGTAAGAAAAGTAATACAGGAGCTTAATAAACCTGAATGTAAATATCACATAGATACGACAACAAAAGGCGTTCATAATATAGTTCCTAAAGAGCTAGAAAGATTTATTCCTTCTGCAAAAGAATTAGCCGAGTTAGAAAGACTTTTAGATATTCTTGATGAAATTAAAAAAGTTAGTGGCAAGGAGGTGGATAAATTGATTGAAAATTTGATACACGTATTTGCACCTGAAGTAAAAGTTAATTGCGAAGAAGGAAAAGTGGGTACGCAAGGAGCTCATTATTATCCTATTCTTGAGCTCTTGGAAAAAGAGGGATTGATAAAAATAGATACTAAAGTTTTAAATCCTGATGGAACCTATATTATTGAATGGTCTTATCACGGTTCAAAAAGCAAGGAATCGACATGTTTCCCCCTAGAATGGACAGAAGAAAAAATTATTCAAAAGATTAATGAGGCTGCTAAAAATATTACTAAAGAAGAGTGGCAAAAAGATGGACGTTTAGAAATAATTGGACAAACAACAGAGGGAATCAAAATAAAAATGGTTTTTGAATTTCAGAAGGTGGAGGAAAAAACTATATGCAAAATGATTAGCTGTTATCCCTACAAAGAAAAAAAAGGAATTTAAATGAAGTTTACAATACTTAAAAAAGATGGGGAAGCTTATTACTCTACTGATGTAGTTTCCAATGATGATTATTCATATATTTTAATGAGAATTTTTACCGATCGAATATCCTTTGCAAAAAATATTAAGAAGGACCTTGAAAACCCTAATGCGACAGGAAGAGCTGGAAATGAGATGGATATTGATATAAATAATTCTTATGTAACTATAAGTTATTTATATGCTGAAGATGAATACATAGTCATTAATCGTCAAGAATTAATAAAGATACTAGAAAAAGGCATTGCTTTAATGGAAGCTAATGCACCCTATATTTCATTGATACGAGAGAATGAGAATGCTCCAATTAAAGTCACTGATCAACTGCCAGAAGGAATGGAGTTTTTTGTTGAAAATAAACAATTAAAAGCTAGATATAAAGGAAAAATTTATACCTAACAATAATTAAAAAATAGTAACCCATGACGATGGAGCGTATCTCATTAACTGGTCATATAAAGGTTCTGAACCCAAAAATTCTACTTTTTTTCCAGCCGATTGGACGCCTGAGTAGGTAGTTGAGGCTATAAAAGAAGCTCTAAAAAATGTCGATGAAGTAATTGTAAATGATTTAGATTATGACATTGTTGGCATAGCAAAAAATGGTATGAAAATATTTTTTAACGCACGAATTATTTTTGATTCATTTGGTGGAAAATCATATCTAAAAATTACAACTGCTTATCCCCATAAAAAAAGAGAAAATTAATGGAATTCGCGATTATAGAACGAATTGGAAAACAGTCGTATTTTTCAGGACCAAATAATTCTTATTACCTTATGTTTTTATCAAAAGTATTTACTGATGACTTAGTAAATCGAGTAATTGAACGACTATCGAAAGCAGATTTTCGAGGCTTTGCCGGAAATATAACAACCGTACGGCCAGGAACTAATAATGACAAGGTAGAAATTGGTGATGTGTATTGGTACGAATATGATACAGAACCAATCGAGATAGATAAACAAGAATTATTAAGAGTAGCAAAAGAAGGTTTATCATTAATGGAAAAAGATGTTGCTTACATTGTTTTAACTCGTAAAGATGAGAAAGCTCCAATTACTATTACTGATCAGCTGCCCCAGGGAATGGAACTTTATACCGAACATAAGCAACTGAAGTATAGATTTAAAAATGAAAAATAGAGTTTAGTCAATATATGCATAACATAGTTAGAATAATTAATTAACTTTGTGTTCTATGACAATAAACACATACAAATCTTTATTAGGCTAATGGGATGGAATTCAAAATATTAGAATTAACTGAATCGGGGACATATTTTTCAGGTCCAAATAATTCTTATTATCTTATGTTTTTATCAAAAATTTTTACTGATGGCCAAAGCTTTACAAATTGGATAATCGAGGAATTAACAAAAAAAAGCTTTAAGGGACTCTCAGGCAATATGATCACGGTCAATCCTGTAAATGATAATAAAATACAAATTGGTGATGTGTTTTGGTACGAGTATGATACAGAACCAATCGAGATAGATAAACAAGAATTACTAAGAATCGCTAGAGAAGGCTCATTGTTAATGGATAAAGATGTTGCTTACATTGTCTTAACTCGTGAAGATGAGAAATCTCCAATTGCGATTACTGACCAATTACCTGAAACTATAGAACTTTACACTGAACACAAGCAGTTAAAATATAGAGTTAGAAAATAACAATATGGAATTTGCAATCATAAGAAGACTTGAAGGCGGGGGTTATTTCCTGGGGCCTGATAGCTCTGATTATTTGATATATCTAGGTCATATTTTCACAGATGGTCAAAGCTTTACAAAAAAAATTATACAGGAATTATCAAAAACAAATTTTAGAGGCTTTGCCGGGAATATAACAACGGTACGGCCTGGAACTAATACTGATATGGTTCAAATAGGCGATGTGTATTGGTATGAGTATGATACCGAACCAATCGAGATAGATAAACAAGAATTATTAAGAGTAGCAAAAGAAGGTTTATCATTAATGGAAAAAGATGTTGCTTACATTGTCTTAACTCGTGAAGATGAGAAATCTCCAATTGCTATTACTGATCAATTACCCGATGGAATGGAACTTTTTGAGCAGGGCTATGAAACAAAAGCTAGGTATAAGGGGAAAATTTATACCTAACAATAATTAAAAAATAGTAACCCATGACGATGGAGCGTATCTCATTAACTGGTCATATGAAGGTTCTGAACCCAAAAATTCTACTTTTTTTCCAGCCGATTGGACGCCTGAGCAGGTAGTTGAGGCTATAAAAGAAGGACTTCAAAATATAAAGAGTATAGAACTTGAAAATGGTAAATATCAAATTAAAGGAGAAACCAAGGCTAGAATGAAAATTCTTTATATCGGGAAAATTGTTACAGATACAGTCGATAAATCTTCATTTTTAAAATATTAACTGCATATCCGGATAAACGAGGGTTGTAATATGGAATTTAGAATTTTGCGTTTAACAGATTCAGGAACATATTTTTCGGGACCTAGTGATTCAGATTATCTTAGAATATTATCGCATATCTTTACAGATGGCTTAAGTTTAACAAGATGGATAATAGAGGAGGTACCTAAATCTAATTTTAAAGGGTTATCTGGTAATATCACCTCTGTTAGAGCCGTAAGTAATAATCTAATACAAGTTAATTATTTGGATTGGATTGATTGGGATACTGAAACAATAACAATTTGTCGCAATGATTTAGTCAGAATAGCAAAAGAAGGTTTATCATTAATGATAAACAATGTTCCTTACATTGTTTTGATCCGCGAAAATGAAAATTCCCCTATTGTTATTACCGATCAACTTCCCGAAGAAATAGAACTCTATACGGAAAATAAACAACTGAAATATAGACTGAAAAATTAATATGATAATGGAATTTGCAATTTTGGAAAAATTAGATTCAGGCATGTATTTTTCTGGGCCAAATAATTCTTATTATCTTATTTTTTTATCAAAAATTTTTACTGATCGTAGAAGCTTTACAAATTGGATAATCGAAGAATTAATAAAAGAAGGCTTTAGGGGTCTTTCAGGTAATATAATATCAGTGCGATCCGCAAGTAATACTAATCGAATACAGATTGGTGATGTATTTTGGTTCGATACAGATATTGAGCCAATTGAAATTGATAAACAAGAATTATTAAGAATAGCAAAAGAAGGCTTATCATTGATGATAAACAAAGTTCCATACATTGTCTTAACTCGTAAAGATGAGAATTCTCGTATTATTATTACTGATCAAGTACCTGAAACTATAGAACTTTACACTGAACACAAGCAGTTAAAATATAGAGTTAAAAAATAACCATATGGAATTTGGAATCATAAGAAGACTTGAAGATGGGGGTTATTTCCTGGGACCTCATAGCTCTGATTATTTGATATATCTAGGTCATATTTTCACAGATGGTCAAAGCTTTACAAAAAAAATTATAGAGCAATTATCAAAAACAGATTTTAGAGGATTTGCCGGGAATATAACAACGGTACGGCCTGGAACTAATAATGACAAGGTTCAAATAGGTGATGAGTTTTGGTTTGAGTATGATACAGAACCAATCGAAATTGATAAACAAGAATTATTAAGAGTAGCAAAAGAAGGTTTATCATTAATGGAAAAAGATGTTGCTTACATTGTCTTAACTCGTGAAGATGAGAAATCTCCAATTGCTATTACTGATCAATTACCCGATGCAATGGAACTTTTTGAGCAGGGCTATGAAACAAAAGCTAGGTATAAGGGGAAAATTTATACCTAATGTGAATTAAAAAAATTGCTAAATATGTTAGATTTTTCTAGTTATTTTTTCTTCGTATTCTTTTAATTTTGTTAATATTTGCTGATTATCGTGTATGCGAGCATCAAGGTGTCTATTTAGCGTTGCGTATTTCGTAGCTGCTTTTATTCCAGTAAGGCTCAATAAAAAACCTGCTATTGCTGCGGCTGACCCAAGTGCTATCAGAGCATATCCCTTATTGCTATCTTGATGGCAACCGATGTAATCACGGGCAAAATGTATTGAAGCAGCAGCAGTTAGTTCAAACAGTAAGCCTGGTACTGCATAAAATATTGTTTTTTTTAATAAATTTTTTTTGTAAGTCGAATTTTTTTCTTTTTTTTCGGTTACGTGATGAATATGGTTTTCGAGAACTTTTTTGTACAAAGGTATGTTATAAGCAGATAATCCCCATGTTTCAGGATTTTCATCCTGTTTTAAGCGATAATAAAGATATTTTCGTTGCCCATCACCTTCTTTAGGAGGTTTATCTTGAAAAAAATCCATGCTCAAAGAATTAAGCGGTATGGTTAAGATAAGGCTAATAAACATTTTTTTCATAAGAATTTAACTCCGTATTGTCATCAGCTAAATTTTTTGTAATTTTTTTCTTCATATTTTTTTAAAAGAGATAATACGTTTTCATCATTCTGAATGTGACTATCAACATGTTTGTTGAAAGTAAAATATTTTACCAGTTGCTCGCCACTACTCATAGTATACACGCAACCAACAGGAGCGGCACAAAGACTGGCAGCTAATAATGCTGTTGTGTTAATTCCTTTTGGGGTAAATAGCATATCATATATCATATCATTCAATGTACTGCGCAAATTAATTTCAATTTTGCTAGTAGCTAAATATATAGCAGCACCTGCCACAACAAAAAACGAAATCCCAGCCAGGCCAAAATAAGCTGCTTTTTTTAGGAAATTTTTTTTATAAATGGGTGCGTTTTGTTTTTTTTCCTTTAAATGTTCAAGATGTTTTTCAAAAAGGTTTTTATAATCAGGAAAACTTTTAGCTGAAATATAGCTACTTAAATCTTTTTCTTTAAGAGCGGCGTAATAAAGCAAATTTCTTGAACCAGTACCTTCTTTTTTTGTCTTTTCAAATACAAATGGTTCAAACATCATAGAAAAACAGTTAACAGAGACAAGTAACGAAAATAAAACTGAAAAAAATGTTTTTTTCATTATAACCCCATTTAAATGATCAAACTGAAGCTTTATGGCTTCTACTTATTAGCTAAAATACCATAATTTTAAATTTTTGTCTTGCGTAGGGAAATGGTATTAAATTTTTTAATTTGATGAATAAATATTAAAAACGGGAGGGGAACCTCCCGTATGCATCAGTTATTCATCGCAGCTTTATATTCTTCAAATTGTTGTAACATATCCTGATCACGGTTCAAATTATGTTGCATCATTCTATCATGCTTAAAGTATGAATTTACCAGTGAATAATTGCTCATAAAGCTCAATACTCCTAAAAATCCAGTTATCATTGCAGATAAAACATATCTTTCAGATACTATGCTATACCGATCTTTATTTGATTCATGGACAAAAAGAATAGTTGCAGCCCAAAGAATGGTATTGATAGCGGTTGAAGCTACAGCTTTTTTTAGTTTTAATTTCTTTATCGGATTTTGATTTTTATCTTTATGCAGTAAATAGTTATAGTGATTTTTTACCATTTCATGATAATAATTAAAATTTGATAAAACTTCATTGCTGCTGGTGATTGAGCGATTTTGAGCATAAATCCAATTGAGCCATTTTCTTGTTAATTTATTGGGCACACGTTTGCGATTGTTTAAGGGAATTAAAATTACTGATGTTATAGTTGCCTCAAGCATTGTTGATGTTTGACAGGCAAATAACAAAAACAGTGCTAATAATTTGCTTTTATTGTTCATGTAGTTTCCTGTTTAACTGAGCGATTTTGTGTGGCCATTGTAGCTTTATATTCTTCAAATTGTTTTAGCATGTGCTCATCTCGTTTTATATTACGACTAAGCGCAAGATCGTGTTTTCGATAAGAATCGAAGAATAAACAATTAAGCATTAAACTAAAAAGCCCTAGCGTCATGCTTGATACGCTAAGAGCAAGATGCAATTCTTCGCTTTGGTCGGAGCAAGTCAGAGCTTTTTTTAAAAAAACGAAACCCGCAGTCCAAATGCTTGCATTTATGCCTGTTGATATTAGCAATCTTTTCAATTTAACTTTTTTAATCTGATCATTATTTTGTTTTTTATAAAGTAAGCGATCGTAGTGATTTTTTACCATTTCGTGGTAATAATCAATGTTTGAACGTATTTCATTGATGCTCGTAATCGAAGGGTTTTGAGCATAAAGCCAATTTAAACTTTTTCTTGATAAGAGCTTGGTTGCTGAATTGTCAATAACTACTGTAGATGACATAAACATGAATGGTAAAAATGGTAAAAGCATAGCATCTATTTTGCTAAAAAATACTGTGCAAAAAAGTGTAATGAGGAATCTATTAATTTTCATACTAATCCATGTGCTTAAGTTTGTTGAATAGCATTAAAACAGCCAGAGTGATCCCAGAAATAAATTCTCTGAGGTCACTAAGAAAAAATGCTCTATAGTTTTTGCAGAATTCATTAATTTTGGTTTATTGCAGCTTTATATTGTTCAAATTGCAGCAGCATATGCTGATCGCGTTGTAAATTACGATTTAATATTCGATCATATTTTTGGTATGAATTTACCAACATGCAATTAACAATAAAACTGAAAAATCCCATAAATCCGCTCGCGCTACAAAGAAAGGCATATTTATCCTGTCCATCATAACTCGGGGTAGATTTACCTTTATTAAAGAAATAAACGGCAGCAGCCCAAAGACTAGCATTAATACCGGTAGATATTAATGCTCTTTTTAATTTTGCTTTTTTAATTTGATCTCTATTTTGTTTTTTATAAAGCAAATAATGGTAGTGATTTTTTATCATTTCATGATAGTAATCAATGTTTGATCGGACATCACTGCTACTTGTTATTGAAGAGTTTTGAGCATAAAGCCAATTTAACCATTTCCTACTTAATGTATCTGGCACGGTATTTGGAATTATGACTGTTGAAGGTATATACATAGGCATATAAAAAGGAAAAAACATAGCAGATGCTTTACTAATAAATGCTAAACAAAAAAATGTAAGTAGTATTTTGTTTTTAGTATTCATGTAGTTTCCTGTTTAACTGAGCCATTTTGTGTATCCATTGTAGCTTTATATTCTTCAAATTGCTGCAACATGTGTTTGTCTCTACGTATATGATGAGCCATTTTAGCGTCATGATGATTATATGAATGCCAAGCTTTAACTGCAGCATATAAACTAAATAAAGTAAACCCGGTGAAACACAATGCAGGCCATAAGTTTCCTTCTAGTTTTTTAGTTTTACATAATAATTGATAACTCCAGCAAGTAAATCCTCCCTGAAAAATTACTGCTAAAGCTGTTATATAAATCGAGATTTTTTTTATTTTCAGAATAATTTCTCGTGAATTGTTTTTGAACATTAAGCGATCGTGATGATGTTTAATAATCGCATGAAAATAATCGATGTTGGATATGACATGCGGATTATTAATAACGAAATTATCATACCTATATGTTACATTTAGCCATTGGCGATCTCTGTTTTGTGAAATAGTTGATCTAATATTGTTGAGGTAATTACGTAAATTTTTAAAAGATGGTAAACAATCAGTTGTAATTGTATTTAAACCAATAGTTACACATGCAAGATAAAATAAATTTTTAATTTTCATAAAGTCCTGTCCAAAAAAATTATTTGTAGTAACCGACTCCAGCGCCTCCAGCTGAACCAATTGCAAAACCTGCGGCTATACCCCCGGGAACAGCTGTTGAAAAAGTAGTTGCTGTAGTTGTAGCTGCAACTGTTACTCCGCCTGCAGATGCAGCAGTTGCACTTAATTTTGCTGCAACAAAAGGAAGAGCGGGAGGGAAATAAATGGCTGTTATGCCTACTCCTACCGCAGCGCCTATTATACCTCCAATTGCAGCGCAGGTTTGTATATTTTGTCTACGCAAAGTTTTTAACTGTAAATCTAATAAGTCATCTTGTTTTCTGCGGCGTGCTGCTTCTTCGCTAACATGGGCTTCATACTTTTTGTGGTTTTTAATGGCTCTATCAAGTTCGCTTTTTACTATATTATCATCAATAGCCTGATTAGACTGTTTGATAGCTATTTCATTTACCAGTTGTTGTAAATCTGCGGAGCAAAATCCTTTAGTTTTTTTAACAACAAGATCAAGCATTTTGTCTGAAAGGTTTATTTTATCACTAGTAAAATAATGCCGTAAAATTTCTTTGCGATCAGCATCATTAGGGTTACCAATTTCTACTTCTTCCAATCGTTTACCTCTTCGGATGCGAGAATCAAGAGACTTTAAGAAATTAGTAGTTCCAATTACGGTAACCGAATTATCTTTTGGAAGACTGTCTAATAATTTTAAAAAATGTCCAACAGTTTTTGCTTGATAATCTGCATGAGAATCATTGCTGTTATTAGTAGATCTAAGTAGGGCATCTAATTCGTCAATAACAATAACAACAGGATGATCATATTGTGCTAAATGTTTAGCATGTTCAAATAGACGATCCAATCGTTCAGTATTGGTTCCGGTATATGGTCCTTCGACAGAACCGGTTATTCTAAGGGTAAAGGCCTGTATTTTTTTGGCAAAATCGGTTGCTATTGTTGATTTACCATTGCCAGCAGGACCATGTAAAATAAAGCCCTTGTTGCATTTGCCTGTTTTATTATTTACACAATCGACAAATTTATTAAATTCTTCAAATATTTTACCTTTAAACTCTTGTGTGTGATTTTGATAATCTGTATAGCTTTCTTCTTCCCAACATTGGTAATAATTAGGATCGTTTAAATTACCATGGCAAATCATGGTATTAGTTATAATTAAACTTAATAAAATTACTAAGCTTTTTTTCATGGAATCTTCCTCTGCTTATGTGGATTGTTTAAAATGTTTTCAATTATAAATTGTGTGGTTCAATTGTTGCACATTTTTGTGCAGTAATTTGATGTAGTGTTTTTGTATATTTTTCTTTGAGTCGGGCTTGATACTCAGCAGCTTGTTTATTTTCTTTTTCAATTTTAGTTACTTTATTAAAAGCTTCATTTAAGCTTTTTTCATTAATTGAACCATTTACTGAAGCAAATTTTGCCATTGATTTAAATGAAGCAGAGCAAAATCCTTCGCTGTTTTTTGAGATGGTATCAAATAATTTTTCTTGAATAGTATTGGGATACTGACTTACATAGTGTTTTAAAATAGCTTTTCTACTTTCCTGGTTAGGTGATTTTATTTCTATAGTTTCTGCTCGGCCTGGTTTATTTAATTGTCCATCTATGCTGGTTATTCTATTGGTTGTCGCAATTAATATGATTTGGTTGTTTGCTGGTAAAGAATCAATGCAATTGAGTAACTTATGGTAAGTTTGAGCATATTGCATTGTGCAATCATCAAGATTACTTATAGGATTTACTACGAGGCTATCGATGTTTTCTATGGACATTACTACCGGCACGTGTTTAGATATTTGAACTGCTCTTTGAAAAAAGTGTTCCATCCGTTTAGGACCTGTTCCTGTGTAACGGCCTTCAAAGTCAGAGCTCGACATGGAAAGATAAACACCTTCAACTTCTTTAGCTACAACTTGTCCTAACATAGTTTTACCATTTCCTGGAGGTCCATAGAAAATGTAGGCAGGAGAGCAGTTACCTGTTCTCTTTTGCATACATTCAATTATTTTTTTTATTTCTTTAGGAATTTCGCCTTTAAAATTATTTAAATCTGCCTCTATGTCACGATAAGAGGTTTCTTGCCATCGGTCATAATAAGCATCTTTTTCTGTTTGAACAGGAATTTCAGAGGTATTTGCGATTTGAAAAGAGAATAAGAGTAATGCAATATATAAGTGCTTGATATTCATAAAAAAAGTATCCTTCCTTGTTGTTAATTAATTCTGAAAATGTATGATTTTAATTTATCTTTTGTTGTTTGAGGTAATTCTTTATATACGTGATAGGCAAGGGAAGTAACCGTTGCGGTAATGCCTATTACACTTGCCCACCAGCCAAGGCGGGCGTTTGAAAGATTAATTTTTTCTAAAGCTTCTCTTCGTTTTTCTCGTTCATCTTTTTCGTTAGTGATTTTTTGTACTTTGCGATGTGTTTTGAGTGAGTCTTGTACTATTGATTCAAAGCTTTTATGGTGTCGACTGGTAAGTTTAGCTGCGGTGACCAGAAGATCTTCTAGTGCAGCGTGGTTAAAGCCATGTGTTTTTTTTGCCAGCGCTAATTGTTTATCTTTGGGTAAATCAAATGCTAATTTGGTGCAATAAAAATCTATAATTGCTCTGCGGCTTGCAAGATCGGGAAGCTGTACTTCAACCAGTTTGCACCGGCCAGCGCGAATAAGTGCAGGATCTAATTTTTGTTCGTGATTGGTCGCACCGATAATAATTAATGGTATTTCACTGGGGATTGACGAAATTTGTGCAATCAGTTTATCAAGGGTTCTAATTTCGTATTGTGAGCCATTTGCTTCGGTGCTGCTGCGGGTGCCCACTGCTTCAATTTCATCAATAAAAATGATAACGGGCATAAAAACGGCTAATTCATAGGCGCGTTTAAAAAGCCGATCAAGTCGTTCTGGTCCGGTGCCGATGTAAGGCCCTTCAAAATCAGAACCTGCTATGGCAAGACAAATACCGCCTACTTGGCCAGCTAATGCCCGAGCAAAGGTAGATTTACCTGTTCCGGGCGGACCATAAAAAATATATCCACGTTTGCCAGGGTTGGTAATGGGATCTTTAAGAAACTCAACAATTTCTTGTAGTTCAGAAGGTAAACTTCCGGCTAAGTCGTCTAGGGTAATGTGGGAATCTGAATATTCTACCCATTTTTGATAATAAGCATCATCTTGTGCTATGCAAAAAAAGCTAAAAAAACCGCTAAAATAAAGCAAAAATCTTAATTTTATTGCATGCATGTAAATGTCTCCAGAAGCTGATATACGTAAGTTGTCGAAATGAAAAAGAAGTATAGCTACTGCTCAAAAACATGCAATCTTTTTTTTAATTTAGTTATAACTGAAAAAATTAGTTTTTCAGGTGCCAAAGTAGCGGTCACCAAAATCACCTAAGCCCGGGACAATAAATTTTGAGCTATTGAGTTGTGAATCGGTAACACCAAGAACAAACGTAATGTAAGGGAATTTGTAGCGAATAGCATCTAGGCCTTCGGGGGCGCAAAGCATACTCACGTATATTATTTGCTGTTGGATAATGCCATTGTCTGTTAACCGTGTAAGCAATTCTATACCAGTACCGCCAGTTGCGATCATGGGATCAAGGATAATAATGCACTGATTTTCATGTAACTGAGGTAAATTGCAGTAATACCAATGCGCTTGCGCAGTAATTTCATCTCTTTTTAGGCCAACAACACCAACGGTTGCCTGTGGTAGGTACTGTAAAAATATTGGTAACATTGCCATGCCAGAACGCAAAATAGGAACGAGTACTATTTCTTGGTCAAGTACGGTACCAATGGTGGGCGCATTAGGTGTTTTTATTGGTAGTTCTTTGGTTTTTAAGCGGGCTAATGTTTCGTAAGCAAGCAAATGAGAAAGTTTGTCTGCTGCGTGTCTGAATGATTGAATTGATGTTTTTTCATCCCGAAGGGTAGTTATATACAATATTTTGGGATCAATCACGTGTTTTCCTTTTTATTATTTTACCGTAAAAAAGTTTACTTATGTTATTCAATATTTTTAGCGGATTATTTTTTTCTGAGCGATATGGGCTTATAGAAACGAGCAACGTCAAGAAAAATAGTTCTAATAGTGGGGTTGTGATGATTTTTAATTTCTTGAAGCTCTTGACTTGAGAGTTTTTTGTATACTTCATAAGGGAAATTATAGTGCAAGTCTTGATTGCATTTCAAAATCGTTTCAATGGTATTTACATCTTGATGTTCAAGTGCAAATTCCAATAGTGTTTGTTGGTGGGCATTTTTTAAATCTAGAACATTTATTTTTTTGCGGGCAAGTTCAAGAAGAACCGATTTAAACATATGTGTTAATGGTGCTGAACCAGAATTGGTAAGGTTTTTTTCTTGTATTTTTTGGATGATCATCCAAGGAATAGCTGTCAAGTGTTCTTTGTCGCTGATTTGTTTTATTAATTGTTTTATATATAGATCTTTATGTGGCTTTAGATATCTTTTTTTTGAAAAATAAGCTTTGATTGCTTTTGAAAGTTTAACCCCTATTTCTTCAGCTGAGTCTGAATCTTCGTCGTCTTCAATAATCACCGTTGCTTGTTGAGATTTTGCAACCTGGTCTGATGCGTTATTTCTGTTATTAAGATGGGTAAAAGCATGTTTATTAAAATAGGCAATAATTTTACGATCATAAAAATTATAGGGAAATGGTTCAACTGGTCTTGGCTTATTTAATTCCATGGTAAAAGATAGGCAATTAACTAACCATAAACAAATGCATAATGTTAATAAACTGTTTTTCATTTCCGATTTCTCCCCATGTCGGTCTAAAATATAATACTATATTTTGCTCGAACTAATTAAGATAAAGATAATATCAAAAAAGGAGTCTTTTCATGATATTTAACGATCGAATAGATGCAGGAAATAAACTTGCCCAGCATTTGATATCATATAAAAATAATCCTGCTGTTGTTGTTGTCGCATTGCCAAGAGGGGGTGTTATTGTAGCTAAAGAAATTGCTTCTCTATTAAATGCTCCGCTTGATATTGTAGTTACCCGAAAAATAGGCTTACCATTTATGCCCGAACTTGCTGTTGGCGCAGTAAGCCAAGATGGGTCCTATTTTTTAGATAAACAAATAATGAAGCAACTAGCAGTAAGAAAAGATGAACTTTTAGACACTATCGATCTTGAGCGAAAAGAAATTAATCGTCGTCTTAAAACCTATAAAAAAGACATGCCCGCCTTAGATGTTAAAGACAAGATAGTAATTTTAGTCGATGATGGTATTGCTACCGGTTCTACGGTGCTTGCGGCTATTCAAACCATTAAACATATGAAACCAAAAAAAATTATTCTTGCGGTACCGGTGTTACCACAAGCTGCGGTAGGTTTAATGCAAGCACAAGTTGATCAATTAGTTTATCTTCAAGCTCCTGAATATTTTGTAGGAATTAGTCAATTTTATCACGAGTTTCCCCAAATAACCGACCAAGAGGTAATTGAAGCATTAGTCTCTAGTCGGTGATTGTTCGGATTGAAGCTGTAAAATTGTTTGTTTAAATTGAGCATTATTTGCTACAACAACAAAAGCTAAGATTTTATTGAGATACTTAGATTGTTCTTTAGTCAGATTATACGATGGAAGTAAAGTAAAATGATCAGTTCGTATGCCTTTTAGATCATTATTTATTATTAATAAGGCTTTGAGAGCGTTATCATTTTTTGTTTGTAAGGCTAATTCAAATAACGTTTGACCATTATTATTTTTAAGAGCAAATAAATCTATATTACACGTGAGCATTTTTCTAAAAATTGATATTGTTCTTTTTATTACTAATGCGTTAGCATGAACAGTACCAATCTTATCGATGATATCCCATGTTATCGAACTAATAATTTTTTTATCTTTTATATTGTTTAATCGACGAATATGAAGGGTTATTTTATCTTTAAATTTCTTGCCTGAGTCGGTGATTGGCTGTTTAAAAAAGGTGTCAAATTCATCTAATATGCGAGATCTAATAGTTGCTAATTTTTTCTCATCTTTGCTAGCAAATACATTCGGTGTTGCATTAATTAAATTCTCGCTAAAATTACCGTCAAGCGGTAATGTATTACTCGCTGTATTGTTTTCTAGTGGTATAGTGAGGTGATAATTAAAAGCAGATGGAATAAAATTAGTTGTGTTACTAAATGCGCTTTTATTTAAACGATTAAGCATCTCTTGGTCAAAGCTGGTTAAGCGAATCTTTTTTGATGCAACAAATAATTGATTAGTCTCTAATGGCCTTTTCAAGGTATTACAATCACTTGCATGGCTATTAATACCCGTAAAAAAGCCAAAAGTAACAAGTAATTGCAAGCTTTTCATAACTATCCCAAATAGTTGGTGTAAAAATATAATTTTGCCAGAAAGTTTATTATTTTTTGCAAATAATAACAACTAATGTTTTATTTTTTTATTTCGTAAAAGACTAGCTTTTTTTTGATAATTGTTCTTAAATGCCGAAGATGGTAAATAATTGGCGTTGAGCAGTTCAAGCATTGTTTTATCAGTTGTAAGTTGCTTGAATGAATCGAGTTGTGTATTAGAATAACACGTAAAATTACTGTTGTTTAGAGAAAGAAGATTTGAATTAAATTGAAGACATGCTGCAACAAGCGGATGATTATTCTTTTTTATTGCATGCTCTAAAATAGTATCGCCTTCATTATTTGTTTCTTTAAGAAAATCGATTTCATAGGCAATAGATCGATTTAAAAATCGTTCGATGGTTTTTTTTGTATGCTGGTTATAATCAATAAGGTTTGTTGTTTTATCACAAATGGTCCAAAAGATTTGTTTTATAATTTTTTTATCTAGAATGAGTTCTCTTTTTTTATTATAAACGTAATAATCAACTCTTGATGCAAGAATCCCATGTTTTTTTGGGAGTTTATGTTGCCATGATGAAAAAAAATCATCTATACGGTCATAAAGTTTCTGTATAGTTTGTTCTTGGCTATTGTCCATGCTGGTTTTTGCCAGACAACAAAGCCCTAAAGCTGCATCTTCAATAGCTTTTGGTAGGGTAATAATATGAGGAATTGCATATCGCTCTGCTCCATAAATTGATATGAAAAATAATAATAATGTTGTGTATAGAAACATAGCAATTACCCATTAACAGAACATAATAAATAAAACAATGGCTGTAAAGAATTACAACCATTGTTTAGGAGAAAAATTTAATACCATTAACGGTTAATATGTTTATTCATTTCTGATTCAACTTGCGCACGGAAATCTTTTTTCATGCCTTCTAAAACATCAGCAGGAATGTTTGGATCTATTTTTTTGATTTGTGCTGCCATATTTTCCCATTCTCTATCATAGTCAAAAGCTGGCATAGTTGTCGGTTGAGGAGCTGGTTTTGTAGTTGCAGGCATAGGAGCTTTTTTTACGACTTGTTTTTGAGGAGCTGCCTTGGGTGCTGGCATAGAACTTTTTTTTACCATTTGCTTTTGTGGCGCTGCTGGACAATATTTTGCTAATGCAACACCATTTGCCAAGCAACATGTCAGTAATAATAATTTATAATTCATCCTAATCCCCTTTTTTTGTAATACCGGTTTATCTGAAAGTAAATGTAACAAAGGGGCAAATTATAAATCAATAATTGTAATAAAAATTAAATATGCAATTGGTTTAACTAAGCTTTAGTAAATCTGAAAAATAGAGGTGAATTGATGGTTTTTTATTTTTCTCGTATGCTGATACTGAACGTAAAACTTTTTGTTGTTAGGGCTCTATTGTATGAAGCTTTCGCTTTCTTGGATTTTCCAACATATTTATGCTGATTGGCGTACAGTTGATATCGAAAAATTAGTCAGCCAGTTTATTAAGACTACTGCTGAAATAGAAGGATATGAAAAATACCATATTGCGATTGATTCTTTTGCCATAGCTCGGGTAACTCAGATAAACGATGCTCGCATGACGCTTACCTGCGCTGAGTGGGGCCAACATATTACTTTTCCTGCGGTTGCTGATGCTCACATAAATCAAACATATTTAATTAAAAAAGAAGGTAGTAAGATACGACTTGCGCATGGTGGTGATTTTGGCTCAGCAAAAGATAGTATTTTACCTGCTTTATCTTTGGTTGCCGAATTAGAAGATGGATCTTGGAAAAAGCACATTGAATTAGATGATTATATTATCCATCTTGATAATAAATCGATTAATCATCGTCCAGATATGTGGGGACATCGTGGCGTTGCGCGCGAAATTGCCGCTATATTGCAACTCCCATTTAAGCCGTTAGAAAATGTAATAGCCCCTTTAGAAGTTGAATCATTTGAAAAGCAATCAAAAATAACGCAAGAAAATCCATTTGAGCTTCGTATTGAAAATCCTTCTGTTTGCCCACGAATAGCAGCGGTATACGCTAAGGTACAAGAGGTACAGGCTAGCCCGCTCGCCTTAGCATTAAAACTTTTAAAAGTGGATGCTCGACCAATAAATGCATTGGTTGATCTTACCAATTATGTAATGCTTGATATTGGCCAGCCAATGCATGCTTTTGATGCTCAAGCTATATCTTCAAACTCATTAGTAGTTCGTAATGGTAAACAAAAAGAAGAATTGATATTGCTTGATGGACAAATAGTTTCACTAACACCTGAAGATATTGTAATTACTGATGGTATAGATCCCTTATCGCTTGCAGGTATTTCCGGTGGCCAAACATCGGGGGTTAACGAGCAAACAAAAGAACTTATTTTAGAATCAGGTTCATTTGATGCTGCTACCATAAGACGTACGGCTTCCCGGTTAAAAAAACGAACTGACAGTTCTGCTCGCTTTGAAAAAAGTTTAGATCCAAACCAGAATGTGATTGCATTGAAACGTTTTGTTTTTGCAGCACATGAATTTGGCATTTCGTTGCAAACAGCGCCATCGATAATTTCTGTGGGCAAACAAATAACCTCACCAACTATTACCGTTAGGCATGAGCAATTAGAGCGAATGATTGGCACAACTATTAATCCTGAATTTGTAATTACCACATTACATGCTCTTGAGTTTACTGTTGTTCAAGCTAACGGCATGTATACTATTACCATTCCGACATTCCGTGCTACAAAAGATATTTCAGCAGCTCATGATATTGCAGAAGAAATTGTTCGTTTTATGGGATATGAAAACATTCCTCTTTCATTACCGCAACGCGCTATGAAACCGTTTGATTTAACCACCGTTGAACGTATTCGATATATAAAACGTCAACTTGCATTTGGTGGGTCTATGCATGAGTTGTACACATATGCCTTTTTTGACGAATCATTTTTACGTATTTTGCAATGGGAACCGCGTAATACTTTGCAAGTACAAAGTGCGGTGTCAGAAAACTGGCAACGTTTGGTTACCTCGTTAATACCTAATCTTTTAAAAGCAGTACAACAGGAACTTGCTTTACAAGATCATGTGCGCTTTTTTGAATCAGCTCGTGTTTGGCATGCAGGACAAGCAGTTTCTGAAAAACATTCGCTTGCTGGAATTATTGCTGATCGAAAACAGTCGGTTGATTTTTATGAAGGTAAATCTATTGTTGAAAACCTTCTTCATTCATTGGGAATAAAAGCGCAATGGATTAAGGTGACAGAGCCAGAAGTTCCTTGGTATATGCCGTATCAAACAGCTCACTTAATAGTAGGCAACAAAGTAATTGGTACAGCAGGAAAAGTACATCCAAAATTTTATGAACCAGTAGCATTAGGCCAAGCATTTATATTTGAGCTTGATACTGAGTTTTTGCTTAATTACAAACAAGAAGAAAAAAAAGTAACGCCACTTGCTAAATATCCATGTGTAGAACGCGATATTAGTATGTTAGTGCCTTTATCAATTACCGTAGATGAGCTACAAAAGCTTATCGCTTCTGCCGATACAAAAATAAGTTCAGTTTTCTTAATTGATTTCTTTGAAAAACCTGAATGGCACAATCAAAAATCACTTACGTTTAGATTTATTATTACTGATCCAGAAAGAACATTAACTCATCAAGAAGCAGATGCGATTTGGGATGTGGTTTCTCAGTTGATTACTCAGACTGGTGGAGTGGTAAGATGACGCAAAAAAAAGCATTATTGCCGGCTTTGCTAGTAGCCATTGTTATAATTGGTATTGATCAGTTAACAAAATATTGGGTGCTCAATTATGTTACTGATTGGTATGTAGTTAATAACTATCTTTCTTTTGAAGTGGTTTTTAATAGAGGTGTTTCTTGGGGCTTGTTTCATTCAGCCTATTATTGGCCTTTTTTATTGGTAAGTATGCTGAGCGGGGCATTTATTGTGGGAATGAGCTTATTTACCTGGTGGCAATGGCGATTTGGTTATTCAATATTAGCAGAAACAATGGTGTTGGCTGGTGCAATTTCTAATATGATTGACAGAATAATCTACAAGGGAGTTGTGGATTTTATTGCTCTTACGTATAATGGATGGTCTTGGCCAGTATTTAATATTGCCGACTGTTGTATTGTTCTTGGTACTTTTCTTATTTTTGTAAAGCTCAATAAACAATGAAATCATTATCTATAGCTCTTGCAACTTTAGGGCCGGTGGGATATTTACCTGCTTCAGGCACTATAGCCTCAATTATTGCCGCGCCGTTGGTCTATCGTTTGTTTTCTGTATATTCAGAACCAACAACGCAATGTGCGTTTGTTTTACTGTTAATAGCGCTGTCATTATGGTGTATACAAGTGGCGCTTGAAAATTTTCAGCGATGGGACGATCCAAGTGAGATTGTGCTTGATGAGCTTATTGGAACATTTGTTACTTTTATTAATATTCCTCTAACACCAATGTCGATGGGAATCGGGTTAATTTTATTTAGATTCTTAGATATTCTTAAGCCTTTTGGTATTCGTCGCCTAGAATATATTGGCGGATCAGTAGGTATTGTACTTGACGATATTGCAGCTGGAGCAGGAGCTTGTTTACTGCTGCATCTGTTATATTGGTTTATTGGCTAATAATGCATGCTTAATCATCTGATACATTTTTTTAAAACTAATTTTGTTCCCATTATTTTCCCTTCGTTTTGTCGGCATTGTCGGGCATTTCTTAATGGCGAAGAGGTATTTTGTAATGGTTGCATAAAACTAATTAAGCCAGTTGCATCAGTTGACGTGATGGTTACTCAAACTTATTCTTGTCCGGTCTGGGCAATTTCAGATTATCAAGAACCATTACGTTCTTTAATATTAGCAAAAATGTATGGCGACATTACTGCAGCGGTTCAACTGGGTAATTTATTAGTGGAGTTTACCCCTGTTAAGCATTATGAGTTTGATGTAGTAATTCCGATTCCATTACATTGGCAACGTTATGCAAAAAGAGGGTACAATCAAGCACATGAAATGGCAAAAGTTATTGCCTATCAAAAAAAGATAATTTGTTGCCAAGCGCTCAAACGAATGCGAGCTACTCAATACCAAGCTCAATTGTCGGTGGAAGAGCGGATTGCAAATGTGGGCGATGTTTTTACGCTTGATGTTCGCTATCATGATTTAATAATCAATAAACGTATTTTATTAGTGGATGATTTGTTCACAACTGGTGCTACCATAAAGTCAGCGATAAAGGTGTTAAAAAAACTAAAACCAGCATCAATTACCATTGCTGTTGCATGTCGTGTGGCGCATAGCTAATGAGTATCTTTTGATTTTTTTAACTTCTTTTATTAGAATGACAGGCACAGTTGGCAATTATTAATGAGTTTTTCTGTTAACCATACATTGCAAAAAGGGATTTTCAATGAAAAACACTAAATCTACTGCAAGTTATTACAAGCTTGGTTTGTTAGTGAGTAGTATTGCTTTATTACCAGCATGTGCGCCTCTTGATTGGTTTAAAGGTCAAATGAATACCTCTAAAACAATAAATGGTGCCGATCAAGAATCCATTGCAGATGGTTCAGAAGTTATAGCAACCATTGCGGGCAAACCAGGAATGACGGCAAACAAATTTGAAGCCGACTATAAAAATTTTGTAGAAAAACATCCGATGGGTGCGCTTTTTGCTTCTATGCCTGGAGCAAAAAAACAAATTTTTAAAGGATTGATCACGCAACAATTGATTAACAAATGGGCTGAAGATCAAAAGATTGAACAAACAGCCGAGTACCAAGAATCATTAAAACAATTGATCCAATGGCTTAACACTACTCAGTTTGAAAAAACACTCAATATACCAACACTTTCAGAAGCTGAACTCAGAAAATTTTATGATGAACGCAAAGAATTATTTGGTGACGTGTTAATTTCCTGTGGTGGGGTAAATGCGCTTGGTATTTCATTTGCAAATGAAGCGGCTGCAGCTGATTTCTTGAATAAAGTAAAAGCAAAGGGTGCAGATTTTGCTAAAATTGCACAAGAAAAAGGGCTTAAAGATCAAATTAAAGACTTTAAATTGGTAAGTGTTCAAAGCACTGGTATTGATCCCGTATTGCAAGCACGTATTTTAGAGATCGAAAAAGCTCCTTCAGTTGAACTTATTAAATTGCCAAACAATGTATGTTGGGTAGTTCAGGCTAAGAGCAAGGAAGCTGAAAAACGCCGTCCGTTTGAAGAAGTAAAAGCGCTGGTTGAACAACGTGCAATGCAAGAAGAAAAAGCAAAAGCATACGAAAAAGCAATTGATGAGCTTGAGAAAAAATACAATCTTGTCGTAAATGAAGAATATTTTGCAAAACAAGATAATCAAGCGCAACCATTTATGCAATTACCTATTCAAGGTGATGCGCAAGAAATGCAAGAAGGGCAAGTAGATATTGCACTTCCAGAAGATAAAGAAGTGACCTTTGATCAACAGCCAAAAGCAGCCTAGTATCTTTTGCTAATCAATGTTACTCTAATAAGGGAGTTTACCTCAGGGTAAATTCCCTTAATTAGTATCGAGCAAGAACATAATGATACACAAGTAGGGTGAGCATGAATTATAGAATGAAAATAGGAATGATGGGATTGTTGTTGGCAATTGCTTCATTATCCGTAACTAAAAATAATCAAATTTGTTCTCCGTCTAATGCGATAGTCCCCGCTGCAAAAAAACAAATAGATACCATAAAAGTAATGATATTTGGCGCTGAAGGTACTGAAATTATTACCAAATCTGATATTGAGCGACCAGGGCTTGATGGTAAAATGCGTTCGGTTGACGAGATTGTTAAAGAACGCACTATGTACCTAAAAGCAGGAACATTGCATATGCATGCTGACCAAGATGCTATTGAAAAACAACTTGCTAATGTGATGCGGGAAAATAAATTAACTCCTGAAGGAATGGATCAAATTTTTATTTCATCAGGCTATACTCCTGAAGAAGGCCGTCGACAATTTGGTATAATGATTGCCGTAAATTCATTGATTAGCTTTAAAATAACCAGTCGTCTTATTGTTCCAGATAAAGATGTACTTGCCTATTACAATGCAAATCCTGAGATTATTGAAGCTGAATATCAATTGCAACGTACCGTGATTCCATACTCTACCGTGCAAGATAAACAGGCACAACAAAAACGAATTGAGGCTATGGCTCGTAGCGGCAAATTAAATTCTGAAGTTACCTGGAGCCCAGCATTCTGGATTACTGATTCTGAATTAGCAGATGAATTGCGCCCAGTAGTTCAACTTAACCCAGGGCAAATTGGACAACCGCGAGAGATTTTTGAAGGGTTTGAAGTTTATAAGTTAGTAAACAAAAAACCTGAGCAATTACGATCATTGCAAGAGCGTTATCGCGATATTGTTAATATTTTACGCCAGCCCAAATTGCAAGAAATGATGGAAGCATTTGAAAAAGAATTGCTCGCAGAGGTAACAATAGTATACCTTGACTAAAAGAACCTTTTTGTCAAAAAGGAAGAATGTTTGTAATTATTTGCTTAGCTATAATTCTTTTTCCCAATCAAAACTATGCCATGACAAAAAATTTTGATTGGGAAATTTCATGGCAAACCGACGATAATGGAACTATTACAACATTTAATTATGCGATAGTTCCTGGCTCATACAAATACAAATTTAAAGATATTCTCAAGGACAAGTGCGATAGCTCAAATGATTTTTGGCTTCTTATCGGCAATAAGGAGCTATTAACTCAAAGTAATTTTGTATTTAATATGACTCAATTGTTTATGGAATGCTCAATTCACTCTTTGCATAAACGATTGCTAATGCTTACCGAATCTTCATTGTTTCATCGACGTGAGCGTTCTATTTTGCAAGAAATTTTTTTTCTGCCTCGCATCGATTTGCACAATTATGAAGATGAATTTCAAGAAATTTTAGATATGGTTGACCCTACTAGTAACACGAGTCGTCTTGTGGATGAAATTCTTAAGTTAAATATAAACCAATGGCGATTAATAATAAAAAAATGTTTAGCGAAAGATAAACTTGTATTACATCAAAAAATAGTTTTGGCTTGCATGTATGATATTGCTATTAAAACTGATGAAGAGATTGAAAAACTAAAATTATGTGCACTGCAAAATTGCTTAATTACTAAACAAAAGCATAAACAGGAACGTCGATCACTAAAGCTACAAGATTGTTTGAGTGATTATTTGTACGAGCACTATCAAGCAAAAAAACAAAATAATCAAAAAATTCATACTATCTTGAAATCCACCGACAAAACGATTAAAAAATCAAATTATAAAAAATAACTATTATTGTTGTTCTTGCTCATCATGCTCATTGAGTAATTCAAGAGTTTTACTAATTAAAGTTTGTTTGCGTATTTGATAGTCAGGACGAGAAGAAAAATACGCATCTAAAATAGTTTCAAGACTCATGTCAACTGCCACTTGTGTGCGCCGTTCGCGAGTTTCTGGCTTGCGTACGGGAATAATTCCTACCACGTACATAGCGCTATTGCAGGCACGATGAATAACTCGCAAGTCTACTGAATCTTGTTGAGCGGTTGGTATATGATATAAAATTTTTATTACCGCATCGGTAATGGTATAGGTTTCTAGTTTTTCAAGAATTTGTTTAGTTTGATCTTTATCTGGTACCAAATGTACTTCAATTTGTATAAAGGGACGAGTAGGGGTTTTGATGAATTCATAGGTAGTTTTTTGTTTGTTATTGAGAGTAACTAAACAAAATCCTTTTTCCTCTTTACGTTCACCAAAGTCTACGCGCTCTAAAGAACCAGAATAAACGATAGGCGGATTATTCCCACTATTTAAATCTTGAAAACGATGTAAATGACCCAATGCTACGTAATCAAAAGGAGAAATTGCTAATTGTGATGGTAATAAAATAGGATCAGTGCCGTAAATTGCACGTTTTTCTGACCCCGAAAATATACCTGAACTGACCGTTAAATGGCCTACCAAAACTGCGGGAATTGTTTGATCAACTTGTGATGCCAGGTCTTTGATAATGTCAGCCACTGCTTGTGAGATATATTGAGTAATGTGAGAGCCCGATTTTAGTAACTGTGTTCCAAGGCTTAATGTATTTCTGGTGGGCCACGGCATACCTACAATAGAGCAAGGGCCATTTTTAGTTTGTAATGTTATAATCCCTGGTTTTGCAAATACGTGAAAACCATTTAAGGGAAGATCGGCAAAAATATCAAGACTGTGAGCTTTACCAAAACTTAATGGATTATCATGATTGCCAATTACCATGACAACAGGAATATTTGCTTTGAATAACCGCAGGAGACATTTTAAAAATAATTTTTGTTGCGTAGGGCTAGGATGTGCTGTTTTATAGGCATCACCAGCGAACAAAAAGAAATCAACATTTTGTTCTATTGCAACATCAATGCAAAAATTAAAGGCGCGCTCAAAATCCAAAAGACGGGTATGTATCCCCGTCTTTGGATCAATTTTACCATAATTTTCCATGCCGAAATGAATGTCGGCGGTGTGAATAAAGCGTATTACTGACATGAGTTATTTTTACTTTTCAATGTGCCCAGAAAACCTGCAGCAGTAAATTCTACCTGCGGCTCTTGTTGCGACTTTCTTAGTTTTTCTGCATAACCTTCTTTATTTGTTTGCTGAGTGCGTCCAATTGCTAAAGCAGAATCTGGTACATCGTCGGTTATAACTGATCCGGCAGCTGTGAATGCTTTATTGCCAATAGTAACGGGCGCAATGAGGGTATTGTTGCTTCCTATAAAAGCATCATCACCAATTTTTGTTTTATGTTTATGGGTGCCGTCATAATTACAAATAATAGTCCCAGCGCCAATATTTACGCGATCACCAATTTCCGCATCTCCAAGATATGCAAGATGTTTTGCTTTAGAAACGCGCCCCATAGTTGTTCGTTTTAATTCAACAAACTTACCAACCTGCGCTTTTTCTTTGACTATTGAATTATCAATATACCCAAAAGGGCCAACTTCTGCTAACGATTCAATAGTAGAATTTTTAACAATTGATTGAGGGTGAATAACAACATCATCGCCCATGGTTACATTTTCTAATGAAACAAATTCATTAATTTTGCAATTTTTTCCTATTATTGTTTTGCCTTGCAAATGTACTCCACAACCAACATAGGTTCCTGATCCAATAGTTATATTTAGATCAAGATGGACACTTTGCGCTGCTGAAAAATGAACACCATGATCCATCCAATATTTGAGAAGTTCACATCGTTTGACTTGCTCGGCTGCCCATAATTCTTGAAAATTATTTATCCCACGAATACGATCAAATGGTGCATTTATCGTTGTTACTACTAAATTTTTGTCACTTGCAATTTTTACTAAGTCGGTTAAGTAAAATTCTTGGCTTTTTTCATTTAATTTTAAGGTGCCAATAGTATCTTCTAAAAAAGAACGACGTATCAGATAAATGCCCGCATTAATGCAACATTCTTCAGTTGGATCACCTTCAAAATCACGTGCTTCTACAATAGCAATGCTGTTATCTTTTTTTATGACACGGCCATAACCGCCGCATGAAGGATCTGGATTATGAGCGGTGACAAATGAAATTTCAGCATTAGTACGGGTATGTTCATTATATAAATGCTCAATAATATCGGGCGTAACTAATGGTACATCACCATTCATAATTAATAAATGATCGCGGTCCCAATGTTGTTGAGTGCAAAGAACTGCGTGTCCAGTTCCTTTTTGTTGCTCCTGTACACAATACTCAATTGATGAACCATGATAGTTATCTAATACCTCTTTAATTAATTCTTTTTGGTAACCAACAACCACAAGTGTTGGAATATGCAATTGTTCTAGTAATCTTGTGGCGAACAAAATCATTTCTTGGCCACATATTTTTTCGACTAATTTTGATCTGCCTGTTTTAAAACGAGTTCCTTGCCCGGCAGCAAGAACGACTCCTTGTACTTTAGTAGATAACATGCAATCTCCTTCCCTTTGATCATCAGTTGTTGGGTATGATGTCTTATTTGCCATAGCTAAAATGCATAAAAAAACTAGATGAGCTTTTTTAAATAATTGCTTCATTTCAATACCCTTTTTTGATGAAAAAAAGCGTTAACAATTTCAATAACGTTACTTAATAAATTCAATTTTTTTATTATTAAAAAACAATCCAAATTGTATCACAACCAGAGGCCAAGTCTACTTTTGATAAAGATCTGACAATGCGAAAAGTGATAGTGTTTTTTTATTGTCGTGATATCATGTTCGGCATGCATTGATTGCATGCTTTAAAAGTTAAAATGCATATTCAGAACAGCTTTTCAAAAATGCAGAATAAGTTATTATAGATACAAGTACTTGTTTTTGCAGTTTGGAGAGATGGCTGAGTGGTTGAAAGCGGCCGCCTCGAAAGCGGCTATCCCATGTGAATGGGATCGGGGGTTCGAATCCCCCTCTCTCCTCCATGCTTCGTTCTGCGAACTTCGCATGGCGTAGCCAGCGAGGAACTTTGATAACGAAGCATGCCCTGTGTAGCCTTTAGGCGAAGCGTGGGCAGACGACTGGCATCCTTCTTCGCTTATCCGGGCCATCAGGCTCGGCAAGCTACGTAGGACAGGGGCCAGAAGAGATGGATTGCAAGATGCAACAACAAGTAAGCAGGATGCACTTTATGATCATAAGATTCGAGCAGGATTAGTAATGGCTATACAAAAACGTACTATTATCACGATCATAGTAACGCTACTCATTTCCTATAATGCGTATGCATCTTTTTTTGATAATCGATTTTTCCCTCCATTTGAACGTCCGTATGTAACTGTTGATTGTCGCCCATCTCACGCCGCATTTGATATTTTTGCATCAACATCTAAAACAGCATATGGTATTAATGGCAATGAAATTGGTATTCCTCAATTACAAGGAGTTCTTGATCAAGCAGAATGGGCTCGCTCGTTTGTAACAGCAGGATTTGCAAATCCTTTGCCTGCAGAATGGCAACTTGCAGAGCTTCCTTGGACTATGCAAGGTAAAATTCAAGCGCAAGGAATTGTACCATCATATCAACAACAAATTACCTCATGGTTTTCAGTCGGGTTTTATGGTTTATTAATGCGAGTACAATCACGTTTTGAATTTTTTCTTGCTAAAGAAACTAATATTGTACTTACACAAAGTGATAAGTATGAACTTGAAGAAATTAGACGCTCCATGAGCGAATCTATTGGACTAAAAAGTGATCATTGGCATCTTATTGGTCTTGGCGATTTAGACTTGTATGCACGACTTAATAGAACCTGGTATTATTTTCTGAAGATGCGTCGTATTGATGCGGGGATTCGTTTTGGATTATTGGCGCCAATTGGCAATGCAATAAATTATTGTTACTCATCTTCAATTCCTTTTGGTGGTAACCGTCATTGGGGTACCTATGTAATGGGTGATGCAGAATTTGAAGTAAAAGAGGATTGGAAGGTTGGTGCATGGCTTCGTTTAAGTAAACGTTTTACCCGAATTCAAGAAGCTCGTATGCCCGTAGGTAAAGAGCCACAATTTTTAGGCTTGGTTGTAGGCCGCGCGTTAGTTGATCCAGGCTACACCGTATCATTCATGCCATATTTTTCATTGGAAAATTTACGTGAGGGATTGGGTGTGCGAGTATTATATACCATAACGCACCATGAGCCAGATTATTGGGCCGATGCACGCAATGATAAATTTGTTCCTGTAAATTTAGAAGACGTAAAAAAGCGATCATCATGGACATCAGAATATGTAACCATTATGATTTTTTATGATTTTGGTAAAACAAAAATAGAACGTGGTTTTAGTCCTATTGTGCGTTTTGCATGGGATGTTCCTCAAGTGCTCATCGCATCGCGTGATGTTCCTAAAGTCCATAAAGTTTCGTTAGGCGTGGAATTTAATTTCTAGTAAGTAGCATGTTTTAACATGCACAAGGAAAAATAGGTATGAAATTTTTTGCAGCTAAGAGAATATTTAGCATATTTTCAAATGATCTTGCCATTGATCTTGGTACAGCAAATACGGTGGTATATGTGCCAGGTAAAGGTATTGTACTTAATGAACCATCAGTTGTTGCAGTAAAAGCAAATACGAATCAAGTGCTTGCTGCTGGTAAAAGCGCAAAAGAGATGTTAGGGAAAACGCCTGAAAGTATTGTGGCATGTCGACCAATGCGTGATGGTGTTATTGCAAATTTTGAATTAACCGAAAGTATGCTGCGTTATTTTATTCGTACGGTTCACAACGATCGCCGTACCTTAGTACGCCCTCGTATGATTATTGGTGTACCTTCAGGTATTACGCAAGTTGAAAAACGAGCTGTTGAAGATTCAGCAAAACAAGCAGGTGCTCGAGAAGTTTATACTATTATAGAGCCAATGGCAGCAGCAATTGGCGCAGGGTTACCGGTACAAGAACCTGCTGGTAGTATGATTGTAGACGTAGGTGGTGGTACCACCGAAGTTGCCGTAATTTCATTAAAATCAGTTGTATTCTGTCGTTCGGTGCGAGTAGGTGGCGATGAAATGGATCGCGCTATTGTGCAATATGTAAAGCGCAAATATAACTTATTAATTGGTGAACGTACTGCTGAACGCATAAAAATTGATATTGGTGCCGCATTGCTTGATGCTACCACAGCAGGACAATTTGTTGAAGTTAAGGGCCGTGATCTAGTCACTGGTGTTCCTAAAACTATTACCTTGAGCAGTGAAGAAGTTAATGAAGCATTGCTTGAAACCATTGCAAGTATTGTAGATGGTGTGCGCGTTGCACTCGAAAACACTCCACCAGAATTATCATCTGATTTGGTTGATAAAGGAATTATGATGGCAGGTGGCGGTTCGCAATTGCGTGGTCTTCATGAACTTATTTCCAAAGAGACCGGCTTGCCAGTCCATGTAGCTGAAGATCCTTTATTTTGCGTAGTAAAAGGAGTAGGTAAAGTTCTTGAAGAGTTAGATGTATTTAAAGATGCTTTAATGTCTTAACTGGGGTTATATGTCTGCCTATTCGCATGGTATTGCTATAAAAAAACGCTTTGGCCAACATTTTTTGCGCAAACAGTCTGTTGTTGAGCATATGCTTGATAATGTATCGCTTGATCAACAAAGTTCGGTGTTTGAAATTGGTTGTGGGGATGGTTTTTTAACCAAAGAAATTATTAAGCATCCATTTGCACGTTTATGGATTTTTGAAATAGACCCCGAATGGGCAGAATTAGTAAAAAACACGGTGGCAGATAAACGCACAGAAGTATTTCTAGAAAATATTTTAGACGTTAATTTTGAGCGTTTTGAGCCTTATAAGCCATGGACATTACTTGCCAATCTTCCTTACCAAGTTACTTTTCCTATTTTGCATCTCTTGCAAAAAAATCGTCATCTTCTTAAAGAAGGGGTGATTATGGTGCAAGAAGAGGTTGCGCAAAAGATTGTAAAAACAAGTGGTAGAGGGTATGGGTTTCCTTCATTATTTTTCCAATATTTCTTTGAATGGAAAATGTTAGAAAAAATTCCACCAACTGCTTTTTTACCACCGCCAAAAGTATTTTCTCGTTTGCTGTATTTTAAACCCAAAGATCAGTTGACACCAATCCCGGATGAAGCTGACTTCTGGAAATTTATTAAATTATGTTTTTTGCAGCCACGTAGAACACTCAAAAACAATTTAGCGCAAACACATTTTAATTTAGCACTACTTTCAGAAGATCTGCTCAAAAAGCGAGCACAAGAACTTCAGTTTGAGCACTTTTTAGAAATTTGGCAGGCTTTGCGTGCACAGTGAGTTGCGTACCATTGTTCTTTAACATATTGTTTATGCCATTGCCGTGCTTGATCATAGGCTGCCTGGCGACGTTTTTGATAGTATTTGCGGGTATAAGTAGGCCGAAATTTATTAGCAAGTGCCATATAATGGTCGATTTTATCATTAATCCATTGATCACAAACAACTATGTGTCCTTTTTTATTATCTTTGATTGAGACTACATTATGATAGGTATCAATTTTCATATAAGCAGTTTTGCATGGGTCAAGATAAGGTTCAGCTTGCTTTATGTAATGCAATAATGTTGGTACTAATGTTGCTACTGGTAGTGGACAAAAAGGTAATGAAGGACGATAACTACATTGTGTCCAGCCAAAAAACCACAGTTCTGTATGTCCTGGTGAAATGTCTCGCATTAAAAACGATTTACATGAAGGGTTAGGGCATGGTAGTTTGCGATCATTGCCACCTGCTCTTTTTAAGAATATTAAATTAACTTGTACCAATTTTTGCGGGAGTTCAAAGCCTTTTCGTGGTCTAAATATACGCTCAGAAAAAAAGCGCTTGCTCGTAAAAAAATCCAACGTTTGTGGCATATCAGCATTTGAGTATAAGTGATATATTTTTTGATACATAGAATCATTTATCAAATAATCAGTTTCACATTGTATCGGTGCACCAATTAAAACCATGGTATTAATAGTAAAAGGATTTATAGTAGTTTGCTCTCGTTTTATTGCGGCAAGACTCAGCAAAATATTAGCACCATGACTATAACCAACAGCCATTAACTTTACGGTATGTCCTTGAGCGGTATGCCGCTTTATTTCAGCTGATAATTCTGCATATAATTGTTCAGCTGCTTTGTAACGCTCAGAAATACTCAGCAAACTAGACCATCCAAAGGTGTAATATTTATGTTCACATGAACTATTGTTGGCTATTTGTTCTTCAAATAAATGCGCCATTGCACCGGCAGCATAGCCGGGAATTATTTTGTTCATATCTATAGGAAGTAATCCTAGTCCTTGAATGGGCTGGCTTTGTTGAAAAAAAGGATCGGTGCGCACCAGTAAAATATTTTTTTTGTATAAGGTATTTTCAATATCATCATTAAATAAATGAATAAGCGTGCTGGTATTTAAATGGGCTTCAATATTCATAATACCATGCACAAATACGTACATGCATATTGTTTTTTTGGGTTCTTCTGTATGCGCAGCAAAAAAGGTGATAAAGCAGCTTAACAGAAATAATCTTTTGCAAAACATACCAAATCCTTATCGATTTTCCTTACACTCAGCTGATTTATATAGCTCATCCATGCAGAGTGGTTTGAAAGGGATAGTTCCTCTACCACCAGCCCATGGTGCTGCAGTTGTACATGAGGCACGTGTTCTCGTGCGATTTTGATCGATAGTTAATAAGTTAATACAATCTGATTTATCTGTTTGTTCGCCAAACCGAGGGTAACAATAAATACGATAATGATAGTGTGGCCCCGTGCCTGCAGAATCAAAGCTGAATTGAACTGCTTGAGTAGGATTGTGCCACTCATAACGACCAATTTTTTTTATTTGTTTATCACCAGAAAACAAAAAAGCTTCTAAGACAATTTGTTGAGCATGTCTATTGTATAGCGTTAAATATCCGCAAAGTCCCGTTTGCGCTACTGCGTAAATATATGAATTACCTTCGGCATCTTCTTTTATTGTGGGTTGGTTGCAAAATAAGGAGTTATGAGCCAGTAAGCCTATTAAAATGGTAGTAATAAAATGTAAAACCAGATATTTCATATTAATCCTTGTGATTAACTAGTTACACAGAGACTATATCAATTAATTATTTCTAATTGCAATAATATAAATTATTTTAATATGCTTTTTGCTTCAGCAATGCATAATCTAAAAATATTTTAAATAAGGGGATAATGGTCTTTTGATGAAAATAATTCTTTGACAGGCAGAATATAAAAGATATTCTTTTATTTTATTTTCCCAAAGTGAAAAGGTGCGTTATGAAAAGATTAATTTTAGCTTTTATAGTAAATAGCCCATTCATGGTTTTTGCTTCTGATAAAATCCCGTCGTTAAAACACATAACCATGGAAACATTTTGCAAAGATCTTGAAAATAAATCTTCGTTAGATGCTCGAGAAAAAAGCATAACAGATTTAGCTAAAAATCAATTTTTACCTACCGATTTGCTTGGTAATCTAGACGAAGAAAATGCTATTCAAGAGCCTCATACTTTACTTGGCTATTTAGAAAATTCACGACGATGGGTAGTTGCTTCATCTATTTTATCTTGCTACGAAAGAGAAGGAGCTTATCCTATTACATTTAGTCCCGATAATAATCTTTTGATTACTGCTGAGCCCGAGGAAGTGGTGAGTGGTTTTAGTGTTAATAATTCAACAAAACGTTTAAAGGTGTGGAATATTGCTCAAAAAGAGCTCAAACATACCTATAATAATTATAGCGGTAATGCAAAAACAGTAAGATTTTTAGATAATAATAAGTTGTTATTTGCAACTAATGACGCTCGTTTAGCTATAACTGATATACGATCAGGAAAAATTCACATGGCACCCTGGCTCATACATCCTATAAAAATAGTTATGGCTCATAAAAATGGAGAAAAATTTGTTTCAGCAAATAATACCCTTCGTTTATGGCAAATGGCACCTGATACATTTGCCAGAACTGAACTAAAAACATTAGATTGTGATTTTGTGTCCGCTCTTTTTTTGGATGATACGAGCTTAGTATCTGGATCAGAAGATGGAACATTATATTTTTGGGATTTAAAATCTAATAGTGAAACCAGAATTTATTACGCAGGGGCTATTCGTTCTATTGTTGCTACACCAGATGGTATGAAAGTAATAACAGATACTAATAGTAGTGTAAATATATGGGATAGACAAGCTAACAAACAGGTAATTCTTGCTCTTGAACCCAATGGTATCAAATTTTTGCGTATGTCTGCAGATGGTAAGAAAGTGGTGTATGCAACTGATAAAGCAGTTCAAGCTATTGATCTTGCTACGCTGGAACGCAATACATTGGTAACCGATGCTACCGTAAATTCAGTAATGGTAACGCCAGAGAGTAATGATGCGGTTTGCTGTGTTGAAGAATATAATCAAGATTCAAAAAAATTTGAGTCATACCTCAAAATATTTGACTTAACAACTAACATACAAATTGCAGAACATTATGCCGATCAAGCTAAAAATATGGCTATAGCCCATAACTGTTTAGCTGTAAATTCTCACCATGGTTCTATCGAGTTGCTTAAATACGGCATGAAATGGAAAGATATTTTAAAAAATATGCCAGTTAAAACTGAGGTTGGACAATTTAATGAGCAAGAAAATGAAGATTATCAAAACGATAGATATTATGATGAATATGCATAAGTCTAGAAAATTCATTTATTCCATTGTAAAAAGCAAGCTGAACAAGCTAGCAACGATACGATAGTATGGACTGTAGATAATAAGACTGAATACCAATTACTTGAAGAAAAACTCAAAAGAATGGCCGAAAAATTGGGCATTAATGATTTTAATTATGAGTAAGATTAATCCCCCAGCGTGTAGGAACATTGCTGGGGAAATTTATTTAATTATTGTTTCTTATGCCTGAAAATTGTAAAAAATCTTCTCTATTTACCGTAAAACATTTAACGGTGCAAGGTTTAGGTACAACTTTAGTAAAACCATTTGGTAAATACACTTCCCCATGATATACAAAGGGTTTTCTTGCGTTACCTTCATTCTTTTTCATCACGCAATTTATACACCGTTCATGGTCTTTATTAATGCATAATGCAAGACCCTTTAGCTGCTTAAATTCATTGGCAACAAATAGTTTGCTGAGCAATGCATACAAAGATTCTCGTGCATATCCTTTGCCCCATTCTGAGGGTTTGAGACATAAGCCCAAATTCGGGTAATTTTTATAATGTTCAGGATCATATTTCCTGAGTAGTTCTAAAATATTTTTATCATCAAGATTCATAATGCTTAATGAGCCAATAACTTCATGTTCATTCGCGGGTTTTTCAGCATCTGTTTTTCTTATCATCCAACGATGAAAAGTCCATTTTGAGGGCATTAAAAAAACGAGTGGTGCTACAATTTTTGTTTTAAACCAGGAATCAGCAATTTTTTTAATATCATCCTCGCTTGCTTCAGAACAGAACATGTAGCGCGACACTTGATGATCGCTTGCTAATGTTACAAAATGTTTTGCATCGGTAACACCAGCTTTTTGAATAGTCAAATGAGGAGTAATAATATAATTAGGATCAGTATTATTTACCAATGCTAGTTTTTCATGAGCTTTGATGAGTGCCGAAAAACAAAAGATCGTAATGATAAATTTTTTCATACTTCTTCCTCTATATTATGAGATGATAAAGCTAATATTGCTGATTTGGAAAGTGTAAAAATTCTAAACTGAGTTAGGTGTGGAACAAGAGTAGTTCCATTTGGAAAAAGCTGAGTTCCCGTATCACTAAAACCTTCTAAAGAGCCAGCATATTTATGTATGCAATGAATCATTTTATCATTATCTTTTGCACAAGTGCCAACTATTCCGTCGGCATCTTTGTATGCAGTATGAGTAAAAACAGCTGGTAAAAGATGAGTTAGAACTTCTTTAAAATAACCTTTGTGTTGATTAGACTCGTCAAAAAAAATTGAAAGGCTTTTGTAATTATCGCTTGGTAACAAATGTTGAACGGCCGAATCTTTATTTTTTAACGCTACATATCCAATAACTTTTTGTGTTTCATTAGAGATTATTTTCCATCTAAATCCTCTTATTGGTTTGCCAAATAATGTTTTGTTTCGGGCTGCAAAATCTAAGAAAAAATATGTTTTTGCCAATGCACTATTAAATTTAGTTTTAAGCTCTTCTGCAGTTATTTTTCCACCCACTAAATATTGGCATACCGCATCACTCGAAGTCATGAGGTCTTGATAATTATGGCGATCGTTAACATTAGCATATTGTAATGTGAGATGGGGTGTTTTTAGTAAAGAAACATGCTCTTGTGCTCTTATGGAGCAAAAAATTGGTGTTAAGATAAAAATTATTTTTTTCATGTACGTTCCTTGTCGTGAGCAGATTCAGTTGAATTAATTTGTTCTAAAATTTGTTGGCGTGAGATGGTGTAGGCATTCATATAAAAAAGTGAAGAATAACGATAGTGAAAATAACCTTGATCAACCAATCCATATTTAAGGCTTTGAGTTTTAGGATTTTTAATTACTTTTTGTGCATGAATGTTATCAATATTCGTAAGTAATGTAAGTCCGGTGCATTTTTTAAATTTTTTATGGGTAAATACAGCAGGTATAAATTGAGAAAATAATTCGGTACTTAATTTTTGTCCTTGCCAATTACGTTTGAGCACCAAAGTTAGGTTGTAATTGTTCTTGTGTGCAGCACGTAAATTTTCATTTACATTCTTAAAAATTTTATGAAGACCAACAAACCCTATGGTTTGATGTGATGTTTTATCTTCAATCTTCCAGACATGCGCATAATGCTTCATGTTTATTATTTTTAAAAATAATAAAATTCTCATTTTATTGGGCCAATAATGTAAATCATTTTTAAATTTAGCGCTACTAATGCGGCGATGGAATAAATAGTAACGCAGTACGTCGTCATTACTCATAACATCAATTAAATCGTCAATATCTTTTGTTTGTGCGGGGCGTAAAAAGCAGCGCTTGGTTTCTAATTGATATAATTTATTAAAAGAGGGAATATGCAAGATTGAGGATGGCTCGTTGGTTTTTATGATTACATGTGAAAAAAAAATTACGGTTAAAAAAAGTTTTTTCATTACCACCCTCTTTTTTAAAAGGTTTAAAATAACATAAGCCCTGCCATTACAGCCATAAGCAAATCTTCGCCTAAGGTAACATAGGTCATAGGAATATTAAAGAGGGCACCTAAGCATGCGCATTGGATAGTTTCACGTTTTTGTAGTTTTTTATATACCCCAATGCTTCCTATTGCCATAAGAATCAACGTAATTAATGACATAGCTTTTACCTGCCAATTCATTATGAATGCTATACCCAAAGCGAGCTCAATAAATGGATAAAGATATCCCCACAAAGGGAATCGCTGGGTAATTATATCGTATTCGCGATAAGCACGTGCAAATGCTTTGGTATTAATTGCTTTAAATCCACCAAAAACTAAAAAGAAAATCCCCATAAAATCGGTCATAGCGCCATGAATAGAAAAACCACGCAGCCATTGAACTACTATAGTCAATATAACCACTAAACTACCAATTATAATAAGAGGAAGAAATTTACGTAAAGACGTAGGTTTATTTGTGTACATACTTGCCTTTCATTTTTTTACCACGATACACTTGCTAGTATATAGTAAGTGTCAAGTAGCAAAGGAGTTTTTATGGCGGTGAAACTAAATAAATTAGCCGTTGAGCATGCAAAAAAATTAATAAAGGGGAAATTAGAGGTTGCAAAGCATCATTCAGATTGGTCAGAAGATAAGCCGACTCAAGATGAAGTGGTAAAATATTTAAACACTCACGATATCCAAGATTACGCCTTGTGGTTTTTAGGAATTAATACTGATTTTCCAGAAGAATCAAAAGAGCGGTATGATTATCCAACTGGTGATTTAAAAATTATTCACATAAGTGCGTTAAAAGATTCTTTAAAACACGCGCGCCATCATGGTCATACAGAAATTGAAAACGCAGCAAAAGAATTAATTAATTTGATCGAAACTACCATAAAATAAATTTTATGAAGTTTTGGCAACGCATTTATTTTACGATTCGTACTTTTTTTAAATTGCTTCATGTTAATTTTCAAATGTTATGTGGGTCGTATCGCATATTTGCACTTCCAGGACCGATTGTAACTATTTTTGGTGGATCACGTTTTGGGCAAGACATTGTTTATGCAAAAAAAGCGCATGATCTTGCCCATCGATTTGCTGAAAGTGGTATATCAGTATTAACTGGCGGTGGCTCGGGCATTATGCAGGCGGCAAGCTGTGGTGCACGTATTCATCAATGTGAAAAAGGAAAAACATTAGGTATTGGGGTAACCACTTTGCATGAGCCAAAAAATGAATGTTTAAGTGATTATTTTCAAGTTGATTACTTTTATGCACGTAAATGGTTGCTCACTCAATACTCTAGCGCGTTTGTCGTATTTCCTGGGGGATTTGGCACAATAGATGAGCTTGGTGAAGTACTTACTTTAATTCAAACGGGTACCTTAAAGCGCACACCAATCGTATTAATTGGACGAGAATATTGGCAACCTTTTATGAATTGGGTCATCAGTGAAGCATTGCCGCATAAACTTATTGCGCCTGAAGATTTAGGATTATTTACTATAACCGATGATCTTACCGAGGCTTTTTGTTTGGTGGAAGACAAATGCAAAATTGAGCTTAATGGAATCATTAAAAAGAAGGACATCAGGTAATGGCGCGCTGGACTCGATCAGACTTAGTATTGTTTGGTGCTTATATCAAGGCTGGTTGGCAGGTGATGCGAGCAGCAATTCTTATGCGGGCTACGCTAAAAAAGAAGGTGGTTACTATTTTTGGCGGAGCTCAAGTAAAGGGTGATGATACTTATCATAGTCAAGCTTTTGAAATTGCAAAACAGTTGGCCGAACAGGAATATTCGATTTTGACTGGTGGCGGGCCAGGGGTGATGGAAGCAGCTAATTGCGGTGCTGACGCGGGCGAACGAAAAACAAAAAGCACTGCTAATTTGGGAATTGGCGTTGCAGGTGTTGATGAAGATTTTGAAAATAAATGCGGTAGCTTTATACGGGTAAACCAATTTTTTGGCCGTAAATGGCTACTCATTCGGTATTCAGTTGCTGCTATAGTTTTTCCTGGTGGTATAGGAACCGCGGATGAGCTTTTTGAACTGCTCAATGCACTCAAACACCACCAGATAAACCATATCCCCGTAATTTTAGTAGGTGCTGATTTTTGGCAACCATTGATCAATTGGTATAATAACTCCTTACAAACTGGTTATATTGCAAAGGAGAATGCTCATCTGCTTCGAGTAGTCGATGATACTGCTGAAATACTAAAAATAATTACTCATGCTACGACCAAGCATTGATTATGTTATTTTTTTACTGATCCAATTACATATCCAATTGCAGATACTATCAAACAAATAAGCTCACGAGGAAAAGCTGTTGGATAGATATTAAGAATAATAAAGGTGACAAATCCTGCTACAATACTTAGATAAGCAGCTTGCTTTTTAACGTCTTTTTTAAAGTAACAAACAAGTAAAGAAATTAATAAACAACTTACTGAAAGTTCGTAACTGTTAATAATCATACCAATAATATCTTGTGGTACTACATACGATGCACCAAGAGCAGCAAGGCCTATTAAAAGGGTAGTGATTTTGGAAGTAGCAAGTCCACTGAAACCTGGCAAAATAATATTAAAATCTTGGGTAATGTTTGCACTAATGCCATTGAGTAGCGCATCGGCAGTAGAAATAATGGCAGCTACAATTGCGCATAAGGCAAGCGCAACTATTGATCCAGAAATAGTATTATCAAGAAAAATAATAAGCGGATTACCATTGGCACTATCAAAACCTAGTAATTTGGTTGCCATACCAAAATATACGGGAATGCAGGCAAATAAGATTAAAAAGATACCTGCATAGAGTGCCGAAACCGTAGCAACTTTTTGGCTGCGTGACGCAAAAAAACGTTGTGCTAAATCTTGTTGAAAGAGTGAAAATAAAGCAGGCATTAAAATAATTGAGAGCAAGCTAGTTTGCGTTGGTTGATTGGCAAATAGTATTGGTTGGTTATTAATCATTTGAGTAAATAAGCCAGGATTTGCAAAAATACTGTAAACAAAAATACCACCAAAAATAACGGTGATTAGTGCCAATTGAATCATATCATTAATCGTAATTGCCCGTAGCCCCCCTATCATCGTGTAACCAATTACTGATAACCAAAAAGGAATAATCAGCCAGAACGTCTCAAACCCAAGACCCGCAATGAGTGATTTAGTGCCAATAACTTGCGCCACTAAAATGCCAAAAAAGGTGATAATAGAAAGTAACGATGCAATTTTTTTAAGTGCGGCTGATTGATATTGGGTTTCAAATAGTTGTGCAGTTGTGGTCACTTTAAATTGCTGCAAGCGTGAGGCAATGCCGGTTGCCAAAAGTAAAAAGCCAATACTCATCCCAAGTGTGTAAAAAATGCCATAAAATCCAATTGAGTAGGCAGTAGCAGCAGTACCCAATAATAAACCACCACCAAGTTGAGTTGCAATAAGGTTACAGGTAACTTGCATTACCCCGAGTGAGCGACCAGCAAGATAATAATCGGAAGCGGTTTTAACTTTGCGTGAAGCGCGAATACCTAAAATAAAATATAACGTAGCTAAAGCAGTAAAAAAGAAAAGAAATAAAGAAATATTCATGACATCCTCAAAAATTCATAACAAAAAAAGAGTACCAACAAGATAAAGGTAAAAAATAGGGAAGACAATTAGGAATGATGATGTCGATGATGAGCACCACTATATGCAAAGAAGTGGATTGAGGTGGAAGTGATAAAAATAGCATTGAGCTGCATAAGTGCTCCGTTAATTAATAATAAACTCATCATGTAATGAGAATAGCCTAAAACATCTATGCAGACAAGTTAAAAAATGTTTTAAGCCGCTGAAGCTTGTTTAAGAGGTGCTTGTTGAAGTTGTTTTAATAAATAATCAAATGAATTTTTAAGCGTCATATGATGTTTTTTATTCTCTTCTAAAATTTTTTTTACTTCAGACTCAACTTCTTTAACTGCAGCAAACCAGCTTGTTTTATTTGATTTCATTTTTTCTTCAGCATGATCGTAGCAATCTTGCAAGGCAAATTGAGCGGCGGTCTTTATAGAGCTATACATTTTGCTGTTACCTTGGAGTAAGAGGACTATATTTTTTAATTTACTATCCAGAATATATTTATTTTGCGCAAGACCTTGAAGTTCAGCAATAACTGCTTGTTGAATGTAAATGGTATATTGCAAGTCTCTCATGCGAGACCGCAAGGTTTCAGCTTTTATTACTTTATCACAATATTTAGTGATTTCTGATATTGTTGAGAAAGTTCGTAAGGCATGTTGTTTGTTGATGAATGATGGAGTACCAACAGTAATGCCATTTTTTTTGTATACCGTATGTCGCACGATTGCAGAAATACGGTTATTAATTTGACTTAAAAAGACATTAATAGAATCATGCAATTTTTCCATGGCAATTATAGGAGCGCTTACTATAAAAATAAAAGCACAGAAGAAAAATTGCTTCACAGTTGGCTCCTTCGAATTGTTATATAAAATTTTGGCCATTAATAATTTTATGTTCGGCAGTCTAGTATCATTGCAAAAAAATCAATGAAATAAAAGAGCCAATGATTATACCATTGGCTCTTTTTAATTCTTATGCTTGAACGGGTTGAACAGGTGGATGTTTTACTGCAAATTGCATTTCCTCTAATTGTTCTTTGAATTTGCGATGTTGTTGTGCATTTTCAAATTGTTTTAGTCGTAATTTTAAATGAATATTAGTTATAGTTTCTTTGTAATTATTTGTATTTTTATCTATCAAATCTACAACTTTTTTTACTTCTTTATCGAGCTGCGCTTTGCATTTTGTTACAAATTCTTTATTGCCGAATCGATGATGTGGCGGTAAAAAAATTTCTATATCAGAATAAAGATTATTTAATGAGATTAAAAAATCATCAAAATTAGAAATATTTTTTGATGACAAGTTATTTAAAACGCCATTAAGGGTATATTCTATATCCAATTTTTCAGATAATCTTTCTACTTCTATTGTTATTTCTTCTTCAGTAAGCGATCGTGATGATGTTAAATTCTGATCACGGCTTTCTTTTTTTAATTGTGCAAGTTGATTATTAATCGATTTTTGTTTAAGTATTCGTGAAGTCGTTAAAAGAATTAAAAATACTGCTGCTCCACCGCATACAGTTATTTTTTCTTTTGTTGTGTAATTATCATTGCGAATTGTTAGCTCAACTAATCTATTCATTCCGTTATTTAAAAATGAACCTATTGAGCTTAGCTTTTCACTGACTTTATCTTTATCAATAAAAGATGGATTAGTGATACGCTCAGAAAAATTGTTTAATTTTTCTTTGAATTTATCCATTGGTTGTATGGCATTAAAAGTTAATGCTACTAATAAAAGAATATGATAGCGCATGCTGTCCTTCCAATTCTGTATTTAATGCAAAGGTTTAAAAAGATGGTAATTGATGGATACTATAAGCAAATTATGCAAATTGTCCATAAAATTGATTAAATGGTTTCAACTTCTCGGGTTACAATAATAGTGTCTGAAATCATGCTCATCTGCCCATCACGATAATTTGCTACCGCTTGTACTTGATTATCACCTTCAGCAAGTCCGGTTACGCCAGAAATTATCCATGCATCAAGTCCGGGGATGGTGGTAGTAGTGCCGAGCAGCACACCTGTTGGTCCGCTATAAAACAATGCTATGTTTGAAGGATTTGGTGCGGTACCCATAAATGCAGGTCCGGAAAGACCGGTGGTAAAAACGATAGCGCCATTTGTCGGATCGGTAATCGTAACTGGTGTTAAAGGATTGTTGTTAATATAGCGCGCTAATCCAAATAATGACCCGTTTGAAAGTAATGGTTTAGTTCCCCCGGCTACTACAATTCTGCTATCTGGTTGCAAGGCGACGGCATTAATGTGGTCGTTAGTGCCAAAAATAGGGGTAAGTACAAATCCGTCAATAACTGCTGGATTACCGCCATCAAAATTAGGAGCAATAGGAAATCCTGGAGAAGTAGAAAAATTATTCACATCGATTTGGGGTAGGATATTAAAATCAGGAATTATAAATGGATTGGTAAGATCTGGCACTGGTACAAAAACTGGATTTGACAACGTAGGTGGATTAAATGAAACAGTATCAAGCGTGCCGCTCGGGGTAAAACGAGCTACTAAAAATTTTTGATCGACTCCTTCGATTCCATTTGATCCACATGCTAAAATTTTACCATCAGCCTGCAACGCCATGCTTGTTAAAATGTTCTCGGTATTAGTTAGGGCAATTACCAATGTCCCAACTTCGTTAAAAGTGGGATCGAGTGAACCATCATCTAAAAAACGTGCCAATGCAAAATCAGTACCAATGCCATTTTGATTGGTAGTGCCACCGGCAATAATAGCCCCATCAGGTTGAATGAGCAATGCACGTAAAATATTATTACTGCCGTCAAAAAATAGACTCAATGTTCCTGGTATGGTACCTAAGGGATTGAATGTGACATCAAGTGCGCCGGTTGTCGTGAGACGCGCTAAGGCAAAACCAGTAGTGCCGGTAGCATCAGTTGTTATGCCACCAACAACAATTCGATTTAATTGATCGAGTGCTACTGCAAATGCGCGGTCTTGAGAACCAGTGCTAAATGAAGGTAAAATAACTTGCCCTCCAGTACCAAATGTTGTATCAAGAGTCCCATCGGGATTATAACGAGCAAGGGCAAAAAAGGCTTGGCTCAATGCATCGATAGTTGTTCCGGCTAAAATAATACGACCATCATCTTGCAAAACCATTGCACGTGCTATGTCGTTAGAATTAGTAGAAAATGAAGGAGTTATAACCAGTCCATCACTGCCAATAGTTGATACATAACTGCCATCTTTTTGATAAAAAGCTAAGGCAAATTGATAATTTTGGTTAACATTGGTAAATCCACCGGCAACAATAATGGTATTAGGCTGTACATTTAAGCAGGTAGATTGGTCATCAGTCCCGCCAAAATTGGTAATAACTTGACCAGGAAATAAAAGAGTACCTGACTGAGAAAAAGTACGATCCAACACACCATTTGGTGAAAATCGTGCTAAAGCAAAAGAATTAGGACCGGTTTGGCTACTATTAAACGAACTACCTGATGTAAGAATGTTGCCATCGTTTTGTATGTATATGGCGTTTGCATTACTTGAGCTAAAAAAACCAAAGTCGGTTGTGATAGTACCAGCATTAAAATTAAATGCACCAAACTCAACATCAGGATCCCCATCTTCAGGGAAGGGAAGTAAATTCACATCACCGGTTGCCATGCCTTGTAATGACAGTGAATAAAAGCACAAAAAAAACATACATAATTTTTTCATACTATTCCTTTAAAAGAAGGTTATCAAAATTATGTATGAAGGAGCTATAGTATTAGTTTCGTAATAATGCAGGACGTAATTTTTTAGAAAATTTTAAATCGCTGCAGACTGAACCAATAGCATAGCCAATCACTGCACTTGCAAGATGTACAAATTCTTTTTCTGTATATAGATATATGCAATTACCTATAATAAAGCTAATAAGGCCTGCACCAATAGCGCACCATGCAGCAATTTTTTTTACTTCTTTTTTTACATAAGAAAAAAATAATGGAACAAGTAATATGCAGGTATACAATTCAAAGCTGACATTAAATATGCTGAGCAAATCAGTTGAGAAGAAATAGGAGACAATCATAATTAAAGAGCCATTTACCAGCGTAATAATTGATTTGCTATCAGGATGGGTAAATAAATTAAAGTCTTCTATCCAATAAGTGCTAATGGCTAAAAACAGATAATCAAAGGTGGTAATTATTGCAATAATAATACCACAAAGTATAAAAATAACGGTCAAGTCGTTAGTAAGGTATTGTATCACCGGAATAATTGGGCTAAGGCCTGATGGAATTTCTAAATTAAGTAGGTGTGCTTGATAACAAAAATAAAGTGGGATTGATGAAAACAAAATCATAAAGATTCCGGCACCACCGCTTGAAATTATTTGTGTGAAGCGAGACTTTTTTGAAAATAATGGATGAGTAACATCTTGTTCGCTAATACAATAAATTATAATGTTTAAAAGACTCAATAACAAAGAAGCTAAATTAGTTTGAGAAAAAAAAGAAGTTAACTCCTGCTGTTTGAGAAAAAAAGTGATAGTGGTCCATGAAGGAGGTGCTTTAAAAAGACAATAGATAAAAGTTCCACCAAAAATGACACTAAAAAAACTTAATTGTACAAACGTTGATATGCCTAAGCGGGGCAAGCCGCCAATCGAGCAATAAAGAACAAGCAAAAACCACAGAATAATAAAAAAGAGTTCATTGGTGAATCCAAGTCCTTGCAAGAGAGATTTTGTAGCAATTAATTCACCAACCAAAAAGGCATACATAATCATCGTAGAAAGACAGGAAGCTAATTTTTTAAGTGAAGGTGAATGATATTTTACCTCTAAAAATTGTGCGGAAGTGCTGCATTGTGCTGAACGTATACGTACTGCAAGGCCTCCTCCCAGTATTAAATAACCAATGCTAATGCCAATAATATAAAAAAGCCCGTAACAGGCTGTATAAAATGATTCATCTGAAGAGCTCAATAATAAGCTAGCACCTAACTCTGTTGCAATTAATGTTGCGGCAATTGATAAAAAACCCAAATGAGGAGATTGCTGGGGTTTATATTCAGTTTTTCTTTTTTTAAACCAGTCAAGAATTGGCAGCAAAATAATAAAAAGCCCGATGTTTACAAAAAGCATAGGAAGGTTCATAACCATAGTGCTCCTTGGAAAAGGGATTTATTGTGTGGAATAAAAAAAGAAAAATGAAAAATTAGAGATGATAAAAGAGAAAAAACAAGTCGTTTAAAATGGCCCGAGGGAGGTTCCTCAATAAGTATTTCCTTGATCATATAACTCCACTAGATAGAAATACAATTAATAAAAGTTTTTATAAGGTAATAAAAACCTTATAAAAAACAAGAGATTTTTTTTATTGGGATTTATCGTTAACTCCTAACAACTCTTTTAAAGGTATTTCTTGATAACTATTTACTATTAAATGTGCTTTTTCAGTTTGATAGGGGTTGCCACTGGTAGTAATGCCAATACAAAACATGCCAGCATTTTGTGCAGCTTTAATGCCATTTGCAGAATCTTCTATTGCTATGCATTCTGTTGGGTCAACCATAAGTTGTTGAGCGGCATGTAAATAAATTGCTGGGTTAGGTTTGCCAATATTGTTAACACAAGATATGCCATATATATGCGTATCAAAAAATTTATTAAGACATAAGCTTTTTTGAGTAATAGCCAATGTTGCATCGTTAGCATTGGTGGCTATCCCCATTTTAAGGGAAAAAGCACGAGCTTGTTGATGAAATTCGGTAAAGCCATTAATAAAGCAAAGGTCATTTTGATAAAATGAAAGGGCCAAAGCTGTTTTTTCAGCAATAAGTTCGCTTACTGATTCTGAGGCATTTATGGTTTGTTTGATAAGACTGCAACTTTGAAAAACATCCAATCCGCTTAGTCGCTGGTGTAATGCTTGTTGTGCCTCAAAGGATAAGGTAATTCCTCGTTTTGCAATAAGGGTTGCTGTTGCTTTGTGCCATAAATGTTCCGTATTGACAATAGTACCATCCATATCAAAGATAATAGCTCGAAATTTCATACAGTTTTCCTTATTGCTATAGTTGATAAATCCGTGTTTGTGGGTAACCTATTTATCAAATAGATTTTAGTCTTTATTAACCCGGGCACTATTATGAAAACAACCATTTTTTCTCGTTACTCGTTTATATGTAAAACTCTCTTTTTTACTAGTGTACTCAAGCTTGCTTCTTTTTTAAAAGTAAGTTTTGTTATTGGTTCATATATTTCCTTTTTTTCTTTTATGCCCATGATTGCTCCTTTAGCTGGCGCATTTAATGGAATTGCAAGTGCAATGTTAGTAGTTGGTCTTTCTTTTGCATTAAAAATTATGATGGGCTCCCCTATTTCTTGGGCGTTTCTTGCTTTGGCCGGGATCCCAAGCTTAATGGCATCTTTGGTATGGACAAGACATGGTAGAGTAGTTGCGTTTGCAGTTCCTGCTATATGTTTAGGGTTATATTTGTCTTGCCCTCAAACAGCAATTTCTTACGCATCTTTGTGGCTAATTCCTATGGCTTTATCGCTTAAATCTCATAACAATATATTTTTAACTTCCCTTACGAGTACCTTTGTAGCACATGCAGTAGGTGCAGTTATTTGGGCTTATTCAGTACCAATGACGCATGCTGCTTGGGTAGCATTAACTCCTCTTGCATTGGTTGAGCGTATTATTTTTGCTGCCGGTATGAGTTTGATCTATTGTGCTATTAAAGCAACAATTGCTGTAGTAAATGCAAAAAGGTCTATTGCGTAATTATCTATTAAATTCAGGCTTTGTTAGGGGTATTATGATTACGCATCTTGCCTGTATTATGGATGGCAATCGCCGATATGCACAGCAAAAAGGGCAATTGGGTTGGTTTGGGCATCGTCAAGGAATTGAATCGGTAAAGTTAGTTGCTGATTATTGTTTGAAAAATCATATTCCTTATCTATCTTTATATGCTTTTTCTCTTGAGAATTTGAATCGATCTGAAATCGAGAAAAATTATTTATTTGATTTACTCATTGAACAGGCTCAGCTAGGAATTGATCAATTTGTAGAAAAGGGCATACGGATTTGTTTTGCAGGAGAAAAATCTTTGTATCCCAATCATATAGTACCCGTATGTAATGAAATTGAAAAAAAGACAGCATCAGGTACTCATTTACAGATAACATTTCTTTTTTTCTATGGTGGACGACAAGAAATTATTCATGGCATAAAACGCATAATAAATGAGGTAAAAAAAGGAATTTTAACAGAAGACCATATTACTGAATCTTCTTTAAAAAATTATTTATGGACTGGTAATATTCCAGATCCTGAACTTATTATTAGAACGGGTAAGGTAAAACGGTTAAGTAATTTTTTGCTCTATCAATCTGCTTATAGCGAACTTTATTTTTTGGATTGCTTCTGGCCTGAATTAACTGAAAATCATTTAAATGAAGCAATAACATTTTTTAATGCATGTAAAAGGAATTTTGGTCAATGAACTATATGACGGTACTTGGTGAAGGGGCTTGGGGAACTGCTTTTGCAACATTGCTCGCGAGCAATGGTTATAAAGTAAAATTATGGTGTCACGATCCAGCGGTAGCACGGGTAATTACCACCAAACTTGTTAATGAGCGTTATTTGCCAGGAATACCATTAAGTCCTTTGATTGAACCAACAATTTTTCTAGAAGAAGCTCTAAGTGCTTCGGAATTTATTTTTGAAGCAGTACCTGTTCCCTACATTCGTGGTTTGGTAGGCAAGGCAAAAAATTATGTTGATCCTTCTCATATTTGGGTGATTTTAAGTAAGGGCATTGAACAAGATTCATTATTTTTCCCGAGCCAGATTATCGATGACGTGCTTGGGTTTACTGCTCAAAAAGCGGTAATAAGTGGACCGAGTTATGCGTATGACCTTGCTCATCAATATTGTACGGCTGTTGCATTGGCTGGATCGTCAGAAAACATTGGTCAACGAATACAAACTCTAGTAAGTAACTGTTATTTAAGAGCTTATTTAACTAACGATTTATTAGGAGTGCAGTCAGGCGGTGCCTTAAAAAATGTGCTTGCCGTGGCAGTAGGGCTACTGGATGGCGCGGGATATGGCGATAATGTAAAAGCTTTTTTAGTGACCCGTGGTTTTGCTGAGCTGGTTATTATTGCACAATTATTAGGAGGCCAAAAAGATACGCTTTACGGCCTTTCTGGTATGGGTGATCTTATGCTCACTGCTTTTGGCAAGCAAAGTAGAAATGTGGCAATAGGAAGAGCTTTAGGTCGCGGTGAAAAAATAGATCTTATTAATACCCCTGTTTTACCTGAGGGTATAAAAACAATTGTTTCGGTAAAGCAGTTGCTCGATAAGCATTCACTGAATCTTCCTATTTTTAGAGGGATTCATGAAATGGTATTTGAAAATAAGCCAATTAAACAATTTTTAAATGAGTTGATGCAAAGACCACTTGAGTGTGAATAAATCATACCCAAGCGGCTTTTTTTTGTTACAAAATATCTTTCCAATAGGGATCGGGCTTATCTTCTTGATGTTCTCTGGTAATAATATCTTTAGCAGTGATATTATTTTTAAGGCTAAGACCGCTTTGAGTTTTACCAAAGATTCCTTTTTGTGGACGTAGTTCCTTTTTTTCCCATGCAAAATATAATGTTCGGTTAGAAGAAGAAGCAAAGGTATACGACTTTATTGCTTGCCGCGCGGTTGCAGGATTTTTGTACTGAACAATTAATCGTAAAAAGCCTTGCTCAATATCTACTGTTTTTTGAATTGAAGGAATAACTTTTCCTTTTTTTGCAGGAACCGTAATGCTTTGGAAATAAGTTTTATTAATTACCGGATCAATTAGTGAGATGATAATTGGATAGTCATCGTGATTACGGATCTCAAAATTAATGCCTTGTTTATATTCAGCTTCGGTCAAAGCATTAAGTTTGAAAGAAAATAAGGTCAAAATAAATATTATTTTTTTCATACTCTTTATTTTCGATTTAATACATAGTCATTTTGTTGCATATTCCAAATCAAAATATCAAATGGTCGTACATTAAGATTTAAGCTAAGGCCTGATTGGGTTTGACCATTTTTTCCTGTTTGCGGTCTTAATTCATTATTTTCCCATGCAACAAACACAGTTTTATTTGGTGCAAAGGTGTAATGTTTAAAAGCTGGTTTATTATTTTTATCAGTATATTCTACTGTTAAAAATAATGGTTCTGTAATATCTAATCTTTTAGATAAGCTTTGAACTTTGCCAAATATTTTTTTCCCCGGTATTTCTGCTTTCCAAATTATTGCATCTCTCGGACTTAAGATAAATAAAGGATCAGCGACATTAACAAGAGGGGTATCTGTTGGTTTTAATGTGATAATAATGGGCTTAGAATCATGATTTCTAATTTCAAATCCTATGTCTTGAGGATTTTGCCATTCTATTGCTTGTATAGATAAAACCATTAATAAACTAGATAATAAATAGAGCTTCATTTTTTTCCCTTTTTTTTAATCTTGAGGCACAAATATTGGTAAATCATTTTGAGTTACATTATTGTTCAGGCTCCAACCACTTTGAGAAGTGCGTTGAAAAACTCCTCTTCCTTTTTGGGGACGCAAAGAACCATTTTCCCAAGCAACAAAAATAGTTTTACCTGGTTGTATAAGATAAAGCCGTTGTTCTGCTTGTTGTGTTCGTGAATTTGTATAATCAACGACAAGACCAAAAATTCCTTCGTGAATGTCTAATGGATGCTGAAAATGAGCAATTCTGGTTCCTTGTTTTGCAGGAACTACAATATTTTTAAATAAATGTGCTACGGGCGTAACATCATTAGGATTTTCTGGATTTTCGGCAACTAATTGTTGTAATGATACCGTAATTGGATATCGATCATGATTTCTAATTTCAAAACCTATGTCTTGAGGATTTTGCCATGAACGGCCGAATGAAAGATTAGTGAGCAATAGAGTTAAAATAAAAATTTTTTTCATATGAGTACTTTCTAATTATTGAATTTTTTTAATACCGGCTTGGGTAATATTATTTTCTAAGCTAAAGCCAGATTGGGAAGTTTTAGAGAAAATACCGGTTCCTTTTTGTGGACGCAAACTGTTATTTTCCCAAGCTAAGAATAATTTTCTGCTTGGTGAAAGTTGGTACAGAGCGCGACGAGGTTTACCCTTATCGCTATAAGTAATTTGTATAATATAACCAGGAACTGTTGGATCTATATCATAATTAGTATAAGCAGTAATTTTAGATCCTTTTTTGCCAGATATTTCCTGATTATTAACCAAAATATAATCAGGTTTCATAGTTCCTAGCTGCCATAGGGTAATTGCAATAGGATTTATATCATGGTTTCGTATTTCTAAGCGTGGCTCGATCATTCCATAATCAGCCTTTAGTAAAGCATTACAGCTCATCAATGCCAATAAAGTAATTATTATTTTATGTATCTTCATTGCTTACTCTCCTTTTATTATTATTTTTTTTTAGCTTTTTTACTTTTTTTTGTAGTTGATAAACTTGATTGCAATGCAGCAACTAAAGTGTGATCTTCTTTAGGTTTTGAAATTTTCTTTTTAGCAGCAGTTATTTTTTTTGTTTTTTTACCTGCTTGAGCAGTTTGAATAGCTTTTATTAATTTTGCTATAAAGGTATTTTTATAACCGCTAATATCAAAAGAATTAGTGGATAACTGAGTTATTAATTGTTGTGCTAGGGTTAATTCTTTACTTCTGGCTTCCAGTTTTGATTTTTTTATTTCTGGAATTGGCTTTATCTCATAAGCAAAATTTAAAGTTGATAATAATAATATATTTTCATGGGCACTCAAAGCACAGACATGATCACGTTCGTGCATTACAAAATGTCCAATGGCGACTTTATTAGTTTTTATCATAGCATGTAACAGAACCCCATAAGCTTTTTCATGCTTGGCAGTAGGCACTATGTAATAATGATTTTCAAGGTAAATAAAGGGAATTAATGAATGGTCTATAAATTGATCAACATCAATAGTATCAGTTTTCTCAGGTTTTAGCTTTTTTAAATTTTCTTGCGTGATTATAAAATAACTTCCATCTTTTAATTTAATTCCTTTTACTATCTCATCCCAATTAACTTCTTTATTGCAATGCTCACACCACCGTTTGTATTTCACCGGTTCTTTGCATTTGGCGCATAATAACTGAAAACCAGGAGCATGAGGACGTACTGCGGTGTATAACCGTACTGGTATGCTTACTAAGCCAAATGAGATAGATCCTTCCCAAATAGATTTCATAATAGCTACCTTACTGGATTACGAACTTCACGTACATCAGCCATTGTTACATTGCGTGACAAATTAAAACCTGAATCAGAAACGCGAGCAGGACAAATACCTTTTCCTCGTTGAGGTCGTATTCTTTCATCTTCCCATGTAATAAAAATAGTTTTTCCAGGTTTTACTTGATAGCGCTTGAGAGTGGATATTCCTTTTTTAGTTTTATAATGAATGCGTAGTTCATACTGAGATTTAATATCTAATTGCTTTGAAAAACTTTCTTGATTTGGTGCAAGACGCTGTTTTTGTATAAGTAGCGCTTTAGTTGGTTTTATTTGATACAAAGAAAAGTAAATGTCTCCTGGACCTTTATTTTTAAACTCAAATCCTATGTCTTCAGGAGATTTCCAAATTTTGCCAGCAACCGCGGTAATTGAATTGCTCAAATTAATGAGTAAAAATAAGAGTATCATTGGATACTTCATGTGCCCCCCTTTTAATATCCCTGCTAAGAAATATTGTTACAGTTTGGCAAATATGAAGTAAATAAATTAATCTAAAGACAAAAAAAATACCGACAGTAAAAACACTGTCGGTATAGAATTATTTTTTAGTAACTTATTCTTTTAATGATTCAGCATCAAGAAATATTATTGATATTTTTGGGGTGATAGCAGCATTATTTAAATTGGTATCAATAAAGGTGCTAATTATAGAAAGCCATTGTTCAGGTAAGCTTTCATCACCAAGAATTTGTTGTGCATGGTCAACAGAACGTACAACGAAATTAAACCATTCTTGAGATATTTTGGTATTTTTAAATAAATCAAAAGATAGTACTACGATTTCTGCTGCTTGGGTATTTTTGCAACTAATAGTTTCAAGATCTAATTCTTGCATAATTAAATCAATAGATGGCTGCATTACAAAGCCCATTGCTATGGCAGATTTGAGAAGATTCATTCCTTCATCAAGTAAAGCAGAATCCATATGAGCAGATGTGTTAATTTTATGTTTGAAGTTATCAGCAGATTTTACAAATTCTTGCCAATCGTTAGATTCGTTTTGTGGCTTGAAAATATAAAAGGAATGATCAAATCCTGTTGCAATGTTAGATACTTCTTGCAGATATTGCATAACTTGCTCTTTAGTTGGTTCTTGTTCGTTATTTTCACATGCAATTAATCCATGTGAAAGACATAATAAAGAACTGAGTAAAAGTAGGCGTTTCATATAAATTCCTTTTATGATCTAGATAGGTATATAATAGATTTGAATTCTTACTAGTCTAACAAAGGTTGCATCTAGCGTCAAAAAGATAGAAAATTATCCTATAAAACTCCTAAGCTGCGCAGATCTGATCGCAATTTTCTTACCGAGCTAAATTTAATTCCTATCCAGCCATTTTTGCTTGCAGCTTCGACATTTTTTTGTTTGTCATCAATAAAAATAATAACGGTTGAATTATCGGGGTTATAGCGCTGGTTATGGAGTTGAAAAAGACTGTTTTTTGGTTTGCATTCTGATGCGCATTGTATGTGCCCTGTAATACCATCAAAGATGCTAGTCTGATTGGGAATGCCATAATCTACAATGGTTCCTCCATTCATATAAGAAAAGAGCATATTTTTATAGTAAGAAGAAAATCGATTAACAATAATTGGTAAATATATTCTTCCAATATTAGAGGCTATGCGTTGGGTATATCCTTTTTCAGATAGTTCTTTGATCAAAGAAGTTATACCTTTAATAGGCACGTAGGCATTAGCTACTTCTTTTATATAGCATGCAAGTTGTGTTTGTTTATTTTGTTCAAAATAATGAGCATATGCTTCGGCTGCTATATATTCTTCTTTTTTTGTAATAGTTTTAATACCAGATCTTAATAATTGAGCATTTTTAATAAGGGTAGAAGAATAACGAAGGGTAATAGCAGCGCATTCAGATTTTTTTTTACGTGCTATTGTTTCATGAATATCCCATGCAAATTCAATTTTTTTATGAGCAATATCAGCCGGACAAATTCCATGCGGCCAATAAATATGGGTACGTTTTTTCATAGTATTCCACCCTTAGTAGAATGTTTTTTAGTGTGGGTGACCCATATAAGTATATCAAGTTTAGTAAAAATTAAAAAAATAAGAGTTTGTGCAATTGTATAGTAGTGTTTTGAATGCTATTAACTTAAAATACCCAGTTCTTGTAAATCAATTCTTAATTTTTTTGTGGTAGTAAAATGAATACCGATCCAGCCATTACGGTTGGCAGCTTCGATATTTTTTATTTTGTCATCGATAAAGATTATGATTTTACTATTATTACCATTATAGGTTTGATTATATGTTTTATATAAATCATTATGTGGCTTTGGTTGTTTTGCATAAGAAAGTGGTTCTTTAGTTATTGATCGAATATCATGGATTGGTAATCCATAATCTATAATAGTTCCACCATTCATATGTCCAAAAAGCGGACATTTAAATTTTTGTATAAGTCTATTATTAAGAATTGCTAAATGTCTTTTACCAATATTAGAAGCTAACCGATGAGTATATCCTTTGCTAGAAAGTTCATGAAGCAAAGGCACTATTCCCTTGGTTGGTTTGTAAGCATTGGCAATTTTTTCAATAAACTGTGCTATTTTAGGTTTATTTTTTTTCCTAAAATGTTCAGCATACGCTTCACCGGCTGCATATTCATTTTCTTTTTTAATTTTTTTAATATCAGATCTTACCATGCCAATATTGCCAATTATGGTTGGTAAATGAGTTAATGTAATCCCAGCAATCTCCCCTTTATTTTTTTGACAAAGGGTTTCGTGAATATCCCAGGCAAATTCTATTTTTTTATTTTTAAGATCTTGAGTAGTTATTCCAGGTGGAAAACTGATTTTTGCATACATGCAATTGCTCAATGTAAGTATGCATAATACTATTTTGTTTATTTTTAACATGTTTATTACCCCTAATATTTTTGAACATGCTTCAAAACAAACCTTCTTTTTTTTAGAGTATTAATGTTATGGCAAAACACCAAGCTTGATTAAATCAGATTTTAATTGATGAGCATTTTTAAATACTATGCCAATAAAAGAACCTTGTTTGATTGCTGCTTGGACATTTTCTTTCTTATCATCAATAAAAATAAAAAGTTTGTTGTTATCTTTATTATATTCGTTAGCATATTCCTCAAAAAAGCGTTGATCAGGTTTGCTTACTCCGCCACTTTTTACCACTTTACCTTCAAGGTTTTGAGTATTTTTGGTAAATAAAGAAAAAACATTATTCTTTTCTTGTGATAATTGCTTTTTTAAATGTTCAAAAACAACATAATTTATATTTGAAGCTACACGTAAGGGTATTTGTTTTTCTGCTAATTGTTCGATAATCCCTGCAACGTGAGTATCAAGTTCCAACGAGTTTGCCATACTTATAAGCAAGCGAACTAATTCTGGGTCCTTTTCCTGAATGGGCTCTATAAATTTTTCAATCGTAAGTTCGGGAATTTGTATAAAGCCGCCAGCCAAAGGTCGCAGTATCATTTGTGCAAGACCAGCGGAGGCATGTTTTAATAACGACAAGCTAGTTAAGAAAGAAAATAATTTATATCGTGCTGGATCATTGGTGAGCAGATTAAGTTGTTTTTTTAAACTGCCATTTAAAATTACTTTATGAATATCAAATGCGCATTCAAGTTGTTCTGATTCATATTTTTCTTTAATGAGCTGCTTTGCTTTTTCAAAGGTCATTGCTTGTGGAAATAATATTGAGCTTTGAGCGGCACTACATAAAACAGGTATAAAAAGTAGCGTAAAAATAAGTCTAAAATGACGTAAAATCATAAAATCCTCCAGATAATGTTAGTATATCAAAAAAGACTTATTTTTCAAAATGTCAATTTTTATTGTATTTAAGTAACTAAATTTTCATTGCTCAGTATGACAAAATCAACTAATTTTACACAACTTCTAGTTGAATTGTTTTTAAGTTATCAGTTAGAGAATAAATAAATGTTCCTGCTAAGGGTCGCTGATTTACCACTCTACATTCCCGACACATATGTCCGGGTGATACGGGGTATCGATGAATAATAGTTGGCTTAAGAGAGTGTTTTTGTAAAAATTCGATTACCTCATCTACTGGTTTTCCACAAAAGCTTGGCCAAATGTAGGGCTTTTTGTTTCCATCGGATAAGAAAATAATTACCACTTTGTTATCTAAAGGTTGTCCACCTGCAGGTGATTGGCCAATACATATATTATAAGGGGCTTTGCTTGGTAGATAATAATGCTTATATCTTATTTTTTCTGCTTGTAATACCGATATTATTTCATTAAATGATTTGTCGATTAATTGGGGTACCCTGATAACCGGTGGTTTTAATGAGGTGATGCAGTAAATAGTTTGATTTGCTTTAATAGAACTATCAGGTAAAGGATTTTGAGATAATATAGTACCTTCAGGTAAATCGCTATCTTCTTTATGACCTACCAGTTTAAGGTGTAGTTTGGTAGATGAAAGACTTTGTAGCGCATCATGAGTTGATTTACCTATTATATTAGGAACCGTTAACTGGGGGGCTGGATACAACAGACTCATCAGATAATAGCCGCTTGCAAAAACGGTAAATGGAATAATCCAAAGTAAATTTTTTAGTGTGTAATTCATGATGTCCTGAAAAAATCTTTGGGAAAGGCAAACAATAAGCCGGATTCTGTACTTTGAAAAAGTTGGCAACCATTTATCTAAGCGACATACCCGCATGTTTAACCGGAACGAATAACCATACATGCCTATTTTGTCTTGCTCCAGGCAGGGTTTGCCCGTAATGATAATTTGCATTACCATACCGGGTGCTCTTACCACCCGTTTTCACCCTTACCATTCTGGGTTAAGAATGGCGGTTATTTTCTGTGGCACTTTCCATAGACTTACATCTTCCTGACTTGAGTTGCCTCTTATCAGGTGCCTTGTTCGTTAGGAGTCCGGACTTTCCTCTAAATATGCATTTGTACCTACATATATAGCGATTGCCTTGTTTGCCTTTTTATTTATATATCAAAGAGAAAATTAACATTACAACTAGTGTAACAGGAATAGGCAAAAAAGTGTAGGAGAAGCATTGCAAGTTATTATGAAAATAAAATGCTTGTATTATACAAAAAAATGCAAGACTTAAGCAAGCCAAAGCATAGTGAATTAAAAGGTGATTATCAAGATGTCTTTGTGATTTAATACTAAAAAAAATAATGGGTAAAAGATAGATAAATGCTAATAAAAGTCGGCCTTGGTAAAAAAAATTAATAAGTAATATTAATACTATGTTAAGTATTAAAGGAAATAGCGAAAAATAAGGAAGCGTATATAATACAAAAAAACCAAGCTGACTATATACCATAGGTTTTTCAAAAAATGCAAACGTCGTCACATCAAGCAAGAAAAAAAATAGTAATGCAAGATAATATATAGCAATTCTTTTTTTTGCTTGGGTCATAAGAAATCCTCCTCATAAACACATCATCATGTTATTAAATTATATTATCTAAATATCTTGGGAAGTATTCTCTTTTTTTTCTAATAGAAGCGAATTAGATAATGATATAGTATAAGGAGGTTTCCACGTCGGCATGGTAAAATTGATTAACGTATCGAGTTGGTCTATATTTTGAGGACGCGCGTTAGCTCTTTTAGCTTTATAATTAATAGGTTTTTGGACCAAAGCATTTTCTGCTGATAATTCTGCGATATTTATAATAGGTATTTGATATTCATCATAATGGAACCGCAATCCACCACATATACAAATGGCTAATATTTTTTGATGATTTGGATTATTTTCTAATAAGGTTTGAATAAATTGATTGTTGTGAATGCAATTACAATAATTTTGCTGTTCTTGATCATAAAAAAAATATTTTTTTTCATTTGACCATAGTAAGTTTTGAAAAGTTATTAAGAAGATAATAAAAATCATTAGTTAATCATTTTAAAAATCCTAATTTTTATTGTTTACTATTTTATTTTTTTGGTCATTAAATCAATTGATTATAGAAATTATTCTCTTTATATTAAAAACACGCATAATTTATAGAAAATTTGAACAGCATATGATAATCAAAAAAATATTTTATTTCTTTAGTATTAGCCTTTTTCTTTTTATATGTTTGGCATCTGGTGCAGTTTTTTTTATTATGCATAATCAAACTATAGATTTTTCATCATTAGCTCACCAAGATGTAGGGTTACCATCAATTATGCTTGACGATGAAGGTGTTGAAATTGCTCGATTTGCGCTTGATAAGCGTGCGCCTATTACCTATCAACAACTACCCAAACATTTAGTTTATGCATTTGTGGCAGCCGAAGATTGGAGTTTTTTTTCTCACGTTGGTATTTCGTGGAAAGGGATTATTCGTTCAATCTTGGTAAATATCTATCACGGCAAAAAGGTACAAGGTGCCAGTACTATTACGCAACAACTCATAAAATTATTATTTTTAAATTCTCAAAAAAAATGGACGCGTAAAATAAAAGAACAACTTTTTGCGCTTATCGTAGAACAACAGTTTACTAAAGAACAAATATTAGAGACTTACTTAAATAATGTATATTTTGGGTATGGTATTTATGGAGTAGAAGCAGCCTCACAGCGCTTATGGGGTAAAAGTTGTGGCGATTTAACACTCGATGAATCGGCTGTGCTTGCGGCAATCATACGGTCTCCAGGAAATTACAACCCCTTTGTGTATCCACTTTCAACTCAACGAAGAAGAAATCTTATCTTGGGTCAAATGAAAAAATTACAATTTATTTCACCAGAAGAATATGAACAAGCAGTTACTACTCCTTTACAGATTACTCATACAGCAAATGAGCAAAATGCCCCCTATGCCATACAAATTATAAGTGCCCAAGTTGAGCGTTTGGTTGGCAAGCATCAATTGTACAGTGGTGGATTAGTAATTCAAACGACGCTTAATAAAAAAATGCAAAAAGATGCTGAACAAAGCTTTCAAGAACATATTGCAAGGCTTAAACAAAAAATGATGCCTGAAATTGATGGTGCTTTAATAAGTATGTCGGTAAAAACAGGCGAAATAAAAGCATTAATTGGTGGCACATCTTACGCACAATCAAAATTCAATCGTGCATGGCATGCAAAACGACAACTAGGGTCTATTTTTAAAGCGTTAATTTATAGTGCTGCTATAGAACAAAATGCTCACTTTTTTAATACTGAAGTTGATGAGCCGTTAGAAATAAAGTCGCATGGAACAGTGTGGCGACCAAGAAATTATAATTTACAGTTTGATGGTCAAATGACATTAGCTCATGCTTTATCATATTCTAATAACATTGTTGCAATAAAAACCTTATTAAAAGTTGGTGCTGAAAATGTTATCGAGTTAGCACGACAATGTGGTATTACTGCACCTATGTATCCGTTCCCTTCATTAGCACTTGGATGCGTTGATACGACTTTAAAAGAAGCAGTAGGTATGCTTAATGTTTTTGCAAATGATGGATTGTATCAAGAACCACATCTGATTAAATGGATTAAAAATAAATGGGGAACAAAAATATTTGTCCAATCTCATACATCAAAACGAGTGGTAAGTTCCCAAGTGGCAGGACAAGTAAATAAAGTATTACAATTAAGCTTTGAACGGTATCGCAAAATTTCTGGCTCGAATTTACCAACACAGGTGATTAGTAAAACAGGAACAACAAATGAATCACGCACCTGTTGGTTTATTGGTGCTACACCAGAATTGATAACAGGATTATATATTGGGTGTGATGATAATCGATCTATGGGAGAAAATGTATTCCCCTTACGCACTGCTTTTCCTATTTGGATATCATTTAACAGAAAGTGCGCAATTAACACACCACAATTTGATCTGAATCCTAATTTAAAAGAAATTCGCATTAATGAATGGACTGGTCAATTAGCACTGTCGCACGAAAAAGGGATTGCGATTTTAGTATGAGTCTTTTTGTTTTGAATTAACATAGTTGTTAATATTCTGAATATGCCAATGAGCTGTCCAAATAGGATCAATACTATGCTTTCTGTACAAATTTACCTGATATGTTGCTACTTTACGATCAAGCGTAGGACGCATTATATGCCTTTTTCGATCCTGATCAACTAGGTAGCTTAACACATCAGCACGATTATTTTTTTCAATGAGTTGTGCGGCTATATGGTCAGCTTCTTTTTCTAGCTCATTTACATAGTAGGTTAAAAGTTTTTTTGCATGATAAGAAAAAAAGTTATTGCAAAAGATGCTAGCGCAGGATGCACAGGCAACAATGAAATTCAATGAATTTTTTGGTGAACGAGAGGCAAAAGCAGCACCAATTATTCCTAAAACAGTTCCGATATTTGATGATTGTTCTGCTAAATGAGTTGCAACTGAACGTTTATAAGAATGATTGAATGCATAATGAACTGCTTCATGTACGGCAATATAGTAGGATAAGGCGTTATTCATGCCCTGGTTATGTAGTAACCAAATACCATGTGATGTGGCGCAGCCATTTACTTGTAATTCTTTATGAGCTTGTAGCGATAATTTTTTAACCGATACATTTTGGTAATTTTTTTTACCTAATTGTTCGAGTACTTGTTTTATTAAATCAATTCGCCATGCATCAGCTTCTTCAGTGCCAAGATATTGAGCTTCTTGTTCAAATGTAGAACAATGATTTGAATTTTTGTTTGTTGTTTTATCATGCGGGACTATCTTTGTTGTAAAGATAAAGCTTAGATAAAATAAATAAACTGAACTCAAAATAATCCCGCGCATATTCATATTATTAGCAACAACAATTGTCCAACATATTTTTGCAGGATTTAACGCATTCGGTACAAAGATTAATGCATGAAATACATGCTTGAGCACAATCTTCTTTGCCGCCACGACAGCTATCAATCATTTCTTGAATATGATCGATACAGGCATGACAAGTTTTAATGCAATGCTCAGCTGCTGCAATGCATTCAGGATCAGCACATTCTTGCAAGTGTGCGCTACAATGTTTAATGCATGCATGGCAGGCTTCAATTGCTTCATTTCCTGCAACAACAGTTAAAGCAAGTTGTTTGGCACATTTTGTTTCTTCACTCACTGGCGCACATAAAGGAATTAACTTTTGACATTCGTTAATACAATGTTCACATTTTTGAATACAGGTATTGCAAGCAGCTTTTAGTGATGAACTATTTTGCATAGTAAAAACTCCTTTTTTGATAGATTACGATAGTATTTTAACTGTATCAAAATAGGTCTTTATTATGATATTGATGATGAAAATTTACCCTGAGTTGCAAATTGCTCTATTTTTTTTCGGTCAGATGGTTTTTCTGTTGCTTGCATTAATTCTGGCAAGCGATTTATTTCTCCTGGTTTTCCTATAGCAAACATTGCTTCGACTGTATAACCTTCAGGAATGTGTAATTCTTCTTTTGCTCTTTGATAATCAAATCCGCCCATTCCATGTACTACCAGACCTAATAAATCGCCCTGAAGCGCAAGATTTTGTAATGCGGCACCCGTATCAAAGCTATGAGTGGGTGAGTAAGAATTATTATGAGTGAAATTATTTTTTGAGATTACCGCTAAAAGCGCACCAGCATTTTTTACCCATTCTTGGTTAAATGGTACTAAAAGATTAAAAAAAAGATTCCAATCCGGTGTATCTTTAAATGCGTATAAAATGCGCCATGGTTGTTCATTGTAAGATGAAGGTGCCCAACGCATAGCTTCAAAAAGGGAGTTTAATTCTTCTTGAGTTACCGGTTGTCCTGACATTGCACGTGGTGACCAACGGTTAATAAAAAGTGGATCAACTGAATGTTCTGCTTTGCGATATTGTTTAATGAGTGGTTTTAAGGTACGTTGTTTGCAAATAGTTTTTTTAGCAAGAATAAAGCCAGTAATGCAGCCGAGTAATACGGCAGAAAATAATGTAAATTTGTTCATTGCCTAGTCCTTATAATAAAGATAATGATTCATTTGATTTAAGGTGAGTAGCTTGTGTAAGGTTTTTACTAATGGCACTAAAAAGTAGGGTATTATTTTTTTTAATATGGCCTTCGTGTAATACGGTAAATAGATGCGGATAATGATGAGCCATAGCATATGCATTATATTTTTGATGATCTGTTGCGCGTGTTTCTAAAGGTATTACTACACAAGGTTTTTCAAAAAAAGCTATTTCAAAAAGTGATCCTGCACCGGCACGACTTATTATAACGTCTGCTGCGTTGTAATAAAGATGCATATCGTTATGATAAGTAAAAGTAATTGCTGTGATATTGTGTGATTTATAAAATGTTGCCCAATCAGTTTTATCATGAGACCCAGTTTGATGAATAATTTGGATAGTAGAATAAAGGTGCGGGTTAAATTCTATCCATTGTTTGATGATTTTATTAATAAATACCGATCCCTGGGAGCCTCCAGAAATTAATACGGTCTTTTTTTGTGCCGACAGACCAATTATGTGCTTGGCTTGGTGCACAGGTACTTTATCAGTTTCCTGATATTTTAACGGATAGGAGCTAACCACTAAGTTATTTGTGGCCAAATACGCAGAGGTTTCTTGAAAGCATATGTGTATTTTACTCGCAATTTTGCTTAAAAACTTTACCGCTTTTCCAGGAGTTACGTTTAATTCGTACAATTCAATAGGGATTCTTAATAGCTTAGCAGCAAGACAAACAGGAATAGAAAGATAGCCACCCATGCTAATAACTTGTGCTACCCGATGGCGCTTGAGAATTAGTAGCGATTGTATAAATGCAACAATAGCATGATAAAAAAATATTAGTAATTTGAAAGGGTTTTTATATGCAATATTATCAAGCTTTATAAAAAAATGAGTTGCGGGAACGGTTGATTGACTTGCTATATGTTCATCAAGTTTATTTTTACTCAAAAAGAAAACTAAAGGGATTGTGGGGTTTTCATTATACATTGTTTTTGCAAGCGTAATACCCGGTAAAATGTGTCCACCGGATCGAGCGGCTACGATAGCGACAGCAGAAGGTTTAGTCATGTTGAATGGATACTCCAACGTTTAATCAATGATGTAGATTGTTTTTTTTGTTCTGGTGTTTGTGCTAATGGTACCGCTTTTTTTAAAATCGCGATAGCATGTTTTGTGTTACCAAGTTGATGATTTATTTTAGCTAAATGTTTTTGAATGATAAAATTATCTTTTCCTGATGATTGTGCAAGCTGCTGCCAAATACCAAGCGCTTTGTGATAGTCTTTTTGTTTGTAATAAATGTATGCTTGGGTATCCAAGAAATTTATATTGGTCGGATCATTTTGTAATGCTTTTTTTATGCTGCTATGCGCTTTTTCAAGATTACGCTCCATGCGAAGATAATAATAAGCTTGAAGGTTATACAAAGGAGCATAAGCTATATTTTGTTTTAACCCATTTGCAAGCGCACTCTTAAAGTTATTCATGTGTTTATTTTGATAGGCTATGGTAGCAATTTGAGTCCATAAAATAGTCTTAAGTTGTTTGCTCTCGGTAAGAGTAATTGCTTTTTGCAGATAGGTTATGGATTTTGTTTCTTGCTTGTCTCTGATAAGTAAATCAGCATTATACAGATGCGCGAATAAGCAATCAGGATTTTTTTTTATTATTTGGTCAAGAACGGCAATGCCTTGCTTGTAGGGCAATTCATGAGCGCATAATAAATGCAGAACATCATACCATAATTTTTGATTTGGTTCTGCAGAAAGCAACTTAGCAATTGCTTGTAGCGCTTCATTCATTTTTTTATTATCAACAAGTGTTTGAATGGCAATTAGCTGTTGCTTATGATTTTGGCATGAATCACTCAAGCATAGTTCAAATTTATGTACTGCTCCAATATAATTATGAGCATCAAGTAATGATAAAATTGTTTTTAAATTTTCTTGGCTAATGCCTAAATCTGCTTTTTTTTGTAAGGTAATTTGTCGTTTTAAAACAAGCTCAAGTAAATGTTTTTCTAAATGCCGATCGCGCGAATCGGTTGTTGTTTCAAGAAAATTAGTATATCCCTTTATTGCTTCTTCCAAATAACCTGCTTGCTCTTTTAATGTTGCATACATAAGCCATGCTTTATCAAATTTAGGATATAGCTCCAAACATAGCCGAACTTGTTTTAAAGCCTCTTTTTTATTCCCTTGCTGGAGTGCTATCTGTGATTTTAAAAAATAAAAAATAAAATTGTTTGGTTTGCGTGCAGATGTATTGAGTAGTTGATCAATAACATCAATGGCATTTGAAAACGAATTTTGTTCAAGATAAAGTTTAACGAGCTCAAAAGCTATTTCTTGATTGTCAGGAAATCTTTTATTTAAATCCCCTATTCGTTGTATTGCAAGTGATTTATTGCCGGTTTGTATAAGTGATTGGGCTAAAATTTGCTGTATTTCAATATCATCTTTATAACGGGCATCAATATGAGGGATTAACTTAACTATTTCATGAAATTGCCGATTCACATGCAAAAATGGTATGTAACCTTTGTAAATGAAAGGAGAAAATTTTTCTGTTGTTAATTGAGCATATAATTTTTGTGCTTGTGTGTTATGGTTTGCAAATTGATGGTAATTTGCCAAAAAATAATTGTGTAAGTTTAATGCATCAGATACTGTATAAGCATGCTTGCACATCAGGATAAGAACACTCATTATTACTCTTTTTATATTCATTATTTCTCCTGATAGCACCGTATCAGATATTGTTTAAGCACTTCTTTTAGTGCCTGATCACCAATCTGCGTAAGTGCGCGTTCTTCTTTAGTCGATAAGAGCACTTCTTTGGGTATTTCTTGTACCTGAGAAATTCTCTCTTTCTTCTTATGTTTTTTAATTCCTATTGTTTTAAAGCGTAAATATTTTATACGTGGCTGGTCTAGGTTTTGATTAATTGTTTTGATAAGTAAAGACGATAAGAGAAATAGTTCTTGCATCCAACAAGGGTCGGAAACACCCAAAACCAATGTATCATCCAGTATTTTAACTAATTGGACCTTGGTTTTTAAATGACCAAGAATTTTATCCCAATTGGCAAGCAACTGCAACTGCCATTTGTCTTGATTGTCAAAAAGTGTATCCAAAATATTTTTTATTGGTGTTGTCATTGTTGGGTTAAAAATAGTAAATGATGGGAAAATTACCATTAACTAGTATACAGTAATACTCAGAACAAAAAAATAGAAAGGGGTTAATTGCTAAAGGGGAGCAATGTTGTATAGATTAAGGGGGTTAGTGCTGCTTTTTTTTCTACTATTTCTTCATAACACGGTTCAAGCAGACTATAAAAATTCATTATTATTTAATAGTTCTCAATTATTAGGACAAATTCCTTTTTTGGTTTCTAGTAAGGATTGTTGTGCAGAGCAGATTATTAATGGTGGTTATTATTTGTATTTGTTGCGATATGCTATGGGGTCTAACATAAATAGTATACCTCAAACACACCAAGAGCATTTAAAAATAATAATTGATGTAATGTGGTACTTGTATGCTACTGCCTTAAACAAAAACCAACCATTTGATCATGGAACATTGGTAATTAAAGATAGTGGATTTGCTCTTTATAATTTTTTACTGTCATACGTTAAGCGATGTAATAAAAAAATTAGGGGAACGTTAAAAGACAATGCAAGTTGGATAAGCTTTAATCCATTTGCCTATCCTCGAGCATCTACACACTTTGCTAAATCGCAACATCAGTTTCGCCAATATGGTATAGACATACGGTTGAACAAAAATGACAAGGTATGTGCGGCATTACCGTCAAATAAGTGCCATATTTTATTTGGTATTGTTGATGCGAGTCTGCAACTAATATTTATTAAACTTGAACATCACGGCATATATGCTTATGACGGATGGTTTGGCCACACTTCTGGCTTTATTGCTTCGCGTATTCGACACGCTTTGCCAACTTTTGAAAAGATCTTGCCAACCACTTGGTATGCTTGGATTGAGCAAAAAGTAGGTCATAATGATGATCCTGCAAGCCGACGTGAGCGAGTACCGGTAGCAATAAAACGTCAATTTAAAAAAATATTAAATAGAACAAATATGACGCCGATAAGAAAAAAATATTGCATCAGAACTGTTGATGAATATGGCATTCGCGCACTTGAGGCCTTTGCTAAAGAGAAAATGTGTTATATTGCGGATGTAATGAAACATTGTGCGACTAAACAACAGTTATCAATAGCGTGGCTGCCAGAAAGTTTTCTGGTTGATCTAAACAACTTTCTTAATGCATTAAAAATCGAGTATGATTATCTTCCTTTGCGTACCGGTAGAGAAGTAATTGTCGATGATTCTGAATTGCTAACATCTTTATATTATTATTTATTAATAACAGATAAGAGCAAGGCACTGGTATTAAAACCTTTTTTTGATAATTTACTCCAATTTCGTCTTAATCTAAGGGCAGTGCGCAAATTAATCGCTGACGGGTATGCAGATGCATCACGCGCGCCGCTATCTATTGCGTATGAAATGTTAATAAGAAACATGAAATATTTTACGTATCAAAATGTAGAAATAATAAAGCTCATATCGCCCCAAATTGCAGATACATTATATAAAGAGATTTTTTCAAATTGAAGATAAATAAATTGTGACTATTGTTGACTTGTTTTATTTGTCACGGTTATTTTTGTGTTGAAGCGATCTAAAAAAAGAGGAGAGTATGAAAAAATTAATCTGTTTTTATATAATGCTCATTGTACCTTATTTTTCTTATGCTGTTCGTCCAATACAATCACTCTGGAAAGTAGTTACCCCTGAATTTATTGCTAAAGTTCAAGCGAGTGAACCACTCATAAAAAGTGAATCAATAAAACTAGCTACGTTGTCTGGGTTGCCTGATACTATAGGTATTATTGTAACTGATGATAAATCAAAAATCCCATTAAAATCAGTAAGTGATCCGGTTAGTACATATTATCAATCATTTCAAAATTTTTTAATTGCCGTGGGTCCGCATATTCCTCTTACCAAGGAACAGAATAAAAAAGTTCAGTCTCAAAAAATTCAATATTTACGGCGACAGCAACCTGAAGAAATTAAAAAACTGTACAATAATGCCTTATTAATTACCTATCACATAGATTCACCTGTCGGATTTACGACATTAATCAATGCTATTAATGAGGCATTTAAAAAAGATAATATTGCGCCTAGGATTGTAATAATTGCATATGGTGAAAATGCTTCTTTGGTAAATCAAGCACTTCGTGCTATAGATCCAGAAAAGCCAATTAATATGCTTGTGTATCTGCAATCGCCAATTTATGAATATATGTGGGATCCACTGCGTGGTTATACTAATGTTCCAAAGCAAACTCCAGTCAATTTTTTAAAGCTTATTAATATTTACACCAAAGCTGAAAATCCGGTTTCTTTACAGTATTTAGCTCTTTATCCTGATAGAAAATATCGCGCTCAAATAAATGTTGAGGGAAATAAGTTCCAAAATAAAGTTATTAATGTTAACGCCATCAAAATAAATAAAAATGGTGAACTCGAAGAACTTCCTACCTCTGATTTTGCAACTAATCTTTTTATGAGTAACTTGGCTTGGCTTATTGAACAGTTAAAAACTTACCAAGTAAACTCTGATTTAATGGCTCAACTCTGGAGCGAGCAAAAAGATCGAGGCCAAAAAAAAGGATCTGTTTTTGTTAACAGATTTGTTAATATATCTGCTAATGGTGATCTTACCATTAAGTATGGCGATGGCCAAAAGCAAGAATATGTGCTTATCCCTGAAATTAAACTCTCAACCCAAGTGCTTGATTTTATAAAAAATGGCTTTACTAAAGAATTAAATGAAAGCTGGTCTCAGCTTCGAAATATTTTTGATACATCGGCGATTGAAGGTTGGAAACCATATTATTTTGGTGGGTCTAAAATGGCAGCCGATATAGCGCGCATAAAAGATCAACACACCAAAGAATTTAATTCTCCGTTATATTTACAACCATATAAAATTGTTGATCTATTAAATAACAAACAAAACGAATTGCAAGAATTACTACAAAAGTTAGATAATCCTGTTTCATTATCTTATGCCATTAACAAGATTATATTAGGAGGGGATTATATTTTTCAACTTCTTTTTCAAAATAATTTGCAAAATGTACCAACCAAAACGCAAGATGAATATCTTCAATCTATCATTGCGATAATGTGGTATTTGTACAGCCTAGCAATCAATAAAAACCAAGGGTTTACCGAAGGTGCCTTTGTTATTGAAGATAAAGATTTTAAGCTTTACAACTTTTTGATGGGCTATGTAAAAAAAGTAAATCCGAGCATAATGGGTACTATAAATGATCCTGCGCGGGCATCAGCCGATAATCCGTTTGCCTATTCGCGCGTCTCATCGCATTACAAGTTAGAACAAAAACAACATCGACAATATGGTATTGATATTCGGATTGATAAAAATAGCGAAGCTTTACCATTACTACCAATTGGTAAGCGGCATTTAGTATTTGGTATTATCGATCAAGCAAGAAATTTATTATATTTAAAACCTGAAAATTATGGCATTTTTACGTTTTATGAAAAAGCCATGCATGGTAAAGAATTTGGCGTAGCTCAAGCAGTTAAACTATTACCTAAAATGAAAAATATTTTATCAGAGCCATGGTATAAAGCTTTTGAAGATTATATCGGCACTGATGATGATAAGCTCTATCGCAAAGAGCGAGTTCCACTAAAATTTATACTTGACTTTAAAGAAATTATAAAAACTCTATGTGAAGCGCCAGAAGATTATAAAGCTAAGATGAATGGTGTAGCGCATAAGGGAATACAATATATTTTTGGCATAAAGCAGAGCTATATAGTAGCCCAATTACGACAAGAGTTAGACTCATTATATGATTATCTTTATTTGCGAACAGGACGTGAAATAATATTAACTTATGACGAGTTAAGCTCTTCACTTTATTATCATTTATTGCGTATTAATAATGATAAAATGCCAGAAGCAAAAATACTTTTTAATACAATAATAGAGCTTAAAAATAGTATTTCGCAGTTAAAGCAAAAGAAATTTGAACAACGAAACTTGCTCAATATAACAATACCGCCTATTAGTAACTCATTACAAAAAATACGAGATTTAGCTGGTGCATTTAATAAAGTTAAACCGCAATTTATTGAGCAATGGTCACCCGGAGTTTATAACTATATAAACCAAGTACAAAGTAGGTTGCAGGAGGCGCTTAATGCGGATGATAAGATTGCTTTTACTGCATTAACTGGTCTAGGCACTTTATTTGATAGTCGGTTGTGGATTAAGCAGTAACCTAAAAGAATCGACCATATTTAATGTAATTATTTCTTGGTTTATTTCTACAGGAACTGGATTTGCCAGTTCCTGTTTCCATTTTGCTACGTAATATTGTGCATGTTGTTGGGCAATTTCATGAATTAATCCATCCGATTGATTGTCTTGTGTATAAAGTTTTTTAAAAATCTTCATTTTTTCATCAAATGGCAGAAAACGTGTTGCGTAATGTAGTAAATGATTGCGCAAAGTTATATGATCTTCTTTGTGTATATGATCAATAGTCTGATTGATATGATCATTCTTATAAAGTTTATGTAAACTCATTACTGTAAGTGGATATACCATATTTGTTTGTGCTACATCAAAATTATCTGAGGTATACCAATGACCGTAATTTACCAATTCTTGTAAAATGTCATTGTATCCTTGATCAGATATAATAGTTTCAAGCAATGATGAGTTTTCTCGTTTATGTAAAAAGTTAGCGCCGTATGTTAACAATAGACGCGTGATTTTTAAGTTTTTTTGACAGGATGCAATCCATAATGGTGTAGCTCCTAATGCATCTGAGGCTTCTAAATTGGCATTATTCTTAATTAAGCATTTTGCGGACTCAAGGGCATCATAATAAACTGCTGCAAATAAGGGTGTTACTCCGTGATTGTTGGTTTCGTTAATATCATGTCCTTTATCTAAGAGCTGTTGCAATGCGATGACATTATTCGTGCGGGCTGCTTCGATTAATGGGGTTATGGATATTTCTTGAGCAGTTATGCAGAGCTGAAATAGTAACAAGTTATAGACTATTAGTTTTTTCATGATTCACCTTTAATATTCTGGCTTTTTGAAATTTTTATCTGATAAATTATAGTAATAATAACTTATATTATTACTGCATTAATTTGCAAATTGAACAAAACGGTTTACACTTACAGCATTGTTATGGAATATCTCTTTTTTTAGAGCAAGAGGCTATATGATTTGCCGGTTTATTTTGTGTATTTTTTTGTTTAGTAGTACTACTTATTCTATGCAAGACTCATTAATTTTACCAAGCAAATTACAAGTACAGCATCAACGGTTTACCGATTTAGATAAACATATTACTTATACACAAAACGATCTTCAAGTTAGCATTGCAAAAGCTTATGGCTTATTAAGAAACACAAAAAAATTTAACTATTCTCAACAAGCAACTAATTGGTTTTTAAAGAAAAACGACATTAAACTATTAAATTCATCCAGATCACAAAGCATAACACATAATTCCTTACGTTCTTTGCATGCTGCAGATTGTTCATGCAATCATTGCAATCTGAGTCAAGCAAGAAAAGCGCTCTTTGCTAACCTTAATGCTGATATTAAAGAGGTGTCGTTATTGTCTGAATCAATAACATCTAGCAATTCAATTAACCAAGATGCTATAGATGATCATCCACTTGCAAGAGCACAATTTCTTGATGAAGAAATAGAACAATTAAGTAACTCAATGCCATCGATAAATGAAAGTGAGTCGCAATCTGAATTTAAAATGAGTTTCCAAGAGATTCAGGACAACAAAGATAATTTGCTCTTAAGCATTCCCGATGACTATAAAGAAACATTTGTACGTTATAGCAAAAAACAGCTTTATGAGATTCAAGATCATGTCATTAAAGGTGGCGCTTTATTTTATCAGCTACAGCATAATGCAAATATTCTGGAACTTGAAAAAGAAAAATTAGACAAAGCAACTGAACCAGAAAAGGACGAAGCACGTAAACAATATTTACGCTCTATTGTTGATTTAATGTGGTATTTTTATCATGAATCAAGTAGAAAAAAAGAAGCATATGAAGAGGGTATGTTTGTATTGAGCGATCCTAATGGTATTGTATACAATTACTTACTTAATTATGCAAAAGGGGTTAATCCTAAAATTAAGGGAACCTTAGAAGATCCAGCATTATTACATGCCGATAATCCTTTTGCTTATCCGCGCGCTACTTCTCATTTAAAAGATATCAATGCGCGGGCTTATGCCATTGATATACGTTTTGACAAAAATGAATCTTCCAAGGCTAATTTACCGGCTCAAAAAAGAACCTTCTTTTTTGAATATGATGGTAAAAATTTGTATGGAAAACTTGAAAATTATGGCCTTGCGCCGTCAGAAGCCATTTATCATCTAGGTGAGTTGGGTGTTGCGCAGCTCAGAAAAATACCATTAACCAAAAAATATTTAGGCGGTGATGACCAAGAATCATATCGTAAAGAACGAGTTCCTGCTGATTTTATTCGTAAAATAAAACCATGGTTGCAAACAAAACCACTATCAGATGAAGAAAAAGAAAAGATTTTTAATCATATTAAAAAAATTGGATACAAGGCTTTATTTGAAAGTGATATTATTGCTTTGGGTGAATCTCTTATTGATGAGGAGGAAAAGGATCAAGATCATTTTCCATCAAGAAGAGGCCACGAAACTATTTTGTTTCATGAACTTTGCTCGGCTTTGTATTATAAATTATATACTGAGAAAAATGCACATGCGCCAGAAGTTAAAAAGCTTTTTGACGGATTAAATCAAATCCAATTAATGCTCAAGGAACTTAAAAAACCCTGCGATTTGAATGAGCAGCTGCAAAAGGTAAATATTTTAGAAGAAATAGTGCAACAAAAGCTTTCTACAGAACAAATAAAAGTTTTAAGAAACTATAACACATCAATCTTTGATTATGTAATGTCTATTCATTTGTTTTTACAAAAAGCTTTGTCGCAAACTAATTTGCAGGATAAAGTGAAAAACCTCACGCCGCGCCATGGTATTTTTGAGGTTGTACATGAACAAATGAATCGAGTTCAAGCGTAGACAAAAAATAAGCTGTAGCTATTGCGTATCATTAAGTTCACTAATAATAACTCTGCTGTTACCTTTTACTGCTGTTGGGAAAAACTGTTTTAAATTATGTCCTTTAACTTTTAACCAGATCATTTTTTTAATAAGTTGCACCATAACTTATTTATTGTTTGCTGATGCTCTAAAGCAATGGTATAACCGGTCTTATAATCATTAAAAAAACTCGTATAAATATTCACTTTCTCCATTGACAATTATTCTATTTGTAATATAATGGTTGTAAATGGAGGTTAATAATATGAAATTCGTATCTTTATTCTTATCAATGGGCATTCTTTTTACTGGTTTTATTGGCAGTAATCTTAACGCTCACTTTTTTAAAGTAAAACGATGGGCAAATGGCTCACATGAAATTGTTACCGTAAGTGACTATCACACTAGTTTTGGCACTGAAAATAAAATTGGTGCAGAACAACGTAAAGATTTAGTTGCAGCAGCAAAGCTTTTAGATGCGGTAGTTATTGCTGAAGATATGTTAATTGCAAAAAAACGATTAACAGAAAATCCTCGTGAATATCACAAAACTAATCAAATAGTTTCTATTGAATCGGTAAATAAAGTTGCACCTGAAAAAACACCATTATACGGATTAGTTTCAGCATGTGATCATGCTGGTGTAAAAGCATTTAATGCGGAGTTTAGACAGGCAAAACGTGGCTCTTTTGATGGCTTTATACAAGCTGAAGATGCAGTTGCAGCGTCTGAATCAGTATTAAATGAAATTAAAAGTTACCGTGATGGTAAAACATTTGATAATTTTTATCGAACATTTTTAAATCGTTATGAAAAAGAAATTTATAAACCTTGTAAGTCGGTGTTAAATTTTGCCGCCCAAAACAAAGGAACTTTTTCTGAGCTTATTAAGAGCTTATCCGAAAATTAAATAGATAGGAGCGCCTTCTTGATTTATTGGCTAAAATAGCCAGTGAACAACAAAAAAAAGGAAACGCTCCGATGCTTATGATATCAGATAATGTATGGAATGAAA
>JBMOLF010000013.1:0-1286 GCA_049325595.1 Candidatus Babelota bacterium
TCATGTTTGTCTGATGAGTGGTCTATTTCCATGATTGTTAAATGGTTTTGCTCTTTATATGGTTTGAAGATACCTCTAAAGAAGCGGGCTTTATTTTTATGATCCGATTTTTGCAAGAGGCTCAGCTTTCATTAATTTAATTAAGAATGGAGCTTGACTCGTTACTGCGTATTGAACAGAAGGATGAGCATTAGCAGGGACCAATGCAGAAAGATTTGCGAGGGTTTTCTCAGCCTCGGTCAGCTTATTGCTGCGAAGTTCGTAAAGATAATAATTCATTTCAGCTACAAGCCGGACAATCGGATCGAGCTCTGATTTTGATTTTAAAACCTCATACAGTGCAGGAACCATTTCATCATTATCTTTAAATTCATCCTTCACTAGGGTATCCATCAAGTTAGCCCTTTCTAAATCATCCTTAACTGACTCAACATTGCTGGGAGTAAAGGTTAAATTATTATCAAAAACTAAAAGTCCATCATCAAAGGGGACTCCTATTCTATTATAATTGATATTTGAATTAAGATTTCGGCCACTCCCCACAAGGGTTTCTTTCTTCGTCTCCTTATCTTCTACCTTAAAATTCATAGCATTGGTAAAATACCGAATTCCCATAGTCTTCTCCGGTATTTTTCCCGGTTTAAGACCTACCATATCAATCAGGATAATCAGGTCAGAATCTTTGCTATAATAATCCCCAACCAGCACAATCCGCATATCCCCCCTGTCTTTACGCATTGGCAGGTCTTTAAAAAGAGCTTTTGTTAATGCAATCTGCTGATCCAAAGTAAGATTTTTAGTAAAATCAAAAAAATCATCCAGAACTAAAAAATTATTTGCCGCATCAAAGGCACTGGCAGAATAGGTTTCACCCCCCTCCGGTACCATATCTTTTACAAAGATTTCTCCCTTCTCTAATTGTAAAGTGTCGAGAAAAGCATAGGGGTTTTCTCTATTATCTTTTGCTTGTGTTGTGTTCGTGGTAGCACAGCTGATTATACCGATCGTAAGGAAAACAACAGCACTTGAAAATGAAATTACCTTTACAAATCTCTTAATGTTCATAAAAACTCCTTTATTTTTGTAAGTGTTTGTAGGATTATCAATCACAAATTTATATTTGTACAGAGCAATCAAAAAAAAAGCATTAATTTTTATAGGTAGAGCCTCTTGCAAAAATCGGATCATAAAAATAAAGCCCGCTTCTTTAGAGGTATCTTCAAACCATATAAAGAGCAAAACCATTTAACAATCATGGAAATAGACCACTCATCAGACAAACATGA
>JBMOLF010000014.1:0-1217 GCA_049325595.1 Candidatus Babelota bacterium
TTAGAAAAATATTAAATGCGATTGGCTTCAGAAATATTTTCTGTATTGGTTGTTTGAAAATGTTTTTGTAAAAACCTAATAGTTTTGAGAGGAATCCAAACGAAAAATAAATATGCTCCTGCCAAAGTGCCAAAAGCATGTCCTAAAATATAGCCTTTGATTTGAGGAGTGGCGATAAAAAAAGCAGGGACGTATTGCAGTAATGGAATAGCGCTTAGCCATAAAACACGTTTGCCCACTGATTTTATAAATTCATTAGTTATTGTAATGGGTAAAAAATAAACAAGTATTATTGGAGGCACAAAAAATGCCATCAGGAATGTAAATACCCACGGAAGATTAATATATGATAGGAATAAACATTCGATAGCTACTAATAATAACCAAAAAATAAAATATACATTTGCCATGAGTTAGATCCTTTTTTTGTTTTAGCAGCAGGCAATTTCAGCTATTGGTGGAAATTGTTTTGTTTCATTTAATCTGATTAATTTTACATTAACATGAATAACTTCTCTTTTATTCTTGAAAAAATACCCATCAGTTTTATTTTTATCGAGAATAAATTCTTGTGATCTTTTGTTAAAAGAGCAATATCCAATTTTCGTGATTAATTCATAATGTTTTTTCCCTGCGCTTGTTACTACTAAATTGCCGGCGATTTTAGTTTCAAAAAAATAATTGACAATAGTTTGATCTTCATAATCTTTACTTAATATTATGTGCATAAAAAGTTAGTCTACCTTTTTAAAAGTGTTATAAGTATCCTCAATTTTTTCATGCTTAAATGGTATTAATTGTTCATATTCTCTTACTCGATCTAAGGGGATAGTCTCTGTTTGTGGTAGATTAAATCCATATTCTTTGATACGTACGAGCATGCGCATTAAATGTAATTTAATTCCCTCTTGAGTAAGTGGAGGGTAAATCAAACAAAATTCTAATGTTGATTGAGCAATGAGATATAATAATATGATGGTATCTTCATAGGTTTTTAAATAATTTGCGATATCAAAATCTATACCATTACCGCAATTTTTAAATTGGTCCAAAATAGTCTGTAGTGCCGTATTAAGAGGGACATTGTCAACTTTAGCTACAGAAATTAAACTTTCATAAAAAAAATCAAATCTTACAAAATCGGTAGTAAAAATTTGACGACCGTTGCAAAATATTCTTGCATTGTTTATTTGTATATTCCAATAATCGACAGAATC
>JBMOLF010000015.1:0-251237 GCA_049325595.1 Candidatus Babelota bacterium
GCATCCAACAATGGAATCGCGGCATCAAATTCTGCTGGACAAAGACTAAAGATTCTTTTCTGGCTCTTTGCCAATTAGCTTCTGCAATTCATAATTTTAGGCTCGTGGGAATTTTCGGATAAGCTCTTAATAAGAATCCCGAATTTAGAAAAAAAATAAAAGAAGCTCAAGAAAAATTTGATAAGAAAAAAGAAAATGTATAAATCGTGACCTAACTAAAGGAGAGAAGCATGGCACGTTATGGGAAAAAGGCGCAAACTAAAGTAGAAAAGGTTATGCGCGAATACAAAGAAGGAACATTAAAAAGTGGTAAAAGCCACAAACCAGTTAAAAGCCGTAAGCAAGCTATAGCAATTGGGTTATCTGAAGCGCGTAAAGCAGGGGCAAAAGTTCCTAAAAAAGCTTCTTCGCGTACTAGTAAGTCAAAAACAGCTCATAGCAAATCAGCATATAGTAAATCTAGCTATTCAAGCGCTGGTAAAAAGAGCACGTCCGGTCGTTCAAGATCACATGCGGGTAGAACGAGGTCTGCAAAAAGCAGCTCCCGAGCAAAAAGATCTTAAACAAATAAAAAGCACCGGCAAAGTACCGGTGCTTTTTATTATAAAGTTATTATAAACCTTGGGATGGAGGTGTTTTGCGTATTAAACGTAAGGCAAAAGAAACAAGGAATAATACGATAAATATAAAGAATAAAATTTTTGCAATATACGCACTGTCAGCAGCAATGCCGGTAAAGCCAAATACCGCAGCGATAAGTGCAAAAATGAAAAATATAAGAGCCCAATCGAGTAACATACTCAATCTCCTTTAATGGGTGTAACAAATTACGAAATTTCTCGTTCTAATACTTTTATATTACTATTAATCGAATTGAGGGTAATTTGTGCTTCGCCACTACCTAAAACGCCATCAGCACCTTTTTTAAATTGTTTCCAAGCATTAATATCAAGTTGTGTAGTAAATGGATTGAGGGTTATATAATGCTTACAAATAAATGTTCCTTTTTTTGTATGAGCATTTATGCGGGCATTAGTATCTTTAGGTAAATGGGCGACAATATTGCCATAGGTAGTATTAAGATCAATAATACTGGTGCTTGGTACTTGGCTAGAATACAGATCAATCTTGCCATTATAAGACTGTGCAATAACACTTCGTTGTGCATCTTGTATGGTAATGTCCCCATAGTAGGTAATTGCTTTTACCGTATTTTCTGCATGACGAATAGTTATTTTACCTTTTTCTTTTGAGTGGGCAGTTACTTTGTTTTGTGCCTTATCTATTTCAATATCGCCAATTGAGGTGGTCAAAAATGCTTCGCTATGTAATGATTTTGCCTTAATATCACCTTGTTCAGTGGTTATATGCAGTGCAAGGGTAGTTGGCACGATAAGTTCCATATCAACGCGCCACTCGCCTTCTTGATTTGAGCACACCGGCTGTATAATGATACTTTCATTAGTTAATTGTGACTTAATTTGAATATGAGCTAATTTTTCTTGTGTTTGTGCCGATTTAGTTGCTTTTAAAAAAACTTTATTTTGGTTCCACTCAGTTTTTATATTAATTGAACCACAGTTGTTAGAAATGATTAGTTTTGATTGTTTTTCAGTCACAATATACTCTTGTGAGGTAGTGTCGGTACATTTTTTTTGTGGTACAACGCTATTGTACCACTTTTTATAAAACGGATCGCTCAAACAGTTGCTGTTAGCAAGTATTATACCTACAATAAGTACAAAGCGAATAAGTGAAAAATAGTTTTGTTTCATCTTATTATCCTTTGCAAAAAGATTGGTTATCAAAGCATATGAAGTCTACAAAAATTGAGACCGCAGTTCAAAGTATCTTGCAAAAAATAACTACCGAATATCCATTAGTACCAGAAATTGCTCACGCTATTTCAAATGCGGGCGGTCGAACATTGCTCGTTGGTGGTGCGGTAAGAGATGCGCTATTAGGCAAGCAAGTAAAAGATCTTGATATTGAAGTGCATGGTATAGCACTTAATGAACTAGAGCAGATATTAAAGCGCTATGGACCAGTAAGTTTAGTGGGCAAAGTATTTGGCGTATTGCGGTTGCATGGTCTTGATGTTGATTGGTCGTTGCCGCGAACAGATTTAAGTGGAAGAAAGCCTATCGTTACTATAGATCCTTACATGGGAATGACTCAGGCTTTTGCGCGAAGAGATTTAACAATAAATGCTATGGGTATAGATCTAGTAACGCATGAATTAATAGATCCATTTAATGGCTACCAAGATTTACAAAAAGGCATATTGCGAGCAGCAGACCCATCTTTTTTTACTGAAGATCCATTGCGCTTTTATCGGGTTATGCAATTTGTTGGTCGATTTGAAATGCAGCCAGATGAACAGTTAAATAATTTATGCAAAGAGATGGACCTTTCAATGGTTTCAGTTGAGCGTATTGATGCTGAATTTGAAAAGCTTATGCTTAAATCAAAGCGACCTTCACTAGGAATACGTTGGCTTGATGACATTGGTAGACTCAATGAACTGCTTCCTGAACTTGCAGTGACCAAAAACGTAAAACAAGATCCTCAATGGCATCCAGAAGGATCGGTCTTTGAGCATACTATGCAAACTATCGATGCGGCAGCATTATTATCTTATGATTCACTAGATGAAAAATTAATACTTATGTATGCGGCATTGTGTCATGATCTTGGTAAAGTGAGTACAACAGAATTTATTGATGAACGCTTACGCAGTCGCGGGCATGATGTTGAAGGTGAAGAGCCAACAAAACATCTTTTAAAACGCATCACCCGAAAAAAATGGTTAAAAGATGCGGTGGTCAAATTAGTACGTTATCATTTAATGCCCTTTCAATTTATAACTAATGAGGCACGACCATCAGCATACAAGCGTTTGGCCAATAAATTATATCCTGATGCAACGCTGCAAATGCTTGGCAAGTTAGCCTTAGCCGATCGCCAAGGTCGTAATGCGCATGGCAGTACACCATTACACATTATTCCTCAAGAACTAGAATTATATTTAAAACGTGCTCATAAGGCTGGTGTCATAGAACGTAAAGAAGAACCTATTTTGCATGGCAGGGATTTGATGCCCTATGTAGAACCCGGTCCCAAAATGGGTGAGTTGTTAAAGCGTGCTTATGAACTGCAAATTGAGCAGGGAATACAAGATAAAGAAGAGCTACTCAAATTAATTTTAGAAAAATAATGAATTACTAATTTTGAGTGTGAATGTGAATGAGTATTTTATTCAAAAATAATTTTATTGTCATCAGGATTAGTTATTCGATCATGATAAACAAGATACCACTCAGCAATAAAAGGTAGAAGGCAAGCCAGCATAATGCCCCGGCGAATTATTGCATTTTCAACAAGAGGTGTTGAGGGATAGTAAAGCGAAAAAAACAGAACTATTGTTATTAATTCTACCATGGCTAGACGATTGTAATGTTTTGTGTATTGATAGCTGCCATTAAGTGAACTCAGAATTTTTTGTAATTGATCATCAGTTTTTTTATTATTTGTTTTAGTTAAATAGATGGTGCATTGTTTAGGATATCTTTGAATTTTTGACTCTTCAATTGTTGTTATCGGATTGTTTCTCAAATCAAGAGTAAAATTATCGGGTAATTGTGCTAAATTAGGCAAATCTAGTTTGGCAATAGCATTATTTTTCAATTCTAAAGATAATAAATTTGGAAACACACTCAATATTTTTTTAATACTAAAATCACTAACGTAGTTGTATTGGATGCTTAGTGTTTTAATTCTTTCGCGTTCTTCTCTAGTTTTCAAGCCAGATATTGTTGTTAAATAATTTATATCATCTAATGAATAAATTTCTTGGCCAGCCCAAAGATGTAACTTTGATTGAGTTAGCGAGATTTGTTTTATTTGGTTTTGTTTTCCTTGTAGCAAATAATGTTTAACGCCTAATATTTTTTTTAGATCTTCATATTCATTTGATTTATAGTAATGGCAATACACTTTTACATATGATTTAGCTAGCGGATAAAAAATTTTATCTTGAGCGCTTAAAAAATCAGCTAGCTGATAAACTTCATTAAATTCATCTCCAGAAAGAAATTCTAATTTGTCCCTAAGAAGAAGCGATAAATTTTTTTTAGTAACACACTTGGGTAGATATTCGGGTAATTGAATAACAAATTTTTTATGTTGTGATGCGGTGCAATCTAAAGCATTTTTAAAAAAGCTGAATTTTTTTGCCTGAGAGTATGGAATGGTAATGCGACTTCTATTGCGGAATATGATGGTGATATCTTGGTTTGATTGGATAGATTTGTTGTTATTAAATAGCTTCTCGATACACAGCAGCGGAAAACAATGGATAAAGAATGTAATTAAAAACAAATTAATAATCATAGGTATCACGACACGATAATTTAATAATAACGATTTGAGGGTTAGATTTTTATTTTAATAAGTTATTGTTTAATGTAAAAATAATAATATTTTGATACACTTTGAGTGTTTTAATTTTCTGTGAAAGGTTTGAGTATGTTAAAATGGTTTGAAGGTAATGCCATATGGCAATTAGTAATGCAATCAGATGCAATAAGTAAAGCAGTTTTGCTTATATTATTTTTCTTATCTCTTGCATGTTGGACGCTCTTTTTTTATAAGCTTTTTAAATTTCGTACATTAAAAAAACATCTGCAGTTAGCAATTGAACAAACCCGGAGTGTTTATCATTTTGATGGGATGATCGAATGTGTGCAACGCCATTCGGCTACACCAGCAGGTTATTTATTAAGTAAATGCTTAGGACATGCAAAATCATTGTATGAAGCTGCTAAAAGCAAAAGTAGACTTGGCCTTAATTCAGACGATAAAGCTGAATTGCAAGATGAATCAGATAAAGTGGTCGATGATATTATTGCAGAACAAGAAGAATTTTTACCTTTATTTTCCGCAACGGCAGCCATTTCACCGTTGCTTGGTTTATTTGGTACTGTATGGGGATTAGTGCATGCTTTTATACGTATTAGTGAACGCCAATCAGCAGATATTGCAACCGTAGCACCTGGTATTGCCGAAGCGCTTATCACGACATTGGCAGGACTTATTGTTGCTATTCCTGCACTGCTTATGTTTGTGTATCTTAATACACAAATTAAGCATATTGAACAAAAATGCTATGCACTCGTAGACAAATGTGTATCTGCTGCTCATCGCTCATTAATGCATTAAAAAAGGAGTGTGCAATGGCACGTAGTAGAAGAAAAAAAAGATCTGCGGCAGCTATTCCTGAAATTACCTTAACACCTCTTATTGATACTGCACTTACGTTGCTTATTATTTTTATGGTAACGTCACCCATGTTAAACAACTCAATTAAAATTGATTTGCCGCGTGGTAAGGTGCAGGAAGATAAAGCAACGCAGCAAGAGTTAGTTGTGTTTATAGATAAGAGCAAACAGATATTTCTTAATGGTAAAACCGTTACAAAACCGCAACTGTTGCAACAGCTACAAGAAAAATTAACCGGCTCTCAAAAACCAGTAATAGTCAAAGGTGACAAGCAAGTTGACTATGGCTTTGTTTTTGAACTTGTAGATGAGGTTAAAACAATACCAGGTATAAGTCATGTGGCGTTGGCAAGTCAAAAAGTATAAAGAATTCATTAGTGAAAATCACATTTTTTTTACGGCGTTGGCATTGGCCAGCGCCGGTCATTTGTTTTTGTTACTTTTTTTTATTGTTGGTTATAAAACCAATAATGAATTACATATAACCATAAAACAATCATATGCACCTGCCCAAGTGGTTTTAATGCCGCTGGTTAAACGTACCCAACCGGTACCCCAAAAAAACAATCAACAACCTAAGCCTATTACGGTAAGCAAAAAAATAAGCAAGACTACAACACCTAAAACAACGGCTATAAAAAAAGCAGAAACTAACATAAAGCCTGAACCAACTAAAAAATCAGTACAAAAAAGTTCACCAAAAAAAACAGTAGCACTCAAAGAAGCATCAAAAAAAACCGTACCGCAAAAAAAAGAAGAAGTAGTGCGGGCCAAAAAAACTATTGAAAAAAAAGAAACACAACCAACAAAGCCTCAAGAGAAAAAACAACTAGCTGAACAAAAAATAGTGGAGAAAGCACCAAAAGAAGAAACTAAAGTAACTCCTATTAAGGAGTTAGCTAAACAAAAAGAAGTTGCTCGCGCAGATGTAGTTGAAATACCTCAAGAACCGATATATGTCGGGTATGAACAATATCAAGAACTAGAAATGCAAGAATATTTCCGCCAAGAAATAGTGCGAAACTGGTCGCCACCGCCAGGATTTAGTAACGATACGGCGTGTGAAATAAAGTTGGTTATTTCAGGATCAGGTGTTATTGAAAAAATTGAGGTATGTAAATCTTCAGGAAGTCTTGCGTATGATACGTCAGTTAAGCTTGCAGTAAAATTAATCAATGTGCCAAAATGGGCTTATAATAAATCAATACATTTGTATTTTAAACAATCATAGAAAGATAAGCATGTTGTTATTACTTTTGTTGTTAATCTCTTCTTTTGTGTCATGTACTACAGATGCGTCTTTAGAATTTTCGGTAGCTGCAGAACAGTACAAAGTAATGAAAATAAAATTATATGTTGTTCTACCCAGCAATAAAAATATGGTTGATTTAGATCTTGTATCTTCTACGGTAAAAAAAGATTTAGAATTTACAAAGCAGTTTGCACTGGACTTACAAATAGGAAATGCATTACCCCAACGTGCTGAAATTGTTTCTTGGGCACAACACGATATTCCCTTTGCGGTATTTGTAACTTTTACCAATGATTCAATTGAATGGCGTTTATATGACACAAGCCAAGTTGCTATGATTAAAGGTAAAAAAATTGAGCTTGAGAAAAACAATCGCATCTTAGCCCATCGTCTAGCAGATAGCTTATGGCAAGAATTAACGGGCAAAAAAGGTTTTTTTTCAACAAAAATTGCTTATTGTAAAGAGCGTAGCTATAAAAAGAAGCTTATTAAATCTATTTATATAGCCGATTACGATGGTTCTTACGAACAATGTGTCATTGATTCGCCTACTTTAAATATTGCTCCTCGGTGGAACAACGATTATGATAATCCGCTCTTATTTTTTTCAGAATTAACCAATACCAATATGCGTCTTGCCTCAATTGACTTTAAGGGGCATAAAAAAATTGCTTCTAATTTTGCCGGGCTTAATATGCTGCCCTCGTTTTCAGATGATGGTAAAGCCGTGGTATATGCAGCTTCTCGTGGTGCAGGAAATTGTCAATTGTACTATTACAAAAAGGGATACTTTAAGCGCTTGACTCATAATACGGGCAATAATGTTTCTCCGGTTTTTATTGATGATAATACCCTTGCATTTTGCTCTGATTTTAAAAATGGTAAGCCCCATTTGTATACTTACGATTTAAAAACGGGAGCTATTGAATTACTTTCTGAAGGGTACTGCTGTACACCAACTTACAATAGCACAAGTAAATTGCTGGCCTATGGCAAAATGGTAAAAGGGTGTTTACAACTATTTACCTATCATACGGTTACCAAGGAGCATACTCAAATTACTTTTGACCCAACCAATAAAGAAGAATGTAGTTGGTCTCCCTGCGGTAGTTTTTTGTTATACGCAAGTGAAAACAAGGGTCAAAGTCGCATTGCTATGTTTAATATTGCTACCAATCAAATGAGCTATATAACCAGTTCAAAAGATAAATGTAGCTACCCTGTCTGGTCGGGTAATTACCGTGTTATACCTAACACTTGGTTATAAATATCGACAATTTTCTTTGCATAGCGTATAATTTTAACTATAATAATCAAATTTAAATCACTCAAAATTTTCTAATAGAAAATTGATGGCCGTGCTCGCACAAGCGAATGAAAAATCTTTTGCAATAACTTTTAAACAAGGTGAAGCATGAATAAGAACAAAAAGAATCAATTAGTGCCAGGAGGCATGAAACATATTTTATTTGGTGCTTTGTTTGTACTAGCATCAATTTTCCTCCTTTCTCGATTAAGTGATTATGCAAGAAGCATTGACGTTATTAGCTACTCAGATTTTCTTAAACGAGTAGAAGCAAATGATGTAAAATGGGTTCGTGTATATGGCCAAGAAGTAAAAGGTCTTCTAAACGATGGAAGTGCTTTTGAAACCGTTGTAGGCAATAATCCAAATGATTGGGATTTGTTGCGCAAACACAATGTTGAATTTAGCGTGGTAAATCCTGCATCACAGATTAATATGTGGTATTTGGCCTTTTTCCTTGGATTCTTAGGTCTTTTAATTGCCATAGCTTGGTTATTTATGCGTCAAGCACGTAATAGCAGTGGCAACTCAGGAAGCAATATTTTTACCATGGGTAAAAGCCGCGCACGCATGTTAATGCCTTCAAGCATTAAAGAGAATTTTAACTCAGTAGCCGGTGCTGCCGAAGCTAAAGAAGAATTAAAAGATATTGTTAACTTTTTAAAAGATCCTAAAAAATATAGCAGCTTGGGAGCTAAAATACCTCGCGGCGTATTGCTTATTGGCGAACCGGGTAATGGTAAAACCCTGCTGGCCAAAGCGGTGGCTGGCGAGGCAAATTGCCCTTTCTTTAGCATTAGTGGATCGGATTTTATTGAGGTATTTGTAGGCGTGGGTGCTTCTCGCGTACGTGATTTATTTGCCCAAGCCCGTAAGCATTCTCCAAGTATTATTTTTATTGATGAAATTGATGCGGTTGGCCGTCATCGTGGTAGTGGTCTTGGTGGTGGACACGATGAGCGTGAACAAACATTAAACCAATTATTAACTGAGATGGATGGATTCCAAACTGGTGAAGGTGCCGTAATCGTTCTGGCAGCAACTAATCGTCCTGATGTACTTGATAAAGCGTTGTTGCGTCCTGGTCGTTTTGACCGTCGTGTCACCGTACCATATCCAGATATTAATAGCCGTGAACAAATTCTTAAAGTTCATGCTAAAGGGGTAAAAATTGATCCGGCAGTTGATCTGCATAAAATAGCCCGCGCTACACCAGGTTTTTCCGGTGCAGATTTGGCTAACTTAATTAATGAAGCTGCGTTATTAGCATCAAAAAATAATCAATCGGCAGTTACGGTTAATGATTTTGAAGAAGCACGTGATAAGGTAATGGTCGGCAAAGCTAATAAATCTATAGTTATGACTAAAGAAGATTTGAAAATGACTGCTTACCACGAAGCAGGGCATGCATTATTGTATGTCTTATTACCCGAAAATATGCCATTGCATAAAGTAACCGTAATGCCAAGAGGGTCTGCCCTTGGTATTACCTGGGGTATACCAGATCGTGATAAACATACCGAGACTAAAGAAGAATGTTTGAGTTTCATCAAAATGTGTTTAGGTGGTCGCTTGGCTGAGCTTATGATATTTGGCAAGCTTACCTCTGGTGCGCATAATGATTACCAGCAAGCAACACAAGCTGCTAGAAAAATGGTTTGTGCATACGGAATGTCTGAAAATTTAGGACCGGTAAGTTATGCCATTGAAGGCTACCATGTTTCTCAGCGTACAGCTGAGCTTATCGATGAAGAAATTCGCCGTATTTTAAAAGAATGCGAAGCTGATGCGCGTCGTCTTTTAGAAGAAAATATTGATAAGCTTCACAAGTTGGCTGAAGTATTATTAGAAAAAGAAACGATACCAGCTGAAGAAGTTTATGAGTTATTAGGCTTAGAACCGCGAGCAATTCATAGCTTTGTTTAAAAAAGAATATTTACTAAAAAGGGCTGGCTTAATTGCCGGCCTTTTTTAGTAAATATATAAATTTCTATTTGAAAAAATATTAAAAATAATATCAATTTGATTTGATAAATTTTTTTAGTATATTCTTTTTTTATTATTACTATTAATTATAGAAGCGACTCTTGGAGGATTCATGAAAAAATTATTGCTGTTGTCTTTATTGAGTTTAAACGCTATAGCTTTTATTCAGAGCATGGTAGAGAGAGATTTTCTTTTAACCAAGGGTGCAAGTCATTTCAACTTTTATTGGCCTAAGAAAAACTATTGGACAATGGGCACAAAAAATAAATATGGCCGGAGACGTTCATGTGATAATCCCGATGCGCCACGACAAGAAGCAGAAAATTTCTGTGCAGAAATAAGCAAGAATTTGGCGCATAATCCCAAAGAATATTCTGTTCAATTTATGCCCATAGAAAGTGACTGCAATCTGGTATTTGCGTACACCAGAGACCAGGAATCAAGGATTTCATTTGAAATAGGCTTTATTGCTTACAAAAATACAGCACATGAGGGTGTTGTTGAAATCACTCATTTAGCTGTTAATCCTTCATTTTGGCGTAATGGTATTGGTAGCATGTTAGTTAATTCTATAACAGTGGATAGTGCTATTCCCAATATTAAGAAGTTAGTTATTGCTATTGAAAAAGCTAATAACCGCGCTGCTTGTTTTTTAATAAAAAATGGATTCAGATATACAAATGAGGTATATACTCAACAAAATACTGAAAAGTTATTTACCCTAGAAAAAAACATACAATAATATTAAAAAGAGTGAGTATTATGGAGCTTAATACCTTAGCTAAGGATGTAGAAGTTATTGTAAAGAAGGCAGGCGAAATCCTGCTTTCTTATTTTCGTAGAACGATACAGGTTCATCATAAACACCATGGCGGTTTGGTAACGGAAGCTGATCTTGCCTCAGAAACTTTTTTAAAAGCAGAGCTAGGAAAATTGCTTCCCGAAGCAGCTTTTTGGGCTGAAGAATCAGGAAAATCAGGAGAGGCTGAGTATCATTGGGTTATTGACCCGTTAGATGGAACGACTAATTTTGCACATGGATTGCCCTATTTTTGCATATCAGTTGCTTTAACACATAATCATAACCCTATAGTAGGAATAATTTATCAGCCGTTATTAAACGAATGTTTTACCGCTGTTAAAGGCGAGGGGGCATTTTGTAATAATCAGCACATTATGGTATCTGAAGTTAAATCGATGGCAGAAAGCATGATTGTGGTTGGCTTGCCTTATGTAAAAAGCGGTTATTACCGTGCGCTTTTACAAGATTTTAAAAAAGTAGCCTTAAAAAGCTTTGCCGTTAGACACTTTGGCGCTGCAGCGTTAGACCTTGCTTATGTAGCTGCGGGGCGGTTAGACGCAGTTTTTTTTGAAAAATTAGGATGGTGGGATGTAGCGGCAGGAAGAATTTTAATAGAAGAGGCAAAGGGAATTATTACCGATTTTGAAGGGCTTCCCATTTTTCCTGATTTTATTTCCTGTCTTGCCTCAAGCCGGCCATTACACCAGCCATTACAGGAGTTACTTAAAAAAGAGTAGTATAATTTGAAAAAACCGCTATTTCTAGTACACTATACAATAAAAATTGCTTATTTTGACAGAAAGGATATTCATCAATGGCAAGAATGTGCGCTGTTTGCGGCAAAGGACCTTCTGTAGGTAATTTAGTAAGCCACGCAAACAATAAAGTTAAACGTTGGATTTACCCTAACGTTCATCGTATGAGATTTACCTTAACACACGATAATTCAGGAAAAGTATGCCAAGCAAAGGTATGCACCAAGTGTGTTAAGGCTGGAAAAGTAAAAAAAGTTCTCTAAGGATCTAAGGATTTTTCATGGCAAACACTAAGTCTGCAAAAAAGCAAGCTCGCAAAAATAAAGTTAATAGAACTATTAACTTATCTCGTAGAACAGCAGTTAAAACAGCAGTTAAAAAAGTTATGGCTGCTATTGAGCAAGATGTTGAGAAAGCAAAAGAATTGCTCAAAGAAGCTGAAGCTAAACTTGCTCGCGCTAAGAACAAAGGCGTTCTACACAAAAATACCGTTTCTCGCAAAATAAGTCGTCTTGCAAAAAGAGTTGCATCTGCTCAAAAAGCACAAGCAACTAAGTAACAAGATTACTAAAGGGGAGTAGATGATATGAAGTTAAGCATTAGGCTTATCTTGTGCGTTATTTTTTGCACAGTTGTATGTGCTACTCCCAATTCTCTTTATTCAAATCAAATAGGTAACTTTTCGGTTAAATCTGAAGAAATTGTTGCCAGCCTAATTCCAGCCTTTTGCGTCGGTTCTGTTCTAGGAACTTTCTGGAGTTATGTTGATTCGATTGTCATTCCCTCTTCATTGCGTTATGTTACTACATTTCCTGTCGCTTTATGTGCACGTTATGTGATTGTTAATACGGTGAGTGCTGCATTAAAACAAGAAAAAATTGAGCATGACAAAAATCTATTTTTTTTTGCGACGTGGATATGGGAATGGTATATGTATAAAAAATTATCGCGTTAAATACTATTTCTACGAGATGCTTTTTTTGATTCTATTATATTAGGAACTATTTCAAGCCTAAACATAGTATTTTTAAAATAACTCCCCAGAGAATTTAAATTAATTTCTTGTTTGATTACTGATAGAGTATCAGTGTCATTTTGCTTATCAAGTTCTTGAACAAGTTCCATAAGCAGCTTGTCATCGTTTGCTGAAGGAGCGCTATCAAAAATAACATAGCGATTACGTAAATTACGTATTCCTTCTCTAACAACAACCGGTTCTAAAATGCGATTGATGTTGTTTTTTTCTTGCGCAAAAGATGCATTAGAGGTAATTAATAAATTTAGTAAAAAGAATAAACGTGTAGCCATATTGCCTCAATACATATTGAATTGTTAATATCTATAAGGTGATGTAAAAATATTAACTAGTCAATAAGTTATTGTTGTAGTGCGTCAAAAAATCTTTTGCAACAGTGGTGGCCATAGATGCCGAACCTGCATTCTCAAGCAATACTACCAAGACTAAAGGATCTTTTTGTAGTGGTTGATAATAAGAAGCAAGCCAGGCATGTTCAAAGTATGCTTTACCAAATTGTTTTTTATCTAACGACGCTACCTGTGCGGTACTTGTTTTTGCATAAATTCGTGCATTTTTTATGTGCTTTAATTTTTTACCTGTTCCTTTAGTCACCACCGAACGCATTGCTCGTTGTAAAAAAATTCGTGTTTCAGGTTTAATATCAAGATTTTTTTTCACTATAGGTTCATCTTGCAAAATACGTGGTGTTACTAATGCACCAGTAAAAATGCTACCAATCATGCTTGCTATTTGAATAGGGGTAACAAGAAGATAGCTTTGACCAATAGATGCTGATAACGTTTCTCCGGGCCACCATTTTTCATTTTTAGTTTCTCGTTTCCATTTAGTAGAAGGGACCAACCCACTTTTTTCGGCAAATAGAACATTAGTTTTTTCTCCTAGCCCAAATCGTTTGGCATAATCAGCGAGCAAATCAATCGAAATTTTTTTACCAATTTCAAAAAAAGGTTTATTGCAGGAATAAGCTAACGCTTGTTTAGTAGTAACCATACCATGTCCATAGCGATTATTGCACCAGTATTTACGTTGTGCAAATGGTACATAACCACAGCAATGCCAGGTGTCTTCTATATTTATAATATTATGTTCTAAAGTTGCGGCGAGCGTAATGAGTTTAAAGAGCGATCCAGGTGGATAACTGGCATTAAAAGCTCTATTTAAAAATGGTCTTTGTTCTTGTATATTTTCCCATTCTTGTATATTTACCGGTGTTAGAAAGAGTGCTGGATCAAAGCTTGGACGTGATACTAATGCTTTAAGTGCACCAGTATGAGGATCCATGATAATAAAAGTACCTTTGTATTCTGTTGGAAAGACTGCTTCGGCAATCTTTTGTATTTCAAGATCGATAGTAGAATGTAAATCTTTACCGGCAAGCGCTTTTTGCAACTCAGTTTCGGCTAGATTTCTTCCCATCGAATTTATAGTTTTAATTTTCGTGCCCTTTTGGCCGCGCAATTCTTGTTCAAATATTTTTTCAAGACCCATTTTACCTAAATAATCAACATCAATACGACCTAAGTAACCAAGAAGGTGACAGGCAAGGGATTGATAAGGATAACAACGGACAAAGTGGGTAGTAATACTGATATTTTTTTCTTCAGGAAATTGTTCTACTATTTTGCTTAATTGTTCAAATGAAATATCGGAAGCTAACAAGATTTTTTTGTATTGTTTTTCTGCATAAGTGATGTTTGAAAGGAGGGATTGGTTTTCTGAGATTGATATATTTAATATAGATTCTAATTTTTTTAAAAACTCATGTTGCTTATCAGTCAGTCGTTGATTGCCGCATCCATTCCAATAGATATCAGTAGTAGGGCGATTAGTTGCAAGTAATTTACCATTACAATCAAAAATATTACCACGCAATGAGGCAATGGTTTCAACACGAGAAAAATTTTTTTTGCTTTGATGATAATAACGATGATTGAGAATTATTTGAAGATAAAACAACCGTACAATAATAATAGATAATATAACAGTCGTTGCAATAAAGGTCTTTTTTAATTTTGTATTAAGTTGACTGGAGGCATTATTGCTGATCATTAGATGTTTCTTTATTATTCATACGCTGATTTATAGGGTGAATTTGATCACAGAGCCGTGCTAAATTATCAAGAGAAATATGGGTATATTTTTCAGTGCTTGCCAATGTTTTATGTCCTAATAATTCTTGCACTACGCGTAGATCAACTCCTTGATTAAGTAAATGAGTAGCAAAAGAATGACGTAATTTATGAGGAGTAATATGTTTGTCTATTTTTAAAAATCCTCTAAACATTTCTATAATACGTTGCACGCTACGAGAGGTGAGCGGTTCATTACGGTAATTTAAAAATAAATGTTCATCAGGATTTTGTGATTTTGGACGTTCTTCATTCAGGTACTTGGTTAAACGATCTTTTGCTTTCTGGCCAAATAAAGCTATTCGCTCTCTTTTGCCTTTACCAAATATTCGTATCGCTTTATTTTCAAGATCGATGTCTTTAAAGCGAATGTTGATTAATTCTGAACAGCGAACACCGGTTGCATACAGTAATTCAAAAATTGCTTTATCGCGTGCAGGTCGGCGCGTTGGTAACGTATCATCTGAGATATTATCAAGTAAATAAAATATCTCATCAACACTTAAATAAATAGGCAATTTTTTTTCTAAGCGTGGCCGTTGCATAGTAATATCAAGTTGAATTCCTTGAGTGCGTAAAAAACGGTCAAATGATTTAAAGCACGAAAGTTTTCGAGCAATAGAAGCTTTACTGATTTTTTTATAATATAAACTCACCAAGTAACGCTCAATAATATTTTTAAAACTTAAATTTTCTTTTTCTTCAGCGGTGAGTTTTTGCCAAAACAATACAAATTGCTCAAGATCGGTGGCATAGGCACGTTGGGTATGATCAGAGCAGTTTTTTGCGATTGATAAGAAAGTAAGAAATTCGTTTTTTTTCTCTATAAATTGCGTAAGTTCCATGGCTTTGAATCCTGCATTAAAACCGTTTCGTGGTTAGGATAGTTTATTAACACAGGATTATCAACTCTTTTGAGAGTGATTTTTTATTGCAAGCTATATTCTTTACACCGTCTATTCACTGAAGATCTATTAACTCCCAGATATTCGGCAATACGAGCTTGGCTTTTGAAGGTCTTCCACAATTGTGACATTAACTGGGGATCTTTTAAAGCAAGCTTCCCGAGTCGCATTGCCTGTGCAATTTCTGGTTTAATGTCATAAAGATAATTATTATCTTGTATAATTTTGTCTATTCTATTTTGTGCATGCTCAAAAACCATTGTTTTAAGATCGTAAAGCGTTGTTGGTTTATAATTTTGAAAAAGAGTGATTAAAAAATCATTAGGAATGGTATTTAGGCATTCTTGCTTAAGATAATTACTTGCTATATCTGCCAACTCACTTGTTTTGAGCAGTGTTAAGTCGGGCATTGTGAGTATACCTGATTTAAGCTCATCATAAAGTTCTTGGTAAAATAACCCTTCTTTAACCTGCAAAGATAATTTTTTATGGGTTGAGCAAATAATCCTTACGTTAATACAAACTTTTTTCTGGTTTGTCGGATCGGTAAAAAAACCATATTTAATAACATCAGCTAGTTGTTTTTGTACTTTTAAATCTAATGCATCAATATTTTTTATAAATAAAGTTCCGCTATTGTTAAGTTGTTCTAACAATGAAGTTTTTTTATTTTTTTGGCAGTCAAATAATAATTGCTCGTAATCTTCTTCGCTTAATTTACCATCTATAGTATGTAGGATCTGTCGAGAGCTAGTTTCATGCAAAAAGTTAACTAGTTCGTTTAAGTCTTCAACAGGTGCTTGCAACAAGGTTGCTTTTTTACTTAAGGCAGCTTCTAATAAATCTACTTTAAAGTTAAGTAGATCTGGTGCAGAACCAGGAATTAAGGTATTAATACGGTGACCAGGTTTAGTAGTTTCTAGATATAAAAGATAATCAAAACGGGTTGGATTATTAAGTAATGCTATTTTTTGAGAAATAGATTCGGTAAGATCAGCCCGGCTAATACTGATAATGCAATTGTTTCCTTGATGATTATAAACAGCCGTTATCATGTAACGATTACCTTTGCCATCACAGGTGTAACAATTATAGGGCGTTTGATAACGTTCAACATATCGCGCACTATTTTTTAGCGACTGTAAAAGAGGGTGGGATTGGTTATTGCCAATTAAAGAAGCAATTTTTTTTGCGCTATCATTTGCATATTCAAGGGTATTTTTATGACTAAAAATAATACCAATTTCTTGGGCTTGGCTAGTGATTAAAAATGAACGAATACTTTCTTTATAGTGAGCCAGTTCCAAATGTTTTTTATATAAATCATCTTTTAATTTTTTTTCTTGATGAGAACAATGATCAGTGTCATGTAACAAGGCGTTTATTTTAGTAGCTAAATATTTTGCATATAAGATCATTTCATGTCGATCTATATTTGAATACAGCTCTTTTCTGGCAGCTTTTTGAATGACTATAAAAGCTATCATGCGTTCTTTTTCTATGATTGGCAAAAAAACATCTGCGCTGATTGAATCTAAAAATGATAATAGCTTAGCAGTGCCCTCATTTGAGTTATAAAAGTTATTAAGTGCCAAATCATCGTATACTAAAATTTTTTCTTCTTTTATTATCGGGCAAACTAATAGTCCATGATTGTTTATTAACTGCTCAACGTTATTAATTAAAATACCTGTATTATTAGCTGAGGATGAATAATCCCTGAGTAGCAATACTACATTACAAGATGATATTGAAAAATTAGTTTCAAAGAAATGTTCTGTTAGTAGATTGAGTTTTTCGATAGTATTGCAGCTATGAAGTTCTTCAATTATTTCTTTAAATTGATAGATAAAAGAAGGACGAGGTGAAGATTCAATCAATTCTTTGCAATTAAGAAATCGTAATCGAATTACCCGATACATACAATAACTCATAGCAGCGGTTAGAAAAAGATTTGAAAAACCAACCAAAATGGGTGAATAGATGTGTATTGAGCGCCAGAAAAAGTGAATGACCATAATAAAATCATATAAAAAAAATGGAACAATAAAGGTGCCCATCAATGTTAAAATTTGTTTTTTTAGAATTTTAGGCAAAAAAATATTTTTTGTTTCTCTGAAGGAAAAATATAATAAAAATAACGACCAAATTCCTTGAATCAATAAGAAAATAGAAGTTATTTTCATAGCGGCTATTTCTAAAGGAACGGTGGCAAAAAGCGATTGTGCAAGATAATAATTACGTTCATCCTTACTTAAAAAGTTTTCACAAAATAATGCATCATATATAAAGTAAGAAAAAAGTATAAAACTAATACCTATAAAAAAAAGATTCCCTTTTCGGATTCTGAATGAGGTGAATATAAAATTATCTAAAAATAAGGCAAAAGCTTGATATTGAACGACCAAAAATGCCCAACCAATTCTAATAAGTGACATAACAAAATCGCGTGCGATAACTTCTGAAAAAAATAAAATCCTTAAAAGTTTTGTAAAACCGGCAACATCACCTAATAAAGAACTACATATAACACAAATTAATAACAACCATAGTTTAGATAGTTGTTTTGAGTGTGAATTATAATAAATAAGTACCGAAACTAATATGAGTTTTGTAAAGATGCATAAAATGATAGCGAAGAAAAAAAATAGATTATTATTGAGTAAAAATAAAACAAAATTTAACATTATCTCTTGAACTCGCCTTTAATGATATTTATACTACATCTGGTTCAGTAGGTTAAAATATAAATTAATAACTTTCAACTACTATCACAGGAGAATCAATGAAAGATCTTAAACGTATATTATATCTTTTAGTTCCCGCACTCTTTGCATTAGCGCTTTTGCGTTACCCGCCAGATGGTCCAGATAGATCAAGCGATCGTGAACTTGCTAATAATTTTGAGCGCGTTTTCAAACGTTAATAAATAGTTTTAGCAAATAAACTAAGGCTACCAGTGATTGGTAGCCTTTATTATTTAAATAAGAATTATTCTAAATTATGTTCTTTGCAGCGGCGGTTTACTGATGAGCGATTTACCCCTAAGAATGCTGCAATTTTATTTTGATTTCTAAATTTATTCCACAACATTTTCATTATTTGTGGGTCGCGCAAGGCATATTTGCCTAACCGAGCGGCTTGTACTAAATCTGGATCAGTTAACTGATACCCTCGATCAAATTCTATTTCTTGAGTAATATTATTCTTTTTGGATTTTTGTACTAACAGCTGTTGTACCTTTATTTTAAACTCTTGCAGGCTTGTTGGTCTGATATTAAGAAGCTTAGAAACATCTTTTTCAGTAATTTCCAAAAGATTTTTAAAATCTTGTGTTTTAATTGCTTGCTCAGCATAACCATGAACAATTTCACCAAGTTCAACTTCAGAAAGTGCTAAAAGTGAAGGCATAGTTAACGAAGTCTTTTTAAGTTCATCAAATAATGCTTGAGAAAATTTCCCTTCTTGAACTAAGCGAGAAATGTGTACACTTGATGAGCAAATAATACGAACATCACTAAAAATCTTTTGATTAGCTTTATAAGGACGGTAATATCCATATTTTATAAATTCAGCTAAATTTTCTTGGGTTTCAAGATCAAGAAAATGAATATTTTCAATATACAACGTACCAACGCCATTTAATTTTTCTAACAATGGTTTTTGTGGTAAATCAGCATTTTTTATACTATACAAGGGATTAGAGCCAAATAAGGTTATTAAAATTTCATTACCTTTAGATTGATTTTGCAAATTCAACACATGCAAGGTTTCGCGCATATTAATATGATGAATAAGCTCAATTGTAGGGATTAAATCTTCAGTTGGCATGTCAATTAACAATGCTTTTTTACTCAGCGCAATTTCAAGCAAGGAAATTTTAAAATTAAGTAAAGTTTCACTAGAACCAGGAATTAATTGATTAATAAGTTGGCCTTGTTTAGTAGTTTCTAGATATAACAAATAATCCCATTTACTTGGGTCTTTTAATAGATTTATTTGTTTAAGAATAACATCGGTAATGTCAGGATAATAAACCGTTAAAATTACATTATTCCGTTCTAAATTAGGCATACCACAAATAATTAATTTATTTCCCTGTATGTCGGTTGCCATTGAAGTTTGTGGTGATTTATATTCTTCAACTTGTTGAGCGACATGACGTAATGCTTTTGTTAATGGATGCCCATCTTGATTATTAAGATCAATACCAATAAGATCTTTTGCGCTTTTATTACCAAAAATAAAACGGCGTTGCTTATAAAAAACAACTCCAATTTCTTTATGTTTAGAAAGTCGCAAGAACGACCGAATACTTTCTTTGTAATAATTTATTTCTTGATGTTTGTGATAGAGTTCTTCTTTAAGTTCTTTTTCTTGGTGTATGAGTGTTTCAAGATTGCGATGTTGAAGTAAGTTTATGACATTTCCTAAATAACTGGCAAAAATAATCATTTCATCGCGATCTACATTGTCATAAAATTTATGTGGTCGTGCAAAACGATCAACAACAATATAAGCAATAATAGTGTTATCTTTATAAATAGGAATAAATACATCGGCATTAATTGATTCTAAAAAACTAACAAGTGTAGCATGGAGCGATGTTTGCTCATAAAAATTAGTAAAATCTATTTCGTCGTAAATTAATATTTTTGAGTTTAAAAGATACGAGTTTAATTCCTGATTGTCACTATTTAATAATGCTTCAACCGCATGTTCGACCTTAGGAAGTTCAGTTTCTGCTTTTTGGTTGTTTGCACGAAAATAAAGAGTAGTTTTTCCCGTAGGAACTTCAAGTGCTTGTTTAAAAAATGTTTGGGCAATATGGCTTAGTTCTCTTAGGTTAGTTGCTTGGCTTAATTGAGCGAGAGTATCTTTGAAGTTATCAATGAAGTTAAATTGACTAGTAGTTTGAACGTGATTTTCAAAATTTAGAAAACGAAGAACCATGATTTGCTTAACACATAGAAAAATGACGGTTGTTAATAATATGGTAGATATACTAACTATGGCAAAACTATTGCCAAAATAACCGGGAAAGAAATTAAAAGGATAAACTTGAATAATGTCAGATATTAATCTAGGTATTACTAAAAATTTTATAATAATGCGTAATTGTTTTTGTAAAATGTGTGGTATGTTTGAATTTCTCAATTTTCTTATGGTAAAAAGAAGGCTTGTGCAACTTAAAAAGAAAACGCTATAAATATTAACCGCTTTCATAAGAGAAAATTCGATTGAAGGTCTATCTTGCCAAGATAAACAATTAATATTAGTTAAAAGAATAATCAAAAATGAAATTGAAAATAGGAGGGTTATACAAAGGAATATATAATGTCTTTTTTTTAGTTGAGGAGTTTTTTCTGTTAAACTCTCAATAAATAAAGCTAAAGATTGATACAAAATGGGGCTGAAGCACCAAGCTATTCTTATCCAAAAAATTGAAATCCTATAATCCATCTGAGGATAAAATAAGAGCTTACTTAGAGTAAGTATCCAAGCTGAATCTTCTATTATTGATGAAATTAAAACCATTAACAGATAGAATCGCGAATATTTTATAACTGGTGCTGTAGATTGTCTTATGTATACAAAAAATAAAATGATAGATTTAAATATAAAAGATATTACACTAACGGACAAAGCAAAAGGTAGGCTGCCGAGTATATATTCGAAAAAGTTTAGAGGATTATTCATTATTTATTGATGTTATAGAATTAGATAACTATAATATTAGTATAATTTTTATTAATAATAACACAAACAATGTTCGATGGAGTTCATTTATGAAATTCTTAAATGCCTCATTGTGGTCAGCTTTATTAACTATAGTTCTATTATCTAATATTATACCTCCATGTGATGGCTGATTTAGCATATGTCTATGGCTTTAAATAATGACCATACTGACCGGGCTATAAAAATTATTCATATTTTGAGAAAAGCTACTCAAGGTATGGTCAAGCCAGCTTCTGTAACTATTACTGAACAATTTGGTAAAAATCCTTATTTGGTGCTTATTAGTTGTATACTCAGTCTTCGCACTAAAGATACCGTATCGCTTCCCGCTTCAATAAGATTATTTGAACATGCTCAAACACCAGAGCAAATGCTTGCAGTCCCAGTAAAAACCATAGAAAAACTTATCTATCCTTGCGGTTTTTATCGCCGTAAAGCGATTAATATTCATGAAATTAGTCAATCATTGCTTGATAAATTTGAAGGTAAAGTGCCTGCTACCCTTACCAAATTGCTTACTTTAAAAGGTGTTGGGCTCAAAACAGCTAATTTAGTGTTAGGAGAAGGATTTGGCATTCCTGCCTTGTGTGTTGACACCCATGTTCACCGGATATCAAATCGTCTTGGGTTGGTAAAGACAAAAACACCTGAAGAAACTGAAAAAGAATTAAAAAGAATAATTCCGCCAGAATATTGGATTGAATATAGCCATTTAATGGTGATGTGGGGACAAAATATTTGTGTGCCGATCTCTCCATTTTGCACTAAATGCGCTATTAAAGATCTATGTCCTCAAATTGGCGTAACCAAATTTAGATAAGATTACGCCCTGAGTTTTTTAAATTTACTTGTTATTTGCTTCGTCTGCCTTTGTAATAAACTGCTCAAAGGATAAGCCAAATTCTTGTTTTCCATTAGCATAACGCAAGGTAATGGTATCGTTGTCCATTTCTTTTTGGCCAATAACAACCATCCAAGGCACTTTCTCTAATTGTGCTGTTTTTATTTGGCCAGAAAGTGGGTCAGATGAATTATCTTGTTCCACGCGTAATCCATGAGCTCTTAGTTTTTGTGCGAGTATAGAAGCATATTCTTTTTGTGCATCGGTAATTGTTAAAATTTTAATTTGTACCGGAGCAAGCCAGAAAGGGAAATTGCCTTTATAGTGTTCAATCAAAATGGCCAAGAAACGTTCAAATGAGCCATAAATAGCACGATGGATCATGACCGGTCTTTGGCGCGCGCCGCCCGAAGCTACATAGGTGAGATCGAAATTTTCAGGCAAGAAAAAATCAACTTGAATAGTACTTACTTGCCATTCTCTACCCATTGAATCTTTAATGCGGAATTCAATTTTGGGGCCATAAAAGGCGCCTTCGCCTTCGTTAATAGTGTAATTAATGCCTGCTTGTTCTAATGAGTTTTTTAAAGCGTTGGTTGCTTGGTCCCATAGCTCATCGCTCCCCATAGCTTTTTCTGGTTTAGTCGAGAGAGCAACACTAATTTGGTTAAAATTAAAGCGATTTAAAACATGATAGGTTAAATCAATGAGTTTTTTTAATTCTGAGCCAAGTTGATCAGGTGTACAAAAAATATGTGCATCATCTTGAGTGAAAGCGCGAACACGCAATAAACCATGTAATACACCGGAAAGTTCATGACGATGAACATGTCCAAATTCTGCAAGTCGTAGGGGTAATTCTTTGTATGAATGAGGGTGATCTTTATAAATTAAAATAGCACCTGGGCAATTCATAGGTTTTATTGCATATTGTTTTTCATCAATAGTGCAAAAATACATATTATTTTTGTAATGCTGATAATGACCTGATTGTTGCCACAAATGATCGGATAACATGGTTGGCGTAGTAACTTCTTCGTAATTTTGCTCATCAAGTAATTTTTTTAAGTAGTTTTTTAATGCATTTAAAATGCGCATTCCTTTAGGATGGAAAAAGGGGAAGCCAACACCCTCTTCATGAAAGGAAAAAAGGTCCATTTGTTTGCCAAGTTTGCGATGATCATACATGGCAGCTTCTTCTTTTAATTTTTCATACTCAGCAAGTTCTTTTGCCGTAAAAAAAGCAGTGCCCGTAATGCGCTGTAACGCTTGGTTTTTTTTATCGCCGCGCCAATAGGCGCCAGAAATATTGAGTAATTTAAAATGGGCAAGTTCACCAGTGGTTGCTACATGACCGCCGCGGCAAAGATCAATAAAATCTCCTTGCTGAGCAATACCAACGGTATCTCCCGGAATTTGATCAATAAGTTCAAGTTTAAATGGATTATTTTTATATAGTTCTCGTGCTTTTTCTTTACTGGTTTGATAATGAGTTAATGGTAAATTACGTGCTACGATTTCATGCATGCGACGAGAGATAATAGGTAAATCTTCTTCTTTAAAATTAATCGATGGTAAGAAATCATAAAAGAATCCATCTTCAGTTGCTGGTCCAATAGTAAGTAAGGTATCCGGAAATAATTCGGTAACAGCTTGTGCTAATAAGTGAGCAGCTGAATGTCTTAAAATTGCAAGATCATTATTAGATTTCATAGTCGTATCCATATAGTTAATTTACTCGATAATAAGTATATTATCATTTATTGGGAGAATTTATACTCGGAAAATATCCACATTTTATTTTTGAGAAAGGCTTTCTATGAACACTGAACGCAGGTTTAATACTACAATTGAACAAGCATGGCATAGTTTTAAAAAAAATTTATTTACTCTTATAGGAGCAAGTTTTTTAAAATGGATTACCCTATTTGGGCTCATGTTTGCCATAGGTGGCATGATCGTTGGATTGGGGCGTTTTTTTAGTATTGGTACATTATTGAGAAATAACTTAGTGCTTCCTATTGGTTTCAGCTTGGTCTTGTTATTTTTTATGTGCCTGATTTGGTTGAGTTTGGGATTTATTGATATTGCCTTAAAAATAACGCGCCAACAGCAGCCTCATATATCTGATCTGTTTGGACAATTCAATAAAGTTCTTCCTGCATTTATTGGGTATGCCATCTATTGGGCGGTTGTGTGTATTGGTATTTTAGCATTGTTAATTCCCGGAATCTATATGGCGCTTCGTTGGTATTTTTTTCCATATGTTTTAGTTGATAAAAATGTTTCATTAGTGCAAGCGCTTAAGCGAAGCAGTGAAATTACTAAAGGTATGAAATTCTCACTTTTTATTTATATTATACTCATGTCTTGGTTGCTTATGATTCCCGTTTTAAACTTCCTGGTGCATATAATAAATATTCTCATTTTGGCCTATATATATCGCATTGCAGATCAACCCCGTAACCATAACAATGCGCCGATAACTCATCATGAAAACATTCAAGATACGCAAGAAATGCATAATGATTAATGCAACGTACTTACATAAACTGCGTGCATAAGTTGATGATATGTACCAAATTTTCTGAATAAATAGTGTTATGTAATTGCATGACTTTATGTTGCTATGGTAGTCTGCAATCGTGGTCATTGATTCACCCGTTAAAACGAAAATGACAGCATGACAGAAAAAAAAATATACGTATTAGATACTAATGTCTTACTTCATGATCCAACGGCAATTTTTAATTTTAAGGAAGCTACCGTCGGTATTCCAGCCTTAGTACTTGAAGAATTAGATCAATTTAAAGGTGAAGGATCTGGCCGTGGAAGAAGTACACGGGAAGTTATACGATTGCTCGATGGACTCAGATCGCGAGGGTCTTTAGGTGAAGGGGTAAAATTAGAAAATGGTTCTGTTGTAAAAGTATTATTTTTAAAAGAGCCTCTTCCTCAAACACCGTTTAAAATAGATATTAAAGATAATGAAATATTGTTAACATCATTATCAGCACAACAAGAAGGTTATTCAGTAACCTTTATTTCTAAGGATCTCAATGCTCGCGTTAAGGCTGATGCACTGGGCTTGCATACGGAAGATTATTATCGCGAACATGTATCTGAAGATACGTTTTATAAAGGTTGGGTACGCATTCAAGTTCCTGCGGTACAATTAAAAAGAGAGTTTCCCGAAGAATTAAGTGAGTTGGCAAAAGAAGGACTTAATATCAATCAATTTATATTGGTTGAAAGCCAACATAATCCACATCAGTATCAAGTATTTAGATATTTAGGAAGCGGTCGTTTTAGACCGGTAAACGAACCACAATTTCAATGGCCACTCAAAGCACGAAATCCCCAGCAGCTTATGGCGCTTGATTTGCTTTTTGATAACAGTGTTCAAATGGTCACCTTATTTGGACCGGCAGGAACTGGTAAAACATTTTTAGCCTTATTAGCCGGACTGCATAAAGTTTTAGTTGAAGATGAGTATGAAAAGTTGTTGATTTCCCGTCCAGTAGTGCCGCTTGGTAGAGATATTGGCTATTTGCCTGGTACTATAGAAGAAAAACTGCACAGTTGGATGCTGCCTATTTATGATAATATGGAATTTATTATGCATTCATCGCAAATGAGACAACAACTTGGGCTTGTTGATCATGAACACATGGAGCGTGCTCGCGGTAAAAAAAGATTTAAAGAGAAAAAAGAGCCTCGTGGATTGCTGCCAATGGAAGATTTAATTAAGCATAACAAATTGAGTCTAGAAGCAATTACCTACATGCGTGGAAGATCTATTCCTTATCAATGGATTTTCATCGATGAGGTTCAAAATTTGAGCCCTCATGAAGTGAAAACATTAGTAAGTCGTGTTGGTGAAGGAAGTAAAATAGTTCTTTCAGGTGATCCTTATCAAATTGATTCGCCATATCTTGATTTTAGCAGTAATGGTCTTATTGTAACAGGTGAAAAGTTTAAAAATCAGCGCATTGCTGGTGCCGTATACTTAGAAACCAGCGAGCGTAGTGAATTGAGTAAACTTGCAGGCGAATTGTTGTAGGGAGTTTTGATGTGCTATTTGTTGCTATTACTTGGATTGTCAATTTGTTTTAGCTATGCAATGGAACCGCAATTGAATACTGATTTTTCATCGCAAGTTAAAAAAACATTAGGCAAACTAGAAACAAATTCCAAAAGTATTAAGCGGCGGCGATCATTGCAAATACCAGATCCTACACAAAATAATAATACACAAATGCGCTTGAAGGATTCGCATACCTCAGAAGAATATAAAGAGGCTGTAAAAACGGCCTCTTCTTTACAGAATTTATTTAGTAATGCTAAAAAATCGGATGATTTTTAATAATTAACAAAATGGGTTACAAGAAAGAAGACGATGAGCTATTAAATAAAATGCTCTATGTAGGGGTTGTTCTTGTAATTGTTGAATTGCATACCGAGTGCAGGTAACGGGGAATTTACAATCAGCTGGCCCCAATAAAGGTCGTATACCCTGAATAATCATAATGCACAACAAACTTGGCACGCGATATATTATTTTTTTAATTCGAACTACTATGGGTGTTTGCATGTGATGTGGAAGAATTTTTAAAGTTTTCTAATGCATTCTTAATAAGCAACGTTACGTCGGGTAGGGTTAAAGCGACAGGTAATTTTTTAATGATTACCATGCAATCAACATTATTAAGATATAATTGTTCTTGATAAAAAATAGCTTTTATTTGACGGCGAATTTTATTGCGAGCGGGCGCATTTCCTATTTTACGGGGAGTAATAACAATAATGCGTCCAAATGGTTTGGTTGCCGGAAGACATAAAATATCAAACGACGGACCTTTATAGACCCGTCGTGATGATTTGAAAAAATGTGCGATTTCGTGTTGAGTAAAGCTTGAAAGATTTTGCGAAATACGCATCATTATAGATTAGTCGCTAACGGTTAAACGTTTTCTACCGCGAGCTCTACGACGATTGATAATTTTGCGGCCGTCATGGCTAGCCATACGCTTTAAGAAACCGTGTTTTCTCGCTCTTTTTTTGCGACTTTTTCTGAAAAATGTAACTGACATAGTGAGTTCCTGTCTTTATCGTGCGTATTTTTTACTTTGATAATATAGCTAATTATAAGCAAAAAATCTTTTTTTTCAAATTAGGTCTAGCCAAATGAGCTCCTTTTTTAAACTTTTCTTCCGCCTCAGGAATTTATTGACAATTTGAAAATAATATAGATAGTTTTATAAATGAGGAGACTCTTTAAATGAAAAAAATATTATTGTTTTTACTAATTCTTGGAGCAATTTGCTCGAGTAATATTGCTTTTGAAGGACATGGGATAAAAAGACCCTTACCGGAAGATTTTGAGCAGCAGGGTAAAGAAAAAAAACAAAAGACCATTCCTACCCCCTGGGTTGAAGTACCATCGTTGAAAATGCAAGCAAAGGAACTTATTATAAAAAAACTTTTTAATGAGGCAGTTGCGACTTCGCACAGTAAAAAAACATTAGGCTTTTTTGGAGTAAAAAGTTTATTGATTCCTTTTTTGCTCCAAAATAATCAATTTCTTAAGGAACTTCCCTTCGATTTAATTCAGGATATTTTTTTTCAATTTATCTTAAGGATAGTTTTGATAGGAAATGTTCTTACCCTTCAAGAAACTAAAGAACTCTTAGAACTCGTATTAGATGAGCAAAAATTACATAAAGAATTTGAAGAATTATGTAAAACAGCAAAGGTAATAATTCCACAACTTCCCAACAAACAAAAACAGATTTTAACAACAATAAAAAAACTTTTTGTAGAAGATATGATTGATGCTGATCCAAACAATAAAAATACGATTATTACCATTAATACCGTTCTTGTTGATGGCAAAACGTTTCTTGCAAAAATAATAGAAATGATATCTTTAAACAATTGGAATACCTACTTTTCTTATGAAGAAATCGCTATCGAATTGTACTACGATCTATTATTGTTAGGTGCTGATATTAATACATTTATTTATAGTCCTCATTTGAATGCGCCCTTAAGTTTATTTATTTTGCAGAGAACTAATCAGCCAAAAAAAATGATTAAATTACTCATTGAAGGTGGATTAGATATTAATAGAAGTGATACGGTTAATAATGCCTTATTAACACCTTTGCGAATTCTTATACTTCTTGCGCATCCCGATCAATTGCATCGTAAAGGAAGTTTTGACCAAGGGTTTGATTTGGCAACTAGATTAGATGATATTTATCAAGCGTTAGTTTTTATAGTTGAGAATAAGAAAATTAAAGAAACAGACCTTGCTATGTATATTGCTGATATACAGGAAAGTAAAAATAGACTCCTATTACTTGCTATTGATCAAGAAAAAAAAGATAGATTATTAGCATGGTATGATTCAGTTCGTTCCTTATTAGAACCGGTAAAAACAAACGAATGAATTATTATTTTTCCTTTAAATATTTTTCAGCATCAAGAGCAGCCATGCAACCGCTTCCAGCAGCAGTGATAGCTTGGCGATAGCGATAATCAAATACATCTCCTGCTGCAAAAACACCTTTTATAGAAGTTTTAGTGTGATCTTTTACTACCAGATAACCATAATCATTAAGTTCTAACTGACCTTTAAAAGGCGCAGTGTTTGGCGATAAGCCAATAGCTACAAACACGGCATCGGCTTTCATTTTTTTAGTTTGATTTGTTTTCTGATTAGTAATAGTAACGTCAGTTACTTTATTGCCATCACCATGTATTTCGGTTACGGTACTGTCATATATAATAGTTATTTTTTTGTCATCAACGACTCGTTGTTGCATAGCATGGGAAGCGGTTAATTTTGATTTAATATGCACGATAGTAATATCATCAGTAAAATTGCGCATAAACGAGGCGTCTTCCATAGCAGTATCGCCCCCACCTACAATTATTACTTTTTTATCTTTAAAAAAAGCACCATCACAAACCGCGCACGTTGAAACTCCTTTACTCCAATATTCTTTTTCACCTGGGCAACCTAATAATTTTGGGTTAGCGCCAGTAGCAATAATAATACTGCGGGTATGAAATATTTCTTTGCGGGAAGTTGTTATAGTAAAAGGCTGCTTGTCTAATTCAACGTATTCTACGTCACTACTAATAAATTGAGTGCCAAAATGTTCTGCATGCTTTTTCATATTCATCATCAGCTCAGGACCCATTATGGAAATATTGCCTGGCCAGTTTTCGACTGCCGTGGTATTCATCAATTGTCCACCCGGTTTTTTTCCTTCTATAACGAGTGGATTAAGATTTGCGCGACTTGCATAAATCGCCGCAGTAAGGCCCGCGGGACCTGAACCTATAATAATAAGTTGATGTATTTTTTGCATGTTATTTCTTAGTTAAATGATAAATAATATGATTGATAGTTTTTTCACGCAGACAAATATGGGCTAATTCAATTGCATTAACCGGGAATTCCTGACCATGTATCTTTGTTTGTAATGGATCAAAATAAATAAATTCTTTGGTCCATTTACGTTTAAGCATATTTAAATATGCTTTGATATCTTGATGGTTAACGGTGATATTTTCATTATAAGCAAGTTGATCCAGTAATAATTTTTCTTTAGTTTGCTTGAGTGCTAATTCTTGTATGCGTTGTTCAAAATCTTTTTGAACTCGATATACATAAAAATCAGGATTTGATTGTATAGTAGATAAAATTTCGTGTTGTTGTCTGAGTACTAAGTAATTAGGAACATCAAAACGGTGTTTTGATAATAGAAGTTTAAGACTTTCTTCGACCATTGCTCTGCGTTGGGAAATATCATTGCGATAAGAAAAAACTTCAATTAATTTTTGATACACTTCTTTATTAGTTTTTAATTTAAAATGATGCTTAAAATTATCAATGCAAAAATAAGAATGTGCTAACGAATCTTCTATGGTAACTAAAAATTTAGTTTTATTATCAATTGAACTACTAAAACATTCATGGAGTTGTTCGTTGTCAGTAATAAAGCTATATCCCTTTTGTTTGTGTAAAAAAAGCTCATGAAAAGGACGATCTACTTCTTCATCACCGATTTTGAGCCATAGGCTATTTTTTTGATCACCAAAAATGGGAATTCCTTCTTTGGTTATGGGACGAGCAGTAAAATTAACCCAATCACCAATGGCAATGGTCCCATCATTATGATTTTCACGCGCTTTTGTTTCTTCTTCAATAAAAGTTTCAACTTGGCGGTCAAGGTCTTTATAATTTTTTCGTTTGGGAGCCTTAAAAGGGAAATATTTCCAGTCTTGGAATTGAATTGCGGGAAAAACACTAAATTCAAATAAAAAATGTGCATCTTGCCCAGGGATAATATGAGCTTCTTTAAAACGGGGTTCCCCTGCAATTAAGATTTTTTTTCGTGTTAATTCATCAATTAAAAAATAGAGAACAAAATAACGGAGTAAAAACTCTTTAAGATGATCGATAAGACTTTGTTTAAAGTTTTGTTCTATATATCCTACAGGAGCATTTCCCTTTTGAAATCCATAAGCCTGGACTTCCATTTGTTGGGTTTTTATCGCGTCCTGGTACAAAGTTGTTACAATTGCTGCAGGAACAATTACTGTTGCTGTTGATAAGCTTGGTTTTGTTTGTTGTATGTCAAGATGGAATGCTTCATTAAAAATTTGCTCTTTTTGTATCACCAAAATTCTCCTTTTTTAGGTGATTGGTGCAAGAGAAGGGACTCGAACCCCCACTCCTTATTAGGGAACTGGATCCTAAGTCCAGCGCGTCTACCAATTCCGCCACTCTTGCAATTTTTGGTGGGCTGCCTTGGAATCGAACCAAGAACCCACAGATTAAGAGTCTGTTGCTCTGCCAATTGAGCTAGCAGCCCAGGTCTACTCTAAATATTTCAAAATATGAAGCAGTTTACCATAATCACAAATAAAATAAAGCATATTTTTTATAAGTGATTACCTAATTATACGGTTTTTATATCTTTTTCTTTCTTTTCAGCTAAAACTTCAGCTTGTTTGATATATTTATCAGTAATATCTTGAAGTATATCACCAAGACGGCTGAAAAAATTTTCAGAAATAAGCTTATCTTTTTTTGCATCTCGAATAAAGTTATTAAAATCTCTTCGTACGTTGCGAATAGAGACACGACACTCTTCTAACTTTTTACCCAAGATTTTAATAAGTTCATCGCGTCGAGTAGAACTCATTTCTGGTAATTGAATACGAATAATTTTACCATCATTTATGGGAGTTACGCCTAAATCTGAATTTAAAATTGCTTTTTCAATGGCATCGATAATAGTAGGATCCCATGGTTGTATAGTCAATAATTTCGCTTCTGGGGCTGATAATACAGCAAGTTGCTTAAGGGGCGCTATATTGCCATAAGCGGTAACCATTACATCTTCGATTAAAGAAGTATGCGCACGTCCCGTTCTAATTTTAATTAATTCCCCTTCAAAATGCTTAATGGGTTTTTGCATTTCTTGTTCGAGGTTATTTTGAAAGCCTTTGCTATCATTTTCGGTAATAGTTAATTTTAACATAAGTGTATTCCTTTTATTCGATTGTGCTGCCAAAATCAGGATTCTGAGCTGCCTGAATCAAGGCTTCTGGTTCAAAAATTGAAAAAATTCTCACAATTTTTTTATGTGTAGATGCCAATGCAAAAGCAGTAGCATCCATAATGCCTAGTTTTTTTTCTAATGCAGTGTTATAGGAAACATGTTTGATGAGTTTAGCAGATGGATTTTTTTTAGGATCAGTATCATATACGCCATCTATATGAGTTCCTTTCCAAATTTCATCAGCTTGAATCTGTAATCCTCGTAAAATTGCAGTAGTGTCGGTAGTAAAAAATGGATTGCCTGTACCGCCGGCAAAAATTATAATTTTACCTAGATCTAAAGCAGCACTAATAGTTTGTTGGGAAATAGCAGAACCCACTTCAGGGCAGTCTATCGCAGATAAAACGGTAGCGGGTAAATTATTGTTTTCAAAAAGATCTTTAATAAGCAAAGCATTCATCATGGTAGCAAGCATACCAACTTGATGTGCGACTGAAGGGGATATACCTAAAGTTGCGCCTTGTTGAGATCCACGAAAAAAATTACCCCCTCCTATTACAATACCAAACTGGTGGGTATGCTGCAGGTATTTAATTTGATGAATAAGATTTAATAAAACCGTATTATCAAGTGAGCGAGAAACGGGTGAAAGAAAAACTTCACCCGTTAGCTTTAATAATATTTTTTTTGCGGTGCGTTGCATGAACCGATCCCTTACGAGTACCGTTTATGCGCCTATCTCATAACGTGTAAAACGCTTAATTTGAATTTTCTCACCAGTTTTTGCAATCAATTCTTGGATGATTTGGTCAACGGTAAATTGATCATTTTTAACAAATGGTTGATTGAGTAAACAAATTTCTGAATAAAGTTTTTGTAGTTTACCTTCAAGAATCTTGTCGATGAACTTTTCAGCTTTACCAGATTGAACAAGTTGTTCTTTTAAAATAGAGCGTTCATGTTCTAAGAATTTTTCATCAACTTCTGAAGGCGAAAGATACAAAGGTTTTAAAGCAGCAATATGCATGCATAAATCAGTAGCAAATTGTTTTAATGCTTCAGTACGTGCAACAAAGTCGGTTTCGCAATTAATTTCTACTAATACACCTACTTGGTTACCTGGATGAATATATGCTTGAACGATTCCTTCAGTAGTTGTTTTTTCTGCGCGTTTAGCAGCAACTAAAGCACCTTTTTTGCGAAGAAGATCAACCGCTTGTTCAAGATTGCCGTCAGTTTCTTCTAACGCTTTTTTGCAATCCATCATACCAAGGCCTGTTCTTTCACGTAATTGTTGAATAAGGGCTATATCTATTTTTGCCATAAGGTGCTCCCTGAGGAATATAACAATAAAGGTTTTTATTTGTTAGTGTGCCAAAAATCAATTTTTTATCAATAAAGTATACCATAAAAATCGAGTAACCTTATTTCTATTAATTTTCTTGCACCATATTCTCCTGTGCTGACTGCGGTCTTTTAAATTCTATAAGTTCATTAAGGCTTTTTTTAATTTCACTTAATTCATTTTTTATCTCTTGTAACAATTGTGTATTATAATCAGTTGCTGGTGCTGGTATTGAAGGAATCTTTTCATTTTCATTTAAATCATCCTCTTGTTCCTCTTCGTCATCTTCTTCCTGATCTTCAGGTGGCATAGTTGGCTGCAAGTTTTTTTGTGATACTTCCTTATTTGCAGTAGGGCTACTTATATCGGCTGGCAAAGGCATATCTTCATTCATGGTGTATATAAATGATCCTGAAAATAATAACCCTATACAAAAATAAATATGTTTCATGTAATTTCCTTTATTATTCAAGTGAAATAATTCCTTGTGATGTTCCTAACAATAATAATCCGGTAGCGCCAATTTGTTTTACCCAATTAATGGTGCGAGTTGATGTAACTATGGGTGTTATAATGATTGTTTGGTTTGGCGAGCTAATGCGCCAATCAAGTGTATCATAGGGCAATGAAAATAAAGAATTTCCTTTGCAACACCCATTAGCGGTCGTTACAAATAATCGACGATTTCCATCAGTCCAGAAATAATGTATTGCTGGCAATATGGCAAAGGCAGGGTTGGTTAATTGTTCTTTGCTAATAAAATAAAGAGGAATAAATTCATAAGGTAACAAGCTTGTTGTACCATTTAATTGATCGATGCTTCCATTTTCAAAGGTATGAAGTGTAGATTGTGTTTGAATACTAAATGGCCAAATGGTTGTAGACTGAGTGATTGGTAATGAGCTATCAATTCCCGCAATGCCATTAAAAAATGACGTATTGTTGGAGATAAATGTCCAACCGGCAGTTGTTTGATTGATTGCAAGTGCAACGCCTCCCGGGGTTGTAGAGCGATATAGCCCCCTATTGGTTGCAACTACTAATTGATTTTCTATAAATTGAATGGCAGTAAAAAGTCTTGTTGAGGTTAATGAGCTTGTCATTGTTTGTGCTATAATAACGGGACTTGCAAACATAGTGTTAATGTTGGTGGTATAGCTAATGCTATATAGAGTGCTTTTAAATAAATTAATAGCATCAAATTCTCTGGTTAACACATATAATTGGCTTCCATCACTTTTCACGTCAATGATTGAACCAGGAATAGTGGTTATTTTATGCCATCGACCATTAAATGGTGGCGCATTTAAAGAACCTAATTGTGAAACTAAAAATCCGTTACCATTATTATCGGCAAATGCATACAATCCTTGTTCGGTTCCAGCAAAAAAATAATTAGAAGAACCTTCTGCTAGCAATCTACGAGAATATTCTAAAGATGTTACCGTTCCTGCCTGTCCTGGTAAATTAGTTATTACATAATTGCTAGGACTAGAATAATCACTCGTGATTATTTGAGGACTATTTACTGTCGTTGATATTCCTCTGCTTACTAAAGCAAATGCAACAATTTGATGTCCTCCAAACAATGCATAACGTGCGTGGGTATTACCAGAAAATCCTCTGGTTGCCTGATCAAGGTCCAAAACTGAACAGCTGCCCGATTTACAGGTATTACCAAAGGTTGTATTTAAGGTATTAAGTAATGAACCGGCAATATTATTGCTGCTGCTCCATGAATTAGTGCGAACAATTTGTTGTGTTTGTCCATCGACTGCCCAAATGGTGCTCGTTACCGCATCAACATCAAAAAACGAAATACCGGTGCTTGTATCTGTGGTTGGCGGAAATGCTCGTTTGGTCCATGGTGTCCATCCGGCAATTTTGCCATCTTGGTCAAATAGTGCTTGTGAATAAAATATGCCGCTATCGCTTGTCGTTGTTGTTGCTGTTGCAATTGAAATATAGACCGTATCGCCTGATACAACCATATCAAAAATATCGCCATTTGCCGCTAAAGGTACCGTAGTTGCACCTACAATTGCAAACGTATCGGTATCATTGGCAAGTTCTCCGGCAGCAGTAGCTGGCTGAGTAAAAGTAAATTGAGGCGATAAGGGACTATTTTTGTTAGCCAATGTTCCATGAGAAGCGCTATCAAGTGGATTATCAACTAATGGCAACGCCCAAACGGTATTTCCTAATCCTCCTTGAATAATTAAATAGCTTGGGCCGGTACTGGTGTGCATTATGCCCATTTTTTTTATGGTAATTGGTTGATTTGATTGTTTAGTAACAATAAATTCATTAATGGCGCCCGCAGATATTGCTGAATCAGGCGTAATTGGCACTAAGGTAAGAGCGTCATTAAGAGTATTAGTAAACCCAAGAGTTACTGCTTTACCAACTTCTCCTGCATTGACATCGGTACTAATACGAAATCCAAAATATACGCGTTGCAGTTGCTCGTCCCATAGCGTAACTACTTGATTAGTGTTTGACCCGGTTTGAAAAATAACAGGATCAGTTCCAGCTCCGCGTAATTCAACACTCGTTGCATTAAGAGGCAAAGCTAAATTACCAATAGATCCGGTAGTTGCATCAAGAACAGATATAGTGGGTGGCGGCATAGGAACAGTATTACTAGTAGAAGGTGTTAATGAAGCAAGCGCTATTCCGCTACCAGTGGCACCAAAATTTCCTCCATTAGGACGTACGGGCGCAAATACAAAAGAATCGCTTGCTGCAAGTCCTACTATGCCTGCTGTAAGATTGCCATTTGCGTCATTAAGGGTACCAGAGTTGTTTAATGTTCCGGCACTATTGGCAACGTTAAAATTTGTTTGACTGAAAGGATTAGTATTCAGCGTTGAAAAAACTAAATTAGGTTGTGTATTGCCAATAAAAGTAGAAAGGGTCAAAAATTCAATAGTAGCACCAGATACGTTGGTTCCTATTGCTGTTGCAACTGGTGTGGTTGATCCATTAAACCGAGCAATTTTATTAAGAGAAAAAGCAGCTCCTCCAGCTAACCCAAGAAATAAAGTTCCTGTGGCATGATCGTAGACTTTAGTAGTAACGGGGACAGTAAAAGTAAAAGAACTAGAAGTTCCTGCATTGCCAATGACAGTTATGGTTGCTAATGCTGGGGATGATATGAACAAAAGAGCGATTAATATATAACGTACACACTTCATTACAAGTTCCTTATTAGAAAGTCCAGCTGAATTCTATACCAAAATTGCCACCATATAAATTTGTTGCAAATACTCGTTTACCTCCTAATTGTTTTTGAATGAAGGCGCCAAGTCGTGGACCTACGCAATGTGAAGGTTTGGTAAAATCATATTCCACCATAAAATGAAGTGTGTGCATATTCCAACCAAAAAACTGTTGATCGGTAGCGACTGTACAGGTTGAAAAGAACGCGTTATTTAATGAACAGGGTGAAAAATGATTATTGCTAGGAGTAACTTGATCAGCATTTTTATTAACAAAGGTATAACCAAATAAGAAGGAAAGTCCTTTTATTACATGATCAGCTTTTACATATGCCGATGCTTGCCAAATCGGTCCAGGATTTATGCAGGCGCATCCGGTTGCTAATTTGATAAATCCGTTTTGGCAAGCATCTGTTTTTAATGCAATATCACGTTTTGTTGGGGCAAAAGGTAATACTCCTAAAAAAGTTCCTAAGGTAAGCCAATCATAGACACCAACGGCAAAACTAATACTCATTGGTATTCCCCATTGACCATTATAACCCAGAGGTATATCAAATACCCGTTCAGGTTTAGTTTTTGCAGAAGTTGGTATTAATAATCCTACACGTAAACTTAAATCAATAAAGTCTAATTCTTCAGTTTCTTCATAGTTTAATCCCCAACCAGCAATAATGACCAAATCCCCAACTCCTTTTTTGCTAAAGCCGCTAATAGATCGGTGATATTGCTTGAATAGAGGACATAAATTAGCAAGTAAGGTTTGCCAAATCGGACTTGCTTGATTTACGCAACATGAATCAGATGATGAAATATCGCAATAGGTTACATCAGATATTTTTATCCATCGTATTGGTAAATGTACTTGAGAAAAAAAACCACAAATATAATTTTGGGTCCATGTGAGGGCACTGTCAAAAATACTAAATCGACCATCAAATAATAAACATCCAAAGTTGCATGAACGGGGTAATAAGGCTAATTGAGTAAGAGTAATATCAAAAGGATCGCTTAAATCTTTTAGTGGTAATCCTGCTCCTAGTAATTGCATGTTTTGAGGACCATGAATGCTAAGCAGTGGCACCAAGCACCCCTCTCCATTACGCGCCTTAGACGTAGCGCCTCCCGAAACGACAATGTCAAGTGAACTTAGTCCATTTTTAACAATTCGTGGTTCTTGTAAGGCAGGAAAAAACTGTGTAGCAGCATAAAATTGGGGGTTATCCATACCAACTAAGGTATAGGGGACATTAAAGAGATAAAAAAATAAGAAAATTTTTTTTATATATATCTTCATCTGCATGCATCCTTTTTTTGACCGTGCTCAAACTTGAATTATTGTATCTTCCTACTTATAGAAAAAATAGATCAAAAAGAAAAGACCATAGATCGCGCTCCTGACTTTTTTTGATATACTAAATAGGAAAGACTATATCTTAGGGAGACATTTATGCATCAAAATGATACACCTGACATCAATAATGCAGGGGCTGACCACAGCCAAACAGATCAAGCATTAACTCAATGCCAACAAGAATTAGAAGAGTGGAAAGTACGCGCTTTACGAGTAACTGCTGATTTTGATAATTATCAAAAGAGAATCGAAAAAGAAAAATCATCATGGATGCATGTTGCTCAATCAAATGTGTTTCTTGATTTATTATTAATAATTGATGATTTTGATCGCGCTCTTGATCAATTGTCAAAAGAGCAAAATCCTGATACGCAAAAACAACGTGCTGGTCTTGAACTTATTCACAAGAATTTGTATAAGATGCTTGAAAAATATGGCGTAAAAGAAATTGAGCAAACAAAAGTATTTGATCCTGAATTACATGAAGGGTTAGTGCAAGTAGAATCAGCCGAGCACCAGCCAGGAGAGATTGTTGTTATTTTGCAAAAGGGTTATACCTTTAAAAATAATGTGTTACGTCCAGCAAAAGTTAGTGTCGCTAAGTAATTAAAAAAGCTTAATGGGGGTTATATGAAAAAAATTTTATTAGTGGCATATATTAGTGCAAGTACCTTTGCTACAGAAATCCCACATTTGAAAGATGTTGAACACACGCATCATTCTCGCCCCTATTTTTCTCCATATTTTCATATGAAATGGGTAGGTAAATTTCCTGTTGGGGTATCGCTTGGGCTTTATCAAAATGTTGATAGTAATAATTGGCAAAAAATAGCTAATAGTGTTGTTGCTGGTTTTGTTCCTTCCAAGGAATCGCTCATTAAACCATTTATAGATGAACAATGCGAAAAAATAATTGCCTCTAAACCATTTGAATATAACGTGCTGGGACTTTCAGTATCGAATAAAAAAATTGCACATGGTGCAAGTGCATTGACGGTTGCTCTCATGTCAATTTGGCTTAAAACATTACAGGGCAAAAATTTTGTTGATGCTAGTTGGCGTTATGCTACCAAAGAAATTAAAAGAAAGATGGTTGCCTTAACTTATAAAAAACTTGTCAGTTTGGCTGATCGGATAGCTCAAAAAAAAGGGCATACAAAATGTGATTGGTACCCAGACTTTGTAACCCAAGACCAAACGCTTCATCATTCTGTTAAAACATTATGGCATTTAACAGCAAAAATAGCGATTTCAATAGCAATAAGCCAACTACTAAGCATCTAATTATTATCTAAAAAGTGCAATAATTAATTCTAAAAAGATTAATAAAATAATTGAGACGGTAAGCATATCTTCTCGGATAGCATCTATTTTTTGTTGTAGTACTGAAAGTACATCATTTAAAATACCCAGTTTTTTATCGATAGATTCTTTAAGGTTTTTTAAATCGCGTTTTTCTATTAATAAAGCGTATAATTCAGAATAAAATGGTTCGCCAGCAATTTTAATACTGCCTTCTAATCGCTCAGTAATCACCGAAATATCAACTTTAAGTTTGCTTAATTCATCTATAGGGCCCTTAGCGAGTGTACCAAGCACCGGTAAATAACCGCTTATCGGAACTTTTCGTACTTTGCCTTCATAGAAATTATTGAGTTGTTGGTCTAGTACCCGATCAAAATAGCGCAATTCTAAATGCTGAATATTAGCAAACTCAAAAAAGTCGAGTGTTTCTTCGTATTCATCATCATAAATGCAGGCAGCTTCAGTATCGATTACGATCAAATCACCTCTAAAATAACCAAAAGCAGAAGCTAAAATTTCATTTTTTTGATATTCAGATAATGTTTGGGTCTCAAAACGCAATGTTGAAGCAATCACACTACCGTAATTATCTTTAAGTGTAACCGTATCTAACTTAGGATCAGGATATAATTGAATTACAACATAAGAAGATCGCGTATGAAAAAAGTTTGATTTGGTAATATATTTTTTAGATTTTTTAAATATCACTTCAGCATCAATAATTCCCTGTAGTTCATATTCATTATCAAGAGCTTCCAGGTTTTTACGAATATTATCAAGTGTGTCGTAAAATGGAATTTTATAAGTAAGTGAAATAGCGCCAAAATTATGAATTTTTGCTGAAATATATTTTTGTTGTTCGGGTAATTCAATAGCAAGTGGCGTATGATAATTTTTAAAATATTTAGATAATAAAACAATTTTAGGAATGATATCACCTGAGAGCTTTAATTTCTCTAAATTAATATCATCACCAACATCAAATGCTTGGAAAATAAAAATATTGCCACGAAACAGCTTTTCGCTTATTAGACTATCAGAATTAGGTGCAGACATGAATGCTCCTTGAGCAGTTTAAGACTATGCATACCTCTAGTTTACCAAAAAGCAGGATCATTCAGCAAATGATCCTCATAATTTTACTCTGGTAGGGTGGTATAATCAGTGATTGAACTTGTTAGCCCGGTAAATTCACCTGATCCATAGGGAGTATTTTGCGGTTGATGGAATGTAGTATGTTTTTGTATTATTTTGGTTGATTCATTTAAATAACAGACAAGTGTCGTTACCTTTTTTTCTTGTTTTTGAAACTCAGATTTTAAGTTCTGAATAGTTTCATAATCGGGTTCAGCTAACTGTTTGATTCCCTTACGCACCAGATAAAAACCTGAGAGTATACCGCTTGTTTGTATGCCGGCTTTTATAGTACGAAGTTCAATCTGATTAGGTAATACTTTGCTAGCAAACATAATTCCTATTGGTGTAATTATTCCCACAGTTATTTTTTTCAAAGCTGCGATAGTTTTATATTTCTTAGAAAGAGGAGTGGGAGTTTGACTTTCTATTTCAGTGATAATATTTTGCTGTGCAGTGAGCTTATCTTTTTCTTGGTGATATAACTCTTTTAAATTATTATAATTTTGCACTTGAGCGCAATGTTCTTCAAATGTGCTTACTATTCTAAAATCATATAAACGCTGTAAATCTCCCCATACACCCTGATCTATATCGGGAAAATTACTCGATGCTAGTAAGCTGCTTTTGCTTAAATCAGGCAATTGGCTTGCCAATGGGTTTTCTGAAGCTTGATTGACGCTATAAATACACAATAATGCAAAACTATATATAACTTTTATCATAAATGAGTACCTTCTTCTTCATCTTGTGGTTCTGCATGACGAGGGATTAAGGGCGATTCTTTTTGTGAGCCATTACTTTTTAACAATTTTTTTTCATTTAATTGTGCTGAGTAAGTGATCAATTGGTTGTGTATCTTCTTGAGATGATTGACATGCAATTCAGTTTCTTGCAGATGAGCATTTATTTCTTTGTTATAACATACACATTCTCCCAATGCGTTGCCAGCTAGGTATATGCAATAAGAACCTCCTACGCAAAGAGCCAAAGAAGTGGTCAAATTTTTTAGCTGTTTTTCTTGTATTGCGTATTTTGCAGTAAATCCACCAATTAAATAGCTGGCGCAACCTAATGTAAAACGAGCGATTGCCTGAGACCATTTTTTTATTATAAAAATAAGGACAGCAAATGGTTGTGATTTTTCGCGGAGCCATTTCTTTTTGTATTCTAATTTTGTCTGATAAGTGTTAATTTTTTTTGTTAAATATTGGCAATAATCAAAACGCCACGAGTCAAGTGTCGGATTTCCAGACTCAGAATATAATACTAATGTTGGATTAAAAATATTGGTAAATGCATTACTGTTTTGTGGGGGCTCATCGGGGAGAGCTGTCGTGCATTCACTTGCTTTTAAATAGTAGCTCTTTATTGCCTCAAAGTTTTCTTTTAAATCTTTTTCGTCTAAAAGCAGCCGCATATGCAATTTGTACTCAAGATTGTCAATGTTTTTTTTACATTCATATTTGGTCGCTAATTGTTCACTGCAGCTGATTAAGCTGGTGATAACAACTACCATAGCTAGGTTTAGTAATAGAGATAATTTCATATGCCAACTCACCAGTTATTTTTTTGGTTAGTGTGGCATGATTGCAAAAAAAATTGCAATAGTCTTAGCGAATAAGAGCTATTGCAATACAATCTTTTAGGTGTCGAAAAATTATGTGTTATCGTTTAAGAATTGTTAAAAATGCTTCTTGAGGCAATTCAACGTTGCCGACTTGTTTCATTTTCTTTTTACCTTCTTTTTGCTTTTCAAGAAGTTTTCTTTTACGAGTAATGTCACCACCATAACATTTTGCTGTTACATCTTTTCGTAAAGCCGATACAGTTTCACGTGCAATAACTTTTGCGCCGATAGCTGCTTGAATGGCGACTTCAAAGAGTTGTCGTGGGATTACTTGTCTTAATTTGCTCACTAATTCACGACCAATGTAATAGGCCTTATCATTGTGTACAATACAAGCAAGTGCATCAACAGGTTTACTATTAAGTAAGATGTCCATTTTCACCAGATCTTCAACTTCATAACCAGCTTCTTCATAGTCAAAGCTTGCATAGCCAGAACTAAATGACTTGAGTTTGTCGTAAAAGTCTGTAGCTACTTCGGTTAATGGGAGTTTATATTTTAAAATAATGCGATCTTCATCCATGAATTTCATGTCAAGCTGAACGCCACGCTTTTCTTCACACAAAGTGATTATATTTCCTAAATATTTTTTAGGAACGATAATCGTTGCTCTAATAATTGGTTCGTAAATTTCTTCAATTTTACCCGCATCAGGAAAATCTGATGGTGTTTCTACGTCAACCACTTCGCCGGTGTGTTTAAGTTTTACTTTATACAATACACTTGGCGCGGTTGCTATCGCAGAAACATTATATTCTTGCTCAAGACGCTGTTTAAATACATCCATATGCAATAAGCCCAAAAAGCCGCAACGGAATCCTAAGCCAAGAGCAGGAGAACTTGTTTTTTCAATAGTAACACTTGCGTCATTCAACGTGAGTTTATCTATGGCATCTCGGAGCATTTCAAATTCTGAAGCATCAATAGGATAAATGCCGGCAAAAACAACTGGTTTTGCCGGTTTAAATCCTGGCAAGGGAGTAACTGGTTGGCGGGTATGATAAATAGTATCACCCACGCGTGCTTCTTTTACCGTTTTCATACCAGTAATTAAATAACCTACTTGCCCTGCATATAAAGCATCCATAGGTGTTTCTTCAGGATACATTAATCCTACTTCTAAAACTTCATACTCATTTTCCATTTGTGCAAGAGTGATTTTATCACCTTTTTTAATACTGCCATCTTTTACGGCAATTAAACACATCACTCCTCGGTAATCATCAAACCATGAATCAAATAAAAGAGCTTTTAATGGAGCATCGTTATTGCTTTTAGGACTTGGAATGCGTTCGATAACTGCTTGTAACACATCTTTAATGCCAATACCCGTTTTGCCCGAAGCATGGATAATTTCTTGTGCAGGGAAATCAAATAAGCTTTCCATTTGTTTAGACACACGCTCAACTTGTGCGTTCATCATATCTACTTTATTAAGAACCGGCACAATAGTTAATTCTTGTTCAAATGCTAAGTAAAAATTTGCCATGGTTTGCGCTTCAACACCTTGTGTACAATCTACGAGCAATAAAGCACCTTGGCAGGCATAGAGTGATCGCGAAACTTCGTAAGAAAAATCCACGTGCCCTGGTGTATCAATAAGATTAAGCAAATAGGTAGCCCCATTGTATTCGTAAAACATAGAAGCAGTTTGCGCTTTTACCGTAATACCTCGCTCTTTTTCAACTTGTAGCTTATCCAAAAATTGTTCGTGGCGAACACGCTGTGATAAGGTACCTGTAAATTCAAGCAAGCGATCGGAGAGAGTTGATTTGCCATGGTCAATATGGGCAATAATTGAAAAATTACGAACACGGTCAGGTGTAAAATTTTTAAGATTGACTGTTTTTATATCCATATGGAAAAATTACCTACTAAAAATAATGATTTTTTCTTAAGTGTATTGTAAAAGCCCATAACAGGCAATGAACGAGATGTTTTTTAGCGGGTAGCGTTAATTTTGTATTTCAAAATATTAACTGAGCTTTTAAGGCAGATGGGTAACAAAATGAGCAAAGATTTTTTTTATAAGGCAAGCCTTTCAGTAAAGTTATAAATGACTCGATTTTAGCAATAAACAGATATTTTACAATAAAACATTAAACCTAAAATTCTTGTCATATCTTGAGTCTAGGTGTATCATAAATACATGCTTTCTTTTGAATAAAAAAATGAAAAATAACCCGTCTGTGAAGGGCTCGTAACTATGGCAACGCAAACGCCTCATGATAAGGCTGAAAATAAAGTTAAGCCGGTCTTGATTGAACAAGAATTAAAAACTTCATTTCTTGATTATGCAATGTCGGTGGTAGTAAGTCGTGCTATACCTGATATTCGTGACGGGCTTAAGCCAGTTCATCGTCGCGTTTTGTATGCTATGTATCAGCAAGGATTTCATCACAACAAGCCGTATCATAAGTCTGTTCGTGTGGTGGGTGACGTGCTTGGAAAATATCACCCACATGGTGACCAAGCGGTATACAATACCATGGTTGGCATGGTACAAGATTTCTCTAAACGTTATCCCTTATTAGATGGTCAAGGTAACTGGGGATCTGTTGATGGAGATAATGCAGCAGCAATGCGTTATACCGAAGTTCGTATGGAAAAAATTGCCCAAGAACTTCTTGCAGATCTTGATAAAGAAACGGTTCGTTTTGTACCAAACTTTGACGAATCAACGGTAGAGCCAGTAATTTTACCAAGTAAATTACCACATTTGTTAATAAATGGTACCACAGGTATTGCCGTAGGTATGGCAACATCGATACCACCTCACAATTTAGGTGAAGTAATTGATGCATGTTTGTTGCTGCTTGAAAATCCACATGCTTCTGACGAAGAAATTTTTCAAAAAGTTCCGGCACCCGATTTTCCAACCGGTGGTATTATTTGTGGAAGAGGCGGCGTTATAAAAGCTTATAAAACCGGACGTGGCAATTTAATTTTGCGTGGTGTTGTTGAAGTAGAAGAAACAAAAAAAGGCACTAGTTTGGTGGTCACTGAGTTACCATACATGGTTAATAAAGCAGCGCTTGCCGTGCAAATTGCTGATTTGTTGCGTGATAAAGTAATTGAAGGTATTACCAATATTAAAGATGAAACTGATAAAAAAGGTATGCGCTTAGTGCTAGAAATTAAGCGTGGTGAATCTCCTCAAGTGATTCTTAATCAGTTATATAAACATACTCCATTGCAAACATCAGTTAATATGTTAATGCTGGGGTTGCTGGATAATCGCCCATTAATTTTCTCTTTGCGCCAATTGCTTGAACAATTCTTGTATCATCGTCGCGAAATAATTTATAAACGTACGGTTTATGATCTTAAAAAAGCGCAAGATCGTGAGCATATTTTAACTGGTTTTATTATTGCGCTTAAAAATATCGATGAAGTTGTTGCTCTTATTAAAAATTCAACTTCAGCCGAAGAAGCAATAACTAAGCTTAACAAACGGTTCTTGTTAACTGCTGAACAAAGCAAAGCTATTTTAGAAATGCGCTTGCAACGCTTAACGGGTCTTGAGCAAGATAAAATTTATCAAGAAATGGAAGAGCTCAAAAAAACAATTGCATATCTAAAATCTATCATTGAAAATGAAGAAATTCTTAAAAAAGAAATTGTTAATGAGTTAGTTGAAATCAAAAAAGAATATGCTGATCCTCGCCGTACTAAGATAGAAGGTGCTATTGATATTCTTACTGAGGCAGATTTAATTCCCGACGAAGAAGTAGTCGTAACACTTACGCATAAAGGTTATATTAAACGGGTACCATTAAGCACCTATGGCTTGCAGCATCGTGGCGGTAAAGGCAAGATGGGCATGGCAACGCTTGAAGGGTCTGAAGATGTAATTCAAGATCTGTTTGTGGCTAAAAACCATGATGAGCTTTTATTCTTTACCAATCTTGGTCGTGTTTACAGTATGCGTGTATTTGAAGTTCCTGAGGCATCTCGTATTGCAAAAGGTCGTGCGGTTATTAACTTGCTGCCATTAACTCCTGAAGAAAAAGTAGTTAAATTATTGTGCACTAGAGATTTAGCAGGCAAAAACTTAGTTATGCTTACTAAACATGGCATTATTAAGCGTACTGATGCGACAGAATTTGAAAAAATTCGCTCAACTGGTATTCGTGCAGCCACTCTTAAAGAAGGTGATGAATTAGTGTTCTGTGCATTAAGTTCAGGAACTGATTCTATTATCATTGCAACTGCACATGGTCAAGGTATTCGCTTCAAAGAAGATGAAGTGCGTGTAATGGGCCGTCAAGCTGCGGGTGTAATTGGTATCCGTATGAAGGAAGATGATTACGTTGTTGGTATGGAAGTTATTTCTGATGGTGGCGACATTCTCTTTGCAACAGAAAATGGCTACGGAAAACGAGTAAGTATTGCTGATTTCCGTTTAGCGCATCGAGGTGGTTTAGGTGTTAGAACAATTCCAACAACAGCTCGTAACGGTAAGGTAATAGGTCTTGTTTTTGTAACTGATCGTTCTAATATTCTTCTTATTGATAAAGCTGGTAAGATTATTCGACTTTCATCTGCTGAAGTTCGCACTATGGGTCGACAAGCCCAAGGGGTACGCTTAATTAAACTTGATGAAGGTCAAAAACTTTCTACCATAGTTGCATTTGAAGAAGAAGATAATGATCCAACCAATTCTTCATCTCATCAAGAATCACAAACAAGTGGCAGCAGTTCTGGGGCAGTAAAGAAAGATCTTTATGTCCAAAGCAGCCAATTGCCCGCTGAAGATTCCATTGATTCTCAAGAAGAATATGAGGGGGGCATGCAAGACGATAACGTTTTTGATATTGATAATGCAGTTCCCGTATTTAGTGCAGATGATTCTGAAACTGAAAATGATCCATTTGCTCAATTTTAGTTAGATAAAAAACTAAAAAGGTGGGCTTTGTGAATTAAGCAAAGTCCACCTTTTTTCATTGATTGTGATTTTGGCATTTTTGGTTTTGTAATGAACAAGATAATAGTTGGTGAGCAGCCTTTGCTAATTTATTAATGTTAAACGGAGCAAGAGTGGTATTGGTGACATGCTTATAGTCAATATACTCAGTCAAATCAGTTAAAAAATGCATTTCTTGGTTGCTTATTATTGCCTCACTACAATAATATTTTTTTGAATAAAGGGCATATATGTACAACCTGATTAGTTTACCTATTAAACAATCAATATTATTTTGTATATTGTGCTTGGATTCTGATGTATATTCATCAATAAATAGTAAATCTTGGTAAATGCTCAGGCAGGTTTGCATTATATCGCGCACGGAAGGTTCGTGCTCGGTAAGTTCAAATGGCACTAAAACCTCTTTTTCATTGCTAATTGCGCAAAAAGAGTAACAAGCTAACACTATGCATAATGAGAATTTATTTTTCATAATATACCTTATGTTATTTCACTCTTATAGTTTGCCATAATATATATTCAATTAGTCAATAATATTTCAAAGGTGCATTGGAGATTTGGCTTTCGATTGCAGCTGTATTTTTATTGATAAATTCAAGTTAATTAACCCAAAAAATAATTTTTTTAAATGTAATTATTCATATATCAATTAACTTTTATTCTCTTTTAAAATTGACAATCTGAATATAATTGCTATGCTGGAAAAAGATGGAGGTTTATTTATGAAACTTTTTAAATTTATTTTTAATGCACTATTTTTTTGTTCTCAAATTGCTTTGGCTGGTGAAATTCCCGCATTAAAGCAATTAGCAGCGCAACAACTTGCGTACAAATATCAAAATTCAATCTTTACCAATTCACTGGTCGCTGAATATAATAAAAAGCTTCCTGAGGCATGTATTAATCTAATAAATAAAGAACTACAAAGCGTAAATAAATTTTCTACCCTAACTTTAAAAGAAATTGCTCAGCAGATTTCTTATTTTGGGGTGTCATATTCACCAGATGGAAAAATTATAGCTACCATACACGATAAAACTATTAACTTATTCTCAACAGAAAATGGTAAACATATAGGTGCTTTGCAGGAGCATGAGCAGACGATTACTGATACTATTTTTATGGATGATTATACCCTCATTTCAGCTTCAATAGATAAAACTCTAAAGATGTGGGATTTAAAAAAACATATATTAATAACCTCTTTTCAAACACAAGCCGAAGTGAAATCTATAAAACTATCTGGTGATAAGCATTATTTATATGCTTTTTTGGAGAATGGTGTAATTGAAGTATGGAGCTTAAAATCGCATGAGTTATATCACACGATTAATGCGCAGTTTGATGGAAGTGATTTATTTTACTCAAAGCGTTTTAACAAAGCTAAAACGAAAGTGGTATTTATTCAGCCAGATAATAGCTTAATTATTGTTGATTTATTACAAGCAACTATAACTAAAACAACTCAAATACATGAATTAAATATTCTTGATATTGCAATAACTGAAAATACTCCAATTGAATATATTATTACCGCATCTTCAGATCATAGGATAAAAATCTGTGACATGCATACTGCGAAAGTAATTAGAACCTTGGAAGATAACAATATAACAAACGATAACGGAGAGATTCTGGGTGAAAGCCATGCAGGAGCAGTATATGCTGTTATAGTTAATAAAAATGAAATTATTTCAGCTTCGCAAGATGGTACCATAAAAAGTTGGGATATTTTTACGGGAGAATGCCTGAAAGCATGGCATGCACATGCTCAACCGATATTTAATCTTTATCTTTTTAACAACGGCAAAAATTTAATTTCTTGCTCACAATCAGGTGAAATTAAAATGTGGGATGTTTTGAATAGCAAATGCCAAAGAACTATACAAGCCCATGCAAGTTCAATACATTATCTTAAATTTTTAGACAAAAATAGTATAGCAACCGCATCGTTAACAGATGGCACTCTTAAAGTATGGGATCTTTTTCATGGAAGTTGTCTTTTCTGTAAATTTATTACCAATAAAAAGCATGCTATTACTGATGTTTACCAAACTAAATTAAAGCTTTCACCCAATAAGGGGGGATTGCTCGTTATAGATAATGGCATAATGCAGATCATGCAGTCGGAAAAAGTTACCATAACATCAAATAAAAAATCATTATTAAATATGCTAGCTCTTTTAATTCCGAGCGGCATGATTTTCGCTGGTGCAGTGGGAGCAATGTCTATAGCCTTGTCCCATTATCGGTGATAGATAAATTTCGATTAGGTAGGAGGAGCTCTACCAGCGCAGAATATCCATGAGATAATGCGTATTCTTCAAGTCCTTGGCTATTTGCACCTGCATCTAATAGTAATTTTGTTAATTCAAAATTATTATTGCGAATAGTTTTAATAAGCAAGGCAGGGCCTTTTAAACCATCAACTTCTATAAGTGCACCATGCGCGACCAGAATTCTGTAAAGATCGGTATTATTTGTCTCAATACAAGCTTCTAAAGGGCTTAAATTAAAAAATACCCCATTTAAATTAATATTTTTGTTAAGCAATTCTGCGATTATTTCGCTATTGTTATGTTTTATAGCAATAATTATAAGAGGCGATAACTGGTGCCAATTTCCTTGGTAAGCAGTAAGCAATCTTTTAGTGAATGCATTATTTTTAACTTCCAGTGAAGCATTAAACAGTTGAATACCCTGAGAAGTTTCAAAATTTATTAACGTATGAGGTAAAAGTAGTTCTGCTAAGTTTAATTTTTTTTGATTGAGTGCCATTTCCAATGGATGATTGCCGGATAAATCGGAAGTGGTCGGGCTGCTTTTTGCCAGCAATTCTGCTGCTACTGAAATCATGGATATTTCATTATTTTCTTTAGCCGCAAGTAGATAGGTCAATGGCGTATAAGTTTTTTTAAATAGAGTTTTTGTGGCAGGTACATAACGATGGGTATAAATATATTGATTTACTGGAAATCCATTATCTAATGCATAAGCAACTTGCTTGGCATACGCATTTTCTAGGCCTTGAATAAATGATTGTTCAAGGTGTACTAATTCTGATGCATGCGTGTAAAAACTGATTAAAATGAGAAATAAATAGGTGTTTTTCATGGGAGGTTGTTTTGATTATTCGAGTTCTAGTAATTCAATAATTTTTAGAAGTTATGATCCATTCGATCGTTAGAAAAATCAGACGCTTTTTTAATATCCAAATTAGTTATTACATTACACAGATAGTTAAGATTAGCTGGAGCATGTCTTTCTTTTAATAGATTGATAACGGTATTAAAACGGCCATTTTTATTATTTTTACTTGCCATATCTAAGTAGTTATAAGTGAGTTTATCATTGTCAGAAAGATCAGGACTTTTTTCTATGATCTTTTGTGCCAATGAAGCATTCTCATTTTCTATTGCCCAGGCTAATGGTGAACCAAGCCGGCTAGGTTGATCGATAATAGCACCTTTATCAATAAGATAATGAGCAACTTCACTCTTATCACCCATGGCAGCACTTAATAACGGGTAATACCCATCTATAGATAGATTGATATCTGCGCCATGAGAAGCTAAAATCTTCACAGCTTCTAAATTTCCTTTTTCTGCAGCGTAGATTAACGGAGTTGCATTAAAATCAATTTCTTGATTTAAGAAGTTACTGTTTGTTTGTATAGTTTCTGATAGTTGGTGCAGGTTATTATTTTTTAAACTTACTAATAAAAGATTATTAATTGTTTTTGGTTTTTTATTTGCTACGAAAGATTCTTCAGCTGATTCAGCTTTACGTTTTTTAGTTATTGTTGTCTCTGCTGAAAATAGTGATTGAGTACAAAGTAATGCTAAAGCTGTTAAGAAAGTTGGTTTATTCATTATTTTACCATAAATATTAAAAGAATTAATGCACTTTTCTATTTTTTTGAAAAGTAAGACGTCGAGTGGTTAATGTATTAATTGTAGTAATTTGCCAATATTAATCAAACAATAATTCTATTTACATTATTCAATCCAGAGACAACAATAATAAAATGATTTTTTTTCTAATTATTCGAGCTCTAAAAGTTCAACTTGTTTAGCGCGCATTATCTGCTTTACTTTGTATTTTTTATGAATGATTTGTTCGACTTGATCGGGGTTAAATCGACCCCACAATAGGAAATTTCTTATTTCCTGAGGGTTAAAAGTTGTATCTATGGTTTCTTCTTTTAAGTTGGCTATTTCATTTAATAAAATATAAGCCATTTCATCATTACCATTACCTTCTGTGTCAGCTAAAAAATTTTCAGACAAGGTAACTTGCTTTTTTGTTATAAACTGCTTTGCTAAATGGTTGTTGCAATGTCTTAATGCGGCTGAAAATGGTGTGATAGTTCCTTTTTGTTTGGGCTTAAAATCTATTATTGCCCCTTTTTTGATTAACACCTGTATGATGTCGTCATGCGAATGATTTTTATTAGCGCAAATAGCTTGTGTAAGTAATGATGATTCGTATACCGGATGATCAATATTTACTTCTGCTCCAAGTTCTAGAAGTTTTTGGGCAAGTGCAATTTGTTTGTTACTTATTGCAAAAAGCAATGGTGTACCAAATCTATCGGCTAAATTTACGTCAGCTCCATTTTCAAGCAAGAATAATGCCACGGGCTCACTATTAATGTGTTTTTTTATACTTTGAATTAATGGTGTTTGGCTCCATCCATTTTTCTCATTTACGCTAGCGCCCTTGTCTATTAATTCTTTAACGATATCAAGACGAAGCTTATGGGCAGCAATGGTTAAGGGCGTGGTCTTATTCTCAAGTGCTAGATTAGGGTTAGCACCCAGCTCCAAAGCCTTTTTTATGAGGTTAAAGCCATCGTCTTGGCTTAACCCTTCACATAGCATCTTTTGTGCATCATCTAAGGGGGTCATTATTTTTTGTTTTTTAGTTTGAGGCGCTTCATCACTTTGTTCTGCAAGTCTTTTGTAGGGTGGCAAAGAGGCAAAAGAATTTTGATAAAAACAGAGTGCCAATAAAATAAGAACATGATGGGAAATCACTTGATTTACTCCTGCACTTTACTCAATTTCTAATAATTCAACTTGTTTGGCGCGAGCCATTTGTTTTATTTTGTACGCGTCAAAAATTTTTTTCTCAACAACCCAGGAAGGGATAAAATTTCCAACTGCTTGTCGTAGCTGGTCAGGATTGTATGTAGCATTAATGGGGGATCTGAGGTGTTTTAGTTCATGTAATATTATCAAAGCCATTTCTTGATTGCCCGATTGAAAAGCAGCAAAAAGCGTACGCTCGGAAAGAGGTATGCCATAGTGGCCTATCAATCTTTTTGCTAGCGTATTGTTGTGCTGATTTATTGCTGCTTCAAAGGGATTGAGCGGCAATGCGCCACGTTCTATAAGGCTATCGTAAGCGATAGTTGCACCGTTATCGATAAGCAGATTTATAATCTCATCATGTGAATTATCATCATTACATTGAATTGCCAGTGCAAGAATAGAAAATTCGTTATCTTTTTGTTTAAGATAAATTCCCTTTTCGATCAAACGTTTAGCTACATCAAATTGATCCGTTTTAATAGCTTCTATCAAATCGGCCACATCATTGTTAATGTAGGTCCTGCTGTGTGTAGGTAGCATGGTATCAAATAGATTTTCTGCAAACGAGGTGAATTTTAAGTCTTGATCACCGGCTGTTTTATATTTTTTGGTGGGTGCGTTATTCAGATCATCATGTGAAGCTCTTTTTTTACCATGGGGTAATTCTGAGCACAAAGATGATGATAGTATTACCAAGCTAAGTAGCAATGCATAGTTTATAATTTTTTTCATGGGTGTAAGCGTGATGAGAGTAGTGGGAGGCCGCTTTAACTATTTGTGTAGCAATGCAAAGGGCAGCTGTTGCTGCCCCTCTTATAATTTAGAACGGAAGATCATCTACAAATGGTGGCTCGTCATTGAAATTAAGCTCACCCGTGTCAGATGCATCAGGAATATTTTCAAGCAATTTTGCTTTTTTCTTTACTTTAGCAGGTTCAACTTTTACCTCATCAAATGAAAATGAAGAAGTTGTTGCTGGCTTTGCTTGATTGCGATTTTTAATTTGATTGATTTGATTAAACAATTCTTTTTCAGCTGGATTATTTAAATCAAGACCAGTATTTGAAGATTCATTTTTTTCTGAATTATCTTCAGATTGTGCGCCATACGACAAGAACATTACGCGGTCAGCAACAATTGAGTGTTTGCTTCGTTTTTGACCTGATGCTGAATCTTCCCAGCTATCAAATTTTAAGCGGCCTTCGATAAGCACCGGGCGACCTTTTTGTAAATATTGGCGACAACTTTCTGCTTGAGGTCCCCAAACATCGATATCGATATAGCATACTTCTTGTATCATATCGCCATTTTGTTTGTTTTTAAATTGTCGGTTTGATGCAATACCCAAACGGCATACTGCTTGTCCTGAAGAAAGTTGTTTATATTCAGGATCGCGGGTTAAATTACCCATGATGATTACACGATTAAAACTCATGTGTGTCCTTTAGAAAATTTAAGTAAAGTATTACTCATGGTAGCAAAAAAATAAGTTTACTCAAACACTCAAAAACAAATAGGATTACTTATTTTTTTTAGATGTTGATTCTAATGAAGAACGATTTTCATGAATAAAGCTGCAGACTGCATCAAGTTCATTATGCAATTGTGTAAGGGCATGATTAAGTTGATCAATTTTTGCATGCCATTCACCAAGCGTTTCTTTAGAAGCGTTGTGTAATATACCTTTTTTATTATTTTGAACGAGGTCATCAACTTCGTTAATACAAAATTCTTGTATATGGGCTATTTTTTTTATCGTTGGCGCAGAATAGTGCAAAAAATCTGCGCAATCATTACCAGCTTGTTCTTTAAGTTTTTGCTGCGATACTTTCGGTGTCTTTTTTATAATAAAATTTTCAGCTAATACACCAGTTCCTAAAAAAATACTGGTTATTATAAGTAATTTAACTTTCATAAATCCTCAAAAAAATTTAATGAGTGTGAGGAAGAATATGTCTAATGCCAATTTTTACGTATTGTATGCACGATAAACAAATAACTAATGCAACAAGTACGAGTAATAGTGAATAGGTTTTGTAAGGAAGCCATTGATAATAATGGCACATGAAAAGCCATACAAGAAAAAAAGTTTGTAGCACGGTGCTTGCTTTGCCAAGCAGAGTCGGTCGTGCCTGAAAACGGGTATTAATACAAAAAAGCAGTCCTGACCCAACCAAAATAAGCAATTCTTTGGTTATTATCAAACAGGCAAACCATGCCGGAATACCCAATGAAAAACCTTTAATAAAAGCGAGTGTAGTAAAACAGCTAAGCAGAAGAATTTTATCAGCAATAGGGTCAAGGCACGCGCCAAGTTCAGTATGTTCATTGCGCAAACGCGCTAATAAGCCATCGAGCATGTCAGTTATAGAAGCAATGGCAAATAAAAATACGGCTATGCCCCAGGTGCCAGCAAGCATGTTCATAACAATAAAAGGGGTGAGTGCAATACGTGATAACGTTAACCAGGTTGAAAGGGTGAGCTTATTTTTCTGCATACATATTTTCCTATGTAATAATACCTGCGCCTAAGCATACCTGATTATCATAAAAGACTGCAAATTGTCCGGGAGCTATTCCTTGATCGTTAGTTGTTAAGGTAACTTTTACACTATGTTGCTCATGTGGTTCTATTACTGCTTGGTGTATATTTTTACCATGTCGTAATTTTACCTGAACGATTGTAGGCTTTTCAATGCTTGATGCCAGCCAATTGCAATCAGTGGCAATAAATTGATTGCGTTGTTTATCAGCTGCATGGTAGGTACGGGAAACATACACAATATTTTTTGCCGTATCTTTAGTAACTACGTACCATGGTCCACCAGCAAGGCCAGATCCTTGACGTTGGCCAATAGTGTGAAACCAAAAGCCTTTATGGGTGCCCAGTTTTTTACCCGTTTCATATTCAACAAGATCGCCTGGTTTTTGACCAATATGATGTTTAATAAAATCGCTAAACTTGAGCTTGCCTAAAAAGCAAATACCTTGACTGTCTTTACGATCCTTAGTTGGCAAGTTAAATTGATGCGCTAGAGCACGTACCTCTTCTTTTTGCAAATGTCCAATAGGAAACAATGCTCGTGATAGTTGATTTTTATCAAGATATGACAAGAAATATGTTTGGTCTTTAATAGCATCAGGAGACATACGTAATACCGGACCATCTTGAGTGTGTTCTACTTGCGCATAGTGACCAGTGGCTATTTTTTCATAGCTATCATCAATGTGCTTAAGAAAAAAGCCAAATTTTATGCGCTGGTTGCAGAGCACATCGGGATTAGGCGTGCGGCCACGCTTAATTTCTTCAATAGTATAGCGAGCTACCGTATTGTGATATTCTTGTTGCAAGGAAACTACATGCAAGGGAACATCAAGTTGTTGGCATACGGCTTGAACATATTCTAAATCTTCTTGCCATGGGCATGACCCAAGGTAAGAAAGTTCATCTTCCAGCCAAATTTTTAAATAAAAAGCGGTAACATCGTGCCCTTGTTGTTTTAGCAAGGCAAGAGCAACAGAACTGTCTACGCCTCCGGAAACTAATACTGCGATTTTCATAGTTCACCATTAAATAGTTAAAATTTGCTATTAGTATACCATTTTTTTGAGAAATCTAAAAAAACAAAGAGGGATCATATATGAATAAAATCTCGTAGCGAGCTGAATTATTTTATAAATTCATTTTCTGGGGAATTATATGCTAGTATAATTTATATGACTCTTTTTAACGCAAGGACTTAAAATATGAGATTATTTTTTTTGTTTTTGTTTACTTTTTTATTGAGCTGCAAAACCAATGGATCAGAACAACGTGGAACATTTAATGTAATAATAAATAATGAAACATCTATTGATCTTGTAGTGAGAGCTTTGCGTGAAAAATTAGGAATTATAAAACCTACAAAAGGATCTTTATTGTCAATCAAAGCATCTGGGGACGAGAAAATATATAAAGGCAACGCTAAATTTTCTTTTGATCTTAATCCTGGAAAGCGAATTAGCTTAATGATCAATGATGCTGAGTGCACCCTAATGTATATAAATGCTGGAAGAGGTTTTTTTGATTTGCGTAAATCAGCCTTTGAGTACTTTATTAAAAGTAATCAACCTGAATATAATATATTTGTTAATAGCACTAAAAAAGATGGCACAACATTATTATCATCATGGCGTTTTAAAGAAATAGATCCATACAACCCATCCGTTTTTCCACCTGAAATTACCTTAATGGTTAAAATTTATAATTTAGGTAAGCAGCCTCGGGTTTTGCAAACAATTGAATTGCGTAATGTTATACATTTGAAAGATACAATAAAGACAGAAGAAATAAAACCCATTAGCGAAGAAGAGTTTAAGTAAAAACCCCACTTTAAATATTGCTATTTGAAAATGTCTCATGCTACTCTTAATAATAATGATATTTTAAAATTAGGGGTACTATGAAGCTATTCAACACACTTTTATACACTATTAGTGCAGTTATTTTTTGTTCAAATCTTGCAGCATTTGAATTTCCTACACTTCCAGTGGTAGACAAACCTAAAATAGAAATTTACTTACATGTGGTTAAAAATACTACAAATCAAACCATTTCTTTAGCGCGATTAAAAACGGTTGGTACTGACAAGCCATTTCTCGTATTAAAACCAGGTGAAGAAAAACAAAATATTCAATTGCCGCTTGATTCAAGAACAGGCGGCTCTCAAATAGCTATAATTGATCAAGATGGTAACGCACGATATGTTGTACTTTTTAATCCCCAAGGACCTTATAATGCTGCTTATGTTCAATTACGAGAAGTTGGCAAAAAAGAGCCTCTTAGCAGTTTTGAATTGTCACCAGAGCAATTAAAAAGCAAGTGGACTATTGCAATTGCGCTTAATATTGGTATGAATCCTGAGGGTAGATGGTATTTGCAAGCTGCTCCTGCCGCATAATCATTAATTACATTAGTTGTCTTCAAATTTATTATCAAAGATATTTTGCAGTTGGTGGGCTTATATGAAAAAATTATTCTTGCTTGGTTTTATAATCAATTTGCATGCAATGGAAATGCCCATTGAACGAATGCATGCTTATTTAGAAAAAGTGGTAAACAAAACAAATCACTCTATAAAAATTGTTAACCCCAATCAACAAGAATTTACTATTGCACCGGGGAAGGAAATTGGCGGAAGTGAAATATCTAAACGATTTGAGTTACCTTTAAGTAGTCCTAATGCATTCTTGCGAACTTTTATTTATCTTAATGATGAACAATTTTATCGACTTTCGCTTGAGTTAATGCTAAATCCATCGCAAAACATAAGAAATCAATCATTTAGAGAGTTTGTTGCTAAATTAACTATGAACTATCCAAAATTCTTCAAAAACCAGAGTTGGCAATGGAGCAACAAATATATCACTGATTTTTTTGAACAGGGTGATTATGAATGGATTTTTAAAATATCAATAATATTTAAAGGTGAAAATTTGCAAGAAACGGAATTAACTTTTACCAGAGATGTAAAACAAACCCGTTAATGGTTAGTTTCATATACAGTAGTAGCAAGGCATTGATGAGTTGATATGAATAAATTAATACTATTTTTTTGTTTTCTTACTATGATGCACAAAGCTACTGGGCATATTAGTTTAGTGGTAAAGTCTATATATAATGGTACTACCGACTCATTGATTGTTTATGATCAAGAATTACAGCCGATTCATATTATCGATCCTTTGCAACTATGTCATACTCATATTGTAAAAAATATTACCTTGCCAAGCATTATTTTAGCGTTGAGTTTTAGTAGACTTAACAACGGAGTTAAAAAGTCTGTTGCTTTATTTAAAGGGAGCATAGAAGCAGTATCGTATCCGGCAAGTGAATTTGATTTAATATTGCAATTACGAACCCCACCTACGCTTTCCCCGAGAGATTATTATCAGATAAAGCAAAGATATTCTTATGCGCCAATTCTTAGTAAGCAAGAGTCTTGGACCTTTAATATTGGCATTTATATATCTGAAAATGTTGAAGATAGCCATATTGCCGTTTCTCGAGCTATAAAAATAAGAAGATAAAAATATAAAAAAGGAGAAAAATAGCATGAAAAAAATATTATTACTATTTGCTATGTTAAATGCTTCTTTGCAAGGACAAGTGCGGTTGGTAATTGAATCTATAACTAATTTAACCAATTTTTCTGTTCAAGTTATGGATAGTAAATATAAACAAATAGCGACTATTGAATCTAAAAAAACATATTCTCAAGAAATAGTACATGAATTTTTGGCTCAAAATTGGTATGAACTTAATTTTTATCAAATAAGACAAGCAGGAAGGGCGCCATTAGCGCGTTTTGAGGCGGTATTTAACACGAGAATTAATGACCCAATAGCAAATTTTATCTTAACATTATTGCCAATACCAAAACTTGGTGAATATGAACCTTTTTTTACAATCGAGCAAAGTTATAATTTTGAACCGATAAGAAATGAAGAAGAAAGTTGGACATTTAGGGTAAAAATAGAGCTTAGGGATAATACAGATTCTCTAATTTTTTTCAAAAGAGAAATAGCAGAACGCAGATAAAGTCTTTTAGATGACGAGGATGTTTTTTTGAGCTACACTAGAACCAAAAAATAGCATGATATTTATCCTATAGGTTCTCGATGAATTCTCTTACCTCACTTTACCAAGCGTTTGAATATTATTTAAAAAATCAGTATGCATTAGATGAACAAACGCTTGCAGTAGCTCAATTTTCATTAAATGTTGATACTGCTAAGCAACAATTTGGCGATCTTAACAGTTCTGCTCCTATGGTTATCGCCAAAAAAGTAGGGAAAAATCCGCGCCTTATTGCGCAAGAAATAATAAATGGCTTTTCCCACGAAGCTTTAAAAGAAATTCAAATAGCGGGACCAGGTTTTTTAAATGCCTCTTTTACCGAAAAAGCATTGCAAGACATAGCTCATGATGCTCTTGTTAATAAAGAATTTTTCTTTAAACCAGAAATGCCTACAAGGCCTTCGGTTAATATTGAATTTGTTAGTGCAAATCCAACTGGCCCTCTTCATTTAGGCCATGGCCGTGGGGGCATTATTGGCGATGTGCTTGGCAATGTTATGCGCTTTTGCGGATTACATGTTGCTAAAGAGTTTTATATAAATGATGCGGGTAACCAAATAGCTCGTTTAGGTGAATCGTTTAAAATACGTTGTCAGCAAATTGCCGGACTATCAGTTTCTGTACCTGAAGATGGATACCGCGGTGATTATTTAATTGATCTTGCAAAGCAGTGCTTTGCTGAATATGGCATGAGTGTTCTTGAAAAACCTGACCAGTTTTTCGCCGATTATGCAAAACAACATTTACTTGAGCAACAAAAAGAAACTTTAGCCCAATATGGCATTATCTTTGATGTATGGTTTTCTGAAAAGCAGTTACACGATTCAGGTGCCGTAGCGCAAGCAATTGCTTATTTACAAGAACGTGGATTTATTTATGAGGCTGAAGGGGCGTTATGGTTTGCATCTACCCGATTTGGTGATGACAAAGATCGTGTTGTTCGTAAAACAACTGGTGAATGGACCTATGTTGCTGCAGATATTGCCTATTTGCGCAATAAAATTGATCGTGGATTTACTAAGCTTGTTATGATCTTAGGACATGATCATCATAGTTATGTTGTTCGTTTACAAGGTATTTTAAAAGCCTTAGGCTACACCGATGTAACGCTTGATGTGATTTTATATCAATTGGTCACCATGAAAGCAAGCGGCCAGTTAGTGCAAATGTCAAAACGCGCAGGAACTATGGTTACCTTGCACGACGTTATAGATACCGTTGGCACTGATGTAGCACGCTTTTTCTATCTAAACAGAAAAGCAGACGCGCAACTTGAATTTGATCTCGATTTAGCACTTAAAAAAACAGAAGAAAATCCTGTCTATTATTTACAATATGCCTATGTAAGAACGAATAGTCTTCTTGCCAAAGCAAAACAAGAAGGATTTAATACTATATCTGCAGAAGATGTAAAAGGGCTAGGTGCTGATGAAGCACTTTTAATTAAAAAAATGGCTTCTTTAAAACAAGTATTGGCAAATATTACTACGCACTATCAAACGCATACACTTACCTATTATTTATTGGAATTAGCTGATATTTTTCACCGCTATTATGCACACCATCGTATTATTGGTGCCGACAATGAAAAACAAACTCGTGCTCGCTTGGCTCTGGTGATGATGGTTAATCAATGCTTTGGAACAGTACTTGAATTGCTAGAAATTTCACGTCCAGAGAAAATGTAAAACTTCTAAAAATGGACAAATAGAAAATATTTGATATACTATAAAGATATCGAAGTTGATTGCCTTGTAAGGAATATTTTAATGAATTATATCGCATTAATATTCTTGAAAGGTTTCTGTATGAGTCTAAATGGAGGTCCCATAATGACCAATGACACGTAGAAATGTATTGGTTGGCGATTTTCTAAATAGTGCTGATGATGAGTAATAAATGGAGAAGAACATGATTAGAAAATTATACTCATTAATTATATTTTTCCTGCTAATAGTGGCTTTGGGCAATGCGCAAGAGCATTCGCTTGCTGAGCAAGCGTTTTTAATGGATATTCCCCATGAATCAGGCGATAAATTAACAAGTGATGGAATTACGCATCCTTCTTTTTCAACCTGGAAAAGATCATGCAATCAATTGCCAATAGGTTATTTGCGACAGGATAAAGCGTCAGAATTATTAACAAAAGAAGCACTATTGGAAGTATTAAACGTATTTTTGGCACATAATGAAATTGAGTTAAAAAAAATATCATGGGTAGAAAATAAGCAATTGCCAGAAGAATTTTTTGAAAAAAATAACTCGCTTTATTATCCACATGTGCAAAAATTGATATTGCCAACTAATGCTAAAGTAGCATTGCATGGCGATATTCATGGTGATATTCACTCTTTGAGTGGTTATATTACTTATTTGCAAAATGCCAATTTTCTTAATGATTCATTTAAAATTATAGATCCGTGCTTTTATATGATATTTCTGGGTGATTATGTTGATCGTGGTTCGTATGGTGCAGAAGTTATTTATACCTTATTAAGACTTAAAATTGCAAATCCTGATCACGTTTTTTTAGTGCGCGGCAACCATGAAGATATTGATCAAAACACGGGTGATTTTAAAAATGAAATTTTTGCAAAATTTAAAAAAGATAGTTTGCCTATAATGCGTGCTATCAATTGTATGTATCAAAGATTGCCGTTAGCATTATATCTTGGCGCAGGCACAAAACCTGAATATGTTTTATGTTGTCATGGGGGCATTGAATGGGGTTATGACCCAGCACAATTGCTTGCCAGTTCCCCTGCGCGTTCAGCAGAACCTTTACCAGTTTTAGATAGAGTAAAACATATTGAAAATTTACCTGAAGTTAAAAAAGTTATTGCACAGGTAATAAAAAATTTTCCAGCGCATCAAGTTGAATATCAAGATGACATTCAACCTAAAAGTCCACAACATCCTATAACTAATGGATTTATGTGGTTTGATTTTCATACTGAAAAAGATCAAGAGCTTCCTTATGTTGCATTTAGTGTAAGGCGAAGTTGGACATTAGGACAAAAAGTTTCAGAAGCATTACTTGCTAAAAATAATATTAAAGCTGTTTTTCGTGCACATCAGCATGGGGATGAAAAAATGATGAATTTAATATTAAAAAAGCATAAGAATGACTATGATGCCGATGCCGGTGTTTGTAAATTATGGAATGCTGATGATGTTAAACCGGGCCAACTTAAAGAAGGGATGGTGCTTACTTTTTGCGTGTCGCCTCATAATGGGTTTGGACAAGCAAAGGGTTATAACTATGATTCATTTGGCATTCTCCATCTTGCACCTTCATTTGAACAATGGCGTTTAGATATGCAAAGAATTGATGCTGAGGGCCAACCTATTGTTGAAATAAATCAAGCTGTTGAGCAAAAGTAAATTGTGATAAACAGACTTTCTAAAATAATTCATAAGGCCTCGTTTTAGGGGCCTTTTTTATGAAGTTTTGCAATTGTCTATGAGTAGTATAAACTGTTAATGTATAAAAACTTTTTACTAATAGCACCCATGCATTCTTCTTTACTCTTACATTTATCATTAATACCTTCTATTGGTCCTGCTACTATTGATGCATTAATTAAACGGTTACCTAGCGAACTGCTTGCGCAGATTTATCAACTTACTGCAACTGATATTATGCACTATAGCGGGTTGTCTTACAAAATTGCTCATACTATAGTAACTGGTCTTGCTGATAAGAAAATTCTTGAAGATGAATTGTTGCTGATTGATAAATATCATATTAATTGGGTAACTCGATACGAAGTTGATTATCCCCTATCCTTGCAACATATAACTGCTCCGCCGACAATTTTGTATTATCAAGGAGTTTTACCTGCTGATTGTAAAGGATTTGCAGTGGTAGGTTCACGCGAAGCTGATTATTATGGCCGATCTGTTATTGATCAGCTGGTTCCTTGTTTAGTGCAAGCTGGTTATTCTATTATAAGTGGTGGCGCTAAGGGCGCTGATACTATGGCGCATCAAGCAGCTCTTAATGCTCAGGGCAAAACTATAGCTATTCTAGGTTCTGGTCTCTTAAAGCCATATCCTTTGCAAAATAAAAAGTTATTTGAGGCTATTACTGCTTCTGGTGGTGCTGTAGTAAGTTCTTTTGCTCTTAATACAACAGCCATGCCAGGTAACTTTCCTGCCCGTAATCGAATTATAGCTGGCATGAGTATGGGATGCTTAGTGGTACAAGCAGCAGCACAAAGTGGTGCACGAATTACGGCTCAATATGCCCTTGAGCAAGGCCGAACAGTATTTGCAGTTCCTGGACTTATTACCAACCCCTTAAGTATGGGGTGCCATGAGCTTATTAAGCAGGGAGCTCATCTGGTTTCAGGTATAGAAACCATTTTTGAAGGATTGGGGTATGAGAGTATTGGGTCATCATCCCTGCCAATAAAAGAAACATTTTCCAACCAAGATGCCAGTGAAACTAATTTAATTGTCTCCCTATGTACCACTGCTCGGACTCTTGAAGAATTGCTAGAAGCAACGGGGTTGTCTATGGTCCAACTGATGGCCGACTTATTTGAATTGCAATTGCAAGGTAAGGTTATTCAGGATGGGGCAGGCTTATGGCAGAGAAATAGCTGATTTTTTGCAATTTGCGCATTATTTGCTATAATAAGCCCATAACTTTAAAAAAATTAATACACATTCAGCGATTTCATTGAGGAAAGTATGCCAGTACCAAAGCGTAAACGTTCTCGTGCACGTAGAGATTCCCGTTTTGCAAATAAAGGGATTAAAGCTAAATCATTCGGTTCTTGCAAAAACTGCCAAGCACCTATCATGTCACACCAAGTATGTAAAGAGTGTGGTCACTATAAAGGTAAAAAAGTATTGGTGACTAAATCTGAAAGAGCATTAAAGCGCAATGAAGCAAAACAAGCGCAAAAAGCTCGTACTACATCACCAGAACCGGTTTCACAAGAAGCGGAATAAAAACATAATCGCTCATTCAGCGCTTGTTGAATGAGCGATTAATCTATAGACCGCTTAGATTCTATCGGTAATCTTTAATTTTTACTTTATACTGCTGGTAACGGGGAGTTAAAAAAGCATGTCTAATTATTATCAAAATAATTCTGAAAAAAAATTTGATTTCTCATCATTAACATCCGAAAAAAATGTATCCATAGCGCTTACGGCACTTGTGGCAATAGGGTTATTGATAGGAGGATGGTTTTGGTATCGTTCATATACACTTTCACAAGTTCAAGCGGCACAAAAGGTGCTTTCTTCGTGTTTAGCAGAATATGAAAAAGTCCGTGCGGGTGGTTCTTTGGCGCAATGGCAAACATTGGATGCTATGTGCTCAGCTGGCTATGAAAAACATAAAAATAGTCCGGTTGCTCCCTATTTCTTGGCAATACAAGCTGATGCGTTTTTAGCACAAGGTAAAATAAATGAGGCGCTTGCTCTTTTAGATAAAATGGTAACTGGCTTACCAACTATGTCTCCTATGTACTATCTTTACCAAACCAAGAAAGCATTAGTAGGTCTTGATCAAGATGAAGATACATTAAAGCAAAGCGCTCTTAATGAGTTAGAAAAGCTTGCCTATAATAACGATAATCCAAATGCAGATTATGCCCTATATTATTTAGGTGAATACTATTGGCATGAGAAAAAAATAGATCAAGCACGTCAAGTTTGGCAGGATTTAGAAACACGTTTTAAATCCGATTCAAAAAATGGCCAATCTCCATGGGCGGTTCTTGCACAATATAAATTACAACAGACAGGTTATGAGTCATAATTCAATTCGTGTTAGATTTGCTCCGTCTCCGACGGGGCATTTACATATTGGTGGTTTGCGATCGGCATTATTTAATTGGTTATATGCACGTCGTTATAATGGTACTTTTTTATTGCGTATAGAAGATACCGATATTGAACGTTCAAAAGATGAATACACCAAGGCCCTGCTTGAAGCTCTTGAATGGGCCGGTGTTCATTCTGATGAACCGATTGTTATACAATCAGAGCGCATCGAAATTCATCGTAAATTAATACATAATTTATTGCAGCAGGGTAAAGCTTATTATTGTACATGCAGTGCAGATGATGTGATTAAGCGCTTGAAAGAAAGTGGTCAAGATATTTTATTTATCAAATATGATGGCTATTGTAGGTCACGTAATAATACTCATGGGGCGGTTCGATTTAAAATTCCTGAAAATATGAGTGATATTTCTTTTCATGATCTCATACGAGGAGATATCACGGTTAATATGGCGCAACTTGACGATTTTATTATTATGCGCACAGATGGTACCCCAATGTATAATTTTGTCGTGGTAGCTGATGATGCTCATATGAATATATCGCACGTAATACGTGGTGAAGAACATATTTCAAATACCCCTAAACAAATTTTGCTTTATCAAGCGCTTGAGTTTCGTATACCGAACTTTGCTCATTTGCCGTTAATTTTAGGCCCTGATGGTAATAAATTAAGTAAACGAGATGCTGCTACGGCGGTAATTGATTATAAAACTGCAGGTTATTTACCTGATGCATTAGTAAATTATTTGGTACGTTTAGGTTGGGCTCATGGTGACCAAGAAATATTTTCACGCCAAGAAATGATTGCCTCATTTTCACTTGAAGCCGTCAGTAAAAAAGGTGCCATATTTGATCAAAAAAAACTTGATTGGATGAATGGCTATTATATTCGCAATGCCGATAATAAAACTATTCGCAATCTTATTGAGCAAGATGTTGATGTATCATTTGAATCTTGTGTTGCACAATGGACAAGCGAGCAAATAAATTCTTTGATTGAGTTGTATAAGCAACGTTCACATACGCTTAAAGAATTGGCGTACCATATTATTAATTTTTCTCAAGATCCTGATACGTACATAACGGCTGATGTTATGCAATGGACTTCTGCGCAGACGCCAAGTCAACTACAAGAACTGGTTTCTTTTTTACAAGGGTATGCAGGCTCTCTTTCTGAACTTGAGCAAGCGATAAAACAATGGAGCAAGGAGCGTGGAATAAAATTAGTAGCTATTGCTCAACCAGTACGTATTGCATTACTTGGTAATAGTTCTGGACCAGGCGTATTTGATTTAATAGCAATACTTGGTATTAATAAAACGATAATACGTATTAACAAATTTATTCAATTCTTGCAGAATGAAATAAAAGCGCAATCATGAAAGAGATCGTATGTTAAATAGAGAATCAATAAAAGAACAGGTAGTAGCTGTTATTGCAGAAAAATTAAGCATAGATAGTTCTAAAATAACCGAAGAATCTACCCTTGCTCAATTGGGTGCAGATTCTCTTGATTTAGTAGAAATTATTATGCGTTTAGAAGAAAAATTTGATATTGAAATTGATGACGAACAAGCTGAAAAATTGCAAAATGTTGGTCAGGTAATTGATTATATTCAATCATTAGTAAAATAAAGAAAAGCCCTAGCGCAAAACTAGGGCTTTTTTCGTGTTTTATTTTTTTATAGCTACCTTTATCTCTTTAGTTTGAGCAGGTTTCAAATGACCTTCCCAGGGTTTACGGTATGCAAAATGTAAGGTAGCATCACCTTCTTTTAATGCTTTAAATTGCCACGTTTGTTTGCCACCTTTACCAACAAGTCCTTGTGGATTTGCATCAGGTGTATAATGTGATTCTTCAAGTCGTAGCAAAGTAGAGTCAGGTTGCTCTGCTAAATGCCAAGAATAACCAGTACTTGGATTGGACTCTAATGTTACATTAAAAGAAAGTCCTTTTTTAGTTGAAATTGTTTGACCATTTGCACCATACATTGCTGTTGTTAAAAGCATTGAGCTTATTAATAATAAATGTTTCATAAAATACTACTCCTTTAGGTTAATAAGATACGCCACCTTTTAGCCACAGTCCCCATTGAGAAACTGAAATTTTATTAGGTTCTAATTGATTTAATGGTCGAATTCCTTCAAACTCAACTTCACCACCAGCACCAATAAACGGATCTATTATGCCAAACCAACTACTACAACGTTGACCGCTGTATTGAAGATGACCAAATATTTTATGGGTAAATGGTCTATTGGTTGCAGCTGAATTCACATTAATTGCTTGAGAAGTGATAAACACTGGTGAGTTAGGATCCATCACGCATGCTTGATTAAAGAAATTATTACCAAAAATAGTAGCGCAACTTTCAGTTGCATTACTTGGTGTGAGTAACTCAGTATAACAATTTTGAATACCTTTCATGCCGTAAGTATTTGGTGGTAAGCATGGTACATCAGTAATTTTTTCCCGCGATCGAATCCACCCGTTGTAGCCAAGGTCTACGCCCCAATTGCAGTAGGTATATGCGGCCATAATTACAAAATCAAATTGAAGATCAATGTGTACATTAACATCAAAGGTGAGTCGATTAATTGCTGGTACCGTAACAGTCGTGTAATTACCAAACTCGTCAAATTGTTTTATAAGAGTATATCTGCTTCCCCATCCATTTTTGCAAAGATCAAATGAGCGACGCTGGCGCGACTTAAAAAGAGTAGAAGCGTTAAATTCGCTATGAATACCTACCGTTTGTTGGCCATCTTTTTCCCACACAATCACATGCCCGGTAAAACCAAGACCAATTTCCCCGTGGTGACCGTTGCCAATTACCGGCTCAAAAAGAAATTCAGCTTTAGAGCGATTACCCGTTGGTATAACACCCAAGATGTTAAAGCCAACATGTCCTCTTCTTCGTGAAACAAAATTCCATCCTAATGCTAAATGTATATCAGCTAACCCAAATCTACTTTGTGGACAGGCAATTCTTCCAAATTGTAAGCCTTCTCGTACATCACCATACGTTAATCCTCCTTGCATTGCTTGAATAAATGAAGTAGCCGGAGCAGGAATTGCAGGCACAGACATGTATAAAGGTGGATAAGGAGTTGCGGTGCCAGGATTGATGACATTTTCGCTTAATCCCATTGAAGTTCGCGTCCATACAATAGGTGCATGAAGTCTGAAATAAAAGGATCGCCACCCCACATAGAGTGCGCCATCAATAATACCATTAATCATATGAGGATCAACAAATACATCACTTACAAATTCTGGTGATAACCCAAAATAATCGGCAAGTATATCAGGTTCACCTCGGTCAATAACTTGGCTACCTGCTATACTTAAACAATTGGTACCAAAAAAGTATTCAGCAAGCCGTTTAGGGCGATAGGTGCGACTAAATTCACCGGTAAAATTCCATGCCCAGTACCATCCTGGTTCATCATAGCGATTTATAAAACGATGCCAGCCAACTAGATCACGAGCTATGTTTACTCCTTGTGAACGGGGGAGTAAGAATGTTTTGCCATGTAACGGAAAGTCGCAGCATTGATCAATACATAATGGCGGGCAGTCAATGCATGAGCCACAATTGCTTGCAACACAACATTCATTTGCAAAAGATAGGGACATTATTCCTATCAAAAAAGTAATTCCAATACCTAAAAGCCGTAATTTCATAGGAGCCTTTCTTTTTAAAGAATATGTCTATTAATTGAATGACACTCCTCCTTTAAACCAAATACCCCATTCTGATAATGCTGATTGCTGGCATTTGCAACTGTCACATTCAAGAGTGCATGGATTAGTGTGCTGTGCAAATTCTACTTTGGCACCTGCACCAATATAAGGGATCCATTCACACCAGTGCGGCCCCCAGGCATACGAAACATGGGTGAAGAATTTATGTGATAATCCTTTGGTGCGTGCTGAAAATAAATCAATATCAGAGTTAGCGATAAAAATAGGCTCTTGAGATGTTTTGGTTTGTAATCCGGTGACTAAATCATTAATGTCTGCGCCAGCAGTATTATCTTCTAAAAAGCGGGCAAATTTAGAATTATCTACACCCGGATTTCGGGTTGGTTGAATGCCATCGATACCACCATCTAAAGGATTTGGTCCGACAAAATTATTTCTACCGGTATGAATAGTTGCCGTATCTTGTGTTGCTGATAGCGGAATAGGTTGATTGGCGGTTATAGGGTCGATAGTATTTGCAGCAAATCCATACACAAATGAATCACCTTTGAGTGCCCATATTCTGTTGCCATCTAGAGGAGCTGGGCATGTACAGGTATAGCGTAATTTTTCACAACTTCTTGTCCAGAAGTTGTATCCCATATCCCATCCCCACCCACAATTGGTATAATTAAATAATAAAACAAGATCAAATTGAGCAGCAATACGTGATTCAACATCAAAAGTGGTTAAATTAGCAACGGAGGTAAACACATTTTGAAATTGTGCTATTGGAGCCACGCTATTTGATACGTCGCCTGGGTCAGTATTGGCAAAAAGGTTATACACCGGCACACCAAGCATACTTGCTAAAGCATAACGGCTGTTTGGACGATCGATCAAATCAAATGAGCGGCGTTGACGTGCACTAAATAAATGTGTGAGATTAAAATCAAAATACATGCCGCATGATTGTTGACTGTTTTTACTACGCCAGAACGTGTAATGACTAGTAAAACCAAATCCTAATTCCCAATGGTGACCATTTCCTACAAGAGGTTCAAATAAGTATTCGCCGGTAGGGCGGTTTCCTGTAGGAGCAGCTCCGCGTAAATTTAAGCCAATATGATAATCATCCGATTGGGCAAAATTCCATCCCAGTGCACCTTGTACATCGGACAAGGTAGTTTTATTGCGTGTTCTGCGATATAATCGAGCATTTTTTAATGATTCAAATGTAACTAAACATCCTAAATTGGGCGTTGCACAACCGGTTAAAAAATCTGTTGCTGATTCCACTAACTGTGCGCGATCAACACCTGCTGTGCTTTCATTAAAATAACCAGGCAAATAAGCTGAGCTACCACGATCAATAACTTTTTCACAAAAATTAAGATCCCACCGAGTATGAACTATGGGCGCATGGAAACGTAAATAAAGACCTTCAACCCATTCATCAAGCCCTAAATAAAAACTCAGATCAATCATTAAATTGGTAATGCGGGGTTCAAATGTTAAAATACTTTGATAATCAGTCGGTAAGCCAAAATAATCTGCAAGCCAATCAGTGCAACCACGATTAGGAACTAGGCTACCTGAGACTTTAATAAATCCACAACGAGTATCATCTTTGCAGAGCTGGCAATCAATATCTGAAGTTGATAATAAATCTACACCAAACAAAGTTTGTGCAATATCACATGATTTAAAAGAACGTGTGTACTCGGGTGTAAAACCAATAACACCGTATACACGACACATATCATATAAATTAATAAGTTGTGTCCATCCAACTAAATCACGCGCTGCATCTTCACTTTGAGAGCGTGGATAAAAAAATGGCGTAACACCAAAAACAGAAGAGCTAACTATACTGGTAAATGAAATAACATATAATAATTTTTTAGTAAGGCGATGCATAATACCCACTCCTTGATTGCAATAGTTGTTTTAAAAACTGTAACACGGCGCGTTTTATTGCTTCAAGAAAAGAAGTAAAAAGGCCCGGTCTTTATGACCAGGCCTTGTTGGTTTACTAATTGCTGTTGATTAATAATCAAAAGCAAAGCCACCTTTGAGCCAAATACCCCATTCAGACAAGTTGCATGTTTTGCAGCATGTTTGAGTATTAGGATTTACATTAATGTTAGCAGTTGATACGCAGTCGCTTACGCAGCATCCAGTATCACATGAGGTATCGTTAGTGCAGCAGCTTGAACCACGTTTGTGTGCAAATTCTGCTTTACCACCAATTCCTAAGAATGGAGTCCAGCATTCAAAGCAATCATTCCATGTATAGCTCAAATGAGCAAATACTTTGCTTGATAAACCACGGCTGCGAGCAGCAACTAAGTCTACATCTTCATTGCGTAAGAAGATTGGATCATTAGATGTTCTGGTTTGAATTAAATCAGCAGGAGAAATATCAAGATTATTACCAAGACCAGTTGCTCCAGCAGTAAAACGTGCAAATTGTGGATTATCAATACCAGGATTTGCGCGATCAGTGATCACAAAATCATTACCTGGAGTTGTATTGGTACCCGAATTGATTGTTGCTTGACTTTCTGTTGCAGATAACGCTACTGGTAATCCACTGCTACGTCGGAAGCCATATACACTGGCATCACCTTTAAGTGCCCAGTTTCGAGTAGCAAATTCAGTTTGGTCATCACAGCAAGCAAAGCGGATTTTCTCGCAGCTTCTACCCCAGAAATTATAACCAATATCAAATGAGAAATCGCATTTGGTAAAGTTGAACAATGCTACAACATCTGCTTGTATACCACTGCTCACTTTAACATCTAAGGTTGTTAAGTTAGCAACTGGGGTAATTAAGTTTTTAAATTGTGCAATTGGTGCTTGGCTACCAGCAACATCACCCGGTAGTGGGTTTGCAAATAAGGTGTTAACTGGTACATCAAGGCGTTCTGCAAGCATATAACGGCTATTTGGTCTACCTACTAAATCAAATGAGCGTAATTGGCGTGTTCTGAATAAGTGAGTAATTTTAGCATCAACATAAATTCCCCAGCTTGCATCATTACATGCGTTGCGCCAGAAAGTCCAGTGTGATGTTAAAATACCACCAAATTCCCAGTGTTTACCATTACCTACGATTGGTTCAAATAACCATTCACTTTGTGGACGACGGCCAGTCGGTGCAGCAACACGAGCAGCAATACCAAAATGATAATCTTCATCTTGCGCAAAGTTGTAACCAAGATCAAAACGAACTTCAGCTACTCCATTGTCTGTTAATGAACACTTAGAAAATTTTGAATTTTTAAGCGGCTCTACAAAAACATTTTGATTTGATTGGGCTAAGTTTTGGAAAAAAAGACCTCTGCCGCCGGATGCATATTCAGTAAATTCATAACGTAATTGGGTGCGTGGCACTGCTACTGCAGCAAAATAACCAGCATCATAACCATTAACGCCTTCTGCAGTAACCGTTTCGCAATAGTCTAAATCCCATTTTGTATGTACAAAAGGAACATCAATACGTGCCCATAATCCGCACGCTAAACCGTCAAGTCCAAGATACAAATTAAAGTCAGCAATTGCATTGCTTACTTTTGGTTTAAAACACACAGTGCTTTCAAAATCGGTTGGTAATCCAAAATAATCAGCTAACCAATCAGTTGCTGCACGGCCAGCTACGCGGCTACCAGAAATTTTAATGCAATGATCGTTATCGCATTCATTGCAAGAAGTAGTGCATGTTGTTGGACAATTTGTAGGGCATGTATTGCAGGTATCAAATGGTCCAAAAAGACAATCGAAAATTCTACCTGGTCTGAATGAACGTGTTCCTTCAAGAGTTAACGCAGCAACCCCATAGAAGCAGTCTTTGCCAAATAAGTTTATAAGATGTGTTTCTCCGACTAATTCTCGTGCCGCATCTACGCCTTGAGAGCGAATGCTAAAATAGGGTAAGGCACCATCCATGTTGCTGCTTATACCCACCATAATGGCTAGGCTAAGCAATGGTTTAAGGTGTGATCGCATCATAGGCTACTCCTTTTTTTTGGATAGGGGTTGTATGCAATTTTTCAGTACTCTAACATAGACGGTAGCTCTGTTTCAAGAAAATAGCGATCAATCTTTTATAATGAGGCTATTACAAAAAACAAGAGCTCGGTATTATCCGAGCTCTTGCTGTACTAGTTTTGTTTGCATTGATTTTTACAAACTAAACCTTAGTTAAAGGAGATACCCCCTTTAAGCCATACACCCCATTGAGAGATGTTGGTAATGTTGCAACCATTGCAGCAGTCGTTGCATACGGTATTGCAACCAGTGCCGGTGAAGCAATTGTTGGTTGTGCAAGCATTAGTAAAGCAGGTATTAGTTGTGCATGAAGTGTTGCAAGCGGTATTGCAAGAAGTATTGCAAGGGTTGCAGAAGTCATTGCAGAAATCATCGCAGCAGTCATTATTTCTTCTGTTATGTGCAAATTCAACTTTACCACCTACGCCCAAGAATGGTATCCAACACTCAGATTCACACCAGGTGTAGCTGAAATGAGCAAATATTGAGCTTGAAAGACCTCTAGTACGTGCAGCGCAATAATCAATATCATTAAGGCTTAAGAATACAGGCTCTAATGAGGTATTGGTTTGAGCTAAGTTAGCACCAGTTACGTTTGGAATAGCTTGAATTTGTGCATTAAGAGCAGATGTGCTTGCCCAAGCTAACTCAGGATTGTCAATACGAGGATTTTGTAAGTTAGAACCAGTGAATGATCCAGTGCATGGTGTATTGGTACCTGCGTTAATTGTTGCATTGCTTTCAGTAGCAGATAATGCTACAGCAGTGTTAGGGTTAGTTGATGAGTCACTACGGGTGAAACCAAATACTTGTGCGTCACCTTTAAGTGCCCATGTTCTTGCAGCAAATGGCAATCCGCAATCACAGTCACGTTCAATTTTCTCACAGCTTCTGCCCCAGAATTCATAACCTAAGTCAAATGAGAAGCCACAGTGTGTATAGTTGAATAATGCTAATACGTCTGCTTGTACTGCGCTACGAACTTTAACATCTAAGGTTGTTAAGTTAGCAACAGTGGTAAATTCGTTTTTGAATTGTGCAACAGGAGCTACTGCATCAGCTTGTACTGGGCCAGCGAACAAGTTGTTAACTGGGGTTCCAAGTCTTTCAGCAAGCATATAACGGCTGTTTGCGCCGCGACCACAAAGGTCAAATGCACGACGTTGACGCGCTTTGAACAAGGTGGTGATATTTGCTTCAACCCAGAAACTTAAGTTAGCATCATCACAGTCACTTCTCCAGAAGGTCCAGTGAGTTGTTAATTGACCACCAAGCTCCCATTGTTTACCGTTACCTACGATAGGCTCAAACAAGATATCACCTTCTGGACGAGTACCTGTTGGAGCTGCAGCGCGGATGCCAAGACCAAAGTGATAGTTTTCACCTTGTAAGAAATCCCATCCTAAAATTGCACGTAATTCAGCAACACCAGCTTTATGATGGCTACAGAATGAAATTACGGAATTTCTGATTGGATTGAAGGTAACACCAGGAAGATTTGGTGTACGGCCATTCATGAAATCAGTGAAGCTGCAAAGCAAGTTAGAACGTGGAACGGTATTTTCACCAGTAAGACCTGCACCAGCAACTACTGTTGGGGTGAAGTAACCAGCGTCATAACCATTTACACCAGCGTTGATAACGTTTTCACATGCTCTTAAATTCCAACGTGTATAAACAACTGGTAATTTAAGTTCAAAGTATAAACCGCAGAGCCATTCATTTAATCCTAAGTAGAGATTGAAATCTACTAAGAAGTTAGAAATGCGAGGTCTGAAACTTACGGTGCTTTGGAAATCGGTTGGTAAACCAAAGTAGTCAGCAAGCCAATCGCAGCAGTTTCTACCAGCTACGCGGCTACCACTGATTCCAATTGAGGTGCAATCTGAATTGCAGCTGCTATTGATGGAAGGCCCAAAAAGGGTTTCAGCTATACGGCTTGATCTGAATGAACGAGTAAATTCTGGGATGATTGCAAAGCTGCCGTAAAAGCCATCTTTGTCATATAAATGTGTATGATTTGTCCAACCAACTAATTCACGAGCGGCATCGATACCTTGTGAACGGATGCTGTAGTAAGGTGCAACTGCTTGTGCGCCTGTGCTTACCAGAGCGGCAACGCAGAGAAACCCTTTAAGCATTTGTTTCATATATTATCTCCTTAAATTTTCTTACTGTTTGCTTCATCAAAAAGAGATGTGTGTATGGATGTAGTGATGTTTTAATCCAGATGTGCTTCATCCTCCTTTCGTTGCGAATATAAATGTGCATTCATTACTTTAGATTGATACTTATATATTTCAAATGCAAAGTCAACACCTTGTGCAACTGGTCGACTAATTTAAACATCGAAAGTATAATATGGTGTAATTTGAATTGTAAAGAAATTGTTGCGCCAATGATCGCCAGAGTGGTTGTTTGCGTGTTGTTTATATTAAAAAAACATGGTGGTATGCTTAATTTTTATCTATGGCTTATTGTACAGATTGTTTTAGAAAGTCTTCCGGTAAGTAGTTCTGGTCATCTTTATTTGTTAGAAAAAATAATAGAAAAAAATGGGCTGTTCTTGCCCGCTTTGCTACAAGATCCAATTACCTATAAGAAAATTTCATTTTTTATTCATGCACCGATGGTTGTGATAATTGCTTTGTTCTTTTTTGAACAATGGTGGTTTTTATTCAAAAATATTTTTTCTTGCTATCGCCAAGTCTTAAAGCTTGGTATTTATGTTGCTGTCGCTAATAGTGCAACTATAAGTATGTATGGATTATGGCATGTGATAAGAGTACCCACGTCGATATTTTTGCCATATGGATTTATTATTACTGCACTTGCGCTTGCAAGTTTGTATTGGGTACCAGAGCGTTCTCAAGGAGCTACTCTTTTTACTGCTTTTATAGTAGGACTGGTACAAGGATGCGCCTTATTACCCGGTATTTCACGCCTTGCAGTAACATATGTGGTAAGTCGCTGGTTAGGATTATCATACAAACGAGCTTTTGAATTTTCTTTTGCTATACAATTTCCGTTAATTGCCCTAGCAAGTTTTTATGGATTAGTTACGATGCCACCTCTAGCGCGTGTATTATTATTTTCTTGGCAGTCGATGTTTGTTATGATCTGTGCAAGTATTGGTTCATATATGCTTTTAAAGTGGGGATATCAAAAAGCTCGTAATAATACATTTCAACAATTTGCCTGGTATATGATATTGCCTATTTTGCTGAGCTTATTTATTTAAAGAGTTGATCAGACGAAAATTCATAGTGAGAACGATTTCGCGTGGCGGTGTTTTTTCGTTTTCATTGTTATTTTGAACAGAATTTTTTTCTTGATTAAAATCTATTGGCTCATAACGATAGTTAGTTTGCCTATTTTGATCTTCATCATCGTGAATGAAAGTGAAATTTTTATAGGAAGGATCAAAATCTACGGATAAATTTTTCTTACACCATTCTTCATTGTTATATGACGATACTATTATGGTAAGAGGCTTATTCCTAGAGCAAAAGGTATTTGGTTTAGGCTCATTGGCATTCAAGTTATAGATGTGAATGAATAAAAAAATAATGATAAAAAATAATTTCATTACTATTCTCCTTACAAAATTATCTTTATTTTCTTTGGCTTGCTGCCGCCTGAGTTGCAATCGTATTTCTGATTTTTAAAAGTTCATCGATGTCGTAGGTTTTCTTTTTTGTATATTTTTCATTTCCTGCACAGGGTATATTGTCGTCATTAATGTTAATGGGAGCAAGACGCATTTTATCTTCTTGAGATAATCTGTCCCAATTAATGCGATATTCACTTGCAAAGCTTACGGTAAAAATAATGGCCATGCATAGTCCAAAAATTGTTTTATTAAGCATAATATCCTTTCATAGTAAGAAAAATTACCATTACTATATCATTTTTTTTGTGTAATGTGACTAAATGTCTTGTTAATGAATAAAGCGATTCACTATTCTTTTATCAAACAAAAAGGAATAGCATGAAAATAAGTAAAGAAAAAAAACAACCAAAACCCTCATTTTCTTGGTATTGGAGTGAAGTAAAAGGAATAATTTGCTTTGCCGTAGCCTTGTTTATAATAATCTGTCTTTCTTCATATAATCCTTATGATAATTGTTTATTTTATTATGCAATGTGCCCTCAAGTTACTATGAATTGGGGTGGAATGATTGGAGCATATCTGGCATCCTTTCTTATTTATTTTTTTGATAGTATAGCCTATGCAATAACTGCTTTTTTATTTTTTGTTGGTTACTTATACTGCACACAAAAATCGTTACACGATCATTGGGAACGCGTGGTAGCTGCAGGTTGTATGGTAATTGTTTTGTCAGGTATTGCCGCTGCTTATCAAATACCAGGATTTGTGTATAGTGTTGCTGGTGGTTATATGGGTTCTCAGTTGTATGCATCATTAATTTCTTTTGGTGGTAAATTAGGAGCATTACTTTTATTACATACGTTATTTTTGATGGGGTTTATTTTAGTAACTCGTTGTTCATTGGCGGCTTTATTATATCGATGTAGAAAAACAATGAGTAATGGTGTGCGTACTGTATATAATCATTTGCAAAAGCGCCAAAAGCATGAAACTTATCTTGATGAAAAAGTATCTAAAATAGAACAACTATCTGAGCGTCAAAATCCCATTGATATTATCATTACTTCTATTTCAACCGAATCTAAAGAGACGATAAAGCCCTCTTTAAAAATAGATCAAGAACATACTGCTACAATAACCGCTAATAAAACTGTTAAATATTCTATTGATACTGCATCTTGTCAAGATCATGAAAAAATTATTCCTGATTACGTACGGCCAAGTATTGAAATTTTCTCGTTGCCACCAAATGATCAACAAGAAAATGCATTATTAAATGAGTTAGAAAAGTCGGCAAAAATACTACAAGACAAACTTGAGCGCTTTGGTATTCAAGGAAAAGTAGTATCGATAAAACGAGGACCAGTAGTAACGTTATTTGAATATCAACCAGCAATAGACTCTAAATTAAGTAAAATTATTGCACTTGAAGATGATTTAGCTCTTGCGCTGCAAGCTATGAGCATTCGTATTTTAGCGCCAATTCCGGGCAAGTCTGTCGTAGGATTTGAAGTTGCAAACAAAAATAGAAAGAATGTGTTAATTGCACAATTAATTAGATCTGCTGAATATCAAGAAAAAAACTATGCATTACCTTTAATTTTGGGCGAAGATACCATTGGTAATTGTGTGATTATTGATTTAACTAAAATGCCTCATTTATTAGTTGCAGGTTCGACCGGATCAGGAAAATCGGTTGCTTTAAATACTATGCTGGTCAGTTTATTGTGCCATTGTACACCAGAAGAATTGCGATTGATTTTAATTGATCCTAAACGATTAGAATTTGCACCATATGCTGATATTGCACACTTATTATTTCCTATAATAACTGATCCTAAAAATGCTATTAAATCATTAAAATGGGCGGTAGAGCATATGGAAGAACGATACCAAAAAATGGCAGAAGCAGGTGCGCGTACTATTGTCGATTACAATGCATTGTTTGTCGATACACCAAGCGAACAATTTCCTTATCTAGTGATAATGATTGATGAGCTTGCCGATTTGATGATGACTGCCGGTAAAGAGATAGAAGATTTAATTACGCGTTTAGCGCAAATGGCGCGTGCAGCCGGCATTCATTTGCTTGTAGCAACACAACGACCGTCGGTTGATGTAATAACCGGATTAATTAAAGTTAATTTTCCGAGTCGCATTTCGTTTAGAGTTACCTCAAAAACAGATTCTCGTACCATTCTTGATGCTGCCGGTGCAGATAAATTACTCGGACGCGGTGATATGTTATTTTTAAGTGCCCATGAAGGACATTTAAAACGCGTGCATGGTGCCTATGTTTCTGATCAAGAGATTATGCAGGTAGTAGCACACATTCAAAAACAACGAACAGTAAGTTACTTAGATTTATCAACGGTAACTTTCGATTCTACAAATGCTATTGATGATGTTGATGATCAATTAATGAACGATGTTTTGCAATTTCTTTCGGAAATTGATGAAGTGTCAATTTCATTATTGCAACGCAAATTTAGGATTGGATATAATCGATCAGCACGTATAATTGATGCACTTGAAACACGCGGTTTTATAGCGCCATCTTCAGGGAGTAAAACAAGAAAAGTAATACGGCAATAATAATTGATTCGTTCTTTTTTTAAAAAATAATTACTGTTCATTTAGTATTTTCTACAGGTTCAAACAATTTTATTAATATGAGTTTTTGGTATTCTTGCTTGACAAATGTTCAAAAAAAAGACATTTTTTCTCCCGTAGCTATTAGATTTATTTTTTAAAATTTTTTACCAAGCCAAAAACGGAGAAGGTCAATGTATTTTGATCAGAAATTTATAAAGAGTGTTTTGCAAGACGTGCAATTTATCGGTTCATACGTAGATGACCATATTAATTTTTCAATTGATTCACGTGCTATTCAACCAGATGATGTATTTATTGCGTTAAAAGGAACGCGTGTAGATGGCCATGACTATATTGAGCATGCACTTAATAATGGTGCAGCGGGCTTAATGATTGAGATTTCAAAAAAAGATATTCTCAATCGATTTAGTAAATCAGTTCTTGATGATAAATTTATTATTTTAGTTAATGATACGCTTTCAGCACTAACAACTCTTGCTGCTGCATGGCGCGCACAATTTTCGTATCCGGTTGTTGGTATAACTGGCTCAGTAGGAAAAACTTCTACAAAAGAAAGACTTGCGCAAATTTTTATTCATCAAAACATACCTTGTTTGGCATCAAGCGGTAATCAAAATACCCGTGTTGGTCTTTCTCTTAATATTTTAAAAATGAGAGATTACCACAAGGTTGCTATTTTTGAGCTTGGTATATCGCGTCGCGGCGAAATGGCTGAATTGGTAAAAATTTTAGACCCTAAGTATGCGGTAATTACTTATATTGGGCATGCGCATATGGAAGGCCTTGGATCACTTGCTGATATTGCTGCTGAAAAGCGTGATATTTTCAAATATTTCAATGAACGTAGCATTGGTATTATTAATGGTGATCAACCAATTTTATCGCAGGTAGGATACGCACATCCAGTAATTCGCTTTGGGTATAAAACAATTAATCAAGTACAAGCACGTAAAGTACAACCACAAAATACCCAAATGAGTTTTGTGTTAAAACTGTATAAACAAAAATTTAATGTGTTGATTAATCAACCTCATGAAGGGGCTGTGCTTAATGCATTAGCAGCTGCAGCGACTGCTTATTTACTGGGGGTATCACCTGAAAAAATAGTTGAAGGTATTCAACAACCAATCTCAGTGCCTGGGCGTTTTGAAGAGTGCGCAATAAGCAAAACAAAAAGCACCCTCATTAATGATTGCTATAATGCAAATCCAGAAAGCATGAAAGCCGCATTACTTGCTTTTCATCGTATTAATACCAAGCGTTCAAAAATTGCGGTGATTGGTGATATGCTAGAACTCGGACCATTAGCACCATTCTGGCATAGACAAATTGGTAGATTCTTGCGTAAAGTACCGTCTATTCGTCAGGTGATTTTGGTAGGAAATATGGTACAATGGACTAAGAAAACTATGCCATTAGGTGTATCTGCTGATATTGTTCCTAATTGGCAAGAAGCGCTTAAAATACTTGATACCAAACTATCAGATGAATCTATGGTTTTGGTAAAAGGGTCACGAGGCATGGCGCTTGATAACATTGTTAATCATTTAAGTTCTGAATTAACCCAAGAACATTCAGAGAAATAAACAGAGATTTATGAAAACATTAAAACCTGTAGCAGTGCATAAAGCGGTTCTTACCAAGCAAGTTATTGAATATCTTGACCCTCAACCAGGTAAAACATATTTAGATGTTACCTTTGGTTCTGGCGGGCATACACGGGCAATCTTAGAAAAAGAACCAATGTGTAAAGTAGTAGCCGTGGATTGGGATACCCGCGCATTTGATCTTTTTAGCGGACCGCTCATTGAAGAGTTTGGTGGTCGTCTTACATTGCTATGGGGAAATTTTGCTCATCTATACAAAACCCTCAAGAAAGCCGGCATTGAAAAAGTAGATGGGATTTTGGCTGATTTTGGTACTTCACAAGTACAAATATCTCAGCGTGCAGGATTTTCAGTATATAAAGACACACCGCTTGATATGCGTATGTCGCCAGCCCACCAAAAAATGACGGCGGCGGAGGTGCTTAATAAATCATCAGAAGAAAAGCTGCGTGAACTATTTTTTCAACTTGGCGAAGAAAGAAATGCAAAAGCAATTGCACGAGCTATTGTTAACCAACGCCAAAAAGAAAAATTTAGAACAACCGGGCAATTGGTTGATCTTATAGAACGCGTGGTGCCGGTAAAAGGAAGAAGTAGAATTCATCCGGCTACCAAAGTGTTTCAAGCGCTACGTATTTATGTAAACGATGAGTTAAATAATATTCAAGCGTTGCTATCAACAGCACTTACTATTCTTAATCCTGAAGGCAGATTGGTTTGTGTAAGTTTTCATTCTCTTGAAGACCGACTTGTAAAGCAGTTTATTGCGCAGCATAAAGATGTTTTAGAAAATTTAACACCAAAAGTAGTGGTTGCAGAACCAGATGAATTGCGGATAAATCCTTCAGCTCGTTCTGCAAAATTAAGAGCTGCGCGATTTATGAGCGGGCAAAATATTTAGCAAAAGAATAATGAAAAATATGCTTTTGAATAGTAATAATTTTTTTGTGAATAAAATGCACTAAATTTATTGACAAATCGAAGGCATAGGATAAAATGATCTCACTGTTATTGTAAAACAAAAAAAAGAGTAGTAAACCAGGAATACCTCTGAGGATTGCGGTCATGGCGATAACCATAACAGAAGTAAAAGTTTATCCAGCAAAAGAAAATGGTAGACTTAAGGCATATGCAACAATAGTCTTTGAAAATAGCTTCATAGTGCGTGATCTCAAAGTGATCGAAGGCAACAAAGGATATTTTGTATCAATGCCATCGCGTCGCCGCAAGGATGGAACATTTAGAGATATTGTTCATCCCTTAAACTCTGAGACTCGTAAGCTTATAGAAGAGCAAGTGATCCAAGAATTTAAAAAAGTAATGGATCTTGAAGAAGATTATAATTTAGCAGTTTAAAATTATTTTTTTATCTGCTATACTTTGAAAAGTCTAAAAAATAGCGTTGGGGCGTAGCCAAGTGGTAAGGCACCGGGTTTTGGCTCCGGCACCGGAGGTTCGAATCCTCCCGCCCCAGCCAGTCTTCGTTCTCAAGAACTTCTTCTGGCATCCTTCTACGTTAAAAACTTCGTAGGACAAGAGCCATCAAATTTAAAAGCGATTTGTATTTTTACAAGTTGCTTTTTTTGTTTTTAAATGTGATTTAATATAGTTATTTTTATAGTCATAGTAATTAATGCAGAATTTTCATATGAAAAAAGTTATTGCGGCCGTTTTTGCAAAAGATGGCAAAGTTCTGATAGCGCAACGAGCAAAAAAAGATGTGCTTTTTGGTAAATGGGAATTTCCTGGTGGCAAGCTTGAAGACAATGAAACCGAACATGAGTGTTTAAAGCGTGAACTATTTGAAGAGCTTGGTATACATGTTGAAGTCGGTTCTTACATCTGCTCAAGTTATTTTGAACACAAAAACGCACCCTATGAAATGAGGGCATATTTTGTTACTTCATATTCCGGTGAATTTGTTTTGCATGAGCATCAAGAAATCAAATGGGTTGCTCATGAAGAACTATCTGAGTACGATATGCCAGAACCGGATAAGCCTATAGTGGAAAAGCTACTTGAAATTAATATGAAGAAATAAATAATTAATTGTTAAATTTTAATTAAACAGACTAACGTTAGTATTAGGTTATATCACTAACGCTTTTTTTATTAAGTTTTATTTGTTCATTAAGAAGCCTAAATAAAATCTGCTAGACTCTTTTGATAGATTGAATGTGCAAAATAAGTTCCTTAATAAACAACTTTCAATAGTTGTAACTGCTATTTACTCTTTTTGCGAGCATGAATAGCTTTTGATGTTGGTGAAGAAGTAGGTTGTTTTTTAAGTGGGCTTTTCTTAATAGGAGTGGTAATAGCTACCGTTACACTTGCTTTGGTTGTTGATCGTTTTTTTGGAGCAACCGTTATGGTTATTGCTTGGCCTAAAATATTTAAAAAGCGAAAAAGCCTTTCAAGAGAAAATCCTGATAATTTCCCTTTACTCAGCGCAGAAATTTTTGGTTGATCAATAGAAAGCAGTTCAGCTGCTGCTGCTTGCGTAAGGCCTTGTTGCTTGATTAAAGTATTGATTTGTCGGGCAAGCTCTGCCTTAGCAAGACGTTCTTCTGGATTTGCAACACCAAGATCAGCAAATACATTTCCTGAACTTACTTCATAATCATTAGTATGTTTTTTCATGGCCTTACTTCTTCTTAAATTTTTCTTTATAAATTTCTTCAGCTAATTTCAATCTACTTTTTATAAGCTCTATGTCTTGTTGTGGTGTTTTAATGCCCTGCTTTGATTTCTTTTGAAAAGCATGAAGCACAAACACTACTTCAGGCATGGTAACCGTGTACACTACCCGATAGGTTCCAGCAGCATCAGAATCTTTAATTTCAATAACACCAGCACTACCAAATCCTTTAAGAACTTTTGCATGTTCAGGCATTTGACCCTTTTGAGCAAGGTATAACCCATAGCCCATGGAGTCTATCACCTCATCAGGGAGATCTTGTAAATCTTTTTTGCTTGAGCCAATCCAGATCAGTTCTTTGTGTTTCATTTTTGCTACTCAGTTAAAATTATACCATATTTGGCATAATTTAACAATAATTTAACTCAAAGGCAAAAAGTATGCAAAATTGTTTATAGTTAGATTATTTCTTTAAGCAGCAACCCTATCTTTTTATAAATTTCTTATACTGCTTATTAATCGGTTCGAATTTGACCAATTGTTCCCGCAATGCCTTAAAATGATCAAGAGCCCTAGACAGTTGTATCTTGCTTACATCTGCAATGAGTCGTTGCCAGCTTCGCGGCGAGCAGCGTGAAAACATAGTTCTTAATTCACGCATGTCCATGATTTCAAGCACTTTTTTAAAGCCATACAGCTGTAATAGTTGTTTTGGCCCTAAATTGGGATTATTAAACATTAAATCAACGAGCAAGGCTTTACCATTGGTTGATTGGTAATCAAGCAATAGCGGGCGCTTGCTAACGAGTTCATCAAAATAATGTAACAAAACCTTTTTAGAAATCGCGGGTTTGAACATTTTTTTAAAGGTTACATCAGTTTTAATACCAAGCTTGGTGAACAACTCTTTAATTTTAACGCGCTTGTTTAACCGCACTTCCATGCGTAGCACTTCAAACTTAGTGCGTCTTTTTTGCAATTGTTCGTGGGTGGTTAATTGAAGTTCGTTATCTTTTTCAACTGCTCGCTTATTACTGGTCTGAGCTTTTTCAAGATCGCGAATTTTATCATAGAAAGCGACTTCATAATAATTGGTAAGCCATTTAAAACTGTGGCCGGCATTGCGATAGGCAGTTTCATTTACATCAAGTGAGAGCTTGGTGTTAGCTTCTTTGATTTTGTTAATGTAAAAATGTGGCGTTGAGCCATCGGTTAAACACATGTTTTTTGAATAATGGATGGCAGATACGGGTGCTGATGCGATTGCAGTTGAGGTTGTGCATATGCCCATTGCTTGTAGCGTTGCTACTAGTTTGTTAATGATGGATGGAAAATCTTTGTAACGCAGTTCGCTAAAATTGTTGCCAAATACGAGCTTGGGTAATGACAGTTCAATTTTAAGAATAATTTCTGGTTTGCCTAAAAGATTATAACGATATGCAAGAGTAAGACGCGGCTTATAGATTCCTTTTGTGAGTTCTTTTTTTAAAGGGTTTTGCTTTGATTGCATGCCACGTTCAATTTTTTTTGAAAGTGCCCATGCTGCTGATGGGATAAATAACTCTGGATCGGTAATTTCAAACAAATCTCTACTCAGGGTAATAACTATCGTGTCAATCATGATGCTCGCTACAAGGTGATATTATTTTGCATGCATCAAGGATAAAAGAGATGGTAATAAAGACAAGCGTAAATGATTAGTTAATATTTGAGAATTTCGTGTATTGGTTCGTGACTTTTATCGAGTAAGCAATAGATAAAGAATTACAGCGATAATAATTGCTAATAAAGAAGCCCGCTCAATGAGCGAGCCTACTGTGCGCCCTTGATTGGGAGCTTTTGATTGTTTGGTTTTTGAACTGCTTATACGCTTATCAATGGTGGCCAGTATCTGAAAGAACGTAGCCAATCGTTGTTGATCTGAAAAAGACAATAGTCTTTGTGTTGTTTGCTTTTTTAGAGACATAAAAAAATTGTTGATTGTTAGATCAATTTAAAAATAAATAATACTTAAGTGGATTACTTAGAGCCTATCCGGAAATTAAATTTTTCTAAGAACAATGATCTGGCAAGCAAATTGAAGTAGAGCTAGATGATTGTTTGCTAACTTATCCCATCGTATTAAAAGTCGCCTGAATCGAGTTATCCAAGAAAAAGTGCGTTCAACGCCCCATCGAAATTTAAGGTTAACTTTTTGAGAAATTTGATTTCTGCGCTTGTTGCAACTAATTCTGAAAGAGTACCCTCGACTTGCCAAATATTTTCGAATAAAAGATGCATCGAATGCTGCGTCTAGTTCAATGGTTTTGAATGGTAATATTCGACTATAAATTTGATTGGCAATTGTTGAAATAAATGTTTTTGAATCATGCGTATTACCAGCAAAAAGATTTATTGCCAACGGAATGCCATTTTTATCAATTAAAAGAGCTTTTTTTGTTCCTAACTTCCTCCGATCAACTGGACTTAAGCCTGTTTCTTGGCCACCAAGCGGAGCTTTTGCATGACTGCAATCAAAGGATTGATTTTGCAAATTAAGCCCTATAAATCGATCATATTTTTCAAGAGCATGATGCCATGCTTGTGCAAAAAAATCAGTTTTTACTAGTCTTTGAAAGTGCTCATGAATTGTTGATGAAGGACCAAAACATTTTGGTAAAGCGTTCCATTGACAGCCAGTTTTCAATAGATAAAATATGCCTTGTAAAATTGCTAATGGCTCACTTTTAGGCCTGCCTTTTTTAATTTTTTGTGGCATAAATTTTAAAAGATGTAATACTTGTTCATCATTCATCAAAAACTTTTTTGATATGCATGTTGCAAAGCATGTATTCATAAAATCCTCTCTTCTTTTTTTTCATCGGAAATTTAGAGAGGATTTTACTTTTTAATACCTATTTTTTCAAATTATGATTTTCCGGATAGGCTCTTAATAAGAAAGCTCAAATGAAGAGCTGAATGATTCAGAAATGCATTTGCAATCTAAGAGCCATGATGACGTATGCAAATGCTCGTGCGGCCTATAGATGTATGGATTCATGGGATTACTCTCTTGCATAGATTGCTTTTGATGTTACTACTTGATTGGCAAGTATATCTAATTTAATGGTTAACTCAAGCGAAATCGAGTGAAAAGCAAAGAAGGCTGTATCTGTTACAGCCTTCTTTTTAAACAGCTTAACTATTTAATCTTTTAATTTTTCTAAATATTTTATAGCTTCTTGATTGCCACTATCTTTGATCCATTCACGGAGTGTTTTACGATCTAGACTCCAGCTAAATTCCAGTGGTTGATTATTAATAAAATTTGAGCCAAATATTTTTTGTACCGTATCAATAATTAAAGCAAGAATTTGTGTATTGGAGGTATTCTCTACACCTAAATAGATTTTATATTCATCTTCGATTCCTAAGTAGAAAACTTTGAGGAGCTCATTTCCAATTTTATTAGTGAAGGTAAATCGATTATTGATAAAAAAATTATTAAGGGCACCTAAAATTATGGCACTTACTTCTTCGCTTTTGCATAAAATTCCTTCATTGGAAGTTGATACATTGAATAATGACAAGTAATTTTTCAAATCTTGTTTTGTTATTGTCTGCTTTTGATTTTTTATGCTATTTATTAAACTATTAATTTGACCTTTTGCATCCGGAATCTTTGCAAAATGAACTAATGCTTCTTTTAAAATTCTTAAAGTTTTTTGTTGAATGTTGGGATTATCATAATTACCAGAAGCCAATGCTGTTAAAGAAAGATCAAATTTTTGATTGAGTATTTTTTTAATAGATTCTTTGTTTTCTTTTATATAGTGAGCGATTGCTTTATTAACTTGTGCATAGTTACTTAAAAGAGTAAGTGCTTCATCACGAGTGCTTGATGTATTTAATATTTGTTTTATTATTTCTGTAGTTTGTAACTCATAAGGCAAATCAGTAAATTTTAGTAGGTTTTTTTCCATAGTGGAAACATCCATGACTATCAATGAGCCTAAGAGTAAATAATATAATTTCATACCAGGTCCTTCAGAGGTATTTATTTTCTTAGTATATATCCACTAATATACCAAAATAACAATTCAAATTGTAATATTTTTTTGTTTAGATTGCATAGATATAAATAAACTAACTTATTAAAATGCATCAGAAGTAATTTTTTGTAAAAGAGATTCAAATTTTTTAACTAAATTTTTGTTTTAATCCTAAAACTGAATATGCGGTTGGGATGCGTTATAAAGTAAATCCAAACTCAATTTTTCCGTTCCTGAACGCGTCTATTAAGTCTAGCTAGTCTTCGTTCTCAAGAACTTTGTCTAGCATTCTTCTACGTTAAAAACTTCGTAGGACAAGAGCCATCAAATTTAAAAGCGATTTTGTAGAAATACTGACTTTTTTATTGTTTTCTTTTTAATGCGCATGGAATTTTTTGCGTTTACATTTCATAATAAAAAAATTGAATCTATTCTGCAGTAACTAGTTCAGAGGCTCATTCATAGCTTTTCCAAAATAATAATTATATGTAGCTTAATCCTTAAATAATTTAAGCTACACTAATTTTAAGTGGGAGGTTATGATAGCGATTTAAATTAGAAAAATAGAAATATATAAATAATAATGTACAAAAGAAGAGCTCTAATATAATTAAATCTTTTTTATCATATATCTGTTTTTATTACTGAAGTGCTATGCGATAGAACAAATATGGAAGTTTATATGATAAGATCATTGCAAAATATATTTTTAAGAAAAGACCAAGCATAGAAATATTAAATGGCCAATTTAATGCCCGTATTACTGCTATAAGACATTTTTGAAACCATGTGTTGGCCAGCTCTTTAGGACTCACTAAATCTTTTTTGCTCGGAAACGCACATATGCCTATAATTATACCCAGGGTGTATAATGCCAAGCTCGCCGTGTAATATATGGATGACGTTGCATAATTAAAATTGTTGCCTAAAGTGTAAATGGTACTTACAACATGTGGAAAGGTTAAAAACATGCAAATTAAAGAATTTACAAAAAATGGTGCAATACCTATCAATAGATCAATGTAAAATTTTTCATTTTTTTCATGTATTACATAGCCGCTGGCCTCTGAGCTAAAGCTTAAGTAGCGAACTTTGAGAACTCGGACATTAAAAATATCGCAAAAAAAACGATGTGCGATTTCATGAATTATAATGCCGGGACTGGTTATGATTGTTATTGCATGTGGTGGAATCCAAATTATCATAATTACCCTCGAATAAATGATGCTTTGAAATCATCGTGATATTGTTTTGGCAGATATGTTACCAGTTCTTTAATTTGAGCGTCTGTATATGTTTTATTGGGTTGGCTGTAGAAGTAGCTCAATGCGTAATCATAAAACTCAGGTTGTGTATCGCTTTGCGCAAAGCAACATTGAATAAGTCGTTTTTGAGCGTGCTCAAATGAATTATAGTTTTCTACTAGTTTAAGAAATTTTTGTGCTGCCCTTTCGTAATTTTTTTGTGAAAAATGAAGTTCTGCGATTAATATTTTTTTGTGTAAATGTTTGAGGTTTTTTAATTCAAACACAAAAAAACGGATAAGTACTGCGATAAAGATAATAATAAGTATTAGACCAAATAGTTTTATAACTAATGGGTAGGTATGTTTGGGTAAAAATTGATCATGCATTGCGGTCTCCAAAAAACTGTGGCAATACTAGCAATAAATTACTAGAACGGCAATTTTTTTCTGAACGTAGTATGCACTGTTAAAATAGAGGGTAGGAATAAATTGCTGAATAATTAACCTATTATTTGTCATTGCTTGATAATGACCATAAACTACAATCAGTAAATGTTTAAAATTTAATAGCAAAGTAATTAAACTATGAAAAAACATTTTGTGTGTTTCTTGTACTTAGGATCTATTGTTGCTGGAGAACAAATTGATTTGCTCAAGAACTATAATCTGCGAGAGCCATATTATCCATCGTATGTTGATTTAAATCACTATGGGTTTTGTTTACGCGCTGCAAAAGATTTGCCTGCGGGAACCGTTGTGGCGACGGCAAATTTTGAAGAAAGCAATAATCCTTATATTGCCAATCACTCTGATCCTGAATATAAATATGTTGCATTAGTAGATGTGAATGCTGAAGGTATTCCAACGTGGGGAAGAATTAGAGGAAAATGGGCATTTTGTAATCATTCCTGTGATCCTAACTGTGATATTAAGCCCGGATGGATTATTACCACGAATCGTTTTATACAACAAGGTGATGAACTTACTACTTCTTATGATGCATATATACCAGGTTTTGCATGGCCTGATAATTGGAATTTTTCCTGTTTATGTCAGACTGCCAACTGCAAGAAATTTATTACTGGGTATCGATTTGATATGATATATCCGCTAGCTCGTCAATAAGATATACAACGGGATGTATCAATGAATAATTCGGTTACAAAAAAAGTAATTGCGGCAGTATTGGTAAAAGATAATACCGTGCTGATAGCCCAGCGCGCAAAGCCAGATGTGAACTATGATAAATGGGAATTTCCTGGTGGCAAGCTTGAAGACAATGAAACCGAACATGAGTGTTTAAAGCGTGAACTATTTGAAGAGCTTGGTATACATGTTGAAGTCGGTTCTTACATCTGCTCAAGTTATTTTGAACACAAAAACGCACCCTATGAAATGAGGGCATATTTTGTTACTTCATATTCCGGTGAATTTGTTTTGCATGAGCATCAAGAAATCAAATGGGTTGCTCATGAAGAACTATCTGAGTACGATATGCCAGAACCGGATAAGCCTATAGTGGAAAAGCTTCTTGAGATTATTTAATTTTATCTACCGCGAGCAAGTGCTGCAGCATAATTAAATTGATAAAAATAATCTTGCCATTCTTGGTCAGTTGATTGGTATTCATTGTCAAATGCAAAATGATCAACAAGTAAATACCGGGCGCGGCATAGTTCTTTAAGACGTTTTTTGTTTTTAGGATCAGCGATGGTAAGATCTAATAATTCTAACGCACGTTCAAAAGCTTGTCGGCTGTATTCAGAGTTTTTATTTTTCCATTCTATAGTACGCTCAATATCCATGCCAACATTGGCAAGTTGTTCAAAAAGGGTAAATTTGAACCATCGCTCGTGAGTTAAATCTTTATGTATCATGGTTTTACCAATTTCATTACAATTTTAATAATTTTTTGTTGGATTTGAGGATTTTCAACAGTTCGTGAGCGATTTCCTTGGCTAGGACGCAAATTAATCATCGAATCAAATTTAATAAATTCTGGTTTTCCCCAATGTTGCGGATACAGATTAATTCCCCAAAGATTTTCTTGTTTTGAGTCATATTTTTCGAGCAACCAGGTTTCTTGGTCGACATGCATTGGTGCATCAACAATCATTACTTCTTTTTCAACGTCTACTACGGCTTTGACTAATGCCTCAAACATTTTAGTGGACATTTGTTTAAGTTCTTCAAGAAAAATTTCTTTTTCTACCAGTTTCATAAATCTTCCATTTTTACTAAATTTAATAGCCAATACTAAAAAGATTACACGCTAATCTTCAAAGTTCAACTTATATGGCTATAAGTTAATCTTTTCTTGTTTTTTATAGGTATCTTAATTATAAAAAGAATGATTCAGAAATGCATTTGCAATCAGAAAGCCATGCATAAATTATGCAGGTGCTCGTGCTGCCTGATAATGTAGTTGTATAGATTCATGAGTGTACTCTTTGTTTTGATTGCTTTTATGTTACTACTTGGTGGGCAAGTATATCTAATTTAATGATTAGTGCAACTGGCTAGGATTGAAAAAATAAAGAAGGCTGTGTACCTTGCAGCCTTCCTTTATTTGATTATCTATTTAATTTATTGATAGTTTCCAAATATTTAATTGCTTCTTGATTATTGGACTTTCTCACCGTATCGAGTAGGGTTCCTTCGGAATTATAACCCATTTCTTTATCAATAAATTTCGGACCAAATATTTTTACTGCTGTATTAATAATTAAAGTTATAATCTGTGTCCAATTTTTATCTTTACCCATTGTGCCAATATGATCTTTCAATAAGTCGACAAACTCGAGCTCAGAAAGTTTGAAATCCACCTTATTATTACTAAAAGCGTTGTTTATTGTACCTAACACTACGGCAGCAAGCTGAAATTTATTGGGATATCCCGATCCAAGTATTTTTCCTAAATATTCTATATCACCACCTATGCCTAGAAAAACACTATCACTTCTCTCTTTAGTGTTAATATAAGTTACTAAAATTAAGTTACTGAATTCCCAGCTGAGCTTTTACCCGTGCATCGATGTCGTTAATAATTTGCATGGCTTCTTCTGGGGAAAGTTGTTGATAGAGCTTTTGCTCTAGAAAATCGATTACTATAGGCATTTTTTCACTGTACTCCGCGGTTACATCTTGATCCATTATCGCTTTTTGAGCTAGAAATAATAATTCCTTAATATTTTTTAAGCTAAAGATATCAGGATTGTATTTACTTAGTAGCTCTAATACAGGAACTGAAATTCCATATTCTACCGCATAAGAATCAAGAGTCCATCCATTGAACTGGCGGTACTTTGGATTATATCCTTTATCGAGCCATTGTTTTAGAGAATTTAAATCTCCGCTTCGAATATATTCCAAGGCAGTGTTAAATTGTTGATCATTAGTAGAAATTACATTAAAGCTTGCATTTGGGTTTACTTTTTTAAGCCACTCTTCAGCTAATTTAGTGTTAAGGGCTCGTGCGATTGCAGTTTCAGAGCCAGGAAATTTTGTGAGCAATGAGTTTAGAACACCAAAAAGTATTGTTGTGTTGTTGGTGATTTGATCATAAAGATCTTTATTTACAAAGCGTATATTTTGTAAATTTGTTATAGCATCTGAAATTGATGGTGCATCTACAACATGCTTTAAAATTTCTGTTTTGAGTTCGGGTAATAATTGCTCTAATGGAAATGATGTCTGTTCTTTTTCCATACTAACTAATTGTGTGCTTGCTATGGCTAAAGTGAGTAATAAAATTTTTTTCATGTTATCTCCTATTATACGTCTTGTTTCAAATTAAATATTCTATTATGAATTATAGCAGAGTGAAGTAGCTAATATAAAGAAAATACGTTAAAAGACGTAAAAAAATAAGATTTTTTGTTTTTTATTCATTGTAAATTGCTTAAATACTTATTAAGCCAAGTTTTTGATTATCTTAAAGAAAGATTGGGAGTCTATCGTTGAGTTGGAATAAAAATGTATTTCAAGAGAAAGTAATGATGATTTCCCACAGCGCAGAAATTTTTATTGATCAATAATAAGCAATTAAGTTCCGGGGTTGCGTAAGACCTTTTTTTGCTGGATTGAAATATTGATTTATTTTCCACAAGTTCATCTTTGTTAATTTTTAATTCTCCCAGATGATACCATGGCCAATCGAAGTAAAAACTGATGTGATCGTTGCTAAAAGTAAAGGAGGTAAAATTTTCTTCTTTAGGCTGAGTTTGCCAATCATTTTCCCAGAATCCAATGCCCATATCTTGTTCTTCATCAACAAGATGAGCTCTGCAAACTTTACTAATTTTTTCAAGATAGCAGTAATCACTCTCAAATAAATCTTTAAGATCAATTTTTTTCTTTTTCTTTATATCATAATTAAATGTGTAGTGGGCAAAAAATGGCTGAGCATTCCCATGGCAATAACCTGAATGATGAAATGCGATGCTAATATATGAATCATTTATTTGGGCGATGTGGTATGTGCATTCAAAAGATGAAGCACCATTTTCTTTGATGCGGGCCATTTCTTGCGAGTCATCAAAGTCGCCATTTGCAAGACAATCATTGTAATGTTGTAAAGCTAATTCATTGGCTTTGTTATATTCATTAGTAATCAAATTTTCAATCCAACTATTTACTTCTTCGGGAGCATTTTCAAAATAAGGTATGTGTAATTTAAGTTAATATGAATATCTTTTTTTGTTATTTGTTTCTCAATAACCCTAATCAGAGTAGATTGGCCCAAAGAGTTATTTATAATACCAGATGATTTTTTTGCATATAATATAAAACAGGTAATTAAAATTATACAAATGCTCAGTAGGCCTAATGTTTTTTTAATCACTGATTTTCCTTATTAAAGTTATTTTTAAAATATTAGTAAATCTCGCATATGCTTCATTTAAGGTTTTACTAAAATATCAAGCAGATAGGATTATTAAAAGTGATTATAAAAGTAAAAAGATGCGAATCAAGTTTAGTTTTTGAATCTTCTTAGGAATTTTTCATTGATTTTTTATAGTTTCTAAATATTTAATAGCAGCTTTATTACCCGTAGTTCTGGTAAAATTAAACAAAGTACCGCTTTTTGACATATGCTGGCCAATTTCATTATCAATAAAATTGGGTCCAAATAATGTTATGGCTTGATTGATGATTGAAATTAAAATTTGAGTTAATGGTTTATTCTTTCCAAAAAAACTAATAAAACCTTTGAGCAAATCTACAAATTGTGACTCATTATTTTTATTTAGTACCGGATGAGTATGATTAATAAAATTATCGAATACGCCTATAAGAGCTGCACTTAATGAATAATCTTTATCTAGCAGTGATCGAGCAAGAAGACCTATGTACATGTGTACATTCACAATAGTTATTTTATCATTTTTATTTTTAATAAATGTTATTAAGGTATTTAAGGTCTCGCTATAGGAACTATATTTGTGTGTTGCTTTTTGCAAAACTTTTATTGTTTCTGCTTTGATATTGGGATCATTATAATTACCTGAAGTTAAAACAGTTAATGAAAGACCAAATTTTTGATCGAGTATTTTTTGGATAGTATCTTTATTTTCTTTTATGTATTCAGCGATTGCTTTATTAACTTGTGCATAGTTGTTTAAAAGAGTAAGTGCTTCATCGCGAGTATTTGAGATGTGTAATAATTGCTTTACTATCTCTGTTGTTTGAATATCAGATGGTAGTTCTGGTAACGAACTAGTAAAGGGTTGAGTAACCCATTTTTTTATTTTATTCCAAACGCCCATGCTAAAAATTGGCGAGTTTAAAAATAAAATCAAAATTATGAGCTTTTTCATGAAAGTATTTCTCCAATTAATGCTTAATGATCCCAAAGAATCGCACAATAAATTAATTTTATATGATTATTCTTAATGTTGGAGTTCTTTAGTTTACCAGTTTCATAATGCAGATTGTAATAGTTTTAAAAATAGGTTTGTTTAACATAAAGGTTGTAATTAATTTAGTTAATTGGTCTCAAATGCATTTTTATGTTACATTAATAAAAATTACTTATTAAATTTCTGCTCTTAAGCGTATTAATAAATTTTCCATACCTACTAAGGTTAGTGTACCCAAATAGAAAAATGCACTTAGTGAATATAAGCAGGATAAATTATGAAAAAAATAATACAGAGCAATCGACCACTAAATGGTCAATTGCTTGATACCATTAAAGCAGCATTTAATTCTTCGATTGACTTTACTCAATATCCATTTTGCTTGGATGTGGTACAAAATTTAAAAGAAATTAAGTTTACAACACCAGTTACCTTTTTTGTTGGAGAAAATGGTACCGGTAAATCAACTATTCTTGAAGCAATTGCTTATCATGCCGGTTTTGGTATTGAAGGTGGTAGCAAAAATATTAATTTTAAAACGGCATCAGAAAAGCATTATTCAAGCGCAGAGCAATTAGCAGATTGCTTAACTTTATCCTGGAATCGAAAATCTGAAGATGGTTATTTTTTTAGGGCAGAAACATTTTATAATGTTGCTAATCATCTTGACCATATAGCGCTTTTTGGCGGAGGTGGTGATAAAACTTATGCTCCGTATGGTGGTAAATCATTGCATGAACAATCTCATGGTGAAAGTTTTTTATCTTTTTTTAAAAATCGGTTGGGGAAAGGTGGCTTTTTTGTATTAGACGAGCCAGAGGCCGCACTTTCTCCCCAACGGCAGTTGTCTTTAATGGTTATTATTAATCAATTATGCAAGCAAAGTTCTGCTCAATTTATTATTGCTACCCATTCACCGTTACTTTTGGCTTATCCAGGTGCAGTTATTTATTCTTGTGATAATGGTAAACTTGATACTAAATCTTATAAAGATACTGATCATTATCAAATAACCAAAAGTTTTTTGGATAATACTGATTATTTTTTGCATCATTTGTTTAATGATTAACTTTACGCTTTATTTCTTTTTTACTATAGTCTCCACAAGTTAATTCAAACTAAGGAGTACTACATGAAAAAGAAGATAACGCTTCTTGCATTATTATCAATTCCGTATGCATATGCGTATGATGTTGATTGTGCCAATATTAAAGAGATGTATGATCGTGCGCAGATGTACATGCAGGCCAATAGACCCGGTTACACATCTCATGCCGTTGAAATGTTTCAAGCAATTTATGATAAATGTAAAGACAAGTCAAAAGATAAAGAAACATTAGGAAACACGGTTTATCAGATTGGCAGAGCTCATTGGCACGGTTATGGTGTTGGCAGAAATTATCCTAAAGCATGCAGTTATTTTGATGAATTGATTAGCCAATATGCAGATGTAGCCGACCATAATTTGGTTGGGTATTCTCAAATGTTTATTGCAGATGGCGCACGTAATGCTTTGTGTGAAGAACGCAATTGGGCAAAAGCAATAATAATGTATAAAAAAATCATTGCTGATGAAAAATTTACAAAGGCTGATATTAAAGCATGGGCGCAAGCTCGTTTAGGAGATGCTTATCGCGAAGGTGAAGGAATAGGGCAAGACTATTCAAAAAGTTTTGAGCTCTTTAACTCTATTATGAATGATGATAAAAACATTCCTGATAAATCAGTTGTAGCATGGGCAAAGTTTTGGATAGCAGATGCTCATGAACATGCAAAAGGTGTAGAAAAAGATTTAGATAAAGCACATGCAATGTTCACTGATATTGTTGAAAATTATAAAGAATTGGATCCAATAGCTGTTATTCATGCACAAGATCGATTAAAGAAAATGGAAGAAGCTGGCTATAAACCGAATGTAAAAAAAGATTAATATTATTTTAGAAGGATTGCTATGAAGAAATTGTTATTAACAACTCTTGTAGTTACTGCTATGAGTCTATATGCCGATGCTGACCCAAGAAAACCATTAGAACAAATGCGTGAACATAAACGACAAGATGACTCAATGACAGCTAAAGATTTTATTGTTGCTGGGGTGATTGGCGGTTGCGCTATTGAACTTGCTAATGTAATTAGAAAAGATGAAAATTATAAAAAAGTTTTAGCTTTTGCAATGGATTATCCGGGTGTTTTTGTTGCCGGTGTTTCAGCATCAGCTGGTCTTATTTACATTTATGGTAAAGGGATTAAAAATTTTCTTTCGCGTTATAAGCTCGTAGCTAAATCAGAATAAGTGATTACAGAATTATCACCAATAAAAAAAGGCTAGAATAATCTAGCCTTTTTTTATTGACAATTTAATTTCAAAAGTAATAATAAGGTCGACATATTATAAAACAGCTAAGCCAAGGGGAAATAATGTCAAAAAAATTATTGCTTTCTTTTTGTGTTGCGAGCAATCTATTCGCTCAATACGATGACCATTATAAATCAGGGGCAGCAAGAATTGCTCATATAATGTCTAATGAAGAAACGGATGTAGGTGTCTCTGCTAAAAAAAATATTAAGTATGCAGAAACTCAGAATTTGGTGCATGATTTGAATACCACAGAAATTGCACATTTTTTTGATTGCAAAACAGTATGGGGCACTATTTATTTGCAAGAGACGTTGAATAATCCAATACGTTTGGAAGATTTACCAGCAGTATTACAACGACAAAATGCAATAAAAACACTGGTAGAAAACCCTGCAATAAAAAAAGAAGTTGATCAACTTTTGGAAATGGTAAAGCAATCTGAGAATGATATTATTTTGCTGTTTTCTGATTATTTTAAGGGTCAAAACTGCCCAGAATTAGCAAATCTTGAAATTATAAAAAAACAAAATCCTTATCTGTATCCCTTTTTTAAATTGATAACATATAACCCAAAAGCAAAATGTGCTGCAACAGCGTTGAGTCTTATTTCTATTCCTATTGGAACAGCAACTACTGCCTATTTAGCAAAAATTTCTTATGACCTTGCGCGTGCTGGTTATCATTCAATTAATATGTATTTATTAACTGCTTATTGTGGGTTGCTTGATGGTATTTCAATGTATGGTGCTTACAAAGATTATTCGTTAGGATCTGAAAAAAGAAAAAAGTTACATGCATTAAATCAGCTTATCACCAGCGCAGAACTTATTGAAAAATTATGCTCTCAATTTGGTATTGAACAACACTATAAAATAAGTGACTATAAAGATATAGTTGGATATCAGCTTATTAAAGAACTTAAGCATGACAGATATGCACGCAAACAATGCGCTTTATTTTTGACATCATCTGTGCATACCTTCATATATAAATTATATGAGCATGATAAACAGTTAGCGCAATTATTCGCTACTATTGGTGAGATGGATGCATATAATGCGGTAGCAAATAAAATATTAGCATCAAAAGAACAGGGTAATAAATTCTGCTTTGCTCGTTTTAACGAAAATAAAAACGCGTTCATACAAGCGACTAATTTTTGGAATGTATTAGTAACAAATCCGATTGTAAACTCTATATCAGAAGATAGAAACATTATATTAACAGGTCCAAACAAGGGCGGAAAAACAACTGCTATCAGAGCATTGCTCCAAAATATTGTAATGGCACAGAGCTTTGGTATAGCAGCGGCAGAATATTTTGAAAGTAGTGTTTTTGATGTAATTCATTCATATCTTAATGTTTCAGATGATTTAATTAATGGATTTTCATTATTTGCATCCGAATTAAAACGAGCCCAAGAAATATTGCAGCGAATCAAATCATTGAATAATAATGAAAAGTTTTTCTTCGCGCTAGATGAACTATTTACTGGAACGGTTGCTGAAGATGGTGAACAGTGTGCTCATGAATTTATTAAAAAGATTGGTAATTATGATGGCATTCAATTTATATACGCAACACATTTTAATAAATTAAAAGAATTAGCAGAACATAATGCTAGATGTGTTAATTACCGTGTTGATGCGCCTTTCAAAAACGAAGAAGGCAAATTAATGTATCCATTTACGCTAAGTAAAGGATATAGTGATTCACGTGTAGCTCTGGATCTAGCTCGTGAAGCACAGTTATTTGATTAATATGTTTAACTATGTTTATAATTACGGCTGCGATTTACGCAGCCGTAATGTTTATTGAGATTTTACAACAAAGTTTACAAACGATTTTTTTAATTTTGAAAAAAGAAAAATTATATGTTCTTACCATATAAAAAATAATTGATCTTACTCACGAGCTTAATGAACATAATACAGCATGGGAGATGGTGATTGTGGCTTTGAATTACATACGTTGATTATGATCAGTGTAATGACGTTGTCAAATTTAAAATACAAGCGCTAGCCTAAACAAGTCATGAGTAATTGCATTACCAATAAAAATTAACGCTATGCAAGCTCCTATTCAGGTAATTGGGCTTATTGATTAATTTATTAATTATCCAGTTGTACAACTCCATGAATCAGTTCTTTGTAATAAGCAGACTTACTGAGCAATGTGTGCTGATCATAGGCCTCAATTATTTTTTCTTGATCAAGCAAAGATAAATCGATAATCCCAACAGCTTTTTGTATTGTTTTAAGACGATGGGCAACAACGAGCGTAACTGATTCATGAGCAAGATGCTCAATCATGCGCGTAATAGCAAGTTCACTGATCTCATCAAGGCTGCTTGTAGGTTCATCTATGAGAATGAGAAGTGGTTTATAAAATAGACCTCTTAGATACAGTGCAGCAAAATTTAACCGTTGTCTTTGGCCGCCTGATAAGTTAAGCCCACCTTCGCCTAATACTGTTTCTATGCCGTTGTGGTTGTTTAAAATAGTGAGCAATCCAACTTGATCCAAAACCGATATCAACTGATCATCAGAAAAGCCATGATCATTTGGAAGGCCCAGCAAGAGATTATTTTTTATCGTGCCCCGCAGATTTGAAGCGACCTGTCCTTGGAGTGCTATAAGCCGGCTTCGCATTGCATCGGTTACCTGATATATGTCAATACCATTAATTAAAATAGCGCCCTTAATGGGTTTTAATCTCTAGAGGTTAATTCCTCGCGGCTTGCCGCGGGACAAAAGTCCTTATAAACTGGAGTTATGAGTCGCTACATACATAAAAGTCATAACGTATCAGTACTAATGTATCATATAGTTTGTCCCGCGAAATACCGGAAAGCAGTATTTAACGAAGAGATAGATAAAATCTTAAAGTTAGTTTGCTTAGAAATTGAACTGAGATATGAGATAGAGTTCCTAGAAATAGGAACGGACCGAGATCATGTACATTTTCTTGTGCAATCAGTACCAACGTATAGTCCAACAGAAATAGTAAAGAAAATAAAGAGCATCACAGCGAGAGAAATTTTCAAGAGAGCTCCCTATGTTAAAAAAGAATTATGGGGAGGCGAATTTTGGTCGAGTGGATATTATATTAGTACTGTTGGTAAACATGGAAGCGAGAAACGAGTAGCTGCATATGTTAAAAATCAAGGTCAAGAATATAATTTGTTGCACAAACAAGATCCTAAAAAATTCGGACAGATGTTTTTCCTATAAATAGTTTTGATACCTCGCTGCTTGCTGCGAGGTTATTCATTTAACTCTTTATGCTTAATAACATACAAACGTGCTGCTTTTGATGATGCTTGATAACGGTTTATATTTTGCCACGCTTCTTTTTTTGTTTGTGCAGTGTTAATGAGCTGTTTGATAATTTCACCAAATCTAATTTCTTCAGGAAGCGCTTCAAGTGAACATGGTTTATTTTTTTCCATCGCATAAGAGTGATGAGCTAGAAAAAGAAATGTTAGAAGTAAGACTTTTTTAATCATGACAATCCTAACCTAATTAGGTAATACCTATTGCGATTGTAAATTGTCCTTCATTTGCAATGCAAGATATTGCGATTTGTATCTTTTTAATTGTGATGTAGAAATTCAAACCGATAATAAGCAAAAATTTTTTTGAAAAAATAAAGCAAAAACATTATTATGTTTTGCTTGTAAGCATTTTTAATTTAACTACAAGGACTATTTATGAAAAAACAAACAATATTGTTATTAATAGGTTTATCTTTGATAAATTCTATTGGTGCAAGTCATGAATCATCTGATATAAAAAATGATTGGCTTCCACCACTAAAAACCAAATTTGAAGAGCTATCTCAAGGTTGTAATCCGTATGAACGACTCTGTTTTACCCCAGAAAAGATTAGAGATTTAGAATTTGTTTTTAAAACTTCTCCTCGACGGGCACAAAATGTTGTTGAACAATTAAAAAATAAGAGCGAATCGCAATTTACTCTTTTCTTTGGTCGTAGTGGAACCGGCAAAACTGATATGGCGCAAGCTATAGCTTATAAAATGATGAAAGAAGGATGGTCTACTCATTTTATTCCAAGCATGTATTTAGTAACAACCAGTGATGCTCGAACCTTAGAAAACTTAAAAAAGCAACTTGAATACATTACTACTCATAATAATAAAGTACTCATTATAATTGATGATATAGATGGATTATTTGATAGTTGTTCTGATAGCAAACTATTAGTTGAATATTTTAATCATTTTCTTGATGTTAATCAGAATAATCCTAATATACATGTTATTGCTACCCTATCAGAGCAAGGTAGATTACCTCAAAAACTTGAACAAAAAATTGGTCACCGCAGAATAAGATTTAATTCTTTTTAATGTGAATTAGCTATAAAAACAAAGAGCTCCTCGCAAAAAAGGAGCTCTTTTGTTGTATTTATTCAACAAAATGTAACTTACCATCTTTATAACTACCGCGCTCACGCATGAGCAATTTTAACTTTTCAACGGCATCGCTATAACCACCAACTTGATCTATAAGCCCTAATTGTAATGCTTGCTCACCGGTAAACTCTTTTGCATCGGCCCAGTCAGATACATTTTCTATTTTTAGATTTCGAAACTGTGCAACTCGAGCAACAAAATTTTTATAACAATTGTCTACGTGTTCTTGATAAAAGGCGCGGACTTCGTCTTTCATGATAGGGGTATCTTCGTTTCGTGCTATTTTGTATTTTCCTGCATGAACAGTATCATAGATTATATCTCCATTTATGCCGTTGCTGTTTTTCTGTTTCATATTATTTATTTTTTTGTTTGACCACAATACACCAATACTTCCTATTGTACTCATAGAAGGGGCAATGATATTACTTGTTGCAGATGCTACTAAATAAGCACCTGAATTGCACATGCTTGCTACTAGTGTAACAATCGGTTTTGTTTTATTGAGCATCTCTATTTCGCGTGAGATGAGCTCCGATAGTCCACTACTTCCACCATTAGAATTAATTACGAGTAATATACCCTTAATTGAATCTTTTTCTGCAAATTCAATAATTTTTTTAATTAGTTTTTCAGTTTCTTCATTATTAATCTGATTGGTAAGTTTTAAAATCCCAATTTGATTTTGGGCTGGTACGTGTTGCGCTTTTTTTACTAAAAATTTACTGAGCAAAGGGATGTTAAGAGCTTTAGCTGACAAAATAATATTGCATGCAATAAACAAGAGTAAGGTTTTTGTATAACTGATTTTCATAAAGATATCCTTTGTATAATTTCACCGATAAACAAGTATAACTTTTTTAAAAAAAACAGGAATTTAATATAGTATTTTTAATTGAGAGAAATGCTATAGGAAATTAAGAGGCTTATCTTAGCCTGCTCAAGTAATTCTCAATGGCATATTTTTAACAAATATATCTAAAAATGGTTTATATTAGTTTTGACTATAATATACGGGAGTTTGCGCTTATGAACCCAACTAAATTATTGTATATGGATGATTTTAACCAACTGTATTGCACGGCCCGCGTTGAAAGCGTTTTTTCAGAAAATGGCAAAGACATCGTTATTCTTGATCAGACCGTGTTTTATCCACAGGGTGGTGGTCAACCATACGACAAAGGTATTATTAAATCTAATAATGGCGAATTTGTTGTTGAAGAAGTCCGATTTGGAGAAGGCATGGTAAAACATATTGGCTTTTTTAGACACGGTATGTTTCCCGCATTTGGCAAGGGGAGGTTTATGCCAGGTGAAATAGTTGAATGTATTGTAGAGCAGGATCGTCGTGTACTTAATACGCGCTTGCATTCTGCTGGTCATTTGATTGATTTAGCAGTACAAGAATTAAATTTACCGTGGGTGCCAGCAAAAGGATTCCATTTTCCTGAGGGGCCGTATGTTGAGTATGTAGTGGAATCTACTAACTTTGATAAAGAAAAAACAAAAGAGGACATTGAGGTTATTTGTAATCGATTAATTAATGAAAATATGCAAACTTCACTCCTCTTTATGAATAAAGAAGATATGAAATCGGTGTGCAAAAATGTTCCGGCTTTTATTCCTGAGAATAAGCCAGCGCGCGTTGTGATGTATGGCAAAGTTGGTATTCCCTGTGGTGGCACTCATGTAAAAAATAGTGCTGATATAAAACATATGGGCATACGAAAAATTAAAGTTGAAGGTAATCATGTTAAAGTGGCTTATGAGATAGCCTGAAGGAAATTAATGCTTAAAAAAATAATTGTCGTTTTGATAGCGCTCTATAGTGGCACCTATGCAATGGATAATACTATTGAACCCGCAATTGCTGCCCGTGCTCATTGGATAGGAAATGAAATTGGTTTTGTAATTTTTAGATCAATTATGAATGCTCATGGTCAATCAAAAGGAATACTAAGCGACACAGATAAAAAGCCTTTAGCAGAATTCGATGATACAACGCAAACAGTAACAACTTATTTTTTACACAATAATAATCAACAGAAGTTTATATTAGAGCAGGATAAATTTATTACCTTTTTAAATGATGAAAATCTACTGGAAAAAGCAAAAGCGTATAAAAGATTGCAACGTAATCTTTCGATTAAGTGTACTATTCTTTAAATAAAAAAATTATTTTATGTAAATTTAATAAGGAGTTTTATGAAAAGATTTTTACTTACTCTTTTAATGGCAGTTCCTCTTTGCGCAATGGAACAAGAGTTGACTGAACATGAGATTAGCCAAGATGATTTAATCGAAGCTCGTATACGTTGGGCGGGTTCTGAATCAAGAATTCGTCAACTTATGTTTGAAGCAAAAAATTATGCTAAAGAAGTACCCTGCCAATATATATGTCAAGGCAAAGGGCATATAGCTGATTTTGATGGAAAAAACCAAACAGTGATAACTTATATTGCTAAAGATGATAAACAAACGAGTATCGTACAAAGCTATGATGATTTTATTGCTTTTATAAATAATCAAGAATTATATGAGAAAGCGCGCGAAAAATATCTTCAATTGCATCCGCCAGTAAACCGTAAGCGGTGTGCAATTTTATAAGTAATTTAAGATTGTATTTTTAAATAAATGTGCCATACTAGTTGATTATGGAGGTTATTATGGCACAATTATTTTATTCATTTATTCTTATTTTTTTATGCATTACTTGTCCAATTAATGCTATGTTTACAGTAGCACGACGAATAGTGCCTTTGATAGCTATTAAATCTGCCCAATCATTACAGAAAAATTCAATTTTTATTCAAAAAAATACCAAAAATTACAAGCCATTATTTAAAACTGTTCAAGCTGAACAAAATATACCAATGACACAAAATCGCTTGTACAGTTGGTTTAGTTGGACAAAAACTGATGATCGAAGCAAAAAGGCTGAAGAAAATATTAAAAACCTATTAAAAAATTCACGCAATACATTGCTCAAAACCAGTGATACTACTTTTGATGAATTCTTAAAAAACGTTGCTACTATTAATTATCAAAGTGATAAATTGGCTTCTCAAGAACTTGTATTTGAAATTATCAAAGCTACTGGCTACCAATCTAATAGCATTATAGCGCCCTGGTTTTATAACGATAACGATATTGCGCAAGAATTAATAATGGGTGTTGATCGCCAAAAAAGATTAGCACAAGTTTTGCTTAATAAAAAAATTAAGCTTGATAGCATCGTAGTAAATAATCAATCATTGTTATTATACGCAATTAGCCAGCTTAATATTGGCTTTGTTCAGATGATCATGCAAACAGAGTTTAAACACTCAATTGATGTAGCCACTGCAATTTATTATTTAGCGTCTGAATTTGCCAAATTAGAAGATAAAAATAATTGGCTGTGTTCTTATAATACCGCTGGCCTCATAACGCGTGATTATCATCGAGCGCGCGCTTATATTATAAAAATGATGGCGCACATTTTACAGCCAGAGGAATTACCAAAATTTAATTACAACGGGCCTACTTCTGATAACGTTAGAAAAAGTCAAAATAACCAAAAAAATAATACCGAACAAAAAACAGAAAAAAAGAGATCAACACCATATAGCATAGATGAGTTTTATCAGTTCGCCTTACAGCATGAACGAGTACCAGAATTAATTTTAGGCATAGAAGCATTAGCAAATCAGCAAGAAATTAAAAATGCCTATAAAGCATTGATAAGCAAATACCATCCCGATAAATACTTGGATGATGAAAGTAGGCGAAAAGCGACAATAATTACTCAAATTATTATCAATGCATACAAACATAAATGTTCATAATTGTACATACCCCTGAAATTATTTAATAAAGACATAAATCGGCAAATTACATGCTTAACTTAGTCTTGCAATTAAAATTTTTATAGAGTAGTAAAATGAGTAAAGTGGTTTAATAGCTAAACTCATTGGACATTGCCCAATCAATCTTTAGTGTATATCTAAAAAAGGAGTGAGTATGAAAAGATTATGGATTGTTTTTGTAATTGTTGCCAATTCTTACGCAATGGAAACTGAATTAGAATATACCCCCAATCAGATTCAATTGATTACTGCGCGTTTAAGATGGTCTGGCAATGAAGATTTATTTAAGCTTACCAAGCAAGAAGAAAATTGTTTTATCAACTCGCGGATAGATAATGAACAACTTGCTTATCTAGATAATAATGCAAAATTTATTACTACTTATTTTAAATATAATGGTAAAACAAAAACAGTTACCCACACGCGTGAAGAACTTAAAAAATTTCTTACCGATCGCCAATTGCTCGCCGAAGTTGCCAAATGTAAAACCACTAAAAAGAATCTTGGACGGTTGTGTACTATTCAATAATATTTAAATTTATAAATAGGTTAATATTTTTTCTTAATCTATCAGTTGCATAAGGTATTAATGAGAGGTGGCAGAACATTGTCATTCAGAATCATTTTTCTATCTATTTAAAAATAAAAAAACAGCTACAATTACTGTTTGGTTCTGAATAATAAGACAGGAGAAGCTACATGTCAATTTTATATGTTGGTACCAAATCTGCATCACGACGTATGTTATTAGATCAAGCACAAATTCCTTATACGCTTGTGCAACAAGAAGCAGATGAATCAGTATGTAAATTAAGCGATAATTTACAAGAACGAGTTACTGCAATTGCATTACAAAAAATGGATCACGTAATTTTGCCAAAAGGTAAAGATAGCGAACAATGTTTTGTTCTTACCGCTGATACGTTGTCGCAAGATAAAACTGGCGCCATTTCTGGTAAGCCAGAAAATAGACAAGAAGCAATTTCCATGATTAAAGCAGCACGAGATGGTATGTACACGGGTACTGCATTTTGTTTGGATCGCAAAATATGGAAAGAAAATAGTTGGCATATTGATGAACGTGTCGTTCAATTTGTAGCCGCTGAATATATTTTTAATATTCCTGATGAATGGATTGAGATATATTTTGAAAAATCAATTGCACTCAATGCATCAGGTGCCATTGCAATAGAAGATTTTGGTATGCAATTTTTAAAGATAATCAATGGATCTTATTCAGGTTTAGTTGGTTTGCCTATGTATGAGCTACGCGAGGCACTTGAGGAATTGAATTTCTTTTCGTTTGTAAAAAAATAATTTTTGCTATAATGATTCACCAAATAATTTTAAAAACTTATGGAGAATTCATGAAAAAAATTTTATTTGTGATGTTCATTATGATTAATAGCATTAGTGCGCATGAAGTCCAGCAAGTAAAAGCTTCGGGAATAACCTATCCTTTATCCTGCCATGCCGTGCAACGTATGAGAGAAAGGGGAATTAATGCAATTAATTTAAGCAATTTGTTAGCGCATGGTAAATCGTATGAAAATACCGAAAATACCCAATTAGTTGTTAATACTAATAATGGTTATGGTGCAGTAGTTTCCATAAATGATCGGGTAATAATAACAGTAATGATCAACATATTTGAAGATAGACTGCAACGAAAATTGCAAAAAGTTAAGCATGCAAATCCAACTATATTAAAGCAAAAAGATATAAAATATTTAAAACACAGTGCGCTGATTCCATCTACTGAAAAAAGCATGAGAAAAAAACTAAAAAAAAGCACGGATTTATTTTTTGATGATGAAAATTATCAAAAAAAGTTAAGAAACAAAAGAAAATAACTTAGTAAAAAGTTTATTAATATACATCATTTTTAACTAAGAACGTTGAAAACTGCCAGATATCATCAGTAGCTGGCATTTTTTTATCAAAAACTAAGAATTGATTAGGTCTATCAACGGGTTTCCAATTAACTGGTCGTGAAATAAATTCTCCCAGATAAGGTTTTGCAATAGTTAATATTTGTGTGTGATCGATATCGTCAGGTAAACAAAAACCTTGATTAGGATTAGTAATAGCATAGACAGCAGCGGCAACTATACTAATAGCAACTTGCAAGGTCGTGCTGTTTTGCCCGGGTATTAATTTTCGTGTTTGTTCGATATCAAGTACACTACCAATCCACCACGAATGGTAGGCATGTCCCATTAATAAACAGCCAATTTCGTCAGCGCCGCTTGTAATTTCATCATACATAATACGTTTTTTTGGCTGAAGCACAAAATCACGCATGCGAAATTCATACAAAGAACTCAAAGCTGAGTCGTTAAGACAATAGGCATAATATACGGTAGGGCGATAAATTGCGCGACCTTGTTCCCACACGGTTAATCGCTCTGAAATGCCGTATGCTTCTCCATGGCGAATAACCATGCCAATAATAGGACCAGAAGGTACCCAGGAGCGGACAAGAGTATTCATACCCATTGATGATAATAATATTTGATTTTGTGGGCCATGATTATGAGTGTGTGCTCCTTTAGGCAACATTTTTTCGTGAGTGCCCCAGCCAAGTTCTGCAGGAGCCATTCCTTCTTCGATAAGACCTTCTATGCTCCAGGTATTTACAAATTCATTAACTTGTTTTGGCTTGTTAATAATTTGTGTATCGCGCTCAGAGATATGGATAACTTTGGTTTGAGTGAGCAATGATAATCGAGGAAAATGATTATTTGATAATGCTGCTTCTAACTCTATTTTTTTGTCTGCTTTGTCATCTTTTAATAATTGCTGTGCTAAGTCAATTAATGCTTGTTTGGTAAAGTGCGACACAAGACCTGGGTTAGCACCATGATCAACAATAGCCGTTGCGCTTGGTTTAGTCCATGTTGAAATCATCTTTTCTATTTTCATATGGCGATAGTACAAAGTAAGATTCTCAGGTGGTGTATTTTCTACATCTTGATAGGGTTCCCATTCTTCTATAGAACTGTTGATATACAAAACATTATGTTCATAGCACCATTGCAAAAGTGAAATGGTATCAACGTTCCATGAAAGATCAATAAACAGATCACCAGCTTTTAGATGCTGTGATAATATTTCTTGATAATTGTCTTTAGTAAGTTTGTTAATAACGTAAGTAATTCCCTGTTCAAGATAATCTTTAAGATAAGATCTATTATCTACAAAATCCATTATCGTAATGTGCTTAGGATCAATGTTAATGTGCTTAAGTAAAAGAGGTAACGTACAACGAGCCACAGCCCCGAAACCAAGCATAAAAATAGAGCGATCAAATCTTATCATTAGAACCTAACAATAATTAATTAAGTTATATGTGATAAGATAAAAAGTGGGTTGAGTAAAAAGCAATCAAAAAATATTAAGATATTTTTCAAATAAAAAAGAGGCCGCTTTTAAACGGCCTCTTGGTCTAATAATAATTGCTTAATGCATTATTTGTTTTTTTGTAGGTTTCCAGCGTTTGAGAAGCTCTTCAAACAATAATTGTTGGGCATTTTGATCAGGTTTTTGTTCTGCTTTTGTCGTAGCTTTTTCTACACTAAAACGAACCGTTTCTTGGTCGCATGCAGTAGCATCAATATGATCAATAGCGGGCATCAAATTTTGTTTGATTGCTTTTTTTGCAGTATCTTCATTTAAAGCAACGAGCAAGAGTGATTCCATTAAGGTGAAAAATTCTAAAATGCTGTGGTGCACTTCTTCAAGCATATCAGACTCGGTGTTTACCTTACTGTATGCTTCAATCTTTTTAATCTCTTCTTTGAGCCCGTTATCAAGTGCTTTGGACACCAGTTTTTTTAGCTTATCAGTATCATACTGTGAGAGCCAACGGAGAAGACATAAAAGTTCATACGAAATAGTAAATTGGTTTGCGTTATTATTGTCATTCATCATACCGTGATTCCCTTTGGTTGAGGTGTCGGCACTATATTGTTTTGTTAATTATTATCTTTTTTGCGCCATTAAACGTAAACGTTCAATACGTTTGCGTAATGGTGGGTGGGTTGAAAACCACTCGCTTATTGTGGACATTCTAAATGGATGCACAATAAAAAGAGACGATGTTGTCGCTTCAGTTGTTGTTCCACGTGGAGCAACATGAGTGTGTAATTTTTCAAGAGCGCTTGCTAATGCCATAGGATCGTGGCAAGCATGAGCTCCAGTTTCATCGGCCATATATTCGCGTGAGCGAGAGATGGCAAGTTGAAGCAATGAAGCAATAAACGGTGTAATAATAGCAAGCACTAAAAGACTTAATGGATTATTGCGTTGTCTGCCGTCTTGCGATTGGCCGCCCCACATAGCAGAATATTGGAGCATTTGCGCCAAATAACTAATAGTTGTTGCAATTACTACTGCTATGGTAGAAATTAAGGTATCTCTATTTTTTACATGCGACAATTCATGAGCTACTACGCCCCGTAATTCACGATCATCAAGAATTTGCAAAATACTACTTGTAAAGGCAACTGATGCATTGATTGGATTTCTGCCCGTAGCAAATGCATTTGCAGATGGATTATCAATAAGCCATAATTTAGGCATAGGAATGTTCATACTTTTTGATAATTCGCTTACCATTTGATAAATTGCAGCATATCGTTGTTGATCTAATGGGCGAGCATTGTACATGCGTAATACAATTTTGTCTGAGAAAAAGTAGGCATATCCATTCATGAGTAATGAAAAGATAAAGGCAATCATTAATCCTTGTGAACCCCCAATTGCTCTACCTACCAATAATAGTAATCCACTAAGCGTACCAAGTAAGATTACCGTTTTAAGATTATTATTCATTTGACCCCCTTATTCATCATATTCAACTTCCCAATTATCAACATCTGACTCAACTGATTGATTTCTATGATTAGGCTTTACTTCTAATAATTCAGTGATTGGTTTTTCTGGATTATTTTTTTGCTTAATTTTAATTAGTTGTTTTGCCGTTACGCTTGCAGCTTGTTTTGCTAAATGAGCTTCAGCGTCAAGTTCTTTTTGTGATGACTCAAAAATTTTATTCATATCTTTTTGCATTTTGCTTATTTGACGCTTTAATCGTAGTATCATTTCTACGCCAGCTAAGTTAATACCCAGTTGATGAGTCAAATAAACTATTTCTTCCAGACGATCTACATCTTCTTCAGAAAATAAACGGGTGTTCCCAGAAGAGCGTTTAGGATTAATGAGTCCTTCTTTTTCATACAAACGGATTGTTTGCTGATGGATAGAAAACATTTTTGCTACCGCTGAGATTGAAAAAAAGCCTTTCTTGCGTTTCATGCTAATTATTTACCATCACTGGTGAGCAATATGCTCACGGTTAAAATGTGCTGCATTATTGGTAATCTAGTATATCACATTGACAAAAAAAAGTATTTCACTTTTATACCACAAAAAATGGGTAAAATGGCTTTTTATAGTGTAAAGTTTTCAAGGAAAAATTCTCACGGGGCCGGGTTGATCAAAATATTTCTATTTGATACACTGCTTTACAAATAAAGCTATAATAATCCATTTTTTAGAGGTCTGCTATGTTGCATTTTTATTTATTAATATTAATTGGATTATGTAGTTTTGAGGCACAATCCCAAGAACCGGTCTCGCCTACCAAAAGAAATCAAAGAGCTATCCATATAAAACGTTCAGAAGCTGCAGCTCGCAAATTGCTATTTCATGGTTTGAAAGCTGAGAGAAAAAGAGAAGTTGAGCGTTGTAAAATTCCTAAATATCCAAAAGCTAATTTGATTCGGTTAAATGCTATTGCAGATAAATTAAATGATTTATATCAAGAAAATTACCATGCATTTAATTCTCTAAAATATTTTGATTATTACATGCATGAAGAAGTGCCTAATTATGGTGAACGTGCATGGGCATATGATCAAAAATTAAAGCACATTGATATGCAAGCCAATGCAAAAAAACATTACGAAAAATTATTGAGAAAATATCAGTTGTTAGATAACGGTGGGCATCTTTATCCTGATGTCAAATTTGTATATGAAAATTGTGTGATAGCTCCCAACAATTTTCCTGATCGTGTAGATGAGTATATTTACGAAGTAAGTTTGCCATCGACGATAATAAAAAAATATGAGGATAATCAAAAAGAATTGAGTATTGAAGTTCCAAATATTATTGCTCCTGAGGATATAGAGCAAGAAAAAATAGAACGTGCTCTGGAAAAATTACAAATTTACAAAAGCAAGCATCCAAACGGATACAAAAAAATACCTGCATTATTTAATCAGGATCACTTTCAAAAGCTTATGGAACCAACAAAAGATAAAAGTCTTGATGAATGCAAACAAGAATGGGCTTCTTTTTTGGAATCATTACGTAGGGCAAAGTTAGTTACGAAATATTATCGTCCAATCAGCGGATTGAAACATCTTTATTTACAATCAATTGGTCGAAAATAACAATTTAAAATTTGAAATAATTACAAAGTGAGAGTAAGGTATTTTTAAAGGCAACTTAGTTGTTTTAGTAAAAACAATTGATAAAACAAAAAAATCTAAGGGCTTATATGAAATATCTACTCTCGCTTGTTCTTGTAATTTCACCACTTTCTTCAATCAATGCGATGAATAAAAATAGTTCATTTATAAAAATTGAACTTCATCCAGAACAATCACTCTATCCAAAATGCGAAAATATTTATGAACCCTGGGATGAAAATGTATGCGGTTACTGGAGCATGAATCGGCGACTTGACGAGTACGACTATAGTGTTGGATATAATGATTCAAAATGCATGCTGAGATTTGTAACCTCTAGACCATACATCAAAAAATGTATTTACGGAAAAGATCATCCCTCTATTTGTATGCCTAATCGTCAAAACGCAGATGCAAAAAAAATATTGCGAGAAATTCGTGTAGCAAAATCTATCTCTCCTTCTCTATTAAAAACTGTTTCGCAAAAGCATTGGCTTTATTTTCGTGAGCAGGTACTATACCAGGTAAAAGATCACTATTATCAAAAAGTTTGCCATGAAAATGAGCAGTACCACTATGGGTTAACGAACGAAAAAATGCCAGATTATTATCGACCCTGTAAAACCTACTACGAACGAAAAAATTGGTATTATTTTCAAAAGAAGGTATTAAAAGAATTGCCAATTAAATACGCATTAGGAATAATTAAGCAACATTTTCAATCGCGGCCACTGTCTGCAGGAAACCAAAGCATAGTAACTACGCAAAGTTCAACGGTAGCTTACGTGCCCCATAATTCAATAGAAGCATAAAAAGGAGGCGCTTTTTAACAGCGCCCCAATCTTTTTAGTGCAATTGAACAGGTAATATTCCTTGAGCTTTTTTAGTTCGTTTTAAAATGGCAGCAACTTCTTGTTGTGCTATTGGATCAGCTTCATATGCAATTAATGCTCGTGTTGCCTTATCTAAATTATTTAAAAAGTAGGGTGAACCAAAAAGCGCAATAATGGTAGTTGTTTTTTCTTGTAATGCGTTAATGAGTTTTAAGCTATTTTCAGATACCCCAAATTGTTTGTGTGGATCGCGTGTCATGCCAAATAATGCTACTATTGCAGGTTTTGCAGCATCAATTTTTTCAATAATTGTTTCAATCTCATCAGTGCTTGGTTTTTTTGAGAGCTTAAACAAATTTTTTGATTCGATAGGTAGCGATTGAATAAATGCATCTTTTGGTGCACTACCAATTTGTATAACTGTTGCATCATCTAAGGTGAATTCTTCTTGATTAAAATTATATGCGGTTATAGATTGCTCAAAAACTTTTTGTTTAAGAGTCAAAGCAGTGTCGCTGTTAATAATTTGATCATAGTTTTCAAGCGCATGTGTTTGCCAATTGCGTTGTGAAAAAATCCATTCTTTTGCTTTGAGTATGCGCAATACATGAGCGTCAAGTTCTTGCTCTGAAATAGTTCCGTGGTCAATTGCATGTTCGATGCATGCAACAGCACGAGAAACATCGGTAGGACACAATAAAATATCATTGCCTGCTTGCAAAGCTTTTAATTCTAATTCACCTGGTTTGTAATGGTCTGAGACGGCACGCATCATTAATGCATCGGTGATAATTAATCCATTAAATGCCATTTCATTGCGCAGTAAATCAGTAATCATTTTGGGTGAAAGACTTGAAGTAATGTTTTCATCTAGCGCAGGGATGCGCAAATGGGCTGTCATAATTGATTTGACTTGTTCAGTGATCATTGCTTTAAATGGTGCAAGCTCTATTTCGTTTAATCGCTCACGTGAGTGATTAATGGTTGGTAATTCATGGTGTGAATCGAGATCAGTGTCACCATGACCCGGAAAATGTTTTGCACAGGCAATAATACCGGCGTTTTGTAATCCTTCAGTATACGCAATTGCTTTTTCTATAACGGTATTGGGTTGTGAACCAAACGATCGAAAGCCAATAACCGGATTATTAGGATTATTATTAACATCAACCACCGGTGCAAAATTAATATTTACACCAAGTGCCTGACAATGCTTGCCTGTTTCATAAGCAACATCATAAATGAGTGTTGGGTTTTGTACGGCACCAAGTGACATTGCGCAGGGGAAACGTAAGCTGCCGTTTTGATTTCTACTTCCGGTACCTGCTTCGTAATCCTGTGCGATGAATAATGGTACTTTACTTGCATCTTGAAACTTATTCGTGTACGATACTTGCTCCTTAAGTTCGCCTGTTCCTAAAAAAATTACGCCGCCGATATTATATTTTTGAATCAAATGTTTTACATAGGTTTTATCAACGCCAAGGTTTTTTTGCGTATACCACCATTCATTGCGCGTATCTTCGGGGTTAGTTACCGCAGTTACGATAAACAATTGACCTATTTTTTCTTGCAGCGACATTTTCTTGAGTGTTTGCTCTGCCCATGATGATTGGCTTGCATCAAGAGCGTTATTGAGTAGGGTAAACATTAGTATAAAAAATTTTTTATACATACTTGGATCCTTTTTTAAAATTGTTTTAATAAGTCATTGCACAGTGTAGCGAACCACTAACATAGGTCAATAAAAAAGGCCGGACAAATGTCCGGCCTCTTAAAAAATTTAGTTAATTAGCAGAAAGTTGCTTGGATTATTTTTTGATAATATTCAGCGCCAACTTTTTTAGTACGTGGTAATTGTGGGTCATTAAAATCTACTTTGAATAATCCATACCGTTTAGAATAAGTTCCCCATTCGTAATTATCTAACAATGACCAATAAAAATAACCACGCACATCATGGCCTGCTGAAATAGCACGTGCGAGTGCATATAAATAGCGCTGTAAAAATAACTCACGATGAGATTCGTTATCAGTACCAATACCATTTTCAGTTACATAAATTGGTATATTTAATGGCTTTGCAACGTTGTTTGAAATTTCTTCTATCGCACGATAGAGACCTTCACCATAAATAGTGTAGCGTTCATTATTTGCCGGAATTTCATTTTTCTCATCGCGCAAGATTGTTTTGCCTTTCATGTAGCCATGGCAATAATAATTAAGGCCGATGAAATCAAGGCATTTACCACCATTTTTGATGTACTCATTTACCGGAAATTTCTTATTAACTTTAGTTGGTGTGTATACATGCAATAAGCCGGTTTTTAAATAGGTGTAGAATGTACTGTTTACCAACTGATTACCAAAGTAACACAATAAATGATCACCTGGGTGATATAAGCGCCATGGATCTAATTGATAAATATTTTTTAATACACCAATGCGTGAAGTGTCACCGCCCGGTAATGCTTTTAAAGTGCGATACACTGCAACGTGTGCTTCAAATAAATTATGCATTACGTCGGCCATTAATTCCCATTGATCTTTTTTAGCTGGAGGTTTTAAGCCTTGCGTCCAACCCGTTAATGCATATGATTCAGGGGCATTAAAGGTAAGCCATAAGTGAACATAAGAATGTAAGCGTTCAAATACTGTTTTTGCAAAAAATACAAAATGTTCTATGTTTTCTGCTTTTTCCCATCCACCTAAATCGCCAAACCAAATTGGATCGGTGTAATGATACAGCGTGATAACGGGTTTAATACCTTTTGCAACCAGTTGTTTGCACACGTCTTCATAATGATCTAAGGCCGTGTAATCGATAACTCCTGGTTGAGGAACTATTTTGCTCCATTCAACTGAAAATCGATACCCGTTTAATCCAAAATCAGCCATGAGTGCAATGTCTTCAGGATATTTATTCCAGTGATCACAGGCAATACCAGCATCAACTATTTTTCCTTGTTGTTCAGGGCTATTAGCATAGGCATACCAATTGTTGTTTGTGCAACCACCTTCAACTTGGTGCGCAGAAGTACCGCTTCCCCATAACCACATATCATTTTGCGCAGCTAATTTTTGAGCATGATGTTTAAAAAATGTTCCGATAGGTTGATTGTTAATGCGATCGGTATGTATAGCTGCCCAATTCCAAGAAATAGTATTTAAATGGTTAGTGACTGCCTTGTATGCATATAAACTTCCTATAGCAGTAGCAGGTAATACTACTGCAGCAACTGGATTTTCTTTTGCTTGCTGCCAGGCATTATTAGTAAGGTGAGTAACATATTCCATACCCTGTGCTGGTTGGTGTATAACACCTAATGCAACAAGCGATAGTAATAATTTTTTCATCACATAGTTCATGCAATAATCTCCTTGTTAAATTTATTTATCACATCAATATAGTATTGTGCGCCGGGTTTGAGCGAGCGTTTTTGTGTAGCATAATCAATTGCACATAACCCATATTTTTTACTATAGGTTCCCCACTCATAGTTGTCCATGAGCGACCATACAATATATCCACGTACATCGTGACCTTCATTTATTGCTTGTGAAAGGGCATATAGATATCGTTTAAAAAACAATTCACGATCAGCTTCACTCGAGGTGCTAATACCATTTTCGGTAACATAAATAGGAATATTCAGCGGTTTTGCTAGATGAGTTGATATATCAACAATAGCGCGATACAAGCCTTCAGGATATATAGTATAAATAGGATTATCGGTTATTGTTTCGCCTGGATAGGTAGTAACATCTCGACTTTGCATTAAGCCATGTGAGTAATAATTAAGACCGATAAAATCAAGACTTTGAGGGGCCAGTTTGTTGCTGTATTTTAATTTTGCCGTAAAAGGAACGCTTATTTTAACTTCGCCCTTTGTAAAGAAATTGTATACATTTTCATCAAACAATGAACGCGCTGCTTTGCAACCCATACCGTCAAACCATCCAGAACCTGGTTCTACTTGATAGATATTGTGAAGTATACCTATGTGTGATGATGTGCCACCTTCTAATGTTTTTAATGCATGATAAGTTTGTACGTGTGCTTCTAATACATTTTTTAATACTTCTTGTGCCCGTTGCATACTCGGCTTGCCACCAGGGTAGGCCATCTGTTTATAATAACAGCGCGCTACATAACTGGTTGGTGAATTAAAGGTAAGCCACAAGTGAACATACGATTGCAAGCGTTCAAATACGATAGCTGCAAACTTAACAAAATGAGAAATATTTTCTTGATTCTCAAAGCCACCTTTTAATGCAAACCATTTAGGGCTCGTGTAATGATGCAGGGTGATAACTGGTTTTATGCCAGCTTTAATAAGTGCTTTGCAAACATCCTCGTAATGATCAAGTACTGCTTGATTGATTTTTCCTTGCTCTGGTTCAATTTTGCTCCATTCAACAGAAAATCTAAATGTATTAATGCCTAGCGATTGCATGAGTGCAATATCTTCTTCATACCGATTCCAATGATCGCAAGCTGTCCCAGTTTTTTCTTCAACGTTGCCTGTTTCTTCCCATAGGCACCAATCATTGTTAGTGCAATTTCCTTCTACTTGATGAGCAGAGGTACCGACACCCCACAAAAAGTGCTCAGGGAATTGTAGATTTTGTTCATTGATTAATGACCAATCCCAATATAAAGGAGTGCTTGTTTTGATAGGCGTTTCTTGATACACATATGATGGAAATTCTTTTTCAGCAACAACAGCCACTGATGCTTTAGATTGTGTTGATTCTTGATGTTGTTTGACTGTTTTTTTATTGCAAGCAGGGATAAGTACTAATCCAGCTGCAATGGCAAGAATAGCTATGCTAAGACGTGACATAATAACCTCTATTTTTATAACCTTCATTTACTTATAGTTTAATACAACATAATCAAATCGTCAAAATTGATCCAAATAGTAAGTTTTTATTCGATAAAAGCTAAAAAAAAGTAAGTTGTCATCTCTGGGGCTGTTGTTATACTAGGTGCCGGACGCTTAAATGAAAGATTAAACATGAATATATGAATTTTTATTGGCTTGTTATTAGTGAGTTTTCCTATCATATCAAGTGAAAAAAGTCTTACCAAAATTTTAAGTAAAGATTTTAATCTCGGTAAAAAACGCGTTGAAAATCTGTTTAATGAAGCACGAATGCTTCCAACCAAAGAAAAAAGAGCATGTTTTTTAAAAGATTTCTGTATTCGGCACATTCATAAAAATATAGATCAAGCAGCACGTAATTTGCAAAATCGAGTAGTTGATATACAAAAAATTAAACAGGCAGCTAATGAAATAAAAAAAATGACAACTAGTGCCTCTGGTATAGTAAATGAAGATGGATTAATAAATAAGAAAAAATTACTTTTGTATGCTCCTGATAATCTAGAATGTCAATTATTAGATCAAATATCTGATATTTGTTGTCCTGTTTGTTATGAATATTATGCTATCGACGTAATTGGCGGAACGGCACAAAAAATTTTTTTGGGTTGTCATCCTACTCATACCATATGCTCCAAAGATGTGAGTTCGCTCTTTACTAAAGAGCAATGCCCTCATTGTAGACAGCGCATTAGTATAAATTCAATACGACAACAAATAAACCTGCATGATGCCTATCAAAAAAGAGATCAATTTCTAAAACTAAAGGAACAGCATGAAAAAAATTAGTTTGTCGATTGTATTTTTACTATCGATTGTACAATCAATGCACGCATCATGGTACGATTTCTTTAAAGCATTACATGATATGCTTGAAAAAATTGAACAAGAAGCAAAGCCGGTTCATCAAACAACACCACTACAAAAACGGGATTTAGAATATTATTTGCAACAATTTAGATCAGATCTTTCAGGACTTGAAGCGGCTGATATAGAGCGTATTGTTTCACTTGCACGAACTTCGCTGCTTTCACTTGGTACCACATCTATAACAAAAGACTATCTAGATCAAGCATTACGATCGGCCTTGGTTGAGCAATCATATCAATCAGCTTATACGAAAGCAAAACAATTAGGAGCATCAGAAAATTTTGCACAACGCTTTGCGCAATCTATCCAGGGAAATGTTATTGCTCGTTTAGAAAAAGCACAAAACATTAATGGTCTTGCGTATGTGCAATTTTTTGGTAAGGAATTAGAATATACTCTCAAAAAAGAATTAAAAGCAAATCAGCCTTCTCAGCCAGCTTATTCACCGTCATATCAAGCTCCAACAAGCCAAACTTCATATCATTTTCCTATAGCAGAGCACATGAATATGCTCCATAAAAAATTACAAGAGCTTAATCTTTCTGAGGCTGAAGTTAATACGCTTTTGCATCGAGTTAAGAATGAACTATCTGCTCATTTTGTTACTGACAAAAATGCAATCTCACTTACTAAAAAGGCATTAAAAGAATGGTTTGACCAAGTAATACAACAAAATTGTAATGCATTACAATTTGAGGTAGTCGATCTTTATAAGCTTAAAGAAGGCTGCGAGCAAGTGCGTCGGTTGCTTAATAGTAAAGAAGGTTTAGATTTTGATTCAGCAGTATTTGCAGTTGCCAAATTGCGTAAATTTACACCCAAAGAAGTAACTGAAACTATCTTGGACAACATTGATAAAATACGCTGCTCAATTTGTATGGAATATTTTATTGAAGAAATGAAAACAAAAGGAACAGTACATCGCGTTGTGTTATCATGCCCATCAAAACATGCAATTTGCGCGCATGATGCTGCATGGAGTTTGCAATCGGGAGCATGTCCTGAATGTAAGGCACCAATTAATAAGAATAACTTACAGCAACAAATTAATGCGCTGCACAATGCGCCATCAGCTCCACCAATGGGCGCATAAAATTAATGAAAAATTAGGCCGGTTTGCCGGCCTTTTTTTATAATTAAATATTGTGATGTGGTAAATAAGCTTATTACCCTAAAATAAAAAGGGGATAAAAAGATGAAGCACTATGCAATTATAGTAGGGTTAATTGTTATCACACCATTCTTATCTGCATCAGAAAACAAAGAAAATACCTTAGCAAAACCACACAAAAAAAATATAAAGCTCCCATTTAATGTAGGCTTTACCAATGATTTGTATGAAAAGAAAAAAAAGTCTAAGCCGGAAGATGATTATGCAGGGCGTATGACACCTCGTCCTCTTACTGCGCGAGAAGAATTTCAAGAGTCGCTTAAACGACTCTTGTGTTGTGTGATTTGCAAAAAAGATTACGATGAACTGGAATAATTACACATTAAATTTAATGTGTACTATATCACCATCTTGTACTAAATAATGTTGGCCTTCTACGCGAATTTTGCCCGCTTCTTTTAATTTTGCTTCAGTACCCAATGTTACTAAATCTTTATAATTAAAAATATCAGCGCAAATAAAGCCGCGTTCCAGATCTGAATGTATTTCGCCCGCTGCTTGACGGATGGTGATACCTTTTTTAATGGGCCATGCATGAATTTCTTTAGGTCCGCAGGTAAAGAAGGTGATAAGGCCAAGATGTTCATAAGTTTTTTTAATGATAGTATCCAAGCTTCGTTGTTTTAACCCAACGAGCGACATTATTTCTTGTGCATCTTCATCACTCATTTGAGCAAGTTCGCCTTCAAGTTTTGCGCAAACAGGAATTACGCGATCAGCACCAAAGTGCGCAACAAGTTTTTGATAATTTTTATTAGTCGTGTATGCGTCATTTTCAATTTCATGTTCTGCAACGTTGGCAATAATCAAGAAATTTTTTGCTGACAATAAGGGAATAGTTTTTACTGATGATTCATTAACAAGCTGCTGTACCGTTTTAACATCAGCATTATCAAGCGCTGTTTTAACTTTTTTGAGCAATTCTAGTTCAGCTTCTAATTCTTTTTTCTCAGTTGGGTTATTTTGTGCTTTTTTAAGTGAATGTTCAGCTTTTTCAATTCGTTTAATAACCGACTCTAAGTCTTTGAGCATAAGTTCAGAAACAATAATCTCATAATCAATCAGAGGATCAATTTCATTTTGAGTGGAGATAATATTAGGATCTTCAAAGCAACGCAATACATGTAAAATTAAATTTACTTGTTGAATATGGCTTAAAAATTGGTTACCAAGGCCTTCGCCAGAAGCAGCTCCTTTAACTAAGCCTGCAATGTCTACAAAAGTTACTGAAGCAGGAATTTGTTTTTGCGAACTATATGCTTTTTGGAGTACATCCATGCGCTCATCAGGTACTTCGGTGATCGCAATATGAGGATCGATGGTACAAAATGGATAGTTTTCAGCAGGAATACTAGATTTGGTTAAAGCATTAAAAAGGGTTGATTTGCCCACATTAGGGAGGCCAACTAAGCCAGCTTGAATACTCATTGATTGATAACCTTAAATAATATGTCTTTTATGTATTATTCTAGTGTGGGACAAAAAAGGAGTTTTTTCAAATTTTTATTCATTTATTTGGATATGAATCATCATAATCTAGAAAAATATTAATCGTTTATGTTACTATCTGTATTAGGGATAAAAATATCTTTTTAACGTTAAAAAAGGAGAGACGTTATGCATTGTCATTCACCATTAGGCAAATTAGTTTGCAAATTAAGCTGGTTGTTAACTGCAATTGGTGCAATTCTATGGGGTTTAATTCCTTTTGGTTTTGACTTTTGGAAGTCAGACTTTGTTGTTAACAATATTCCTTGGATTGTAACTCCTGCTTTATATATAGTTGGTATCGCGGGTGTTTTAAGCTTAATAGGCTTTTTTAAGCACTGTGCTGATAAGCATGCTTGTCCAGAAGAAACTGGCAGACCATACAATCGCTAATTATTCTAATTAGTAAAAGATTAAGGGGTGCTGATGAGGCACCCTTTTTTATGACCTAAAGATGATTGAAATTAATAAAATTAACAAAAAAATAATAAAAATGATTGTATAGTTATCAAAAATCTGCCAAAATTGACAATAAGCTTAACAAATTTGGGAGATTTTTGATAACATGTTTAACAGAATTCTGAAATTACCTCTTGAAGGATCGAGTAGTATTTTCTTATTTGGGCCTCGAGGAACGGGTAAAACTTCATATATTAAAGCTATCATTCCTTCTGCTCTTTATTTTGATTTATTAGATTTTTCAACCTATAGTTCTTTTTTGGCTAATCCAGGACGTTTAGAAACACTTATACCCCCAAATTACCGTGATTGGATAGTGATTGATGAGGTTCAACGAGTGCCAGAGTTGCTTAATGAGGTACACCGGTTAATTGAGCATAAAAAAATGAAATTTATTTTAACCGGTTCTAGTGCGCGTACTTTACGAAGAAGTGGCGTAAATCTTTTAGCTGGCCGAGCGCTTCGTTATACTATGCATCCGCTTACTATTCAAGAGATGCGCGATCAATTTGATTTGAAAAAAGCGGTTCAATATGGTCTATTGCCTGCAGCGGTAAGTCATAGTGATCCTAAACGCTATTTAGAAAGTTATGTACAAACATACATACGAGAAGAAGTTCTTCAAGAAGGACTTACCAGAAATATTGGGGCATTTACCCGCTTTTTAGAGATAGCAAGTTTTTCTCAGGGACAAGTGCTTAACGTTTCAGAAATATCCCGGGAAATGTCATTAAACAGGGTAGCAGTTGCTAATTACTTTGATATTTTAGAAGATTTATTGTTAAGTGTTCGAATTTCAGCATTTTCGCAACGAGCTAAGCGTAAAGTTATTGCTCACCAAAAATTCTATTTTTTTGATACCGGTGTTTATAATATTTTACGGCCTATGGGACCATTAGATTCTAAAGAAGAATCTGAAGGAGCTGCCTTAGAGACTTTATTTTTCCAATCACTGAGCGCAATTAATGACTATTATAATCTTGATTACAAGATTCATTTTTGGAGAACGCAGGATGGTCAGGAAGTAGATTTTGTAATCTACGGGCCACGTGGCTTTCATGCTTTTGAAATTAAACGATCTTCTACTATTACCAGCAAATCGCTCAAAGGACTTCTTGCATTTGGAGAAGATTATCCTGAAGCAAAATTGCATATACTATTTCTTGGAAAACAAAAAGAATACCATGGCGCTATTACTGCAATTCCTTTTGAAGAAGCACTCAGAGAATTACCCTTATTAATTGGTGGATAATATAAGCCAAAAATGAGCAAGCTATTTATTAATTTTCTTTGTGTTAATTTTTTGTTCTTAATGTCGCCAATAAAATGTCTGCTTGAATTGATATTTTTTTGTTTTTTGTTATGCTGTGCATAAAGTAGTAGTGCCTAAAGCCAAAACAGAAAATTTCATCTACCTTAAATAAGGTTTGGCCTATGAATAGCAAGCAATTTACTTTTGTCTTTTTAATTATGATGTTGTTTTTTTGGCAATCCTATGGAATGGGGTCTTTAAAACAAGTCTTTAATAAAAAAATTGCTCAATCAAATGTATCATTCTTTTTATCACATCCACGTATAGTTAGCACACAAGCACGACATCAACATCAAGAAAAAATAGAAAAAAAGAATCACTTGCGTGCACAAGAATTACATGAGCTTAAAAACATTACGGTGCTTAAAAACGAGCAAAAAACAAAGATAAAAAAATCTGCTTTATGGGGATTTTCATCATTTAATGGGTTAATGTACTCAGTTGGCTTTGCTTTAAACGCTGAATTGTTACAACCATTTCTTGGTAATACTTCAGACATAGTCTTAGGTGCGGCATGTTTTTCAGCATTTGCTGCGTATCATGCACGTTCTCACGCATCACAGGCCTTATATTATAAAAAATTAAAAAAGGCTCATCAGGACGATTTGCAAAAAATTCAAGAAGAGTTAAAAGTATTTTGATTTGAACACTAATTCTGGAATATTAATCATGAAAATAGTACATTATCTTTTTTTAGCGTTAACTGTTATTACCATTCATTCATCAGAAAATAAATATCATCAAAGTGATTATGAATATGCTTATAAAAAAGTATCACGCGAATATTTAAAACTTGCCGATTATTTTGCCAACAAAGCGATCGATGCCTATTACCAGCCCGATATTGATATTGCCTACATCAAAGAGCTTAATAAACTTCGCTATCAATACCATTTACTTGCAATTGGCCTTGATCCAAAGCATGCTGCAAACTATAATGAGCTAGTGGAAGTTGCTTCATTGGATACGGCAATAGACTTTGAGTTGTTTACTGATACATTACATGGCAAAACATTAATTGAACACATCGCAGAAAAAACGCAATTACTCTGTAGGCATAATCAAGATGAGCTATGCGCAAATGCAAAAAAAACTCATGCAGCATTTAAGCAGTATATACAGAATGTATTTGAAAAAATAAAACGCTATGAATCAGAATAGCGCTACGATATTAAAAAGGGCCTCTTTTTTAAGAGGCCTTTTTTTGTTAGTTAGTTTGATTTTCTTTTATCGCATTTTTCAAATGTTCAAGAGGATAAGCTACCAATACCTCATGCTTTTCAAAAACTACAAAACATTCTGGTCTTAAAGTGCCAAGCTTGATCGATTCTGTTTCTAAATCTGCAATGCAAGATTCAATTTCAGAATTTTCATACGGTGTATTTTTTTGTAAAATAATCGGCTTTAAAGCTATTTCACGATTATGATTAAAAGTAAAATCGTGCAATATAACTCTTTCAGTGCGATTATTAACAAAAGTTACTGCAGATGCAGAAGATATGGTTGCAAGTGTAGCCAATGCAAACAATTTAAGTGTGCATTGCATATAATTAACCTCCTATAAAACGTTAAAGATACTATTAACGAGAGTATCACTGAAATAGGAAATTGCAACTAAGTCAAATTTAAACTTATTAAATTATTTCTAATATAGGATAATTAGGATAATTATGAATTCAACTACTTTAATTCTCATTCGCCATGGCCAGACAGATTGGAACTTGGCAGGTAAATTGCAAGGACATGCAGATATTCCTTTGAATGCAAAAGGTATTGAGCAGGCCAAAAGAGTGGCACATTATCTTAAAGCAAAACAGGTACCTATTACTGCATTATATTCTTCCGATTTGCAAAGAGCTCAACAAACGGCAGTGAAATAGCAGAACTCTTTTCTTTAAAGATTGTCGTTTCAGCTGATCTGCGTGAAGGGAACTTTGGTAAGTTACAAGGACTTACCAGGCAGGAAATGACTGATAAATATGGAATGCTCAATTATAAATATTTACCAGAATTTTTAGATGTTGAGCCACGGCACCAAGTAATTGAACGTATTAAAAACTATCTTATTGCAATAGCTCAAAAACATAAAAATGAACAAATTGTTGTAGTAACACATGGAGCAGCCATGAGCTTATTGTTAGTTTCTTTAGGATATAATTTAGAAGAATTACCACCATTAACCAATGAATCGATTGTGACTGTTTTATGGCAAAATGATCAAGAAGATGATTTTATTTTTCAATCGATAGAGTATGTCAGCTAGTGCTAGAGCATAGAGTTATGTAATAATTATTATATAATTTAAAATGGCAGATAGGACTACCGCTTACAAATGAGCGCTCTTATAAGTTAAGTAATTGATAATCTGCTTATACTATTCTTTTGGTAGTAATGTTGTAATACAAAAATAGCCAACATAATCGAGGTGCTTATTCATGGTTAAATATCTTATCTTGCTTGGCATAATCAGCGGTATTTCTTGGACAATGGATCAAACTACTCTTAATAAGACAAGTGATGAATATACTAAAAAACTAGGTAAACAAATAAAGTGTTTTTTGCTCTCTCATAATACAAATATGCTTGATAACGGCACCCATTTAGAAAAGTTAATAACGACTAATAAAGATTTTGACCAAGAGATAAATATTTTGCGTAAAAACAGCAAAACGAATTATTCATCTTTTATGTTACAAATAGATCTTAACGAATTTTGTAATCGATGGAATTTAGGGCATATTCAGCTGGGTGAAGACTCTAGCGATGGAGAAGAAGGTTCATAAAAGAGCTCTTGATTTTAATCATCAAGAGCTCTTTTATGATTTTAATTAAATTTGTTTTCTTCTACTTGTATAATCTCCTGTTCAATCGCATTTAATGTTTTATTTAATTCAGGAAATTCTTCTTGTGATGCATAAATGTTACAGCGCACATGATTCATAAAATCAAGAATTTCAGTATGCTTTGCAGGATTATTGTGAATATAGCTTTTAAGCCATGCAATAGTTCCTGATGTATTAAGCATAATTGCTACCGGATACATTTCTGATTCATTATCGGTACTTATTTGCTCAACAATTAAACCAGCAGTTTTTTGATTAGATAATAAGAGCTGCCATGTATGATTAGTTTGCATTAGTTTAGAAATTTTTTTCTCTAAACGAATAGGATGATACGCAACCTTTTTTGTTATAGTATGAAGCTGGTTAATGTAGTCTTGATTTACTACCAAATTTTGTCGCCCCGGATGCTGCTCCATAGCATTTGTTGCTAAAGTAGTAAGTACTATAGTTATTATTTGAATTTTCATAATTCTCAACTTTTAAAAATTTTTATGGAATGAAGAACGAGTCAATTTTTGATGCGTGCTAGTTATTTGCTTTTCTTTGAGTGGGCTTTGAATTTTAGAAATGTCTGATGAAAGTTGCTCGTTAAGTAACGGCTGTTTAAAGCCTGTTAGCGCTTGGTGATAGAGTAACTGGAGAAAAAAGTTCGCCTTTGTGTGCTCAAAATTTTTATCCATGCCCCATAAAGCTGGTGTAATGAATAATACTCCTGCCGCAAAAATAATATTTTTTTTCATGAAAAGCCCCTATGAGTTGTTTTTTATGTGTGCTGCTACTGTTTTACCAGAATTAAAAAAAATGAGAACAGGTCGATTAAAAAATGTTTAAAAAAATTAATTGGTAACAACAGGAATAAACAAAGACTTTTTTATTTTCAGTTAATCAATGACCGTCTGCCCAGTAATGCCAACTTAATATTTCAAAACAAAATATCTATTTTAAAATATGAGTATAATTAGGAATTTTTACTACATAACCAACATATGGGCCTTCTAAATCAGTTGGTTGATCACCCACACATGCAACAATATCATATCCTTGGGATACTAACTGTGCTCGCTGGGATGATTTGTATTGAATGGCTTTTAAATGCTTTTCATTATGTGATTTGCAAATTAAACGATCAAATTTAACATATCCATGCAATGCAAGATTTTGTATGGTTGCATCATATAATTCTTCGCTTCTGCTTGTTAGAAAGAATATATGATAGTTATTGTTAGCACAGTAATCATACAATTGCTTTACTGCTACAATAGTTGGCGCATTTGCGCGAGTAACAAATTCATTAAATAAACGATCTCCGCAATAATCACAAAAATCTAACGTTTTTAAATGGTAAAAAGCTAATAATATCGTATCGTCAACATCAAAAATAATAGACTTTGAATCGCTGAAATTATCTTTGTTAGATTCTAAATAATCAATAGCTTGATCTATAATTTGTTTGCATTCTTGTTCAAAGGCGCCAGATTCATAATGTTCAATTACCTGGTCCTTTGCTATGCGTAGATTAAGGGGTTGTGCAATGGTGAAGGGTGTAAAGAAAACAGAATAGATTAAATAAAACGCTAATTTTTTCATAATAAGCCCTCATTTTTTAATGCATTGGGTAAATAAGAACCTATGATAAATATAATAACATTCTTAAGCAAAAAAAATAAGGGAACTGGTCAAAAGCTCCCTATGATCGAATTGATAATTGGACTATCTAACTATTAGATGCAAATTGTTTGTAGTATGACAATTTTGGTAAAATACTTTTAATTTCTTTGATCCGCTTGAAGGGTGCAAGAATTTCTTTTTTATTGTCAAAAAACTTCTGCTTTTTTTCATTTATATGATATAAGCATATGCGATTGTGAGCTTTTAAATGTTGTTCGATTTGTTCTATTTCTTTTACCGATAAATAGCCATATTTGGTGATATCTTCTTTTCTTTTTTGCTCTCTTTTTTTTGTGTCGCTAGCGCATACAAAGCAATTGGTGGCATATAGTCCTTCAGTGTCAGCGCGGTGCTCACAGTAATAACTATATTTTGCTGTATAATAGACCGATGATAATGCTATGATTATTGTCGCTGCATCAATTACATCATGTTTGTTACAAAACGTTTTTGCGATTTGATTTCCTGCGGTAGCTATCAATGCCCATGTACCTAAAGCAACTACCTTACTCGGTCCATCAGCGTATTTGATATGAACTGCTTCATGATGCAATACATGATTTCTTGAACCATAAGATTGATTATTGTATGAATTCTCATTAACGTAAATACTACCGTTTGTAGCATGAACTAAACCAGCAAATTCTACATTATTAGCTCTTTTAATTGGTACCGTTAATTTAGGATGAGTTCCTAAATCAATTTGAGCTTGTTTGCCTAAATGTTGATATTCTGCCGATGCTGTTCCATGATTTATTCTGAGAATCTTACCTAATAACCAATCAAGGGGGCGAGCTAAATATTTTACTACTTGTGCTGCATACGAATTAGTAAAATAAGCTTGAAATCGATCAAAGCGATTTGGTTTATACAAATCACTTGCTGTTGCATTGGCCATGCCCAAAGCAAGAACAATTCCTAATAATGCTGATTTAAACTGCATATAACCTCCACAGGCAGTATTAATCTAATTTGGGGCACACATTCTTGATAATATTTTCAAGTGACTTACTAATAACTTCGGCGCTTTGTTTGGTGTATCCACCTGATAATGTCATGACTATGGGAATGTTATTTTTAATCGCAGATTCTATTACCAATTGATCTCGTATTATAACACCTTGCGCGGTTATGCTCATGCCGCCCAGAGGATCGCCAATTAAAATATCAGTTCCTGCATTGTATATGATAAGTTGTGGTTTGTGATTAGCAATTGCTTGGTCAACAGCAGTTTTTACTTTTTCTAAATATTCTGCATCTTCTGTTTTCCATTCGAGCGGTATACGGTATTGTACATCAAATTGAGTAAGATAATCATGGAATGTTGGATAATTATATTTGCCATACGAGTCAATCAACGCTACACGAGGATCGTTTCTTAATAGGGTTGAATTACCATTTCCTTGGTGAGCATCAAGGTCAATTATGACTACTTTAAGCTCAGGATGATTTTTCCAAAGTTTGTTAATAGCTAAAGGTATGTCAGCAAAGAAGCAAAATCCTTCGCCTTGATTTGCTTTAGCGTGGTGATATCCGCCAGAAAGGTTAAATGCTAACCCATGTTGCATTGCTAACTCAGCAGCTAAAATAGTTCCTGCTGTTGCATACTTCATAGGTTCTAATATTTTTTTTCGTAATAAAAAATTTGGCATAATTCGCAATAAGGGTACACCTGCTACTTGTGCAATCACATGAGAGTTTTTTAAGCTTTCTAAATAGGGTGATTTATGTATGGCAAGTAATTGCTCGTCCGTAATAATAGTTGGTGTATGAATAGCGCTCTTAGAAATAAGATTATTTTTGGTTAAATAATTGAATGTTTTGCTGTATTTGTGAGTGTCAAAATAGTGCAAAATTTTTTCAAGCCCAAAAAATGAAATATCATAATTTTTATGATATATAATTTGTGGATTATATGAAAATGGTGACGAGTAGATATTTATTGCGCAGAAACTTGTTAGCAAAGCTAATAGTACGTATCTTTTTGTTATCATAATTTTTTCCTTATCAATAACTCTTATCCAAAGCGATATTCCACAATAGTACCGTTTACTTGCTCACGTATGTTAAATATTTGATTGGTTTTTTTATCTTTACGGCATAATTGGTAATCGAACATATGGTTAGGTCTTTGCGTAATCAAAGCTTTATAATAAGAGTGTTTATACTCAAATCTTGAAGAAAGATTGGTTGTAGTTTCCCCATTTAGCAATTGATCTATTGTATCGTGAATTTGTTTTATAACTTCTTTAGTTTCTGCCAAAACCTCATTATTATAAGCACTATCTTCAATGCTTGGTGCTTTAATAGTATTGTTAGATGTTGCGGATGGAGTAGATGTTTTTTTGATGTATTTAATAAGACTTATCGCTGCAATTGTACCAATAGCGCCGCCTATTACAAGCTTGGGATTATTGGTAATTTTATTTAAAAGATAATCGCTCGATTGGCCAGCAATTTTTGATAGGGTGCTTAATGCCGTAGAAGCTTTATCCTGCCAACCGGCATGTGCGGACTGATTTGCAAGAAATAATCCGGCCATAAGAACAGATATAGTAAAAAATTTCATAAATAACCTCCAAAAATATATATCAATATAGACTACCAGTTTTGATATTTTTTTCAATTTGAATATAATTGCGGGTGTTTAAGGCTAATTATTTATGCTAAAATAATCCAGTTTTAATATATATAACTATGGAGAAGCATGAGATACTTGTTTTTTGTTAAAAATGGTGCTTTAGGGTTATTGATACATTTTTTATAAAAAATTTAAGGTATTTTTCTAATTTATAAGAGAAGAGGAAGCAAATCCAACTTCCTCTTATGTAATCTTAGCTAATGTCAGCATCGATTGGGTTGTCAGATTTTTTGCAAATGATGCATACAAAGACTATTTGTTTGCTTGAGCTTTTTTGCAATAGATTTTAATTCAGAATGTGAAGCATAACCGTACTCACTATGGTCGGTTGAGGCAGTAACATATTCCTTAAGGCAGTGGTAGCATTGTGTCGCATGTGCACCTTCTATATCAGCTCTATGTTCAGCATACCGGTGATATTTTTTCGACACAGCAATAGCTGTCAGTATTTCAGCGATGGAAGAAAAAAATTTTGTGCGTTTGTTTTGCGCAAATATTTTTGAAATAGTAAATCTGCTTGCATAATAACCGGAGAACCAACAGAGCAGCATGCTTATTGAATCATCATATTTATAATGAATTGCTTCATGATGCATGATAAATCTTTTGAACCCATAAAAGGGTGAGTATTGTAATGCTGTTTCATTTACGAAAATACCCTCTGAGTTAGTTAAAGCAACAGTCTCATAATTAAAAAATTTCTTTCTAAAATTTGATGTATAAGTAGTTTTTACCGGTGGTAAAGTAAGTAGTGGTCCATTAAGAGATTGTTTAACTTCATTAGCAAGTTGCTGGTATTCTTCTGACGCAATCGAATCACTTAATCCCAGAGGTTTTTTTATAATTGTATGAACAACATGCATGAATTTTTTTATCGGAATTAATATTTTGGAATGTGCTAAATAAGTTTGGCATTTGTCAAATTGATTTGGCTCGTTACTAAAACAAACGTTAAAGAAAAATAATAAAGTGATTAATGAGAATTTTTTTATTTGCATGAATCTCCTTTTTTTGGCAAATCTTAGTGTACAAAAATCAAAACTTCAACAGACTAAAATAATTGAATAAACAGAGAAAACCTTCTTATCAATTTTATCAGATCAACAGCTATTCTTAAATTAAAAATAATGCATAGTCGATTTTAATTCTTTAATATAAGACAATTGTCGCTGATAGGTATCTAAAAATTGATCTTCATTGTGTGGATTAAGGCCAATAAGAAGATTGCCTAATCCATATATAAATATAATCAAGGAGACAGCAGATCCCCATCCAAGTACGAGTTCTAAATTATTAAGATTTATTTTTGCTTGAAAAAGAGTATTTAGTTTATGAGAATTCAAGAAACGTCGGCCAGAAACAAATAAAGCTCCGCAGAATGTCTCAACCCGCATCCCTTGTTGCTGAAATTCTTTTTTAATAAAATTAAATTTTGATTTACTTTGCGTATACCATTTCTTGTAACTAATATAAAGCAAATAATTTAGCCCAGAACTGATGGCTATTGATATACATCCGTTGCGAATTGATTTATAATCGTACCTTTTGTTTTTAAATGATTCAATTCTTTTGATCCTCATTTCAAGTTTATTTTCTAAGTCTAGCAATAATCCAAATTTATCTAATTCAAGAGATAATGAATCTAATGCGCTCTTAATCATTTCTTGAAATGTTTGATCATTAATATTTTTACTTTTGTTGAGAAATGCATTTGTGTCTTCTCTTAACAAAGTATAAGACAAAGGATGATTGTAAAAAAATGAATAGTTGTTGGAAGTTGTAGTAACCAATATTAAAAATATAATTTTTAAAATTAAGCTCTTAACTAAATACATTGATTTCTCATAAAGGTTTTATTTAACACTCATTTTTATAATATAACAGTTTTGGAAAATACTTTTATATTCGTTATTTAAGTCTAGAGTTTTATTATTTTTTATTAGTACAATTGATTTCGTGTAAGGTCAATTATTAAGAGTGCAAATAATAAGATGTTTTTAAAGAAAAAAGGGAACCTTTTAGGGTTCCCTTAAGTTTTATGGCTAACCAGATCTTAGCTAATGTCAGCATCTATTGGGCCATTGTCAGACTTTTTGTCGTCTGATTCTGGTTGTTGTCTTATTTCATAAGAATGATCATTTTTTTTGAAAATTACAAAATCTGCATATTGTTTAGTTGGAGCTATTGTTTTATGATAGTCTTCCATATCCCATTTTATATCTTCATCAAATTTTTCACGTGTTCGTGCTTTTTCTGGTGTTCTCAGTTCTCTTTTCCAATTCCATTCAATAATATCTGTGTCATCAGCATCAAGAAAAACTCTTATACTGCTATATTTTAAAAAGTCATAACTTGTAGAGTCACACAAACAATAAATGCCTTCAAATAAGATGAGATTAACATTATGAAAACAAGCAACTTCTGTATCTTTAGTGCTCACTTTTTCTGCGTGATCCCAGATTGGTTTTTCGATGTGTTCTTCTCCTGAAATAATTTTCGAGAGAGTATCATGTAGTTTTATGTGATCGAAATTTTTATGGATTAATGGATTTTCTACCGGGGTAGGTTGTAGAAAGTCATCAGCCTTTAAAATTTTTACTTTAACCCCTTGCTGGCGCAATAATTTTGAAAGTTTTCTGGTGAAATAACTTTTGCCTACGGCAGAACAACCGGCAATGGCAATGATAGGTTTTGAAGAGGTAGGATTATCTGCGTGTTGTTGTGCTAATTTTTTTGCTTGTTCTAATAAAGGAGTGCATATAATTTCAAAATTATCTTCGCTTGCTTTAATACTACTAATTAGGCTTAAAATCAAAATAATAGTAATTTTGTACATACTGACCTTTTTTTGTTAATAAAATTTTTTAAATCACAAAAGTTTAATACAAAATTATTATCAGAGCAATGGCCTAACGCTATAAGCTATACAAAATACCTAATTGCAATGTTTAAAGAAAAAAAGGGAACCTTTTGAGGGCTCCCTTATCGTATAAGTGCTAATCTACTATTTAGCTAATGTCTGCATCAATTGGACCATTGTCAGATTTAGTATCATCTAATTCTGGTTTTTGTTCTGCACCTTCAGCGCCGCCTTATTTGTATAACAATTCAGCTAGTTTTGTATATTGTTGAATAAATATGCATTAGTAATCGATGCCTGAGTTTAACGCATTTCTCTATTGAAGCATCAAATTGACAAAATCTTAAAATAATATATTCTAATAGAAACAATAAAGCGGGGGAAGAATTATGAATAAAAAATTACTTTATGTTTTTTTAGTTGCATTTCTTTTTGATCATGGTTCGATTAGTTCGGCTGAAAAAAATTCCAAATTAATCTTTAATACGCCACTTAGTAATAGATTAAAAAAAGATTTTTTTCTTCAAGCTACGCAAAAAAAGTCATGGGAAAAATCTTGCGAGCACATTTACAATAAATATTCCAATAACAAAAAAGACATAAGTCCTTTGGGTGTAGGTTTAGATGTAACAAATCAAATCTCTTTCAATAGTCAACACGCAAACAAATCTCAAACTGATGCTTATTTATCTGTGATTAGTTTTAATAAGAGTCTATTTTGGCCAATAATAGAGAGATGCAACATGCAATTGTTAATTAAAAAAATGATTGAACAAGAACGCATTATGGCAAAAACGCATTATGTTTTTTATCATGGTCAGAATAATACCTTTATCTTGTTGCAAGATATATTAAAAGAATTTGCTCAATTGAATTCTCAACATACCACCAATGAGAATTTTGAATTTTTACGATCACCATTTTCATCTCTAAGCGGCACTACAGTTCAAGATTTTCTAAAGGAAACGTTGGAAAAGTATCCATGCAGTAATTACGACAAAAAACCTGATATTAGCTGTCATCTTATTTCAGCTAATTTAAGTATTTTTGGTAATGAAACGCGCAACGGTGAAAATTCACTTTTTTATTTTTTGACTAACTACAGTTCATCACTAAATGATTTAAAAAAAATTATTACTGAACTATTTATCAAGCTTAATATTGATCAAAATCATGTAGACAAGGTAATCAATACATACAAGCCCTTATTCAACAAATCAAATTATGGCCTTATGCAGCAGATTTTCATTCCAAAAAACCTTGTTGATTCTTGTGTTTATTTATCAGAGCCCTTTGGTATTCCTTACAAAGAGCAAATTGATAAAAATACTTTTGATACTGTAAAGCGTATGCATACCAAAATTTCTTCTATTTTGGAGTTATACCAAAAAGAACCTGAAGCACTCAACAAGTCAACTTGGTACAAGTGGTTCACGCTATCAGAGAGTCATTTGATGAAAATGCAAGCCCGAATTTTAATGACTAAGGATATAATGCTAAATCCCAACAGTGGTGTAAAAATTTATCGACACCATAAATTTGATGTTGAGGTATACAATCAGTGTAAAGCAGAGTTGAGAAAAATTATTAATTTAATAAGATCATAAACACGATAATAACAATTAAGAAAAAAAAGCTTGCTTAGTACAAGTAAAAAAAATTTTTCCTTGTAATTTAGAAACAAGAGAGGGGCGTAAAGCGCCCCTCTCTTTATATTTACTACTGGCCTAAAACAACATTAGCTAATGTCTGCATCAATTGGACCATTGTCAGATTTGGTATCATCTGATTCTGGTTTTTGTTCTGCGCCTTCAGCGCCACCTTGTTTGTACAACAATTCAGCTACTTTGTGAGACGCTTTGAGCAATTCATCGTGAGCTTTTTGCAATTCTTCTGCATTATGCTCATGTTCTTTGAGTGCAGATTTAGCTTTATCGATTGCTTGTTGCAGATCTTGTGCATCTTGAGCAGGGATTTTTTCTTTATTCTCTGCTAAGGTTTTTTCGATTTGCAAGATGGTGCCATCAAGTTGATTTCTTTTTTCAACTGTTTCACGGGCTTTTTTGTCTTCAGCTTCGTGTGCTTTTGCATCTTGTACCATGCGATCGATTTCTTCTTTGCTTAAGCCGCTGCTGCTGGTAATAGTGATTTTTTGCTCTTTACCAGAAGCTTTGTCTTTTGCAGAAACATGTACAATACCGTTAGCATCGATGTCAAACGACACTTCAACTTGTGGAACGCCACGAGGAGCGGCAGGAATACCTTCTAATCTGAATTGGCCAAGCATTTTGTTATCTTTGGCAAATTCACGCTCACCTTGGAATACACGAATATCTACGGCTGTTTGATTATCTTCAGCAGTTGAGAATACTTGTGATTTCTTGGTTGGGATTGTGGTATTACGTTCAATTAACTTGGTCATCACGCCGCCAAGGGTTTCAATACCAAGTGACAACGGAGTAACGTCAAGCAAGAGTACATCCGTTACTTCACCTGCTAATACACCACCTTGAATTGCAGCGCCAACGGCTACTACTTCATCAGGGTTTACTGATTTGTTAGGTTCTTTACCAAAGAACTCTTTAACTAATTGCTGTACTTTTGGAATACGGGTTGAACCACCAACTAAGATAACTTCGTCAATTTGGCTTGGGCTTAATTGTGCATCAGCAAGTGCGCGTTTGCATGGTTCGAGTAAGCGTTTGAAAATGTCTGAGCAAAGAGACTCAAGTTTTGCACGAGATAATTTGATATTCAAGTGCTTAGGACCGGTTGCATCAGCAGTGATGTAAGGCAAATTGATATCGGTTTCGTGTAAGGTTGAAAGCTCTTTTTTTGCTTTCTCAGCCGCTTCTTTTAAGCGCTGTAACGCCATGCTATCTTTAGTAAGATCGATGCCTTGCTCTTTTTTAAATTCATCAGCAATGTAATCGATTAACACATGGTCAACGTCGTCACCACCAAGATGGGTGTCGCCATTGGTTGAGCGCACTTCGATAACGCCATCATTAATTTCTAGGACTGAAATATCAAATGTACCACCACCAAAGTCAAACACGGCAATAGTACCACTTTTTTTCTTATCAAAGCCATAGGCTAATGCTGCTGCAGTAGGCTCGTTGATGATACGTTTTACTTCTAAGCCTGCAATGCGACCTGCGTCTTTGGTTGCTTGACGTTGTGAGTCGTTAAAATAAGCAGGTACCGTAATTACCGCTTCGGTAACTTTTTCGCCTAAAAACTCTTCAGCGGTTTGCTTGAGTTCGCTCAAAATAGCCGCAGATATTTCTTGTGGGGTATATTCTTTGCCTTGTGCGACGATAGCAATGTCGCCATTGCTGCGCTTTACTATTTTGTAAGGCATTTTTTTGATTTCATTGGTCATTTCATCATATTGATGGCCAATGAAACGCTTAACTGAATAAATGGTGTTTTCAGGGTTGGTAACTGCTTGACGTTTTGCTAAGGTACCTACCAAACGTTTGCCATCTTTGGTAAATGCAACGATAGAAGGGGTTGTATTTGAACCATCTTTATTAGGAATAACTTTCGGGGTACCACCTTCCATGAAGGCTACTACCGAGTTGGTTGTTCCTAAATCTATGCCAATTATTTTTGCCATGGATTTAGCCCTTTAGTTTTATAGTTGGTTTTCGTTAAAAATATTTGATTTTAATAATCTCATAAAATCCCTATAAATTATAGATAAAACATACCCCCTCTGTCAAACAAATACTAAAAAAATCTTAGTCTTTTACACTAAGCTTTTATATAAATAAAAATTTAACTTTTAACCTGAATAAATTTATGTAAATTTTTTCTATGTTCGATAATGTTTCACACAGGCATAAATAATTATAAGCGTCGCATAACGAAAGTATTCTGTAACAATATTCGATCGACGCACTTGATTGACCTGTTTTTTTTCTGATTTTGTTTGCGCGATTTGAGCCCTTATTTATAAGGTTTTTAGGAGTAATTGATTCGCGCGGCGCGCGACAGGGCACTCCGTCTGCACCCCTCAGCCCATTTTGTGGGTAGGGAAGGGGGGCTTACGGGGATTTGACTCCGTTAAAAACAGGAAGCAGGAGGAAGAAGAGGAAAGCGAGGGGGAAAGGATTAAAAATAGGGGAAAGAAAGGATGGGGGAGAAAATAAGGGAGGAATAAATAAAAGAGATAGGTTAGGTGTAGAGGTATAAGTAATAAGAATAATAGACACCTGTATATAAGCACATGGCATGACTTAGCTAAAAGATAAATAAATATGATGTATGATGTAGGAATTAAAACTATATAGCATTAAAACAAAGTAAAAACTTACTTATATAAAAAGTATACAAGAGAATAAGATATGAGAGATAAGAGAAAGAGAATATGCATGATATATAGACTTAGAATATATAGGGTGAAGATAAATAGAAATCTAAAGATTAAGAAATAAGAGCAAAGTCAAAAACTAAGACTAAGAATACTCGCTAAAGACATAACTAGTACTAAGATTAAACAAAGAAGAAGAGTAATAAACAATAAGCAAAACTAACCGATAAGAAATAAACAATAATAAAGCAAACTAATAAGATAACCAAGAAGAACAAGAAGCTCTATAAATTTATGGAGCAAAAGAAGAACTTAAGCAAGAAGGCAAATACCAATAAGAAATCTACTGATTATTATTAGAAGAGTATAACTAGCTAATACTAAAAAAAGACGTAGTTAGAAAAGAAGAAGGGTGATAAGAATAAGAAGAAGAAGAAAAGGAATATATCTTATTAAAATACCGTTAAGAGGAAGATCAAAAACTCCACATCGCATGAAAAGAACAGTAAGACAATATCTTCACACGAACCAATCAAACGTTGCGCAATAATTTGAGCCAAAATAACCAATAGATACGCTATTTTTTCTCATTTAATAGTTTTATTTGTTAAAAAAATAAGTAGTCCAATATATTTTTTTTTACATTATATTTTTAGATGAAAATCATACTTATCATATTATTTAAAAAATAACCTAAAAGGGGAAAGACGGCGCGGCTGGTTCTTATAATCATTTTTTATTATCACTATCTCCTGCCATTTAACCTTTTTAGTAGCAAGCCACATTATTACCATGCTTACTAATCTCACCGTTTGAATCGCCACTAATGCAAATAACAACCCTGTTTTTGCAACGATCACTACTACAATAGCTGCCCCATACCCTAGCCCGTATACAATATATGAAGTAATTAATTCTTTATAACGCCCTTGCACTTCAAGTATACGCTCATAAGGTAATAATAATGATTCTGCTATGTAAGAACAAATTAAAATAAGTAACGGAACAAAAAATTGATTATCAAAAATATACGGCAAACAAATAAGCAATAACATTAATAACATAATAAGAGGTATAGTTAACAACATGACCTTTCTTTTTAGGTGAATAACCGACTTATTAAAAAAGTTTTGTTCTCCTAACTCATTAGCATATGAGAGAAATGCTGTATCAGCTGATCCAAGAGATTTTACTACTATCCGGTAACAGGCGAGCGCGGCGTCATTAGTTATTTTGTAAAGAGTGGCACTTTCTATTCCTAGCGTGGCGGCAAAAAAAGGTAATAAAAAGTTTCGCTCGCTCAAGCTTTTTAAAATGGTAGTAACGCCCATTATGCCTGTATGCTTGGTAAATGAATTTTCAATTGTTGGTGAACCAACAAACGGTACTTGCTGGACTATAAACCTCTTGAGATTAATTCCTGTTATTAAAACGGCCATACCTGTGGTTAATAATTTGACCATTAACAGTTTCTCAAGAGTTAAACAAGTAAATGCTATATAACTAATACCGAGTATTTCGATGGCAGTTACGAGTATTAAAACACAATTGAACTGTTTATTTAAAAAATAGGCGTGAGAAATATTTTGAAGTAAAAAAACAATTCCCTGAGCTATAAATAGCGTTAAATATAAAATTATTTGGGTGGCTGAAAAATAAGGAAACAAGAATCGATGAAAAAAGAAGATTCCTAAACTCGCTACACCTAGCAGAGCTAATTGAAAATAAATAATTTTCTTAATAAGGCTATGCGATTGCTGTAGTAATGATAAGGCAAATCGGGCAATTGATTTTTTTAGACCACAATCAAGCCACAAGAGAATAAGATATAACAATGCCAGGCTATGCGACCATTGATAGAAAATAAAAGTATCGCCGCAATAATATACACAATAAGAACTGAGCAGTTGCGCAATCTTGGTGCATGAAAAAAGAAGTGCGTTCCAGGTAAGAGCTGAAGTAAATGAAGAAAAAAGATGTGCTGATTTCATAGTGACTGCGTAGGTTATGTATAAGAATCATTGTACTATAATGCCAAATAGTTGCTCAGAACGATAGCTATTTGTTATGGTTAGCATAATTTGTGGTGTTTCACTTAAGGAATATAATGAATTTAAAGAGAGTGGTAGTTTTAATTATGGCGATAAAGCTAACCATGCTCGGAGCTATTTTTATTAATTCTTACGAGGATAACAGCCGTTTTTTTATTGGTAGACAACCAGAAGACGATAGTCGCTTTTTTGCAAGCGATGATGAAATTATTCCCGTAGAAGCTTATGATATTTTTGGAAGCACCCGACTTATGAATGCGGTTTCAGCCCCAGATTTACCCGAAATAGTTAAATTGCTCAAAGCGGGGGCAAACGTCAATGCTCATTCAAGAGATTATGAAGGTGGAACGCCATTGATTTTTGCTGTTCAAAATGGTTTTATGCCAGGCATGTTTGAGGCCATAGCTCTGCTTGTTGAATATGATGCCGATATTAATGCTAAAGATAATGTAGGAATGACCGTATTTCATTACCTTAATAGCATTCCAGACCCTATTATGATGGAAAATTTGTTGCATTTATTTGTAGATCGTGGCGGCGATATTAATGCAATTAACAATAATGGCGATACGATGATGCATATATTTGTATATCAATATGATCCTCAATTTATATGGATGATACGTCAAAAATATGGATCTATCCTTGATCTCACTATAAAAAACAATCAAGGTTATACACCAGCACAACTTGCACAATTATTAAGCCCTTCATTAGTGGAGGGAGATGATAGTGTATACACAGCATTAACAAAACCGCTACCATTGGTGGGTGAAGATGGTAATGTCAATGCGCGTGATATTTATGGCAGGACTGGACTCATGCTTGCTATATTACGATCTGATATTCCTTTTATAAAAGAAATGATTGCTCGAAAAGCCGATGTTAATGCGCGTGACAATTGGTATAATACCCCACTTCATCTAGCAGCATTTAGCCAAAATCCTTTAAAAATTGCGCAGCTTCTTATCGAACAAGGTGCTCAAATTAATGTTGTAAATAGCGAAGGGAAAACGCCTCTTCGTCTTGCTCAATCTATACCCGATGGTTCGCATGTTCTTGAGTATATAACCTATCTTAAGGAACAAGGCGCTCAATTAATAGCGGTTGATAGAGAAGGATTTGATGTTGAATATTGGGCCGAGCAAAAGAAAAAGAGAGATATTAAGCGCTTTTTAGATGAATACCATTCTTATCTTCCCGAGACAGCTGGAGACAAAAGATTTTTAATTGGATTTAATTCTATACAAAGTGAAAAATTAAATGGTGGTCAATTAAAAAAACGAGCTAAAAATTCATTGATGAGAAAAAACGGTATGTTTAAAGTATTTACCTGCGTTGTGTAGAAAACTATCAACTATGAGCTTTTTTGGATTGATTTTTTAAAGAGCCCATTAAATCGTTTTATCCAAGCAATGTTCCACGAATAATCTTTTCGTTGAGTGGTCAAGCGAAGTGCAAAAACATGAATAGCTTTTATTACTGATAAAAATCCAATATAAGTGTATGCCGCTGAGGTAGTAATACATGGCAACAACGCAAGAGCTGCTGCAAAAGTTGCCATATTAAATTTAAAAATAAGATGTGCATGACCTTGAACGCGCAAAAGGCGCTCATAAAAAATTGAAACGTGTTCAAGCAGATACAAAACAAAAACAGCAACTGAAAGACGCACATTAAATACATCAGTTTGACTAAAGAATAATCCGAGTGTTAAAAAGGTGCCACACCAAATTAATAGAGAACATGCTTTGCGCGCGTAATAAAAAATTGTCTGATAGTGAGCATGCTCTTCTTTTACCTTATGTGCAAGCAAAGCTTCAACAGATGGCCCTAATACTTTGTTTAATAAAATGCTGACTACATAAATAATATTCCTGACCAGTTCTAAAACACCTGCTTTGTTAAAACCATAGTAAGCAGCAATAAGTGGTATCAAAATATTTCCTGAAAAAATTTGATGGACAAACTGGCTTCCATAATTGTAAATACGTTGTTTTTTTATTCGTGTCGTATAATTGCCTTTTGTTGTCTTACGTGGAAGCATATGATATAGATGGCTTGATTTTACAATTAACAGTGTTGTACTTATTAACGATGCAATAAGCATAGGAGTTAATAAGTGAGAAATGGTAAATACTTTAGCGTGTAAATACCAGCCCCATACAAATAAAACATAGGTACCAATAAGTATAATTTCACTTATCGTGGTTGTTTGGTTGCAAAATGAAATGTGAAGGAATCTTCTGAGGGATTTTCTTATTATCTCAACAATAATAATAAGAAGAATTATGACAAACATACCATTCGATAATTGAAGAATGGGAACTTGTAGATAACATTTGAGTACAGGAATTGTTATAGCAAAAAAAAGCGTTGCCCAAATAGCTTGTGTTACTATTGGTTTAATGAGCAATTGATTAAATTGATATTTGCTGTCAGTAATAGTTTTATAGCTAAAGCTTAATGACTCTTCGAACCCGCTAGAAAATAATGCAATAGCGCAATAAATAAGTGAAAAATAAGTGCCTGATTGTCCATATACGTATGGTTCGGTGTACACGTAGGCATAACAATGATGTACCGCAAAGGTAATATGATAAAACAATGATTCAGCAATATTCCAAATCAAACTTACCGAAAATTTTTTTGAAAGTTGTATAGTATTATTCATAAATTTTTACCGTTAGATAGTCATTGTACTGGAGATTACCTAAAAGCTCAATCATGGACGAGCATTCTTTTTTCTAGGGTTCTCAAAGATCAAAAAAGGAGTATACTTACAATAACTGAGTAAAAGCCTTTTGAGACATTACGTTCCACCTGATAGGAAAGGACGTTAACTATGTCTTCTGACCTTAAAAAAAAGGTATTTTACCCTGATTTAGATGAAAAAGTCGTTTTCCCAGGTCATGGTGTTGCAAAAGTAAATCGAATTATTGAAAAAAAAGTGGCTGGGATACTCTCTCGTTATTTTGAGCTTAAATTTCTCAATAAAGAAATGACTATTCTTGTTCCTACGCATAATTTTGAATCTATTGGCATTCGTAAGTTAAGTTCGATTGATAAAATAAATGATGTTTTCAAAATTCTTGCTGAACCGGCACGAAAAATAACTCCTGATGTTGTAGCAACTAATTGGAACAAGCGTAGCAAAAAATATCTTTCTGATATGAGAACCGGTAATTTAGTGGCCATAAGTAAAATATATCGAGATCTTAAACATATTTCTCATTACAAAGAGTTATCCTTTGGGGAGAAAAACTTGCTCTTGCAAACTGAATCTTTTTTAGCGCAAGAAATTTCTTTAGTTAATAATGTTGCCGAAGAAAAAGCTATTGAGCATCTTCGTGCATTGTTTAACAATACTCTACATTCAGTAAATTCAGAGCAAAAAAATATATAATTCATACTATTTATTCAAAAAAAGAGGCATTACTATAAGATGCCTCTTTTTTATTGCATCCTAAATCCAACTTTTGATATATTCAAATAGAAAATAATAAAGATAAAAGAGGGAATTTTGGATGAAAAATAAAATAGTCGTATTAATACTTACAAGTGCAGGAATTATTTATAATCTTCGTGCAGTAGATATTAACTTTGAACTCCGAAATCATGAGTCATATCCTATCTCGATCAAAATTTTTCAAAAAGCCGGAGCGCGACTTCAAGATAAAAGACAAATTAGAACAGCAGCTCATTCTTATGTAACTACAATACCTGCCAAAAAAGGTAATAAAATCAGTTCGGCAACCTATTCGGCAGATGCATATAAACCCACTTATTTAAGAATTTCTTACTACTCAAATGGAATTGATATTACTCGTTATTTTGGTTTGCCAGTAGGTAGAACATTATTTCTCGCCTTCAAAGAAGGAAAGTTGTTACCACAACAAGGCATTTTGTTTGGTAAAATTACCAGTTCTGGGCATTCGTTATCAAACAATGTGAAAGCACAAGAAATAGTCGAACTTAATCAAGATGATATTGGGCTTATTGAAAATGGTTTAGAATATTAAAAAAATAAAGGATGGTAGTATGAAGCGTTTATTATTAGCATTAAGTTTTTTTGCTGGCGCAATGCAAGCAAGAGATATTCAAGTAAATTTTGAAATACGAAATCATGAACGGTTTCCTATTTTTGTAAGACTTTTACAAAAGGGCTATCGTTCGATTGATCAGTTTGATAACTATAAACAGACGTATGAACCCGCATTAATTGGAAATTTAACCTTAGTAAATGGTAAAACAGGCAATGCTATCGATTCATGGGCAAGTGGTTTTGATTGGAGCATGCCTACTTATATAGAAATTGCTTATTTTAAAAACAATAAATTTATAAATCAAATATATGCCGTTCCTGCTTTCAAAACATTATATGTTGCTTTTGAAAATGAACAGCTTCGTCCACAAAAAGGTAAGGGGTTTGGTAGATTTACTCAATCAGGACATCCGTTGGTTGAAAATGTTAAAGCACATCAAATTGTTAGATTGACTGAACAACAAATAAAAGATTTATATGAATCCCTAGAGCTTGAAGGAAAACAGGCTTTGGATGTTCTTAAGCAATATGTGCCAAAGAAGGATTTAGATGACAATAATGATCACGATGATGATGATTTAGAAAAGCGTTTTGAGCAATTAAAAAAAGATGTAAAAGATATTTATCAAAAATATGAATAAGTTATTGATACTTTTTAGTGCGCTCATAATACATGTCGAAATAGCAAGTGCGTATTTTGAATTGCGTAATCATGATTTAGTGCCGGTTGATGCTTTTGTTATTCAACCGGCACGTTATATAGCCCAAGATACCCAAGGTGCTCTTTATAAAGAAGGTCGCGCTGATTTTATGCGTCTTCCTGCAAAAAAAGGAACCACACTATCTAGTTTTAGTTTTCCCGTATTTATTTCTTATCCCACTTATTTAGTGATTTCTTATCAAGATGCTCGGGGTAATCGACAAGAAGATATGTACACCTTTACTCTAGAAAAAACAATATATGTTGCTTTTGAAAATGGTAAAATAAGACCACAAAAAGGATCGTTTGGCAAAACCGTCTCAGGAAAACCATTAAAAAATAATGTTTCTGCCAAAGACATTATTAAGCTTACTGGTTCTGAACAAGAATTAATTAATCAAATGCTCCGCGAGAGCAAAGAATTTCAAGAATTGGTTAAAAGAGGAAAGCTAAAGCCAATTCAACCTAAAATCACCGGGAAAACCTGGCAAAAAGCATAGTAAGAAAATTAATCTATATCCTTTTATTGTACTACTATCAAAATTTGTTATATTCATAATATCTATTTAATTCAAAAAGATTATTAAGGATATATACATGAAATATTTATTAACCATCATTTTTGGGTTATTATCATTGTTTTCCCATGCCAGTGAAAAAAAATCTCCTGTGCCTTTCATCGTAGTAGTAAAAGCTTATCCACAACAAACTATTTTTGCTGACCAAAGTTACAATAAAATATATTTTAAGCCCTTGAATGAAGTTGATAAAGAAAAAAACATTTATTTTAATCGTTTAAAAGAAGCAGTCCCTTCGCATCTTGCAAATCATACGCTAGCTATTGACGATGAGAAAGAGTGGAATGATGCAATTCTTCAACGTATCGAGCTTCTTAAAAAATAATAACCATGATTGTTATTTATGGTCCTACGGCTTCAGGTAAAACTGATTTTGCAGAAGAACTAGCAAAGCATATCCCCTCAGAAATTATAAATATGGACATGGGGCAATGTTATACTCCTCTTACTATTGGTACGGCCAAACCTGATTGGCGTAATAGTTCTATACCACAACATGGTTTTGATATAATTAATGAACCAGTTAATTATACGGTTGTTCAGTATCGTTCATTTGTTCAAAAGACCATTGAAGAAGTTAAAAAACGGGGAAATATGCCAATTTTAGTAGGTGGTTCAGGTTTTTATTTAAAATCTTTATTATATGAACCTACTATGGCCCCTAAAGTAGTTGCCCAACAAAAGCCCATGTATCCTCAAGATCAATTTGAACGTTGGCAATTGCTTAATGCTATTGATCCTGATAGGGCAGCACAAATTCATCCGCATGATAGCTATCGTGTTACCCGCGCTCTTGATATTTGGTATGAGTCGGGCATAAAGCCTTCTTTGTGTGCCCCACTTTTTAATCCGATTGATAGTTTTTTAATTATCACAGTGACTCGCGATCGTTACGATTTATATGCCCGCATTAATCAACGCACTAAAATCATGGTTGAGCAAGGATGGATTGAAGAAGTACAAGCATTACTCAATACCCCATGGGAACCATTTTTACTCGAAAAAAAAATTATTGGTTATGATGACATTATTACGTTTCTAAAAGACCATCAATCAAAAGACAATCTTATTGATACAATCCAAAAGAAAACAAGAAATTACGCGAAAAGACAACTTATTTTTGCTGCCGGCCTTGAACGCGAAATACGAAAATCACTTTTAGGAAGTTCTTGTAAGAGTGATTGGCTTACCCTGAACTTGACTTCGCAGTCATTTGAATTATATATTAAGCAGGTGTTAAATCACCCATACTTAATGAAATCAACATAATGAATGCGCAGCCAAACGAACGTAAAAATATTACTACTGATAGCTCATCGCCTATAAACTCTTCGGGACTTTATATTAGCGCTCGACATGCTAGTGTTATTTTTGCCGGAGCATTGCTGTTTTCATTTCTTATTTTTATGAGTGGCTTTTTTTTAGGACAAAAAAAAGCAGTCGATGAGTTTTCTCAAAAAGTAGATCAAGAATCACTGGCAGATCAAATTTATTCTTCTTTATGTACGCTCTATGATATTAAACCAGAAGAAGAATCTGAAGAACAAGAATCATCTTCCGAGCAAGTGGTTGAGTCTGAACCAGTTACAGATGCTAAAGCATCTTCGGTAGAACACATATCTATTACCAATGCTGACAAGCATCTAGAAGAAGTAAAACCAATTAAACATTACTATGCAAAGCTAGCTGGTTTTGGAACTCAAAAAGCAGCAATCGCATTCCAGGAACGTCTTGCTAAAAAAGATATTATTGTAGAAATTAAAAAAATTCAAAGTCGCTCTAAAAAAGGAAGAGTTATTACTTGGTATCAAGCAATAACTCCTATGTTTGATGATGAATTAGTATTTTTAGGCGTTATTGAGCGCATAAAAGCATATGAACGAATTAAAGATATCGTACCAATAATAATTGGCTAAGTAATCAAAGAAAGGCTGTACATGATCACTGCAATGCGCAAGCATATAAAGAGTAGAGGTTTTAAAATTGTTTTGTGGATTTGTTTATTGGCAGTAGCCGGTGTTTTTTCGGTTATAGAATTAGTAAAAAATGCTTTTACTCCTGCGCAATGGATAGCAAAAGTTAATGGGACCACTATTGGCTATCCTGAATTTGCACGAAAAACTTTTTATCAAGAACAAGAAATTAAAGCCATTAGAGCTCAGCTTGGTAATTATGCTGACTTGTGGTTTCAAATGTTGGGTATAAGCAATGATCCTCAAGAACAAGCATTAGAAATACTTACTCAAGAAGCGTTACTTGATCAGGCAGTGAAAAAAACTGGTATTGTAGCTGATAAAGAATTAAGCAAAGAATGGTTGCGCCATCCAGAGTTTTTACAAACTATTGGCGACTTGGTTCCTCCATTTGCTCTAGAAAATGGTATTATTAATCCGCAGATTTTAAGAAGTTACCTACAGCGTGCTGGCGTAAGTAATGCTGAATTTGAATCATCACTTGCACGCGCATTGCAGCGTATGATTTTTACCCAATTGGTAAAAGGTGCTTATTATGCGCCTTCAATTGCAGTAAAAAATTATTTTATTAATGAATATGCAGGCAAGAAATTTTCTATTGCCGCAATTTCATTTGATACCATAAAAGAAGGTGTAAAAAAAGAAGCGTTAGATCCAGCTCTTATTCAAGAGTATTATGATACTCATAAAAATGAATATATGGTGCCAGCAACAAGAACAGGTTCCATATGGACTTTTGATCCAGCACAGTATGGTATTACGCTAGCACCAGAAGAAATAGCGCAATATTATCAAGCTCACCAATCTGAATATTTGGAAAAACCTGCGCAAGTTCAAATTAGAAGAATATTGTTTGCGGTAACTGATCCAGCACAAGAAATTGCAATATCACAAAAAGCAGAAGAAGTGAGAGCTCAACTTGAAAAAGATCCCGCTTCATTTGCCAAAATTGCACAAGAAGTATCTGACGATAAAGAATCAGCTGCGCAAGGCGGTTTGTTGCCATTCTTTACCAAAGGAACCCAGGAAAAACAACGTGAAATGGCTGCATTTGTATTAAAAAATGATGGCGATATTTCACCAGTAATTAAAACCGATAAGGGTTTTGAGATTCTACAACGTGTTGCTCGCAAAGCGCCAGAATTTAAAGCCCTTACAGCAGTTGAAACTCAAATTAAAAATATACTTCTTAAGAAAAAATTTGCCGCTCAATTTGCTGCCGATGCCCGTAAGGTAATTGACCAGGCCAAATCAAACCCTGCAGCATTTGATGAGTTTGTTAAAGCAAAAAATGCAAAAAAACAATCTGTTTCAGCAACTTCTTTAGAAACTACTCCCGTAGCACAAGCACTCTTTAAAATTAAACCTGGCATGCTTACTACTTTTGGTAATGCCCAAGAAGGTAACATAATTAAGTTAGAGGCTATTAAAGACAGCTATATCCCTGAATTGGATGCAATAAAAAACAACGTTATTGATGATATATATTCACAAAGAGCCCAAGAAAAAATTCAAGGAGTTAGCAAATCGCTTAAACAGTTGATGGCAGCAGGTAATTTTGATGCAATACAAAAGATGCCAGGTGTTACCGTAGAAAAAACTGGCATGTTGAAAAAGGCTGACAAAAATTCGCTTGAATTATTGCAGCGTAAAGGAGTACCTACTAATCAATTATTTCAACTAGAACAGATTGGTTCCGTGGTCAATGCATCGTCTGGCAACCATGTTTATGTAATGAGACTGGATGAAATAGCGCCTCTTGACCAAGCACAATTTGATGCAAAAAAAGATGAAATTAAGCAACGTTTAACCCAGCAAGAAGCTATGGTTTTACTCAATGGAGTTATTGCTTCTTTATATAGAAATGCTACAATAAAGTTTAATTCTCCACAGATTTAAGCACAACGATAAATTTTACAGAATGAAATTATGGCTAAAGAAAATATAAACAAAAAAACAGCTAACGGTTCTGAAATTGACCTCAAGAGAAAAGCTCTTGAGGTTACCTTTTCTCAGATAGACAAACAGTATGGCAATGGCGCTGTAATGGTGCTTGGTCAGGCTAACAACTCTCGTGTAGAGGCAATTTCGACCGGATCAATTTTAGTTGACGAGGCTATTGGTGTTGGTGGATTGCCGGTTGGCAGAGTTATTGAAATTTTTGGTCCTGAGGCGTCAGGTAAAACAACTCTTGCTATGCAAGCAATTGCACAAGCCCAAAGACAAGGTGGTATTTGTGCGTTTATAGATGCAGAACACGCCTTAGATCCAGCACATGCTGCTCGCCTAGGTATTAATGTTGACGATCTTATTATTTCTCAACCTGATTATGGCGAACAAGCTCTTGATATTGCTGAAATGTTAATACGCTCAGGCGCTATTGATATTTTGGTTATCGACTCAGTAGCAGCCCTAGTGCCTAAGGCTGAACTTGAAGGTGAAATGGGTGATTCCCATATGGGCTTACAAGCACGTCTTATGTCACAAGCCTTGCGTAAGTTAACTCCAGTTGTCCATAAATCAAAAACTATCTTGATTTTCATTAACCAAGTTCGTCAAAACATTGGTGCTATGCCTTTTGCTCCTAAAGAAGTAACTACTGGTGGTAATGCATTGAAATTCTATGCTTCAATTCGTATTGAGGTACGCCGTATTGCTTCATTGAAAAAAGATGATGCGCATGTTGGCAACAGGGTATGCATAAAGGTAGTAAAAAATAAGGTTGCTGCACCATTTAAAAAAGTTGAGCTTGATCTTCTGTTTAATGAAGGAATTAGTAAAGAGCTTGATTTGCTTGATGCAGGACTTCATTTTGGCATAATTCAGCAGTCGGGATCATGGTTCTCTATGGGTGCTGAAAAGCTTGCTCAAGGTAGAGAGCAAATGCTTCATTATTTGAAAACTCATAAAGATGTTGCAGCTGCTATAAAAGCTCAGATTCAAGAAGTAATAGATTCAAGAAAATAATTGTTAAGAGATGTATATCCCTTAAAAAACAGGTATTATTGCGTTGAAAGAAACAAAAAAAGAACTCTTACCTTTAATCAATGAAAAAATAAAATTTCCTCGTTTGCAACTTATTACACACGAGGGCCAAAACATTGGTATGGTAAGTAGAAACGAAGCTTTACGTATGGCACAGGATGCGCGCCTTGATTTAGTAATTATTGCTGAACAAGGAAAAGAAGGTGTTCCTGTTGCCAAAATTATGGACTTTGGCAAGTCTCTTTATGAAAAAAAGAAAAAACAAGCTGAAGCCAAAAAACATCAAAAAGTTATTCAAGTAAAGGAAATCAAGCTAAGTCCCAAAATTGGTGAACATGATTACTTAACCAAAATGAGACAGGCAATTGATTTCTTGAATGATGGTAAACGTGTGAAAATTACCTTATTCTTTAAAGGTCGTGAAAATGCAACTCGTGAAGAGCGTGGAGCAGAAATTTATGAAAAAATTCATAAAACCTTTGAAGAGCATGGCTTGGACAAAAATTTAGTTCAAGAACAAGAATCAAAAATGGGTTCTTTGTGGTCACGCGTATATTTTCTTAAAGGCAAATAAACTAAACGTATAATAGGTAGCAATTATCATGAACAACAAAATGAAAACACGTTCTGCAGCAAAGAAACGTTTTAAAAGACTTCCAGGTGGCAAAATTAAAAGAGCTAAAGCATTTAGACGCCATTTGTTGACCAAAAAAGCATCTAAAAGAAAACGTTCTCTCCGTCACAGCGCTTATGTAAATGACGCAGATATGGCTAGAATTTCCCGTTTACTACCATATGCGGCGTAAGAACTTTATCTTTTTTGCTTAATTAACTATTTTCGGAGATTATCATGACACGTGTAAAACGCGGTACCGTTGTAAAAAAAAGACATAAAAAATTACTCAAACAAACTAAGGGCTTCTGGGGCCAACGTAAAAATATTTTCATTCGCGCAAAAGAAACTCTTATGCGCGCAATGGCGTATGCTTTCAAAGGTCGTAAGCTTAAAAAACGTGATATGAGAGCATTATTTATTTCTCGTATCAAAGCAGCTTCAGTTGCTAATGGCTTACCTTACAATCGTTTTATGTTTGGCTTGAAGAAAGCTAACATTGAACTAAATAGAAAGATGTTAAGTCAACTTGCAATTTTTGAGCCAGCAGCATTTACTAAGCTTGTTCAAATTGCTCAAGAATAGTTCCCTTGACAATAATTATTGCTGCTCATTACACTAGGGCATAGAATAATTAACGATATAAAAAAGGGGAGTTACAGTGGAAATATTAGCAGTACTTGAGGAAAAAATTGCTTCGTTAATTGAGTTGGTAAAAGAACTCAAAGCAGAAAATGCAAAATTAGCTGAAGAAAATGCACAGTTACTTGCAAAAATGGAAATGCTTGAGTCGTCGTTAACCAATGATGTACGCCGTCTTGAAGAGCTTAATATTGAAAAAGCATTAACTAAAGATGCGGTAAGTAGTTTGATAAGTAGTATTAATGAACTTGTTGAAACACAAAGTTAACTACGATGAAAAATGAAGCAAAGCCATATAAAGTTTTGATTTTTGATGATCATTATAATTTGGTAAGCGATGAGCCTGAAGAAGTGGTGGTTCGCTCTGCTTCTTTAGTTGATATACACATGAAGGAAATCGCACAAAAACTGCCTTACTTAGATGAAAAAAAAGTTGCCGTTTTATCTGCTGTGCGATTAGCAAGCCAACTTATAAGCTCTCAAATAAAACATGAGAGTAATGAGAAAAAACAAGAAGCGCTTATTCAATTTATTGATCAGCAAATCCTAAAGTTTCTGTAAGAAATTAATATCCCCAAAGTTAGTTGCTTTGGGGGTATTCCTCTCCTTGTAATATATTAAAAAGTTCACTTTTGCTTTATCTTTTGTTCTTATTCTATTCCCCTTGCAAATGATCGCAATATCTGTGATACACTAATCCCAGATATCTTTAATGACATACATAAATTTTCATAGTTAGGAATCACATGGCTGAAACATTAATTCTATTTTCCTATGTTATTGCAGGGGTATGCCTTGCTTTAGCTATTGGATTATTGTGGTACATGAAAAAACGTTCAAATCGTGCCAATAAATTATTAGAAGAAGCACAAGAAAAATTGAAAAATGCCAAACGAGAAATTGAAAATGAACGTCGTGAAGCATTTTTAAAAATTAAAGATGAAATTTATCGTCGAAGAACCGATTTTGAATCTGAAATGAAACGTGAGCGAATCGAATTTGATCGCTTACAAGCAAAGCTTAATTCAAAGTATGAGATAATTGAGAAAAAAGAATTAGATCTTGATACGCTTAAACTAGATCTTCAGCAAAAAGAACGCAATCTTTCACGCATGGAAGATGCATTGCGTGTTCAAGAAAATAAGCTCAAAAATATGTACAATGATTTAATTACCAAGCTTGAGCGCATTAGTACCGTTACTAAAGATGAAGCTAAACAGATGATTTTCGACATTCTTGATGCCGAAGTACGTCTTTCTAATCAAAAATGGGTCCAAAAAGTTGAAGAAGAATCAAAACAACTTGCTAAAGAAAAATCTATTCAAATAATTGCAACAGCAATGCAACGATATACCGCTGATCAAGTAGCTATTCATTCATCAAGCGTGGTTCATCTTCCATCAGAAGAAATGAAGGGGCGTATTATTGGTAAAGAAGGCCGTAATATTAAGGCTCTTGAAATGGCAACTGGTATGGAATTTGTTATAGGAGAAGCGCCAGAAATTATTACCATTTCAGGTTTTAATCCGATACGCCGTGAAATTGCTCGTCGATCACTTGAACGCTTAATTTTAGATGGACGTATTAATCCAACACGTATCGAAGAAACAGTTGCTCAATGCGAAAAAGAACTAGAAGAGATGATTGAAGAATATGGTAAATCAGTTATCCTCGAGTTTAATTTACAAGGAGTTCACCCTGAAATCGTAACGTTACTTGGTAAATTGCATTTCAGAACAAGCTATTCTCAAAATGTTTTAGTTCACTGCAAAGAAGTAGGTCTTTTTGCCCGTATGATAGCTGAGGAAATGGGGCTTGATGGTTCTATTGCACTTCGTGCCGGTCTTTTGCATGACATTGGTAAAGCAGTAACTGCAGAGATAGAAGGACCTCATGCCAAAATTGGTGGTGATATTGCAAAACGCTGTGGGGAAGACCCTATTATAGTGAATGCTATTGCTGCTCATCATGAGGAAGTACCATTTGCATCGGTTTATGCAATTATTGTTGTAATTGCTGACACTATTTCTGCATCACGTCCGGGTGCTCGTCGAGAAACATTAACGGCTTATATTAAACGCCTTGAAAAGCTTGAAGAAATTGCCCACAGCTTTGAAGGTATTAAAAAAGCTTATGCATTACAAGCAGGGCGTGAAGTGCGCATTATTGTAGAAGAAGATTCTATGGATGATGAAAAAGCATCTATTCTTGCTCGAGAAATTGCTCGTAAAATAGAAGAGGAAATGAATTTCCCTGGGCAAATTAAAGTAAATGTTATCCGTGAAAAACGAGCTATAGAATACGCAAGGTAATTGTATACATGAAAGTTCTTTTAATAGGAGATGTGGTTGGGTTACCTGGCCGCATGATGATTCAAAAGCATTTACCTAAACTACAACATGAGTTAGGTATAGATGCTACCATTGTTAACGGCGAAAATAGTGCCGATGGCAAAGGAATAACGCCTCGTATTATGCATTTTTTCAAGCATAATAAAGTTGATGTGGTTACCTCTGGCAACCATATTTGGAATAAAAAAGAAATTTATTCTTATATTGCAGAACATAAAGATTTGTTGCGACCAGCTAATTTTCCCAGCGATTCACCCGGTGTTGGCGTAACGACCTTTATGGTTAAAAATCAGTTGGTTGCGGTAATCAATCTGCAAGGACGCGTATTTATGCGTGAACTTATTGATTGTCCTTTTAAAACCGCCCAATCGATTTTAACCTATCTGCGGGATAAAACAAAATTAATATTTGTTGATTTTCATGCCGAAACAACATCAGAAAAACAAGGACTTTCTTTTTTTCTCGATGGGAAAGTTACCGGAGTTGTAGGAACTCATACTCATGTTCAAACTGCCGATGAGCGAATTTTGCCTCAAGGCACTGCCTATATTACTGATTTGGGTATGTGTGGTTCACTCAACTCAATGATTGGTATGAAAAAAGAACCTATTATTCAGCAATATATAACTCAAATGCCAACTCGTTTTACGGTAGAAACATCTGGACCATTTGTAATGAGTGGTATATGGATTGATGCTGATCCAATTACTGGAAAAGCACGTCAAATACAGCGTGTTCGTATTATTGATGATGAGTTGCATATAGAATCTGAAGATGCACTTTAAACTTATAACAGGCATGTAAAAAGCATGCCTGTTTCTTTTTTCTGCGAATATAGTATTCTTGTATTAACCTTTAACGAGAAGGAGAACTATGTTCCTACTAAAACATCGAACCTCGGTTCTAGAAACGGTTAATGGCGAGCTTATCTTTAAAAAACATCGCATCTTACTTATTTTTCAATTCTTTTAGTACATAACATTTATTATTACCAATCGCAGTTAATATATTTACTAATATTAATACTTTGGGAGTAATGTATGTATTTATTAATAGTACTTAATGCCATTACTGGTGCAACATACCCAATTGCAAAAGCTGCGCTTGCTTATGCGCCTGCATTATTTATGACTGCTTTGCGTATGTTGCTTGGTGGTTTTTTATTAATAGGATTTGAATGGTTACGAGGAGCTTGTCGCTATCGTTTTGATAAGCAAGGCATAATACTTCTTATTTTGCTTACTTTATTTAACGTTTATTCTACGAACGTTTTACAATTTTGGGCATTAAATTATATTGGTGCGGGAAAAGCTGCATTTATTGCAAACTTAACACCCTTTATTTCAGCCTTTTTTGCCTACTTTCTCTTTAAAGAAAAATTTTCTTTTCAAAAACTCATAGGCTTATTGATAGGATTTTTTTCTTTTGTGCCGCTTATTCTCTATCAATCTCCGTCCGAGGTGGCTGTCGAATTTGGCAGAAAGTTGTGGTACTGGCCTGAAATAGCCTTAGTAGCAAGTACTTTTATGTCGGTGTTTGGCTGGTTGGCCATGAAAAAACTTATGCAAGTAAGAACACGATGCATACTAATGGCAAATGGACTCAGTATGGTTTTAGGAAGCTTATTGCTATTTCCTACTTCATGGATAATAGAGACAAACACTATTTTTCCTGTTACTCAAGTACCATACTTTTTATTATGCCTTATTGGTTTGATTATTGTTAACAACTTTGTTTCGTATAATGGTTTTGCATTTTTAATGCAACGATATAGTACCACCTTATTATTCTTTGGAGGATTTCTCAACCCACTCTTTGCTTCGCTATATGGATGGTATTTTTTAGGGGAAGTTATAACCTGGCATTTTTATGTAGCCATCTTGGGAGTAATAATTGGATTGTTGCTCTTTTTTGTAGAAGAAAAAAAATTAAAAAAACAAAAAACAGTCAAAATTTATAAAGTGAAAATGTAAAAATAAAAATAATTTTAAATAATTTCAAAATTTAAAACATTCTTAGTGTTTTTTTGAATGCAAATAAAAATTGACTATTTTAATAAGATAAAGCAGATCAATTTAATTGTATTAACTTTGGTATAATCATTTAATTAAATTGATCTGTGAAAGTGTTTTTGAATAATGCGATCCAAAGCTACTTTTTGCTGTTAAATGAACATTTTTGCAAAAAAGCTTCAATATCAAGCGCGAACTTATGCAACTCTGGAGATGACAATATTTCTTTAAAAGATTTGGTTTTGCTTAATTCTTGTAAAACCTTATTGATCTCTTGTTTTGGTGCATTAACACTATGTTTTTTTATAAATAAATTCTTTTGAAGAAGTTTTGATAAAGCAGTGGTATGCTCTTGACCGGTAAATATGGCTATCAACGGCTTATTGCTGTGATGAATAATTTCTAAAAATGCGTCCAGTTCAAGAAGATTATCGGCAAGCTTTTCAAGTTTGTGAATAGTGCTTTGGGTATTGAGTAAAATTTTTTGTTCATTTGATGTAGGAACAAAAAAATCATTAAAAATAAATTGTGCTATAGAAACTGCTTCTTCATTAGCATTTTTTTGTTGTGTAGGAAGTGAAGCTAGTAGTTCATCGCGTTTTTTAACCAAATCAAAAAAATATTTTTCTGCATTTAAAGCAAGAGGATGTTCAGGATTAGTCTTGAGAATTTTATCAAGCTTTTGATATAAGACATCCTGTTTTGCGTAACATTCTTTTAAAGATTCAGTAAATAAATAAAACATTTTCTGATGAGTTTCTTTTTTTGCAAAAAGTTCTTTAAGTTGTGAATAGTTATTATTCTGAATCAGCTCCATATTGAATATTCTAAACATTCCGCCTACTGCTCTAAATTCCAGTCCTTTATTTTCTAAATTATTATTCGTAACTTCCGAATAAAGCTGAGCAAGAAATTGAGTGCTATTTTCTTTTTTTTCAAATCCTTCGAACAGCATCAAAGGCTTATGTTTTTTCAGATTTTTTATAACCTGCAATAATTGATGGGTATCAATAGTGGGGGCAATCCAGTGATTATCGCCAAACAATAAAACTGTTTGATTGAGTTGTGGAGAGAATAGCTCTTTACCGCTGACAACTGTCGCGTATGAATTTAGAGTAAGTTGGCCTAAAAGGAAAGCTAGGATAATTTTTTTCATGATAACGTAACCTCATTTGGGGGGAGAAAGAATAGTTTAAGGGTACCATAGATCAAAACAGTGTCAAATTTGCAAATAGAAAATAATTCAACAATCGCCATCTAAACACTGGTCAATAAAAAAATAATGTAGTGAATAAATTGCACTTCTTATAAAAATTGGGCAAATTTATCATTAAATTTTGTTTGCTATTAAATCTATTCGTCAAGGAATAATTTATTAAATATGTCCCAATTTTGAACGAGTTTTTATTTGAATTGATCTAGAGCGATTATTGCACAATCATTTAATCAACTTTCATTTTATTTTGTAAGACTATCTGTTTACTTGGTAATTGCAAAACATTTGGTAACAATAACGATTTAGCATTGCTTAGCACATTGATTAAACTTTCTTTGGATAATTGTTCCGTTAATTGACTTGCTTGATTAATCATATTCTGTTTAACAGTATTTATTTCTTGAGATGTATACGAAGAATAGCTTGCTAAATCTTTATTTGTATGTTCCAATAATTTATTTATTTGATAAATAGTTACTATACAATTGAGCAGTTCCTTATCTTTACCGAGCACATCTTTTTGGTTTTTATCCATTACGTATATATTAGTGCGTATAAGCATTATCAATAATAAATATATTTTTTTCATGAAAGCCTCATTAAATGATGTTTTTCAGATCTTTAAAGTATTAATAATATTTTAGCAATCATACCCATGAAAGTTAATGATTGTGTCTATGTTAACAATGCATGATTAGTTAACATAGACATGGTAACTCGCTATAATAAATACAGAGTCATTTTTAATACATTTTGTTCTGAGTTTCTAATGAAAAAATATCTAATAATTTTATTATGCCTGATAACATTTTCCAAAACTCATACTATGGATAGAAGAGCATCTATTCATGATAAAGCTCTTGCAATATATGGCGATTTTTTTCTTGATTTATGCAATGGGATAGAAGAAGAAGATACATCAATAATTAAAAGAAGCTTGTCAAAGGTAAATCCTAATGAGCTTATAAAATGTAAATTTAGTCCCACGGTTAAAATGGAGGCTTCTAAAAAATATATTGTTTTGGGCCATCCTGACATGATCACTATTCCTAATGGTGTAAAAGTTTACATACGCCCAATTCATTTATGCATAAAAGATAAAAAATTACGTTCATTAGAATGTCTTTTGGAATCCGGCGCCCGCTTAGAAGTAGATCAAGAATTAGGCTCGAGCCTTTCTTTGAATAAAGAATCTTTGGATTATTATAACCGTTTGCTGGCTATATTTACCAAACACAAATTCAAAATAAACTCCAGGGATAAAGACGGAAAAAGTTTGTTACACTTTGCTACAGCCAGTGCCAATAATAACCTTATAATAGCATTACTTAATTACAAAAATATTGATGTGAATGCCTATGACACAGTGGGACGTACACCGCTTCATTATTTAATTTTAGGCAAAGGTCAAGATGTGCAGGCAAGAATTTCTTGCTTAAAAACATTAATGGCATCCCGCGAAATAGACCCAAACAAAGTAGATATAGCACATCGCATGTCACCTTTGACCATGGGTATAATAAGTGATCCTGATCTTGCTAAAATATTAATTACTTATGATCGAGTTGATCCAAATGCAACAGTAATGAATTCGTATACTCCACTTATGCAAGCAATTAAAAGCGATGAAGCAGAAATTGTATCTTTAATATTAAAAAGAGATATCAATGTGCTTAAAGAGGATAGCAAGGGACATACTGCATTTGATTATGCAAAAGATAAACCGGAACTTTTAGCGCTGCTTAACCAGCATATTAGTAACACAAATACTGGAAAAGCATCTTTTTCTAATTCTCAAAAATAAGTGGATCTAATTTTAAAATGCTTTATGCTTTGTGTAGAATTTTATTAATAGACACAAAAAATGAAGAGAACATATGAAACTGATTATTGGAATTTTGAGTATATTTGTATTTACTTCTTGGGCTATGGAGCATAATCCACTTGCCGAATTAGAACATCAATTAACTGACTATGAATTAATTATTGTTAATTTATTTCACGGTCAGCATTATTATGATGAGTTAATTAAGAACTTTAATGCTTATAATCTGCAGGGAATTCAATTAGTCGACATCTTCAAATCAAAAAAAAATTGTGATCAAAGATTAGAAAATTTTAAGATAAAAATTGGTTGTGAGCGATTTAAGCAAATAAAAAAATTAACACAATGCGAATCAACAATAAATTTATCTGAATTAGATTAGAAATATATCGTTTAAAATAAGATGAAAAAAAATAATTTACTCTTTTACTTGTTTTTTTTAATTTTATCACTTCACTTGCGTGGTATAGAAAGAAGCCCTAGAAGAATAATAAAATCCCATGCTTACCATTTCTATGGCAAGATATTTCTTGACTTAATAGACGCCATAGACCAAGAAAATCTCAGCAATATTGATAAATACTTAATCTATATTAATCCGAATGAGTTAATAAAGTACGAGCAATCAAGTGACGAGAATTCTATCCTAGAACCGGATGAAAAATATATCTTGTTAAGATGTAATTTTCATGAGGAATTATTACGTTATAAATATTTAAATAAATATTTTCGTCTTATTCATATATGTATAGAAAGAAACAAATTAAATTCTTTAGAACATCTTTTAAAACATGGTGCGAAGTTCTGTGGTATTGTTAATTGTAATACAAACAATGAAGAATTCTCATTAATCAACCATATAGCAACACAAAAGCATCCAATAGAATTTTATTCTCGTTTATTGGAAATTCTTATAAAGAATGGCTTTAAAATAAATACCCGCGACAACCAAGGTAAAAACACTATACTTCATTATGCTACATGGTATAGTAATTCCGCACTAATTCAATCCTTGCTTAATTATAAAAATTTAGACCTGAATCCCTATAACGAACAATTAATTATTCCATTACATATTTTATTGCTGCGTAAAGAAAATGACATAAAAAAACGCATAGAATGCATTAAATTATTATTGTCCTCAAAAAAAACTAACCCTAATATTCCTCTTCCTTTTAATAATATACCGTTAGTTAGTTGTGCTATACTCAATGAACCAGAAATTGCAAAAGTTTTAATATCTTATGATCAAGTTGATTTAAATAAAACAGATGCGCAATCATGCAGCCCCTTAATGGGGGCTATAAAAAAAGAAAGTACAGAAATTATATCATTATTGCTTACTAAAAATGTTGATCTTTTTCATGAAGATTGTGATTGCAAAAATGCATTTGATTATGCAAAAGATAAACCAGAAATTTTAGCCTTGCTTCATGAGCATGTTAATTTAAAAAAATAGAAAAGAGGCAAGGGGAAAAACAAAACAACCTTTTTTTGGAATTTAAATTAAACCCTTTTTCTTGAATAACAATGCTGCACGACTTGTCTTTACTAAAGGATAAAGAAAAAGGGTTGCGCTACCAGCCATTAAACCACTTGATATTGTTGCAATTCTTTTTGACTGGGCATAAAGAGGAATTAGATTATCGCATGTGGGTGTTTCGTGTGCAATATCTAACTGTTTTTTTATTGTTTCTTTTTTGATTTTTTTATCTGCTTTGAGTGCTTCTTGAGCACAATAATAGCTATTGCACAAAAATAAAGCAGCGCAACCAATGTTTCCTAAAATGTTTGGTTTGCAAAATTGTTTGGCTAATAACTTTCTATTTTTTTGTACTACATTCTTGGGTAAATTAGTTTTTTTGTTAGGTAAATTTTCAATAATTTTTTTATAGTACGAAGCTCTTTCTTTTTCTGTTGGATAGAAAATTTTGAATTCTTTATGATCAGAGAAATCAAAGCAGTGCCTAATATTGTAGTTATAACCAATAAAATTTCTGTTTATGAGTTCCGTTAAAATAGTATCCATTTTATTCATCTTGTGAAGAGTACTTAAGGCAAGCTGATCCGCCTCAAATTCTTTTTGATAAGGATATTGTTTCTTATAGTGATGTTCTAATATCCAATGCGCAAGTTCATGGGTAGCTACATATTTAATTTCATCTTCATCTAGTAAAACGGTATTTAACCAGATTCCTGTGGCTGTTTGTCTGCCAGCATTTATAGTTATAGTACCTTGAGCTAAATCATCTTTATTTAATAAGTTATGAGCAGACATTTTATGTATAGGTAATTTTTTTACTTTACCTGTGTGATCACCCATAGCAAAAGCTATTTCTTCAGACCAATCACGTAGCTCTTTAGATATTTCTTGATTACCCAACATTTTTTTGTGTAACTCATAGCGCTCAAGCCTTTCTGTCTCAGATAAGGTTGCAATTTCTAATGCTTTAATATGTTGATTTTGTTCTGATGCCATACCGGTAAGTGCTGACATTGCGAGTAAAATAATTATTTTTTTCATATTGATTGTTCTATTATAGAATTCTGAAATTAAAAACACTATACATGGAATTTGGTTCAACGTTCATTATTCATTTGTTCTAATTGTAATAAAATAACAATGTTGGTCAAATAATACTTTAAATTAAGCCTTTTTTTCTAAATAATAATGTGGCACGCCCTGTCTTAATCACTGGCCATAGAAAAGGCACCGTAGCTCCTGCAGTTAATCCTGTTGCAATCAAAGCAATATTTTTTTGCTTGTTATAACGATCCCTAAATACATTTTCTAGATAGGGCATATCTAAAAATTCAGTCTTAGCGTTCTCAGCTTTATTATTCGCTTTATAGTATTCTTTAGCCCAATAGTAGCTATTGAACAATAAAAATGCCGCGGTACCTATATTCCCTGCGATATTTCCAGGCTTTAAGAATTCTTTTTTAAATAGATTTCTATTTTTTTGTAATAACTTTTTAGGTAGATTAGTTTTTTTGTTGGGTAAATTTTCAACGATTTTTTTGTAATAAAGAGCTTTTTCTTTATTGCTTGGATAACTAATTTTTTCTTTTTTATCCCAAAAATTGGTGATTGAATCTTTAACATTGTAATTATTTTCAACAAAATTACGATCTGCAATCTTAGCTAAAATAATATCCATTTTATTTAACTTATGGAGAGTATTAAAAGCGAGTTCATCTGCTTCAAATTCCTTTTGATATTCTGATTTACTAAGCCATGAATGTTTTAAAATCAAGTGCGCAACTTCGTGATAGGCAACAAATTTTATTAAATCATCGTTTATTGTCGTATCTAACCAAATTCCAGTAGGTGTTTGTACTCCACATAAATTAGATTCATTTTTTTTAGCTGATTCACTTAATTCATGCACAGGCCATGTAGCAATATCTATTGGGTGAGCTCCCATAGCAAGACCAGCTTCCTCGATAGTTTTTTGAATTTCTGCAGATGCGAGCCAAAAGCCATACTTCATTTGATTATTACCATAGTTTGATTCTAGACTTAAGCTTTCACCGAAAAAACACTTTAAATCATGGCTGTAATTAAATTTTAAATTATGTTTTCCCGGAGTTGGATTATCTGATAAATTTTCAGATGCTCCCAGCCCAGTAATACATAAGAATGATAAAATAATGAATATCTTTTTCATCGTTAAACCTCCTATAAAATTTTTTTATTATTTCTAATTGTAACAATTATAGGAAATTAATCAATAAAAATAATTTATAAAATTGAATATTTAATCATAATTTCTAAATATTATTTGACTGTAAAAAATCATTTAATTTACGCTCTGGCGCTGCTTCAATACGCTTCATGCGCTCAATGTCCCCCAGATATACTTCAGTAGTCGTTGGCGCAGTATGCCGCATAGCAAGCTGTACTTCATAAAGTGATGCTCCAGCTTGCATGGCCATTACCCCAAAGGTGTGTCTCAAGCTATGGGCCGTAATGCGTGTGCTTACAATGCCAGCATCACGCAAGCGATTTTTTATAATGCGGGAAAGAGAATGAATGGTAATGCGTCTGCCATAATTGCGGTCTGAAAGAGAACTAAATAATGGATCTTTGGTAGAAATTTTTTGCCGCGCTTTTAAATAATCTCTAATGGGCTCATAGGCTTCGGGAGTTAATAATACAAAATCATCTTTACCATCGCGCGCCTTACCGCGAATCCATAACAAAACATCAGTTTCAAAACTCATATCGGCAATATCAGCCCGCTTAATTTCAATTAAGCGCAGGCCAGTTCTTATGAGTAAATTAATAAGTGCGTAATCTCGTTTGCCAACAAGTGTTGTACGATCGATAGATGATAATAATATTCTAATTTGTCCTACGGTAAGCGCATTTTTTTGGTGGCTTTTAACTTGCTTTTTTGCGCCCTTTATACCGCGCGCAATGTTGGGATACATTTTAATGGTCTCGGTCCATTCAAAAAATTTTCTTACCACTACTAAATAAGCAGAGCGGGTAAATGGACGCAAGCCTTTAAGATCCAGGCTTTCTTTGTAGGCTAAAATAGTTTCTCGTGTGGGATTGGCATGAGTAGTTTGAGCAAACCAGATAAAAAATTGCTTGAGAGCATTGCGATAAGAAATGCGTGATGTTTGTGTAATATCTTGCGCTGCGATAAACTGTTCGAGTAATGCTTCAAATTGTGAAAATGGTATTTGGCTTACTGCATTGTTATGCTCCACTAACTCCATACCATTGCTCTCCTTTACAAAAGGTACTTAATGAAGAACAACTATTGCTTGTATATTATAGCTCTAATTCATGTTTTTTGTAATGTTTCATTGCATGGCTGGCATGAAATTATTTCACCTTTAAGCAAAGTTCCAGGAAACTTATATACCCTAGAAATTATTGATAGCAAATCAGCATGGGCAGTTACCTTTTTGAATAATGATCTTGAGCGAAGCTTAGTAAAATATCATGATAATCAATGGCAATCGTTTGCTATTCCTGCCCAAGATCCACATTTGCTGGCGACAGGGGATGATGGCAGTTTATTTATTGTGGCAAGAGATGAAAATTATAAGTATGGATTATGGCAGCTTGTTGATAATATGTGGCGGCCCTTAGGAAATTTTGACAGTACAAATGGCTATCCAACCAATCTTATTGCTATTAATAAAAATTGTGCACTAGTTGCCATTTGCCCATGTCGTGGCAGCACGCAAATACGATCAGCGCTCTATGCATGGGATAACAACAAGCTTATATATATTCCGAATGTACTTAATCATAATGCAATGAGTATTACTGACGAAGGAAAAATTGCGGCGGATTTTACCATAACAAAACAGTTGTCCGATAATAATTCTCTTTTTAATAAAATCTTATTTCACCATAATATGCCTACTCATACTATAACCATTGTCGTAAAAAATAATTCTCAAATATGGGCTTATGCTGGTAATACGGATACAAAACTCTATTGCTGGAATGAAAAAAGACAGACTTGGGAAATTTTCACTAAAAATTGTGATGCGCTAATGAAGGGGAGTAGGGATAAAAAAATATATTACATAGACAAACAAAATAAACTATTTTGTTATAATTAATAACAAACCTATATCACCCCAGAAAAAGCAAACTGTTTTTCTTGCAGATCACAATGGTGTAGTATGTATGCGGTGCTTTTTATAATTAGCGATAAAGGAAAAAATGATTACTGTTTTATTACTCTACATGTTTATGGCAAGCACCTTTACGTTTGGTAAAGCTGCTTTGTATTATTTACAGCCATTTTTCTTTATTGCATTGCGCATGATTGGTGGTGGAGTTTTGTTGCTTGGTTATCAATATTTTTTTAATCGTAAACATATCAGGATTGAGCGAAAAGATTGGTTTTTGTTTGCTCAGATTATCGCATTTCATATTTACATTGGCTACATATTTGAATATTGGGGTATGCAATATGTTAGTTCTTCAAAAACCTGTTTGTTATATAACTTATCTCCATTTATAACTGCGCTTATTGTCTATCTACTTTTTAATGAGCGTTTATCTATACAAAAATGGATTGGCCTAAGTGTAGGATTTGTGGGCATGCTACCAATTCTGTATACCCAAGAAAGTGCTGAAGCGCTTACGCAACATATTGGCATATTTTCTTTGCCTGAAGTTTCCATTTTGCTTTCTGTTGCCTCAACCGCTTATGGTTGGATTGTAATGCATCAATTAGTCAAAAAACATTATTCACCGATATTAATTAATGGTATTGGCATGCTATTTGGTGGTATTTTTGCACTTATTACTTCAGCCTACATTGAAGGATGGCCACCAAAATTATATACACCAGTTCAAGAATCTGGTTTTTTAATTAAAATGCTTGGTGGTTGCTTAGGCTCAACCTTTTTTGTTTCTCTTGCTATGGCTCTTTACTATACATTATTGCTTATTATCATTGGTAATGTAATTTGCTATAACCTCTATGGCAACTTGCTTAAAAAATATTCTGCCACATTCTTGTCGTTTGCTGGATTTACTACACCACTTTTTGCTGCGCTTTTTGGTTGGCTCTTTTTTGGTGAGGTAATACCATGGCAATTTTATGTATCGGTAATTGCCGTGTTTTTTGGATTATGGATATTTTATCGACAAGAGTTGTAGTTTGTTTTCTACAACTCTCTTTTTTATTACTAAGAATTAAGAGTAAATCGTTTTACAATTCTTCCATTATATTCAATGTCTTCGGTAAATAATGATACTGGACGTACCCAGATAAGTTCGGGGTTAGATTCAAGCTGATAAACTACAACTTCTTCTAACGTAGCTTCAATGTGTGCTATTGCAATAATTTTATAGCGATCACCTTTGTAATGGGTATAAATAGTATTAGGTTGAATAGTAAGTGCTTGAGTTGAGTAGGGTTGTAAACTCATTTTGTTTTCCTTTGCAATTGAAAAATTAGCTAAGCATATTAACGCCAATAATATAGTTGTTTTATTTATTATCATTTTTTTCTTTTTCTAATGAACCCATTGCTGTTAAAAATTCACTTAATCGTTGGGAGTAACTAGATTGTTGTAATGTTAGCTTATGGTATGGGTTTTCGCTTTGTCTGACTTTATCTTTTAGAACCTTTTTTAGAACAATATTTTCATCATTTGAAAATTGTATCTTTTCACTGGTATAGGCAGTTGTCACAAAACATATCCATATAAAAAGTAGGTATTTTTTATTGTTTTGTGTTTCATATCTGAACTCTTTATTTTTGTAAAAACGTGATAAGATGAATCATCTATATAATAATCTTTTATAAAGTTTAATCTATGCCATCATCAGTTCATGCACAAGTAAAAATAAATTCACCCATCGGTGACATATATCTTATTGCTTCTGATAAAGGTTTATCGGGAGTTTACCATTCAGTACAACCTATACCTATGCTAGATAGTTCTGATTCTTTATTGAACAAACAACGTGTTATTTTAGCGCACGCCTCGCGTGAGCTTACTGAATATTTTGAAAATAAAAGAACAACATTCACAGTCCCATTAGATATTCAAGGCACACCATTTCAACAAAAAGTATGGCAATCATTGCTTGAAATACCATATGGAAAAACAATTTCATACAAACAACTTGCCGCAATGGTTGGCAATCCAAAAGCATCCCGCGCTGTTGGGTCAGCTAATGGAAAAAATCCCTTATGGATTATTATTCCCTGCCATCGAGTGATTGCTGCTAACGGCACATTAGGTGGTTATGCAGGCGGATTAGCTGCCAAAAAGCACTTATTAGATCTTGAACAAAAAGTTACTCATAGCTAGAATTGCTTTTTGTTTTTTCTAGAGTGCCCGGTTTATGTTGTGATGGTGCATAAATGGTAAATAATTTAAGTGGACTTTTGCCGGTATTTATAAAATTATGTTGAGTGCCAGCTGGTACGAATACTAAATGGCCTGGTTTGATTTCTGACTCAATGCTGTTAAGAACGGCTTTGCCAGTTCCCTCAACAAATATAAGTGTTTGGTCAACTTTGTGCGTTTCAAGTCCAATATCTTCATTCACCGGCACACTCATTAACACTATTTGACTATGAGGCCCGGTTACTACCTCTTGACGGAAATTTGTGTTTTTTTTAGCTAATTCAACAATATTTTGATTATATGTTTTCATAGGCGCCTTTTTCATTGAAAAGTTAATGCCGTAAATGGGTAATAACCATATATTTGATAGTATTCCTATTAAAACTATTGTTATTCGCATAGTAACTCCTTTTATAATTATTTTAATTGTGCGATACACAACAGGTTAACCGCAACTGTTTAAAAAAAAGGGATTGCTTCTATGCTTACTAAAAGAAACATTTGGATTATGGTTTTGCTTATCTTGGTTACCGGAGGCCTTTATTTAGCCTATTGGTTTGTGGTAACTAAATGGGAACTTAATGCTATGGGCGCACAATTGCCCACCGCATTCTTGTTTTTTATACCTTTTGCTAATATCTATTTTATCTATAAATTTTCACAGGCATTTGCACAAAAAGTTTTAAAGAATGAATCAGAGGCTCTAACGTACTTTTTGTTACTATTCTTATTAATGCCTATTGGTGTTCTTATTGCACAATCTAAAATTAATAATTTTAAACAGGGATTATCTTCAAAATAGTTCTGACAATTTTCATGGAAATGATTACTTCATGTGCTTGGACATTTGAGTAAGATTAAAAATTTAAAGACCCCTCTTTTAACTGAGGGGTCTTTAAATTACATAATTGGATAAAAAGGTAATTCTTTTAGAGCTCGAGGCCCAATACCTTTTTTTTTGCAACTTTACGTTTAGCACCAGTACGTTTGGTTGCAGCACGTTTTGTAGTTTTACGTGCGCCACCGCGGCGTGCAGCTGTTTTTTTACGTGCAGTTGTCTTTTTAGCTGCAGTTTTTTTTGCTGCCCCTTTTTTAGCGGTGCTTTTTTTAGCAACTTTACGTTTAGTCGTTGCTTTTTTAGCTACAGTTTTTTTTGCAGTAGCTCTTTTTTTGGTTGCCATTGTACTCTCCTTTTTTAATGGTTACAACCATCTATCATTTACAATTACAATTGTACAAAATTTAAATTTTAAAAATCAATAACTGAAGAAACAATTTTTATTTCAACCGTTAAAAAAACTATTAGTTTTGAGCATCTTGTACTTGCGTGATTTCGTTAGATTTATCCGATCTAAAGGAATTTTCTGCAATAATTTGACTATCAAGATTTTTACAATAACGGGTATTTAAAAATGAACCATAATTAATTAAAAACGCTTCATGACTATGAGGAATATTTTCTTTTTTTAAGTATGCATGTGCCGTTGCTTTAACTAACAATCCGGTAATTATTAATTTTACCAAAGGATTACCTACTGATGGCGTATGGCTTGCAAGTAATCTAGATGGTATTTTTATCGCAAAATTAGTTGCTGCAACGGTTAAAAATGGATGATTATATACAAGCCGTGCAACATCTTCGGCATTAAGTTTTCGTGCTTCATCCTGTGCTGATTGTAAGAGTTTTCTTACATGTTCTTGTAAGTTTACTTCTTGCGCATTAATAGTAATAGCACTTACTAAAATAGTTAATACAAAACGTGTGGATAACATCTTTGCTCCTTGATTAACCGGTTGTTTGAATTAAAATGCTATTAGTATAGCAAATTAATACGCTTTGCTAATACTTATGCCAATTTAACTTCTCTTTGTATGTTTTTTTACGGTTTCTATAAAATAGGCGGTGCCATCTTTTATATGCCTATTTTTATTGATTGGATCAACTGAGTAAAGACCATAACGTTTTTGTGATCCCCATTCGTAGGAATCAAGCAATGTCCATACAAAATAACCGTGCACGGGAAACTCTTGGGTTGCAACTGATAAAGCATATAAATATCGTTTAAAAAATAAATCGCGATGCAATTCGTTATCAGTACTAATGCCATTTTCTGTTATGTAAATAGGAATTTTTAATGGTCCTGCCAATGAATGGTATACATCTTTTATAGCTCGATATAATCCTTCAGGGTAAATAGAATATAGAGGATTTTGTGTTGGTAGTTCATCTTCAAACGCTGCCACTTTAAAGTTTTTAGATTGGCCATGCGAATAGTAATTAATACCAATAAAATCAAGCGACCGAGATGCTTCATGATTGCTATGCTTCACTTTAGCAAGCAAAGGAACCTCAACATCAAAATGTCCGGTTCTAAAAAAATGATATACATTGGTTTCTAATAACGCTTGTGCTGCTTTGGTAGCAATAATATCCCACAGATAACCTGCGTCTATTTGGTAAATACATTGCACTAAACCTATTTTAATTTCTTTATTGGCAGTTCGCGCTTTGAGTGCTTTGTACACCCGTACATGTGCTTCAAGCATGGTGCATATTACTGTTTGCATACGTTGGCCATCTTTTAGTCCTGGTGGCGCCATAGCCTTAAAATATGCTCTTCCTCCATAACTGGTGGGGGAATTTATGGTAATCCACATAGTACAATACGGATGTAATCGATCAAAAACAACGCAACAAAAATTTATAAAGTCTGCTATATTTTCTTTTCGTTCAAAGCCACCTTTTGATAAAAACCATAACGGACTTGCAAAATGATGAAGCGTTATTACAGGCTTAATGCCGGCTGCACATAGTTCTATACACAACCGCTCATAATGATCAAGAATTGTCTGATCATATACCCCTTGCTCAGGTTCAATCATGCACCAATCTACGGAAAATCGGTAAGCGTTAATTCCCAGCCTCTGCATTAACACAACATCTTCTTTATAGCGATTCCAATGATCACATGCGTTTTCTGTCTTTAATGAAACTTTTCCTAATTGTTCCCATCGGCACCAATCACTTTTGGTACAAATTCCTTCAATTTGATGAGCTGAGGTTGAAACACCCCATAAAAAATTTTCAGGGAATTTAAGCTGGGTGGTATTAATTTTATGCCAATCCCAGTAGAGGGGATTTTTTTGTATAACCGGCATTTTTTTGTGCCAACTATATAAAACATCTGGCTTTAATAAAATTGTTATTAAGATAATATTTTTAAATAATCTAATCATGAACAATACCCTAAATTTTTAGCGCATGATGTAGCAAGTTTATTTTTTTTAGCCCTAAAAATACAAGATACCATCACTTTGCTGTACAAGAATGGTTGTCTCTAGTACTCTTTACACAAGAACATATAGCTATTTATCAAGAGAATAATATGAGTAATAAACTGCCTGATATTAATACACAATTTCCTGATTGGTACCAAGAAGTTATTCAACAAGCTGAATTAGCTGATCATGCTCCGGTTCGTGGTTGCATGGTAGTGCGTCCTTATGGTTGGGCAATATGGGAACATATTAAAAATACACTTGATGATCGCATTAAAAAAACCGGCCATCATAATGCTGCATTTCCTTTATTAATCCCAGAATCTTTTTTTAAAAAAGAAGCAGAACATGTAGAGGGTTTTGCCCCAGAATTGGCAGTAGTTACTCATGCTGGTGGTAAAGAACTTGAAGAACCATTAGTAGTTCGACCTACTTCTGAAACAATAATCCATTACATGTTTGCTCAATGGATAAAATCATGGCGTGACTTACCTCTTAAAATAAATCAGTGGGCTAATGTTATTCGCTGGGAAAAAAGATCGCGCCCGTTTTTACGCACTACTGAATTTTTCTGGCAAGAAGGCCATACTGCTCATGAAACCTATCAAGAAGCTCTTGAAGAAGCCGAGCTCATGCTGCAAGAATACGTAAACCTTTGTCACAACGTTCTTGCTATTCCTGTTATTGCTGGGATTAAATCAAAAAAAGAAAAATTCCCTGGGGCTGAAAAAACGATGACCTTCGAGGGCATTATGCCTGATGGCAAAGCGTTGCAAATGGGTACCTCACACTTATTAAGCCAAAGTTTTGCTCATTCATTTAACATGCAATTTCAAGATCGCAATGGTCAACTTGCAATGCCTTATCTTACTAGCTGGGGAAGCACTACTCGTTTAGTAGGTGCAGTAATTATGGTGCATGGAGATCAAAAAGGTCTTATTTTACCGCCAAAAATTGCACCTATCCAAATAGTTATTATTCCAATTTTTAAAGCTGGACAAGAAAAAGATGCTATTTTAACAAAAGTCTATGAAATTAAAGACCAGCTAGCAGCTCAACACATTCGCGTTGAAATTGATGATAATGAACATAAAACACCTGGTGCAAAGTTTTATCATTGGGAATTAAAAGGTGTTCCTTTCCGCCTTGAAATTGGACCGCGTGATTTAGCGCAAAATAATGTGGTTATTGTTAACCGTCTCACTGGTTATAAATCAGTTATGGCAATTTCAGAGTTAGCAACGAAATTACCAATTATGCTTGATGAGTTTCAAGCCGATTTGTTTGCTCGAGCCCATGAAAGACAAAATGCCGTAACACACACCGGTGAAAAACTTATTAATTTTGGACCAATTATGTCAGAGCACAATGGTGTGTATAAAACCGGTTGGTGTCAAAGAGATGAATGCGAAGAAGCATTACGTGAATACAAAGCAACAACCCGTTGTTTATTACCAACTAAAGAATTTGCTGAATGTTTTAATTGTGCACGTCAAAGTCTTGGCGATGTTTTAGTAGCAAAAGCATATTGATTGTTGCAATCTCTGAGTAATAGCGTTATAAGCATATACGTTATATTTACATACATAATGAGGACGGCGCTTGCTGTCCTATTAAAAATCGAAATAAAACTATGTTAGCTATTACTGATTTATTTGAATCTTTTAAGCAATTTTTATTAACACAAAAAAGAGTTTCTCAAAACACATTTGAAGCATATGTTTCTGACTTATCCCAATTTAAAGAATTTTTATTGCACAACAATATTAGCATTCTTACGTTAGACTCTTCTTGCGTAAAAAAATATATTTCTTATTTGGTTGAGACTTTACAGTTAAGCGCATCAAGTCGCGCACGCAAGATTTCATGCTTAAAAGCTTTTTTTTCGTTTTTGCACACACACTACAACATTCCTAATTTAGGTCTTGAATTATTAATCCCCAAATTAGAAAAGAGATTGCCACATTTTCTGTCTGAAGCAGAAATAGATCAACTACTGCGCGTAGCTGATTTAGATACGACTACTGTTGGGGTCCGCAATAAAACTATGCTGTATCTTTTATATGTCACAGGAATGCGTATTAGTGAGCTTACCAATTTAACAATAACGTCATATCATGCTGAAACTGGATTTTTGCGTGTAAATGGTAAAGGAAACAAAATGCGCGAAATTCCACTACCACATTCAATTCTTGATACCCTCAATCACTATGTAACGGTAATTAGACCCAAACTTTGCCAGGAATTACGATCAGATTATATGTTTCCTATTTTGTATGGCGGCTCAGTAAGACCAATTACTCGACAAGCATTTTGGGTGATACTCAAAAACTTATGGAAAAAAACTGGCATTAAAAAAAATATTTCACCACATCAACTTAGGCACTCATTAGCGACTCATTTACTCAAACGTGGCGCTGATTTACGATCGTTGCAGCAAATACTTGGTCATGAAAATGTTTCTACCGTTCAAATATATACTCACGTTGAAACCACTCATTTGCGTAAAATATATGATAAGAAACATCCACGCTCATAATTAACTTAAAAACACGGGGGGAACAATGGCATCTTTAGTTAAATTAATAGCATTATTGCTGGTTATAAACTGCGGTACTCATATTGATGCTATGGATGATGTGCATATACCGATCAAACAAAAACGAAATTCAACCGAAATTGAGGAAATGAAAAATGCATGGATCGCTTATGAGTTAGTGGTTACCCATAGAGTTGTGATACATAATTATAAACAAGAACTTCTTGTTCAGTACAATGAATTACGAAAAGCGTTTAATATGCCTCCCGGTACTTATATTGATAAAGGATGGCTGGATGGTGTTGAGCATGTGCTATCACATATAATCGATAAACCATATCTTGGATATAAAAAAAAGAAAAAAAGAAGAAATAAGATTTGTCTTGTGATATAATTGCCTGCTGTTTTGTATAATTATTTTTTATGAAAGAGGCTATGATAGTATTATTACTTGGCATTAGCTTGACCGTTTGTTTTACTGCTTTTTCAATGGAACAAGAAGTGTCAACTTCTATAGAATTAATGACAATCATATCGCGGCAATCAAAACAGATTATCTCAATGCCTGAACTCCAAGAATTACCAGCTATTGTTTGTGTGCAACATGAGGGTAACGATCATGGAGAAATCCATTGGTTTGAGGGAAAAAAATTACAACAAAATGGCTATGCCATTGCGCGAACCAAAACATCTAAATTAATTAATATAGTTGCTTACAAAAAAACTGTTTTTAACGTTGACCCCAATAGCATTCTGTTTAATGATGCAGAGAATTCAATAACATTAACACTTAAAGATTTATCACGAAAAAATAATTTTGTGGTGAAATCGACTATGAAACAATTTCAAAAAGATATTATTAACAGCATAAGCATCAATGGTATAGAACATATTTTTCATAGTCCCTATGAAATAATACCCATGGTAAAAAAAATAATACCAATCTCTTATTAAAAGGAAGCTTTATGAACTTATTACAAAAGACTCTTGTTTTTCAATTAGGAGTACTTTGCTCAATTTCTTGTGCAATGGAATTAGTGCCAACTAATCCACCAATTAGTATTTTGACTATTCAGACAGATCATGAAGAACAATTGTTAATTACGCCAAGTCTTGACCAATCACCTGATATTGTGTGCATACAACACAAAGGTGAAGATAACGAGGCTATCAAAGAACTCGAGAAAAAATTAGAAAAAAATTATACCTGTAATAGTTTTAAAGTAAAATCAAATCTAGTTAAGCCTCAAATCGCGCTGGGTTCTACCATTAATATAATTGGTTATAACAATAATAGTTTTGAGTCTCCAAAAAAAGGTACTATTCAGTCAACTCAAATAGGTCTTAGCAATTGGATGAATATACCGTTATATAGAAAATGCAATGGTAGCCAAATCCATATAATTTCTGCAATGCCAAAAAAAGATGTTTTTATGGATGAAACTACTATTAAAAAGTTTATCATAAATGATGCTCATCAATTTGCTGCTAAAACAGATGCTTCAGTAATTGTAGTCGCAGATTTTGAAGGTAATCAAAAACAAGACTCACAGTTAATTATCCTTTCAAAAACAGTTGCATATAAATTAGGTATTCAAAAATTAAAATTAATGAACGATAATTAATAGAACTTTTTATGGCAACTAAAAAACGGATGAAATCAATCATCCGTTTTTTTTATGAATTATATGAGTAAAGGAATGTAATGAAAAAATATTTAATTATTGTCTTAAGTTTTTCATTGTTGCGCTGCATGGAAAAAAATAATATTACTGCATTTGCACCATTTCCCGATCCAAATAATAAGCCTTGTTATGATGGTGGTTGGTTTAAATTAAATGAATTTGAAGAAGCCCCAACCAATATTAATCAATGGTTTGAATTATACGGACCGGTTAATAAACCCTATGATATTAGTGATTTATGCAAAGCGACATTATTAAGAAATTTATTTAAAGAAGCACGCGTGCATAGCTTTTTAAATGATACAGTAAAAAACGAAATTTTAACTGATGAAGAAATAAAAAAAATAATAGAGAGCAAAAAGCCAATCAACGATATTAAAGGCCGTATACTTAAAATAGTTTTCTCTGACGCTACAATAAATCTTTATGATTACATGATCTATAATGGACGAAAAGCCGCTGAGACAGCACTTATTAATACTAAGAAAATCAAGAAAGAATCATGCTGCGATCATGCTGCCAATGATTAAAATATCCGTCATCAGACTCAATATAACTGAAGGATGTCCATGTATAAATACCTACTTGTAAGTTTATTAACTATGAGCACACTCTATGCCATGGATAGAAATAATCAAAATAATGCAAATAATAATAAAGCTAAGATGATAAGATATATTCATGAGATTCCATGTACTTTACCATCATCTTCAAGTTCATCGGGCGATGATTCTGACTCAGAAGAAGATCGAATTCGTTTTTGGATTGGGGAAAGTTTGGCTGAACTTCAAAGAAAATTTTATAACAAATGAAAAAATCGTATAACGATAATTAATTTATATAAGCGGATATCAATTATTCGCTTTTTTTATTTTAATAAAACTTTTCATTTTTTCATGCGCATATTATATTGATATTCTAGCCATAAAATTGGAAAAAATATTTAAAAAATTACCGTATAATAAAGGCATTTACGCTCATGGAAAGCAACTTTATTGTAGAACAAAAACCGTTCATTTCATTGCTATCTGCAATGCAACCTATTTGCTCAAAACGTACTACTATTGATGCAACAAGCATGATTATGTTTCAAATAGGACACAAAGAAGTGGTGTTAAAAAGCACTGATTTAGAAATTAGCTTACAAGCAAGTTACTTGCCTAGTTTGTGCAATATTACTGAACCGCATTCATTTTTAGTTCCAGGCAAACGTATTTTTGATATTGTAAAAGAATTGGATGGTGACATACAATTTCAATTGCGTAACAACCAACTTTCAATCAAATCAGGTTCGGTTAATTTGTCGTTAAATATTAAAGATGCGCAAGAATTTCCACCATTTCCTGAGCGCATTGAAAATATTATGCACCTTGATGCATCATTCTTGCTTAATATGCTTGATAAAGTTGCCTTCTTGATTCCCCAAAATAATGCTAACAACTCATTAAACGGCTTATTCTTAGAAATTTCGCCAACAGAATTTAAAATGACCACCACGGATGGGCATTGTCTTGCTCAGGTAAGCACCGATAAGTTTACCTTAGAAGAACCTAAAAAATGGTTACTTCCTCGTCGTGCCGTTTTTGAAGTAAAAAAATTACTCGAAGCTGCGTCAGATAGCCCGGTATTTTTAGGGGTATGCGGTAATCAATTAGTGTTTTCTGGTGAATCATTTAACTTCTTCACTAAACTACTTGCCGATCAATTTCCTCAATACAATGCAATCTTAAATAAAGAAGGCTTTGTTGGAGCAGTGGTTGATCGTTCACATTTAGTTAAAACATTGCGCCGTTCTTCTTGTTTATTATCAGGACAATTTATTGCTACAAAATTTAGTTTTGATTCTAATTCTTTAAATGTATCGATGCAAAATAAAGAAGTAGGTAATTTAGAAGAAAATTTACCATTATATCAATTTAATGGTGACCCTATGGATATTCGCTTTTATGCGCCATATCTTTTAAGCGGCCTTCAAGCATTTGCCGATGATAAAATTAATTTTTTCCTAAAAAATGCTACTAAACCAATTTTATTCCAAAGCGAAACTGATAGCGGCAGACTTACCTATTTGGTAATGCCAGTATCGCCTACTATGAGTAATTAACAGTGCAATTGCAACGCCTTACTATCAAAAATTTTCGCTGTTTCGAGTCTTTAGAGCTTAATTTTGGCAATGCTATAATTTTCATCGAGGGACTCAATGGTTCGGGAAAAACCTCTATTATAGAGGCGTTGCATTATTTATGCTATCTTCGCTCATTTCGAACTTCAAGCTCATCTGACTTGCTTCAGTTTGATACTCAGACTTTCTTTGTAAAGGCTGAGATTAAAAATAACGACATTATAGATGAATATCATTCTATTCAAGTAGGTTTTAAGGGCAAAAAAAAGATCGTTCGCGTTAACCAGAAAGCGGTCAACTCCTATAAAGATTTAATGCATTTTTACCGGGTTATAACCGTTACCGAAGACGACCTTGAGCTTATCAAGGGTTCCCCAGAAGCACGTAGAAATTTTATCGATCATGTTATTATTCTTTATAGCCCAGATTTTGCCCAATCTGTTCGTCGCCTTAAGCATATTGTAGAACAACGTAATGCTATTATCATGCAGGGCAAAAAAGATGCTACCGAATTTGCTATTTGGACTCAGCAGCTTTGGCAGGTTTCCCAGCATATAAAGCAGTTGCGCAAAGAAACGTTAGTTCAACTTGAGCAGGAAATAGGGGTACTTACCCAGGCATACTTTCCTGATATTGCTATTCAGTTTCATTATACCAGTAAATCCAATCAAGACGCGTACGAGCAATTTTTTACAGAAAATTCATCATTATTCGCTCAAGAAGAGCGCCTGGGGCGCTCCTTATTTGGCGCACATTTAGATGATTTTTCGGTAACTTTTCAGCAAAAAAAATCTAAGATTTATGCATCACGAGGTCAACAAAAATTGGTTATCATGCTGGTAAAAATTGCGCAAATGAAGTGGCTCTGCCAACGCAAGGGCCCTGCAATCTTCCTTCTTGATGATTTTATGACTGATTTTGACCGTCAAAAGGGTATTCAGCTTCTCAAGCCGCTTTTAGATATGAGCAATCAAATAATTATAACAGCACCAGGCACCAATCAGTGGTTAGCCCAAGAATTGCATTCTTATGGTTGTACTTATATAAATCTTACAGAATGAATATTTTATTATAAATAAAGCATTATTATTTTTTACTGTTTTGACAAACATAAAAATTATCTATATAATGTTTGTAATGATATTTGAAAAAAGATTGTTAAAACAACATTTATTGACATAAAATATTTGACTTTTTTGTAATATCATTTAATTTAATTCTTAGAATCTATAGTCAAAATATAAAAATAACTTATGGACTATAAGAAATTTTAATTAGGCTTCATTACTACTCTCCTTTTTTCCATCGCATTGATTTCGGTCAGTGCGGTGGAATTTTTTTTGCTTATTTACCATTTTTTTCAATACGATATAGATCAGCTCATGTGTATAAGCAAAGACCTATTTATTTAGTTAGTTATTCGTATAGTGGTCTTTTTTCTATTACTAGTAGTAAGACGTTTAATTGGTTAGTAAATTTGTGTGGGTTTTTACGCAGAGATAAATAAATGCCTTCCTTTATAAAGAATAATATAATTAAAACCGCAAAAAATTGATTCATCAATAATTTGATTCATCAATGTTCATAAAGTCACGGTCCATCCATCTTCAAATTTTTACATAATGAGCATTATCGGAACATTTTTTGCTAATTAGCATACGAAAGTACAAATACTGGTACCTGCTTGAGCCCTTCTTTAACTGCCTGATAAAAATAGGTATACCAAAGCTGCTCATTTAACAGTGAAGTTAGTTCAATCCAAATAAAATCACAGTTAAATTCTTCGCATAAAAAATCTTGCATAGTTTTTTTGGAAGTTGTATCTAAATATCCATAAGCCAATAATGAATTATATAGATCAATAATTTCTGGTTCTAAATTATGATTATCTAATGATAAACAACCGATTGCTTGGTAACATCCTAAAGACCTTAACAACATTTTCATTATAGAGCGTCCAGCTAATGTATCTTTAACTAATATTTGATGTATTCCTGGCGTAAGCATTAATGAATGCCCAGCAATAATATTTTCTTCTTTTGCAAGCCCTGACAAAAAACTATAATTAAATGCTTTATTAGTAGTAAATACCGACGACGAGCGCTTTAACATCATAAGATTCCTCTTTGAATGCGCTTTTATACCATTACATCCCCTAACTATCAATCCTACTCTACTTTATTTTATAAAAGAAATGCAATTATTATCGCATTAAAAGGGAATGTTTGTTTTTCCACAACCCACATAAGGTAATAGCTAATGCATCGGTAACATCATATTTATTCGGTTTAATGAGTTTGGGGAAAAGTTGTAAAATTACGCGTGCAACTTGGTCTTTACTTGCACCCCCAAAACCAGTAAGTGATAATTTTACTTCTCGAGGCGCAAATTCATGTAAGTGAATAGTATATTGATTGGCTAGTAAATAAATAATACCGCGCAAATAACCAAGTTTTAGAAAATTTTGGGCATTTTTACCCAAGAAAGGAGTTTCTAGTGCTATATCAGTTACCTGATACATTTTTATTTTTTCAGAAAAAAAGTTGTAAAAAAGACCAACTCGTTCAGACAAATGCTTGGATGGTGGTGTCGCTAAAAAACCGCAGTCTAACAACTGTGATTGGTGTCCATTTTTTTGAATTATTGCAAACCCAGCAGCGGTAAACCCTGGGTCGATTCCTAATACTATCATATGACTTTATGAAGGCGCTCTAAGATGAGCGCCTCGTATTGTTTTATTTTTGTTTTTTCGTCGGTTATTTAAAATATGAAACTATCGAAGATCCCAAATTTGATATGGTTCTTTTAGCTTCATAGCTAGCAGCTTCTAAGATGCCATATTTTTCGTCTTTTTTTCTGATGCATCTTTCTACTTCATTCATCTGAGTTGTAATGCGAACTAGATTGGCCTCCAGTTGTTTTATGTTACTTTCTATAGATGGTTTGTTTTCTAGTGTAGTTACCGCTAATTTTTGTTGTTCTGCTTTCAATTGATGCTCAATCTCTTCTTTACACTTTGATACTTCTTTCTTTTTTTCTTCTAACATTGTTATGAAAACTGTTTTTCTCTTATCGTAAGCATCAATAAACGCTTTTATTTCATCAATTTTGTTTGTTGAATCTGAAATCGCATTGTCAATAAACTTGATATCTTTCTCAGTTTGAGCTTTGATCTCTTTTTGTTTTTTTATTTCAACTTCAATTGGTTTTAATTGTGCAGTTAATGATGCAATTTTTTGCGCTTCTTCAGACCAAGAAGCAACTGGCTTTGCGGCCATTGCATTATGTAATTCTGCTAATTGTAATTTAATACCTTCTGCTTGTTGCGTTTTTTCAATTAACAAAGATTCTGTTTCTTGAGAAACTCGTTGCTTTTGGGCCAACTCTTTTTGTTTTTGCACAAGAAATTGATTGTAATACTCCAAGTCTTTATTATTTAATTTTTTTGCTTCTTCGCTCGCTGGAATTACATAATAACGAAATTTAATTAAATTAATGTTATACAGATCTTCCTTAGCCTTCAATTCATTATCTAACCTGCTGGTTTCTTTTTTTTCTTTCTGTGCTTGTTCAATTTGTGTTTTTAATGCTTGAATCTCACTTTTAATTGGCTTAAGATATTTTTGATAAACACCTTCAAAAACCGTATAGTAATTCGTTAACTTTGATAAATCTTTTTTTTGTTCTTTAGCTATTGTTTCAATCTTACGAAAGGCATCAATTTCACCGTGTGATGGTCTATTAGGCAAAGAAGTTTTTATCTGACTTAATAATGTATGCAATAAGTCTTGTTGTTGTATCACTACATTATTTGTAGTACTAGCTAAGGTTATGGCTTTTTCATCCATTGCATGTGTCAGAAAACTACTCATTAAAGTAAGTAAATAAGCGGACCAATATTTCATTGAATACTCCTTGTAAAATACGATTGTTTTAAATCGTGTCTAACATATAGTACATTTTTATTCAGATGTATAGCTTTTTATTTACTATCATGGTTCGGACATATGAGAAAGCGATTCAACAACATCATAGCAAGAAGTATGTGATACACTCTCCGAATCGCAAGGACTGGGCACAAAACAATAATCAAAAGAATGTGCAAGGACTAGCAAAGTATTAAAAGAAATTTTTTTCAAGCCATCAAATAAACATGATCTATTGTGATTGGAATTATTTGACAATGAAAACGTATTAATTTCTTGCGCATAGCTATAATAAGCCAACATAAGCAGCAATAAAAAAATTCTCACTTACTTTCCTTAATATAGTAAAAGATAAGTTTTTGACTTTTTTACTGTAGTTAGACAAAAACAAAACTGCAAGAATATTTTTAATATGTGATAACAGTATGCACAGTTACAAATGATCTGCGTCTTCAAACTTGGTGAGATCTTTTGCAAAGTGCAAGAATATGGTGCCCGTTGGACCATTACGCTGCTTACCAATAATAAGTTCAGCAATTGAAGGATTTTCCGTTTCAGGGTTATAAACTACATCACGATATAAAAACATAATTAAATCGGCATCTTGCTCAATTGCACCTGACTCTCGCAAATCTGAAAGCAGTGGTCGTTTATCCATACGGCTGTCTACCGCACGTGAAAGCTGAGAAAGAGCGATTATAGGAAGATCAAGTTCTTTTGCCAGCGCTTTTAATGAACGGGAAATATCTGAAACTTCTTGATGTCGATTTTCATGTTTTTTACTTGAATGCACTAGCTGCAAATAATCTATTACTAAAAATTGTAGATTATGCTCCGCTTTTAATTTTCTTGCTTTTGCGCGCAAGTCAGTCACACTTACCATCGCCGTATCATCTATAAACAGCTTCATGTTAGCAAGGCGTGCGGCTACATTAGTAAGCTCAACCCATTCATCTGAGGTTATAGTAGCATTACGAATATTGTGATGAGGTATTCCTGCTTCAGCTGAAAGTAAACGTAAGGTGAGTTGTTCGGCAGCCATCTCAAGGGAGAAAAAACCTACGGTAACACCACTTGCAGCTGCTTCGAGTGCTAAACTTAAAGCGAGAGCCGTTTTACCCATCGAAGGTCGCGCAGCTAATACAATTAAATCTCCCTTTTGAAAACCCGATGTCATTATATCAAGTTTTTTATAACCTGAGGCTACGCCCGTTATACCCTTGCTGTGACTTTTAATTTCAGATAAATGTTGGAAAGTTTTTTTAAGCCAGATATCAAGCTGCACAAAACTTTGACTAGCACGCTTGTTAGAAATCTGAAAGATAGTTTTTTCAGCAGCATCCAATACACTGTCTATTTCTTGTTCATTTTGATCATAGCAATGTGAAATAATCGACGTTGCAGAGCTAATGAGCTCACGCAAAGTCGATTTCTCTTTAATAAGCTTTGCATGCTGCTCAACAAGCCCTGCACCTGAAAAATCTTCCGTTAGTGATACCAAATATACCAATCCGCCCGCTGCTTCAAGTTGATTTTTTTTGGTGAGTTCATCTTGAAGTGTAACTAAATCAATGCGTGATCTTTTTTGGGCAATTTCCAAAATCGTTGCATAAATTACTTGATGTTGCGAGACATAAAAATCACTAGGCACTAATAATTCGGCTAGTAAACTTAATGTTTCGTCATTCAGTAATACAGCACCCAGAACCGCTTTTTCTGCTTGTATATTAGCAGGCAATGTTCTGCCGAGTAATTTTTGTGCATCGATTGGTTTTGGTGTTAAAACACGTTTTTCAGGTTGTTGCATAATTGTGTACTATTTGATTATTAACGTGTTTGTTCGGGTACAACATTAAGTATTAACGTAGGTTTTAAACGCGATGAAAGCTTAATAGTAATTTCATGCTTACCTTGCGTTTTAATAGATTTGTCAAATTCTACTTGATTTTTTGAGATAATAATTTTCTTTTTAGCAAGTAGATCAACAATTTCATTAGCGCTTACTTTACCGTATAATTCACCATTATCATGAATTTTTCGTGGTAAAGTTAATTCGGTTGATTTAATTTTTTCAGCAAGCTCAGAGGTTTTTGTTTCTATTTCTTCATTGCGCTGTTCAATTTGCTTAATACGTTTTTTAAAAAAAAATTCATTATCAGCAGTTATTTCTACTGCTAGTTTGCGAGGGAATAGAAAATTTTTTGCATAGCCATCGCTTACATTTTTAATATCGCCTGATTTGCCAACGTTTTCAACGTCTTTCAATAAAAAAACTTTCACCAGTTGCCCTTTCTCTTTGTGAATAGACAATGTTAATTAGCATTAAGTGTAGTTAATATTTGGAATTTTGAAAATAGGAACGTACAAATTAGTTTCCTTATAAGATATAAGTAAATAGCCTTTTGTAAATTGGCTTTATACTGAATGATTTCAATATCATCAAACATCACCTAATAATATTTTCATAATAGATTCGTTATGCGACGACATGGGTTAAAATAAATTACTCATAGCTTAATTGGTTTTGCCAAAATTTTGTCATTATCTTTTAAAAGTTCATAGTGTATTTTTTGATAAGTGGTAGCCGTTAGATAAGTTAAACAACAGCTAACTCGCTCATTCTTTTGCTCGATAGCAAGATTTAGCTTTCCACTTGGTAAATTATAGCGCTCTAATTTTTCTATGCTCAAATGATATTCTTTCGATGGCCAGTTTTTATTCTTTAGCAGCAATTTAATAACATTTACTGCCATTTCTTTTAACGTATGTTTAATTTTTTGATTTGTGTATTGGTTATAAGCATTTTGATGCATCAATGTTAAACATGCCATGTAATAACTACCCAGTGTTGTTAAAAAACTCAGTATCAGTATTATCATAAGCAAAGCATTACCCTGTTTAGGCCGTGGGCACCATTTCATGCACATACCATCCATTTTTTAAATTCCAGACAAATTTTTTTGGATTATTTACAAAATAAAGCTCGATCATAATGGTATTTTTTTTGTTACTCACAAGAGCACAGCAAAAACTTTTTATATTATTTGCAACTAAGGCCGTGTTGCACGCATTATCTTGTATCATTGTATATTTTCTATATAATGCATTACCTTTTTGAAACCATGTTATAAAGGCTTTCTCATCATTCAAATACAATTTACCATCATCAATTTTCATGCTTGCTGGATTTGCATAAAAATAATCGGTTGCTAAAAGATCATATACGGTATTTGCTTGGCGCGCACAATGACACTCGTAATATCGATTTTTAAGTTTGTACTGGATAGCAAAAACGGCCTGCAAACAAAAACCAACAAGAACAACGCTTAGAGTACTATAAATCAGAAATTCAAATAGCGTAAATCCCTGCGCACGCTGATTTATCAACAAGCTTCTTGCCATACCGCCTGCATCTTAGTTTTTAATTCTGATTTAAGTTTTTTATTTTTTGATTCCGCGACGAATAATGCATCGTAAAGTATAATTGTTTTTTGGCAGTGATTCACGACATATATTGTTAATTGCCATGCCACTGTCATTAGTATCATGAGCACAAACAATACATAACCAATTTCTATTAATAGAAAACCGTGTTCTGCTCTTTTTTTATACACAATATTAAATTCCTGCAAAAATGCTTAATTGCCCTATTTCTTTAATTTAGAAAAATTTTAGTGTAATCTGTTTGATAACTTCAATATCTTAGCACAAGAAAAGGATCATATGTTACCTAAGAGCCTTTTAAAATCACTACAAATCTTTGTACTTTTAATCGGATTATCAATTAATGTTGTTAGTAATTTGCATGCAGCTCAACCTGGATTGCCTGCTAATAGCAAAGGAATGGCATTAAGCCAAGAAGATATAAAAATGCTCAATGAAGTTGAACAAGAAATCAACAAATTTGTGGCTACCCTTTCGCCCGAGGAACAACAAGCTTTTTGGAAAGATGTTGATGAGCTTACTAAAGTAATGAGCACCATGAGTGAAGATGAACTAGTTAAATTCATGGAAGATGTTTTCCAAGAGCAAGCGCCAGCACCTACGCCACCCGTTGTTGCTCCTCCTGCACCAGCACCAGTTGAAAAACCAGTTATTGAAGAACCTAAACCAATTAAACCTGAAATGCTTAAAGCCCAAGAAAGAGCACTGATATTAATTGATTCACTTATAACTAAAATAAATAATTTTATTGGTAAAACACAACTTATTCCTGATCTTTCAACCAACATTAAAAATTGGGCACAAGGAAAAAAATTAAAAAATTGGCCTTCCAATACCAGTTGGTCACAATTTAAATCGCAAATTGAAGAACTAGAAGTAAAACTAAACCGCCTTAAAGAGCGTAATCCAAAAACTAATCAGTATCGTCACCTTGATGAGTTTATTAAAAATGAAGCTTTATATAATAATTTAAGTAAATTAAATTCAGTTCTGTCAGCTCATGAGCCTAAAATTGAATTGCCTTCTTTTGTTCTTGAAAAAATGTCTGAAGATGCCAAAACAGCATTAAGAACCGTAATTGATTCTCTTGTTGAAGCGGTAACGATATTACAAATTCCTACAGATATTGAGGCAGTATTTGAAAAATACGAGCCAATAGCCAAAACCATTAAAGAACAAGAAGAAGCCGCAAAAAAACGAGCCGCGGAAGCTCCCGGGGTTAAAGCAGGACCAACCATTGTTGGTGGACGCAAGCAAGAACCGGTAGATCGTTTTAAGCCTGAGTATTTACCCGAGCCATATTTTCCACCTTATCAACCAGATTTTTTCCCTTCTGAACCTGCGCGTGAACCAAAAAGAGCTGAAGAAAAGGCCGGCGAAAAAGAAACAAAACAGCCAGAAGCTCCTGCTAAAAAAGAAGACGAAAAGAAAGAGGAAAAAAAAGCTGAGCTCGATAAAGTTGCTGAAAGTCATATCACCACCACTGATGCGCAATTAACTAACATTGCCGGCATCGTGGATGATTTCCGTCAGCTAAAAAATCTCAAAGATTTCTTATATGGCTCAGAGCCAGTAAGTAAAGAACTTATCACTGAAGGTATTGCTGGGCTTAATAAAGCAGCGCGCGATGGTCGCAATGCCCTACGCTCACTTAAATTGCGTATGAGCAAACTCAATGATAAAGAAAAAGAAGAAGTAAAACTTTTGATTAAGAATATATCAAAAGAATATGGCGACACGCTCAACAGATTATCTGCTCAAATAGAAGATGCACGATTAAGCATGGGCGGTTTTTCACCTGAAAAACAATGGGCTTTCTTTGGCATTGAACCTTCAGATACTCAAAGACAACATGTCGATGATTTCAAGAAAAATACCGGTATTTCAACACCAGTAAATCTTTTAGATCTTAAATCACGTATTGATGAGCTTAAAAAAGCTCTTGATGCAATATAATAGATCAGCTACAATTTTATCCAATTTAAAAGAAGCAGCATTCAAGCTGCTTCTTTTGCATATAAAAATCACATTTATGCAGGAGAAAACGTGATTAAAAAATTTTTAATTCTTTTATTTAGTTTATATGGCATTTCGTTTGCTAGTGAATTATCTGAAATACAAAAAATCAAAACAAAAAATCTCACTGAATTGAAAAAAATAGAAAAACTAATAACTGACCAAATGAATAAATGTTACGATGATCTTTTTTGGGCAATTATTAGAGGTGAAATAACCGGAATGTCTGTATTTGGCGCAGATGAACATTGTAAAAAGCAATATAAGAAAATTTTGGAGCGCGTCCAAAAAACAATAAAAAAATGTGAGAAATCAAATCAATAGGAGTTTTATGTATAAAAAAATAATAATTGCACTGCTATTTTCTACAGGATTATCAATCAATGCTCATGAGTACTATAATCCTCGCAAAAGCCCTATCGTGATTATCGAAAATCATGATGATGATCATAATCAACACCACCACCATCATCATAAACATAAAAATAATGCACAAGCAGCAGTACATGGATTTGCAACTTCTTGTACAACAAATCTACTTGGTTATGCTATTACAAAAGATGCAATAAAAAGTAGCTTGCTTGCAGGCTCTTCTGATTTGGCATTAGGTCTTTTACATAAAAAATATTATAAAAATAGCGCTTATTGGGTTGGCGCAGGAATCGGTTGGGTGACAAGCATGGCATTAATAGGATACCTCACCTCAAAATAATCTGTTTTTAAATCATAAAATTCAGGCGCAATAAAGTTGCGCCTTTTTTAGTTAAAAAAAATTAACTCATTTTAATAACTTATCATGTAAGAATTTATTTTTTGTCCAAATAGCATATTTTTGATACACTCCAAAAAGTAGTTATACCTATTTTACAACCTTTTTACTGTGTATTTATTATGAAAAAATCTCGTAACTGTTTTGTCATATATAGTTTTGTTTTTTTCTTTTCTTCTACTGTATTTTTAGCTATGGAAAAAAATAATAAACCTACTATTCCAGAAGAAAGAAGTTTAGATTTTTTTAAAACAAAAACTCATGAAAATCGACTTGTACAATTAGGAGCCAGAGTTCTTTGGAAAATACGAGAAGATAAATATATAGCAAAAGATTTAGATAACCAATTAGCTGATTTATCAAAAGCGTATTATGCAATCTATAATGCAGCATCTCAAAAAATAGGATTTTTGTTTAACAAAGGAAGCATAAAACTTGTTGGCCAAAAAAACTTTAAGGTATATGAAACGTTTGGTACTTATGCTTTATTAGCAAATCCGAAATTAACTGGTACTAATGCCGATTGGCGTAATTTAGTTACTTTTAATAAACGCGCTGATTCACGCGCATCAACTCATTTTTATTCACCTGAATATACACAATATGGTATTAATTTAGAATTTGATAATAGTTTTGCCGCAGAACTAAACAAATTTCCCAACGACCATCAACATTTATTATTTGGCGTGGTAAGCAAGGAAAAAGATACTTTCTTCTTTAAACCAGAAGAACATGGCACTCATTATACGGAAACACCTGCTCACGCACTTGGATTAGGCAAATCATTTACTCGAAAACATATTTTACCTATTTTTGAAAAAATAATTCCTTCTTTTGCTCCAGTAGTTGAATCTTTTACCGGAAAAGAACATGACCCCTTATCACGCAGAGAGACAGTTAATCCAGAATGGATTAAAGAATATAACAACATTATTAATAATTCTTATATGAATGATGAAGCTAAAAATCAACACATTGCCTTATTTAAAAAAGAAGGTATTCAATTTGTAACGCAACAATTAGATCATTGTTCAAAAACTTTTAATGCGCTTATACAGAATCCTAAAATAAAAGAATACACACCACAAGAACATACCTTGACTAATGAGCAAATCATAGCATACCATGCGGGAATGCCTCATTATCCGTGGGAACAATTAATGGTTTTTGTCGGTAAAATTGGTAAAAAGAATGATAATATTCTTTTCAGACAAGGAGAAGAAGTCATTTTAACCGATAAAGATTTAGATAAATATTTAAAAGAAACAGACATATATATGTCAGAGTTATACAAGGATTAAAAATAAATTGAATTGCATGCTTTCACTTGCCCAGGATAATTATTCTGGGCTTTTTTATTTTTAGATGCAAATTCTTTTTCTTTCCTTGTTCTTGCTTTCTAGAGAATTTACATAAATTAATGAGTTATCAGACCTCAATGTCGAAAAGAAAACTAATTAATTGCCCCCCTTCTTAACATATTTTCTATTTGAAATTTAATTAATTTCATGTTATTCTATAATAATATAGATTGATATAGAAAGGGAGGCATTTTATGAAAATAAAAAAACTAGTTTTATTGCTTTTATGTATCGCTAATACAAGAGCAATGGAACACAATAATCCACTCTACGAATATTCCGAAGAATCTAAAAGCAGCAGTTCAAATGAAAGTCCTCGGCAACAAGTATATAAAGTAATTGATGAAAAAACCGGTGCCATTACGGCAGAATACCCAGGGCTTTCTTATTTTCAACGCGGCCCAACAGAAATTTGGACGCGCGGTCAAGAAATTCTTCGTCGCTTGGTTAACACACCACTTGCTCTACCTAAAATACAAAAGCCTGTTACCCGTATTGGCCAGCAACGTATGCCACAAAATAATCATAACTCCACAGAAATTAACCCAGAGTTATCACTCGAGGATAGCAACTTAACTAAAGATCAGTATCTTGAAATGATTGTAGAAGTATTATGGGCTCTTTATAAAATTGCCAGTGAAAAGAAGGGTTTTCTGTTTGATAAAGGAACCATTGTAATCCACGATCCTGAATTGAAAATATTTAAATTTTTATTTAACTACACCCAACAAAGAAATGACAAAATTACCGGTAAAAATGATAAAGCGTATTTTGTAACCTTTAACCCAGACACTACATCAAGGGCATCTACTCATTTTGTCGAAAGCCAAAAAGAACATACTCAATATGGTATCGATATTCGCTTTGATGATCCAACATTGCAAACCATTTTTAAACTACCACATAACCATAAACACGTACTATATGGTATAGTTAGTAAAGCTAAAGGAATAATCTTCCTCAAATTCGAAGGGGCTGGAACCTACATTGCTGACGGTTTTATTGAACACGCCGGAAGCTTAGCGAAATCAATTGCGCGAAGCTCATGGTATCTTGCAAAGCCAATAGTACCAGAGTCCGTGTTTAAAAAAGGACAAGAAAAATTTGGCAGCGATAACGACCCTAATGCTTGTCGCGAAAAAGTACCAAAAGCAATAATAAAAGAGTTTTCAGAGATAATAAATGCTTCTAACCTTTCACCTGAAAAAAAAGCGCAACACATTATGCGTTTTAAAGAGCTTGGACTAAAACATGCGGTAATTATGAGTAAAATTCCAGACTCTATTACACCTGGTACCGATATACTCTTCCCGCATGAAGAAGTAAAAAAATTTGCTGACAAATATGTAAAGCAACTAGGTAATGACAGTAAGCAAAATGTATCATCAATTGGTAAATGGCGAGAAGTCGTTATAACAGAACTAGATATCAAAAAAGCGATAATGAGATAATAAAAAAGGCACTCAGATGAGTGCCTTTTTTGAACTAACGTGCAGTTAACACTTTCTGACATCGTTTGCATAACCCATATTCATTATCGGTTACTTCCCAATTCCAGCAACGGGGACATTTAGTACCTTCTGCTTTAGCAACATGCACCCACACACCAACCATATCTGTTTCTTGTAAATCAGTTGGTTTATTGCGCAATGAAACGGAAGAAACAATAAAGAATTCTTTAAAGAACTGTTCTGGCGATTGATTGTTTTTTACTAACCGATCGACAAAATGTTTAATCAAAGAAAGATGGCTCATATCATAATCAAGATGTAAAGCAATTTGCGCTTCAAGTGAGTGCTTAATTATTCCTGCTTGTCGTAATCCTTCGATTGCTTTAAGTACCGCCGAGCGTACTTTCTTGAGCAAATCCCATTCATGATCTTGCATTTGGTCGTCTGCTGGTATTACCTCGGATAATTGTGCAAATGATTGAAGATGGATCGATTCTTTTTTATTTTTTTGATACAAATCAGAAACTTGTTCTGCGGTAAATGAAAGAATCGGCGCCATCATTTTAGTAAGCGTATCAAGAATATACCAACATGAAGTTTGAGCTGAACGTCGCAAATGTCCATCTGCTTGCTCTACGTACAAACGATCTTTAATAATATCAAGATAGAATGAACTTAATTCTGTAGCACAATAATCACCAAGTGTATGAAACACGGCAGTAAAATCAAAGTCATTGTACTGATTAATTGTTTTGTCGTTAATCTCTTGCACTATATGCACTGCATAGCGATCAAATGCTTCCATTTTATCAAATGAAATTGCATCTTTTGCGATATCAAAATCGTAAAGATTTGATAGCAAGAATCGACAAGTATTTCTAATTTTACGGAATACTTCTTTTACATTTTCAATTAATTTTGCAGAAATAACTGCATCACCTGAACAATCAATACTAGAAACCCACAAACGCAATCCATCGGTACCTAATTGATCAATCATTTGCTGTGGAGATACCACATTACCTAAAGATTTAGACATTTTACGGCCTTGTTCGTCAACCGTAAAACCATGAGTAACAATAGTCCTCATTGGCGCAGTGCCTTCTATTACTAAGCCAGTAAGCAACGAACTTTGGAACCACCCGCGATGTTGATCTTTTCCTTCTGCATATACATCTGCAGGGAAAGATAAGCCATATTTTTTATTTAATACTGCATAATGACTTATACCCGAATCAAACCATACATCAAGAATATCTTTTTCTTTTACAAAGTTAGTTCCTTTGCACACCGGGCAGGCAAAATCGTTAGTAACTAATTCAGAAAGCTCAACTGTATCCCAATATTCAATACCCTGCTCTTTTACTTTATCAGCAACCTTATCTACAAATTCTTTAGTAATATATGTATGATCGCAGGTGGTACATAATAATGCAGGAATTGGCACACCCCAAATACGCTGTCTTGATAAGCACCATTCTAAGCGCCCTTCTATGGCTGCATGCAACCGGTTTCCTGATTTTTCAGGCAAGGTAACAATTTGTTCAATTTCTTTAAGTGCTTTTTCTTTTAAGCCATTGCGCTCAAGATCGCAAAACCATTGCTTTGTTGCACGGAAAATTAATCCATCGCGCGAACGCCAACAATGAGGGTATGAGTGACGTATGGTAGTTTTGTAAAGCAATTTACCTTGCTCTGCTAATTTTTTTATCACCCAAATTTGACCATCAGTAACACTCATTCCTTGGAGCTCTGCGGGATTAATACCTTTATCATAGGTACCTGCCGGCGTAATTGGCGAATAAATTTCTAGGTTATTTCGTACCCCTACTTCATAGTCTTCAGGTCCACAGCCAGGAGCACAATGTACGCACGCAGTACCATCTTCTAATAATACGGTATCCGAAAGAATTACCGGCACACGCAATCCTTCAACAAAAGGATGATGAGCATATGCACCAAATTCAATAAGCTGTTCTGAACTAAACTCAGCAACTATTTCTTTAGATACCTCGAGCATAGTTGCAATTTTATCAGCCAGTTGTTTTGTCACAATAATATATTTTTCATCAGGTAAACGAAGAACAACATACCGCGCACCTGGTTTGATTAATACCGCTCTATTAAGTGGCAATGTCCAAGGTGTCGTTGTCCATACTAAAAAGTTTACTGTTTTACCTGTAAGTGTTGGTAAAACAGTCTCAACAACGCGATTTTCTAAAGGGAATAACACATAAATTGAAGGATCTTTACGTTCATGATATTCAATTTCAGCGGAAGCTAGTACTGTCTGACATGCAGGGCACCATGGTACTGTCTTATTTTTTCGCTCGATGTAGCCACCTTCAACAAAAAAACCAAACGCACGCAAAATATCAGATTCGTAGGCATAACTCATAGTCAAATAAGGTCGATCCCAATCCATAAGTACGCCAAGTCTTTTAAATTCTTCTTTCTGCGTATCAATCCACTTTTGAGCATATGCGCGACAGGCTTTTTTAAGCTCAGCCGGAGCCAATCCTGGATTTTCTTGCGAAACTTTTAGTTCAATAGGCAGGCCATGGCAGTCCCAACCGGGAGTAATAGGAACTTGCTTACCTTGCATACGCTTACTTTTGCCAATAATATCTTTAAGAATTTTATTATATGCATGTCCAATATGAATATGGCCATTGGCATAAGGGGGCCCATCATGCAAAATAAACTGCTGATGGTCTTTATTGTGAACAAAAGTTTTTTCGTACAGATCTTCCTGCTGCCAACGCTTAATCAAAGCGGGATCATCAATAGCTGCTTGTGCACGTATTGGAAAATCGGTCTGAGGCAAGTTCAGGGTGTTTTTAAAACTCACCTGATTATCAGGTTTGAGTGATTCTGCCATGTGAAAAGATCCTTGCTTTTATATTGTACTTATTCATAAGCCGATTATACTTTTTATTTTAAAAATGTCATGTATTGCCGCTTTAAATGAAAAGAGAATCTATGTTTTTTGAGCATGCCAAAATAGGTATCTGGGGATTAGGAATAGTAGGCACATCAGCTATTCGTTTTTTTTCACGCCATCATTGCATCCTTACCCTGCTCGAAAAAAAAATTCTTCTTCCTGAAGATATGCATTTTTTGAGTCAGTATAGCGTGTCAGTGCACACCGATAGCATCGAATCCTTTTTACAAAATAATGATTATATTCTTGCAAGTCCTGGTATTGACCTCAGACCTTACCTTGTCTATCAGCATAAATTTATAACCGAACTTGATATTTTCATTGACCAGTATCCAAACCCAATCATTGCAATAACTGGCTCTGTAGGCAAAACGAGCATAACTCATTTATTATCATTAATTCTTACACATGCAAAAAAAAAGACACTAACTGGTGGCAATATTGGTACTGGTATGCTTGATTTACTCACCGACCCTCATAACGATTGTGCCGTTCTAGAGGTATCAAGCTTTCAATTAGAACATTGCCGTTCATTTGCTCCTGATCTTGCCATTTGGACTAACTTATACGCCAATCACCTCGATCGACACGGCAGTTTTGAGAATTATTTTTTAGCTAAATTAAAACTCCTCAAAAATCAAAACAATACACAACAAGCGCTTGTTCCTCTTGAGTTAGCAGATCAGTTACGAGCAGCGCTCCCGGGAAGAACATTTAATTTTTTTTCTGACCAATCATTTTCAACTGAAAAATTAACGAGTTCTGACACCCTGTTTTATTTTGATGACAAAAATATAATTAAATACCATCAAAACTCCCGTCAAATAATCGGATCTGTTGCTTGTTTACCTCCAATTACTTACACAATAAATTGGCTAATACTCATTGCAGCAATGCATCTTCTTGATCTAAATGTATCACTTGAAACGATCGAATATACCTTACCATCGCATCGTTTAGAAAAAGTTGCTACCGTTAATAACATTCATTTTTATGATGATTCTAAAGCAACTATACCTCAATCAACTCTAGCTGCCGTACAGCAATTACAACATACTTCATTAATGTTATTTTTAGGTGGTGTGAGCAAGGGTGTTGATCGTTCGTTACTCATTGCGCAACTACCAAAAACAATTAAGCATGTTTTTTGTTTTGGCAAAGAAGCAGATCAGCTTTATCAATGGTGCTTAGCAAATAATTTATCAGCTTCCTCTCACCAAACATTAAAAGAAGCATTTGCTACATGCATAGCACAGGCACGTGACAACGATTATGTTCTTTTTTCACCAGCTGGCGCCAGCTTTGATTTATTTTCTAATTACCAAGAGCGCGGAAATCAATTTAAAAAACTAGTGCATGAGCTGAGTGCATAATGCTAGGATAATCACATACCTAACAAGGGGGAATGTGGCAATGAAGCATTTAGCACTCATACTCATAATAGCATGCAATATACTGGCACAAGAAAAAAAAGTTATTAGCATATATCAGTGCTGTAACCATTTAGATGAAAATGTTCAACTTCGCATAGAAGAAGAAGGTAAGCGCGCAAAATCAATAAATGTAAATGCAAAACAAAACCAATTATTTTTTTTTGCACCAAATTTTAAAGTTTCGATTCTTAATAGCAATCAAACAACTCTTGCATCATTAGAAATTCAAAACTACAGTGATAATGTAATTAATATTGAAAAAATTAATGATCAAATTCACGTTTTTACAACCAAAAAACCTAATGAAACAATACCTCTGTTAATGAATTATACTCCTCAAGATCAACCAGATTATCAATCAAATGAATTTGACTCAAACACCAAAAAAGGATGTTGCCGTTGCCAACAACAATGAGATAAAATAATGAAAGTAAATTCCTCATATGCAAAAAACGATTTACTACCCTATCTAATATTATTTTGCTTCTTAATTGGTTTATTAATTGTTATCGGATTAGTTTTTATCTATTCAGCAAGCTCGGTGTATGCGCTTGAAAAATTTGGTAAAGGATATTATTTCGCGCAAAAACAAGCGGTAGGATTACTCATTGGAATTATAGCAGTTGCCACAATTAATATAATTCCTTTATTATTGATCAAGCGCCTTACGCCACTTTTTTTTATGCTCTCACTCGGTTTAACTTTTTTAACTGCCGTGCCAGGACTTAGTATTCGCATTCATGGATCCAGTAGATGGTTAAAATTATTTTTTATTACTTTTCAACCAAGTGAGCTATTGAAAATATCATTGATACTCTATATCGCTTACCTTATCACCAAAAAGAGCCACGTAGTTTCGCCATTTTGGCAGCGTTTTATACCGATTATTACTATTCTGGGGTTAACCAGTTTTGCATTGTTAAAACAACCAGATTTTGGTCTAACAGTAACATTACTAGCAACAACGATGGTGGTTTTTTTTATTGCACAATTTCAAATGCGCTATTTATTGTGGAGTCTTATTGCTGCTATTCCTGCACTTCTTGTCCTCATTTTTACTAGCCCTTATCGCATTCGACGCATTCTTACTTTTTTAAACCCATGGGCTGATCCTCAAGGAAACGGCTTTCAAATAATTCAATCGCTCATTGCGATTGGATCTGGTAATACATGGGGTATGGGAATTGCCCATTCCAAACAAAAATATTTTTACCTACCCATGCAACATACTGATTTTATTTTTTCTATTATTGCAGAAGAAACTGGTTTTGTTGGTTGCTTTATTATTATCTCATTATTTATGAGCATTTTATATATTGGCATAAAAATTGCCTTGGCAATGAAAGATCTTTTTTGCTCATATGCCATACTGGGTTTTATAATCATGCTTAATCTTCAAGCTCTTATTAACATTGCCGTAGCCACCGGTCTTGCGCCGACTAAAGGAATTGGTTTACCATTTGTAAGTTACGGAAATACCTCTCTTGTTGGCTATTTGATTATCATTGGTCTTATACTCAATATGGCAAGAAATAATAAAACATACTCTTTTGCCTAGTACTCTTGTCCCTCATAAAAATCCTGCTAAACTGATGAAAATCTCACATAATTTTTTATTTATAAGGAACAGTATGCAAACCATTACCCAAGAACAAACCCAAACGGTATCACAAACACCTGCTACCCGTGATCCATTGGGTGATGGCATAAGTTCAGTTCAATTAGTGCGTATTTCCGGATCCGATGTAGACATCGTAAATGCTGCCCGCGTTTCATACGGCAAATTTGTAACCGAAATGACTGAACGCGATGCTAAATTAATTGCTTTTTTAATGGCACACGAACACACAAGCCCTTTTGAGCATAATCAACTTTCATTTCGCATTAAATGCCCTTTGTTTGTTGCGCGTCAATGGATGCGTCATCGTATGAATTCATATAACGAAATTAGTTATCGGTATGTAAAATCAGCATTAGAATTTTATATTCCTTCTCATTGGCGATTTCAAGATACCACTAATAAACAAAAAACGGTCGGCGCATTTGAAGATCCTGTTTTAAAACAAGAATATATTAAGGCTTTAGAAACAAGCGCTAAAACTTATGAATATCTCCTTGAGCAAGGAGTTGGCAGAGAACTTGCTCGTGCAGTGTTACCGTTATGTACTTATACTGAATTTATTTTTACCTGCAACCTACACTCACTTATGCACTTTTTAAAGCTTCGTTTACATGCCGGAGCTCAAAAAGAAATTCAAGAATATGCGCGCGCTATGCTTACTTTAGCGTTACCACATTTTCCGGTATCATTAGGCGAATGGTGCAAAAAACATGCCGATACCCTCGAAATAAATAAAGAAGACATCATGACACCTGAGTTTACTAAACATGTAGGTGATGAGTAATTACTCTGATTAAGTTGGGATGGCACTTAAAGCCATCCTTTTTTTATCATCTCAATTTTCCAATTGAATAAATTAATTTAAATTTAAAATTTTTTGACTTTAATACACACATATGAGATCTTTTTCTAATCTTATTCACTGATATTTATTCCAATTCAATAGTTATAACCTAAGAAGGAAATGCTTCCTATGCAAATGCAGTGTCGCTCTTTCATCACTTTAATACTGTTAGTACTATCAAACACACTTACAGCTATGGAAAAAAACAATCCGGTAAAACAACAAACAGACACCACGGTTTTCCCGCTAATTGCACATCAGTTGATAACTTTGTCACATACACGCTGCGGAGCACTTGAAGCTATTCATCCTCTTTCATTGGTTAACAAATCAATTAGAAAAGAATTATACAATCATAAAGACGACCTCAATCAAGCAATAGCAGCAAAAATTGGTTATGAGAACTTGGTAGATGGCGATGCAACAAATGCTGATCTGGCAAATACTCGCAAGGCTATACTACGCGCTGCACTCGAGGAAGAAACCACCATTAAAGAGCGTGAAGGTTATACGTTTTTGTATAAAGACACAGGAATTTTTAAAATTAATGATGTGCTTGCTTACATAGAACATGGCGATACAACCATAAGCAATGAACATATTAATAATATATTAAATGCCTATAGCTGGTCTCTTAAACGCTATAACTATGAACTGAGCGCAACTTTACTCGGCTTATTCAAACAATCAGTCAGACATCTTGCAGATAATGATCATTTACAAAAAACATATAGTGATGTTATAAAGCCTTCACTGACCGGATATTCCCCACGTATCGTACAATTATCGTTAAAAACTGGTAAAGACTTGTTTGGATCAAATTTTTTCGATATTCCCGGTCTCAAATCAAAATCAAATACCATCGATAGTTTTATTGATCTTTATAAAAAAGATGATCCAGTTATTGCGTCCCTGGTATCTCAAGCGATAATCAAAGATATAAGAAGTCGTTATGTGTTAAACAAGAAATAATCATCACTGAAAGAGTATCCTCATGTTAGTAAAAAAATATAATGCTTTAGCAATGTGTTTAATCACCGGCAGTATCTTTGGTATGGAAAACAATTTTTCTAAACCAGCAAGAATCGTTTCTGAAGGTCCTTTGCAACGGTTACGACCTGCTGCATTGCGCGAAGAAAAAATTGTATTTTATTTAGCAAAAAATTTTATCGAATCAGCTGAAAATAGCACACAGGCACGCACTTATCTTAAAAATTTTTCTGGTGTTAACAAATTTGTGCATGATACCATTAAAAATCACAAAGAAGAATTGAAAGAAATTTCAAAAAACGCAATTGAGCATATTTACGAAAAATTCGCCAACCACACAGAATTGTTAACCGGTGATTATACTAATCCAATTATAAAAAAAACTGCGAGTAAAATAATCAAGGCTCAGCATAGCAATCTTAATGCCACAGCATTTTTCTTTTTAGCACCAGATGATGCTCACAACCGTGCTCTTTTAAAAAATATTCAACACATATTTGATGAAGCCAATACTCAAGTTACTGCTAAAAGCATCTCCGACATAGTGACCACGCTTGATTGGGCGGTTAATGCACGCTCTGATACCGAATTATCTTATACACTACTCGGTGCATTGCGTAAATTCGGCCCGCAATGTAAAGAAGATGAGGAGTTACGAGCTCGCTATGTTGATATTGTAAAAGCAAGTCAAAAGGATCCGTACAATGATTACATAACAAAACCATTGTACGTTGTTGGCGAAGAACTTTTTGGAGAGCAACTTTACACAACTGTCGGCCTGCGATCACATTCAAGCATTATTGATGTTTACATCGAATTACACAAAGATACTCGTGTAAAACAAATTATCACTGACGCAATTCAAGAAGCTTATAACTGCTAAATTTTGAGTTCGAGCCTAAATATGTAATCACATTAAAAGTATATGAGGCTCGAACTCAATTTTATCTATTTTCGAATTTCTGTATAAGTTCAATCGGCCCTAAATTTTTGTAATCGGGAACAATTTTCAGATCAGAAAAAATGGTACGAAAACCACTGTCTCCTCGTGGCCGATAGGAAGGCGTTGAAAAAAATCCTTTTATAATATTTTGTTGTTGAATAATATTGTTTGATAATGGCAAACCTGATGCTGTTCTTTTATCTTTACTAAATACACCACTAAAAAAAGTAGGCTTTTGTGGCACCAAGTCTTTACCATTCCATTCAACAAAAATAGTAGCTCCTGGCTTTAAATCGGTAAATATAAACGGCATAAGAGTTGGGTTGCCATACATATCTTTTGGACCTGGGTAAATTATAAGAGCGATATCTTCCTTAGTATTCAATCGAGATTTTCCACCAAGCCGCAACACGCTATTTACCTGCAATCCTGTTATATAAAAACGAACTTTTCGTTTTACTTCTTCCATCTTTTTTTGATCAAGATATCTATTGATTCGCTCGAGTCTTAATGCTTTAACAGCCTTCTCTAAATAATTTTTTACCGCTTCCTCACCTTCTTTTTGTATATCTTCTGGTACTTTGACCTCTGAAGCATCTGGTAAAGCCTGCACGTGTGCGGGCACAGGAAAATTGAAATTAAGATCTGGTGGCACACTTCTTATCACTATATTAATGGGGGCACCACTTTTATTTACTAATTCAAAATTGTAATCTTCTTTTGGGTTTGCTTTAGGTACGTCAAGTTCAAAGGCTGCTTGCAAACCAATATTAAAAAAATATGTAATAATAAGTAATTTTTTATTCATGAACTTCTCCCTTTAAACATTAACATATTAATACAATTTGAATTAATTGATCAACGATCTTGATTAAATAAGTGGAAAATTTAAACATAATAATCGAATTATGCGAATCTTGTTTCAAAACTTCATAATTTTATTCAAAAATTGAATTATTTTAGCAAAAATTTATACTGATAAGTAGATTTAACATTTTTGGAGGTTTATTATGAAATTGTTCAAATCACTTTCTTTACTAGTCGCTCTTACTACTGTTGCAACTGGAATTGCTTCATATCAAGGCCAAGTTGTTGAGCTCAGTTCTCGTGCTCAAATAAATCAAGCACTAGCATCTAATCAATTTGTAATTATAGACTTGTATGCACACTGGTGCCGCCCATGCCAAATGATGAGCCCTATCTTACATAACATTGTAAATCATCGCAAAGACGTTGCCGTAATTAAAGTTAATGCCGATCGAAGCGCAGGAGCCGTATCTGGTTTAATGTCAACCCGTGCATTGCCTACCATCGCTTTCTTTAAAAATGGTGCCAAAGTTGCAGAATTTACCGGTGCACGATCAGAAGCACAAATGATGGCAGAAGTTAATCGACTCTTTTAATTAAAAATAATAGATTCTTATGATGAAAAAGCTTGTTTTATTCTTAGGTATTTTATTAATCATTCCACAACAAGCACGTACTGAAATACACGAAAATCGGGGCATTCCATTAACCATAGCTTCTCTTGTTGCAGCTGGCATAGGTTATGGATCGTGGAAATTATGCACTCATTGTTTAGACAAGCTTGATAGTAAAAACCTTTCAAAAAAACAGGCTTTGACCTATAAAGCACTTACGGGAATAACTTCGGCCATTGCCGCTCTTTGTTGTTGCGCAAGCCCTTTATTGCTTGCGGGTGCTATTCAAGAATTAAATGAAGAGTTTGGTTATTTTGAAACTGATAATGATAATACTGCTATACAGATGCCACCATATAAAGAACTACTCATCCAAGAACATAAAGAGCAAATGCAACGAGAAAAAATTTTAAAACTGTTGCAGAATGATAATATAAAAAAAGAAGCGCATTAGTTAATGCGCTTCTTTTTTTATAAATAATTTACTTTTTCCAATTCAATGCGACATCAGTTAGCAATCGTACACCAAATCCTGTTGCACTTGCCGGTCTGAAATATGGCACATCTGGTATATCCAGGTCAACCCCTGCAATATCTAAATGTACCCATGGCACATCATCAACAAAATTCTTCAAGAAATGAGCTGCGGTGATTGCCCCTGCCATGTAACGTGGTGAGCCAATGTTGCTAATATCAGCAACGGCAGATTTTATTGCTGGCTTATAATCGTCATGCAATGGTAAACGCCATACGCGATCACCGGTACGATTTGAAGATTCTTGTACTTTAGCAACTAACTCATCATGCTGGCTCATCAAGCCGCAAAAGAAAGGCCCAAGAGCCGCAGCGCATGAACCGGTTAAGGTTGCAATATCAATAATCGCGTCAACTTTATAATGTTTTACCACATACGACAAAGCGTCAGCTAAAATTAAACGCCCTTCAGCATCAGTATTTTTTATTTCTGCCGTTTTGCCATTGTAAAAACGCGCAACATCACCTGGCTTAATGGCACTTCCACTTGGTAAATTTTCTGAAATCGGCGCTACGGCTATTACGTTAACTTTAGGTTTTAATTCACCTAAGGCACGCATAGTAGCAATTACTGCAGCAGCACCAGCCATATCAGCTTTCATAGTTTCCATAGCGTTAGCTGGTTTAATGCTCAAACCACCTGAATCAAAGGTAATTCCCTTACCAACAAAAGCGATTATTGGTGCATTTTTATCTTCAGCCTTATATTCCATGATTACTAATTGGCAGTCAAGTTCTGATCCTTTTGCAACCGCACTTAATCCACCCATGCCCATTTTGTTAATTTCTTCTTCAGAGAAAACGGTAATCGGCATATTATACTTTTTGGCAATCTCACGTGCATGATTTGCTAAATTTTCTGGCGTTAATGACGATGGCGGCAAATCAATCCAATGACGCGCATCATTTACCGCAGTGGCAATTACCGTGCCTTTTTCTACTCCCGCTTTTACTTGTTGCATATTTAAGTCATCAAGCACAAGTGTCACCGTAACTTCTGCAGGAATTTTGCGCTTTTCATCAGTAATAAATAGATCAAAATAATAATGCGCCATGGTAATAATGGATGAGGTTTGCTCAGCAAGATATGTTGCATCTACACCAAACCACTCTGGTTTTGGTAATTGAATAGCCAGCGATTGCCACTTATTATCTTCAGCAAGCCTTACTACTTTACCAAGTGCGCGGCGATAGAGTTCAATATCAATCTTTTTACCATTTTTTTGTGAGCCAAGCCCCATTACTATGTGCCAAATAATTTTACCATCATGAACCACGGGAAAACGAACCATAGTAAGCGCTTTTCCGCTAAAATCATGATCAGTGCAAAGCTGTTTAAGCGCAGGGAACTGTTTTTCTAATAATTGTACACGTGAAGTTTCTAAAAAACCATCTTCAACAAATAATACTCGTGCTTGAGTATAATTTTGTTCTAACAATGGTTTTTCATTGATATGAATCAAAACCATGCTGGTTACCCTTTAAGTAATAGAAATTTGTGTTATTACCAACTGGCTAAATAATAACAAAGGTATTAATAAATGAAATGAATTTTTAAACTAATAGCCACAACCAACACCAAAATATACACCGCCACCACAACCGCCCCAATAAGGGGTATTCCAGTAATAAGGCCAGCCATAGTAACCCCAGTAGGGAGTCCAATAAGCCGCAGCTTCTTGGGCGCGCAAACGGCGCTCTTCTCGGTTGTCTTTAATTGCTTGATCAATATCAGAACCAAAGTTTTCATCAATAAATGAGCGTAATTCAGAGTAACTAAATTCGCCCGTTAACCGTTGGTCAAGCGGTACGCCATTTTTAAATAAAATGATAGTTGGTTCTTTTGAAAGATTATAGTCATAATACCACGAATTATCAGTCGCACTGTTTATGACAATAAAACCTATTCCTGCTTCTTTATATTCGCTGACTTGACTTACATCTCGGACGATATTTTTAAGCTGTGACAATGCTTGGCGCACACAACGATCTTTTTTTGAGCACCGATCATCATAATAAAAAAACGTAACTGCAAGATCGCCTCTGCTTAGTTCTTTATTAAAACGATTTTGACTTTCTAAAGCAACATACCTGGTATAAGTAAAATTTTTTATTAAGCACAAGGTAATAATAAAAAACACAAAACCATAAAAAATTCCGCGACCATAGTTCATGAAGGAACCTCTATTGCTTTTGCAACCTCAACGGCTTGCTGTGCTTCTTTTTTTACTATTGAAAGCATATCATCTTGATCTTCAATAATTTTTTTATCATAGTCAGCAGGTAATCGCCCAAAGACCAAGTTGTATGCAAATTCTCTCACATTCTTTTTGTAAGCTCCATGGTTATAGAAAACTGAATCATAATGTTTGCGACCTTCAGTAAGCCACAACGTTTTGTACCCACCTACCGCGTTATAGACTGTTTTAACGGCATCAACCGATATTTTTTCATCATTTTTACAATGAATGAAAAAGCATGGTACTTTTATTTTTGCGGCCGATTCTGCAGGACGTACCGGCTGTACATCTAAATCAATGTTTTTAAAATCAACATGGGCAACTGTACGTAGTGCAAGCTTTAGCAATGATTGCATATAAGGATGAAATACATATTTTGCCAACAAATCTTTTCCAGGCAAGCCAAATTGATATCCCATAAATGAAAAACGAAGACCTTCAAGGCACTGGCGCAGTACATTCTCGGTTGAATCAAAAGGACAGTCAAGTATCATACCAGTAAATAAACTACCATCTTTTGCCTGAGCTTCTATTGCCGATACAGCACCCATAGAAAATGCATAGGCAATCATTGGTTTATTTATTAATTGTGGATGTGATTTGGCAAATTTTACGGTCGAAATAACATCAAGTGCTTCATTTTTACCTAAAGTACATTGTTGACCTTCTGCATTTTCGCCATGTCCTCTAAAATCAAATAACACGTAATTAAATTTTTTCTTTGGGAATAAGCTGCATAAAAAAGCAATATCAAATTTATCACACATAAAGCCATGACAAAAAACTACGGTAGCAACAGCATCTTTATGATGCATTATCACCCCATGGCGTACTATTTTTTCGGTTGTTTCTTCATTTTTTGGTGAGTAAATAAGTATTTTATCAATTTGCGAACCATTTACGGGATCATTAACACGTTCAACAACTTTGCCCCATTCATTTTCAAATTGAGGAGTAAGGGTATTAGCAAACACTGAACCAAAAAAATTAAATACAAAGCAAAATCCTATTACTATCATGTTATTTTTGTTTTTGAATTGCACCATGACACAACTCTCACCATTTAAATTTTTACTTACTTTCACTTCTTATCGTATCAAATGAAAATTTCAGTTTGCAACAAATTTTAAAAGTAAATTAACTTGTACTCAATTAAAACCATTCTATAAGTAAATAAAAGAAGCGATTGTTTTTTTTTGAAACTATTTTGATTTACACTTGCAAAAAAAGGATGAATGTATGAAAAAATTAATATTCTTATTCATTTGTATTATGAATACATCTCTTAATGCAGGAGAACCCACCACACCACGTAGAGCCATAAAACAACTTCTTCTTGCAAATATAAAAGCGGATCAATTATCAGAAGATCAATCTGATGGTGCAGTAACTGAACGCGCAGAATCTCCCCCATTTTCACATCATTCAGATGATCAACTGCAAGATGCAATAGAATACTGCCAGGACCTTGATGTACGTCTTACCAAGTTAGAAGAAAAATTTTCAAGTCCTTTTATTAGCCTAAAAACCCCCTATTCTGCTGGAATGGTAGCTTTAGTAGCACATGCTTGGCTATGGGATGAGGCAATAAAACAATCATCATTATCAGATAAACACAAGGAACTATTAGAAAACGTGCTACAAAAAAGCAGAGAAAATTTACAACTTAATTTTGCCCAAACGATAATTATGCAACATCGAGCTCATAATGGATGGCATTTTATAGCATGGTGCACTGCTTTAGACCTTCTACAAAGTAAAATAACATTCGATGTAAGGCCGGTAGCAGATTATTTTGGCAATCATTATTCAGAAGAGACTATTAAAATGGGCATAAAGGGAGTCGCTGCGTGGTGTCTTGCCTCACTTGCACAAGGCATTGTTCAGACAAGACACCAACATTAAGTTATTTTACCTGGCCATCAAGATATTTCATTACTAAATCAAATAATTCTTGGCGATCCATAGTCTTGTTATAGCGAGTAACTAACGTTTTATTTTTTAACACCAGAAGAGCTGGTACTTTGTATACTTTATATTTTTGCATAATTTCAGGACTTACTGCTGCATCAATTTTCACAAAAATAGCTTGGTCTTCAAACTTTTGTGCAACTGATTCAAATACAGGCAGCATATGCATACAAGAAGGACAATAATCAGCAAAAAAGTCGAGAACAACTGGTTTTTCTTCTGCTTGTTCAAGCAGCGCGTCTAACTCTTCTATTGTTTTTACTAATTTTACGTAACTTTCTTGTTTTACTTCCGGATTAAAACGATTGGTTTCTAATTGTTTTACCAATTCATCGTTGTAACCAATTTTAATTAAGAAATTCCAGGCATCTAATGCGGCCTTTACTCCGTTGCCCGCCGCAACTATTGCTTGGCGATACACATGATCTTCGACATCACCTGCAACAAAAACACCGGGAATGCATGAGGTTTGACTGCGATTTTTAAGCTTAATATATCCTTGGTCGTCGATTGGCAAGTAATCTTTAAATAATTTTGAATTTGGCATATGGCCGATTGCCAAAAATACGCCATTTATTGGCATTTCATAGGTTTCGTTTTTACTGTTATCAAATACCGTAATACCAGTAACATGCTTGTCACCTTTAATTTCTTTAACTTCTCGGTTAAACAGCACGGCAATATTTTCATAGCCTTTTAACTTTTCCTGCATAGATGCTGCCGCACGCATTTTATCTTTACGAACTAAAATCGTGACATTTTTAGCGTAGCGAGCAAGCAATAAGGCTTCTTCAACTGCCGTATCACCACCACCAATTACCACCACATCTTTATCTTTGTAAAAAGCTGCATCACATACGGCGCAGGTAGTTACCCCAATTCCCCAGAACTCTTTTTCACCTTTTACGCCAAGAACAAGCGGGGTAGACCCGGTTGCGACTATCACACTCAATGCGGAAATTTTAAAGCCCTCTTGGGTATATACTTCAAATGGCCATACATTGAAATTTACTCGTTCTACGACATCAGAAAGAATATGGGCACCCATTTTTTCAGCATGTTTTTTAAAGTTGCCCATAAGGTCTTTACCTAAAATCGATTCATTTCCGGGCCAGTTTTCAACATACGATGTTTCAGTTAACACCCCACCGGGTTTTTGCCCTTGAATTATCCAGGTATTAAGACCATTTCGCGCACCATAAATAGCAGCTGGCCATCCTGCAGACCCGCTCCCAATAATTAATAAATCCACAATATTTTCTTTATTAAGTGCGTATCTTAAAGTTACATCAGGCATCACACATGTGGTACTGACATTTTTTTCACTTGTTCCTTTAAAACATCCAGGCAGCAATAGTATGCCAGAAATTACTAACAGAATACCTTTTGCAAAAACATGTTTTTTCATGAGGTTCCTTGTTTTTTTACATTTTTTAAATTTTCGCTCTTCTAGTTATACTAAAAAGTAGCGATTTCACACAGTAATTTTTACAAAGGACGCATTATGAAACAAGTTCAAGCATTATTTTTGAGTATGATAATCATTATGGGCGGTTACTCTCATAGTATTTTGGCAAGCAGCTTGTTCCATTCAATTAAAAAGTTTTATCATCATATCCGATCTACTCAATCAAAAACTATACTTCAGGTAGTTACACCACCTAGCTCAATTAACTTTCAAGATATAGTTGGCTTAGAAAACGCAAAACAAATTCTTACTCATATAACTGCACTAACGCCAATGGCTCGTGATACTCAAGACGTTTTACTCAAAAAATTAATAGTTTTAACCGGAGATTCACGCACGGGGAAGACATTTTTATCCATTGCCTTTGTTAATGAACTCAAAAAATGCAATGCTAATTTTTTATGTCTTATGCCACGAACAATAATCGATAAAAATAATATCAACCAATTAGAAAATGATTTAGAACATTTAAACAAAGCAGTTTTAATTTTTGATGAAAGTTGTTTTTATGAAGAGTCTCATTTAAAAAAGCCTATTTTTACCGAGATTATTCGAATATTTACCAAGCATATAGAGAAAAATCCTTCCAAAGAACTTTTTTGCGTCATGCATTTATTCTCTGGTGAAGTTAAACCAATTCTCAATGAAATAGACCCAGAAATATACCAACATATTCCTTTAACAAGTCCAACAGAATCGGAACGTACAGAATACATTCGCAAATGGATCTCATCGTATAAATATCCTAACCTGTGGAATAAAATTGAAATTACCGACTTGGTTAACCTTACCGGTGGACTCACCTATTCTTTAATTGATGGGCTTTTACAAAAATGTGCTATAACAGCTCAAACGCAGAACCAACAAATAAGTTATGAAATGATATTAAACATTCATAAAAAGTGAATCCACTACACTTTTATTTCTATTAGAGCAAAAGATCAACCGTTAGGATTATATACAAAATAGTATACCATTCGACAATTTCTTTAAATTTTATATAGTTATTAGTATAGCTTTAATTTCCCATGAAATTTCTAACACTCTTAAAGGAACACGCATGAATCGAGCTCGCATACTATTGTGTTTAGCTTTTCTGTGCTCTGTTGAATACAACTTCGCAGAAGATCAACTACCTATTACCACCCAAGAATCAGTTGAATCAGTAAGCCCTGCGGCTCAATTTTTTACCAATAAAATAGTTCCTCAAATTGAACATCTTGCCGCCCTTATAGCTCATTCTGAAACATTTTTTATACCCGATTCACAAAAACAAAAAAGCGATGCTCTTCTTACCTATTTAAATGAATTTGAAGCTACTATTCAAAAAGCCAATTCGACTCCTATTAATGACCAATTTAATTCATCATTATTGCAGATTAACTATGGCATTAGCCAAGAAATAGCAGTATGGCTTAAAACCAACTTTGAACAAGTAATGCCATTTGATACTAATCGCTATCTTTCAGAACCTGTTTCTTTAACCCCCGAGCAGCAAGAAATAGTATTTGAACAAATTAATAAAACACTTGCCGAAGTTACTAAAGAAATCGGCGAAAAAGTTCAAGATGTATTAGCCGAATTAGTATTAGCCGTGCGCAATCAAATTACTAATCTTGATTTTTCTTTGCAAAAAATAACTGCCATTGTTAATAACAGCACCCATAAAAATAAAAACGATTTACGTGCTAACATTACTGAATTGCGCTCAGTATTACAAGGCATTCAACACGCAATTATAACTTCTCCGGCTGATATGCGAATGCTGGTTATGGGTCACGAAATAACCCGTGCGATTATTACTCATTTGGCCAATGCAACCAGCAATAAATTTGCAGGTATTCAACAATTTGATTTAGAAAAACAACTTAAACGTAATCCTAAAGAACTACCTCAATCAATCGATGAGTTAAAAAAAGAATTAGCCAAAACGAGCAAAGAATTAGCAAAATTACAATCAAAAGCAGAAAATGCTGATCTTACCTGGGTTAACCGTCTTGCCCGTGCATTTGATAATCACATCGTTACTCCCGCACAAAAATACCATTTACCAACACGTATTGGTACTACTTTGGTGGTAACCGGTTTAGCCACATACTTGTGGTGGCATTTTGATCAACATCGCTATGCTGACGCTATTCCAGGATTTAGAAAAATATTTAAATGGAGTAGCAAACAAACTATTATAGAAACCACTTATTGTATAAATGATAAAGGTGAGAACACTACTGTCGAAAAACCTATTCAAGATCCGAGTCGTCCATTTGGTTTCTTAAAATATACCGAAGATTATTTGGCAGGTGTATGGAATGCTCAAAAACCAATTGCTAAATTTTTAATGGTAACTACTGGTGCTGCTATATATAAAGAATGGAAAGTAAGTATAAGCCCTTGGCTTACTAAAAAAATAAGAGCTACATTCAATCGCCTTAAAGGTGGTACGTACCGTAAAATTGCTGACGGTATTGAAGAAATTCGCCCAACCGTAACATTTGACGATGTTATTGGCCTTGATTATGCAAAAGAAATGGTGCGCCCGCATTTAAAATATATTAAAGACCCTGAGCGTTGGGATGCAAATGAGATTGCTCCACCTACTGGTATTTTGTTAACGGGACCTTCACGTACCGGTAAAACATTCTTAGCGCGTGCTATTCAAGGCGAAATTAACAAAGAAAATCCAGAAAAAGGTGTTCGCTTCTTTGCGCTTGATGCCAGCATGCTTGAAAATGATAGCATTGAGCTGTGGCTCCATATGGCAAAAATGTGTGCCCCATGCGTTATTTTCATCGATGAGATTGATTTACTTGGTCTACAACGTTCTAGCAATACTAAGCGCTTGAGTGAATTCTTACAAGCAATGAGTGGTGTTATGGACAAAGATCCAAAAAAACAAGTTATTATTATTGCTACTACCAATAGACCAGAAAACTTAGATTCTGCCTTATTGCAAAATGGTCGTTTTGGATTAGAAATTCGCTTCCAAAAACCAACATTAAAAGAACGTCAGATGTATATCATGCGCGAACTTAACAAGCATGCAATCGACCCTGAGTCTTTTGGCATTGATCTTGCTAAGCTTACCTATGAAACAGAAGATGCTTCTTACGAAGATATTAAAGCAATGATTGATGATGCATTGATTGCGGCAAGTATTCGTGGCGAAATTATTAATCAATCAATTTTTGAACGAGCACTCGATAAGAAAATTCGCAAAATTATTGATGTTGATTCAAAAAATATTTCTGATAAAGAAAAACATTTTATGGCAGCGCACCAAGCTGGTCGTACCTTAGTACATCTTTTATTAAATCTTGAATCAAAAATATCTAAAGTTACTATTAGACCTATTACGGTTGAAGTAAAAGAAGAAAGCGTTATTGACCAATATTATAAACCAACCGGTTCTAAACAAACGGGCACTGATGTGGGCGCTGTGTTTACCTACCATGAACACGATACTAACGACTTTTTAAGTGCACAAGAGCAAGAAAAATTATTTAAATCGTATCTTGCTGGCCGTGTTGCTGAAAAAGTAATTTTGGGTACCTGCAGTAATTATAAAAATGGTTACAAACAATGGGTATTTACCCGCCTAAAAACCATGCTTACTGAAGGTATTAATATAAAAGAGCTGTCTAAAAAAGACCAAGATCGCATTAATCAACAAGCACTTGAGTTAATTGCTCAGTATGAAGCTGAAATTGAAAAGCTCTTGCGTGAAAATAAAGAAAAGCTTGCGCTACTTACTGATGTGTTGCGCGTTAAACAAACATTAAGTATTGATGAAATTAATTACATTTTGTTTGAAAACCACGAAATACAAGAAACTCCAGCTGCAGCGTAAATATTGCTAGACAAAAAAACATTCAAGGGGCACTTATAAAAAGTGCCCCTTTTTTTATTAGCTGTTTTTACTTAATCTTTGAAAAATTTAACAATTTCTTGCGCTAATGCTTTTGCACTGGCTTGTGGGTTTTTGAAATCAAACGTAAAGTTCAGAACTTTAGGTTTTTGTAAAATGTCAATTTGCAGCATTAAATGAGGCAATTTGCCACCGGATATTTCTCGCGCACTTCCTTCAAAACGCACACGTTTTAAAACTACGGTACCAAGCAACCCACGAGCTACCCATTTACCGCCCTCAAATACCGCCAACCCACTTTGTTTTGCACCTTCAAGCACCCCATTAGCCGTTTCACGCGCTGCAATTAAGGTACCTTTTGCAACTGACCGAGCAACCTTGTCTAAAAATTCTTCTGCTCCTCGTAAGACTAGTTGAGCGGCATTTCTACTTTGCTCAATTGCAAAGCGGGAAGTAACACGCGCTCTTTCAAGATCGTGCTCTATCTTTGCAATACTTATCTGCAAAGTGGCATTTGCTGTTTCAAGTGCAGCAATTTGCACCCCATTTTTTATTCCTAATGCAATTTTCTCGAAAGTGCTTGCGCGATCAATTTCAGATTTAAGTCGTGCAATCTCGCGATTGTTTGCATCGATTTTCATACGTACTTTGTATAATTCACTTTGTTGCTGATTAATTGAGCGATCAATTTCTGCTAATTGGTTATCCCACGATCTTAAATCTGCACGTGCTTGTTCAACTTTAGCTTTTGCCTCGTTTATTTGACGATCGGCATTGGCAATTTCATTGTTAATACGCTGAACATCAGCTTGTGCTCTGCTAATATCACGCTCTGTTTTACGTTGCAACTCAGTTAATGCTTCGTTAATATACTTGAGTGCATAGTCGGTAAACTGCTGTCTAAAATCGATTACCAATCTAAAATCTGGTTTTGGTACATTAATTTCTGCTTTACCCTCCACCAAAGCCTGGAACATATCAGCAATTGCCGTTTCAAATCTAAAGCTCATATCATTTCGTGCAATACTCACTCGACTATCAACTTTAAATAAATCAGCTAGTTCGATTTTTCCAGATAACAAGAATTCTTGCTCAGGTAAGGTAAGAATCAACTTAACAATTGGCCCACCAGTTGGACTATCAGTTGGTTTACTTGCTGAGATTTTTAATGGACCAGCTTGAATAATTGAAGTGTATCCCAATGCGCGAATACCAGTGCGGTCGACATTAAAATCAATAACTCCTTTGGTGTCTAATATATGCAATTCACCTTTTACTGTAATACCTTGAGGAATAGTAATTTCTCCAATCTTAACGGTTTTAGGAGCAAATTTGAGCTCAACATCTTTTACCGCGATGTACGGTACTTTAGATTCATCAATACGAGCACCAAGTGGATTTGCAATTGCTTGTACTAAATCAAGCAATGATAATTCATTAAGCGATCCCGCCAAGGTCATATTTTTAAAGAGCGTATCAAATTGACCAGCTAGGAATAATTTGTGCTTACCGATATCCATTTTCCCGGTCAAGCCAAGTCGGTTTGGCAATCCGGTTGCAACTAATTGCGCATAATTTAATCCCAATTGCGCAGCCACATCAGCAATTGATAATCCTTGCAGATTAAATGGGTTTTCCCATTTACCAAGCATAGTTGCAGCAAATGTTGCATCTAAAGGATCAAGCTCAATACGTCCAATAAATTTAAGCGGTACATCATTAATGGTTGGTTTTATATAAAGCGTTGTTAAAAGGGCTAACGATGGTCTACCAGTTATTTCAAGCGCTAATGGCCCAGTTGACATTAATTCGGTTGATAATGGTAAGCTTCCGGTTAATTTCGCTCCCAATACAAGATCTTGTGGGTTGGGGTTTATAATACCGTATACTTTTACTTTACGTTCTTCTCCACCTAAGATCTTCCGTAAATTATCAAGATCACCAATAAGCGGTAAATATGCTGCAAAGGTAAGTCCTTTTCGTATCTCTTCTAATGCAACCTGTTTTTCACCGGGCTTTGATTGAAGATCCAAATTTTCAACACCAAAAAAGTCTCGTTCTGGTAGATCATAATCAAGCGTACTTGCTAAAAAATACGCTTTTTCAAAGCTAAGTCTTTCTAAAATAGTGCCACGTAAAGATGGGAATGAATCTGAAAATCTCCATTCATCCGGAACACCTGCTTTGAATATCAAACCTTTATGATCAGGTTCATAAACAATATAAAATGAACCGATAACGGTATGCCCTAATAGCGTCGTGGTTGCGCCAAGACCAAACAACAATTTGGTAGCATCAGAACGTGAAACATTAAAACTGGCTTTCAGGTTGTTAAACGTTAAGCTATTAATAGTTGGTATACTAAATGAGCTAAATGGAGACCATTGATCCTTAGTTGCATTCACTCCTAATAAAAATCCTTCATTTTCATCGTAACCAATTGATATCTGCAAATCGAGCAATTGAATTTTAGGAATAGTTAATTGTGCTCCTGCTGTTAATAAAAATGAGGGCTTTTGCCCTGGTTTGTACCCAAAAGCAAGTTTAATAGCTTGAATATTTTGAATAACATCAGGAATTTTTTTGAAAATAGGCAGCGCTATTTCTTCTAACTCTCCCTCCATTGAAAAACCCTCTTCTTTGCTAATTTTTGCAGCAACTTGGACATTGCTTACTGCAGTTCCGAGCTCATTTTGTTGATTAATTTGTGAAAAGTCAGCTCGCCCCGTAAATGACATACTTACACCCTGAGAAACACTTTCTTGAGAGCCATAACTCGTATTAAATTCAACACCGGTAAGAGGCACTGAAGAATAAATAGTTTTTTCCAGCGGTTTAATTAATTCACCCATGGTAATTGCCGGAAGATTAAATGTCGCAGAAACCCCTTCTTTGCTGGCTACAAAATTAAGAGCTGCCGGATTACCAAAAAAACGAATCCAAGAAATTAGATTAACTGGCTCATTTTCTTGTAACTGTAACAAAACTGAATTAAGTTGGATTGATCTTCCCGGAACTAAGGTTAAAGTTGGTTCATCTTTGAATCTAATTAGAAATTGAGCAGTTCTAATAGTAGTTGCTTTTTTAGGAAATAAGATAAAATCAAATTGAGGAACAACTATTTCACCTTTGGCGTTGGTAGTGGGAGTTCGTGTTAGAAAAGTGCCACCTGATGTACTTTCACTCGTAAAAGTCTGTAAATTTAACGTTCCTCTTTTGCCAAATAACGTAACATCACCTTCAACTTTAAGTTTATTGTTTTCATCTAAATAAATAATGCCGCCATCTAAACTTACTGGCCCAAGTTGTTTTTGTGGTAAGCTTGTAGCCCAACGACCAAAGCCAGTTTCAGCAGCTTCCTCTTTACGGAGCGTAACATTACCAATGAGTGGAATATTAAAAGAAAATTCATCAATCTGGGCAAATTCTTGGTCTATATCTTCAGCAAATTGGACTTCTTGTCCTTCAAAAACTTCAAAGCCAACTGCTGCAATATTAGAATCAATCTGAACAGTTAGTAAATTATCTTGCGTCCAGATAGCAGTTGTATAGGTAAACACAAATACTGCTATTAAAAAACCTTGTAATTTTCTTGCCAATAGGCGCTTCATCCCCATTCTCCCAATTATAAAAATAATTTCTATTATTATAATTGTGACAGAATGAAAATAATATATTCAACTATTTTGAAAAAAAGCACTCAAGTAAGACAATCTTAGAAGTGATATGACTGTTGAATGTTTTAGTAATTAAAACAACTGTTTTACAATTCGATTATATCCCGCCCCATGTATCAATTTGCGCAATACGCTGTGCATATCGCCCACCTTTTGGCTGCGTTACAAGCCATGCCTGTACCATTTGTATAAGTTGATGTTCAGAAATATAATCAGCCGGAATAACTAAGATATTTGACGAGTCATCTGCGCGGCTTTGTATGGCAACTTCTTTGTTCCAAACTAATGCTGCATAAATACCTGCAAATCGGTTAGCCGCAATAGCCATGCCTACGCCACTACCACATAATAAAATACCTAATTGCGCTTGTCCGCTGCGTATTTTTTCTACAACAGCCTTTGCAAATGGCGGATAATCACAGCGTTCGCTGGTGGTACAACCAACGTCTATCCAATTGATTACTATATCGGCAGTTGCTTTTAATTTGATTAATTTATTTTTATAGTCAAAACCACGATGATCAGTGCCAATTGCGATTGTTATGGACATCATTATCCCTTTTTACTGTAATCCAACCAAGTCTCGTTCCTCACAATTTGGCGTACAGCCACCATGATTTACCGGCAAGCAACATTGCCCAGTCGCACATGGATTACATGGATTATGTGCATCTTCTGGTCTTGTCGCCCAGGTAACAACCCCTTCTTTTTTTATTGATCTAAAACGCATGCTCATACAACGAGTTTGCTCGGTAATGATATCATTTTCATCATTATCTTGTGCTTCAAATTTTACCATATAGGCAGTTTTAAAACGATTATAGCGATTACCAAAAAATGCTTGGTACTCGGGTGTAAGTTCAATTGGCTTTATTTCGATTGGCGTATATACCTGACCATCAATTTCAAGCATTACCGTCCACACTGAATCAGGTTCACCTAACGGAAACTCATGCAAACTGAGTATAATAAACGATATAAAGTGTTCATTTTCGGCTAGTAGTCGGCGCAATAAATTATTTTCTTGGATTTCATTTTTACCCACCCGGTGGCTGTGTGTCTGTGCATATGCAGTGCGCACTTCATCAGAAAGCCATAACGCATCAAAAATGCCGACCGTAGTAAATTGATCATAGATAATAATTGTTCTTACATAGGCGCACACACCCGAAGGAATTCCTTCGGCTTCAATTCCTTGATAAAAGTTGCATTTTCCCCAGTCTATAAGTCTGCCACAACCGCAAAGCCCCATAAGAAAAACAAGAAGAACAGCACGAAATAAAAATGGATGCTTCATAAAGATGCCTCTTTTTTTTAGACTCAGGATATCCTTTGTATAGTAAAAAAAAGAGTTATAATTGACAAGTTCAAGTAACCATCTTGCAATGAGCGAGGCATAAAAAATGAATATTGCATTGTTATTGGCCAAAAGATATTTGCTCCGACATCAAGAAAAAAACATATCGGTCATGTTAAAAATATGCTTTTTAGCTTTATTTGTAGGTTCTTTAGCATTAGCGTTAGTCTTATGCATTATGCAAGGCTTTGAAACAGCCACACACGAAAAATTACGTGGCATTCATGCACCAATTATAATGCAAGCAGGAGGCCAAGCTCTTGATAGCAGTGCTATTGGTAAAGTATTGAATGAAGAATTTCCTGAGATTGTTTCGTGGAGCAGCTCTGCTCTTAAACAAATTATTGTGCAAAACCCCCAAACAACACAAACAAGCCACGTCGTTTTGCTTAAAGGGATCGATGCCCAACAAGAGCATTTAGTAACTAATATTGCTCAAATGATCACTAAGCAATTAGTATCATGGCCTGACTTATTGCAAGATAACCAAATTATAATTGGCAATAAATTAGCACAAGATTTACAAGCTACTATCGGTTCGGAGGTTACTCTTCTTTATTCACCCATTGATTCATATGAATCAAAAAAAATTAATCTTGAATCTACCACTGCAACCATTAGCGGAATTTTTAATACCGGAATCGAAGAATTTGATAATGGTCTGATAATTTCTTCATTGTCATTTTTTTCAGAGTTATTTCCTGAAGAAGGCGTTACACAAATTAGTATAAAAACTGCTCCCACTAGTGATGAAAATAAATTAGTAAAACGACTTAAAGAACGATTTGAAAACTTGTCAGTCTATAGCTGGAAAGATTTGTATCCTGCTTTAGTTTCTGCTTTAAAGCTTGAAAAATATGCCATGTTTTTTGTAGTCAGCTTAATGATTTTGGTAGCAAGCATGAATATCATTTCGTTATTATACATGCAAATTATTCAAAAAAGGGCCGATATTGCCATTTTAAAAACGCTTGGTGCTAGTTCGTTGCTAATTCGTCGTATATTTTTTTGGTATGGTATGATTATCTCATTTATTGCCGCATTATCAGGACTATTCACTGCATGGATTATTGGATTACTGCTAAAAAAATATATCCATATTCCCTTGCCTGATAGTTATTATGTAACCTATGTACCGATTGAATTAAACTGGCATTTATTTGCTCTTGTATTTGGCGTAATAATCGGTATAAGCTTACTGGCAGTACGATTACCATTACGAACAGTAGAGCGTATTACTATTTTAAATTTATTACGTTTTGAGGTTTAAGTGACAAAATACTTAACCGTAAAAGATATTAATATTTATAAACAACGGATTTTATTACGAGCCGATCTAAATGTTCCCATCTTAAATAACACGATTATTGATGATTATCGACTACATGCCATTTTGCCAACAATTGATTATTTATTACACCAACAAACTCATATTGTATTGATAACTCACCTTGGAAAACCCAAAGGAATTGAAAAAAGTTTATCAACACATATTTTAGTACCATGGTTTCAAAATAAAGGGTACTCAATTACCTTTGCACCAGATATCAATACCGCCTATCAATTGAGCCAAGAAAAAATAAATCGCATTGTTCTGGTTGAAAATTTACGCTTTTTTGCCGGCGAACAACAATCAGATTCTACTTTTGCACAGCAACTTGCGACACTAGGTGATATTTTTGTAAATGATGCATTTGGTACGCTACACCGCAACGACAGTTCAATAGTATTAACGCCATCATGTTTTGCTAAAAATAAACGATGCATCGGATTACTTGTTGCTAAAGAATTATCCGAACTTGAAAAACTATTTTTCCCCAAAAAACCGTTTACACTCATACTGGGTGGTGGAAAACCAAAAACAAAAATCCCATTAATCATTAATTTACTTGATAAAACTGATTATGTTTTATTGTGTCCTGCTCTTGCTTTTACTTTTTTAGCTGCGCAAGACATACCGGTTGGCGCTTCATTGATAGATAGCACCTTATTTAACGACTGTCTTGAAATTATTAAGAAAACAAAACAAACTAGAACGCAACTTATTTTTCCTATGGATTATATGGTGAGTAAGAATAAATTAAATCCTCCTTATCGCACCATTACTATACATAACTTTGAAAGCTTTGATAGTGGCGTAAGCATTGGCCCTAAAACAATTGAGGACTGGGAGCCAATTATTAACAAAAGCAAAACTATATTTTTTAATGGACTAATGGGTGATTTATCTATACCGGAATCGACGAGCTCAAGTATGGAATTATTTAAGGTAATCACCCAATCTAATGGTTTTAGCGTTATTGCAGGAGGAGATTCAGTTGCTGCTGCAATAAAGGGCGGTTTTGAGAAAAAAATTAGTTATTTATCAACCGGCGGTGGAGCTACTCTGGCTTATCTTGCAGGCCAGGAGTTACCTGGCCTTAACGCATTAAGAGCTAATTAATAAATAGGACAGAAACTTAATAAACACAAGCCATTCATTAAATGATCTTGTTCAATGTCCATATCACTTGCACATTCATATAAAAATAGACCGTGGTTATCGTATTTTGAATTCCACGAACAAAATGCATGATTTTTCATACCGAGATTCTCAGCTATCTCATTAACCATGCCCACATCAGATATAGCACTTTTTTTACTTGCGCTGCATAACATAATCGAGCGCACCTGCTGGTTAAATGGTGATGATTTCATATGTGCTGAAAATAAATCTGGTTGCTCCCAAATTTTATGCGATTCAGGATAACACTCTTCTTTAGAAAAGCCGGTAATGCCTTTAAGACAATTAAAATCAGGATTATCAACCAAATAGGCTGCTTTGGTGATTTTAAAGCACCGATCATGGCATAGATCATGCATGACAAACTCTGTAAGATTATCAGTACCCTGCATTGTTAATATTTTTCTTGGTAAATAACTGAGATGTTTTAACAATTCATGAGGATGTATCTTTCGGTTGTCTCGCTCCATAACGAGCCCTTCCTTTTTAAAATGTTTTACGCTTCTTTACTACACTCCTTGTAATAAACCATACCCTAGTTATAAGGCAACATCAACAGCCCAATTAAATTATCTTTCTGGTTTGACAGGCCTAGCTATATTTTTTATAGATTACGTAGTATGTTTTTGAAAAAAAGAGTAGTACCATTTAACGTATGCAAGAATCGTGATTAGATATAAATACCTATTTTTACTTATAATTTTTAACGTTCCTATTAACAGCCGTAGTCCACATCGGTCTCATTATCAACAGATGCCCGAGCTTATTACTCGATGGGTAAGTGATAAACATTATTATTCAATGAAAAGTCCTTTTTTACAGGAATATCCTATTTTCAAATTATATAATGAGAATTTTTTTTTATCTCATCTTTTACCTGACCAAATAACATCTCTTGCTGACCCTACAAAAACTGTAAGCGGAAATCATCTAAGTCAATTAATTGAAAATCTTTTAATAGAAATTAAACAAAACAAAAAAAAATTTACTGATTTTGAGCTCCTGCAATGGAAAGATTACAATAAAAAACGTCATTATGGCTTAATTGTTTTAAAATTTAAACAGTATCCTTTTGTACTTAAATTGTTTATTGAAACCCCTGCAAGCTTAACTGCGCCATTTAATAAGGGAATTGAACCAATTTTCCTTTTTTGCATGGGAGGCGGTATCAACCGTCACATGATGGGTTTCACCAGAATTCCTAATCTTGAAATTATAAACTATCGTCTGAATCAAAGTGAGATATGGGAAAACCAAGTAATTACTCCTCGAAAATGGTATTGGCTTCCAAAAAACAATTATTGGATTGAAATCACAGGAAAACATATTAATAAAAACAATGAAATTCTTGTTACTAAAATTCCAGGAACTTATGCTATTGTTGCTGACTATATTGAGTGTGAACGAAAATTTTCACTTTTTAATGCTAACGATACTGCTCGTGCTCTAGAACTTTGTAATTATCTTGAGCTTTTTATCGATCCGCACATTGAAAATTTTATGATCGAAAAAAATAGTAAAAAAATAGCTATAGTAGACACTGAACATTTTTTAACTATTGTTGGCTTGGAAAAAGTAACACAAGAATACAAAAATTATGGAAGCTGGTATCTCGAGTTAGTTTTAAAATGTTTAAAAGACAGTTTTTTTTGTACAAAAAAAGATAGGATGGAAATTCGCAAGCGCTCATCTGAGCATTGGCCATTTAACAACGTTTCTCAATCAAGAGTGTACGTTTAAAATTTCTTCTTCCATTTGCTTAAGTTGATTGTGAAAATGCTGTTGCTGCTGCGCTTGTTGAGCAATTTTATCAAGCGCATGCATAACGGTAGAATGATCACGCCCCCCTAAAAACATCCCAATATCTCGTAAAGATTTATCGGTAACCTTTTTCATTAAAAACATTGCAATTTGTCGAGCAAAAGATAATTCTTTATTGCGCTGTTTTGAACGTAAATCTTCAAGATTATAGTGATAATATTTGTGTACGCACTTGATTACATTATCAAAACCAACCGGCATCGTTTTTTGTACCGTGGTGTGGGCAAGAACTTTTTTTGCCAAATCTAAAGTTACCGCTTGCTGTGTCAATGATGCGAAAGCCATAACTCGAATTAAAGACCCTTCTAATTCACGCACATTACTTACCGCTCGAGAAGCAATAAAATGTGCTACTTCATCATCTAATTGCTCATTATGACTCATTTCTGCTTTTTTCTTAATAATAGCAATTTTAGTTTCAAGTGTTGGCATATGCATATCAACAACAAGACCCCATGCCAAACGATATTTTAAACGTTCAGCCAATCCTTTCATATCTTGTGGAAAGGTATCACTTGAAAAAATAATCTGTTTTTGAGCATCATAAAGCGCATTAAAAATATGAAAAAAAGCTTCTTGGGTTTGCTCTTTATTTGAAATAAATTGAATATCATCAATTAACAATACATCAACTGCTTTATATTTTGCTTGAAAATTATGAACTTTATCAAATCGTATTGCATTGATAAATTCATTCACAAAACGATCAGCTGTTTGGTACAACACTGAATAACGTTTATTTTTTTCTTTTATTTCATTACCAATGGCATGAAGCAGATGAGTTTTGCCTAATCCAGAATCTCCATATACAAAAAGAGGATTATATATTTCTCCGGGTTTTTCTGCGACTGCCTGTGCTGCCGCATATGCAAGAGAATTATTAGGCCCTACTACAAAAGTATCAAAGGTATAGCTTCTAATACCAGTAACCTCTTTTTTAGGTATACTCAATGAGGGCGGTTGAGTTTGTGCAACAATCACTTGCGCAGGAACTATTTTGGGTAGTTCAGATTCCGGACGTTGAATATCGTCAAAAACTATTTTTAAGTCGTCTACGTATAACAATCTTCTTAGATGTGTTTCAAGAAGATTCATGTAATGAGATTGAATCCACCCTTTAATAAATTGATTTGGTGCTTGAAGATAGACTAATTTTTGATATGCATCCCAGCGCTTTAGAGTAACAGCACGAAACCAAGTCTCTACAACTCGGCTGCCTACCTCATCTTTTGCAAGTATCAAAAATTCTGACCATACATCTCTGACCATGAAATTATCTCAATTAAGTGACGCTTATAATGAAAAGTTTGTGTATTATAATAAGCCAACTTTACCAAAAGTATTTCATTTGGAGAAGTATAATCTTATTTATAAAAAATTCTCAAGATAAGTAACAATTCCTTTTGAAATTCCTTCACTTATGAGCGATAAATAATGCGGGTCTTGCAAAAGCTTTGATTCAAGCGGGTGAGATAAAAATCCCACTTCTATAAGCGCTGAAGGCATAATAGCTCCTAATAAAATTTGGGAAACTGCTTTTTTTACCTTCCGATCAACAAGCACCGGATTTTTTGTTTTTAACACATTAAACACCTGCTCATGTAAACAAGAACTCAAATATGAACTTTGCTTAGAAATATCTTTTTTGAATTTGTTAATTATTTTGTTGTCGCAATTGCTTACAGATTGCATTATTAAAGGGTCAAAAAAAAAGGTTTCCAGACCAGAAGCATTTTGATTTAATGCAAAATTTGCATGTATTGAAACCAATAATAAAGCTTGTTTGGTATTTGCAAATGTAGTTCGTTCATCAAGGGCCACTGTTTGATCGCTTGTTCGGGTTAATTCAACTAGATATCCTTTGTGACCAAGTTTATCAGCAACGTCTTTACCAATAGCCAAAACAACTTCTTTTTCCATTAAACCGTCCGCACTAATAGCCCCGGCATCTTGTCCGCCATGACCACAATCAATAATAATTGGCATTTTTTTTTTATCGCTACGCCATGCAGTTTGCAAAATTTTTTCGTCTTTATCTTTCAAATTATCAAGTAACAATTTGTTATAAAAATAAAAAACAATGCCTTTTTGCATACTAATAGCTACAAATTGATCGTGCTGAATCATTATTTTTTTAGGATCATATTTGATAGTTAACAACAATCCACGTTCTGGTTTTTTTGTTGGAGTAACAGTAATAGCATAGTAAAGACCATGATTTTTTTTTGAATCAGTAATCATATCATTTAATGATGGATTAATTTCTACGTTAGGAAAAAAATACTCTACAGTTTGTATGTCAGTAACTGATGTATGTTGAGAATTTTTTTTAATTTCAGGCATTTGATTAAAATAAAAAACCAATTTTCCTAACTCAAGTGGAGATTCTAGTAGATTTTTTTGTTCAACATTTTTATGGTGCATAATCTTTTCCATAGAAATTGATGCGGCTTTAGTTAACCCTATTGTCATTAATAGCATTGGTAAAAAAAATTTGATATTCATACTCATCCCCTAATTTTCATTATGTATGTTTATTCCGATCAGCCACATAAGCAAGTCGATGGGACTTTTCCCACGACTGTAAAAAATCTTGCAAGCAATAACGCTTATTTACTTCTCCTTTAGATTTGGCTGCCGGATCATTGCAAATAACTTCTTTTTTTTGTGCATCATAGCCGGTAACTACCAGCAAATGCCCATTAGCATATTGCCCAAATGCACCTGGTAATGGCCCGCGAACACTTACTGCAACTGGTATGCCCGATTTTAAGTAGCGACATAAATGACTAAATGATTGAAGACGTACAACAGCAAACCACCATGCGCCTTTGCAACATTCAAATGCGTGAGCCATGTTAAACGGCCAACTACCATATTTTTCAAGGCCATGATCATATGATTTTTCAGCAAATATAATGGGATCAACTAATGATTTTATAAAATAACTAGTAATCATAGAACAAGATGTTGGCGAGCAAAGACCATCATTACGAGGATGATCAAGTTCAAATTGAGAAAAAATAGGTACATTTTTTATCCGTAAAGAACCTAATTTATTAAGATCATTTCCCCCAAGCTCAGATTTGAATTTTGAATTATCCGAAGTATTTACCATAAATGCTTTAAGATTGGCCAAACAAGCACCTCCATGGGCATGTGCCTTGATAGCAAATGCATCACTCACGCCTTTTTTCTTGGTTTCTAAACGTACGTGCGCAAATTCTATACCATCAGATGTTTTGGTATGAAAAGACCGCTGAATAGTTGACCCCCATTCACTCATTTTGTACCAATCTGACCAGATTTTAGTTTTTGCATCGCGAACTTTTACCCAAAAACTATAATAACCTTTTTGGGGACGAAACCCATTCCATGAAAAAATTAGTTGTAAAAAATGAGGAATATCAGTCTGCGTAAACATGATTTCATTCGAATGTTTGTTAATTATTTTATTATCCAGTAATTTTCGATAAAACCATGTCCAAGCATTTTCATTATTTTGTTGGCCACGTACCGATAAAGTAATGAGTGATAGAGCAATTATTACTTTGCATTTCATCGCCACCCCTTTTGCTCTATTTGTAATTTTATAAAAATATTTTTTATCATACAATTACTAATATAATTCATTTTGACATCAAAAGTTCAATGTTTTTGTAAAAAAAGTTAATTAGACTCAGATTACAAATTTCTTTTTTTTTATGTGATGGTATGTACATATTAAATAAGACGGGGGGAATTTTAATTATGAAGAATTTTTTTTTATGTAGTATAGTTACCTTTTATTTTTTTAATATATCAGCCGAAAATCAACCTGATTATGGTGTTGTAATAACCCCTATTGCTGATTTAGTGGGATCTCCAATACAAACATTTTTTCCTGCTATGTCAACAGATAACGCATATAAACAACTTATTCTGTGCAGCGCTGAAAAAAAACTATGGCAAGGCTGCCCTCGGTTACATCAACTTATAGCTCATGAAGTAGTTGAGATTATTGATGAAAATGATCATGAATTCAAAATAAAAACACCGCATCTTTTTTACCTTATTGGCAATTCACCCGAACAACAAAATATTTTCTGGGCTCAAAAAAAGAATATCGCATTACTGGATGATCTGGAAAAAAAATATGACGTACATAAGTCAAATTTTCCGTTTTTTAATAAACATAATACGCTTATTGTTCTTTCACGGCCATTTAAAGATCCTACTACAAAAATAGTTTATTCAGCAGGAACACAATTTGTGGCAAAAACTATTTATCCTAATCGCTTTGCAAAGGTTCTTATTTTTGATCCAGCGAAAAAAAAATTTAATTTGATAAAAATTGATTCGTGCTATTACATAATCAAATCAAAGTTTATCGGCCAACAAAAAGCAAATTTTGTTAAATTACTACGCGATTGGGCACATCAAAAATATATTGCCTATGTTTTTGGTGGATGCAGTTTTACTAAGCCATGTAATAAATTATTTGATAAAAAAACAACTAACGGCACCATCAATTCTTATGTAAGATTGGAAAGTGAAAACACCATTAAAAATGGTTTTGATTGTGCCGGCCTTATATTCAGGGCCGCACAAGCAGCCGGTTTAAATTTTCCCTACAAAAATACCCATACCATTAAAGAATGTCTTCCTGCATTAACTAACCACGATCGTTTAGTTGAGGGCGATTTAATTTGGATACCTGGACACATTATGGCAGTAAGCGACCTGACTAAAAATTTATTAATCGAAGCCCGGGGTTATTCTCATGGTTACGGTATTGTACATGAAATCCCCTTAGATAAGGTATTTAAAAATATACGCACCTACCAAGATTTGATTGATGCCTATCATAAAAAAGAGATACTTTACCGTTTAGATGACCAAGGCAACATCCGCGATACTTTTAAGGAATTTAAATTATTAAAAATGGTTTACCAGTAACTTTCTTTTCTAAAGAACTTAATGGTGATGCTCTGGCACTTAATAACGTTATCGTTTTATTAATTGGTTAACTGTATGTGTCAATTAATAACAATTGATAAATAAAAAGGCGCTGATTAAAGCGCCTCTTTTAATTTTATATCAATCAATAATAATTACTGATGATGAATCTCAGTTCTAGTCACTGCATGACGCGTTTCAGTTTGTCTTACTTCGTGTCCAGCAATAAGACCTTTTTTATGATCATACCATGTTTTAACTTTATTATAGAGTTTATAGCTTCCATAACCAGCTAACGCTAAGGTAACAACAAAAATAGTTTTATTTTTAGTAACATCATTTACAAACATTTGTACATCTTGGCAACTATTTTTAAACACCTTAGTGATATTTGGCCAAGGTAAATCAGCAATTAACTTACCTGTTGCTTTTACATAATGAAGACCCGCTGAACCTAATGCTTTAAAGCCTTCACCAATATTTTCCCATGAAGATGGTACCGATTCAGTTTTTTCAGCTAATTTTGCAACTTCAGATGGTACATTTTGAGCGGTAATCTCAGGTAAACTAACCACTGCTTTAGCTGCTTCTGTTATTACCGATGATTGAGATACTGGTGCGGTTAAAGCTATTTTAGGAGTATTGACTACTGACTTAACATACTCAGCACCCTTAGTAAATCCTTGAACCATTTCTGGAGTTGGATTAATATCTCCAGCCATAGCTACAACTAAACCATTACTCATAGCTAAAGCACTCAATAAAGCGATTGTTATAGTGTTAAATTTCATATATTCCTCCATTAAAAATCTTTATTATGCTCGATTAGGCATATCTTTTATTTCATCTAAAACTTGTCTAATCTTTTCTAATGTTAATTCTGTTTTTAATCTTACTAATGCTGCTTTTTGTTTAAAAGCTAACCAATAATCTATTTGTGAACGTTGCTCTGAAAAAAGCAGATTTCCGGCAAAACGGTTAAGACCCCATGCAGTTACATAACCACCAACTATCACCGCTTTTGGAACACCAACTATAAGCCTTGCCAATGCTCCAACTCCTTTACCAAGAGCCTGAGTTATCATAGCTAATCGACTTTCTTGCTCATCTATTGACCATTCAAAATCTTTTAGTGGATTAAGATTTTGGTTTGTGTAAAACAATACGTTACGGCGTTTAAGCTCGTTCTCAATTTGATTCATTTCTCGATGAGTAAATGTTTCTATTTGAGCTATTGTTTTTCCTTGCGCATCTAAAATTTGCTCTAAAATAACTGGCCATTTATTTATTTTTCGAGGAATTAAAGGAATACGAGGAATTAGAGTTGAGCGGTGCAAGTAAGAAGACAACGTGCTAATATGTTCGTTCAATTGTTCTGTTTCTTCCTTTATTTTCAATAAAATTTGTGCTCGAATTAAGGAAGGATTTTCAAGCAATGAATATTCAGAGCGTGAAACTAATAACTTTTTAAGTGGATTTTCATAGCAATCTTGCAAAAGCAATCCGATTCTAGGTGAGCCTAGTGTTTGTGCATTATTGGGATTAATATAATTATGCGCCAATTTTACGCCAGTATCCATAGTTTTTGCAGAATGCCACTTATAACCAACATAAGCAACTAGTGACCCTAAGCCAATTGCAGCCTTAGGATTTTCCATCGTTTGTTTAAATAATTCTGACGCAGGAACTACTGCATGAGTAGTATTAACTACACCAGTGCCGATACCAGATAACACATTCCAACCAATAGTTTTACAGTTATTAGCAAGGGTATTTAAACCAGTCATAAAATGATTGGTAGTATTTACTTCACTACCTAGTGCAGATGTAGTAATTAAAGATAAAATAAACCCGCTAATTATACGGGTTGATCGTAATGAAAATGTCATAAGTAAAACCTCCATTTCCCTTATGATTTTTAACTTAATCTTATTGTAGCAGGTCTGCTACTTTTTTCAATCTATAATTTTATAATAGAATATATTATATCGCGTTTCAGGTTTAGTTTGACTATTCTGCCCAAATAAATTTTTTTCAATATGAAAGATTAGATGCTTATTAGTATAAAAAGAATATTATAATGAATATAAATACTCTAAAGTAACTGATTGCTTTGTTAATACAAGACGTCTTAATGCTCCAAAATCAGCTTTAGCACCCACCACATTAAACCCTAATAAAAATCCTTGGCGAGAAAGTAAAAATAATGAACAAGAATTTTCATCGCTTTTTAGTTGCCATTCTTGCTGAGTTTCAACGTTAGGTTTACCGCAGGCTGCAAATTTAAGCCCAAAAAATGCCGAACTAGTCATAATAGCGGCAGGTACATATTTTTTTGATTGTCCGGCCATATTACAGGCTGCAGTCATACCCTGCATCATAGCATCAGGCCAGGTACAATTTGGTATCAAATTACCAGTAAGATGATCTCTAATCATAATTAAATCACCGGCTGCATAAATATCCGGTGAACTTGTTTGTAAATATTCATCTACCAAAACGCCATAGCATGTTGCTATACCAGCTTTTTCAGCCAAAGATGTGTTAGGTGCAAGCCCTGCTGCAACAATTACCATTTGAGCCGAAAGCTCTACACCATTTGAAAGTATAACTTTGCTAACATAACTATTATTTCCAACAATTTCTGATACCACTGTTTGCTTATAAAGAAGAATATGATGTTGGGAAATTGCTTTCTCAATAACCTGGGCTGCTTCTGCGTCCAATTGTGTTGAAAGAATATGTTCATTTTTCTCGATAATTGCTACCGAAACTCCTAATTGATTGAGCGCATCGGCACATTCAAGCCCACTCAGACCGGCACCAATTACCACTGCATTGGTAACTGAATGATCGGTAATGTAATTTTTAATAGTATGTATGTCGTTGAGCGTGTGAAAAGTGAACATACCTTTCAAATTATCGCCGCCTTTAATAGCAATCTTGCGGGGCGATGAGCCCATTGCCAACAATAACTTATCATAAAAAATTTGTTCGCCAGAATTTAACATAACCGATTTATTATCGGGCATAATTTCAATTACCCGTTGACCTAATCGTAATTCAATATTTTTCTGTCCTGCTTGCTCGAGCGTCATCATAATAATTTTGCTGCCATTAGGTTGATCGGTCATATAATCAGCAAGCAAACACTTATTGTAGGGATTCTCTTTTTCATCAGCAATGCACACAATTTCTGCTTCAGGGTCAAGCATACGTAATTTATTTATTGCCCCTAACCCTGCAGCTGCTGCACCGATGATTACATGTTTTTTTTTCATATTGCTATTAAAATTTTTAAATTATTGTTTATTATTCCGTTAAAAAATATGGCTCTTTATCCTGCGTAGTTTTAACGTAGCGGGATGCCAGTCGTAGCTTGCGTCGTCGCTAAAGCTATGTCGCACACGTGCCAAGCCGGAAGGCCTGGATAAGCGAAGTTAGTCCGTCTTCGCCGAAGGCTACTTCGGACAGTCTTCGCATATTTTGAAAAAGTCATTTAAAAAAATGGCCTGCCAGTCGTAGCTTGCCAAGCCGGAAGGCCTGGATAAGCGAAGACTGGTGCGCCCGACAGGATTTGAACCTGTGGCCTGCGGATTAGGAATCCACCGCTCTATCCTACTGAGCTACGGGCGCTTATGCGTTTATTGTAGCGTTTTCTAAAAAAAATTCATCTGGCTTCTTTTACCAACCACCACCACCGCCACCGCCGCGGCCACCACCAGAACTTCCCCCGCCACCAGTACCAGAAGAAAATGTTGTCGTTGTTTTGAGCGCAGCGCCAAAGCTTGAGCCAATATTATTTACAAAATTATGTGGCTGAAAAGTAGAAAATGTAGTTCCTTGCGGTCCAACATACCATATTGGAATATACATATGTCCTTCTTGCTTGAGTTGGTCAAAAACGGGAGTAAATTGTTTATTCCACTGATCTTCTACACCAAGGGCCATTGCATAAGGTAAATATTTTTCATACAATTCAGGTGTTTTTGTTGGTGGCGTACCGATTATTTTCATACGCTCTTTTTCAGTGGTCGTTAAAAATAATTTAAATCCTTGAATGTCTTCGTATAATTTTTTACCTTCTTGGGTAAAACCATAACACCGACGAGAAAATAAAAAAGTAGCAATCAATAATAAAGCACCCCATAGTACATCCCAATGGGTATGAGCAATACCAGAAAAAAATATAATGCCTATTATAATCCCAGCCAATACGATAAACCAGGCTATCCCAGCGTATTTACCATAAAATTTAAAATAATGCCCATAAGAAAGATCTAGGCGCGTCGCTAATTTTTTTAACGCCGCAAAAGCTTGATCGCCTGATTCTTTCCCAATTGCTACCGTATTTTGTGTTGCAAATAATTGAGTAAAAATATCTTTTTGAATCTGCGGAGCCGTTTCTTCTGGCTCTTTTAATTTATGTAATACATAACTACCGCCAAACCAAGAATCTTTAACATATTCTATTTTTAAATATCCTTTTACTGCCATTTCTACCAATTCTGAAGAAAAAGCAGTTGCATTAAAATTTTGACGATTCAGGTAATTCACTGCACCGGGCGTTAACCCTACGGGAGGAGTAAAAAGAGGAATAATCGTACCAAGTTTTTGTTCTCTTTTTATACGCGCATACGAATGTCCAATAAAAATTAAAAGCAAAAGTGAAACAAAAGCCATCCACAATTGGTATTGATAATCTTTTATAAAATAACCAACCTGTTCAATACCCGAAGGTTCTTGCACAAATCCTTTGGGCCAACTTACTACAATTGTAAGCCCTTGGCTTTGATTATACGTTCGCTCAAGTGGACGAGTTGTACTAAAGGTAATAGATCCATCTTTATTTTTTACTACATTGTAATCATGACCCTTTTCCCCAATAAATCCCGTATACGCTTCTGCGTTAACAAGATGCATTGGTATATCTTTGGGCAGTTGCACTGTTGCTCGTGCACGCATGATTGGCAAACGCCAATAATTTCCTGTTACATTCCAGTACAATTCATCATGATCGTTAAAAAAAAGCAATTGTCGTTTAGTATTATAGGTTATTATATATTCATGAACTCCTGGATCAAGATAAGTATTCTGTTCACCTATAAATAATTCTATGCCAAAGGGAACTTGATTAATAAATGAATTAACTAAATTACCATTGTGCAACGTTTTGAGTATATCCACGTCAACATAATACTCACCGATAGTAGGTCGCATATACTTAGTTGGTAAAGCGCGCAGTATGCCGCGCTTTATTTGATTTCCTGTTGCTACGACGGTAATCTTTTCGGTCACTGTCATAGAACTGTCTTGATGTATTAGTAGATTAGCATCGAATAACAATATTCGTTCTGCTGCGTAAGTGTGTATACAAAAGATCCAGCTCAATAAGAGCTGGATTTGTATCATAGTTACTTTATTCATGCTATTGCCTAGAATTTTACTTGAGGAACTTCTCGCTCAGCACCTATAGTTAGTTCAAAGTATGGAACTTTTTCATAACCACTCATTGATGCAATAATACGTGATGGAAATGTTGCCACCGCAACGTTATAATTACGAGCTGCGCCATTATAATAACGACGTGCAAGCTGAATATCGTTCTCAATGGTACCTAAATCTTGCTGCAATGATAAAAAATTTTCGTTTGCTTTCAGGTTAGGATAATTTTCAGCCACGGCAAACAATGTTTTTAACGTTTGAGTTAATCCACTTTCAGCAGCAGCTTTATCTTCTACTCCTCGTGCATTAATAGCCGCAGAACGTGCTTGTGCAATTTGTTCAAAAATAGATTTTTCATGCGTTGCATATTGTTTTACCACGGCAACTAAATTAGGAATTAAATCATAGCGCCGTTTAAGCTGTACATCAATACCACTCCATGCTTCATCAACCAATGCTTTTAGGTGAACTAACTTATTAAAACCACCAATAAACCAAAAAATACCAACTGCCGCAATTGCAAGAATTATTAATAAGGTTGACATGTTATTCCTTTCTTTTTCATGAAAGTAATTGTGATAACGTATGTAAAAAATGTAGATGGTTAAATGGTTTTAGCTCAAGACTTTATACAAAGATTAGTAACAGATTGATTTAGTTTATTTTTTAGTCAACATTTTATCTGCACACCAAACAGATAAAAAATGGCTCCCTGTCCTGCGTAGTTTTAACGTAGCCGGATGGCAGTCGTCGCTAAAGCTATGTCGCACACGTGCCAAGTCGGAAGGCCTGGATAAGCGAGTTAGTCCGTCTTCGCCGAAGGCTACTTCGGACAGTCTTCGCATATTTTTGAAAAAGTCATTTAAAAAAATGGCCTGCCAGTCGTAGCTTGCCAAGCCGGAAGGCCTGGATAAGCGAAGACTGGCGCGCCCGGCACGAATCGAACGTGCAACCTACAGATTCGAAGTCTGGCGCTCTATCCAATTGAGCTACGGGCGCATTTTAATCGCTCTTAACCTTACCAAAAAAAGTTAATTTTGCATAGCCTCTCAATCTTTGACAAGAGAACAAGTAAAAATCCCTATTTTTAAGCTTATTTTATTTGAAAATTTAAAATCTTCAAATTTTTGATCAAAAACTCAAAAAAGCCTTATTTCAAAGGTAAAAATGACTATTTTATATTGCAACTAGAATAACCAATTTGGTATCTTGATAAAAGAGATAATACACTCGTTGTAATGGCGTAAAATACGAAAAAAAGGAATATTTATGAAGAAGCTAATTACAATAATATTATGCGCTGCATCCTTATCAGCATATGCCTATTGGACTGATAGCTGGAGCAATCCCTATGCAGAAAAATATGGATTTGAGCAATACAATTATTATAAAACAAAGTTTGCAGATAAAACATTTGATAGTCCTATGGATTATCAATATCAATATTTTAATCCAAATTTAGATAAATATGGTTACCAGCCAAAAGAATATGAACCGCACGAGTCTGAATATAATACATCAGCAACGCCAAGTTCATCTTATTATAAAAAGACAGCCGATGATCTTAACAGAACTATCGGTCCTGTATATCAACGATAAAATTTGTTAAAGGGAGAATTTTAACTATGGCACGTAAAACAAATACAAAAAAACAAACAAAACATTCAATAGCAAATGGCAAGAAAAATACAAAAGCAGCTAAACATAAACACTCTGCGCACTGTAACTGTTAAACCTAAAGGGAGAGATTATGACTAAACATATAAAAGAACAAAAATGGAATAATTCTGAAGAAAAAAAGACGGTAAAACCAGAACACAAACAAATGCATCCTGGATACCAAGGTGTTCAAAAAAAATCAGCCAAGATTGAAGAATCTAAAGAAAACGTTGAACATAAATCCAGCGGCAACCACTTAGATGAAGATTACGAATAATACAATAGTCCCTGTTTTTAACAGCAGGGATTATTTTTTAACAAAATAAGCTAAAAATTCTTTATTACCAGTAGCACCTGCAATAGGTGAATCCGTAACACCAATTAATTCAAAACCATAAGACTCAATACCTTTGGTTACATTTTCAATAACCTGTCGATGAATCTGAGCATTACGAATAAGCCCTCCGCGCTCAACATCCTCTTTGCGCGCTTCAAATTGCGGCTTAATTAATACTACTAGTTGTCCATTTTCTTTAAGTAATGAACTGACAACGTCCATAACCTTTAATACGGAAATAAATGAGAGGTCGAGCGTAATAAGATCAATCTGATCATCAAGTAAAGGCAATTCACGTAAATTAGTTCGTTCCATAACAATTACACGCGGATTGCTACGGATTTTTTCATGTACTTGGCCATACCCAACATCGACGCCATATACTTTATTTATGCCACGTTGCAATAAACAATCGGTAAAACCGCCCGTCGATAATCCTGCATCCAAGGCGGTAAGTCCTTCAACGTGTATGCCAAAATAATCAAGAGCTTTTTCTAGTTTAAAACCGGCACGACTTACATATTTAGGCTCTTCGATGTTAGCTTCGATTTTTGCATCTATAGGAACTGCTACACCGGGCTTGGTAATTACCGTACCATTTACCGTAATTTTACCCTGCATAATCCAACTTTGAATTAAGTTACGACTATAATGCGGAAACAATTCATGAACTAACTGATCAAATCTTTTTTTCTGTGCCATGTATAAATCTTTATTGTTTTTTTCTTTTTAGTATACGCAATCACGATACTCGCGTCAGCATAATTATAGTTTTAATAACAAAAATGCATTAATCAAGAAGCCAAACTATATCTTATTTCTTTTTTGTAAAAAACAATTAAAAAAAAGAGTATAATTTTATATACAAAAAACTGGAGAACTGTAAATCTGATTGCGATAAAAAATGAGCATTACCCCATATTTAATAACTATTTTTTTTACGTTATTAATTCCTGGTACCGTTAACGCTATGGAAAACAATGATTTATTAAATCAAATCGAAGCAACAAAAAAAATAAGCATTATTGAGCATGTATCACAAAAATTATGGTTATTGGAAAAAGACAGTTGGTCTGAATGTTGCATAAAAAAAGCTGCATCATTCCAACAATTAGAAGCTCATGTACAAAAAAAACACAAAATAGGAGCAAACTATTTATGCTCAATCTGTCAAGCGACCTATATGAGCGCAAAAAGAGCCGTTTCCTGTCTTGTTAAACACACTAATACCCGATTTTTTTCATGTCCTTTGTGTCGAACAAACAATACTCGTTTTGAAAACCTAATAGCTCATTGTAAAAAAAAATGTATCTATAAAGAAAATTTCATTCCTGAATCTTATACCATAACCTATCAATCTTTGTGTGAAAATTATTATAAAATCAAATTACCTAATAAAAACATTATTGAATCTGTTCATGAAACAGTTGATGAACGCATAAAGAAATTAAAAATTTCATGTTGTTCCCTGTTAATAGAAAATTTTCAACAATTATCAAACCATATGAGTCAATCGCATAGCGATACTATTAGAATACAGTGTCCTGCCTGTGAAAATTGTCATTACAAACCAGACAAAGCCGCATCTTGTTTTTTGTATAAAAAAGACAATAACATATTTTGCTCACCGGGCGACAAAAAAAAATTGACCAGTAAAGATGATTTATTACGGCACGTAGCAAAAGCTACAAAACAAATTTGCCCCATAAAAGAGATTCCTAACGAAAACAATCAATTTGACTATTCACCTCCTACTACAATTCCGACCACCCCTATCTTTGAAAATCCTGAAATCAATTCCTTTATTCATCCCTCAGATTTTGTTATTCTGCGTGTTTTAAATTATAAATCGGATAACCTATCAAGTTGAATTTTTATCCTTTAGTAAATCTATAATTAAATATTCACTATTGCCTGCCACCGATTCAGATAATTTTTTTACAAAAATTTCAAATATGATATAATGATTGATATGGTTTGCAATGGAGATAACTATGTTAAAAAAACAAAATATTCATTTACTATTAATTTCATCATTAATTTATAGTAGCAGCTCTATAGTGTCGATGGACCAATTTAACTATCCAATAATCCATGACAATGAACTTTTCGAATATGATAGCTGTAACACAAATATTCAATTTTTTGAAGATTTCGCACCAACATTCGATTCTAATGATATTTTGAATGCATCAACAGACCGAATCAAGGGAATGTGTACAGAAAATTATGATGATTTTTTTTCTGATGATGAAAACTACACTCCATCATCAGATTCAATTCAAGCTATTAGCCCCTATTCAGAATCGCCAAATAATGTGTATGAAAACGATTACACACATAATAGTAATTTTACTGAAAACAGTATGCGCGTGATAAATAATAATAGAGCTAAAATTAAAACAAAATTACTTGAGCGTGTACAACAAAGGCTTGCTCGAAAAAATGTTAAAACTCCTGAACAAGAAAAAAACGATTACAAAAAAAACAAGAAAAAAAAACAAAAACTGTTATAAAATACATTAAACAAAATCATAAAACCGCGGATATCCCTCAAGAAAAACCCGATCCTAATTTTAATCAAACGATTAGCTTCCCTTCGCTGCCCAATACTATAGTTGCTAACAACAATATTATTGATTCTGACGGCTACGCAACAGCAGCTTTTGAAATAACCGAGATACCAATAGTTGAAAATCAAATCATTCAAGATCCGATTCGCACAACAACAAAACCAAAATCAAAATTAAAAGCACATAAAAAAATCAATCCTAACATTACTGTAGAGAGCCTACCAAAAATTATTCAGCCTAAAACTGCCGCCTTAGAAGAAGTAAAACAAAGATTATTAGCACGAATTAACAAGAAATAACAAGCTATTTTTTTTGACCTATACCTTATGCTCCTTTTTTAGTATTTTTGAAAAAAATAACAAAAAGGGAACAGATAAAATGAATCTAAAATTAACTATTCTTTGTGGTTCACTGTTATGTGTGCACACTTCATACAGCAGTGAACAATCTTCGATTATTAAATATGCTTCATATCTTGTATATCACCGTCAAAATGCCCCAAAACCCCAACCACTATTTTTTGAAATAGCATATCTAAAAAAACTAGTTAAAACATTTGATCGTTTACAACCTGCTGGTTATTACATAATTTTCTATGATAAAAATGATAATCCTATTTTAACAGCACGCCATTCTGGCCTTGCCTTACCATCTTTAGCAGATATACGACAATTTAGTAATCTTTTGGATTTAACCAATATTCTCAATGAAGAATCATAAAATTTTACACTCTAAGGAGAATTTCAATGAACAAATTTTCACTATTTTTGTTAACCTGTAGTGCTCTTTTATTGCACGCACAAGAACCAATATTAAATAAGGAATTTTATGAGAAAAATGACATAACGGTACAAGATAATGGGTATTGGCAATGGGTTAATGCGTTAAATGGCTGTCAGACTAAACCTGCCAATAACAAAACCAGTGAAACTCAATTACCATTATTTAATCATTACCAAGAACTCAGAAAAATTCCGCATATTTCACTCTGCTCGCTACCTACACCCGTACAAGAATTATCAAACACTAATGATGAGCTCAAAAGTTCGATTTTTATTAAGCGCGATGATTTAAGCGGCGCAAAAGACGTGGAGGGCAACCATTATTATGGTGGTAATAAACCACGCAAGTTAGAATTTGAATTGGGTCAAGCATTACACAACCATGCGGGTACTGTTATTACTTTTGGCGGTGTTGGCTCAAATCATGCACTTGCCACCAGTGAATACGCAAAGATACTGGGCCTCAAATGTATTGCGCTGCTCAACTCTCAACCAAACTCCAAAAATGTCCAAAATAATTTATTACTTCACAAAAAAAATGAAACTGAATTATTCGAGTATCCAGATGACCAAACAAGAAAAGTACATACGTTAACTAAATGGTCAGATATAAAAAATAATACCGGAGAATTTCCTTACTTAATTTTTCCCGGCGCATCCACACCACTAGGAACAGTTGGTTTTGTAAATGCTGCCTTTGAACTGAAAGAACAAATAGACAAGCATCTTTTGCCTGAACCAGATTATATTTATGTTCCCTGCGGAAGCTTTGGAACAACTATAGGGCTTACGCTTGGCTGTAAAGCGGCCGGTCTTAAATCTCATGTAGTGGGTATATGTGTAATTCCTGAAAAATTTCCTGGGATGTATAAACAGTACGCACAATTATTTTTTAAACAAGTTAATGATTTTATACATACACAGGATCAAAATTTTCCCGTCATGGAACTCACTGATTCAGATTTAACCTTACGAACCGAGTTTACTGGTTCCCAATATGGACTATTCACCTCCCAAGGCCAAGAAGCTTTGCATCTGGTTAAGGAAAAAGAAAATATAACGCTTGATGGTACGTATACCGCCAAAGCATTTGCTGCGCTCATTAACGATATTAAATCAGGTAATCGCGCAAACAAAAATATATTGTTTTGGAATACGTATTGTGGACTTGACTTCTCAAATCAAACCCGCGAAATAGACTTCACTACTCTTCCCGTTTGCCTACACAAATATTTTACCAATCCAGTACAACCCCTGGATCTAGATTAAAATACTTTTTAAAAAATGGAGGTTATTTCATGCTATTAATCGCATTTTTAATTATCTCATCAACATGGCGCAAAACGAGTAATCTTCGGGGAGTTTTTATTCCTTCATCTAGATTATAGCACCCATCAATAAAAGATGGTTTTTGTAAAAACCCAACTTTGTTTTTAAAAAGAAGTTTGCATGCCACGATATGTTGTGATCTTTTAAAAAGCAATGAATAAGTTTCATTTGGTTCTGGGTGAACATATTTTTTTTCAAATCTTAATATAAAATACTCAGGATGTTGGTATGAAGATTCGTACACACAATTAAAACAAGATTCGTTTTTAGCCCATTTCGCATCAACGTATTGATCGATTATCGTTTTTATAGTTAACAATTTTTGTATATTTCTACCAACCTGATACAATGCAGATTCTGTCATAACAATTAAAGAGTCATCTTCAGCATTTAAAGAATCATAGTGGATACTTTTTAATGTCTTATCAACACAGTCATAATCACGATGGATAGTTAGAATAAATTGTCGGTAGGCATTATAAATAACTTCTAATTTATTGTTATTAAGTAATGCAGTAGCCCACTTATTTTTTGTAGGATGCATGCAATACTTACTTAAAAAATTAGTATGATCTAATTCAATTTGGGTATAGGAGAATTTACAATTTAAAAAACTTCGAGCTCCGCGTTTTGGAATAACATATAACATATTTTTTACTGAGCATTGTCCGGGGATATTTTTTTGAATGATCAGTAATCCATTATCATTAGGGCCAATACACATTACGTTTCCAGCATCTTGCGCTATGCATACACCATGGTAATAATAGGTATCTGAAAGAATCCCTCTTTTCATTATTATTTTTTTGTGACGTTTGAATCGATGCCAATAAGCAGCTTGTGCTCTGGATTGCTCCGTAGTTAGTTCTTCAATTTTTTTTGGCTGCTCATTGTATGTTTTTTGATTGTTTTTTTTAGACGGAATAATTTTCAAACTCCATACTAGATCATCATTTTCCAGATAATATGGTTCGAATAATTCTTTTTTTATCTTTGATTTTATTTCTTGAGGAAATATTGATTGACACGCATTAAGTAAAAGAGAAAGTAATTCAGCTGATTGAGTATTATTCAGATTTTGCTGATTATTTTCTTGTGAAAATATACCATTAAAATAAAAAATAAAACTTATAATCACTGTTATTTTTGGTACCATAAAATCAATCCGCTTTAAATTCATGAACAACTATGTGAGGAATGTAATAATATCAAAAATAACTTTAAATTAATGAACTTACTTACCAATATCTAACTGTAATGATAATCGCTTATCATCTTCAACTACCTTATCATAGCGCCATACTGTAGTTACCCGATCGGTCATTTTCACTAAAATATAATTAGTTTTTTGTGATTGCACTAAAGCTTGTTCTAATGAAGAAATAGTATTAACAGAGATACCATTTATCTGGGCAACCAAATGCCCAACTCGAATTGCTCCATTTTGATATGCAAGTGAACCTGGTACTAGATGAGTAACAATTAATTGGGGATTAATTTTATGCTCGGGAAATAAATAATGAGCAAGTTCTGGTGCATAGGGTGTCAATAAATCAAGATGATTATCAGTTAATGGCATAATTACCATGCCTGCAATAATAATAAATCCTATCGATTCAAATGGTGGATAATAACGTTTAATAGGAAATTCTTCAGTTTTAGTAAAAGGAAAGCTGATAATTACTTTTTCACCTTTACGATACAACTCTAGAATAACTTTTTGTTCTGGTACTAATCGAGCAATTAATTCAGTAATATAAATTTTTTCATCATCTACTACTAATTGTCCAAATGGATCAACCGTTATACCATTGATAGCATAGAGCATATCTCCTTCCTGCACACCATATTTTGCCAACAAAGAATGCTCAAGAATAGTATTTATGTACACACCAGCCGGAATAGGATTTCCTAAATACCGTGCGTGGTCATCAGTTGTTTCGTTAAACCTCATACCAAGAAACATACGTCGAGCAAGATGCGAAGATTTCATTTCTTTTAATGCAAGTTTAATTTCGTTCATTGATATGGCATAGGCAATATTTGGCGACTCGGGTGCTACAGCAATAACCATGCCAACAATCTCACCCTGTTCATTAATTACTGGACCACCTGAATCCCCCACATTCACTGCGATAGTTAATTGAATTAGGGATTTACCAAATACAAAGGTTGGACCGGAAACTGATCCTAATGACAATTTAATTTTTTCATCGCCAAAAGGATACCCTAAAATAGCAATAGATTGTCCAGCTTGAATCGGTGAATCATACTCATAAATAGTTGGAAAACTCATTTCATTTTTTATCTGGTCTAAATCATTTTTTTTTAGCTTGAGTAATGCGATATCACGCTCTGGATAAAATCCAACAATATCAACAAAAAAAATACGTTTGCCAAATTGAGGAATATGAATCCAAACAGTTGATGCTTGATCAACTACGTGGGCACTCGTAATAATATGACCTTGATTATCAATAAAAAAGCCTGAACCAGAACTTTCACCCGTTTCTTGTTTTTGATAAGGAATTAACCAGTTAAATGATGCAATTTGTGCTACAATCTGAACAATATATTTTTGTAGTTGGGTAAAAATTTCTGGCCAAATTTCAGAACTTGATAATTTTTTATTCACGGCATTTCCTTTTTTTTCCATATTACCTTATTACTACCTGTGACGTTAAGAGAAAAATCTTACAAATGTAACAAACAATTGGGAATTGTAATCATATTCAATCACATGTTAATTATTTTTTGACAAATATTTTCAATCTGAATATTTAATGTGGTATAGTTAATGTGGTATCATTGTGAAAAGAAGGACCAATTATAATGAAAAAATATGCAATAATTTTATTAATAATAACCGGATATTTAAATGCTAGCGAACAACCACTATTTGAGCCAACTCTCACTGACTTACCATTAGAAATCAGAGAAAAAATAATAAGTCATCTTCCTGATGAAGAACAATTATTTGCCCGACTTACCCTACAACAAGTTAATAAACAATTACGCGATGAACTTAATAAACTAAAAAATGGTACCATAGAAAAATTTGATGCATTTCTTAATAAAACCGCAAAACAATTAGGCCCCATACCACTTGAAAATATAATATCGCATTTAACTAACTTACAAAATGGAAAATCATTTCAACTTAATCAAAATATCGCTCTAGAATTAAATCAAATTTGGGACACAGTAGGGTTTTTGAAAAAAGCACAAATTAAAGAGATAGAGATTCCCCCTTTTTTACTTGCCTCTTTATTTTACGAATGGCCAGCAGCAAAAAAATGGTTACATACAAAGCATGTAGATATAAGAACTATCTTTCTTATGAATACACAACAAGATCAATTAACAACATATGCCATTCAACTTTATTTTTTTGCATCTATTTTAGGCAATGGCTCATTAATAACAAAAAAACAACTTATTCCATTACCAGCCTCAGCTATAAGAAGAACCATTAGTTATTATGTATTTTTGACAGGTACTATTTATTCCAAAAGACTAACAACAAATATCCGAATTTCTCCATTATTCACAACTTTAATTGAGATAATTTATAAAATTAATAATATTCCTGCCCAAGAAGGGATTGTAAAACCAAACCTATACGTTCAATTAAATAACGATATAGAAAATAAGCAAGAACCAGAAAAGACCATTTATAAAAATCTAAAAGAGCACATAACAAAAATGCTGTTTACCGATTTTTTTTATACAAGTCAAAAGTTTACCGCAGAAATTGCTAAAATTCCCCAATACAAAAATGATCATTTCTTGCGAGCTCATGTAAACAATTTTAATAATTTAATAAGTAAAATATATCAAAATCGTTGTCTTGATGATTTTTATAATTTAGAAAGATATGCAAAGCATATTTTGAATAAACTACCACAACAAGATGTTCCTTATATTTATAATTTATGGCAAACAATAACTCTTATTGGTAAAAACATTTTGTATCTTGAAAATCCCACACAACAAGCAACAAAACGCCCTGCCCAAGAGCAACCTGAAGAACAACCAGAGGCAAAGAAACAACGAACCGAATAGATAAAAAAAGGCGGGAAAAATTCCCGCCTTCTCATTCTTTTAGCTCACGGCAAACGGATTAACCATCGGCTTTAACTTAGGATGTTGTTGCAAAACACTCTTTATAGTAGAGCTTACTGGGTAACGATAATCCATTGCAAGTTGCGCTTCTTCTTGTATTAATAAATTAACGGGTAACGCGACTGGAATATTATCTGAAGTACGAAGCATATTGTCAGATACCTTGAGTGTTAAGAATTTCTTACCCACTGTTGTTTTTATTGCTTGGCGGTATTGCTCTAGATTAGTTACCTTAATGCCATTTACTTCATTAATGGTTGATCCAACCGTCATAGTTCGCAAGCGATACAATTGTGAACTTGGAAAAATATGAGTTACGACTAATGAAGTTTCGCCTTGATTTTTGAGCTCAGCATATTTTGCAAGACCCGGAGCATTTTGAGCAAGAGCATGTATATGATTAAGAGTTAACTCCATAACCACCATACCAAATCCTACTTCATAATCGATTTCTTCAAATCCAGGAAACACTTTGCGTACCGGAGGCAACTCAGATAACGTTAAATTAAAGTTAGCTTCTTTACGAGCTCCTTTGCGATAGTACACTACTTTAATTTTTTCACCCACGCGTAGACGTGACACAAAATCAATGATAGAGATTTTATCTTCGCTCCAGGGCACATTCATTTCGCCATAAATATCAATACGGTGACCATTTATTTCATAAATCATATCACCCGGGCGAACACCAGCTTTATATAGTACGCTGTTTCTAATTACTTCAGCAACAGGACATCCACCTGGTTGCGGGTTGCTTAACATTTCAGTTAAACTATCGGATCCGTTATGGTAAATAATACCTAAGAATGGTTTGCGTAATAATCTCACTTTTTTAAGATCATCAAGCACAATTTTTAAATCATTAATTGGAATTGCATAGCCAACATTTTGCGCTTCAGTAAATCCTGAAGAGTTAATACCAACTACTTCACCTTGCGCATTTAACAATGGTCCACCAGAACTACCTGGATTAATCGGTGCTGAACTTTGTAACATATGTTGTTCACGGCCACTAATAACACCAGTGGTGCTTTTTAATGCTTGTTGACCAAGAGGGTAGCCAAGTGCCAATACTTCATCAGAGCGACGTACTTTATCAGAGTCGCCCAGAGCAAGATAAGGAACTTTTCCTAAAACTTGTTTAATAGTTTGTATATTTTGCTCTGACAATCGAAGTAATGCCAAATCTCTATCAGGGCTCATACCAACAATTTCAGCATCGATAATACGTTTTCCTAACGATGGAATTTGAATCCACACTGCTTTAGCTTGATGAATTACATGAGCGTTGGTTACCAAATGTTGCTCATCGATAAAAAATGCACTACCCGAAGAAGAAAACTGATTTGGTGTTTTGTATGGTTGTAAAATATCGATCTCTGCATTTTGTGCAAAAACTTGAACAACGGTATCACGTACTTTGTCTTGAATTGGGCGCCATAACTCAGATTTACCTACAACACGCTCAATAACTGGTTGCGGAGTAACAATACTAGTAGCCAGTTGTGATTGATCCATTTTGAGCGAATCAATCATTTCATAAAGATTCTTTTGCTCATTTGATAACCGATAAATTACAAATCCTAATACACTTAATGAAAGTAGTAAAAGATGTGTGAGCCCCACTACCGGGGACTTTTTAATGTTTTCCATAGTAGTCCTTTTTTTGTTGGTTAAATACTGCTATGCAGCAACATACCATTATATGATAAAAAGGACTAGTCGTGTTGTATTTTAAGATCAATAATTTTTAGATAACGCCATCACGAATAATAATATATTTATTACATATAACGACACACATAACACACACAAAGATCTAATTTTAAATAGTAAAATATAGGCCAAAACGAATGATGCTAATACACCACCGGCGGTAATTACCGTTAACAAATTAAATTTACCCAAGAGTACGACTGCAGTTATTAACAAATAATAAAACATGCCCCATACGGAATTTGAAAAATATAAAAGATTTGCATACGAACTGGTAATTGGTTTAGTACAAGAAATTTTATCTGATAAATCACATACAGGTTTATATGAAGGATTTTTTTTGAGTTTTTGTTCTAGTAACCAGGCATAGAACGAAATAAATAAACCGATAAGAGCAAGTCCGATAAGCAACATTACTAACTCCTTTTTATACAATTTCCCTTGTATCAAACATAACTCTCCAATTAAATAGCAATAAAGAATCAATGAAATTTGCCAAAAAAGGGCTCTTACTTTAACCTATTAAAGACACTAAAAAAGCACTTTTAAGGAGCCATTTCATGAGTTCTAACGCTAATCAAAATGCCGTTACTTTAGATAAACTTGTTGCCCTTTGTAAACGAAGAGGCTTTGTCTATCAATCTGCCGAAATTTATGGCGGCTTAAATGGCGTATATGACTTTGGCCCCTTAGGTAGTCAAATGAAACAAAATATTCGCGCTGAATGGACCAAATCTATTTTAGGAACCGAAGAAAATATCGTTTTTCTTGAAGGTGCATTGCTTGGTTCATATGATGTATGGAAAGCATCAGGTCACGTTGATAATTTTAATGACCCAATGGTTGATTGCCTCAAATGTAAACACCGTTATCGCACTGATGAAATTGACTTAGAAAAACCATGTCCTCATTGTGGCAATAAAGCCTGGACGCAACCACGTCAATTTAACATGATGTTCCAAACCCAACTGGGGGCTTCAAGCGATAACTCATCAGTTGCCTATTTGCGTCCTGAAACAGCACAAGCTATTTTTGTAAACTTTAAAAATGTTATTTCAACCACCCGTATAAAAATGCCATTTGGTATTGCTCAAATTGGTAAAGCATTTCGTAATGAAATTACGCCAAAACAATTTTTATTCCGCATGCGTGAATTTGAACAAATGGAAATTGAATGGTTTTGCAAAGCGGAAGATGCTCTAAAATATTTTGAAATATGGAGCAATGCACGTAAAGCATTTTATCAAACAATTGGTATTCAAGCAGATAAAATCCGTCTTCGCCAACACCTGGCTGATGAATTGGCTCACTATTCCACTGCATGCGTAGATGTAGAATATCATTTCCCTTTTGGCTGGAAAGAGCTTGAAGGCATTGCGCACCGTGGTAATTTTGACCTTACCCAACACAGCAAGCACTCAGGCAAAGATTTGTCGATATACGATGAAGAAACTAAGCAAACCTATGTACCCACGGTTATTGAAAGCTCAGTTGGTGTTGATCGTTTATTTCTAACTCTTTTATTTGATAGCTATCATGAAGATGTGGTAGACAACGAAACCCGCATTGTTTTGCGACTCAGCCCTAAAATTGCGCCGGTAAAAGCAGCATTCTTGCCTTTGACCAAAAAACAAATAGAGCCTATGCACAAAATATATAGCTCATTTAAAAAGCATGGTCTTGCCGTGCAATTTGATGAATCTGGTTCTATTGGTAAACGCTATCGCCGTCAAGATGAAATTGGTACCCCCATATGCTTTACCTATGATTTTGATAGTGAAACAGATAATTGTGTTACCGTACGTAACCGTGATACTACTACTCAAGAGCGCATTTCTATCGATTCGTTAGAAGCATATCTCACCAAATTGCTAAGCTAATAACACACGCGAGGGTAACATGTTGCAATCGTTATATAATTGGATGGGTAACTGTGTTAACTCTCGCTATGCTCAGCTTACATTGGGTATAGTGTTTTACCTTGAGGCAATTTTATTAATTCCCGTAGAACCAATGTTGATGTTCTATTGCTATCAGCGGCCAGATTATAAATGGCGTTATGCGGCAATTGCAACTTTAGCATCGGTTTTAGGTGGGCTCACCTCGTATGCCCTAGGATATTTATTATGGATAAGTTTGGGTGATGCATTAATTCATGCACCATTTTTTTCTTATTTTATAAAACCTACTATCTTTAATCATTTAAGAAATCTCTATGTACACTATGAATGGATTGCATTATTGCTAGCAGGTATTCCTCCCATCCCTTTTAAAGCAGCAACTTTAACAGCAGGATTTTGCCGTTTATCGGTTATTCCTTTTATAATATGTGCAACCATTGTGCGTGGTGCTCGTTTTTTTGGCGTAGCTTATGTCACCAGCTATTGCAATGCGCAAACCATTGCAACACTCAAAAAATATCGCTTTGTTGGGGTAGCATTGTTAGTTATTGCATTATTTTTATTGGGGTTCCACTTACTACACGCTTAGAGAAAGTCAAGTATAACAATCAAATATATTCTGGCTTCATGGTTTGAACAACTATTTAACTCAGCAATTAATGCATATTCTTGTTTAATTTTATTTATTTTTATGTAGAAAAAGATAAAAAAATATTACAATCTGAATTATCAATATGATATCCTAATTATAGACTACAATTTTATTTAAAGAATAATAATTAGGAGAGAATAAAATCATGAAAAAGTTATTGATTTTGATGTTATTTTTAAACTCACCAATTTTTGGCATGGATGTATGGACTAAAATAAAAAGATGGGTCACTGAAAATCCAAGTGGCGCACCTGCCGTGGAAACTACACCATTACCAGTTTTACCATCTGATGTACAAACAACAGAAATAGTAAAACAACTATTAAATGTTTCAAGCAATAGAGATCAAGCACTTACTCTTTTAAGCAACTATGCACAAGTTAACAAAGCAATTGGTAACTATGTAAAAAATAATAAAGCAACCATTCAAAGATTGCTCGATGAAAAATTTGGCTTGTCTTTAATAGAATTAGCTTCTGGTAATTATGATAATCCTCAAATTAAAGATGAATCAATATCAATATTAAAACAGGCCGCATTGACTCCAAGCTACGAAAAATGGGCGGGATATTTGTTAAATTTCGCAGGCTATATTACAACTGGCCAAAGAAATCCTGCTATTACTCCCTATGCAGAATTAGACATGTTGAAGAGATGGCTTGGATTTAATTATCCAGACAAATTTAAAGTTGTCGCCGTGATGCTTGGTGTGTTAAATAATACATTTAACAATAATAGAGCAGCTTTTGGAGAGGCTGAAGAAAACACAATTATTGATATATTAAAAGATTATATCGGCAGCATGGGCCAAGATAAAAACTATACTCAGATAGTAAAACTAATTATTAATACCGCAGTAAAAATATTTGGACCACAATTTATTAATAAAGAAAAAGGGTTTTACTTCCCGCAAACTGGAACTTTACTTGAATCGGTAAGAAAGTCTACTAATAAAGAAGCAATTAAATACTTAGAAACCATAAACAAACTCAATAGATAAGCTATTTAAAAAGAAGGTTGTGTAAAGGCAGCCTTCTTTTTTTGTCACTTATTCCACTTGCATTGATTGTTAAACAGACATACTTATCCATCAAAAAATTTGTGCTCAATTACATACGCACGCGAACTATAACGCCATGCAATTTATATGAAGGTAATTTATAGAACTGCACAAAAGATGGCGTAAGCTTTTTAATAATGGTAAATATCTTCCAAATTATGTTTTTGGCCGTGATATCTTCCATGCCATAAAAAATAACTTTAGGACTGATGCCGGCTTGGCTTAGGATTTTTTCAATATTAATAATTTCTTTATAACCAGCCGATATTTCAAAATGGCGTAAACGGTCTGCCCAGTCTGGTTTAAATTCACCAGAAATACCATAGGCTCGATCTAATGTTTTTACGGTAACCACAATATTTTCTTGATATATTATCGTGTTAGTAAACATGGTATACGCCATGTAAGTAGGTACGGTAGCTTTAGAACGCGATAAAAATACTGCCGTTCCACCAATGTGAGTTAATTGAGGAGTAAAGGTGTTGTACTCTTTTAAAAACTCATCTAATGGCAATGGCTTTAACGATGCATAAAGTTTACGTTGACCTGAAGTATAAATAATTATTAACACCAATGGGATACTTGCCATTAACAACGACCAATAACCACCATAAGGAATCTTTTGTGTGTTAGAAACTAAAAAAGCAATATTAACTAGCGACACCACGGCAGCAGCTATCCCTTTCACATAATATTTTTTCAGCATAAATACCCAGGTAAGCAACAATGCGGTAATGGTCATGGTACCACTTGCAGCTAACCCATAGGCACTTGCAAGATTCACCGCATACTTAAATTTAAGCATGGTAATAAGCACCAATGTCATTAAAAACCAATTAACCGAAGGCAAATAAATCTGCGATCGGTGCGTGGTTGAGGTATATTCAATATGAAAACGAGGAATAATACGCGTGGTTATACCCTGATATACAATAGATGATATACCACTTATGGTTGCTTGTGAGGCAATGACCGTGGCACAAATACTAAACAGTACAATAGGTACATATAAATGAGGCAATTGAGCTAATACCATTTCATAAAAAATATTTTTTGCATGTATGTTTTGTAAAATAAAAACACCCTGCCCTAGATAAGCGCACACCAAACATACAAAAACCAATCCCCAGGCTTGGGTAATAGGCCTTCTTCCCAAATGGCCCATATCAGCATAGAGCGGTTCAGCACCAGTGGCACATAAAATAATTTTGGCCAGCGCTAAAAAACCGATAAATTTGTGAGTTACTAAAAATCCAATTCCACGCAACGGATTAAGAGCATATAAAATGGTCGGTTGTTGCGTAATAAGCCATATACCTAAACTTCCTAAAAATAAAAACCACCCAAGCATGAGTGGTCCAAAAGCTACGGCAATTTTTTCGGTTCCTCTTTTTTGAAATAAAAAAAGACAGATGGCAATGAAAGCAGCGGTGATTATAAAAAACTCTTGAGGAAAATTAGGGACACCCGGAATAATTTTAAGACCTTCTACCGCACTTAATATACTAATTGCGGGAGTAATTACCCCATCACCTATAAAAAACGAAATCCCTAAAAAAGAAAGAATGGTAGCAATTGCAATCGCTACCCGTGATTTTAAGAGTGGAATGAGAAGCTCTTTCAATACAATAGTACCGCCTTCTCCTTTACTGCCCAAACTCATAGCAAGCCAGGCATACTGCACCGTAACCAATAAAATCAATGTCCATACAATAAGGGACAAAACACCCAACACGTTATCAGGAGAAATAGGTATAAGCATAAATACTGCTGATAAGGTATAAATAGGACTTGTTCCTATATCACCAAAAACTATACCTAGGGACCTTATCACATTCTTAATAATATTTTTCATGGAAAAAAACCACTCTAGTAAACGGTTTGGGCAATAACTTTGTTAGTATACCATAAAGATATGCTGAAAAAATAAGACTAGTAAGTTTTTTTACTAACCATCACAAAAAAACTCATTAAAAAGACAAGGGGCAAGAGATAATATCTCTTGCCCTAGATACTTATGCGCACAAGTCTTTTAGATAGAGACCACGCGAACGATAGTCATTTCTTGACGGTGATTTTTTTGTACACGTACTTTTTTTCTTCTTTTGAAACGAAGAGAAACAACTTTATCACCTTTAATATGTTTTAAAATGGTAGCTTTAACTGAACCAGTTAAAAATGGTCTACCAACTTCAAATTGACCTTCGCCATTTTTTCTAAAAAGTACTTCAGCAAACTCTACTGAAGAGCCGGCTTCTTGAGGCAATTTTTCAATAGCAATAGTTTTGCCTTCGATTGCTTGATATTGTTTGCCACCGGTCTTAATAATGGCATATTTGTCAAATGTTGTAATATTTTCCATGTAACATCCTAGTGTGTTTACATTAAGAGCTTAATAATTTTGTTTCTATTGTAACAAATAAGCATTCTTTGGTCTAGCTAATTCTCTATGTCTTATTATTTTCCCGAATAATTCTATTTGAAAGAATTAATGCGCCGACGCTGGCAATTTCTGCCAAATTTGATATCCTAAAGCTAGGGATTTTATGTGAGGGGAATTACCTATGCGCTATCTATTAATTATTATTTTGGCCTATCCATTAGCATTGGTCCTAGGCCAAGAATCAACGCACACTTATGTAAAAAAGATTCTCCAGGAAGGCTATACGGTTCAAAGCTTAGTACAACAAAAGTTAAACCAGCAAATTAACCTTTCTTTGCAAGCAGTACAAAAGGATTTTAACATAGATCCCCATGTCTGGAGCATCGTTATGCAAGCAGCCAATAATAAAATTCAAGCAATCAATGCAAAACACGATTTTGTTATGGCAACTAAACGCAATCATTTAGTTCCATTTTTCGAACCTGATAAAACTATTAAAAAACAGATATTAAAAGCACATATACCACCATCATGCGTATGTATAGAATATGATATAAATCCCTCAGTAATTTGCGATGTAGATTTCAATGAAAAAACTCAATCGTATGTTCTCACATTTAATAAAGAGATTGCTGAAAATTTACCTAAAAATTATTTACGAGCCATTACCCATCATGAGGCAACGCATATTCGCTATGGCGATTGCTTAAAACTAAAATTTGTTGAAAATTTATTGCTCTGTTTGGGCCACAAACAAGAAAAAATTACCTCCCGCCGTTCATGGCAACATCTTAATTATGCAATCGAAGAAAGAGCCGATCAACTTCCTGTTTTGATTTCGTCTAAAACAGCACAAGACATGCAACAATTTATGGAGGAAGTTGTTTTTGACTCTTCAAATCTTTATAACCAAAAAAATTATACCAATGGTCAACACCATCCTTCTCCTTTTCAAAGATTGATGGGCGTAAAGCGTGTTGCATCGTATCTAGACATTGAAAAAGAAATTAAGCACAGGGATGAATATAATAAATCATGTGGCGCACTTGAAGCTTAAGCCTCAATTTTTTCTTTAATACGCCATACCAAATCAAATGCTTGCTTAGGAGATAGTTGGTTATAATCAATTTCTTTAAATTGCTTAATAATTTCTTTAAGTTTCTCATTTTCCATATGTAATGATTCAAGATCTTCTATTACTGCAGGATGATTGGTAAATGCGCGAGATTCGTTATCGTGCCCTACCGCAAGAGTATCTAATATAGCATAGGATCGCTGTACAATAGGTGAAGGTAAATGAGCTAATTTAGCTACCTCAATACCAAAACTACCATCAGCTATTCCTTTAATTATTTTATACAGAAAAACAATGCCGCGCTCTGTTTTTTTACTTGCCGCATAATAACTGCTTATTCCAGTTAATGCTTCTTGAAGATGCGTAAGCTCGTGATAATGAGTTGCAAACAAACAACGAGCTTTTATCGTAGTGTGAATGTACTCTACCACCGCTTGAGCTATAGCAAGACCATCAAAGGTACTGGTACCCCTACCCACTTCATCCAGTATCACTAAACTACGCTCAGTAGCTTGTGTACAAATAGTAGCTGTTTCTTCCATTTCAACTAGGAAAGTACTTTTTCCTTGAGCTACATTATCTCCTGCTCCTATCCGGGTAAAAATTCTATCAAGAAGCGGCAAATGGGCAGACCGTGCCGGCACAAATGAACCAATTTGGGCCATAATAGAAATTAAGGCTACTTGTCGTAAATAGGTAGATTTACCACCCATGTTAGGTCCGGTAATAATCCACGTTGATTCGTTATCAGTAAGTTGTGTATCATTAGGAATAAAACGATGGGTCATACCATGTTCAACAGTTGGATGTCTTCCATCTTTGATAATAATATCTTTGTTATCATGCAAAAGCGGGCGAACATAACTATTATCTGAGGCAATTTGGCTAAGACCAACAAGAGCATCTAAGTAAGCAACTGCGTACGCAAATTTTCTTAACTCTGACAACTGTGAATAAACACTACGTTTTATCTGTTCAAATACCGCCTGTTCAACTAAGGCAATATCAGCTTTTGCGCGTATTATATCGTGTTGCAATTGTTGCAACTCGGCAGTCATGTAGCGTTCACGGCCTACCAGTGTTTGTTGGCGTATAAAATAATCTGGCACTAAATCCATATTCGATTTAGTAATTTCTATGTAATAACCATGCACTTGGTTATAACGAATTTTAAGTGAAGAGATACCGGTCTTTTGTTGTTCTTTCAATTCAAGATCAGCGATCTTTTGATTACCTGATTCAACCAATTCACGAATATCATCAAGTTGTTGATCATATCCTTTTTTGATTATCCATTCTTTAGTAATATCATCATTTAACGATTCGCATAGCAATTTGCTTAACAAAGAAAATTCTTCAATTTGTCCTATTAACCCTGCAATTAGAGGAAGATGTGCCTGTTTTCTACTGAGCGACACTAAAGATGGTATCATTTGTAAGGCTCGTAACAAAGATCGGTAATCTGTAAGTTGTGCACGCTTAAGTGCTATTCGACCAACTACTCGCTCTATATCGCCTATTTCTTGTAATATATCTTGAAGCAATGGGCGTTCTTGCGTCTGGCTACTAAAAACTCCAACAACATCATAGCGTTGCTCTATTGCCGTTTTATTAACAAGAGGATGCATGATCCATTTTTTAATCATGCGCGAACCCATTGGTGTTACGGCACAATCGAGTACCTCAAATAAGGTATTTTTGCTGCTTCCATCGTGCGCATTTCGAACTAATTCTAAATTTCGTTGCGTTGCTGCATCTAAAATAAGAAAATCTTCAGGTTTATAAAGATGTAGGGAACTAAATTGCTCCAATGCTGCAGCTTGGGTCTTGTTCACATAGTCATAAAAATAACATAAGGCATTTTTAAGAGAATTATAGCCATCGATGTTCTTTTGCATACCAGCATTAAATTGGCGTGATATCCATTCTTGTGCGTGAGGTGTATCATTCGCATCAAGCTTACTTGTGTAATAACCTAATTGCTTAAAATAGGGCTCAAATGGCTCAGCTACTTTAGTATGAGGAATAATTATCTCGTCGGGGAAAAAACGGGCCAACTCTGCTTCTAACGTTTTTAATGCATCTGAAGGTATTACCGTTCCATAAAGCTGCGCTGTTAATAGTTCACCAAAAAGTAATCCCCAATAATCTGTTCCTGGAAAAAAAGAAAATAAATAAGAGGCCGACTTTTCTGAAAGCCATTTACTATCGGTTAAGGTTCCGGGTGTAAGAACTTGAGTTACGCCCCGTTCTACTACCTTACCTGGCTTGGGTTCTTCTAATTGATCAGCAATAGCAACTTTAAAACCACCTTTTACGAGTTTTGCAAGATAATGATCAACGGTATGAACAGGCACGCCGCAAAGCGGAATTGGTTCACCTTGTGATTTGCCCCGTTTAGTTAAAGTAATACCCAAAAAATGAGCCGCTTTTTTTGCATCGTCAAAAAACAACTCATAAAAATCGCCCACTTGGAAAAGAACTAATGCATCTTGATGATTTTTTTTAATCTCAAGATATTGTCGCATCAAAGGTGTAAGATCTGTTGTATTCATGACCGGCAATCAATTAAGTTTTACACAATTAAACTGGAAAAATTAGTATAACAAGCTGATAAAATTAGTCAGCTGTAAAATTCAAACAAGGAAGAAAAATGCGCATTAAAATTAATTTATTATTACTGGTTATCTTTACTATTACAAATCCAAGCCAAAATAAAACTATAACGGCAACTTTACCAGAAGAAGATGCAATACCTATAACAGAAGATTTAATGAATGAGCACGGCATTTTAAATCGTGTACTACTTATTTATGATGAAATAATACGCAGAATCGACAATCAGAATGAATTTTCCACAACATCTTTACAAAATGCAATTACCATTATAAAAACTTTTATTGAAGATTATCATGAAAAAATTGAAGAAACGTATATATTTCCTCTTTTTGAAAAACATAACAGAGAAACAAAACTCATAAAAACATTACGAACACAGCATCAAAAAGGCCGCGCTATAACCACACAATTACAAAAAAAATTATCTTCAAAAGACCCGCTTACCCAATCTCAAAAAAAACAAATCAGAAATCTATTGCATCAGTTTATTAAAATGTATCGCCCCCATGAGGCACGTGAAGACACTGTAATATTTCCTCAAGTTCGGTCGTTGTTAAGCAAAAAAGAATTTGAAAAAATTAGCGAAATTTCTGACGAACTTGAACACAAACTTTTTGGCCAGAATGGCTTTAATAATATAGTGCACAAAGTAGAACAAATAGAAAAAGAACTGGGGATTTATCAGCTAGATATATTTACCCCTCAAATAAATTTCAATAAGCAAAAGGAATAATAGTGAGCGCCATACCAAAAAACAGAAAAAAATTAATTTTCATGATTCATAAACATCAGGCGACTCACCTACACTACGACTTACGCATTGAAATTGCCGGCACTTTAAAATCTTGGGCGCTTAAAGAGTTACCTTCAAAAAATAAGCCTGGCGTGCTGGCAATTCAAGTGCCTGATCATCCCTTTTGGTATCGCCATTTTGAAGGCGTTATTCCTGAAGGAGAATATGGTGCAGGTCCGGTTATGGTTTGGGAAAAGGGTTTATACACCAATTTAACTATAGATGCTAAACGCAAAAAAATTCCTATAGAACAATGTCTTGAGAAAGGATTTTTATTGTTGCATCTGGAAGGATATAAATTAAACGGCACCTATGCCTTAGTAAGAATCAGCAAAAAACAACGATGGATTTTTACGCAACTGACCAATCATTCAGATTCTAAAAAAAAATCCCAACCGTGGAATCGCTCTGTTAAAAGCAACAAAACATTGGGACAAATTTTTAACAAGAAAAAATTAATTTAGTTTGCGCGTCTTTACAAATTATGCTAGTTTTGCTCTCCGAAAATTAATAAAAACGCTATTAATTCATTTACGCATATTTTTTCTCAAAAAGGAGAGCACTACTACATGTTAATTTTCTGCATTTTTTTTCTTTTTGGTCTGCAAAATATTTATGGAATGGGTTTCTCTCCTTTGGATCCCATCAACATTGCTCATTTTAATACTAATCTAGATTCACCGCATTTTACAAAAACTTATTTTACAGATCTTACTTCACAACGTCTTGGCAACATGTTGCCAATTGCTCATCCCGTTATTTCTTTTTTAATAAGCGAATCGTTTGCAACAGCAAATCCATTACTCACCCAAACACTGGTAGCCTTGCGCCGTGAATATGCCACCGCTGCATTTGCAAAATCGTCTCATGGTTTTTCATTAGTTGAAAATTATTGGGCAAGC
>JBMOLF010000016.1:0-1097 GCA_049325595.1 Candidatus Babelota bacterium
TTTTCTCCAACCAAGGCTGATAAATCCAGATCATTTTGCATAAAAAACCTCCTTAAATGTAACTATATACCATTTAACAAAAAATATGGATTATTTTTTTCCGCGCGCGCAGCGTCCGTAGAACATTCGCTTAACCTGCGCGCCGTGATTGGCGTGGTTTTTGCCAAGCGTAGCGACTGCAAAAACCATGACAATAGGCAAGTCAGGTTAAAGCGATTGTTCTGCGTCTTTCTCTTTAACTTAATTTATACCGATTTTTATATGGTATTTCATTATACCATTTCGAACCGCTTTTCCAAATATTTCCAACTATCATCCTTTTTTTATTTGAAACCATTACTATTCCCATATCAATGAAAAGCCTAATAAGTATTCGCTGATTTAGTCCAATTTTATTTTCCTTAATTCCGAACATATGCCTGCCACTAATATCTTCAATTACAAGAATTGTCTTATACCCTAATAGTTTATACTTAATTAGTTTTACAACTTTTTCATTTACTAAGCGTTTTATTCTTTTTCTTGCTAGTTTATCTATATCGTGTTCAGGAATTGTTGGCGCCCTATGCAGAATCCCCTTCTCAGGTCCTTCTTCATTTTCGCAATAGATTATTACTTTCTCGTTGTCATGCGATATTTCGATTTTTTCATTTGGCAATAATTCATTTTGTTTTTCTAGTATGCTTTTATATATTTCATTCGAGAGTTCATCAATGGACTTTTTGCTTTTCCCGATTATCAGGGCAGGTTGGATTAATGCCAAGTAATAACGATCTTTAGGTATTTTGCCACTTAACTTGTTGTTTATATTTTCTACTATGTCATAAGATGAATAAGTATATTCAATCTGTCCTTCATAATACTCTAAAATTGAATGTTCAATTGCAATTCTCTGATTCAAAATCGATGTTATGCAATCTATATCCTTACTATTTCGATTTTCTTCATCAGGATATCTAGTGTGTTGTTCTTTTTCGACTATATTTTTATGATTTCGATAAATCATAATAGCAGATTCTAATGCATTTTTTTCATTTAGCTTTTTCATTGTATTACCTTTATAAATATATCCCAGCGGGGAGCGTCCGCAGAACATT
>JBMOLF010000017.1:0-60905 GCA_049325595.1 Candidatus Babelota bacterium
TTTCATTCCATACATTATCTGATATCATAAGCATCGGAGCGTTTCCTTTTTTTTGTTGTTCACTGGCTATTTTAGCCAATAAATCAAGAAGGCGCTCCTATCTATTTAATTTTCGGATAAGCTCTTATTAATAAAGCTAAAACTTTAAATTTATTGGTGAGCTGTAATTTTAAATCTTCATTCATTAATTTCACTATTCTTAATTTTTTATTGTTACAACGGTTTGCATATGGTTTAGTGTAAATCCATATGTAATTTCTCTGTTCCTGAACGCGTCAATAATTAACCGCCAGTCTTCGTTTATCCGGGCATTCCAGCTCGGCACGCGTGCACCTTAGTCGTGGCGACGGTGTAAACTACGCCTGGCAGGCCATAATTGACGTTCAGAACAATTCGCTATCACGTCAAATGGCTTTACAACGTCCCACAGCAGTTTTTCACCATCTATCCTCAAGTTCGAAAGTAAGCGCTTAATTAATTGTCGCTAAGAGAACAAAGAGTTGATTTTTTCTAAAGTTAAGCCTACGTAATTATTAATAATAAAATCTGCTTCAGAAATTTCATGGCTGTTGTTTCCATCATTAATCGCTATACATCGTATTTTTGCTCTTTTTGCAGCTATAATACCATCAAGAGAATCCTCAAAGATAACACAGTTTTCTTTATCTACTTCTAGTTTTTCCAAAGCATGCAATAGCATGATAGGATCTGGCTTGAATTTATAATTCATCATGCATGAATTATAAATATGAGAGCCAAAAAAGAAAGGTAAATTAAGCTTAGCTTTTAGTATATTTAATCCATAATTTGGCGCATTTGTTACTAAGCTTAATCGTATATTTTTGGATGTTAAGTGTTTATGAAAACCAACAAAACCATCTACAAACTCTACTGGAGTTCTTGAGAAAATTTCTTTTGCTCGGCTGTGATAGAGCTGTTCTATTTCTTTGTTTGTATGTTCAATATTAAACACTGTTTGTAATACTTGGCAGTCTCTAGCAAGGCCTTTCCCATCAGTCTTATTCCTCAACTTTCTAAATGTTTCAATGTTTTCTTGGCCAACAAAACTCGCAATTAATTCATTCCACATAGATAGACTTTTTATGATGGTGCCATCCATATCGAACAATACCGCTTCTATTTTCATTTTGTTTATTTCTTTTTTAGTAAATTTCCCTCTCTCAAAGGTGAGAGGGGGAAATAGTATTAATTATTTGAAGGCATCCAGTACCAATTGTTCCAAGCCCTTATGGGTTGGGTTAATAACGATCTTTTTATTGATAATATCTCCCAAACTTACCCATTCTGGTTCTACTGGCCAACAATCTTTGTCGCCATTACCAGTAAAGTTTTTAATATCATCGATGATAGTGCCGATAAAAACAGCGTAACAAGAGCATTTGCTAAGATCATGGGGCCAAAAATATGAATATGATCCCAAATAACGTTCAATGTTAACTCGTACGCCAAGTTCTTCAGCTGCTTCACGAATAACACATTCTTCAAGAGATTCAGCATTTAATGTTGCATAATCAATCTCTGCACGACCTCCTGCAGGTTCATATGAAATTATCCCATTTACATTTCTTTTTATGAGAAGGATTTTATCACTTATAGATTGATGTTTTACGATTATTTTTGCTGAGGGGAAAAACATATTACTCCTTGCTTTCAATAAACTCAGTTTTCATATTAGATGTGTTAATTTCTGGTACCAATAAAAAACTTATTATAGAATGACGATACTCATTCTTAATAGGTCCAACATAATGTAGTGTTGGCTTAATGTCGATACTATGAGATTTAAGACACAGTCCACCAATAAGTAAAGTTGATGTTACATTTGGCTGATTGGTATATTTTCTTTCAGGCAATTTCAATGCTGCGTTTGTTGGCCTTACTGTATCTTCACATATCATTAAGCTTTTATGATTGTCATTATTATCCCAGATTAATGTCAAACCACATTCATCAAAATGAGGTTTCTCACGCCATTCTTCTTCACTTTTTTTATATCTTACGATCTTTGTAACAACAGTCAGATCTGGATTATTGCCATACATTAGATTTTTGATTCTAACATTTAAACCACATCCTGTTGATATGGTAATAAATAGCTTGCTATGCATGTTCTAACTCATTGCTAACCTGAGATTTATTGGTCTCAGCAATAATCGAAGGTTAAGCAAGATGAGTTATTTTAGAAGCTTAGCACATGAATTGTGGCATTGCCATTATCATATCGTTTGGTTTCGAAACATAGATTTCGGATATTGAAAGGAGAAATAAAGGATGAAGTTGAAAAAATTATAAGAATGATATCTGATCAAGACGGCTGTGTAGTTATTGAATTGAATGTGCAAGAAGATTATGTACATTTACTTGTAATGATTCCACCAAAATTATCGATATCGAATTATGTAGGAATTGTGAAAAGGCAAAAGCGCAATCAGACTTTTTTCAAAATTTCCTGATCTTAAAAATAAAACCCTCTGGGAAAATCATTTCTGTGCAAGAGGATATTGCGTAGATACAGTTGGTTTGCATTGGAAAAGATAAAAATACGTAAAATACCAAGAGAAAAAAGAAAGAGAACAATAAACTAACAAGCTTGGAGCAAATCTCCTCTGGGGATGTCTAAAAGTCGCCTCCTTTGGTGGGGAAATTCATTTACTTATCTTTAAGTCGACAAACGTTGGTAAAAAAATATTATTTTCTATATTAAACAAAAGACTATTTGTTTTAAACTTGATTTTTAACGATCTCAAACATTAATTCAATGTTTAGGACATCTATATTATTTGCAAAAAAATTAGCCTGTTAAAAACGTAAATTAAGTAAAAATCAATTTTAAAGAAAAGGAATTTGATATGTCTAAATTTATTATAATTTTGGGTCCGCCAGCAGTAGGCAAAATGACAGTGGGACATGAGTTGGCAAAAAAAACAGATTTAAAGGTTTTTCATAATCACCTTATCATTGATGCGCTACTTCCTTTATTTGATTTTGAAAGCGAAAGTTATAAAAAACTTGTTAAAGAATTTAGAACTAGAATCTTTGAAGAAGCAATAAGATCCAAATTAACTGGAATAATTTTTACTTATGTTGTGGCATACAATAGACCATCTGGCATGCAACAGCTTAATGAATGGATTAGTCTTTTCAAGGAAAACGATTTCGACGTCAATATAGTTGAGTTACATGCCAGTATTGAAGAAAGACTCAGGAGAAATGAAACCCCTCATCGACTAAGTCATAAGCATTCCAAAAGAGATATCGACATCTCAAGACATATACTATTAAAAAATGAAAAAGAATGGGATATGGAACCCAAAGAAGGGATTTTTGGTGATATACCCTATTTAAAGTTAAACACCAATGAACTGAACCCTGAAGAAACCGCTCAGATTATTTCTAAACACTTTCAACTTGCAGAAAATCAAAATGAATCAAATATATCCACCGAAGCTTCTACCGTACAATAATTTATGCTGTGTTGTTTCTCCCTCGCGCAGTTTAATATAACTAACCAAACAACAAGAGAATTGGCTAGGCAGTATCGACATTCAAATCAACCATAAATATGAACATGCCAAATAGATACAAGCTTCAAAATTAATTTGTATTTTTTCAAATCTGGTAGCAATTTTTCTAAATTGCTTAAGCCCATTAAATAATCGTTCAATCAAATTTCGATCTTTGTAAATAAATTTATCATAACTACGTTGAATAATTCTATTTGATCGTGGCGGAATGACTGGAATAGTATTGATTTGTCTGATGTAGTCGATAATCTCATTGCTATCATAACCTTTGTCTGCCAAAACGTAGTCAGGATTTTCTCCACTAAGCAGCGGTAATGCCTGATCAAAATCACTCGCTTCACCAGGAGTTAAGATAAATTTTATCGGAAGACCCAATGCATCACACATCATATGGATCTTTGTAGTCAAACCTCCTCTGGAACGCCCCAAAGCCTGATCTTTTTTTTATACGTAGCAGCTTGTTGATGTGCTTTAACAAGCGTACTATCAATCATGAGATATTCATTATCACGATCTTTGATCAGATATTTAAATATTTTCTCCCATATCCCTTTCTTTGCCCAACGAGTAAATCGTTTGTGTGCTGACTTGTACTTTCCATAACGCTCTTCGGGCATATCAGACCAACGGGCTCCTGATCTTAAAATCCACAAAACACTATCAATAAAAAGACGGTTATCTACAGCAGTTCTGCCGCTATCACCAGGCTTTCCTGGCAATAGATCTTTGATCTTATTCCACTGTTCAGTTGATAATTCGTATCGTGCTCTACCACGTTTTTTTATCATCATTTAATCCTCAAGCTACTATCTTGTAGGATCAATCCTATCATATTATTGAATGTCGATACAGCCTAGTCCTTTCAATTGATTTTATCATAAAAAATTAATAGCTTACCTATTTAAAATTGGTAAAAATATTAATATAAGGTAATGTATGTTGTACGTTTTCATTATGCTTTTAATAAGTATTACAACATTTTCAGCTGAGCGCATAATTGAAGAGTATCCGTCATTGCGTGATTTTTTCACTCAACCTGAGGTTGTGAGTATTTTCAATAACTATCCTTTAGAGTTACGAGATATGGGTCCGCAGGCCAAGAGTCACATTGCTGCTTTAGAAATGGAAGCTAATTTGGATAATTTTTCTTTAATTTTGAAAAAGAAAATTGTGTTTAATTCATATTATATCAACAAAGAAATTTTCTCCGCGCAAGAGTTTAAATTTATACTATGTCATGAGCTTGGGCATTTAAATGATCCCAATTTATTATTGCGTAGCATTGGCGCTGAATTAGCATTTGGAGCAATGATAATTGGTACTTCTGTTTTGCTGATAAAATCTTTAATTCAATTAAACATGAAACTATGTTTGAGAAGCTTAAAAGTTGGTGCAGCGGTTGTTTCTTCTTGTTATTTAGCTCGCGCTTATATCCATCGCAAAGGAGAATATTGGGCTGATGAGTATGCTTTAAAGATGACGAAAGATCATTATGCTGCCACAGCAGCGCTTACTAAAAGAAAGCAATTAGTAAAATCTTATAGAAATCTTCCAGTTGTCGGAACATTATTGAATTTGTTAGATGATCATCCAAGTGAAGAGAATCGAATTGATTATTTGAATCATATTAAGTAATATTTTTTTTAATATTTCTTGATAATTTTTAAAATGAAATTTTGCAAATTTATTTTAAGCAGAGTACCTATTCCGCTAAGTCGTATGTGCAAGGCTTTTTTTATGAATGATCTTTAAGATACAATAAAAATAGTGCATAAATTTAATGGTGATTGATTTTCGCAAGGAGGGGTAATGCGAATAAGATATTTACTGTTCTGTTTGCTTATGAGTATAAGAAGCTCTGCTTGTGATGCAATATATCAGCCCAATGAGAGTATAGCTCTATTAAAAAAAATAATTGATACTGATTTTAACACGCATCGATTAATCGTTTATGATATAGCTTTTAACACAAGTGAAACAGAACGAATAAACAATCCTCATCAGCCAAACATGATTGCCATGCAAGAGATAGCAAAAAAACCATGTATCGTTAAATTTAATAGCCAAAAAGAATATTTGCCAACTACGGTTAAATTATATGTGCCAAAAAAGAGGATAAAATCAAAAAATATTCAGCTGATTGATAAAATGGATGAAGCTATTAATAATCGTATCCATGCCATAAACGGAATTACCTGTTGTCAGAAAAAATTTAACACCTATGAAGAGATTGTATACCACTTCAAGCAAACTCACAAAAATAACGAAAACTTGAAATGCCCCTATAATTTTTGTGGAACACAAGGATTTATTAATCATCGAAAACTGGTTGATCATTACGTGCAGACTCATTATAAGATAAACATATTTAGTTGTTTAGCAAAAAATTGTAAAAAACAGTATAACAATAGAAGTTCATTGCTGAATCATTTAAAAAAATGTAGACAATGCATTGTAATAAACACTGCAGATAGCACGGATCATCACGCTTTATTGTTGCCTGGCCAAGAAGATGATATTCAGATTCAACAAAATATCAATAATCGCAACTTCTTTGAACAAATAGAAGAATTATTACCATCTAATGGTAGTAATGAGTTTACATTACATGACGACTTTCAAGAATATCGCTTAGTTAATGAAAGCCCCCCGACTATTTCTACAAATCAAGATGAGTCTTTTTTTACAGATACTCAAATAAGCCAAAATACAAATACGAGAGAAAAAGAAAAAGTTAATCGGCAAGATTTGATAAAAACAATTGACCATGTCATTGATCAACGACTAAATAAACGAAATGGTATTGCCTGTTGTGATTCGACCAATTTATTTTATTCGCGCAAAGATCTTATGCGGCATTTTGAGGATTGTCATTTATATAACGGTGAATTTAGATGTCCCTATCAGAATTGCGAACATGATTATATATCAGATTCACAAACCATTGTAGACCACTACCTTAATCATTATGATTCTGATATTTTTTGTTGTATTTATACGCTGTGTTTTTGTCGACACAAAACGAGAAGAGATTTATTAAAGCATACTACTAAATGTAGGGAAAAAACGGAGTTTTTTTCTGATCAGTGTTGACATACAGGGCACCAAAAACTCCATCGGTTTCGTTTACCAGTCTTGCCACGTATTACATTTGCTCTACATACAGGACATTCTTTTTTTCTATATATTAATAAATTTTTTTTTTGAAATAATTTGCGCCATTTTAAAAAGTGAAAGGAAAAAGTGCGGGCATTGAGAGCAATTTCTTTTAATTGTTTAGTGCTTAAATTTTTTATTTGTGCCCATGGTAAAATTTTGCTCATAAACAAGGCTTCATTTTTTATAATATTGCCAACTCCAGGAAAAATTTCTTGATCAAGAAGCACATCATCAATTGTTTGATTAGGATCTGTTTTCATTGCCTTTGTTGCCTGTTTAACATCCCATTTGTCAGACAGTATATCAAATTGCAACGGTAATTTTTTTTTAATATTTTTGTTTTTTTCTATTTTTGTCGAGCAATTATAAAAAAATAATTTGTGAGTGTTAGTTTCGATAGCAAGTCGGGGAACTCGGTCAGGACGTGGTTCATCTATGCGATAGCTACCATACATTAAAAAATGAGTAATAAGAGCAACGTTATCAAGTTGTATGATGAGTCGTTTGCCAAAAGAATAAATATCTTTAATTGTCTGATAGACCAAATAATCTTTTTCAAATTGAGCATTACCATATATTTTTTTAATTTTTTTATTTTTAAATGGTTGTAAGTCTTCTGCTAATGCATAAATTGATGGGCCTTCCATGCACACTCCTATTTGTATCATTAGAAATAAAATTAATTTTTATTGTCGCTACATTTTAGCAACTTATGTTACGTGAATTTAAGATACTTGTACCTGTGAAAACACTCGTAAAATTTTTGTGTATTGAGCCTGGGTATATCATTCAATGCATCTCTACATGCAAAAATAGATGGATAAATCAACGAATGTTACCTAATTGGAAATAGGTTTGCAGGATGTATTGAGACGTCTCTTGCTTGCTAGTTTATTTACTTTTTTTATTACAATGATAGAATAAAAAATGTAAGTTCGTTAGATAATTGCCGATGATGTGTAATGCAATTATCTTTAACACAGCTCTCACTCGACACATCAACTTCAAAAAATATAATCATTACCTTTTTCACAGAAAGGATGTACCATGATCTATATCGTAATACTAATGGTAGGCCTTGCAATTATCTTGTTAAATCTTATTTCTGGTTCCTTTTATTTGGTGCGTCAAGGCGAGGTTATTGTCATTGAGCGATTAGGCAAAATGCACAAAATATTGCCTTCAGGATTGCATTGTGTAGTGCCGTTTATTGATAATCCACGTTCTATAAGCTGGACATATATCATTGAAAATGATGATAATACCGGACACATCAATATTAAAAAAACTAATTATCGCATTGATATGCGTGAGTCGGTTTTTAACTTTCCTAAGCAAAATGTAATTACCAAAGATAATGTGACTATGCAAATTAATGCAATTTTATATTATCGTGTGGAAAATCCAAAAGCTGCATTGTATGAGGTGGAAGACTTACCAAAAGCAATTGAAATGCTTACCCAAACCACTTTGCGTAATGTAATAGGTTCCATGGATCTTGATGAAACCTTAGTTTCCCGTGATTATATTAACGAGAAATTAAGACTTATTCTTGAAGAAGCGGCTGATAAATGGGGTGTGAAAGTAACGCGTGTTGAATTGCAAGAAGTAACACCACCGCAAGATATTCGCAATGCAATGGAAAAGCAAATGCGAGCAGAGCGTGATCGCCGTGCAACAATCTTGGAAGCCGAAGGTAAAAAACAAGCGTTGATCCTAGAAGCTGAAGGACTTCGAGAATCGCAAATTTTACAAGCATACGGCCAAGCACAAGCGCGTTTGAAAATTGCACAAGCAGAAGCCGAAGCAATTAATGCGCTTAAAGCTGCAACAGGTGAGCAAGATTTTATTGGCTACTTAATTGCGACGCAATATGTAAAAGCCTTGTCGGAAATGACACATGGTAAAAACAATAAAGTTGTTGTTGTACCATTTGAGGCATCAGCTCTTATGGGATCATTCGCTTCAATTAAAAAAATATTTAATGAAGTACAATGAACATTCAATAAAAGCATCTAGGATAATTCTAGGTGCTTTTGTATTTTGAAGGTAAAATAGTTTTAAAGAATGTTATAAATGCCAAGTGTTAAAAATACTATGCGTGCTAATAAAACATTTACTGAAAAAGAAATACAAGAGTTATACGAATCTTTGCTTTACTTAAACATGGACGAGCTTAAGAAAATCAGTGATAATTTATCTTTATCGACTAAAGGTAATAAAATTGTTTTGATTAATGCGATTATTTCCTTTGTTGCCACTGGCTCAATATCTCGTGCGCCTCTTATGCCTGCTATTTCCAAAGTAAAAAAGGGGCAAATTATAGAACTTGAGTCTAATTCATTGATGTTGTATGGATCTTACAAAAATGACGCAAAAACGCGCGTATTTTTTAAAAAATTCATTGGCCAACATTTTCATTTTACCGCATTTGGGATTGACTGGCTTAAAGATCGTTGGTTACACGGTAGCCCGCCAACCTATCAAGAATTTGCTGACTACTGGCGTGTTGAATATGAACGTAGAAAAATAACTAAAGAAGCGCCTAAAAAAGAGTGGGCTTACATTAATTTTACTCAACGCTTTTTACAAGAAAATCCCCAAGCCACCAAGGCTGAAATTATTGCAGCCTGGAATTATGAGCGAATGAAGCATGTCCAGAAAGTGTTTGTGATTTTAGTTTTTGATACTTATAAAAAAATAACTGCTTTGTAATTTTTTTTGCTTTTTTGTGTACGTATACGTATAATATGTATAAGTATGTTAATTGAAAGGTTCTTATGATTACGCCACGATTAGATTTTGTTTTACTTTTTGTTAAAAACCCAGCACAAAGTGCTCAATTTTATGAAACTATTTTCGGTATAGAACCGGTTGAGCAATCACCTACTTTTGCATTATTTGTGCTCCAAAATGGCGTAAAAATTGGGTTATGGTCGCAACAAACTGCCGAGCCTACCATCACGGCTTTACCAGGAGCAATGGAATTGGCATTTGAAGTTCCAAATGTAGATAAGATCTATGAAGATTGGCAGAAAAAGGGCATTGCAATTCTTCAAAAACCAACTGAGATGGATTTTGGACGTACCTTTGTTGCGTTAGATTTAGATGGACATAGAATCAGAATTTTAAAGCTCAAAGAGGACTAATGGCTCGATATTGGATAGCAGTTGCAAGTAAAGAACATGTTCAAAGAGGTATAGATGAGTGCATTGCCCAAGTGTGTCATGGTAAGCAAAATCCTTTAAAACGAATGAAGGCAAGAGATTGGCTTATTTATTACTCGCCAACTGAATTATTTGGCCAAAAAATTCCCTGTCGAAAATTTACCGCCATTGGTCAAGTTGCCGATGAGCAAGTTTATCAGTTTAAAATGAATGATGATTTTATACCCTGGCGCCGTAAAATTAATTTTTTAAAAGCGTATGAAGTTGCAATAGAGCCGTTGATTGATAAACTTTCTTTTATAAAAAATAAAAGAAGTTGGGGCATGGTTTTTAGATATGGATTAATTGAGATTCCAGTTTCCGATTTTAAATTGATTGCATCTCATATGGGAATACTCGTTGATGAATAAGCGGATAGAACAAATAACTAAATATAAAAAGCCTGAAGAGAGTCCGGGCTATTTACTCTGGAATATAAGTTTATTGTGGCGTACCAAAATTGAGGAAGCATTAAAATCTCTTGGGCTTACCCACCCACAATTTGTAGTTCTTGCTACTACTGGTTGGTTAACACGAAACAATGAAAACATATCTCAAGCAGATGTAAGCAGAGCTTCTGGATTTGATCCCAATACCTTATCGCAAATTTTGCGCGGCTTAGAAGAAAAAAAGTTAATAAAACGAGTGCGGGTTCTTAATGAACGCATCAAAAGTCCTACGCTTACTGCCTTAGGTCTTGAAAAACTTTCCTTAGCAATGCCGGCAGTTGAAGCAGTTGATACCAAATTCTTTGCTCTTTTAAATAAACATGAATTAGAACAATTAATATCAATTTTCCAACTATTCATGCCACGTTAACTGTTTTTTCATATTTTTATTATTAAAATCAAAAATTATTCACCGCCTTCAATAAATTGTATTTGAAAATATTGCTGCAACTAAGCGCAATTTGTTAATCTAATAATAAAAACAATTCATTTCTATCTGGATTGTATCGAAAGAGATTAAATGAAGCGCTTATTAATTATCTTGTTATTTTTAGGGCAACCGTTATTTGGAATGGGTTTATGGGAAAAAGTAAAACAATGGTTTACTCAAACACCCCAAGAACAGTTGCAATGTCCTGAATTTAGAGATTTTCCACAAACACCGGTCGAACCGTTTTCATTTCAAAAGCTTCCCTTAGAAATTCAAACTCTTATAATCCTGGCAACTGCTAATGCTGCAAGTCTTGATAAAGCTACCCAGACTATCCGTGCGTTGTCTCAAACTAACAAAGAATTAAATCAAATACTTAACGATGAGCAGTATAATAAAACCATAGCTAGGGAATTATCGAGAAAATATGGTGCTTCGCCGTTAATTGTTCAACTCTACCTAAACACCGAACAATTTTTGCAGAAAACACGCATTAGTGACCATGAATTGTTTAAAGTTTATCAAGAAGCTCAATTTTGGAATTCTATACACAATAGTAAACGATCAAATGCTATTGTTCGTGTGTTATATAATACAATAGAGAATTTAAGAGATTCAGAAAAATTGGAAAAGGTTAGATTGATGCATGGGAGAATTATTTGGGTATATAAAGACAATTACCGGCTAAGGGAAACATTCCATGGGGCAAATGACCTAAATCTTTCTGTTACTGATAAAAATGGAAAATATAGTGATATCTATGGTGGAATTATTAATGAATTAGGGCCTGATGGTTTAATTACGTCGACAAGAGATGAGAAATTGAAGACATCGATAACATATAATATTTACAGCGAGGGTGAGTTATATACTGCAATGCAAAAAGATGACAAGTTACTCCTTGCTGGGTTAGCTACATGGAATGGAGAGTACATACTTTTACGTTTTAACACTGATGGTTCGGTAGATAGCACTTTTGGAACGAATGGTATCGTAAAAACGGGTATTATCTACAGTCCAGCTGATGAAATTCGTTGGATCGATTATTTAAAATCAAAAAATAAGTACAAAGAGCTTGAAGCGCTGCTTGATCTTATAAAAATTAGATCATACTTAACCATTAATCCACAAAATGGCGATTTAATATTTAAATTTAAAAATGCGGTTAAAAAATATACTGTCGATGGTAAAGAGATTAAATAATTAAAGGAATAAATATGAAACGTATTTTGCTCATCTTTTCATTAGCGCTAAGCCCATCGTTATTTGGTATGTGGCATGGTATTAAAAAATGGTTAACTGAAGAACCTAAGCAAGAGCAATTGCAATGTCCGGAGTTTGGAGTAGGAAAACAAGAAAAATTGTTTGCGTTTACTGAGTTACCATCAGAACTACAAAAAGTAATCGTTCATATGATCGGTAACTTTAAAAATATTGAATCAGCAGCAAATACATTGCGCGCATTAGCAATTGCCAATAAACAATGGAGTAAATACCTTACACCACTGTTTGTTACTCAGCTTTTAGCCAAAAATTATAATGTTTCTCCGCTTTTGACTGAGTGGTACGTGCAACCAAGTAGCTTTAATAATGTAAACACTAAAACATTATCCGATTGGATAAACAGAAATCCTGCAGAATTTTACCGTATATACCAAGATGCAGCTTATTTAGATTCTCAAGCAAGAAGTAGCTTATCAAAGAAAATAATAGAGCAATTGCGAATTGCGCGAAATAATACACTACAGCGAACTGGCAAGCAATGGATTTATGCCGATGGTTCTTACCTTGGTTCTGATAAATTGCCAGAAATTGTTTTAAAAAAGCATAGCGCAGAAAATAATATTGATGAAGCGTTCGGTGGCATTAATTATGTAATAACTAAAAATGATGTAATACCAGAATTAACGACGGCCCATAAAGGTTCTGTAAAGTTAATTAACTTTTATGGCATTACGCCATATCCTGCCGGTTTTTTCTCGCAACTAAGTATGATTAGTTCAAATATAAATCCTTTAACTAATTTTATTTGTACTGATATTGCGCTACAGAGCAGTGGTAAAATAATAGTAGTAGGGTTATTAGAAAATCAGTTTGCGCTATTAAGGCTTAATGCAGATGGTACAGTAGATGAAAATTTTGGCAATAATGGCATAGTTTTGACTAAGGTTATTTTGAACAAAGAGCATTTTAAAAATGTTCGCATAGTAGATTTTCATAATTACTTAGGTGTGCTTTCTTTTTATCTTACCGTGAGCCCAATAGATGATGAAATTATATTTAAAATTGGCGATGTAATAAAGCAGTATTCTGCTGATGGTAAAGAGATTAAATAACCTATTCACTTGCATAAATCTGATACAACTTACTTTCTTTAAATCCAAGTGATTGATATAAATATTTAATTTTTGGTGAAGTGAGCAAGAGTGTTTTTTTATAACCACTTGTCTTTGCTTCTTGAATACATGTTTGCAATAAAGATGTTGCAAACCCTTGTTTGCGATAATCAGTATGTGTAGCAAGCATATGGATGCTAATAGAATCCTCATGTTGAATTACCATGCAGGCTGAAACTAATATATTATTTTTTAAGCCACTATAGAGTATGACATCCTCTTTGCCTACTTTTTTTAAATTAATAATGGCATTACGCAATTGTTGTTTGTCGTAGGTATAACTTGTTGCTACCAACTCAAGCCATCGCTCAAAGTTATCATTATCATTTATGTTGGTAATAGTTGTAGATAATGGATTGCTATTTATTGGTTGCATGTTTGTGTTTTCAAGTATCATTGCTAAAAAGTCGCCCTTATATATAAAATCATTTTTTTTGAGTGCTTCATGAGTGTTATTATCTTGAGATGATACAACCCATGTAAATGGCATTGTTCCAAAATATTCTTTTAGCTGCGCTATATCGATATCTGTTATTGATTGTAAATTGCAGACGCGATTGCAGGGTTTTAATGCCGTGTTGCTATTAAATACAAGACAGTTATTGCCTAACTTTTCGTATTGAGGCTTGCCACCAAAGTCCATATAAAGGAGAAGTTGTAAGATAAGATGTTCAAGCATTGTTACTTTCCGTTTATAATGAGACAATTTGCATAAAGTTGCAATAAGTTTATAAAAGTTTTTAGCTTAATTCTTTAGATAGTAAAAATAACATACTAAAAATTTTAAAGCTCTTAAAAAAATGATTTATTACTATACAAAAGTAGGATGTTGTTATTTGGTTAAATTAACTTTATCATTACAATGGCTGTAGTTTTATTTGAAAATTTTTAACTACTATTTTGCAACAAAATGATTTTATTTTTTATACTACTTTTTTCTTTTTGTGTTACTGCTCAAGAACCGATAACTATTATTACGCAATCGCCTTCTCTAGAAGAAATTCCAGAAATATTTCAAGTCAATGTGAGCAAGCAATTTTTAAATGGTCAAACAAAAGTGGCTATCGCGTCATTGCAAGAGGATAATCAAGATATTCACAATCAAAATACATCTGAACATTCTGATGCTGATACAGAAAACTTTAATAAAGCTTGTATAAAAACAGTAGATAGTGTGATTAGGCTACGCTTTAAAAACTTTAGAAATTTGAAAAAAATTGATGCGTTAGGTACAGAATTTACTACTTATAAAAGATTAGTTTCTTTTTTTAATTACCGCTTTACAAAGTACTCAGCATGCTGCATTAAAAAAGGATGTAATTTTTTTGGTATTAATGCAACAAATCTAGCCGATCATTATATTCAAAAACATTATTGTTCGACTATTTTCTCTTGCATTAACCTTGGATGCTACACTATCTGTGATTCGCGCAAATCCCTCATAGAACATGTAAGAAACTGTCCTCAAACAACTTTATGAAAAATTGGGAACTGCTCTTTTTTAACTTAGATGAGTGCATGTTTTTTTACGCACAATCAATCGTAGTTTATTTTTCTTCTGAAACAGATTTATTCAGCGGTGTATTGTTTAGTTCACATCCCAGTAGTCCACCAAGTTCCCTGTCGTGGAATTCTAAGTTCCAAAGGTCGTTGAATTCTAAAAAATCCCTCAATTAATTGTTCTTTAGTATATTTTAAAACGCTCAGCTCCGGGTTTTTTAGACGGCTCATTAGGATTAGATTCCATTCCAAAAGTGGTACTTGTTACTAGGCAAAAAAGAATTAGTAATTTCATAGAATTTCTCTTTGGTCTTGTTGTGATACCAAAATATATCAATTGCCGAGTGATATAGTCAATTTCTTGATCAAATCATGATTAACATGGTTTGCTATAGTATTGGTAAAAATAAAAGGAGTATCGATGCAAAAAAATCTGGCAGGTTTAAAAATTGCAATGCTCGTAACCGATGGTTTTGAAGAATCAGAAATGGTTAAGCCACGTGCAGCACTTCAACATGAAGGCGCGCAGGTTGATCTAATAGCACCAAACAAAAAACAAGTTAAAAGTTGGCATCATAAAAATTGGGGCAATGATTTTGAAGCGGATAAACTTCTTTCTGAAGTTAATCCTAATGATTATCAGGCATTAGTATTGCCAGGTGGTGTGATAAATCCAGATAAATTGCGACTAATACCTGAAGCAATTGCATTTATTAATCACTTTGTGATCGAACAAAAACCAATTGCTGCTATTTGCCATGGTCCATGGACCTTAATTAATGCGCATGGTGTAAAAGGAAGAACAGTTACATCATGGCCTTCATTACAAGTAGATTTAATTAACGCCGGTGCTCATTGGGTTGACCAAGAAGTAGTAATTGATGATAATTTAATTACCAGCCGCAAGCCAGATGATATTCCTGCATTTAATAAAGCAATGATTGAGTTATTGAAACAAAAAATAAATTGATATTTTGTAATGTAATTACTCAGCCCCTTTTTGTATCAAGTAATTAATAATATCAGCATCACCAATTTTAATAGCAGCTTGTAAAGGGGTGAATAATTTTTTATCCCCAAATTGTAGATCGAGTCTTACTTCATGTGGTGAATCTATATCAGCGCCGGCTTCAACTAATTTTTTGACAGAAAGATAATTTTTTTGTGCAATCGCTTTTAAAAGAAGTGGTATTTTAAAATTATAAGATTTATATGGGATAGCATAATTAGGTGAAAAACCATTTTGTAAGAGTAAGGTTATTGCCTCTTGCAATGAAGCCTTATTTTTAAGTAGGAAATCGATAAGCATACCATCAGCATTATTAATTAATGCATAGGACAAAGCGGTATGTTCTTTTTTATCAAAAGGTTTTGCTTTTTGATCCAGTTGAGCACCTGCCTTTATTAAATCCTCAAATGCTTTCGTGTCAGGAAGATTACTTTGTGTTTTGCTTATATTTACGTAATTATCTATTGCTATTAATAAAGGTGTCAAAGAGCTGCCATCAGAAAAGGTAAATACACTATTGGGATCTGCATGATTAGCTAACTTATGATAGTCATAAGGAATTTGATTTAAAAAAAATGATATCATTTTTTGATTATTATCTTTCAAGGCAATATACCATGGATTATGTGCTAAATCTTTTGCTCGTAATGATTGCGCCGTATCGTAACCCGTTTTTGAAATAGTTGCTAAAAGTTTTAAAGCAGCATTTACTTCTTGATATTGTTGGTTGGTAAAAGTATTGGCAATCATTGCAATATGGGTAAAGACATCTCGTCCATTGATCGAACCTGCAAACGGTGCTCCTTTTGCAATAAGAGCATCAGCTACTTCAAAATAATTTTTTTTTATAGCGTAAAATGCGAGAGGATAATGCTGATAGTTCATCTGTACATTTGCACCGTTATTTATAAGGCCGGTAACTACTTTTGAATGATTCATTAATACGGCAAGTACAAGAGGATACTGACCATTAATGGGAGCATTTATATCGGCTCCTTGCTGGATTGCAGAATTAATACTTGATTGATTGCTATGCTCATTAGTAATGATGTTATAAAGATACTGTTGGGCAGCATGTTTTTTCTGCTCTTCTGGTGTTGGCTGATTAATAAGAACTTTAGCATTATTTATTTGGCTTTGCATAATTAAGAAAGATAGAAAAATATATAATTTCATACACTACCTTTATATAACACTATACATGCTTTTTAGCGCTGGTTTCAAATTAACAATGTATTACTACTAAATGCGAGTAAAAGATAAGATAAAAGGTCTTTTATTTAATTTACAAATAAATCTGCTATTGCTAACATGGCCCCAATTAAAAACTATTACAGGAGAGACTATGAACAGACTGGTAACTATATTGCTATGCTTTATCTCATTTAATTTATCTGCTATGGAATTAGTTGAACTAAAGAAATACAGCGATAGCAAGATAACCAATACGTTATTAGCTGCTGTTCTGACAGCTTCTACGTTATCAAGATTATTGGCAGAACATTATGTGACTGCTCCGATAGATGCATCGGATATAACTTTTGACGATGAAAAAATAGAAATAATTGAATATAAATCCTCTTCAATGTTTAATGCTGGCGAATATATGTTGGCAAGATAACAGCTGATAAACTTATAACAAAAAAAATTAGAAGTTTAGGAGATATTAAAAGAGAAATTACCGCAAAAGGATTTGCTATTAAAGATTTGCTAACAATGAGATTGGCAGAAAATATTGTTACTTTTTCTTTTCTACTGAGCGACATAATAAAGATATTTGCTTGCAATTTAGTTTAATAGCAAAGCAACTTTCTCCTAAAGCAAAATTAGATATGATTAAGGCTTCAATCGATAAAAGGTAACTTATAAAATCACTATCTTAAAAAAAGAAAAAAAGGAAAAGTAATGATGAATAGCACCTATCTATTTCTATCATTTTTTATCTGCGTTAATATTTTGGCAATGGAGAAAAATGTTAACTTAACAGAAGGTATTGAACTTCCCGAGTGTTCGTCTAGTTTGTCGACAATTAACAAAGAACAATTATTATCTTTGGTAGCTACAATGAATTGCGATAATGATGATATCTGTGTTGCTACCCAACAAAAATGCCATTGCTATGAAAATAGTTCTCAAACGTGGTTTGCGCTCATAGATAGCAATTATCATGCAAAAAAGAAGTTATATAAAAGATCGCTAGATACGCTACCTCCTTGCGTAGCTAATCATATTACTTATATCAATAAATTTTTAATCGAAGGGCCTAATCCCGCTGGTATAACAGTTACTACTGTAGAATCTGGAGGACTACATAGCATTAATGCTTTTTATGAAAATAATAAGAATGATTTTGCTACCATCTATAATGGCTCTGTTTTGTCGTTAGCGCTTTCATCCGATAATACACTTGCTATATCGGGTCCTCATCAGGAAGGTTTTTATTTTTCGCTCTATAAAATAGCAACTGAAGTTTATAAAGAATTTTTTAGTAAAGAAAGAATTCGTCCTAAACTTATTAAATTAGCAATAAAATCTCATCCAAACTTAGGGTTATTATTTAAAAAAATGACTTTTATTAAACCTAATTTATTATGGTGTATAGATTTAAAAAACAAATTACGTGCCGTTTATTTTGATAAAGAGCATCGTGTAATTACCCATAATGATTGGATTATTCTTCCAAGAGGGAAAAAACAGCGAGTTAAATTTTTTTCAAGTGACCCGGCAAATCGCCAGTATACCTTATTAGTTGATACAGATGATGATATTTATGCTGGCATTATAACAGATAAAGAATATGCACTTAAAAAAATAAGAACTGTACAATCATTGATTAATCAGATAAAAACAAAAAAATATTTGCAAAACCCGAACTTGACTGATGTTCGACTGGCCAATAAAAAATGTTTTTTTACTTTTACGCACCTAGATGAAAAAGATGAAGTATCATTTAAATTTGATCTCTGTTTTAATGGTAAAGCAATTAAAAGCAGTATCGCGGATGAATGTTTTGTATTGCTATTAAAAAATTTTGATGAATAATTATAACTATGCTTTTTTTAACAATAACCATACTGTTAGCATGAAAGGAAGTTATGTTACTCACTAAATTAATACGCAAAATAATTTTCGCATCTTTACTTTTAAGTGTGCAGTTAATTTGTGCTTTATCAAAAGAAGCAAAAGAGAAGGGATTTGTGTATCTACACGAGATAGATCCTACCATTATTCTTTCACCACGTTATTATACTAATGAGAACTTTGTAGGCAAGCCGGTAGATGGTTATAAAAAACCAGTAATTATATTGACTAAGCAAGCCGCAGAAGCACTTAAAAAAGTAAATGATGAAGTAAAAAAAGATGGATACACGATTGTTGTCTATGATGCCTACCGACCACAAACAGCAGTAAATCATTTTATGAGATGGAGTAAAGATTCTAATGATCAAGCAAAAAAAGATCATTATTATCCCCGTATTGCTAAAGATAAAGTCTTTGAACTTGGCTATGTAGCAGAAAAATCTGGCCATAGCAGAGGAAGTACCATTGACCTTACTCTGATAAAGAATGAAGATAAATTGCATGAAATTAGAGAAATTGATCGTGTTTTATTGGACAACTATAAAATAAAATTACTTGATGATGGTACAGTTGATATGGGATCTTCATTTGACTTATTTGATATCGCTTCTCATTATGAAAATAATTTAATACCACAAGAATATAAGGAAAAAAGAACTTACTTAAAGACGGTAATGGAAAAGCATGGTTTTAAGAATTATGCTGAAGAATGGTGGCATTTTACCTTAAAAAATGAACCATATCCAGCAGACAAAAACGATAGTTATTTTGATTTTCCTGTCGAATAAATAATGGCTTTATGAAGAATCTTTGAATAAATATGCTCTTGAGCGCAAAAATGGTACCACAACCTTTACAATAAGCCATTTTTGCGCGATAATATACTAATCAAAATTAATTTATCGGAGACATTTCATGAAACACGATATTCAACCAGAATTGCATGAACTTACCGCTCAATGCGCGTGTGGTAATGCATTTAAAACCAGATCTACTTCTTCTGATCTAGATGTAACCATCTGTTCAGCATGCCATCCGTTTTATACTGGGGCGCAAAAGTTTGTAGATACTGCCGGTCGTATTGAAAAATTTGAAAAGCGTTTCAAAAAAGGTAATAAGTAATTATACCTATGAATATTGCGTGGGATTCTCTTAAAAAAAGACATGAAGAACTTTCACATGAGTTAGCCCAACCCGGGTTGGATAGCTCTAAAAGACATGTTTTACAAAAAGAATTTTCTCTACTCAATACGCTTTTACAAAAGCATCAGGAAATTGTTGATACAATGCAACAAATAGAACGATGCAAAACTCAAATGGCGCAAGAAAAAGATCCGGAAATGAATGAATTGTTTGAGCAAGAGCTTGCTGAGCTTGAGTTAAAACAAGTTGTTCAAGAACGTGAACTTGATGAGTTGCTTTATCCTGCCGATGAACGCGATGACCGCTCAGTTTTCTTAGAAATCAGAGCTGGTACCGGTGGGCAAGAAGCAGCTCTTTTTGCTGCCGACCTTCTTAAAATGTATACCAATTATGCCTTGTCTAAGCGCTGGAAAGCGACTGTTGACAGCTCAAGCACCACCGATCTAGGGGGCTTGCGTGAGGTGATCTTGCATATTCAAGGCAAAGGGGTATACGGTCATTTAAAACATGAATCTGGTGTACATCGTGTGCAGCGAGTGCCTGCAACCGAAACGCAAGGTCGTGTACATACATCAACTGCTACCGTAGCAGTGCTCCCTGAAGCAGAAGACGTTGATGTGACTATTAATCCTAACGATTTACGTATTGATGTATATCGTTCAAGCGGAGCGGGTGGTCAACACGTAAATACGACCGACTCAGCGGTTCGTATTACCCATATTCCAACGGGTGTAGTAGTTGCCTGCCAAGATGAAAGATCACAACATAAAAATAAAGCAAAAGCAATGAAGCTTTTGCAATCACGTATTTTAGCTGCGCAACTTGAAAAGCAACATCAAGAATTAAGTAAGCAGCGTAAAGAACAAGTAGGCACCGGTGAGCGTGCTGAAAAAGTGCGTACCTATAACTTTCCACAAAATCGCGTGACAGATCACCAAGTTGATGTCACGCTAAAAAAATTAGATATGGTCATGGAAGGTGATCTTGATGAAATTATTCAAGCATTACGTGCCAAAGATCGTGAAGGCCGTAAGAAAAATTTTTCATTAGCGACAAACTAAAATAATTTTCTTTTCTCTTATTTTTTTCTATTAATTTCACTTTTAGTGGGTCATCAAAAAAGTTATTTAGTGTGCGAAAAAAGTTTTTTGGTATATGCTAAAAATATTACGCATGGTGAAGCAAAACTATTTGTTAATCAATTATCGCATTACAATAAATTTTTTTTATTATCTGTCGCATCAATAGAAATTCTATTTGTTTTCATTTATTATTTCTTTTCAGTTTCGTAATTATCGCTATACTTAAACAAAGTTGTTTTAACCCATAATTTTTAAAGTAGCGTATGTCCATTTTTGAGTATCTTATTCAATATAATCGATTCATGAACATACTCGGCCTAGGGGTTATACTAGGTATAGCTAGTCTTGTGTCGAGTAATATAAAAAAAGTAAAATTGCGTATTATTGCCGTATCTTTTTTGTTGCAAGTAGCTATAGCATTGCTCATGCTCAAAACAAATATTGGCTATACGTTTCTTGATGGGTTATCGCGTGGTATTATCGCGTTATATGCGTGCGCTGATGTAGGTATTGTATTTTTGTTTGGGCAACTTGCTAATCCTACCGGGCCATGGCAATTTATTTTTGCAATAAAAGTGTTGCCAATTGTTATATTTTTTGGTGCCTTAACTGCTCTTTTATTTTATTTTGGTGTTATTCAAAAAATAGTTTCGTTTATTAATTTTCTTATTCGTCCATTACTTGGTACTTCTGGTGCAGAAACATTGTGTGCCATTGCCAATAGCTTTTTAGGACAAACTGAAGCGCCATTGGTAATACGTTCTTATTTAGCAGGAATGACAAAATCAGAATTATTTGTGGTAATGGTGAGTGGCATGGCTACCATTAGTGGTGCAATTTTAATGGTATATGCACAAATGGGGGTGCCGGCGGTTCATTTATTAACGGCAAGCATGATGGCAATTCCTTCATCAATTATGATTGCTAAAATTATGATTCCACAAGAAGATGAATCGATGCAAAATGTTGATCATGCACAAAAAAATGTGTACGGATCTTCAAACATTTTTGATGCAATATGGCGTGGTACTACTGATGGTATGGCAATGGGCTTTAATATTGCTGCTATGCTGATTTCATTTTTAGGTTTGTTAACGCTTATTAATTTTGCACTTTCCTACATAGGTTATGGCATTAATACATTGCTTATATCGAATGCGATTAACTTCAGATTGCCTGAATTATCATTACAAACTATTTTTAGTTATCTTTTTGCTCCATTTGGTTATTTCTTTGGATTTACTGGCAATGAAGTGCTCCAAGCTGGGCAACTTTTAGGAACAAAGGTAGCGGTAAATGAAATGATTGCATACGGTGATTTAGTACGAATGAATTTATCTGAACGTTCCCATGCTATTCTTACCTATGCGTTATGTGGCTTTTCTAATTTTTCTTGCATTGGTATACAAATTGGTGGCATTGGTGCATTGGTACCAGAAAAGCGTAGCTGGCTGAGTGAACTTGGGTTGCGCGCTGTTCTTGGAGCCGCACTTGCTAACATTGTTTCTGCATTAATTATTGCATTTCTTATTTAATTTATTTTTTTAGGGTTTTCTTTATGAAAAAGTTATTATTATTTTTTGTTTTTTTAATTAAATCATTTACTATGCAGGCTTGTTTAAGGAATGAAGATTTTTGGGATAATAATAGTACTAACTATAAAAAAAACTTGTATCCGGTATTAAGAGCCGCTGAAGAAAATAATGCACTAGCACATTATGTTGAGTGGCCCTATAATTCTGTTCCAGAAGTAAAGGAAACATCTCCGGCAGTACAACCATGTCCCTATAAAAATCCTTTAAAAGTAAGCGCTGACTAAAACTTATTGCAAAAATAAATGGAGCCTGTTTTATCAGTTTTGAAAATGGTGTATTATCAACAGGTTATTAATAATACACCATTTGTATATAAGGTTAGTAAATGAAAACAAAATTTATCGTGGTTGCTGGTGGCGTAATTTCAGGGGTGGGTAAAGGTGTTACTACTGCATCGCTTGGAAAAATTTTACAAAAATATGGTTACAAAGTTACCCTCATAAAAATTGATCCTTATATTAATTACGACGCTGGTACCCTACGACCAACTGAACATGGTGAAGTATGGGTTACCCATGATGGTGGTGAAATTGATCAAGATTTAGGAACATACGAGCGCTTTATCAATGCCGATATATCAAAGACTAACAATATAACCACTGGACAGATTTACAAAACAGTTATTGATCGTGAAAGAGCTGGTCATTATCTGGGGCAAACCGTACAATTTGTTCCCCATATTTTAGATGAAATCAAACAACGAATTTTAGTAGCATCGCAAGGCTACGATTTTGCCATTGTAGAATTAGGTGGCACCGTAGGGGATTATGAAAATACTCCTTTTTTATTTGCGCTCAAATCACTTGAACGTGAAATTGGTTCAGAGCATATGGCTTACTGCCTTGTTACCTATTTACCAGTTCCCGATCATGCACCTGAAATGAAAACGAAACCTACTCAACAAGCTATTCGTTTGCTTGGGCAAGAAGGTATTTTACCAGACTTTATTATTTGTCGTGCTAAATATGCCTTAGACGAAGCACGTAAAAAGAAAATTGAAAGTTCTGCTTATGTTTCTTCAGATAATGTAATTTGTGCGCCCGATATAGAAACTGTTTATGAAATGCCGTTATATTTTGAGCAAGAGAAATTGGGACTCAAAATACTCAATCATTTTAAAATGACTCCCCTGCAAAATCCTGATTGGACTCGCTGGACTGAGCTGGTTAATGCTATTAAGCATCCTAATGGCACGGTAAACATTGCAATTATTGGTAAATATCTTGAAAGTGGCGATTATAATTTAACTGATAGTTATCTAAGCATTTATCAAGCATTAGTGCACGCAGCTGCTCATCAAAATATTGGTTTTAAAATTGATTGGATCAATGCGCAAGATTTTGAAAAAAATAAAGAAGCAGTTGCCTGTCTTTCAAAATATGATGGCATTATTATTCCTGGCGGCTTTGGCAATGCGGGTGTTGAAGGTAAAATTGCTGCCATCGAATATGCGCGTGTCAACCAAATACCCCTTTTAGGGTTATGCTATGGATTACAATTAGCCGTGGTTGAATATGCGCGTAATGTAGCTGGTTTAACTGATGCACATACTACGGAAGTAAATCCTACTACGCCATATCCTGTTGTTACCTTACTTGAAATGCAACGTAAGGTTATGGATGAACGTTCATTTGGTGGTACCATGAGACTTGGTGATTATCAAGCAATAATTAATCCATCAAGTCATGTTGCACAGTTATATAATGCGCATGAACAACTTCATCAAGATGAACAAGGTAATTATTTAGTACATGAGCGTCATCGCCATCGCTATGAAGTAAATCCACAATACACACAACAATTGCAGCAAGCAGGATTACATTTTTCTGGTTACTATGTTCGGGAAGATAATACTATGCTCATGGAATTTATAGAGTTGCTAGAGCATCCCTTTTTTATTGCAACGCAAGCGCATCCTGAATTTAAGAGTAGATTGGAACAAGCTCATCCTTTATTTCAAGGCTTTGTTGAGGCGTGTCGCCATCAAGCATTACTCAGCATAGCTGATAATGTTTGTGATGTGTTCGTTTCGCATGCTGCCGAACAAGAGATAGTAATATAGTAAACTAACGTAGCAATAAAAAAAGCACCATTTTTATAATGGTGCTTTTTTTATTGCTGTTCTTTTTAAATATAAATTAGTTTGAATCTTGCTGTGTTGATGCAGCAGGTGTAGTTACAGGAGTAGCTGCAGCGGCCACTGCTTTAGATGGATCTTCAAATGTGCAATAGAAAGCTTGGCAGGTTTTCATAATATAGCTTCTATTTTTCATTAATATGCCACCGGCAAGAATAATAGGCAAAATAGTTTTGTTAAGATATTTGAGAACCCACGCAAGACCAGTTGCATCTACTTTTTCATATATAACTTCACCGGTTTGTAAATTTACTCTCACCATTTTTTCATCTTTACCAAAATCACCTAATATTCTGCATACAATATTTTTAACTTGTTTTGTACAAGAATCGCCATTTTTTAACGGTTCATAGGCGCCCGGCTTTTTAAATTTATAATATGCTGCAAGTGATGAAATTAAAACACCAGTTATTATCCAGCGAGCTGGTTTAATTTTTTCCACCTTTGGTATAAATGGTGCTGCGGTACAAAGTGGTTGAAGAGCAATGGTGCACAATAAACCAGTTAACAAATATTTTTTGTTCATAAGAACCCCTTTTATAAGTAGTTAAAACGAGATGTGGAGTTAGAATACCCAGAGTAATACGGCATGTCAAAGAATATTTATTCAAAAAATAGAAGTAAATTATGATTAATAATTTTGCATTAACTATTTTTTAATAGAAACAAAGAGCAATAAATGTTTTAAGCTAATTCCTTTGAATTCTGTTTAAAAAATGTTATGAAAGGAAGATATTTTTTACTCATTTATAAAAAGAGGTGAAAATGAAATATTGGTTATTAATCGGATTTATATATTTAATGATTAATAATGAAATAAAAACAATGGAGATTGAAAAAAGAACCGCCAATAAAAATGAATCTATTTTTGTAAAATCTGGTGGTTTTTTACATACGCCATGGCGAGATAATTATGCGCTTAATAACACAGTAATTCCTACAAAAAAAGAAGATGCAACGGCGGATGAATGCAATTTTTGTAAAGAGCTAAAATCAAATGAAGATGATAAATATTATATAATAGAACGACATGAACACAATTATGTTTCATTAGCTCATTTTCCTTATACTGCCAATGGGCATGTATTAATTTTACCAAAAAATCATGTGCGCTCGTTAGATTTAATGTCCAGCGAAGCTCGTGGGGAAATGATAGAAATAATTACTGATGTATGCAATAAATATAAAAAAAATCATTATGATCTCTCAGTTGGTTTTAATATAGGTAAAAGTGCCGGTGCAGGTATTCCATCTCATCTACATGGTCATATTGTTCCCTATTTACCCAAAGAAGATACCAATATTATTGATTCGGTGCAGCATGAAGATGAAAAAAGGTTAGATCTTAGCTATATATACCACCATACAAAAAAACTATTATCTTCGCCTCATATCATAAATAATACTGGTTTGATAACTCATTCTAATCTGCATTGTCATTTTTGCTCCGATGTTAATGCTACTAATGATGAAGAAAATTTTGTAATCAAAAGATATAAAAATCATTTGATTACATTAGCCCGACAGCCGTATACGCTGGGTCATATAATGATATCTCCTATCAAACATACAAATGATTTAAGCACTATGTCTCAAGAAAGTCGTTTAGAGCTAATAGAATTGGCGGCTGCTAGTTGTGGTATTTTAAAAAATTGTATGAATGTAACTGATTTTAATGTTGGATTTAATATGAGCAAAAATCCAGCAGTTGGATTTTCGGACCATTTAAATATACAGGTTATGCCACGCTGGAATGGTGATACAAGTTTTATTGAAACTATAGGTGGGTTGAAGGTTGTATCTGCGCGTTTAAAAAAAATGTATAAGGACTTTAAGAAAGAGTTTGAGCAGATCGAAATTAAAAATGTATAAGAAATAAAGAAAAAACGTTTTATTATAGTCACAAGGAGAAGATAATATGTTTTTTAAAAAAATGTTTTTTATTGCGCTAATTAATTTTTCTTTATCTTTATTTGCAATGTACGAGTATGCACATTTTGATAAAGTTTTAAATCATCTTGATGGTGATAAATCTACTTGGCTTGTGGTAGATGTAGATAATACTATTATTGAACCAACCGATGAGCAAATGGGAAGTCATCAGTGGTTTTGGGCCTATCATAATGATCTTGTTGAAAATCATAATTGCACCAAAGAAGAGGCACTTCAACAGACGATGGCTCAATTTATTGAGCGACAGCTTAATAATTCTGTAAAAGCAGTAGAAATAACTACAGCAGATACAATAAAAAAAATTCAAGCAATAGGTATTCCAGTAATTGGACTTACTAATCGTCCTGCACCATTAGTGCAAAGAACCCGCGAGCAATTATTATCCGCTAATATTGATTTAACCAAAAACCTTGAAAATATCATTGATTTTGAATTTGATGTTAATGGTAAGACCCATATTTATTCACAAGGCGTTATTTTTACGCAACAATCTCATAAAGGAAATGGATTAACTAAGTTTATACAATCTGTTCCACTAAAAAAACCTGAGCGTATTGTATATGAAGATGATCATGGCGAAAATGTCAAAGCTGTGTATGAAACTCTTAACCAGGAATATCCATCATTAGAAAAAATAGCAATTCGTTATTCATATCTTGATCAAAAGCTTAAAAATTTTAAATTACGTTAAATAAACAGTTCTTAGTAAAATTAAAAATCCCTCTATTACGGAGGGATTTTTAATTTTACTAATTATCTTTGATCGTTCAGATATAAAATTTCGTTACAAAATAGCCATTTTTTTAATGTTAAGACTTCAAATTTGCCTAAATCTTTCTATTTGAAAAATGTTGGAAATTTTATTTTTATTGATAGACTGTGAGTCGGTAATTTTTGTGCCACAATAAAAAATAAAAGGTGTTTTAATGAAAAAACAATACGCTAAGGTTTTTCTTTTTGGATTTGTATTACTATCTTCTTCTAAAAATTTTACCATGGATGCTCTTGAAGATCCGCGAGATTTAATAAATTTTTTTGAAGAGCGACAAGAATATTTGCATCAAATTTCAGATCAATCATCAAATAAAGAAACAATTCAATTTAATGAATATAGTAGCGATGACAATCAAAATGACTCAGAGGATTTGAATGAAAATCAAACACCGCAAGTAATTTCTAAAATGAGTTCTTTCGCTCATAGTTTTTGTGCGTTATATGCTGGTTTGGTCTTAGCAATTTTTTATCATCAATTATCTAATTAGGCATATTACTAGGACAATAAGAAATAAAAATATCGAAAAAAAATTAGTTGTTTAGTAGTTTAACTGGATACGAAACAAGTGCAGAATATTTTAAAAAAGGAGAAATATGAAAAAATTATGCACCTTTTTTATATGTGCATTAGTTTTACCGCTATCATTTTTCGGCATTAAAGGAGCGCCATTGAAGTTATATGTCATAAATGAGCAATTTAAAAATAACGATCCTATTCCTGCAGAATTTAGCTGCGATGGTAATGATAGTTCGCCACGCGTGTGGTGGGAAAATATTCCACAATCTACTAAAAGCTTAGCATTAATTTGTGATGATCCTGATGCACCAGGTGGTACATGGGATCATTGGATTGTTTTTAATATTCCTTCTCAGGTAACTGCAATTGAGAAAAATGCTTCTGCACAAGATATTCCTGCAATTTATGGTACTAACAGCTGGGGAAAAAATAAATATGGAGGACCATGTCCGCCATCTGGTATTCATCGCTATTATTTTACGCTTTATGCACTCGATACAGAACTTTCATTAACGGCAAAAGCTACAAAAAAAGATATACTAAAAGCCATGAATGGTCATATTATCGAACGTGCACAAATTATGGGCACTTATCAGCGTAAGAAGTAGATATGAAATATATAAAGCGGTTTGATGAATTAGGGTTAAAAGATGTGGGCATAGTTGGTGGCAAAAATGCATCGCTTGGCCAGATGATTGTTGATTTAGCACAACAAGGTATTAAAGTTCCTATGGGATTTGCAATAACGGCTGCTGCCTATCGTTATTTTTTAACCTACAATAATCTTATTGAACCGCTTAAAGAAATTCGTAAGAAAATAATTGTTACTGATCACCAATCGTTAAGTACTGGTGCAACTCAATTGCGTGAGTTAATCAAGCAAGGTAATTATCCGATAGATTTACAGCACGAAATTGAACAAGCTTATAAGGATTTGTCTGCTTATTACAAACAAAAAGAATGTGATGTTGCCGTGAGATCATCTGCGACCGCTGAAGATCTTCCCGGTGCTTCATTTGCAGGTCAACAAGAAACATATTTGCATATTCGCACCATAACAAGCGTTCTTGATGCTATAAAAAAATGTTTTGCTTCGTTATTTACTGAACGCGCGATCGTATATCGCGCTGAAAAAGGATTTGATGATTTTGATGTTGCTATTTCTGTAGGTATACAAAAAATGATACGGTCTGATTTGGCTTGTTCTGGGGTAGCCTTTTCACTTGATACGGAATCGGGATTTAAAGATGCAGTTATAATTAATGCAGCATATGGATTAGGTGAGGCTATTGTGCAAGGTCACGTAACACCTGATGAGTTTGTAGTATTTAAAAAAACTCTTCATAATCATTATAGGCCTATACTCAAAAAAAATCTTGGCCAAAAAAGTATAAAACTTGTGTACGGTAAAGAAGGCGAGTTAATTAAAGAACAGGTACCAGTAGATTTAGAAAATAGCTTTAGCCTTACTGATGATGAGATCCTGGAACTTGCTCGTTATGTGGTTTTAATTGAGGAACATTATTCTCGGTTAGAAAATCGATGGGTTCCCATGGATATAGAGTGGGCAAAGGATGGCGTTGATAATCAAATTTATATTATTCAGGCAAGACCAGAGACCGTACATGCTCAAGAACAACAGGCAAATGGATTTATTCGTTATAGTTTATCAGCGCAAATAAATCCTTCTATTTTAGTAACCGGCCAAAGCATTGGTCAAAAAATTGCTTCTGGCAAAGCTAAAATCGTAAGCAATGTTGATGAAATTGGCAAAGTGGAATCTGGTGATATTATAGTAACGCAAATGACAGATCCTGATTGGCTCCCCGCTCTAAAAAAGGCAGCTGGTATTATTACCGATAAGGGTGGCAGAACATGTCATGCGGCCATCGTTGCGCGTGAACTTGGTATTCCGGCAATTGTAGGAACAGGTAATGCAACGCAGGTTATACCAAATGAAGAATTAATAACTATTGATTGCTCACAAGGTATGGTCGGTATGGTTTATCATGGGTCATTACCTTTTAACAAAGAGCATGTTTCACTTAAAAATTTGCCTAAACTAAATACTAAATTGATGATTAATCTTGCTGATCCTGACCGCGCGTTTTCTTATTCATCTTTACCAGTAGAAGGGGTTGGGCTGGCCCGGATTGAGTTTATTATAAATACGGCAATAAAAATACATCCTATGGCATTGATTGCGCCTGGGCGAGTTACTGATAAAAAAGTGCACCATGAAATAGAACAACTAACGGCTGCATATCCGGATAAACAAGATTATTTTGTCGATAAGTTGGCTCAAGGCGTGGGTATGATTGCCGCTGCTTTTTATCCCAAACCAGTTATTGTGCGGTTTTCAGACTTTAAAAGTAATGAGTATAAAAATTTAATTGGGGGATCTTTTTTTGAACCTGAAGAAGAAAATCCTATGATAGGGTTTAGAGGGGCATCGCGCTATTATCATCCAGAGTACGAACCCGCTTTTAAATTAGAATGTGCGGCTATAAAAAAAGCACGAGAAGAAATGGGTCTTACCAACATCAAAGTAATGGTTCCATTTGTTCGCACGGTATCTGAAGCAGAAAAAGTTATAAAGCTTTTAGAAGAACAGGAATTATTAAAAGATAATGGTCTTGCTGTTATCATGATGTGTGAAGTGCCTTCGAACGTTATTCTTATTGATAAATTTAGCCAATATTTTGACGGATTTTCAATTGGATCGAATGATCTCACTCAACTTACCTTGGGTATCGATCGCGACTCAGCGCTCTTAAGTGATGTGTTTGATGAGCGTGATTCGGCCGTTATGAAAATGATTGAACTGGCATTGCAAGGTGCACAAAAAAATGATCGTCCTATAGGTATTTGTGGCCAAGCACCATCAGATTACCCAGAAATTGCTCATTGGCTTTTGGCAAAAGGCATTGATTCAATATCATTAAATCCTGATACGGTGATTCCATTTTTACAAAGTTTTACTGAAAAATAGGCAATTCTTCAGAAACATGCCATTTTATTTCCGGTTTTTCTTTAATTGCAACGCGGCGCACTTTGATAGGCGCTGCTTTGCGTGCTATTTTTGGTGTTTTAATTACTACTAAAGGTCGTGCTTCATGATAATGTCCACAACGGGTACATTTACCACGATCATCTAGAAGACCATATTTTTCACAAGGGCACGTACATGGGTACACGCGGCCATCATATACATGTTTTACTAGGCGGTAATTTTTTGAGTCATACCATTCATTAATGTCTTCGTTTTTATTGCTTAAACAATCTATTGCTGCATAACCTACGTTAACAAATAAATTTGATACTAATATGAAGTAATATAATAATTTCATATGCCATCCTCGGTAGTAAATTGATGAGGGTTATCTAATGGAGTTGCTTGGTCAACTGAAAATAATTGATCTTCAGGAAATGTTTGTAGAAAAAAGGGAGGGCTTTCTTTGCTAAAATGTTCAGGGCAGGTTGGACAACTCTTGCTAATTAAAGAAAGTGTGCTCAATAAAAACAAAAATAGTTTTTGATACATAGAACTCTCCTTTTTTGTGTACACACCGATCATACCAAAAAAGATTTTCAGATTGCAATATATAAATGCGGTAAAACAAATACATTAATTGTTTTTTGCTTTTTATTAAGCTCATTATTTTAAATTATCAATATTCTTGATGGGGGCATAATCTTTTTATTATATTATTATTAATAGAAAATTAAAAAAGGTAGAGATTACTATGAAGATATTTGGTAAGATATGGCTTTTTTGTTGTATTATTTCACCATGTTGCGTAGCAAAACAATTTAATTATTCATTTGCTATACATTTTGAGGATGGAAAAAAAGAATCTATATCATTACCGATTTATGATGGAACTATTACTTTTACTACTAGAGATATTTATGAAGCGCAACGTGCTGCCGTTGCCTATGCAGCTGATATTCGTGATTCGATCCAAGACATTTTGACCATTTTTCGTAATGGCTTACAATTGAATTCATCTATAAGAACCCCTGATATAATTGCTAAGCAGTTGCCATTAATAGTACGATTTCAACCATTGGTGCATATTCTAATCAAACATAAAATACCACAAGTGGTATCTAAAGAAATTGACAAAAGAGCGCTTAAGGCTATGGCGAGTTTGAGTAATCCTCAGAAATATCCAGTAGAACAGTTACGGCAACAAATAGAATCATTGCAACCAATTCATTGGAATATTGTCCTCAAGCACTCATTGTCTGAAACTTTATAAGTGATGAAAAATATTTTTTGCTTTATTAAGTAATCGTACATCGGTGGAATGAAGTTCAGATATAAAATCACGAATATGCGGTGCATAAGTAGGATCTTGTAATGCAAGGCCTATTATTGCCTTAATCCATCCTACCGGGGTACCCACATCATAACGTGTTCCTTGAACTTTATAAGCAAAAACCTTTTCATTATTTTTTATCATTTGGCTTATGCCGTCAGTCAGTTGCAATTCTCCGGTTGCATAACGACCGACTTCATCTAAAGCAGGGAATATTTTATGAGAGAGAACATAGCGTCCAATCACTGCTAAGTTTGACGGCGCATCTTTTTGTTGTGGTTTTTCAACAAGGTTTGCAATCTGAAAAAGAGAACCACTAATTTGTTTTTTTACCGAAATTATGCCATATGATGAAACGCATTCGTTTGGTACTTCTTGAATAGCGATGACGCTTGCTTTTTCTTGCAATGCAATTTGCATTAGTTGGGCAAGAGCCGGTGTTTTGTTAATAATAATGTCATCAGGAAGCATAATACCAAAATATTCTTTACCTATTGAATGGCGTGCCATCCAAACTGCATGACCAAGGCCAAGTGGCTCAGTTTGTCTGATATAAGTAAATTCTGCTGCTTTAATAATTTTTTCAATACTTTGAATAAGATCTAACTTATTCTTTTCTTTTAAAAATTGTGATAATTCTGGTGCTACATCAAAATGGTCGGCAATTGCTTGCTTATGACGACTGGTGATCATCAAAAAGTTTTTAATATTGGATCCCAAGCCCTCTTCTACAATATATTGTATAGCAGGCTTGTTAAGCAGCGCTAACATCTCTTTAGGAATAGCGGCAGTATAAGGTAAAAACCGCGTTCCCATGCCAGCTGCAGGAATTATCGCTTTGGTAATGTCCATTCACTCTCCTTATGTCAGTTGAGTGTTAAAATTGGTTAAGAAATTCTATTTTACTGCTATGGAATAAACGAATATCTTGAATTCCATATTTAATCATAGCCAATCTTTCAAGACCCATTCCAAAAGCAAAACCTGAGTATGTGTTAGGGTCAATTCCACCGCATTTTAAAACATTCGGATGGATAAGTCCAGCTCCGAGCAATTCAATCCACCGAGTTTTTTTACACGCTGAACATCCTGAATTGCAAAATGGGCATGATGCATCAATTTCAAGGCCGGGTTCAACAAAAGGGAAGTAGCCAGGTCTTACTCGTATGGTAAGGTCTTTTTTCTCAAATACTTCTTGTAAAAAAGTTTTTGCAGTGGCAAGTAAGTGAGAAATAGTAATATTTTTATCTATCAACATACACTCAAGCTGAGTGAACATAAAGTCATGAGTGGCATCAGTTGCTTCATTGCGGTAACATCTACCCGGTGCTACTACCGCAATTGGTGGTTTTTGCTGTTCCATGGTATGAATTTGCACGGTAGATGTATGAGTGCGTAATAACATGTCGGGCAAAGTAAGCCAAAAAGTATCATGTAGCTCTCGTGCTGGATGGTTATCGGGTATGTTTAAGGCTGAAAAGTTATAGTAATTAGTTTCTACTTCAGGACCTGTTGCAACTTGATACCCCATAGAAATAAATATATTTTCTAGTTTTTCAATAAGCTGGGTATACAGATGAAGAGTGCCGCGAGGTGCTAGTGGCTTGTAAGCAGTTACATCAAAGTTTTGTTGTTGAAGTAATTTTTTTTGAATTTCTTCTTCTTTTAGCGCCTCATTTTTAGCAACAAGAGACTGTTGAATAAAGTCACGAAGTTCATTTACTTGAGGGCCAACTATTCTTTTTTCTTCGGTGGTTAATCCCTTAAGACGTGCCATTAATTCATTTATTTTACCTTGACGCCCTAAATAGACAACTCGTATTTGTTCAACACCTTGCAAGGAAGAACTAGCGGCAAGCTCTTGGTTAAATGAATCTTTTATCTTTTGAATCTCTTGTAACATATATTTGTTTTTCCCAGTTTGCTAAAGAGAACTTTTTTTGATAAGCGTATCAGAGCTTTACCAGGTTGGCAAATCTGTAAAATGGCTACGTTTTTATATTGACAAAATAAGTAGAACAGATACAATCAAGATATCTTTTTTGACTTTTCTTCTTATATGCCGGGGTAGCTCAGTGGTAGAGCGAGAGCCTGAAGAGCTCTGCGTCGTTGGTTCGATTCCGACCCTCGGCACCATTTTTTTATAAATTCCTACAAATTTATTATTCTTCTCTATATTTTTTTTAAAAGATAGCTCTAATAAAGCCGATTATGACTAAAATTCTATCAATCGATAGAGTAAATGAAGCAACTTAGATATAATTTCGGTACATTATGGAGTTTTAATATAAAAGGAGTGGTATGATTAAATTTTCCTATATTTTATTGTTATCAACATTTTTCTCTACTATTTATTCGATGGAACCAGATGTTATTATAGCATCTGCACGAGACTCGTTAACTAATTCTGAAGATAGCGGGACCAATAGTCCTTTAAGAGATGTTATAAGTAGCTCGATAGAAAGTGATAGTCCAGAACAAACACCGCGTTCTCCAGAAAATCAAGGTCTTAAAGGCTCTGCAGAATATAAAAAAATAATAGGAGTAAAAAAACGAATAAATCTGAATAATGGGCAAGAAAAAGAAATTCATTCTTCTTCTCCAGAAGCAGATCACGAAAAATTTATTATTTTACATCGACTCCTAAAATCACCAGCTAACAAAAAATATGCCGCGGCTATCTTTGCAGAAGAAAATGATCTTCATCCTAATGGTATGCTGGAATATTTAGAAAAAAAAGGTGTTTATACTCCAGATAATACTTTAACTATGAAAGAATCACAAAAAATTTAAATATTTACCTGATTAAATGTTTTACTGCTATTAATTATATATTGATTTTATTAACTCAGAATGGTTCAATAACCCTAAATAAAGATTAGTAAAATCTAGTAAGTATGATAGCAAAAAAAAGGTATTGAAATGAGGCAGGTATCATCTGACAAATATACCATTGCATGGTTTAAATTGGCTGAATGTGTAGCGCGGGGTGAGCGAGAAAAAGCATTGGGAGTTTATCGTCTTCTATCACATTCAATAGATGATCCTGCTTATACTTTACAATTAGAAGCTGATATTTTGTGGACTTTTAATGATTACGAGACGGCAATTTCCAAATATCATGAATCTGCTGTAATGTACAAAGCTCAACAAAAATATTCACAAGCTTTTAGCGTATGGGAACAAATACTATTGTTAGTTCCTGATCATATTCCTACCTTAGAGACAGTAGTCGCATTAAGTTTAGAATTAAAAGAATATACTAAACTAAAAAGCTATAGTGAATTGCTGTATCAAGTCTATGAAACACAGCACTCTTATGAAAAGCTTATTAATTTGGTAGAAACAATAGAACCATATATTTCTCTTTCAGAACAAATTACTTGGTATCGCAAAACAGTGCTATTAGTTATTCATCAAATACCTGAAGCAACAGAAATGGTTAATAAAATCTTACGTAAAACAATAGATCTTATACATCGTGACAATTCAGAACAGCTTTCTTTATTTGTATCTACCATTAAGTCAATAAGCGAGCGTTATTATCAAGAGACGGTGTGGTACTTGCAAGTAATTTCACCATCAGATAAAACGATTTAATTATTTTTTAGAAGTAATGTTTTGCCACAGTGATTGCAGTATGGTGATTGAATTAATAAGGTGTTTCTGTTCTTCTTTATTTATAAATAGTGGTAAAATTTGTTCTATACCTGTTGCGCTCACAACACAAGGAACACTGTAGCATACATCAGATTTTTTTTCGTAAACCGAAACTGGAATGACTTTTTTCTGATCAAAAATAATCATCTTGCAAATATCAGCAATGCAGGTAGCAATTCCATAAAAAGTAGAACCTTTACATTTTATAATTTCATACGCTCGGTTACGGACTTGGTGTGCTAAATTAACAAATTCTTGATAATTAAACTGCGGTAAGAGTGATAGGGGAATACTATTAATCATGGCTGTAGACCATGCAACAAATTGTGAGTCGCCATGTTCACCATAAATATCGACCTGAACAGATTGTGGCGATACCTGTAAATAGTTACCAATAAATTGCCTTAATCTCATAGAATCTAAATAAGTTCCTGAACCAAATACCTGTTGATTGGGTAATTTGCTTATTTCAAGAGCATAACGTGTAAGAATATCTACCGGATTAGTTACCATGATTAATATGGTCGAAGATGGTAACGGTAGTAATGGGCGAATAATATTTTTAATTATTTTTTGATTAGTTTCTAACAGAGCATGGCGGCTTTGACCGGGCTCTTGTTTTTTTCCTGCTGCAATAATGATAATATCAGCAGTTTGTATTTCTTTTAGCGTGCCTACGTGAATAGTTGTTGAGCTTGTATTAAAGGGTAAAGCATCTGAAAGATCAAGAAATTCACCATGACATCGTGCTTTATCAATATCAACTAAAAAAATATCTGCCGGTATATTGTTGGTAATAAGACTATATGCAATAGTGGTGCCAACAGCCCCAGCGCCAACAATTCCTATCTTTTTCTTCATACTACTCATCCACTATAAGAATATTAGAGCATTATACGCACTTGGATACCAAATTGTTCTTCTATAGTATTAAGCAAAGGTATATCAAAGGTAAAGAACTCTTTAGGCGCAAGCCGTAATCTCTTATTGTTATCATTAAAAATAAAATGAAGAGGCTTATTGCCTGCGGGCAATAATGATTTAAGATTGGTTAACATTTCATCATTAATAAGTTCAGGCATAACAAGAGAAATCTGCAAAGGGGAGCCCCATTCTTGTAAAACAAGATCAATAGGAATAAGATCGTTTGCCTTAATTTTGCATTTTTGAGTTGAGGTAAGATCTATTCCGCCTCTGACTATGAAAATATGATGAGAATCCAGCCACTGTTCAACCTTTTTAAACGTTGAAGGAAATAAAATTATTTCAGCTGAACTGCTCATGTCTTCTAGTTGTAAAAAAGCCATCCTATCACCTTTTTTAGTGATGATCTCTTTACGCTCTTTTACAATACCGCATGCAATAGTAGTAACTTCTTGAGACGAAGATTGAGATGAGCGTTTGAGTGCCTGCTCAAATGATTCTATAGTGATCCATGAAAATAATTTTTTATAACTCTCTAGAGGATGTGCGCTTAAATAGAAACCTACGACTTCTTTTTCTTTTTCTAGTTTTTCTTTGTCATTCCACTCTGGTAGTGGTGCAAAAGCATAATCCTGCGACTCTGATGATTCTGTATGCGGATTAAGTCCAAATAAGCCCAATTGTCCGGTCGCTTGCGTTTTTTTATACTCAGTTGCTTGATCAATAATTTTTTCTAATTCAGCAGCTTTTTGGGCACGATTGCCTGGTAAACAGTCAAAAGCACCGGCAAAAATAAGATGCTCGATTACTCGTTTGTTAGAAGTACGTAAATCAATGCGCTTACAAAAATCAAACAGATCTTTAAAAGGTGATTTGTTGCGCTCAGCAATAATATTTTCAAGTGATGCTAAACCAACGTTCTTAATTCCTTGGAGTCCAAATAAAATCTTGCCATCAACAACGCTAAATTCGATTTGTGATTGGTTAATTGACGGTGGTACAATAGCAATGCCTAAATCTTTTGCTTCTTGTAGATAAAAAGCCATATTTTCTGCATTAGTTGCTTCAAGCGAAATTAAGCATGCCATAAACTCTGCTTGATAATGGCTTTTTAAATAGGCAGTTTGATAGGCTATTAAAGCGTATGCCGCTGAGTGTGATTTATTAAAACCATACCCGGCAAAATAAGCCATTAAATCAAAAAGTTCAGTAGCCTTTTTTGCATCAAATCCACGAGCAATAGCTTTTTCGGTAAAAATGGCTTGTTGTTTTGCCATTTCTTCGGCCTTCTTTTTACCCATTGCACGGCGTAGAATATCTGATTCGCCTAAGGAATATCCTGCAATAGCTGATGCAATTTTCATTACTTGTTCTTGATAAACAATAACGCCATAAGTTTCTTGTAAAACTGGTTCTAGCTCGGGGAACAAATAATGTATTTTTTGTCGGCCATGTCGTCGCTCTATAAAGTCGTCAACCATCCCCGAACCTAATGGTCCTGGACGGTATAATGCGTTTACCGCAATAATATCTTCAAATTTTTCAGGTTTTAATTTGCGCAATACTTCTTTTAGTCCGTCAGATTCAAGCTGGAATACGCCAGAGGTTTTGCCTTCACCGATTAATGCAAATGTTTTTGGATCATCAAGAGGTATCTTGTTAATATCGATGACAACGCCATAATTTTTTTCAATAAGACGAATTACCCGATCAATAAGTGTTAAGTTTTTAAGGCCCAAAAGATCCATTTTTAAAAAGCCAAGACTTTCTAATTCTGTCATGGCATATTGCGTTACAATATCAGTTGATTTGGGTGGTACGTAAATAGGCAATACCTGATCAATTGGTTCTGGTGAAATTACAATACCAGCAGCATGTTTTGAAGCATGTCTGGTTAACCCTTCAAGGCGCAAGGCTACATCAAATAATTTTTGCGCTTTTGGATTACTTTCGATTAATTCTTTAAGGCGCGGTTCTTGCTCTAGTGCTTCTTTAAGGGTGATTTTTAACTGGTCGGGAATTAAGTTAGTTATCGCATTAGAATCTTCAAAAGCAAAACCAAGAGCACGTGCAACATCTTTAATAGCGCCTTTTGCCATCATGGTACCAAAGGTAATGATTTGGCCAACTTTATCATGGCCATACTTTTCACGCACGTAATTTATAACGCGCTCACGACCCTCGATGCAAAAATCGATATCGATATCAGGCATGCTGATACGTTCAGGATTTAAAAAGCGCTCAAAGAGCAAATTATATTTTATTGGATCAACATCGGTGATTTGTAATGCCCATGCAACGAGTGATCCAGCAGCAGATCCTCTGCCCGGTCCTACTGGAATTTTATTGCGTTTAGACCATTGAATAAAATCACTTACCACTAAAAAATAACCGATGAATCCCATTTTGGTAATAAGATCAACCTCAATGGTAAGGCGCTGCAAATATTCATCTTTTTTTTCAACGGGAATGCGTTCTTGGGCAACTAACTCATCAAATCCTTGACGACAAATATGAGCAAAATAGGTCTCTTGGTTATGTTCAGCAGGAAGCTGAAATTGAGGGAAAAATAATTTACCGGTTTGAAAATCGAATGTGCATCGGTCAGCAATAGCTCCCGTATTCCATACGGCATCAGGATGGTCTTTGAAGATAGTAAGCATTTCATCTTGGGTTCGCATATGCACACGACACTCACCAAATGTGTAGCGATCAGGATTGCTCATTTTATCATGTGTTTGAATTGCAAGCATAATTTCATGTGCTTCATGGTCGTGGGGAGAAACGTAATGGCAATCACCCGTAGCAACTAAGGGAACTCCTTTGCGAGCTGCCCAATCATATAATTTTTTATTTAAAATCGCTTGTTCTTTTTGATCTTCTGGTTGTACTTCTAGATAAAAACGTTCTTCGCCAAAAGTGTGTAAAAACCAATCAATACGTTTTTCAGCTTCTACTTCATTGTTGTTCATTAATAATGAAGGAATGTGGCCACCAAGACATGCTGAAGTTGCAATAAGACCTTGTGAATATTCTTTAAGCACAGCGTAATCGATACGCGGTTTAAAATAAAAACCTTTTTGATATGAAAATGAGATCAACTTACACAAGTTGCGGTAGCCAATTTCATTTTCTACCATTAACAACAAGTGATAATATTTTTTTTCCGCTGATTTAATAGAAACATCTTCAGTGAGATATGCTTCCATGCCAAGCACCGGTTTAATACCAGCTTTTTTACTTTTTTGAAAAAATTTTACCGCACCAAAAATATTACCATGATCACTGATAGCAAGAGATTTCATCTGATGAGTTTTGCCAAATTCGACCAAACGATCAATTGAAATTGCGCCATCAAGCAATGAAAAATCGGTATGTAAATGTAAGTGCGTAAAATGTTTAGACATTGTCCGGGTGTCCTGGGATTGATTTTTAGCAGGGTAAAAGTATTTAGTTAGTTTACTATTTTTATAAAAATAATATATATGATCAATAAACAAAAAAATCAAAAAAAACGCCAAGAAATGGCGCTCTTTTTTTAATTTTATATTTTTTAGTAACTATACAACAAATAGAGATTGCCTACTGCTCCATATTCTTCTTTTACGCTATCAAGAGCTTGGTTGATAGTAATAGAACAATTTTTGAGTGGAATTAATTGTTTTAGAGTTAATTTTCTTCCGTATGACAAATCTGCCATCAAGGTGATATAAGATTCGATAAAATCTATCTGAGAAGGGCTTGATACAAGCCAATTAAAAGAGACAATACCACTATTGTAATCATATATAATTTTATCTTTTAACGGTAAATTAGAAATATACTGGCTCAATGCTGCACTGAGCAACACCTCTTCCCAACGACTGCGTGCGTTGCCAACAAATTGAACTGACAAATAACATTCGTTAGATTGGGTATCAAGTATAATTTGCATAGTTGAACTGTGATTGCGCAAAGGCATATTGTACATAATTTCAATTGTTTGTTGGCTGAATCGTAATCCGATTCGTTTTGGTTGTAAGCGATGTCCAATCAATCCATGAGCATTGGGTGCAAAACTCGAGCTTTCAATTTTTTCTATTAATTTTTTTGCTACAAGAGGAAGGGTAAGAATGTGCTCGAGTGATTGTTCTTTTAATGTTTCATTAAATAAGGCAGCAATAACAGTAAGTGAGTTTTGATGAACTAACATAAAAATATCTTCAAGGGTTACTGGGTAATGTCTTTCAAATGCAGTAGCGCTGCCAAGCACTGCTGCTTGTACGGCAAATGTTGAAGATTTTTTAAACTCTGTATCAAAAGCAGGTTTACCTTCTTTTCTGTCTATAAAATATTTAATCTTGCTTACATAGTAAGCTAGTGACCATTCACGATGATATGTAATTGAATCATAAGCCATTAGCTGTTGAGACCAACAAGCAAATAAATCAAAAAAACGTTTTATCATGTGTTGCATGTGTCTGTATTTGATCTCCTGGTCAAACATATTTGATGCTTTAACCATCTTGATAGATGCATCAATTGTATCAACAGCGGTGCGCATAATCTCGCATGCAACTCGTTTTTGAAAAAGAGATGCCGTTTTATAATGAATTATAAATGAGTTTTTCTGCAAATTGCTGGTAAGGTACGTAATAACTTTATCTAATTTTTTCCAACTTGATGCATATGAACTTGGTGAATTAAATTGTTGTAGTGCGGCATTAATTTTTTTTAGTTGTTGATGTATATCATTCAAGTTAGCTATGAATAATTGTTTTTCAAATAATGTATTATCATGAGCAGTTATAGATGATAAGGAAATTACCATACATAGGATTATAGATTTAATTTTTAACATGGCGTATTCCTGTATGGTTTTCGCAATAAATTTTCAAGAATATCTTCTAATTTTGTAGATTTTTTTTTATTTATTGGATTATTCATAATGGGATAGAATTCTGAGCTGAACCATAATGTTAAGCAATTCATAGAATGATACAATGCTAATGTTTCTTGTAGTTCTTTGGTAAGAGCTTTTAATTTTGTCTCAGTTGTCTTATGAGGATCATAATTAAGCCAAAAATTATTTAGATGATCAAGATTAATAATAAAAGCGATCCATTGTTGTGCTATTTCTTGATTGGGAGCATATTTTGCATACAATAATTCTTGCGATAATAAAGGAGTTCTACCAAGTTTTTGAGCTGCAACAACTATTATTTGTTTAAAATAGAGCGTGTCTAAAAAACTGTGATAATTTAAACCACCTATAAAATATTCTGTCTCGCTTGGATTTTGCTTAATTAAGGTTTCAATTAATTTTATATAAAAGAGCCAATGAAATTCAGAATAACTATTCTTATCAAGAAGCATATGTGCTTCTTGAGTAATTGAAGAAAAAATAGATTTGAAATTGGTCAAAGCTTCTTGCAGTTGCACATCAAAATTATTTTTCCATACATTTGCTATGCGTCGTTCGCTTAATCCAATTATAGTATCAACGTAAGCGCTCAATTGGTTTAGTGTTTTTTTGCGATCTTTTTTTGTTTCGTTGCTACGTAATTGGTTCAGATAATTATCGAGTAGTTGATTGCTAGGTATAACTTGTTTTAGTGGTTGAGAATAATTTGCAATTGTTATACGTGGATTGATGGGGTGTTCACACCAGTCACTACATAGATAATTATTAACCAGCTTTTGTGGTGCTATTATGGCAAGCGATTGCTGGGTGTCGATATACAATGGATTATCTTCTGATAGTTGTGAGAGTAATTGTTTTATTCGAGTTAAATTCTGACTATAAAAACAAGGTATGCCATGTCCCATAAAATTTACTGCAGCATGAGATAATGGTGATGCCCATGTTCTGACTATTACGGCTTTTACTAAACTACTGCGCGGGTCTTGATCGGCATCATCTAATGTATGGGCAATTAAAATTTCTTCAGGATTGGTAATGGTAATTACACTCAGATTACTTGGTACAAGACGTTCTAAATCTGTTTTTATAAAATTTTTAGGTTTATTTTTTTCAATTCCCTCTATGTCAAGATATGAAGCAGCAATAGATTTGCCCATTGCAGGACGTGCTTGGACAATGTATATCTTATTTTCTTTTACGACAAATTCGACATCCATGGGTGATTGATAATGATTTTCAATATGCTTTAATGCGTTATAGAGCTGTTGCAATTGATCATTAGTAAGTGCGCATTGTGCGCATAAGTTTAAAGGATTTTCTATTAATTCAAGTTCAATGTTTTGGTTATCATGGTTAACGGGTATAAGTCGTTCTTCTTTGCTATAAATTTGAGGAATTATTAAAGGTGAATTTTGTGGATTCAATGAAGGTACTATATAATAACGATCGGTAAGAACTTTGTTAGAAACAATTCCTTCGCCATGTCCATAAGCAACGTTTATTTCAGTTATTTTTAAATGAGAATCACTTAACTGCTTATTGGTGGTGTAAGCAACACCAGAAACAGGAATTTTAGTTAAATCAGTTTCTTTACTATTAAGGGGCTCACCAACTAACTCTTGCACTAAGACTGGCATAAAAATTTGAGTATCTAATACTTGACCATTTGCAAGACGATTTTTTAATGAATGAAGAGTTACATACGAAGCAATAACTTCTCCCATTGCTTTTTGCAATTCAATAGCTTCTTCAGGTTCAGGTTGAATGTAGGCTTTACTTACATTGGCACCTGCGTTAGCAAATGCGACGCTATCTTCAATACCCGTACTTCTTACCATAAGGTAATGGCCTTCTTGAGCTAGTCGTGCAATAAACTTTTTTTCAGTATCAGTAAATTTAAATGGATATTTTCCATCCCAGGCATGTTCAAAGATAAAACGGATGCGATGACCAACTTCTTCTAAATCTTGCGCTATAGAAATATCTTGAAGACCATCTATGCCTAGTTTATTAAGTCTATTAATTACCGATGTATATAACGCAAAAGGATTATAGTTGGTAAATTGACCGTCACCAAGACAATTTTTTTCTAAAAACTCTTTAATGCGATGACTTTCAATACCAAAAAATTCTGGTACGCAAATATTGGGAATTTCTTTTAAAACTTTTTGAAGAATAACTAAATTCTTATGTTTATTGCCACAGGGCCAACTGTCTTGAGAAGCACTAATGGTAAGTGGTATAAGTGACAAAAGAGAAAAGTACTGCACAAAAGTGCGTAAAAACTGGTGCATAATTCCTCCATTTGTAGCTACTTTATGCGGAGTAACTGATGATTTTAGAGTAATGAATATGCCATAAAAGTCAATTGAAGTGGTTGACATCAGCTTTGATGTTTTCTATCTGAAATTATATTGCAGTGAAAAAGGATATTTTTGCTGAGATTATCACAAGAAATTCTACAAGAATTCTTACGATGATTAATTATGCCAAGCTACTTAGTTTAACAGTTAAACTATATTTTGGTTTTGCTCACGGGCTTTTTCTAATTCCACTTTTACGTTAATTGCATGGGTGCTAATGGTAGAATCGGAGCATTTTGCGGTAATAGTATTTATTTCGCGACCAAGTTCTTGCAAAATAAAATCTACCCGTTTGCCTTTTTCTATGCCCGGAGTAGTAAGCTCCATAGTGAGATTTTTTAAATGATTTTTAAAACGAATAATCTCTTCATGGATGTCGATTTTATCAAGCATTACATACAAGGCACTTTTGTGTGTTTCGGCAAATTTGCTATCGTCCATTTCAAGTTCTTGTAGTGCCGCATCAACTTTTTTCTTTTGGACAACAATCATTTCTTCGGCAGCTTTTTCTATGATGGCAATTTCTTTTTCGATAATGCCAATGCGGGTAAGAAGATCATTTTTGAGTACTTCACCCTCGCCAGATTGCATGGTAATGAGCTGGTCAATAAGCTCATTGGTTGTAGTAAAAATAAGGTTTTTTGCATCACTTGAAAGCTCTTCTTCTTGAACAGTAAATATATTAGGTAATAAAAGTAAATTGCTCAGAGAAACTGAACCTTCTATCGAGAAATTTTCTTTAATTTGTTCAAGTGCATGCAAATAACCAGCAATAGTAGGCAATGAAGGCTCTACTTTGCTTTTAAAAGCATTAGCTGTTGTTAAGTGTATAGTAAAGGAAATATGTCCACGCAATAAACGTGATTTAAAGAGCTGAATAAATTCAGTTTCAAGATTGCTAATAGGGTAAGGAAGTTTACAGTTTGCGTCAAAAAAACGAGAATTGAGTGATTTGAGCGCAATCGACATACCCACGTGCGTATCAAGCACGGGAATAGATATCGTTTTAGTTGCAAATCCTGTCATACTCCTTACCATGCTAATCCTTATGCTAAATTAGTAAATACGTTTTGAACATCTTCATGATCTTGCAGCTCGCTGAGTAGGTCATAAGCTTTGCTCGCATTGTCTTCAGAGATATTCATAGTATTTTTTGCTACCCATTCAATTTCGGCCGATTCAACTTTTACTTCAGGATGCGTCGCTAATGCTTGGCGAACAGTTTCAACTGATTTTGGATCACAAAACACATACATACCTGTTTCATCGGTTTGTACATCGTTAATGTTAAAATCAATAAGCCATTCAAGTAATTGATCTTCAGTTGCCTTGCCGGTAACTTTTATAACACCTTGGCGATCAAACATCCAACCAACGGCCCCTGTTTCGGCTAACGTACCACCTTTGTGCGAGAACATATGACGCAATTCTGCTACCGTTCTGTTTTTATTATCAGTTAAGGTATCAACCATGATAGCTATGCCACCCGGGCCATAACCCTCATAGGTAATTGCTTCATATTGTACGCCAGGCAATTCACCAGTACCTCTTTTAATAGCGCGTTGTGCATTATCGATAGGCATATTTATATCTTTTGCTTTTTCCAGCAATAAACGCAATTTGGGATTGCCAGCAGGGTCTCCCCCGCCCGAACGTGCGGCAATAGTAATTTCTTTAATTAATTTAGTAAATGCCTGACCACGTTTGGCATCTTCTTTAGCTTTTTTGTGTTTAATCTGCGACCATTTATTATGACCGGACATGCAAGAGCTCCTAAAGCATCGTTAAATAACCTAAGTTGTATAGTAGCAATATACTGCTTTAATGCCCAATTGTCGAATCATATCAACGAATTTTGGCCTAAAAATTTCTGTTTTAGAAATGGCAATTTTTTTGGTGGTATTTGTCGACCACGTGCTGTTTTTTCGATATACCCTTTGCGTAAAAGAAATGGTTCGTATACCTCTTCTATGGTTTCTTTGTCTTCGCCTAAGAGAGCGGCCAATGTTTCAAGACCGACCGGTCCTCCATTAAAATGCTCAATCATGCGAGAAAGCATAAGATTATCAAGAGCGGTAAGACCTTCATGATCAATACCTAAAAAATTTAATGCTTGGGTTACCAATGCTTGATCAATAATATTTTTGTTAGTTACCTGAGCAAAATCACGGATTCTTCGTAACAATTTTTTTGCAATTCGGGGTGTGCCGCGTGCGCATTTACCAATCATTAATGCGCATTCAGGTTCCAGAGTAAGGTTTAAATACCCTGAGCTTTGTATAACAATTTCTTTAAGATCTTCATCGGTATAAAAATCAATGCGCTCTACAATACCAAACCGGGTGCGTAAGGGGGCAGAAATCATACCACTTTTAGTGGTTGCGCCTACTAAAGTAAAGGGATTGATCGGCAAATTAATCGATTTTGCACCCGCGCCTTGGCCGATTATAACATCAACCCTAAAATGTTCCATAGCGCTATACAGTACTTCTTCTACATGGCTTGCCATGCGGTGTATTTCATCAATAAACAAAATATCACGTGGTTCAAGACTTGAAAGAATGGCAACTAAATCGCCGGTGCGTTCAAGCATAGGTCCGCTGATAATTTTTATACCTACGCCCATTACGTGAGCCATAATTTGTGACAAGGTAGTTTTACCAACTCCTGGAGGACCAAACAACAATAAATGATCAAGCGGTTCTCCGCGCATTTTGGCAGCTTGTGTATAAATTGCTAATTTATCTTTTAATTCCTTTTGCCCTAAATAATCATCAAATGTTTTTGGGCAAAAATCTTGTGAACGTTCTTCGGGAGTTTCTTGCAGCGTAATAATAGTTTCGTGATCAAATGTATTCATAAAACAACCTTGCATTGGAACAATAACTCTATTAAGAGTAGTCTAAATTAGACAACAAGGTCAAAAAAACAATTAATGAGAATTGCTTTATAAAGAATTATCAGCTTCTGGTATTAAAATTTGAAGCATCAGGTCTGAATCTTCTAGCTTGTTTCCTTCAAGATCTAGGTGCATGTAGGCCATTATTTTTTTTATATTTGAGCTATCAATTTTTTGTGTTAATCGAATAGGAAAATCGCTTAATAAAGAAACAGAAATGAATTGTTCACAATTTATCTGAGATAGAGTACTAATCACTATATCTGCAGATAATCCCTTATTGTTGTGTATATACAACGTTTGGTGTTTCATATTTGATTCGTGTTCCACCGGAGTAAGTAAGATAGGAATTTTTTGTATTGTTGTTCGTGCAGGTATTGTTAAGAGCACATTCTCTTTCGGGATTTTCTGTGGTTGGTTTTGACTCAGATCATATTCAAATGACGATGTTTCAAAGGTAAATTCGTCCTGAGTTTTATTAGCAATATGATCGAAAAAGAAAGCGATAGTAGTATTATTATATTTTTCTGCGGCAGCACCATTTGCTGATACTAATGTTATATAAAGTATAAGATAGTGCTTCATTGTTTTTTTACTTTCATTTTATATAGTGATTAATTACCGTTATTATATCGTTTATAGATGGGCTATAAAAAGATAAAAATAATTTGAGGGAGAATTAATATGAAATGCCTAGTTCTTGTTTTATTTTTATTAACATTATTTTTTTCAGCTGAATGCATGGATAATGATCCAAAAGCCAGTGATACACACAATTTTATTGAAATTAAAAAAATAGATGACATTGTTCCATTTATTGGAAAGGTCGTAGCTTATAAAACAGATTCTCCCCATTTTGGATTACATAAGGAACACTACCCATTTTTTAATGATAATTCATTAAGATTTGGATATATTAGTAAATTGTTAGATGGATATGGTGTTGGAGAGCTAGGATGCAACTTAGATGAATGTCTGTGCGCTAACGAAATTCAATCTACTTCGGCAATTTGCAATTCGATTTTAGCACAGGCATTTTTATCTGTTCGTTGCACAACAAATCAAGAAAAAATTATTATTCTAAACGCCTTGAACTCAGGAGCGGTCAAATTTGCTTATCATCGTTTTTATAAAGATGAGTTGATGAAAGCTTTAACTGAACATTAAGGTGATATTTGTTTATATTTGTATATCTACAATGATTGGAAGATGATCGCTTGCTGCACTAAAATAAAAATAACATCCAGCAAGCGATATATCTTTTAATCTTGTTTTAATAAAATCAATGCGCTGTCCATATAAACTGGTAAACAAATGATCTTGTGAAAATCTACTAAAACAATCATTAAACCCATTGTTCAGTAAAAATTGAGATGCGGTAGACTTATTGGTGTCATTAAAATCACCGGCAATAATCACGTTTTTTTGCGCATCTTTTTGTTTAATCATATGCATTAATTCTTGTACTTGTAAAAGCCGAATTTCTTGGTCAGGTTGTATATTTTTTGGATTGTATCCACTTACTTGCGTATAGATTGCAAGATGCGTAGCATAAATAACTAAATTGTTTTTTTTGAATGGCGATAAATCAAATTCGGCTTTAATAAAACTTCTTGTTCGCCCCATTTTTATACGATTATTGCTTGAAAACTCATGTGACGAAACCTGTTTAAAAGGAAGCTTTGACAATACCATATTTCCAAAATTTATTTTGCTATCTATACCAGCAAATGAGTTAAAAATAAAACCTATTTTTTTTAGCCTTTGCAGAATCGGATGATTATTTTCTGCTTCTTGCAAAATTAAAATGTCAGGATTAGTTTTTTGTAGTAGTTTAACTATCTGATCTTCAGTAGAAATTCTTTGGGCATTGCTAAAACGATGTACGTTATAGCTCATTACACGAATGCTTTTTTTAGATGGTGCATGTAACGGTATTTGTCCATTTAAATAAGATAGTTGATTTACCAAGATTTGGTAATGTTGTGAAAAATTGGTTGGATCTTTTTTTAGGCCTATTATTTCTCGTATTAATTGAGGTGAAAAAGATAAATTAGTTTGTATTGAATTGATCGTAGAATTAAAAATAATAGGTAACAAAATTAGTATCTTTTTCATAACATTCCTGCTTGAGCTGTGGGCGAGTAAGTAATAGTATTACCCGCTGTTTGTTTCCACTCATTGTAAATTTGTTGTGCTATTGATTTTATTTTTTGAAGGTAAATGCTTTGGTTTTGCTTAGGGCTGGTACTATAACGAAAAATTTTCATACCGGTAGCAGGATCTCGTGTTAAATTACCGTGTAAATAAATACGTGCTTCAATAAGATCAATATAATCTTGTATTTTGCTAGGATGTTTTTTATAAGCCTCAAGCACTGGCGATATGGCGATATATCGTTTTTTAAATTCATCATAACCTTTTGTTATGTTATCAATTATGCTTGTCCATAATACGCCTTTAGCTGCGCTTAAATAAGCATATTGATCGACAATTGCATGCGGTAAAAATATTTGCAGCAAATCGCCAGTGGGGCCGGCAAGTAAATCATCAAGTGAATAAAGTTGCTTAATGTAATTTTCTTTTTTTTCATCATCCGTGATAAATGGCGAAATCACAAAGTTAACCAACGTACCAAATGCCGGTGGTTTACCAGCGCGTGAAGTAAGAAAATAAAAGAATGTGTTAGAAGCTGGACGAGACATACGTGCAAAAAAAGAACAATTTACCGATAATAAATATGGTTGCACATCTGGCAGGTTATTATTAAATTGTGAGCCGTAGCGTTGAATTTTTTGATCAAGCCATTGTTGTAAGGAGGGTAATTCAAAAGCTTGTGGATTATATGAGCGTAAAAAAATAAAATCATCGGGTAATGTTTTTCCACTTACTAATTGATATAACTGGCGATCTAGGTCTTGAACAATGCGAATTAAAGTTGGATGTGCATGATAGAAAACAAAATAATCTTGTGCTAATTCTTGTTCTTTTTTAAGGCAGGCATCAAGTAAAGATGCATACCGTTCTTTACTATTTTGAAAACCCTTAAACTCATTATATTTAGTGGTTCCTCTGTAAGGAGTTTGATCGGCATTGCCAAACCAAACATTTACTTGTTGTCTTAACGCAGGAATAGAAAGATACGAGCTCGTTTGAGTTGGCAACGGCGTAATACGTAAAGTAGGTTTTCCAATAGCAACACGAGCTTGCACTTCTTTGGCAGGAATGTGGGTTGCACCATATACCTCTAATGGATTTTTTTGAATTGCTTCGACTTGTTTATTATGCTTTTTAAAATCTTGTAATATAGAGTTTAAACTGCCATTTGCATACAGATAGTTTTTTGAAAAACATAGCAAAAATAATAAGATATTTACTCTATTCTTATTCATGAAATTTTTCCTCTTAGCGCGAAGGTAATGTTTCATATTTTTTAATGAGTGCGTCAAATGCAGGATTAATACCGCCATCGCGACTTGGTTTAAGTTTTTCTGAGGTCCAGCTTACGTGTGCTGCTGCATTACGATTATTGAGAATGCCTTTTAATTCTTTTATCAGTGCTAATTTTTGATTATCTGGATAAGTGCTAATATATCCTTCAACAAAATTAGTTGTGGCCATTTTATAAAATTCATTCTGATTAAGACCTTTTAACCAGTCGCTAAATAAACCACCTAGTTGTGGGAAGAAAAAAATTTGCACAATGTCTATGTAGGCATCACGGCGGTTTTGTAATGAACCTTCCATGGTTTCATTATCTATAAAGGTAAAATGCCCTCTTTTTTCGTCGTAGAACATATTAAGCCAGTGTAAATCAGCATGTGCTAATGTTTTGCCAAGTATTTGGTTGGGGCTTGGTTCCATAAAACGTTTTTGGAAGTTGGCTAGTTCTTTTCCAAGAATTTGAAATGCTCTAGCAAGGCGTTGTTTATTTTGTTCTGAAGGATTTTGTTTATAATCTTCAATATAATCTATAAATTGTTTGCCAGGAGCTAATGGCATTTTTGAAATATAATTTTGTGTATTTTGATAGGGATAGACAAAATATGCTATTGGTATTGAAAGGCTTGGAAATCCATCTATAACATTGGGTGAAATTAAAGGGGCAATACCCGGATAATTTTTTAAACGTTCAAGTGCTTTTGCCTCTCTCATTCCTTTAGCTATTCCTTTTACAATAAATTGCTGAGCAGGGCCTTGAGAATTGCAGGTAGAAGTAACTAAAAATAATTGTGATGTTTGAAAGCCGCTTGCACCGCCGCCCTTGTATAAATTTTTTGCTTTTAAACAGTTAATATTAGAAAATTCAACAAATGGTAACTTTTCTTCTTTATATGCTTGTACTAAGAATTCAAGCAAAGAGTTTTCGGTAAATTTACCATTAACTAACTTGCTTTGATTAAAATTAACACGATCAATTACGATAATATTGTTAAATAATCGATTTACAAATTGATCGTCGGATAATCCGGCCATGTTTTCTTTTTGTTTTATCGAATTGATTAGTTCTTTGGTGCATTGTCCTTCTTTAATGCAATGATCAAGAATGTAACTGCCGCTTTTATTTTGCCCTTCAGGGCTGCTCTTATATTTAACAATGCAACATTTACAGCTATTTTCAGCGCTATTTCCCCATTGATCAACAGCGCAACTTGATTGAGGATTTATTTGTCTAACAATGCCATTGATATTAACGAGCTCATCAGGATTTGCGCCTAATTGATGAGTAACGGCAAAAATAAGAATGTACTTTGATAATTTCATAGATTTACTCCTAGTAAATTATAATTATCAAAAGTATCCCAATTTGTCGGTGGAAATTTCAAGTAGTTATTAATAATTGCGGATTATTCGCCAAAATAAAATCTACGGATGGCAATACCATTAAAAAGACCCAGGCTTGCAAAGGTGACCCATAGGTTACTGAGTCCATAGCTAATAAAGGGCAATGGAATACCTACGACCGGCAATAAGCCAGTGACCATACAAATATTAATAAGTGCTGCAAAAATTACATGACTGACTACACCTAATGCAAGCAACTGAAAGAAGGGTGATTTTACTGATTGTATAACTACCAAAAAGCGGAAAAAAAGAAAGCCAAACAAGCAAAGAAGAGTTAAAACTCCTATAAAACCAGTTTCTTCGGCTATAACTGAAAAAATAAAATCAGTACGGCTTTCGGGCAAAAATTGTAACTTATTTTGTGTGCCTTTTAAAATACCTGAGCCAGTAAGTCCGCCCGCTCCAATGGCGATTTCTGATTGTTCAATTTGATACCGTTCTTTTTTGCTTTCACCATGACCTAGGAAAACAAGAACTCGTTTTTTTTGATAAGGTTTAAGAAAATGCCAGGTTACCGGAGTACTTATGGCTAACACTAAAAAACTTATTAAAAAAAATTTTTTATTCATCCCGGCAAACCAGATGACTAAAAGTCCGCTAATCCCGAGCAAAATAGCAGTGCCAAGATCAGGTTGTTTTCTGATTAACAAACAACTGAATAAAAGCATTATTAAAATTGGAATAAATTCTTTGAATTGAAATTGAAGTGTTTCTTTTTCAGTGTAAAAATAATAGGCGGCATAGGTAGGGAAAAATAATTTGGCAAGTTCAGAAGGCTGCACTTTGACAATGCCTAAATTAATCCAGCGTTGTGCTCCCATACCAATACTTCCTTTAATAATGGTAAAAAGAAGCAATCCAATGACAGCAAAATATAAAAAATAGCCCCACCGCATAATGGTTCTAAAATCAATTAAACAAAAAATAAAATAAATAAGAAACCCTGATAAAACACCAAAGAGTTGTTTTTTAAAAAATAACGAAAAAGGTAAATCAGGTTTATACGTAGCGCTAAATACAAAAAGCAGACCAATTGCTGAAAGAATGAATATTAAAAAAAAGCTGACCCAATCAAAATAGCGTAAATAACGTTTATCGATAAGCATAATATCCTTTGTGCTTTTTTAACAAAGCCTATCTTAATGCAAAAAATATCAGCCATCAATCATCTATAAAAAAATATATTGATGATTATTAAAAACTTTAAATTTTGATTGCGCCAATTTTACATACTTGTTCAGCTTCAGAAATAATATCTTCAATCAGCTCATTTGAAAAACCTGAGTCATGCAAAATAGATTTTTTTATTGAGGCTTGATTGCACAGAACTAATCCTTTTTGAATAAGCGTATTTTTTTGCTTGCGCGATAAGCTTGTTAAAGCAGTAATAGGATGCAGACCAAAATGATCGATAGTTTGAGCAAGACCGTGATTATAAGGATAAGACCATCCCATCAAATTCATGCCAACGCAGGTTGCGTAACTTATTGCTTGACTGGTAAATGAGGTATTGGTAACAATCCATTGTTGATCAAGCTCAAGTCTTTCTCCTGGTGAGGCTGATTTGATGTCCTCAAAACGTGCTTTTACGTAAAGAGTTACTTTAACATCAGTTTTAAGAATTAATGAATTGTGAAACTTGCATTCAATAAAGTGACGGTTATTGTTTTTGTGAGCTAAAACATCAATTTCATGTGTTACACAATAACCTTGAAGAGTAGCATCTGTTTCAGTTTTAAAGCCTTTAAGTTTAAAAATTTCTGCAACAAAATTTTCAAAAGGAAATCCTGCGGGCCCTAATTGGAGTAGTGCTTGTTTTAAATTATAACGTGCTGCAACTGGCTTGTTAAATTTGTGTAATAATAACATTGCTTGGCGATACAAATCTTTTGTCGTTTTAGGTTTAATTTTAAGTGTTTGTGCAAGTATAATTTCTATAAGATCTGGGGAAGCACCGGCTCGTAACAATGAATGTCTAAACTTTTCTTCTGAAAATGCTTCTTGTTCGCCAGAGCGTTTAGTAATAAGGTAAGGATTATTATTCATTGGAAGATCTACTTAAGGATTTATTTATAAATGCAAGAACATTAGCAATAATATTTTTAATAACAGTAAATTCTTTAGGATAAAGTCTTTGAATGTGCATCATCAAAACCATCAAAAAAAATATAAACCAAACACTTAATAACGCTTTAGATATAAATCCAAAAACTGATGCGATTATGGGAAATGGTGAATAAGAACCAGCTAAGAGTGAAATATAAGTGATCCCAACTAAAAAGTTACCAATTGCAGCTAGTCCAGATTTTTTACTTATATATAAAAAAATGACATAAAAAATAATGCCGAATAATAAGCTTATTAATTCAGGGGTAAGTGTCATTTAAAAAGCTCCTTTTTTACTATAGTTCAGAGTAAATTTTGCATAACTATAAAAAATATTAGATTGCTCAGAGCTTAAAAAATAAAAAAAATAAACTGCAATGAATTTATTTTAATTGTTGAGGATGTGGCATAGGTAATGCTTGGCTAATACGGTTAACATAACCTAATTCAGTAAACATGATAACCCGTACTTTTGGATCAAATTGCTCTAGATACTCATAGAGTAAACTATAAACCTCATAATACCATTCAGCGCGAGCTGTTTCTAAGGTGCGCCATATATAATTACCTGTTTCTTGCAAGAACATAAGGCTTTTAAAGCCATTTTCACTACAAGCTATATGTGCTTGGTCAGCTTTGGCAAAGGAAGATAAGATCATAAATGGTAATTGCGAAATAACATTATTTGTTACCGTATCAAAAAGAGATCGTTGTGCAGGCATGGTAGTAAGATAATAATAAAGATCACCCGTATGTTTTTTGATATCTATCAATTGGCTCATGCAATATTTTCGTGCTTGAAGTTTTAGTTCTTTTAAAGCAGCGCTAGCCAATTCTTCCGGTATAATTTCATTTTCAGCAAGCATATGAACAGCGATGTTGTATGTTACTGATGCATGTGTGTGCTTTTCTTGTAGGGTGAAAAATTCTTGAACATTCTTTTTCTCTTTAGTGGTCAAAATATAAGGAACTGGTTTTGAAGGATTTCTGCGGATATGACTAACATTTTGCCATGATTTCCATACGGTTTGTAGAGATTGCAAGGCTGCTTCTTGCGCCTTTAACGTTGTGCTTGATCGAAGATATGAAAGATAAGCAATATTAATGATTATTCGCAGGTCGTAAGTAGAGATTGGTTTTTGATAAATATAAGTATTAAACCAGTCTTGAGCGGCTAGTTTATAGGAATTAATGGTAATTGATGTTGCGGAATGTAAAGAAAGAATACATAAAAAAGTTATAAGTGCTACTCTCACGATAACCTTTTTTAAATGGTCGGGGCAGCCAGACTCGAACTGACAACCCCTCGCTCCCAAAGCGAGTGCGCTACCAATTGCGCCATGCCCCGATAAATACTTATTTTAAAGAATATGTAGGTAATTTAACGATTTTTTTAGTAACTTGCAACTGAATTTATTAATATTTTTAAAAATGAACTCTTTTTTCAGGATATTTAATTATTAAAGAGTCGTACTTTATCAAAAAATCTGTTGTTTTAGAATGTCTGTGTAATTCTTAAGATATAATCTATTGATGCACATTATGCACTTATTTATTTTTATAATAATAGTGACATTTTTTTAATAAGCATGAAAGTTTAGCGATTGCATATACGATTACAAATGTAACTAGGGATTTTAACGTAGTAAGAATTATTACGCAGCCAATAGCAGCTGTCAGCAGAGAACATGATCCAGGTTTTAAGTTGCTAAATAGAATAAAAATTCCTGTTTGTATGAGTAGCGCTGATAAGATTATTCATATAGTTGCTATACTTAATCTGAAGGTATATTTTGCAATAAAGCATATTCCAAGAATAATCAAAATAAGGCCAACTAGAAGATTAGAAGCATATATTAACATTATTTATCGGGAAAATTTTATAAAAAAAATGAATGTATATGGAGTAATGGATTTTGGGGTGAACGGTGGGGATCGAACCCACGACCCTCGGAACCACAACCCGATGCTCTACCAACTGAGCTACGTTCACCATGCCAAAGACAGTACTAGTATAATGGTGACTTAAAAAAAATCAATTTAATCGTTCAACTTTCAATTCTTTTTCCGAGGTTATTAACAGTGGTTTTGGATTAATTGGTTTTTTAAGTTGCGTGAAAAATTGTTTTGTGTCAGTTTTTTTATATTCGGGTGAGTTTTTAAGATGCCCCATTAGATGTTGTTTTGCATAAGACATGTGAATGATTGCATTGCAGCGTGGAAAATTACAACGGGCAAAATGCTCCCAATTAGTATTTTTAACTTTGTGTTTAATATGAATTATAGCTCCTGCAGATATTCCATTTGTTTGAGCGGACGATGGATTGGGTTCTTGGTAGTTGCCTGGTGAAGAGCAGCTGTAAGAATCACTATTGTTATTTTCAGAATTAGCAGATCGATAGGGAGAACTTTTAAAAACAGATTTTATTACCGATTCAGTATCAAGTGGTGAATTAGGAATCTGTCCCAAATTATAATTGTTCATGCCCGAAATATTAGTTGGATTAATCACTACAAGAAATAATGCAAATAAAAAATATAATTTATTCATTTTCTTTTTTTTCCTCATTAAATTGAAATAAAATTCATCCAATTATAGCTTTTTTTGAGCAGATTTCTAGGTTTTCAAAAAATTGCTTTTATGCTATTCTATTGGTACTAAATATTTTTTGATTAATTTCTAATAGAGATGTGGTATTGGTATGGTAGATAAAAAAAATTCTTGGATAAAAATAAAAGGTGCCCGTGAGCACAATTTAAAAAATATTGATGTATCCATACCCAAAAATACACTGACGGTAATTACTGGGCCTTCTGGTTCGGGTAAAAGCTCCCTTGCTCTTGATATTTTGTATACTGAGGGAAAACGCCGTTATATGGAATCGCTCTCTTCTTATGCACGACAATTTTTGGGGATCGTTAAAAAGCCTGATTTTGACAGCATTGAGGGTTTATGTCCTTCTATTGCTATTGAACAAAAAACAGTAGGAGCCAATCCTCGCTCAACCGTGGGTACTATTACTGAAATTTATGATTATTTACGCGTGCTTTTTGCCCGTATTGGGAAAGTGCATTGTCCTGATTGTAAATTGCCAATTCAGGCAGAATCTCCTCAAAAAATTGTTGATATGTTGCTTGATACGTTTGCAGATCAACTTATTATGGTTCATGCGCCTATTGCTAAAGCCAAAAAGGGAGAATTCTTAAACGAACTACTCAAGCTTTTTGGTCAAGGTTTTTATCGTTTTTACATTGATGGCCGCCAATATCGTTTTAGATCAGAGGAAGAGATTAAGGCTCTTAAATTGCAAAAAACATATAAACATGACATTGATCTGATCATCGATGCAGTGGAGGTAGCATCTCATGAACGTTCGCGTCTTACGGAAGCAGTGGAAACGGCATTTAAATTAGCTGGGGGAACCTGTAAAATTGTGGCAGGTGATACCGAACATTTATATTCTTCTCAACATATGTGCGTACGTTGTGCGCAATCAGTTCCTGAGCTTGAGCCACGAATTTTTTCATTTAACTCGCCAATTGGTGCCTGTGAAAAATGTCATGGCCTTGGCATTATTCATCAATGGCCATGGAATGAAAATGATCCTGATGCATGGAAGTCGCAATATCCAGATTTTTTTGCTGATAAATATGCGCAGCAGCAAACGTGTGCCCATTGTTATGGCAAGCGTTTAAATAAATTTGCTTTAGCAGTTACTATTGATGGTAAGACTATTTATGATCTTGGAAATGTATCGATTAAAGATTTATTGCAGTATTTTAAATATTTAAAATTAAATGCCGTGCAACAAGAAATTGCTCAAAGTTTGATTAAAGAAATTACTGCACGTTTACAATTTTTAAATGATGTTGGCTTGTCTTATTTATCTCTTAATCGTTCAGCAAGAACCTTATCAGGTGGCGAAGGGCAGCGAATTAGATTAGCAACTCAAATTGGATCGTCATTAAGCGGTGTATTGTATATTCTTGATGAGCCAAGTATTGGTTTGCATCAACGTGATAATGATCGTTTAATAGAAACATTAAAAAAGTTGCGTGATCAAGGAAATACGGTAGTTGTAGTTGAACATGACAGCGATACTATGGAACAATCTGATTATATAGTTGATATGGGGCCAGCAGCTGGGGTACATGGTGGAACAGTAACGGCAGTAGGCACGCCTGACGAGTTGAAAAAAAATCAAAAATCATTAACCGGTGCATTTTTGAGTGGCAAAAGAGGCATTAAGCGACTTCAGCCAATAAGAAAACCAACAGGTGCATTAACATTAAAGCATGCGACTAAAAATAATTTAAAAGATCTTACGGTACAATTCCCATTGGGTGTATTGTGCGCGGTATCAGGTGTTTCTGGATCAGGTAAAAGTACCCTTGTCATGCAAGAGCTTGTTCCTGCACTGGAACGATCATTGCAAACAAGAAATGGAACAGATCCTGATCTTAAAGGCACTGAGCAATTAGAGCATTTAGTAGTAATAGACCAAAGCCCTATTGGCAGAACACCGCGATCAAATCCGGCAACCTATTTAGGTGTATTTGATGATATTCGAAAATTATATGCAGGATTGCCAGAAAGTAATGCTCGTGGTTATAAGGTAGGTCGTTTTAGTTTTAACGTACCAGAAGGGCGATGCTTTGAATGTTCTGGTGATGGTATTATAAAAGTTGAAATGCATTTCTTGCCAGAGGTAACAATGGTATGTAAGTCATGCAATGGTAAGCGTTACAATTCGCAAACACTTGAAATTACCTATAAAGGTAAAAATATTGCCGATGTTCTGGAGATGACGGCATTAGAAGCGGCTGAGTTTTTTGCTGCACACCAGCCTATTGCAAAACGTCTTAACTTATTATGTGAAGTAGGGCTTGATTATCTTAAATTGGGGCAGCCGGCCGTTACTTTATCAGGTGGAGAGGCTCAACGAATCAAATTAGTTGATGAACTTGCAAAACGTGGCAGTAAAACAATGTATATTTTAGATGAACCGACAACTGGGTTGCATGCAAGTGATATTGAAAAATTATTAATCGTGCTTAATCGATTAGTTGATAAAGGTAATTCAATGATTGTGATTGAGCATAATTTAGATGTACTCAAAACCGCAGATCATATTATTGATATGGGCCCTGAAGGTGGCGATAAAGGTGGTACGGTAGTAGCACAAGGAACGCCGTTTGCTGTTTCTCGTGTGTCTGCGAGTCACACGGGGCGTTACTTGCAAAAGCTTATTTAAATTCTTAGATGGGGGTTAAAAAGATGATTATCTTTTTGGCATATTTTTAAAAATAGCCTACAATGTAAGATCATCTTTTTTTATTGAGAAAAGCGACAATATGAAGAAAATTTTATCGATTCTTATATTAATTTCATCGTTGGTTTATGCACAAGAACAAACTAATTCTGGTGAAGTTAATCCAGCAGTAATGAATAATCAATGTTATGTACTTTCGTTACGTGAAGAATTAATAGAACAATACAAGCTTTCGTATATCAAAGAATATCATCGAAAACGTATTGCTTCTCGTATATTAATTGTGACGAGCGCAGCATTTGTTGCTGGTGGTGTTGGGTATCTTGGGTATCAAGTTGGTAAAGATATTGTCGCCTGGTTTAGAAAGAATCCTACTGCATTAAAAGAAGCGAGCAGCGAAGTAAAAGATGCTGCAGCTGATACGCGCTGTGCGCCGATGAGTAAGGTTGAAAATATTGATGAAAGAGTGAAAATTCTTGAGGGGGATAAGCAAAAACTTGATGAAAGAGAGTGGTACCTTAAAGCGCTTGATTCTTTAAAATCTATGCCATTAAACATGATGTCGATAATTACGAGTAGTGTGTTGACTGCGCTTGGCCAGCGTATGGTAGGAGAAGTTTTACTTGGCCCTGGCGATTTGCAATGGTATTGTGAGCATAAAGTAACCATTTTTGCGCTATTAGAAGCATTACAAGTGAGTGCAAAGGAGCTTGAAGATAGTTCACACTATGATAACGACCGCATTCACTATCATCGTGCTTGCATTCAGCCATTATGTCGTGCACTTGCACAAACAATGGAAAAACTTATTGCTTTTCTTGAATTTAAATTAAGTGAAATGCCTTCAGAACAGGCGGTTGCGCTAGGTCTTGATATTTTACCCCGTTATTTGGTGATCTATACCAATAATTTTTTGAGTAAAGTAGAATTTTGCATTAAATCAGAAAATAATACGGTAGTAGCTAAAGACTTGTTGTTTTTAGTTGATGATTTTAATGCTGAATTAAAACATGCAATTAATAAATGTATGGGAATTTAACCTGTTAACAAGATAGTTTGTTAGGCGAGTCTAACAAACTATCTGCGCCAGTTCATGAATATTCTTAAATGTTCAATTAAATCTTGCTTGATAAGACTGCTTGTAATGAATCCATATCCTATTAAAAAACATCCGCTGTACGATCCTAATAAGCCAACAATAATTGTTCCCCATCTTGATTTAAATTTTGTGTGGTTTTTTCTGTGTTGTTCATAATAATGGCTTTATAAAGAGCATTGTTTTCTCTTATCTGATTATTAAGTGTTATATCTCGGTATTGTTTGTAAATATATCGCAGCCATGCATAGGTATTAATTGCAGGAATTTGTTTTTCATTTTCAATATAAAATTTATTCAGTTTAAGATATCGATTTGCCCAGCTGCCTATTGTATTGACTGCATTAGCAGAGATAAATGATAGAAGTAAAAAATATAATAAATTTTTCATTTTATAGATTCTCAATATTAGAAAAATATTAAATGCGATTGGCTTCAGAAATATTTTCTGTATTGGTTGTTTGAAAATGTTTTTGTAAAAACCTAATAGTTTTGAGAGGAATCCAAACGAAAAATAAATATGCTCCTGCCAAAG
>JBMOLF010000018.1:0-1005 GCA_049325595.1 Candidatus Babelota bacterium
AAACAATCGTTGGCATTAATTGCTCCAAATACCCAACTCATTTTTACTCCATATTTTTTGAACAATGTGATAAATAATAGTAGTAATTAAATCTGATTATAACAATTCCAGAAAGTAAGTATAACGGCGTTGCCGATAAGCGGCGCCCCAGAACAAGAGTGCCGCATAAAAAACAACTGCCAATGATTTAGCAAACTGTGCTTAACTTTCATTGTAAGTGCAATTTGCAACAATGTTATTTAATAGAACTACCTTAAACAAGTTAGCCAAAACGGAACGACCAACTTTAAAATTTTTCAAATGCCAAATGCGAATACGGCGTCCGCTTGATTGGCGGGTTATATGCGATTCAACATTTTATCCAAATTATATTTTACACCAAACTGAATTGTTTTATATGTTATCGCCCCTCCAAAAGGTGCAGTGACTTCTGTGGTTACAACAAAAGATTTTGTAGTTTTAATTTTGCCAACTATGAATAAACTAAATGGAGATAACAATGACTCTGCTGTTTCTAACTGTATAAGCCCAACTAATCCTAATCTTGTATCATCAAAATGTGATATTTTTTTAGTAACCGCACCTTCATTCTTTTGATTTAGATTAATTACAATAAATCCACCACCAACAGCCAAATTAATGTCACTAAAGTTTATGAAATTATATTGCAATGCAAACTCAAACGAATGCAAATATGCAAGACTTTCAATATTTTCTTCGATAGGAATGTTTGGATTAATCCCAGAAGAAAAATGCCCGTAATTGCCTTGTTTATTTTGATAATATGAATATTCAAGAGTTATTTTTCCGCTTGTAAAAATATTTTTTTCTAAAAGGATATTAAAACCAATTGGATTCTTGAGATCACTACTATTCGTCCACATCTTCGAACCGGAAATTCCAAATGTTTGACAAAAACTCAAACTGGATAATGAAAATATTGTAATAATGATAAATAATATTTTTTTATACATAATCTATTCCAATTAGAGCATATAACGGCGT
>JBMOLF010000019.1:0-7596 GCA_049325595.1 Candidatus Babelota bacterium
GGACAAACTATATGATACATTAGTACTGATACGTTATAACTTTTATGTATGTAGCGACTCATAACTCCAGTTTATAAGGACTTTTGTCACGCGGCAAGCCGCGAGGAATTAACCTCTAGGGATTAAAAAATGATAAATTTTAAAAAGTTATTATTAACTACATTAACTTTTTATGTAAGCAATAATTTTTGTATGTCATCAAGCATAAAAAATATCGCAAAACTTAGTTTAGCGACACAGGCAAAAACTGTTCATCAAAAAAGAATGCGTGATGGCGCATTATCTGCTTTTAATTGGGATAATGGAATTAAATCTATTCAAGCAACAAAAGAAGCTCATGATAAATCAAGAAAACAACATCGTAATATTGAAGAAAATAAGCTAGAACATTGTGTAAAGAAGTTAAGCTGCAATACTGTCCTTTTAACAAGGGCTATGCGGAAAATTGAAAAAATAGAAAAAAAGAGAGCCGCACTGCCCTATCCTCCCTTACAAAGCTACAAATATTCTTCTGCATATAAAGGTGCTGCGGTCGAATTTGATTGGCTTAAAGGATACATGGTCAAGCTTAATGTTGATAGACTTAAAGGCGCCGAAATATTAAATAGATGTATTCAAGAGAATAACTTAGATTTAATAGCAATTCCAAAACAATGGGTTTTTCAAAATTATGTTGTTGCTGAAAAAATCGAGGGCACTCATGATGATGTTATAACTTTAAAAAAAGCGCAACAGTTGTGGACTATCGTAGAAAAAACTCATTATATTGACTTAAAACCTGCCAATTTGATCCATTGCGCTAATGGTAAGATTGCAATCATCGATACAGAATTAAGAAGTTTTAAGCTTAATGTAGATCTTGATAATCCTAAAATTTCTCCAAATGACACAATTGCTGATATAAAACTTAAGGCTTTATTTAAATTATATGCTAATAATTTAGATAACGATGCACAAGAATTTTTGGATAATAACAGAAAAGAAATCTGTGAAAAACATTCAATAAGTACAACTACTTCAGAAAGTAATAATAATATTCAACTTAGTTAAGTTGCATTCCTCGACAAATTGGCCGTCGACGTAAGCAAGCAAAAAAATAGAACCTTACAAGTTATCTAGGGGCTGGCGTAAAAACCAGTCCTTGTATTTTTTTAAAGCATTACTATCTTTAAGCAATTACCAATTCCCATACTTTAGGCATTGCTATGATAGACACCATTGTTATTACATTGCGCAAGAACCAATTTACGTTAACTAATCCTGATCTATTTTCAAACATCAGCACGTTGGGTCATGCAGCCATATACGAAACAATTGCCCGGTATGCAATCAAAGCAAAAAATTACTGTGCGTGAATTACGAGCAATTTTTGCGCGCTACAATCAACGAAGTTGGTACCGCTTACTTGCAGATGTCCAGAAAGTAAAATTACCTCCTGGGCATGATTCTTTTGCAACAATAAGAGAAGCTCTTTTGAAATTTAAACCAATCAAACTATAAAATAACTTATAACTTATCCATTTTTTTAGGTGCTCAAGAGTTTTATTGGTGCTTTTGAGAACAAGTTTCATCAGAATGATAAATTTTTTCTATAGCTTCCCATTCTGAATGTACTGCCTTAGATTCTTTATATTCAATGTCAGGTAATAATTCTGGGCTTTCTAAACGTATGCCATCTAAACTCATGATTTCATAAATAGAACAACCGCCACAATCAGTGATAATAATCTTATTAGTTCCCTTAGCTTGTTTATATTCTTCGCTGTTTATTTTTTTCAATTTAAATGTTTCTGCTGGAGAATTTTCTTGAGCTTCATAAAAAGAAACTTTTTCTTTACCAAACATACTTTCACAATTACCATAAAATTTGACTTCCATTTTTTCAAATAACAATTTGGTAGCTAGAATAAATTTGGAAGTATTGCCATGTCCATGGCCATACAACTTAACCTCGCCCCAGGGTGTCCATAGCGAATGAGGATATGTTCCTATTGTTATAAATAATCCTCTTTTTGTTTGGTATTTAGATGGATTAGAACCTGGCCAATCCTGCCTACCATTTTTAATAAAGGTGCAATATTTGTCTTTTAAATGACTTGCAATATCTTCAGCATGTTGATGTATTTTTTGGATAAATGTAAATATTTTATATTTTTCTGTTTTTTTAATAGAATCGACCTCTAATAATTGTTTTTCTGAAGAATTTACATATAAGCACTTAGTAATAGTTAATAATAGAACGTATGTTTTAAATTTTTTCATTGATTCCTCCTTAATATAACTATCTATTTAACAATAAAAAAATATCTGATCTCGAAAAATTATTAAAGTAAAACTAAATCAATTCAAAAATCAAAAAAACTCGAATTACGCTCCATTCTAATGAAATTTTATTTTCTACTAATGCTTACAGCATGCTTATACTACACTGTCCTGATTAAAAATTTTAATTTTTTATAAAGGACAAAATGAAAGCAATTCTCATAGCACATTAGCACTGAAGAACAACGAGAAGTTGAAATTTATTACCCATTCAAATTTCCTAGTCTTGAAAGATACTGTTCAACAAATCATTGCAAATTATCTGGATATTTTATTTTTTCTACTATCTGCAAGCACATTACTGCCTCAGTGGGCGCTACCCATTGTCTTCTATCTTCTTTTTCTATGATTGCATCTGGAATACTCTGAATTCTGTTTAGCTGACAGGTGATACAGAATTAATGGGATTTTCTTCAATTACAACTTTTTTTGCAACATGCAAATTGTAGAAATCTACAAACCTTTTTTAGTAAAAAATAAGCATAAAAAAAGCCAGACTTTTAATCTGGCGTTTTATATTTATGGCGGTCAATTATTGACGCGTTCAGGAACAAAGAAATTGAATATGGATTTACTTTGAGCCACATTCGAACCATTCTTACATCAAATACATATTAAACGAGACTTATTTTATTTTTATTCAATTCGTAGCTCTGATAGAAAAAATTATTACAATTAGAATTGTTAATTTGCTATGCTTAATATCAAAAAGAATACAATTAAAAGGAGAAATATATGAAATTGTTATATTTTTTAGTAATACTAGGATCACTAGCCAACATCAGTATTTTTACAATGGAAAAAAATCAACCTAGCATTCAAGATTTACCAAGTGAAATTCGCTATGGTGAAATTATAAAACAAATAATTAATACTGCTCAATCACGCCTTGAAGCAAAAAAATCTATTGAATCATATAGGCTAACCTCTAAAGAAGCAGCCAATTATATAGCTCAACATGCTGATTCTATCAATAAAATATTAGATCATAAATTTGCGGCCTCATTAAATGAATTAGCATCTGGCAATTTTAATAATGCGAGAATTAAAAATTATGCAATTGAAGTTTTATTAAATGGTATTATAGATCCTGAAACAGGAAAAGAAATACCAAGTTGGTATGTTACTCATAGTAAAGAACGTCAAGAAATTGCTAATATTTTAGATGCAGAAAAGATATCAAAAAAAGACTTACTAGCTTATTATACATTTAATAAAATCATCGACTTAATAAAGTTTGGATTAGATCAACAAAATTATCAAATCTCAGCAGTTGCACTTGGAATACTTAAATACTTATCAACTGAGCCTAATTACACACAATATAAAAAGAAAATAGTTGATCATCTGACATCCGCAGGAAAAACTCTTATTTCAAGATTTGCTGGTATACCGTTTACTGGCGAAGCCTTTCAGCTTTTTGATTTAATTATTAATTATGGTCTTATCTTAGAAGGTTCAGATTTTATAACCACTGGTTTATGGAGCGGTTCTCTACTAAAAACTGCTCGATTAAGTAATAATCAACAAATTATTACTTATTTAGAAAATAAATTAAAAAAATCGTAAAGGAAAAACATGAAATTAATATATTACTTACTTATATTTGGATCATTACTATCAAATAATTGTATTTTTACGATGGAAAAAGAAATACCTACTCTACCATCTGAAATACAAATACAAGAAATAGTAAAACAAATACTCAATACATCAACAACAAGAGCAGAAGCAATCAATACATTAAATAATTATGCACTTACTAATAAATCAATAAGACAATACATACAAGCAAAAAAACAGGACTTGAATAAATTGCTTAAACAAAGATTTGGTTTATCCCTAGAAGAATTAGCAAGTGCAGATTATAAAAATCCAACTATCAAAGAAGAAACTTTGAGATTATTACAAGAATATGAAAGTACTACTAATCACCTTGGCTTAAAAAGGGTATTAGAAAATTTAATTGACTCTGTTAAAAAAGAACGAGTTACAACAAACTTCATGGGTTTAAATAACTTTATTTTAAGACCGGTAATCAATACCAAAAAATACCCTCTAATTGCGGCTGTACTAGGGGCTATTAAAAACTTAGGAGATGCATCCCATGAAGACACACCACTAAACAAGGCCGAATATACACAGACCTTAAAATATTTTATTTCACAGTTTAAAAATAATAAACCTGTGGATGATTCAGTACGTAAAATTTTAAATCTATTTGTTAGTGTTGGCAATGAAATATTTGGTAATGATTTTATTAATGAGTGGCAATTATCAACTGATTTTCCTGGTTCTGTAATTGAATATGCTCAAACAATTAACAACCCAACAATTGTCAAATATCTTAAATCAAATCAATAAAGAATAAGATTATGAGGGGAAGACTAAGTCCTCCCCTTTTTTTATGTGATTCTTGCAATCTGTATCAAATTATCTATACTTGCTTGTCGTTGTAATAAAGCAAACTTTCTCACCAATGAGAATCCCATGAATCTGTTCTATATTCTTGATTGTGCAATTTGGCTATCCAAGCATAATCATTATGAAAATAACTTGCACATAAATTAAGCAAGCAATTTTTATTTATCTTACCTATTTATACAAAATTTATTACGTACTTATATGACATTAACTAAGACTTCTGTGCGCACGCGAATACGCAAAGCACAAACACCTTCACTGGTATTATTTCAACAAGATCTCCTTCACATAGCTACCTTTGTTGCATTACTTCGACAAATAGACCGTCGGCGTAAGCAAACAAAAAAAATAGAACCTAATGAGTTACATAAGGCCTGGCTTGAAAAGCGGGCCTTGTCTTTTTTTAAAGCATTACTATCTTTAAGCAATTACCATTTCACACCCGTTAGGCATTGCTATGATAGACACCGTTGTTATTTTATTGGACACCAAGCAATTTACGTTAACTGATACGGACTTGTTTAAACCATCAGCACGATGGACAATGCAGCCGTATACGAACCAATTGCACGGTATACAATCAAAGCAAAATCCAAGCAAGAAGGAATTAGCGTGCGGCAATTACAAACCACGGCTTACGCTTGCACAACGGATTAACCCTTTAGGCGGCTCTTCAACATCCCTTAAGATTGAACTATCACTACCCAAGCTTATGTTTGGCAACAACTTTGATGAGTTACGCGCAAAAGACTTTGTGCCTTTAACCCACAAGCTTGCAGACGTGCTTGCAATAATGGGCGTAAAAACTACCTCAAGCATTCTTGCCAAGGCACCCATATCAACCGTCCACTACTCTAAAAACATTCTCCTTACTGACGGCTCAACACCGTACCATTACATACACAAAATTAAAGAGGCTAACATTAAGATGTCATTGGATGTAAACCAAACAGATTATCGCAATGAAGGCCATAGCTATAAATGGCACTGCAACTCATATGAAGTAGTATTTTATGACAAGATAAAAGATCTAGAGAAAGCTCGAGCAAGCAGCAAACGATCCCTTGAAAAAGATAGTGATGTGCAGATGAACTTTCTTAATAGGTTTCAAACACGGAACAAATTAGAAATACTGCGTATGGAAGTGCGTTTAAACAAACGGCAAAAAATTAAACAGCTCTTTAAGAAACTTGCTATCTCAGCAGACCTTACGCTAAAAAGTTTATTCAAACCAATGCTCTCTAAGAAAATTCTATTACATTATCTTAATGAGCTTGAAAGCAAACGCCCTGCACTCTTACACTACAAAGCATCAACTGACAAAGACCTGTTGGGTGCTCTTATCACAAACAACCCTTATCTTAACCCTAAGCAACTTTTGGCCACCTTTGGATTAACAAAAGCATTAGAAACAATTCCATTGCGTGAGTTAAGAACCATATTTGCACAGTATAATCAACGAAGCTGGTACCGCTTACTAGCAGATGCCCAGAAAGTAAAACTACCTGCCGGGCATGATTCTTTTGCAGTATTAAGAGAGGCGCTTTTTGAATTTAAGCCGGTAAAACTAAAACTCTAAATGAGCTTATAGCTTTCCCTTTTTAAGATAATTACCAAGACGTATTATTGGTAATATTCATTATTACATTTACTATGTCGTTGATTGGTAATTAATTAGAAAGTCACATTTTTTTTGAATAAAGCTTTTTAAATTGTTTAACTTTATAATTCTTCATTTGCTTTTTGTTCGGATTCTGTGTCGAAATATTTTTTAAATATATCAATAGTTTGTAGTTCTTTAATTGCTTCAGGGTGTTTACTGAGGATGCATTTAATAACATGCGATTTTTTAGGTAATTGCTCATTAGATTTTTTAAATATTGCATTGCATTTAATGTAATGAAAAACAACGGCGTTTATAACCAAATCGGGTCTTATTGTTTTTCCGCCTAAAAACTCTGCCAGTTGCTCAAAATCATTATATCCACGCTGTTTAAATTCTTCTTTTAATTCAGCGATAGAGGGCAGTGTTATTTGATTTTTTTCCATTGCATGACTAAAAGAATTAATTAATGAAATTAACAATAATTGAGACAAAATAATTTTATACATAATCTATCTTTCATTTTTTAAAATTTACTTTTTATTATGATACACTGTCCTGAATGAATAACCTCGCAGCAAGCAGCGAGGTATCAAAACTATTTATAGGAAAAACATCTGTCCGAATTTTTTAGGATTTTGTTTGTGCAACAAATTGTATTCTTGACCTTGATTTTTAACATATGCAGCTACTCGTTTCTCACTTCCATGTTTGCCAACAGTACTAATATAATATCCACTCGACCAAAATTCTCCTCCCCATAATTCTTTCTTAACATAAGGAGCTCTCTTGAAAATTTCTCTCGCTGTGATGCTCTTTATTTTCTTTACTATTTCTGTTGGACTATAGGTTGGTACTGATTGCACAAGAAAATGCACATGATCTCGGTCCGTTCCTATTTCTAGGAACTCTATCTCATATCTCAGTTCAATTTCTAAGCAAACTAACTTTAAGATTTTATCTATCTCTTCGTTAAATACTGCTTTCCTGTATTTCGCGGGACAAACTATATGATACATTAGCACTGATACGTTATGACTTTTATGTATGTAGCGACTCATAACTCCAGTTTATAAGGACTTTTGTCCCGCGGCAAGCCGCGAGGAATTAACCTCTAGAGATTAGGTTCTGTGAACAAATTTTATCTGACCCATATTAAAGTTCCAACAAAATGAAGAAATGATAAATAAGATTGAGCAGATTTATCAAATCTGGAGAAAATTCTACGAAAATGCTTGATTTTGCCA
>JBMOLF010000020.1:0-6672 GCA_049325595.1 Candidatus Babelota bacterium
TAGGAACAATAGCCGCTGTAATTGCCTTCCTTACAGGGAGAGCTGCATCCGACGGTTTAAATATTCCCATAAATGTTGTAAACGCAGTAAACGATCACGCTGATTGGGCTGAGGTTACTTTATGGTTCTTTAGCATTTATACAATTATAAGATTGTTAATTGGATTCTTTTTTAAATCTCTGAAAAAAGTAATTGTGATACCGGTAGTTCTTATTGGGCTTTTAGGGATTTACTTTTTATATCAAACAGGTGATCACGGTGCAAAATTAGTTTTTGGATACGGGCTTGGTACAGGTAATATTATTTCAGAAAAAGATGGCTCAGTTAAATCAGAAGATAAAAGAGAACAGATTTCAGATTCAACATTTACAGTAAGTAAAAATGGATCATGGAATTTAACTTTTAACCCGGATATTGAATCAATCTTATCGGATAAATTTAAATGGGTTGAAGGCTCACTTACTGAACTCAACCCAATGTATGATGAAAGCGAAGGTTCACTGATGTTCCATTTGGGCAAAGAAGTCCGCCGTGGAGCATTTATTTATGATAATAGTATTAAAGGTGTTCAGGTTACTGCAAAAATTAATATTGATGATTTTAGTGGCGAAGTAGAATTGATTCATCATTTCAAAGATAAAAATAACTATGATTTTCTTGGAATAAAAAACGGTGTAATTTCTTTAGTAAGAAAAAGCAACGGAGAAATAGAGATTTTTGAAAATGATAAATTCCAAAGTAGTGGCTGGCTTGAAATAAGAGTCGTTAGTGGTGGATCTCACTTCAGAGGTTACCTAAATAATAAAATGATAGTCCATGGACATGGTAGTGAGCCCAATCCCGGAAGTGTGGGAATGAAATTCTCAGGCAAAGGAAGCATTAGCATTAAAATGATTAAAGTAGAATCGCTTTAAGAAGTACAGTAAAATGTTTCTGCTAATTGAGATTAAAGCAGATTAAAATATTTAAATAAATAATAACTATTAACAAACAATTCGAAATAAAAATATGAAAACAATAATTTTTATAATCTTTTTCTCAGCAACTGGCTATGTGCAATCAGCTTTTTCTCAGGATACTTCAAAACAAGCGTTGCAAATGGTTATCACAGATTACCTTAATCTTAAAAATGCGTTAACAAAAGATAATGGTGATACAGTCCTCACAGCAGCAAACTCTTTAAGTGCTGAATTTATAAATGTACCACTGGAAATATTTTCTACCGACCAGAAAAAAATCTGGTTACAATATTATGATGTGTTAACCAAAAAAGCATCTAGCATCGGCAGCACGAACGATATAAGCAAACAGCGTGAACAGTTTAAAGATTTATCTTCTAACTTTTACGATATGCTGAAAGAAATGGAGGTTAACACTATAGATTTATTTTATCAATATTGTCCTATGGCTGATGCTTATTGGATCAGCGAAAAATCAAAAATTGTTAATCCTTATTATGGTAAAAAAATGCTGACTTGTGGTTCAACAAAAGAAACACTAAAAGCAAATAAATAATATTTTTAATCAAACTATTTCCCTCAGTTAATGGAGGCATAAAAAAAAACTATATGAAAAAAAATATTTTAATCTATTTAATTTTTCTTCTTGCTTCAGCAAATATTTTCGCACAAAAAACTGTCCGTTACGATTTATACATTGCTGATACTACTGTTACTTTTGGTGGAGAAGAAAAACGTGCTATAGCAGTAAACGGACAAATTCCTATGCCAACATTAACATTTACAGAAGGCGACACAGCAGAGATATGGGTTCACAATAATCTAAATGAAGAAACATCACTGCACTGGCACGGACTCTTTCTGCCAAACCGTTATGATGGTGTACCAAATCTTACTCAGAATCCTATTGCTCCACATACAACTCATTTATATAAATTTCCTATCATTCAGCACGGAACGCATTGGTATCACAGTCACTCACGTTTACAGGAACAAATTGGCATGTATGGCGCTTTCATAATGCTTAAAAGAACGGATGAACCGGAAATACCGACACTTAACCTCGTATTAAGTGAATGGACAAATATGAATCCGGAGGAAGTGCATCGAAGTCTTAAAGCAGCTTCCGATTGGTTTGCAATACAAAAGGGTGCTACTCAAAGTTATGGTGAAGCATTAATCAGCGGACATTTGGGAACTAAAATTACCAATGAGTGGAAGCGGATGAATGCGATGGATGTAAGCGATGTGTATTATGATAACTTTTTGATAAACGGGAAAAACCAAAATAAAGAGCCACAGTTCAAAGCAGGTGACAAAGTACGGCTGCGTATCGCTAATGCAGGTGCGTCAGATTACTTTTGGCTTACTTATTCGGGCGGTAAAATTACTGTTGTTGCCACTGACGGCAATGATGTAGAACCAGTTGAAGTTGATAGGTTAATTATAGCTGTCTCAGAAACTTATGATGTTATTGTCACCGTTCCCGAAAACAAAAGCTATGAATTTCTTGCTACACCGGAAGACCGTACAGGGTCAGCTTCATTATGGCTGGGAAGTGGAGAAAAGGTTCCAGCACAAAAGCTGCCAAAGTTGAAATATTTTGCTGGAATGGAGATGATGAATAATATGATGGATATGAACGGCAATATAATTGAAATGGAGGGAATGAGGATGCAGAATCAGCAGATGGATATGAATACTGTGATGTATCCTGAAATTACTGGTTATGATGAAATGAAAGATATGGAGATGCAAGAGATGGGACAACATCAACAAAATCAGAAAGAGCAAGATTTTGTAACACTAAATTACGAGATGCTGAAGAGTACTAAAAAAACAACTTTGCCTGACGGATCAATCAGAGAATTGAAATTTGAACTGACCGGAAATATGAACCGCTACGTTTGGTCAATGAATAATAAAACGCTTTCAGAAAGTGATAAAATTCTCATTAAAAAAGGTGAAAATCTTAGAATAATTCTTTTCAATAATAGTATGATGCGCCACCCGATGCACTTGCACGGTCATGATTTCAGATTGTTGAACGGACAGGGTGAATATGCAATTATGAAAAATATAATTGACATTATGCCTATGGAAAGAGACACAATAGAATTTGCTGCTTCAGAGCCGGGAGGCGATTGGATTTTTCATTGCCACATTCTTTACCACATGATGTCGGGGATGGGCAGAGTTTTCAGCTATGAAAATTCTCCTCCGAATCCTGATCTTCCTGATCCCAAAAGTGCTCTTCAAAAATTATTTGCTGATGACCGTGAATTTCACCCTATGGCTCGCATTGGTTTGGAAAGCAATGGAAGTGATGGAGAAGCTATGTATTCCAATACTCGCTGGAAAATGCAAACTATCTGGCATTTGGGTTATCACGACGAGCATGGTTACGAGAGTGAAACATTTATCGGGCGATATCTAGATCGTATGCAGTGGTGGTTTCCTTATATCGGCTTTGACTATCATTTTAAAAGAGAAGGCGGACCAAAAAATATTTTTGGCAACGAAGAAAAAAATATGTTTGGTCAGAAAAGTAATAAAAATAATCGTAAAGCTGCTGTAGCTGGTATTGCCTATACATTACCTATGCTGTTTATTGCTGATGCAAGAGTTGATAGCGATGGAAAGTTTCGTTTTCAATTAAGCAGAGAAGATATATCCATAACTAGCCGTTTGCGTTTTAACTTGATGGTAAATACAGATAAAGAATATATGTCGGGTTTCAGGTATATCCTCACCAAATATTTTTCTGTATCTACACATTACGACAGTGATATGGGTTTAGGAGTGGGTATTACTTTTTCTTATTAAAGTTTTAGTTATTAGCTTTTAATGAATTTGAAAAAATAAAAATTGGGAAATTAAAATAACTGATTGGCGAGCTAAATATATGGCTCATTTAATCAAAACATAAAGGAACAAAAAAAATGAAACTATTCAGAACATTTGTTTTAATATCTTTTCTTTCATTGAATTTTATATTCTTTGGATGTGGAGATAATAAAAATGAAGAAAATAGTCTGCAAAATGAAAAGCAGGGTCAGACACAGGCTCAAACTAAATCCAATTTGGAGGCGCCTAAGATTGGAAAAACATGGGCTGCTATTCAGAAAGAAAACATTGCTCTAAAGAAAACCATGGAATCAAATAAATTAGAGAATGTACATAAATTTGTATTTTCTATAAGTGACTTAGTTAATTCATTACCCGGTCAGTCAACAGGTTTACCTTCTGACAAGATGGACAAATTAAAAAAGTTGGCGAAGCAAGTAGAAGATTCAGCAGCTCTATTAGATGAATATGGAGATGCCGGTGATATGAAAAATACTATGGCGGCTATTGATGAATTTAATAAGTTGTTAGATTCTATAAAATCGCTTTACCCCGAAGAAAGCTTTAATTAAAAGTTATTAGATACCGCTGAAAAATTATTATTGATAAAGAGGAGAAAGCAAGGCTTTCAGCCGAACATCATTATTAATAAATGTAAAAGATTTTGGATAATACATTTTATAAATACGAATAAAATATTTTAAGCTGAAAAAATTATAATGATATAAGGAGTAATAAAATGCTTCACGATGGTTTTATGGGCGGAGGTATGTGGTTTGTTTGGATGTTCTGGCTGATAATTTTAATTATAATCATGTACATAGTTGTATATCTGCCTAATAAAAACAAAAGAAATTCACAATTACCAGAACTAGAATCCGCATTAGACATACTGAAGAGAAGGTATGCAAAAGGAGAGATTACTAAAGAAGAATTTGAGAGTATGAAAAATGATTTAAGTTAGTTTTATTTAATTAATTTGATAGGAGAATAATTATGTCATACTATTTTTCAAAAGAATTAACATTGAGATTTGAAGAAGCAATTATAAAAGTGACCGAGGCATTAAAGAGTGAGGGCTTCGGTATCTTAACTGAGATTGACGTAAAGGAAATCTTAAAGAAAAAATTAGATGTTGATTTCAAGAGATATAAAATATTGGGCGCTTGCAATCCTCCATATGCATATAAAGCGCTACAAACGGAGGATAAAATAGGCACAATGTTGCCTTGCAATGTTATCGTTATTGAACATAAAGAGAATAAAATTGAAGTGGCTGCTGTCGATCCGGTTTCATCTATGCAGGCTGTTGATAATATTAATCTTTCTTCAATAGCAGAAGAAATAAGAACAAAACTAAAAAAAGCTGTTGATAGTCTTGACTAAAAATAGGCTTTGACTTGGATAAAAAAATAATAATTATTTTAAATACAGTTTGGTTCAGATTTAAGTCAAGTTAATAATCAAAATTTTTTCACCTAATTGCTAAATATCTTTAATTATTCTTAAAAATTTTTAAATAACTTAAATTTTCTAAAGTTGAAATTCTTAGTTTTCTGCAATAATCACAACTTTTTAGTGGCACATCTATTGCTTTATTTTCTATAATAAAAATGAGTTGGAACAATGCTTAATGAGATTTTAATTCAAGGTTTAAGCTTAATAATCTAAATCTGAATTTTAATCTTTAAAATAATACTTTAGAAAACTTGAAGTGGCTAAAAATAGATCTTTAAATAATAATTTTTACAAACTAATATTAAAAGGTGATAAAATGCTTAAGAAAAATTTAATTGCAGTATTTATAGTTGGATTTCTATTCACTTTTGCGTCTTTAATAAATGCACAGGAAAAACTTGTAGAAAAGAAAGAAAGCAAAATGATGATGCAACAAGAAGATATGCAGAAATGTACGGATAAAATTGCTAATGACAGCACAATGTGTAAACAAATGATGGATAAAAAGACAATGCAAAATAAAGGTGATAAAGAAGCTATGATGCAGAGGTGCAAAAAAATGATGGATAGTTCTGAATTGCATAAAAAGATGATGAATGATAAAGAGATGATGAAATGCGGAATGATGCAACATGATATGAAGAGTGATTCAACTAAGACAATGAACCAATCAGATCACGAATCACATCATCAGGAAAAGTGAAAAACAATTAAAATGAGTAGAGCATTATAAATGTTAACCGAAGAGAAATTCCAATTTGTAAAGACATACGACCCAGTTTGCGGTATGGAAATAAAATCACCGTCTAAACATTCTGTTGATTTAGATGGTAGAATATTTGAGTTCTGCTCTGAAGAATGCAAACAGAAATTTGCCTTAGAACTACACAAATATATTCACAAAAAAGAAATGCCTGCTTCAACTTATACTTCTAGTTATGGAATACAAAAAATTCAGCTTCCTATAATTGATATGAATTGTTCATCGTGTGCGATAAATATTGAAAGAGAAATAAAAAAATTACCCGGGATCAAATCAGCTATAGTAAATTATGCAACTGAAACAGCATACGTTGAATACAGCATTGACAAAACGAAAACCGAAGAAATAATAAGTGCAATTAAGAAAGCAGGTTACAAAACTGGTCGTTCAATCTTAAAGCTGGGTATCAAAGGAATGCATTGCGGATCGTGTGTAACTAAAATTGAAAAGGAATTAAAGCAAAAAAGAGGCGTTATTTCTGCAAGCGTGGATTTGGGAACTGAATCAGCAATTATCAATTATATCCCTGGTCTGATAAATACAAAAGAAATTAAAGAAGTAATTGTGAAACTTGGTTACAAGGTTTTTGATACTGCATCTCCGAAAGCAGAAGCTGTTGTTGAAGTTAAAGAAAAGAAGGAAGTG
>JBMOLF010000021.1:0-47852 GCA_049325595.1 Candidatus Babelota bacterium
TTTCATTCCATACATTATCTGATATCATAAGCATCGGAGCGTTTCCTTTTTTTTGTTGTTCACTGGCTATTTTAGCCAATAAATCAAGAAGGCGCTCCTATCTATTTAATTTTCGGATAAGCTCTAAAAAAAATGGCAATGATCATCTTTTTAAGGCAATTTGTGCATTAGCACCAACACTAAAATTTGGTAATACGTTAATAACTTCTTCTTCAAATTTTTCTGATTGTCAGGGGCTATTAACTTTGTCAACGTTTCTAGCCACCGCTCAAATTACCGGATATCAACTCAAAAACAGCATTTTAAATTATTATCGCTATCTTCAAATTAATGTTGATGAACTCGAAGAGGAGTTGGTAACAAATAAATTAGCCCTCAAATGGATCAAAGATGACCATAATGCAAAAATCGATAATAAAAAGAAATTTTAAAAAATATTAAAATACAAACTACCAAAAGCTCTTACTCAAGTAGGAGCTTTTTATATTTTATTTGACAATATTGACTTCGCCTACAAAATTACTAAGACTAGCTACAGCACTTTACGCGGGGGAGTAATTCCATGAAAAAAATATTTTTTTTGCTCGCAATAGTTTGCTCTGCTTCAACCTATTGCATGGATGAAATTGAAAAAATTGAATTTCAAGATCTTGATAGCAATGCGCAAGTTCAACTCGATTATGCGTATTGCTTTAACTTGAAAAATGATATCGGCCCAGTAAAAGTATATTATTTATTTAATGATCCAAATATGTTAAATAATAGCTTAATCAAACACAAGCAAAACATGGCTCAATTACTTGATGAATCACAAAGCATCTTAACAAGAGAAGCGATTATCCAATTTCGCAGAGGATATATATCAGCTATACTTGGAACTGGTATATTAGCAAATGAATTTGTTAATATATCACCTTATTATGGGTATTCAATTCTTTTTGCAGCTTCCTGTTTAATATATTCAAATCATGTAATTAATAAGGGATTATCATTAGAGCAAAGCGCTCGTTTTCTACCATTCCATTTAAAAGATAAACTTGCACTCACTAATCAATTACTATCTTCACTTGAAAAACATGGCGTACAATCAATTTCTCAGCAAGAATTATATGAAGGCACCCTATAAACTACTTTATTTCGCAATCTTTGCTCATATACTTATATATACGAGCGAACCAAATAAAAATATTGCAGTAGCCCATGCTAATCCGCTTGTGTCCCAGCATTTAGAAATCAAATTGCATCTAGACCACCAGCTTAATGCACTACAAAAAACTAAATTTAAAGCCTATAGTTCTTCGGCAGCCTACATTCTTGCAGGCGCTCCGCTTTCTGCATTAGGTATAACCTGGATAGTTGCCACCTTTGATGTTAAATCATTCAATTCTCTTGCAAATGTCTGTGTAGGAACCAGCCTTATTTGTTGCGGCGACAAATTTTTAAAAAAAGGATTTTGTCGTCTGATTGATTATCAAACCAAACAAACACGCTTATTGCAGCAAATAAATTATCAAGAAAATCTTATTCAACAATTGTTAGATAAAAATTAATTAGCACATAGCCATACTCATCCTACTATTGAGAGTTAATACCAAAAGAAACATTGGGCTATAAATTTTTTATAAAAATGGTACAATAAAAATTACTTATGGAAATATAAAATGGAGGAATAATTATAATGAAACAATCAATTTTTATGCTCGTTCTGAGCACTATTTTTCTTTCTTCTTGTGCAAGCGAAATAATAAAACCAAATGAACTCACACCCGAAAAACGTATCCATCTAGAAAGTAAGTTGAAAAACTATCAAAAAAAAGCCTGGTGGCACAAAGGAGTTGGCCATTATATGAAAGGCATGGCATTATTTAGTGTTTGGGCAGTGAATAATTGCTCTCAAGAAATTACCTTTTTTGCCTGGCTTGGTGCAGTCCCGACTTGTTTGCAAATTTCAGCTGATGGTTATGCAATTGCCGCTGAGTATCAACAAAAAATAGAAAAAATTCAAAAAAAACTTGGAAAGAAATAAATCAAAAAACCGGGTTCAACAAATCATATTTGAACCCGGTTAAATTTAATTACTCGATTGTTTCTTCTTCTACAAATACCAACTCTTCTTCTTCGTCTTTATTAAGATAATTTGTAACATATCCTGCTGCCGCAGCTCCTGCCAATGGCGCTAAAACAAATGCGGCAAGATACCACCAAATAAGATTTTTAGTCAAAGTACCTTTTATAAGCCCTACAATCATGCTCCCTAATGCCAAAGTAGGATTGTACATACCACCTAAAAATACTATTGCAGCTAATGTTAATCCAATTACTAGGCCAAATATTTGATTACCTTCATAGGGCAGTGCACTCAAAATACTTAACCATATCCATGCAAAAGCAAAGGTGAGTAAAAACTCTATTGCAATAACGCCATACCAATTAAGCTCAGGATTTACTGGCAATACAAAATCAACACCAATTAATTGATATACTACAACAAAACCTAGAGCAGCTCCGACTATTTGCCATGCCCAATAACCAATAACCTCTTTTTTATCAAGCAAACCACGGATTAATGATGCAAAAGAAAGCGCACCATTATAATGCGCACCGGAAATATAAGCACCAGCATATACTAAACCAGCAATTAACAAACCTACTGCTAGCGCATTGCCACCTGTTAACCCCACAATAACAGCTAAGAAAAAAGATCCCAATGCTTCAACCAAACCCGGTTTTATGTGCTTCATACACATGCTCCTTTAAAAAATAAAAACAACATTCAAAATTCATCATATAATGCTCCTTTGTAAATTTGATAGATAATAAACCCTAAGCAAAAAAAGCTCACCATAAGTTAAGCATTTTTATAGCTATAAATTTTTGGTAATTAGTTAAAAACCTTGATATACTTATATAATTCATATCTAAGTCACCCATAACCTCAGACAAATCATGGCACAGCCTATTTTAGAAATTAAAAACGTTAGTAAAACGTATAAAGACCAGCAACGCACTGTTCACGCGCTTAAAGATATTTCATTTGCTATTAACAAAGGAGAAATCTTTGGATTGCTTGGTGTAAATGGGGCTGGTAAAACAACTTTGTCTTCTATTCTTGCGACCATACACCCACCAACTTCTGGAGATGTATTGTTTAAGGGAAGTTCAATTTATAAAAATCTGTATACATTTCGCCGCTCTCTTGGCTTGTGCCCGCAAATTCAAAATTTAGATCAATTTCTTAATGTACGAGAAAACTTAGTATTTGCTGGTCGCTATAACTTGATGTCTGAAAAAGAAATTCAAGAACGTGTTGATCAGTTACTACAGGAATTTGAACTTACTCGGTATGCCCATTTTGAAATAGACCAACTTTCAGGAGGCACCAAACAACGTGTATTGATAGCCCGCGCTCTGGTGCACAAGCCTGAAATTGTTATTTTTGACGAACCAACTGTTGGATTAGATCCGGATATTCGTCGTAAATTATGGACACACATTCAATCACTTAAAAAACAAGGAATTACCGTTATTTTAACGACTCATTATCTAGATGAAGCAGAAATATTATCAGATCGTGTGTGTATGTTAAGCAAAGGACGCGTACTTCTTATTGAATCAGTTGCTGAACTTAAAGCAAAACATCGTCTTGAAAAACTAGAAGATATATTTTTACATCTAACGCAACAAGAAGAACAACAACTATGAACAATAATGTCAGAGTATTTTTTGCGCTACTACGGCGTGATATACGATTTATTGGACATACTTTATTAAAAGATCTTATCGACGCAGGTATTTTGTGTCTTTTACAGGTACTTGTTTTTGGACGCTTATTACCGTTACTTGGTATGTCTATTGCTAACGTTGGGCCATTATATTTGGTTAACATTTGCCAAATTCTATTTTTGCTTGGCTTTAATCTCGCTTTTAATCTGGTTTTTGATTTAAAATTTGATCGCTTTATTCAATATCATTTTACCTTGCCTATTTCCAAGCGTTGGCTTTTTGCCCAATACGTATGCTCCTTTATGCTCAAGTGCATTACCATTTCACTACCATTAGTTTCGCTTGGACTTTTTTTATTGCGCGACATCATCTTGTTGTCACATGCAAATTGGCTCCAATTTGGCATTATGTATACTACTTCGATGATTTTTTTTGCACTGCTATTTTTAACATTAAGTTTTAAATATGAATACAAATGGTTTTTAGATAATATCTGGCCTCGCCGTTTATCACCATTGTTTCTGCTCAGCGCGAGCTTTTTTCCATGGTACAAAGTAAAAGCTTTTTCTAATTTTTTTGGTTATTTATTTTTATTAAATCCAATTACCTACATAATTGAAGGTTTTCGCACAACTTTATTAGGCGGTAATTACTACTTACCTTTTTGGCTTTGTTTGTCCGTGCTTGTGTGTTCTATTGCCGGATTAATTGTATTACTAACTAATGCAGTTTATAAGCGCTTAAATCCTGTTTAAGAAAGTACTTTATTATGAATATAGCTGCTTATTTTAAAATATTTTGTGCTTTTTTATGGCGAGATTTTTATGTATACGGTAAACGTGCTTCTCAATATTTGGTTAATTATGGCATTATAGGACCTGTGCTATATGTGATGACCTTTGCCTATTTACAGCCTCATGTATTTTTTGAATCAAAAACTTCGGTAGGACTTTCTACATTTATTGGTAACGTTTCTCAAATTTTGCTTAGTCTTACGTACACGGTAATTAGCACGGTATTATTTGATTTAAAAAAACATAAATTTACTCAATATCAACTCAGTCTATTACCAGTACACCTTTTTGTATTAAAAGAGATTATGTTTGCATCGATATGGGGAACTTTTATTGCGTTACCATTTTTTCCTATAGCTCGTTTATTATTAAGCAGTTCATTTCCTGTTGAGCAGATTTCTTGGCCTTTAGTTGTTTTATTGTTATTTTTGGCAGCTTTATGTTGTTCTTCCTATCTTTTTTTAGCAACATCCTTGTTAAAAAGCACCGATCAAACAAGACAACTATGGATGCGCGTAAATATTCCTATGATAATTTTGGGCGGTTTTTGGGTACCTTGGCACATTATGAACAAATTTTCACCTTTGTTGGGTAAAGCAGTACTCATTAATCCTCTTATTTACGTTACCGAAGGATTACGTCAAGCCATTATCGGTGGGCCTCTTTTTATGGACATTAGCACTTGTATAGTCGCTCTTTTGGGTTTTTCACTCGCGTTTACTTATGTTTCATTTTATGTTTTTAAGAAAAAAGTCGACGCAAACTGATTGCTTATATTCAGATTGAACGAAATAATTACATATAGAAACGATACTATCCTTGGTATTTGTTCTTTTTAAAAAGCTTTTTATACTAAGTAGATAGGGGAATTTATTAAAAAATATATTAAACAAATCTGTGATACACCATCAGAAAATGTGATTATTAAAAATGGCTACTAAATTTGGTTTTAAAATAGTTCATCATTCAAAAAAGTCTCGTGCCCGCGTTGGTCAAATTATTACACCACATGGAGTAATCGATACCCCTAATTTTGTCGCGGTAGGTACCAATGCTACGCTCAAAGCTATCGATAGCGAAATGGTAAATAGCCTAGGCTTGCAACTTATGTTTTGCAACACCTATCACCTCATGCTCCAACCCGGCACACAAACCATTGCCAAAGCTGGTGGATTACACAAATTTATTAATCGCAATGCTCCTATTATTACCGATTCTGGCGGCTTTCAAGTATTTAGTCTTGCATATGGTACGGTGAAAGATGAGCTTAAAAGTAAGGGTCAAAAAAAAGCCAACAATTCAGTGCTAAAAATTAATGAAGAGGGAGTAACTTTTCGCTCGTATCGCGATGGATCTAAAATTATTTTAACACCTGAATCTTCCGTACAAGCTCAAAAAGATCTTGGTGCTGATATTATTATTCCCTTTGATGAATTACCCCCTTATCACATGGACCAGCGCCAGCTTGAAAAATCTTTACATAGAACTCATCGCTGGGAAAAACGATCACTCGATGAACATCTAAAAAATCCCAATGGCCAAGCTATGTACGCCGTGGTTCATGGTGGTATAAATCCAGACTATCGGAAATTAAGCTGTTCATATTTAGGGCAACAACCCTTTGATGGCTATGCTATTGGTGGAAGCTTAGGTAAAACACACCAAGAAATGTTTGAAATGCTTGCCTATGTGGTACCCGCATTGCCAGAAGATAAACCAAATCACTTATTGGGCATTGGTGATCTTACTTCTATTGAAGAATGCGTAAAACTTGGCATTGATACATTTGATAGTTCTCACCCAACCCGCTGTGCACGCCATGGTTTGTTATTTACCAAGCAAGGCCATTATAAAATATTACACAGCGCCAACCGAGAATCATTCAAACCAGTTGACGAAACCTGCAGCTGCATTGTATGTCAAAAATATACCCGCGCTTACTTGCATCATTTATTTAAAGCACATGAGCTTACCGGTTACATGCTGGCGACCATTCATAACTTGCATTTTATGGTTCAACTCATGGCTGAATACCGTACTAAGATTTTACAAGGAGAACTGTAATGAAAGTTATTACCTCACGTGATAATCCGGAAATTAAGCATCTTATAGCTTTGCAAACTCCTAAAGCGCGCAAAGAACATCGTCAATTTGTTGCTGAAGGAACACGGGTATGTAAAACCTTAGTCGATAATGGTTTTAAGTTGGTTACTTTGTATATCACCGATACGTTATTTGACGATTACAAACGAGTTATAAAAACTCCTTTCATTACATGTGTTTCTGATTTTGTTATGAAAAAAATCAGTACGGCACATACGCCAAGTGGTTTTTTAGGACTTTTTGAAATGCCACAAGCACCATCGCAACAACTTTCTTCGGGCATAGTCTTAGCTCGCATTGCTGATCCAGGCAATATGGGCACTTTAATTCGCACCGCTGCGGCAATGAATTTAAAATCAGTTGTTTGTGTAGAAAGTACCGATCCGTGGAGCCCTAAAGTTATTCAAGCTTCAGCCGGAACTATTGCTCAAGTGCAGATTTTTCCAATGAGCTGGCAAGAATTGCTTCGCACTAAAAAAGATTTACCATTATATGCTTTGATGGTTAATAAGGGAAAAAGCCCACAGGAGATTGTTCAAAAAAACTCCTTATTGGTAATTGGCAGTGAAGCACATGGTATTCCTGCTGAATGGGCCGCTCAATGCGATGAACAAATTACTATCCCAATGCCAGGAGAAACTGAAAGCTTAAATGCTGCTGTTGCTGGCTCTATAGCTATGTATGTATTATTTAGCAAGTTTTAATTGCTTCTAAACATTTGCAAATGGCAAAAAACAATTTACTTGGGAAATGAGTAATGTTAGGCTTTATTAAACCTACATTAATAAGGCTTACAACTATGATCTTAAAAATATTTTTTATACCATTTTTTCTTTTTGTAACAATTTCCACATCAGTGTACAGCAGTGAAAAACCAAACGAACTTTCACCAATAATCAAAACAAAAACATTGAAAAAATCACCTTTCATGGTCAGAAGAAACAAGCATGCACAAAAAAATCATTTATCAGTAGAAATTACACCACCTAATTCTCCTGAGTGTCTTGCTCGAGCTCAAGTAAGTCATGAAAACAATAAAAATTCTTGTTCAATAAAAATAACCACACGACCGAGTGCACGCATTATGAACGCACTTGCTGATCAAATAAAATCAGAAAAAAAAATCAACATAACACAGGCACCCGAAATAAGTGTGGAATTGTGCAATCTCTCTGATGATCAAAATTCTGATCTTAATAAATTGATGGTAAATTTTTTTAAAACTCGTTTTTTACCAAATACACAAGATTACCCTAATACAAGAACTTCCTTATAGATATTAACTGTTTTTTCTAATCATAAACACAATCAGTACACTCAACCATGCTGCAAAAAAACACCATACCGAACCAAATGCATGGTACCAAAGCCAGTAACTAATCCCAAATGCACTTACAATTGATAGGGCAAAAATACGGGCGTAAGGTATGGTTGTTAGCAACAATGGTCCTGCCACTAGCAATAAATAGACACCTATAGCAAACAATGAAATATCAAATGGTACGGCAAGAGAATAGATAATATTATTATTAATCTGTATCGATAATGGATACATAAGAATGGCACAGGTTGCCACCATAAGCCACACCAAACCTGCAATAAGATAAGGAAGTATCAATTTTTTAATGCGTATATTGGGTTCAGCTCTATAAACACTAAGTGGCATCCAAAATGGCCACCAGGCTAAGGCTATATAAAAAAAGAGAAATCCTGTCCAATAACCCACATCACTATTTGGTCCATATACCCAAACAACTCCCTCGCACCATTGCTGCAATGCAAATATAAAGGGAATTATGCTCAAAAAAAATAATGAAGAGTTTTTACGCGAATAATAAGAGCTGAGTAACCCAGTAATACTCAAAAAACCTGCCAGAGTAAAACTAGCAAATGGAGAAAAACACATTTTTTTCCTCATCGAATTGATTCATAGCCACCTCGGACACCATTTTTACTTAAGACAATTTGCCAAAGCTGACAATGTCGCGATCTAAAAACCGCAGCACAACTTAATAAATAGTAGTCCCACATACGTTTAAACCGTTCACTGTAGGTGCGCGATAAGCTAGACCAATTTTTTTGCACATTAGTATACCAAGCCATAAGCGTGGTATCGTAATAAGCACTAAAATTATGCCAATCTTCCATAACAAAAAGACCTTCTATTGCCGCGCCAATTTGTTTAATAGACGGTAACATGCCATTAGGGAAAATATATTTATCAAGCCATGGATCACCATTAAAGCATGTTTTGTTCGTGCCAATAGTATGTAACAAAAAAAGACCATCATCTTTTAAGCAGCGGTGGGCAACTTCCATATAGTTGCGATAATTTTTATATCCCACATGCTCAAACATCCCCAGCGAAACTATATGATCAAACGGCTCATTTACATCACGATAATCCTGAAGGCGTATTTCGACTGGCAACCCTTTACATAGCTGATTACCAAGAGCTACTTGTTCTTGGGCAATTGTTATTCCGACCACACGAGCATCATACTTTTCAGCTGCAAACTTTGCAAAACTGCCCCATCCACAACCAATATCCAAAATTTTTTGCCCTGGCTTAAGGTGTAATTTTTTACAAACTAAATCCAATTTTGCTTCTTGTGCTTCATCTAAGTTTTTTGCATTTTTCCAATACCCACAGGTATAAACCAAGCGTTTATCAAGCATTGCTTCATACAAGTCGTTACCCAGATCATAATGTTGCTCACCTACTTGATAGGCTCTTTTTTGTGATTGTAAATTACAGACTCGCGCTTTAAGAAATTCCCATACCAAGGGCAAACTGGGTTTAATATCTTGGGACACCTTGGCACATAAAAGTCGGGTAAGGAGATTATCAAGTTCTTTGCAATCCCACCATGCGTCCATATAAGATTCACCAAGTCCTAATGATCCGTGACGAACAATGCGATGGTAAAAACGATCATCGAATATATGTATATCCCATGGCCGTTGTCCATTAATAGTAACATCAGCTTTTGCCGCTAATTCGTGAGCTAATTTTTTTAAATGCTTCATCTATCCCCCTCTGTTAATTGTTAAGATAGCAATTTAGAAGCAGCAAAATCTATTATTTATTGACAATTGCACATAAGCAATATCAGGATTATTAGAAAAGGAGCAGTATGAATTGGCTTGATATCATTGATGTTGTTTTAGGAACTAGTCATAATACACCAACATTTTATCAAATGATTGTACGGGCTTTGGTTATTTATTTTGTTGCGATTTTTTTAATACGGCTTGGTAAACGGCGCGTTCTACAACCCAATAGCCCTTTTGATATTATTTTCATTATTATTATTGGTAACATTTTAGCAGATGCAATAGTTGGTAGCTGGCCTTTTTTTGAGTGCTTAGGAATCATGATATTGTTATTTGTAGTACACTCAGCCGTTTCAGCACTTACCTTTTACTTTCAGCCGGCAGAAAATCTATTTGAAGGAGCACCCTACTATTTGATTAAAAATGGTATTATTGACAAAGAAATGCTCCGCACATGTCATATTAATTACGATGAACTCATGAGCGCCGTGCGACGCCATGCACACACCGATAATCTTGAAAAAGTAAAACACGCCATTTTAGAAACAAATGGCGATATAAGTATTATTTTGCAACATTAATCACAATTTATTATTGGATGCTATCAAGCTCTTGGTATGTTTTAGCTCCTTCATTTTTTAAAGCGGTTATCAATGCATGTTCTGGTAATGATGCACTTTGAGCTATATCAAGCGCTGTTTTGTGGTTATACATAGCATTAATCGCTACGTTAGCTTTAACAAGTTCTTGTAATATGCTAAGTCTTGTTTGAGTGTCTCTTAAATTACCAAACATCATCAAAGACATTAACGAGGTAAAACCTTCGCTATCTGTTTCATTTACATCAACACCGGCTTGGATAAGTTCTTTAATAAGTTCAGGCGTTCCTTTTCGTAATGCAACATGCAACACCGGTTCTTTAATATCTTTTCCCGCTTTTTTAAAGTTACCAATTTCATCACGTCGTACTAAATCAAACAGTCCTGCTCCTACATTCCCTTCTAATAGAGGAAACGGTGGTTTTAAACCATTTTTGAGCATACAGATCAATTCATCAATTTTTTTCTGGTGTTCTGTATCACGAGCATATTTATTTTTTAATTTATTATGATCATACACATATCCAGAAGATAGGTGAGTTAATTTTTCAACAAAAACATCGTGAGCAAGTTGCTGATTGGCTTGGATTATATTTTTTAAAGCATCAGATTGTTCTGAATTATTAGATTGGTCAAAAAGCTCTATAAACTTACTTTTATTTAACTCCATCGCGCCTATAAAGCTAGGAATCAGTAGCATAACAAGTATTATTTTCATTTTTTATTTTACCTTAAAAAATAATTCTATTTCTTTTTTTGTCTAAATAAGAGCTTATCTATTTTAAAACCATTATTATGATACCGAGCAATAAAATAAGCATCTGTTTGGTAGTAAAACGATAATGCATCTTTAATAGCCGTATTATTACTTCTATTTTTAATTTGATCTATCTCACCATCAGATAATATAGTTATGGGCATATTTGGTAGAGCTTTTAAATCAGCATTAACCTTCAATAATGCTCTTGTTAAAAATATATTTTCTTTAGATGCACTATAGGCCAATATATTTTCACTATTATCAATTTTAATAGAAAAAATATCGGTCTCTTGCGCTAAATAATACAACGCATTTAACAACATTGACTCAGAGTTGCTATCAAAATCCTTAACATCAGCTAATTTTTTTACCAATTCACTAACCATTTTATCCACTAAATCAATGCTATGATCAATTTTTGTTTTATGTTTTTTAGTGTCAAAAAAATATTTAATGCGGCTTGCAAATCGATAACCCTGCTTCAAATATTTTTTTTGATCGATAAATTTTTCTATTTTTTTCTCAAATTTTCTTAATACATCTTCTTCTTGTTGGCTTATAATTGGCTCTAGTGACACCAATAATTGTGCATGATCGATAGGTAAATTAGCTGCTTGATGCGATGTATTAGCAATAAACTGATTAATAATTTCATTGCTCAGTAATTTATTTTTAGTTTTATATGCTCTTACCTGCGCAATGTGTTGATCAATCGAAATCTGTCGGTTAATCAAACCATTTGATACACATACTCGCTTAACGGAAGACCATGCTTGCTCTTCACGCTTTCTTTTTAAACCTTCATGCGCATAAAGCGGTATAAAGACGCATATCATAATAAAAAATTGTAAAATCATACCTATATCCAATACCTGAGTTGTTTTAAATTGATCAGCTAAAGGTTTTATCATTAAACCATTATTTAAACAAGACCTTCATCTTTAAGCTCTTGATAGGTTTTTGCGCCTTGAGACCGTAAAAATTCTTTTAGCTTATGGCCTGCACGGTCTAAAATAGTTTTTTTAGGCTTAGAAGATTGATTTAATATCGCTCCTGCTTTTATCAATTCTTCGATGATTTCCTGTTTTTCTTCTATTTGCATTAAATTAACAAAAACATCACAGGTCATCCATTCTAAAGCAGTTTTATTATCATTAGTTGCATTTATTGCTACACCAGATGTTATAAATTTTTTCACCAATGCTAAATTACCATAGCTACAAGCATAATGAAAAGCAAATTGCCTCGAACCATCAGAAATTAGCATTTGATTGGGATTAATCTTACATTCTAATAAGGTAATTATATCATCTATCATTTTTTCTCTTAGTTCTGAACTTGGAGTAGTTAAACATACAAAAAATTGAAGAGCTCCTAAATTGCGAGCAAAAAAATCATTAGCCCATTCTTCATTGTTAGTAATAAAATCAGTAAGAGCTTTAGTATGATTTAAATTTTTTAGCACTCTAAAAAAAGATCTAATTTCATTTTTTTCATTAGAATTTGGATCATGTTGCTTCCATTCAAGAGTAAATTTTTCAATTTCGGTCAATAGTTCATTATCATGCATGAAACGATTATGTTGTATCAAAAGGTTTAACAACCGCTCATTGTCAACCTGTTCTTTTAGAAGTCCATTACTTTTTGCGCCTTGCTCTCTTAGCGCATTCATATGCTCTTGCGCAATTTCTTTTAATTGTTTATTTACCCGTGATAATGGTTCAATTTGTGTTATAGTTTGCGCAAAGTTAGGCGCAGAAATTTGTTTCACCCTATGTTTTATCACATGATGTATAATTTCACTGGGCAGCATTTCAAAATAGTTTGTTTCATTTTGTTCCATACCATGCGCAGAAACAGAAGTCGCCAAAATAAAAAACAAATATTTTTGTAAATTAAGAAACATATTCATAAATTGTTCGTCTGATTTCGGTAGGTATAGCTGGTTGTTTTGCAATCGGGTTGCCGCAATGCAATGCCCCTTTTGCATCTAACGCACATAAAAAGGTATAGAGCATTTTAGAAACTTTGGTTTGTAAATTAGGATTATCCATAATTTGTAAATCTTGCAAATTTATTAACTTAGTTATACTTTCAGGCAATTTATCTAGTTTATTATTGTTAAGTGTCAATATTCTGAGCTCGGTGCAATTACCTATTTCATCTGGCAACCGATTTAGATCATTATTTGATAAATCAAGTCTAGATAGATTATGCAAATTACCTATTGAAATTGGTATTTGTTTTAACTTATTACTTTGCAGGAAAAGAAAAGCTCTTTGATTCTTAGAAATATCACCGATATTTTCAGGTAGCTTATTTAACAAATTGTGCGAAAAATCATACTGATTAGCAAATATACTAGTACTTATTCCTATCTCAGTGATTGTATCTGGTAGTTCCGGAAGTTTATTATAGCTTAAAAACACCATATTTAATTTCTTGAGAGCTGCCAAAAAAGTAGTAATAGTAGTAATATTATTATTTCTTGCTGCTAAGAAAGTTAAATTAGTAAGAACGGCAAAAGAATCGGGTATGGAATCTAATTCATTATTATTAATACATAAGCATTCTAATGAGCTGGGCAATAAAAATTCGTTACCTTCATTCATTAGAGATTTAATCTGATTAGCATTAATAGTTAACTCATGCAAAGACGTCATAGAGCTTAAATTAGGTAGCTCTTTTATAAAATTGTTGGAAATAAAAATTCTACTTAGGTTTCGTAATTTAGTAAGTACCGATATATCAGCAAGCATGTTTTGTGAAGCGAATACCCACTCTATAACCCGTTGATATCCAGGAGCTGCATATTCTAATTTTTCTATTCCCTCTAACGAGGTTAGTTTTAGATCGCTAAGACCAACGGTTCCATTTTTATAAAATTGTATTGGATTTTCTAAATCGTTAACTGAATAAGCTTTTTCTTCATTTTGAGTCAGTTCTTTTTCCATACCGACAACATTTAAAATTACTAAAGAGGCAAAAAATGTTACGAATTTATAGTCTATTCTCATAGATTTCTTTCTAATTAAATTAATTTTTAGCTTAAAACCATATCATATCTTCGTTTTTTCTTCATTCTTTTCTATACTAAATGTATAATTCGTAATTTTTTTTATGAAAGTCATTCATGTCTACTGATCATAAATTATCCTTACCTGCTGCCATACTTGTTAATATCAATATCATGCTGGGAACTGGTATTTTTATTAATACGGTTGAACTTTCAAAACGCGCTGGTTTTTTGGGAAGTTTTATGTATCCGTTGATTGGCCTACTTATTTTGCCTCTCATTATTATTGTGGCCCAACTTATGAAACTGCATCCATCTGGTGGGTTTTATACCTTTGGCGCACAAGAAATTCATCCCTATGCGGGTTTTTTAAGTGCATGGAGCTATTTTACCGGCAAATTGGCTTCTGCAATGCTTATGATTCATGTCGCTATGCTCCTGTGCCAGTATATTATTCCTACTTTGGCATCAATTAATATATTTGTTCTTGATGCATTAGTGTTGGCGCTTTTCATTTTTTTAAATACGCAAAACATGCGCACTGGAAGCCGAATCCAGATGGGTTTTTTGATAGTAAAACTCATTCCCGTACTGTTTGTTTTGTTGGCTGGATTATTCTTTTTAAATCCTGGATCATTTGATGCATCAACTATGGTATGGTCAGGTATTCCACTGAGCTTGCCGCTTGTACTTTACGCAGCAGCAGGATTTGAAGCATCTTGCTCATTAAGCAGTCGGATTCACAATGCCGAGCGTAATGGCCCACGCGCTATTTTTATTTCTTTTGGCCTTGTCATGACGGTACTCTTTTTATTCCAATTTTTATTTTATGCTCTTCTTGGTGACCAATTAGCAGCCCAAGCCAATTATTTGGGAGCATTTCCCGCATTGCTGGGCAAATTATTTGGATTAACGGGCCAATCATTGCATACTACTGCCGCTCTTTTTCATTTAGCTATTGCTGCATCGGCACTTGGTGGCAGCTATGGCATTATCTATAGCAACATGTGGAATTTGTATACCATTGCCCAACATGGCCATATATTTTTTAAAAATAAATTTATCAGCTTAAGCGCACACCATATCCCCTTAGCATGTGTGTTAGCTGAAGGTATTTTAATGGGATTATATTTAGCTATTTCCCAAGGCGTACAAGTACCCTTACAACAAATTTCTGCATTAGCATCGGCTATTTCTTATTCATTATGCGTTGCATCATTAGTCGCTGCAAAGAGAGCCCGTTTTATTATCACTTCATGGCTCACATTATTGGCCGGCATAATAAGCTGTATCTTGCTAGTAGGATCTTGTATAAGAGGATTGCTTATTTCTGGGTTATTCCCATTTATCATATTTTTGGGGCTTTTGATCCTGGGAAGCATTATGTTTTTTAGCACTAATCGTATTATTATTGAAAAAAATAACAAATAACACGATCTTGTCATTGCTTTTTTCATGATGCTTTTTATAATGAAATAATAATAACTTTCATTAAAGGGATTTCGCGTGATTTCTACATCTGATTTTCGTAAAGGCTGTAAAATTCTCTTCCGTGACGAACCATATATGGTAGTCGATTTTCAACATGTAAAACCTGGTAAGGGTGGCGCATTTGTTCGCACCAAAATGAAAAATATGTTAACTGGTCTTATGCATGAAGAAACATTCCGCTCAGGAGAGAAGTTCCCATCACCAGATCTTGCCTACAAGCAAATGCAATTCTTGTACGAACAAGATGGTCTTTATGATTTTATGGACCAAGAATCATACGAGCAAATTTCTTTAAATAAAGATCAAGTAGAAGAAGTACTTGATTATCTCAAAGAGCAAACCGTATATACCGTTTTATATTTTGATGATCGTCCTATTGCGGTAACACCGCCATTACACATGGAATTAATGGTAAAAGAAACTCCTCCTGGTGTTAAAGGTGATACTGCACAAGGTGGAGCTACCAAGCCTGCAACGTTAGAAACTGGCATGGTTATCCAAGTGCCTCTTTTTGTAAACGAAGGTGACTTGATCAAAGTAGATACGCGTACTGGCGAATATATTGAACGCGTAAAAAAATAATAGTTTTAATAACATATTTGTATAATGGGGTTTAGGGTATTATGACTTGTTGTCCTCAGACGGAGCATCCACTTCACGGATTACAAACTGAAAATATTGATTATAACGACTTATCAAGTCGCGAAGCTCGATCACTAATTTTTCATCTTTTGTATGCAGCAGAATCGTTTGAATATGATTCATCGCTTGAAGCGATAGTTGAAAATTTTAATCGTGGCTTTTCTATGAATATTCCGGTGGATAGTTTAGTTTTTAATGTTGCACAAACTATTATTAATGAGCGCAATCAACTCGATGATCAAATTAAGCCTCTTTTGCATAATTGGCGTTTTGACCGCATTGGCGTATGCACCAAGCTAATTTTACGTTTCGCTTTATGGGAACTTACTACTACCCAAACTACTCCTAATATTGTAATTAACGAAGCGATCGAACTTGCAAAATGCTTCGCTGAAAAAGATGCTTATAAGTTTATTAATGGCATTCTTGATGAAGCAGTAAAAGCTCAAGAAGCTCAGAAAGCTATCTGAGCTTGAGTGTAATCAAGGCAAGTAAACACAATACAATAGAAATAATGCCAAAACGGGTGGTAATTTTTGCTTCAGGCCACCCAAGTAATTCAAAATGATGATGTATGGGCGCCATCTTAAAAATACGTTTTTTCCATTTACGATATACAAACACTTGAACCATCACTGAAACAGTTTCCAATACAAACAAACCACCAGCTATAGGGAACAACAGCTCCTGCTTTGCCATGAGTGCCATTAAAGCTAATGCCGCACCTAATGCCAGCGAACCAACGTCACCCATAAAAATTTGCGCAGGATATGCATTAAACCATAAAAAACCAAATGAAGCGCCAACTAATAACGCACCAAGTACGGCAATTTCCGCGCTGCCAGCAAATGGAATAAATAAATACTCAGCAAGAACAGCATGACCTGCTAAATAGGCAATAAGAGCAAATGTTGCAAAATTAGGAATAAGTGAACCAATGGCAAGACCATCTAATCCATCAGTTAAATTAACGGCATTACTGCAACTTACTAATATAAATGCCGCCCACGGAATAAACAACAATCCAAGATCGGGGTTGAGATTTTTAAAAAAAGGAAAGGTAACGGTCGTTTTTGCTGCACCAAAGTAAACCCATGCTATTACCACCAATAAGGCAATGGACCATTGTGCGATAAATTTATTACGCGCTGATATTCCTTTTTTATAGGCAATTTTTGACCAATCATCCCAAAAACCTATTGCACCAAAGCCAACCAAGCATAATAAAAAAATCCACACTAAAGGATTGCCAAGATCACACCATAACAATGCATTGAGAAGAACTGAGCAAATAATTAAAATGCCACCCATTGTAGGCATATCATCTTTTGCTTTGTGTGAATCAGGAGTAAACTCGCGTGCTTTAGAACGGAAAAAGCGCCTACTTTTTTCAATAAACCAATTACCAGCCACTAAACAAAAAAAGAGCGTTGAAAGTAATCCCGCAATAGCCCTTACGCTAACGTAATGAAATGCATTAAATAATGAAAAATAATGCGTTCCGAGTGTTGAAAGATAATACATCTTATTCTTTCTATTTGTAAATTATTTATGTGAATTTATTGATTGAATGCGCCTTTTAGAATATAGAAAATTGTCATAAAATCAATAAAAAAGGCAGGGGATTTGACTAAAATAAAGCCTTGGTTAGACTAGTTATTGTATATGTGAAATAAGCTTAGTGTATAAAGCTTGTGTTTACTGGAGGTTTACCCAAGATAGACAGTCATAGCACATACATCGCCCCTTATTGCATAATCTACGTATATCTTCTTAGGTGGTGTATATGATTTTGTCTAGAAACATTTTAAGAGGAAACTTAATTATGAAATTGAAAACTATTGTTACTATTGCAGCATTTGCTACAACCGCTGCGTTTTCTTTACAGGCAAACAATACTCCTGAAGAACTCAATAAATTAGTAAATTCGCTTGATCAAGCCGCTCGATCAACACTTGTTTTTGTAAACAAATTTATCGATGCGAAAAATCGCTCAGAAAAATTTAGCGATCAAATAGCACAAGCAAATAGCATATTGGTTGAAATAAAGAAATTAAACGTAGAAGTTAAAGCACTTCTTTCACAACCAATCAGCGATGAAGAAAAGAACATTATTCAATGTGCAAACGAAATTGCTGATTTAATTATCCCTTCACTTGAAAACTTATGTCGCGCAATGGAATCACAACGCGGGCAAACTGATACCACTAAACTTTCTGCAGCATTAAAACCTTCTTTGACAAATATGGCTGCACAAGGCCCTACACTTAAAGTTAAGGTAGATCAACTTCACAAATTGCTGAGCACCGTCTATGTAGATGCAGCAGCAAAGGTTAAAGCATTACAAAACGACATTTTAAATACTGTTGATAAAATTGCCGCCCTTGATAAAAACAAGATGGCGTACGTTAACTTATTTGCAGCGTTAAAACAACGCTTAGTTAATGGTTAATAAAAATCCTTAGGGGAAATGGGGAACTCATTGTTGTTAACAGCAAATGAGTATTTACTAAGAACATCAAAGCCGGGAGTACGAGTTACTTCCGGCTTTTTTTAATTAAATGAGGTTACCAATGAAATTAAAATCTATATTACTTATCAGTACTATATGCGCAGGCAATGTTGCCATAGCAAATCACCCTCTTGTTGATAAGCTCAAATCTACTATAATTGAGAACATTAACTTTTTTAAGCAAACTAATCGTTCTAATGAAGATGTTTGTCGTTTTGTCACCACACAGCAAACGTTAAAAGAATTAATTCATGAATTATCACTAACTCGTATTAATAGAAAAGAATTAACGCTTTTAGTTGCAACGCAAACCTATCTTCGAGACATTACTTTATTGATAAGACAAATAGAAGACATTTTACTATTAAATCGTAATCTCAAATATATCAATAACTATCAAACCGACATTGATGCACACCTAATTAAACCATGGATAAAAGAAAATAGAAAAAAGCTTTTTTCACATATTAATGCTTTTGATCTTTTAATTACTCAATGGTCAACTTTAGCATTATAACAACTATAAATAAGTCGGAAGTTTAATCACTTCCGGCTTTAACTATGAGGTTTCTATGAATTCATTAAAATCAATATTAGCACTAAGTTTTATAGTATTTGGCACTTTGCCTGCATTTGCACAACAGACACAAAATCAAGAAACTATAATATCTTCTGACGCTAATCAAGAGCTACAAATTGTAAAAAATGAAAAAGTTGAACAATTTTTAGAATTAGCAAATCTTCTTAGAAAATTCGCTGGATTAAATGACCGCACCGAAAAAGATATAGAAAATTTCTTTAAAAATTATGCTGAATGCAAAGAGTTACGCAAGCAAATAAATGGTATCGAAACAGAACCAGCCGAAAGCACTCTAATTTATTTTGTAGACCTTGAATTGAAAAGAATAGAAGCCCTTTATGCATTCATTGATGAAAATAAAAATAATTCAATTGAATATCTTAATGCTCAAATAAATCAATGGCTTGAAGATAATTCTACTTATTTGAAATAACGAGGTTTAGTTCGCTTGATCTTTTAATTACTCAATGGTCAACTTTAGCATTATAACACCTATAAACATGCCGGAAGTGATTAAACTTCCGGCATATACATGAGGTTTTTAGATGAAATTTATCAAGACAATACTATTATTCAGCGTAATTATTGCTGGCAATATAATTGCAATAAATCCTAATTTAATGAATCTTTTTAAAGATAGTTGGAAAAAAAATATTAAATTATTTGAAAAAGACTATTACTCTTACCATGACGCACAGCATCGTGCTGAATTAGAAAATTTTGAAAAAAGTTATAGAGATTTAGCTCATGCGGTAAACTTTTTAGAAATAACGACCATGCCAGTTTCATGGCAAAACGCGCTTATAGAAGCAAAAAAGTATTTAAATGCCACTGCAAAGTATTATGTATTAGTGGCATGGGTATTACGCGATCCTACAATAATATATCGTTATGAGTTTCAACTCCCACACAGTACAATACCCCTGAGCCCTTACGAGTACATGCATTTTAAGGTAGTAAAAAAACATATTTCTACTGTTAATGATTATTTAAAGCACCTTGCATAAGCCAGAAAGAGTTCTTCGAGCTTATCTTAATTAAAAAGAGGTTATTATGAAATTAAAATCGGTATTGTTTATAAATAGCCTTATGCTATTTGCCGCACATGTCACCCCAGCCCATGCATCAGGCAGTTTTTTAAAAAAAATATTTAATTATGATGGTTATTTGTCAGATCAAACAGACCTATTATTGACTGAAACAGAACCTTTAATTCTTAAGCAAGCAACCAGCAATTATCGCGCAGAAAGTTACTACCATTTAAACAGTGATACAAGAAGTAAGTTATTTTATGAGATCAAGGCAGAGTTAGCTATATTGAAATTCTCTATGGATGATTATATCAAACAGTTAGATACTTCGATTAAAAAACTGGGAGAATTGAAAAACAAAGCAGAATCATATATGTACAAGTTGTTTTGGAGTGGAAAGATTGTTCTTTTTGTGAATAAAGTCGATAAAAAATATGAAAAAGAAGAACGAAGAGGTGGTAAACTTAAATACATGATTATCAAATTAGATATGCAAATAAAAAAACTCAGAAGGTTATATGATTTTCTAGTGAAACAAAGTTTAATCTAAATTGGCCACTATTTAACTAAGGTAATTTTATGAAGAATATATGGTTTTTAACCGGTTTAGTAGCATTTAGTCCTATCGCCAGTTTGTTTGCAAGCGAACCAGCTTATAATGCTGCTGCTCATGAAGCATATTATCGCGAAAAAGCTGCGCGCAGAGAAGTTGAAAATGAAATTAAAAAAACATTACAAAAATATCTAGAATTACAATGCCCAAAAAATGACGGTTACTCACTCGTGGACAAATTATTTTTTGCATCGTGGACTCAAGAATGTAAATCATTATCTTTTGAACTAAAAGTCCTTCGAGAACAAGTGCGTTCTAAGCAAAAACAGATTGATGCAATAAAGAAAAATATACATTTAGAGCAATTGAAATAAAGCTCCAACTTTTATTCAGGAGGTATATAAATGAAATTACTTAACATAGCAGCTTTTACAATTTTGCTATCTATTAATTCAGCCAACATGCAAGCACAAAATTTTGATGCTTTTTTACATCATTACAAAATCACCAAAGATTTTGTACAACACCATGATCGATATGATCAAGATATGAAAAAGTTTTATGATAGCTATAATCAACTTATGTTTATAACTAAAGAAGAAACAACGCTTCCCTTTAAAGCAGATGTAGTCTGGTATGTTTTTAAAACAACTCATACTTATTTAAAATTACTTGACCCAGTGTATGAGCTTATTGACCAGGCTATGCATAATCCTAAATGGAATAAGAATCACCACTATTGGCTTACCATTAGAACTGGTGTAAGTAGTATTATAAAAAGAAACCAAAAAGAGATCGACCTAGCATTAAAAAAAGCAGACTCTATGATTAACTCTTATATGCAAATTAAGTATTAAGAATTGTATTGTAGGTTACTTAACTACCAATTAATAAATACATTGACCCTACCAATAAAAAATATAGATTAGTAGATCAATTATTTAAAGGACCATAATTATGAAAAAAATCTATAGCTTATTTTTTGTCACTGTCACATCAATCTCAATGCATGCAATGCAAGAAGCTGATTTAAAACAACAATTGGCAAAACACATTCCTACACTAAAATGGAATTCTTTCACCTATACCAAAAATGAATTAATTTCTTTGCAAAATACCGTAAAAAAACTCATGCAAACCGATGATGCTTTAGATTTACATCTAAGTTCGGTAGATAAAGCAATCACAAAGTATCTTACCTCGGTTACGTATCACCCAGCACGACCTTTAAGCCCGGCAACAAGCAACAACATACTAAAAAAAGAAATTTATCATCCTTTAGTTCAATTGGTATGTGAAATTGAAGCTAAAACCAATTCACCAATGAGTAACCTTGCCAAGCATATTACCCAATTAAAATGGAATTCACATAACTACCTTAAAGATGAAATTCATAATCTAAGCCAAACAATTACCTTGTTCATGGAACAAACCACCGAAAAAGAAACCTGTGAAAAATTGAAAAATATTCATCAAGCAATCAGAAAATTTAATGAAAACCTACGTTACACCAATTTCACCGGCGGAATAAGCCCTTATCGATTACATGAAATTTACGAGAAAGAAATTTACAAACCTTTAGTAGCTTTCATGTGCCAAAATATACTCAAAGAACAAAATTAATCTTTTAGATATATTTGAAAAGAATATTGTCACATTAGTAGAGTTGTTCATTAGAAAAAAACGAACAACCCTACTACAAATTTATTGCATCTAAATAACTATTATCCTAATTTCTTAATAGACTCTAAATATTTAATAGCTTCTTTATTGCCGCTGGCTCTGGCCCAATCCAGCAATGTTCTCCGATCCTGGCTATAGGGTTGTCGTGCTAATTTTGTATCATTTACAAAAGATGCTCCAAATATTTTTATTACTGTGTTAATAAGTAGATTAGAAATTTGTGTTATTTTTTCATCTTTACCAAATTCCTTAATATGATACTTGAATTCATACAAAAGATGTTTTCCAATATCGTCAGTAAACGTAAATCGATTCTGGCTAAAAAAATTATTAAAGGCGCCTAAAATTGTTGCAATTATTTCATAATCTCCATATTTGTATGCCATTCGTATACTAATCAACCAATCTTCTACATTTTGTGACGTTATTATTTGATCTGCATTTTCTATAGCGTTAATTAAAGATCTACCTGCTTTACTTCCTTCTAAAATCCTTAAAGATTCGGATTTAGTTTCAGGATCATCATAATTGCCTGAAGCTAACATATTTAATGAAACGCCAAATTTTTTATTAATTAATTGTTGAATTTGTTTTTTGTTGTTTTTTACATAGTTAGCAATTTCCTTATTTACAAGCGCATAGTTACTTAAAAGAGTAAGTGCTTGTTTACGGGTACTTGCTACATTTAAAAGTTGTTTTATTATTTCTGTCGTTTGTATATCAGTAGGCAATGTAGGCAATGGTGTAGTTTTTTTTGGTTGCTCTGCGCTTGGATTTTCAATAATCCATCTTTGTATCCTAGTCCATACATCCATGCTAAAGGCTGATGCATTTAAAAATAATATTAAAATTAATAGCTTTTTCATAATTATATCTCCCAATTATCTTTATAATTAGAATACCATATCAAAAATTCAAACTGCAATTATTAATGCGCTGGTATACATATACATAGGATGATTGAATATATTTATTAATTTTTCGCTTTTTGCTCTTTATCAATGCTTTGAATCTATTTCTTTTTTTAATTCTTTGAACCTTGCCCTTCATGCCATTATCACGTAAAATAGCTATATATTAGGGTTTTTTATAAGGCATTTCTAAAATTATGGACAATTCTTTTACACGCGATTTTGATGTTATTGTTGTCGGTGGTGGTCACGCCGGTATAGAAGCTGCTCATGCAGCTGCTAAAATGGGCTCAAAAACACTTTTAGTTTCATTGAACCTTGATAACATTGGCCTCATGCCATGCAATCCCGCAATCGGCGGCGTGGGCAAAGGTCATATTGTGTATGAAATTAGTGCTTTGGGTGGTTTAATGCCTAAATTATGCACAAAAACCTACATCCAAGCCCGTATGCTCAATACGAGCAAAGGACCGGCTGTACAGGGATTACGCCTTCAAATTGATAAGTATGCCTATAATAAGCTCAGCAAACAAATTTTAGAAAATATGCCCAACCTTACTTTGAGAATGGGTATGGTTGAAGAAGTTATTATTGATGATACCCGAACAATTCATGGTATTCGTACCCGTGATGGTGCTGAATTTTTAGCGCCGACCGTAATTTTAACCACTGGTACTTTTTTAAATGGTCGTGTGCATATTGGCCAAGTAAATTACTCTTCTGGCCGTCAGGGTGAAGAAGCAGTTACTAACTTGTCACTTTTCTTGCAAAAGCATGGTATTGCAATGGGCCGCCTCAAAACCGGTACCCCCCCACGCTTATTGCGCTCAAGTATCGATTTTTCTCAGCTTGAATACCAAGAACCAGATAACCTTAACTTTTTATTTGAGTTTCACCCGCACAAAGTAACCAGCAGCCATGCGTGTTACATTACACATACCAACGAAAAAACGCATGAAATTATTCGTAACAACCTTCATTTATCGGCGATGTACAGCGGCAACATTAAAGGTGTAGGCCCTCGTTATTGTCCATCGATTGAAGATAAAGTTGGCCGTTTTAAAGAAAAAACTTCGCACCATGTGTTTGTAGAACCAGAAGGTGCTTGCACCGAAGAAATTTACCCGAATGGTATTTCAACCTCATTGCCTTATGAGGTACAAAAAGCTTATATCCGCACCATTAAGGGCTTTGAAAATGCAATTATCACCCGCCCTGGTTATGCTATAGAGTACGATTTTGTGGCGCCAAATCAGTTGCATCACACCCTAGAAGTAAAATCGATTAATGGGCTATTTTTAGCCGGACAAATAAATGGTACGACGGGATATGAGGAAGCGGCCGGACAAGGAATTATTGCTGGTATTAATGCTCATTTAAAGCAAAGCGGCAAAGAGCCATTTATTCTTGATCGCACCGAAAGTTACATTGGGGTTATGATTGATGATTTGGTAACTATGAGCGTGGATGAACCCTACCGCATGTTTACTTCTCGTGCTGAACGCCGCTTGATTTTGCGCCAAGACAACTCATTCTTGCGTCTGACCGATCGCGCTTATAAGATGGGCTTAATTGAGCAAGAATTGTATAATGATTTCTTGCAAGAAAAAGAAATCGTCACCCAAACATTGCAAGATTTACGCGCAAATCATAACAATGCGACTTTGCTCAAGCTCTTTGGCGACAATGAAACTTATGCAAAACAGTTGCGTGAAATTACTGGCAAACCTCTTTCTGATCGCGCAGTAGAAACAATTCATGCCGAAATTCGCTATGAACCTTACTTAAAACGCGAAGAAAAAGAGATTCAAAAAACTCATCAATATCAAGAGCTTGAAATTCCTGAAGATTTTGATTACAAAAACTTATCAGGACTCTCTAAAGAATTACAGGAAAAGCTTGCGCGCTATAAACCAAAAAACATTGCTGCTGCATCTTTAATCCCTGGTATGACACCAGCTGCAATATCGCTGCTTATTTTTAGAGTACGTGAATTTATTAAGCGACCATGCGACAGTAATAGCGAAATTTCATTATAAAATAATAAACCTTGAATATTTATTCGCGCGACAAAGAAAATATCTTAATTTCTATATGAAAATATTGGCAGCCAATTTCTAGTTCTTTTATTATATAGTTATATTTGATAGGTAAAAAATATGGAATTTGCGATCAGCAGCATTGTTTTTTAACAAAAAAATTATTTAATCTATCGAATCAAAATTTCATATAGAAAATTTTATTGACAAATATTTTAACTCAATTTCCCATAATTTCATATTTTCTTCAAACTGTGGTATGCTTAGTTTTGTGAGTGCAATTAAACATGTATAATTAACCCGTTATACGGAGCAATGCATGAAACTTAAGCATTATTTAATTTTAGGAAGTTTAGTCATAAGCACCGTAGCAATGACAGCGCACGCAGATTATACAACTGCACGAAATGAAATTCGTCATCTGCGCAATACAAAAAGGTCAGAGCTTAAGTATTTTAAAAACAATCTGTATGAACTATTTTGCTTGTTAGACTTGTCTCAAGACGACAATGAACTTACCCAAGCAAGAAAAGGCATTTTGGTTGAAGTGAACGGCAATCCGGTTTCGCATTACGACACCATTGCATTACCCGTACATGGCAACAAGTGCACTGTACGCGTTACCGTGCTTAAACAGTTCCCTATAACATTGCGCAATAAAATCATTGATATGCTATTGAATGATTCTCAAGAAGAAATAAAAAGCGCAACTGATAACCAAACCACCCCTACCAAGCAAACATTAATAATGAAAATACTTAAGTTTATTACTAAGTATATTTCAGTATCATTTACGTTTGATTATCAAATAAATCCACAAGAACAAGAATATCTTCTTGCTGATATATTAGTTGCTCATAAGCTTCCACATTGGAACGACAATGGATTCCATTGGAAAACCAAATGGGAGTCATTGCAAACAATTGGTTTTATCATTCACGATAAAGAAATAGCATCAGAAAATATCGATTAAGATTTTCGTTCAATCATAAAATGATTCATATTAAGTGGCTCATATAGAGCAAGTTTATGTGCAATAGCGCAAGGAAATAAATCTGCTTTAACATTGAGCCATTCTTTTATATTTACTTTACGCACATTACCTTTTGCATCTTTTATTTGGCAATATAACCGATAATGCACCGCATTACCGTAATCAGCACAATCATAAAGTACTTTTAAACCTTCTTTTTTAATCTCGCTTTGCCCAAGATATGAATTACCTTCATAAAATTTCTCTGGCAATTTAGAAGGAATGCGCCCATGAATTGTCGAAATTACTATTAAAGAACCGTTTTGCGGTAACATCTTTGGGGTAATTGTTAACACGCCACATTTACCAGGACAGGAAACAATTTTAAGATACTCTTTTTCATACATCATTTTTGCGGGTTGTTGTATTGTCGCAGAAAAGATTGTAAAAAAATAACAGCCACTAATTACAAGCACTAACTTTTCATTTAGTTTCATCTTCCCACTCCCCTTTTTATTACTAATATAACAATAAATGATAGAAGCCACATTCTACAATATTTTTTTACAATTAGCCTTTAATCAATTAAGTTAAGACTTTCTTCAAAAGATAATTCTCATATTTGAAAATTAATAAACTATAGAAAAATAGACAACAAGATCGATATTATATCTTTTTATAAGGGGATGTACGACAAAGAATAATAAAAAGGGGAATGATGAAAATTTTTTATCTGTATGTGTGGTTGAACGTTCTATCATTGCATGCATTAGCAGAACAAATACCAACTCAAAATCAACTCACCAAACAATCAATCAAAGCACCCCAAGAACGTATTGTTAAAATTCATAATAATATAACCAAAGATATGCTCGGTTATAAATACATTATTATGAATTATCCAAGCTCATTTGTTATTAAAATAAATAATAAAGTAGTAGCCCCCGGGGCGACAGAAAGCATCGTCGTAAAAGACAATACGCTTTCAGTACAATATGAGTATGAATTTGGCAAACGGCGCAAAGGCTCTAAGATAATCGATTTCAAAGTTGATCCATCTACTACAGAAAGCAATTTAACCTTTTCATGGTCTGACGATTGGCGTGTAAAACTGAGTAATGGAACACCTAAAAAAAGAACGATTATTGAATAACTTTATTCTTCAGATTTAACAGCTAGTTTAGTTTTATTCTATTCAGGATAAGGTATACTGAATTTATACCTTTTAACATGAGAATTATATGTGCCCAGAAATTCTGCCTATCTATGGCCAATTTGCGATCCAATCATATGGACTAGCTCTGGCTTTCGGTTTGTTATTATTTTGCATGCTAGTCCTAAAAGATCCTCGTCGCAAAAAATTACTTTCAAGCGAACAATTTATAAATATTGTTACCTGGGGAATGGCATGCGCTATCATAGGAGCACGAACACTTCATATTATTCATGAATGGGAATCGTATAATTCATTTTTTGAATGGTTTATGTTGTGGCATGGAGGACTCTCTTTTTTAGGCGGTCTGGTATTGGTATTAGTTTTTATTCCCCTTTATTTGCGTTATCTAAAGATACCTATTTTACCATTTCTTGATTTAGTTGCTTTATATGCACCTATTCCAATGGCACTTGGCCGAATTGGTTGTTTACTTGCCGGTTGTTGCTGTGGCATACCCACAACACTACCATGGGGCATAACCTTTACCAGCCTTTGTACTCAAGGGCAATTATGTATTCCCCTGCACCCTACACAGCTTTATAGCGCTATTGCTTTGTTTATAATTTTTCTTATGCTTAAATATATCATTCAATTGCCAACGACTAAACCAGGTCAACTCTTTTGTAGCTTTATTATTTTAGTAAGTCTAGAACGTTTTTTAGTTGATTTTTTTAGAGCTGATAGAGAAGTTTTAATCCCCTTATTGGGGCATATAATCTCAATTCATCAGTTGATTGCAATTGCTTTATGTATAATAGCCATAGGTATGTATTATTTCATTTCACACAAAAGAACTGTGTAACGGTTTATGAATATTTTTAGTGTTATAAAATCGCGTGTCTCAATATTAGACGTTATAAGAGAGTATGCTTCACTAAAAAAGGCAGGAAACTATTGGAAAGGACATTGCCCTTTTCATAGCGAAAAGACTGCATCATTTACCGTGAGCCCGCACAAAGAAATTTTTTATTGTTTTGGGTGCCATGCTGGTGGGGATCTTATTACCTTTATTGCTCAAATTGAGCAATGTACTCCTTTAGAAGCAGCACGCCATTTAGCCGAGCGCTATGGCATTCCAGTTTCATTTGATCAAGAAGAACAATTTACTCAAAAAAATACTGAAAAAAAGCAGTACCATGATCTTTGTAAGCTAGTTGCACAATGGTGCCATGCACAACTTCTCAAGTCTCCTTCTGCAATGTCATATTTACAGCAACGGGGCATTGATATCAAAATGATAAAACATTTTGAACTTGGGTATTTTCCCGGAGGACTTGCGCAAGTAAATCAATTTATAAAAGACATGGCTAAGCATACTATTCTAGCCGATGATCTGTTGCAAGCCCATATACTTGCCAAGGGCAAACAGATTCTTTTTTCTTCATTTGAAGAACGAATAATATTCCCTATAACTGATCATTTAGGTCGTCATTGTGGCTTTGGTGGGAGAATATTTAAACCAAATGATACACGCGCAAAGTATTATAATTCACGGGAAAATGATTATTTTATTAAAGGTCATTTACTTTTTGGGCTCGATAAAGCTAAAAAAGCTATCCAACAAACCGAATCGGTTTTTTTGGTAGAAGGGTATACCGATTGTATAGCCATGGCTCAAGCTGGTTTTACTAATACAATTGCTACTTTAGGTACTGCGTGTACCGCTACGCACCTTGAAACATTAAGTCGCTATGCACAGCAACTTTTTGTCGTTTACGACAATGACAATGCTGGAAACCAGGCGATTATGCGCATTGCCGAGCTTGCTTGGCACGCCAGTCTAGAGCTAAAAGTAATTTGCCTTCCTGCGGGAGAAGATCCTGCATCTTTTCTACAAAAAAAAGGCAATTTATCTACATTAATTCAAGAATCGCCCGATATTTTTACTTTCTTGCTTAATCAATTGGGTACCAATTTTTCTACTAAGACCCTACAAGAAAAGCTGGGATTGATTAGAAAAATAATCGAAATCCTATCTAAAATAGAAGACCCACTTAAAAAAGACCTTTTATTAAGCCAGGCTGCCTATACCTTAGGCGTTCCGCTAGAGTCACTCAAAGGGGAGCTCAATAGGGCTATTAGTCACCAAAAAGAACGAGAATTGCCGACAATACCTTCAGCCCCGGCTAAAAATAGTGAAAAAAAGCGATTAACGGCGACAGAATTGCCCAGTTTGGAAAAGAAAATATTTTTTGCTATAATGAGTAATATCCAGATATTTAATAATAAAAATGAAAAATATCTCATAAACTATCTTCCACACCCATTATGCGATATACTTAAAAAGCTAAAGGTCGCTAAAAATACGAATGAAACAATCACCTTTGCCCAGTTTTTTGACATGCTTGATATAGATGAAAAGCATTTTGTAAGTAATTTAGTTCTGGCAGGTGAAGAAAACATTCAAGAGCAGTCGTTTGACCATTTGCTGACCGAGCTAAAACGTAAGCATTGGAAGGTTATTGTGAAAGATATACAAACAAAACTTGAATCTGCCCGGAAGCAGAACCAAGAAACCGAAGTAAAAAAAATACTCCAAGACTTTCTCGATTTAAAAAAAGAAATTTTTGAAAAAAATATATGACAGGTACCATCATATGAAAAAAGTCGAAAAATCTAAAACCACAAAAGACACTAAAAAATTATCTTCAAAGAAAACAACTAAACCTTCTGCTTCTACTACTAAAACTGGTTCTTCAAGTGTTGATCTAAAAAAAGAACTTATTGATGAGCTTATTGAAAAAGGTAAAAGATCAGGGGTTATAACCTACGAAGAAGTTATAGAATTTAGTGAAAAAAATCATTTTCTTGAATCAGAAACAAATGATTTACTACGCCAAATAGAACGTGAACATATCGATTTAGTAATGCAAGAAGAACTTGATGGCGAAGAAGGCTCAGGGCTTGGTGGGCTTGATGGCGAAGAAGATGCTTCAAAAGCTCATATTAAAGCTAAATTAGAAAGCTCGTTAGATTTACAAGCCGATGAATATGAAGAAGAAGAAAGTGATGAATTTGAAGAAGGCGAAGACGAAGAAAAAGAAGTTATCCGTGAAGTAGGCGCTTCTCAAATTACTGATCCCGTAAAATGTTATTTACGCGATATTGGTAAAATTCCTTTGCTTAACAAAAAAACTGAAACCGTTATTGCCGACCAAATTGCTGCAAGTAAAACCGAGTCAATCGATGCATTGTCTCGATTCCCAGCAATTCATAAAGAATTTGTAACCATTGGTGAACGTCTTAACCAAAACAGTTTGCCCTTAAAAGATATTATTCAATTCTCTGATTTTGATGAAGAAAATGCGCCAAACATCAACGAAGAGAAAAAATCTTTATTGCAAACCATCAATGCTATAAAAGATTTAATCGCTAACGAAGAAAAAATTTATTTAAGCTATCGTGGCAAATTAGATTCTACCGAAAAAAAAGATGAGATGCTTGCCAAGGTTAAAGAAAATAAAGAAAAGATCGGCGAAATTATTCGTACTATTAAACTTTCTAATAAACTCATTAAGAAGTTAGCTAAAAAAATTGAGAAGTTTATTAAGAAGATTAAAGAAAAAGAAGAAATAATTCGTTTTTCACAAGAACAGCTAAAAGCTTATCAACAAATCAGCGCACCAACTGAAGACCAGCAATTTGCTATGGCTGAGCTTGATCGAAATATTAGAAGCTCAGCAAAAAGTATTAAAAAAATAGAAGCTGAAGTAGGTCTGCCGCAAAGTACCATGTTTAAATACTATGGTAAGTTAATGGGTGCTCTTTCTAAGGATAAACTGGCTAAAGATAATTTGGCAAAAGCAAACTTACGTCTTGTTGTTAACATTGCAAAAAAATATGTTAACCGTGGATTGCACTTTCTTGACTTAATTCAAGAAGGGAACATCGGGTTAATGAAAGCCGTAGAAAAATTCGAATTCGAGCGTGGCTTTAAATTCTCTACCTATGCAACATGGTGGATCAGACAGGCTATTACCCGTGCAATTGCTGACCAATCACGTACTATTCGTGTACCAGTCCATATGGTAGAAACCTTGAATAAGATTAACAAAATTAAGCGCACCTTTATTCAAGAACATGGTAGAGAGCCATCTCACGCGGAATTAGCAAAAGAACTCAATCTTGATGAGAAAAAAATAAAAAATATCATCAAAATTTCAAAAGAACCCGTATCGCTTGAAGCACCGGTTGGTGATAGTGAAGACGCGTATATTAAAGATTTTATTGAAAGTGATACCGATTTTTCACCATCTGATACCGTTGCAAATAACGACTTGAAAGAACGCGTTCGTGAAGTTCTAAAAACTCTTGCGCCTCGTGAAGAAAAAGTCTTAAAAATGCGTTTTGGCATTGACGTTGCATCTGAGCATACCCTTGAAGAAGTTGGTAAAGATTTCTCAGTTACTCGTGAGCGTATTCGTCAAATAGAAGTAAAAGCATTACGTAAATTAAGACATCCATCACGCAGTAAAAAACTACGTGCTTTCTTTGAAAAAGAGTTCGGTTTAGACTTTGAAGATCAAGGTATGGACATGGATGAAGATGATGATTCATTAGATTCAGATTCAATGGAGTAGTAAAGGAAATATATGGAGACATCGGCTATAAGTTCGCTGCCCACAATGGGTTTATTCTTTTTCATTACGTTAGCATTGCGTGCACTATTTTCATTTTTAGAAACCAGTATCACTGCATTGCGTTTATTTAAATTAAAAGAATTAGCAATGACAACCGGAGGTTACGAATCACTTTTCCAATCACTGGAAAAGCAACCTCATAGAGTGCTCGTAACCATTCTGATTGCCAATAATTTAGCCGATGTTACCGTTGCAGCACTTGCTACTCGTATTGCTGAGACGATTGCTCAGTACTATAAGTTATCACAAGGGGTAGGATTCTCCTTAGGTATTGGTATTGCAACATTTGCAATTTTGGTATTTGGAGAAATCTTACCTAAAAACATTGCAAAAGGTCGAAGCGAGCGCTTATTCAAATCAACACTTTGGGTAGTTAATATTCTCTTTTATCTTTTTTATCCGGTTGTTTCATTTTTAACCCGTTTTGTTGATCTTATTGTTGGACTAGCAACTGGTCATAAATCAAAAGAAATTAGTAGCGAGTGGGTATCTTCAGAAAAAGAGATACAATTTTTAATCGACTATGTTTACGAGCAAGGTCTTATTGAACCTGAAAAAACAGAAATGCTCAAAAACGTTTTTGAATTGGGTAAAACCCCTGTTCGTGAAATTATGGTTCCTGATACCGATATTGTATCGGTAAATATAAACAATACACTCAAAGAAACACTGGCCGTATTTACCCAACGTTCATTTACTCGTTTGCCGGTATATGAAGATAGTACCAACAATATCGTCGGCATGGTGCACATGAAAGATATCTTCTTATTAATTTCTAAGAATGAAGAAAAACCTCTTAAAGCTATTTTACGACCAATTATGTTCGTGCCTGAAAGCATGAAAGTAAATCAGCTATTGCGTGAATTCCGTCAAAAACACATGCATATTGCTATGGTAATTAACGAGCATGGCTCAATTACCGGTTTAATCACGCTCGAAGACGTACTTGAAGAAATAGTAGGCGAAATAAGCGATGAACATGAACGAGCTGCTCAAGACGTTTTTCAACTTAAACAAGGTGGTTGGCTGGTCAATGCAAGTATTCCACTTGAAGAGTTAACTGACTTACTTAATATTACTTTTGAAACAGAAGAATCACTCACCCTTGGTGGTTTTTTAACCGAACAATTACAACACTTACCAAAAAAAGGTGAACGACTACTGTACAAAAATTTTTACTTCCAAGTTCAAAAAGCGAGTCAACGTCGTGTATTACAAGTCTTGATCTTTGAAGAGAAAAATTCAGAACATCTTAGTTATGATGATTCTAAAATAGAGTAAGAAAAAAGGGGAGCGAGTAAATGAACTATTATCTTTTTGCTATGATGCTATTGGCATGCAGTTTTTCATTAGTTGCAGCACCAAGACAATCATCTTCTGCCAAACAAACCTCATCGATAACAAACTCAACAGGACTCGATGAATTAGAAGATTTATCCGATAAAGAACTTATCAAGGCAATTTTACCTCATCTTGCATTGGTACTTAAAAGCTTTTTTTGTATTGTTCAAGAACATCAAAATTTCAGTGCTGTTATTACTAATATTGGCCAAATGGTAATGAGCTTTTTCACCATTGGCGGTTATATGTTGCGCTCACCACATGATAACCAAATAAATGATAATGAGATTGTACGTTCTTACAAACAAAACCAGCAGAACATGTTATTGACAGCTCTTGCAAAACAGTATCAAATGGCAATCATACATCATTATGCTTGCTCAGCAGGTTGATGAGGTTGATAACTGAACAGTTCTTTTAGATCATGCAATGTATTGGTTAATGCAGCAACGGGGTGCATGCCTTCCTGTTGCTGCGTAAGATAAGCTTGTTGAACTTTTTTATTAATATGATCAATTAATTTTTGAGTTTCAGCAACCGTATGAAGAGGAGGATGTAGTAATGTTCCAGCATTAAGCTGCCTAAGCATGTCCTCAACAAATACAAAGTTAATATTATTATTACTCAGATCAGCCAATTCTTTTAAATAACAAATATTATCCGATCCTAAATCATCAAAAGTACTCATAAGCTCCGACGTAAGCGGATTATGACGAATCATTTTATTTTTAATAATTTTAAGTTGGTTTATTCTGTTTTGAAGGCTACTGTTTTCTTTATCTTTTTTACAAAGATCATATTCATCAATACGCATTAATTTAAAAATTTTTTCATCTACTTGATGCAAAAAAAAAGCAATATCCTCAGCCCTTAAAGCAGGAAAAAGCAGCTTGTCTTGGTAAATTTTTTTTCGTCTCTCTAAATAAGCTGTCACTGCTTTTAAAGTATCGATTAAAGTAGTATTAAAATAATAATGCTTAAGCCCGTTTTTATTAACCCGTTTTAAAACTGGTGTAGATCCTTTTTCAAGCATTGTCTTTTTTGTTATTGGACTCATAACTACAAATTTATTAATACCCAAAGAAGGAATTTTGGGTTTAATAAATTTTTCATAAATAGATTGGCACTCTTCTGACTCAGATTTTGAAGAATGGTTGTTAAAAAAGCCATCGTAAAAATTTTTTTCATAATCATCATAATCTCGACCATTTTCTTGTTGTTTTGCATGAATGGATTCGAGCTCATAGATCTTACCCGTGACATATTTTTCTATGTGTTGAATGGCTTCGTATTTGCGATAGGTAGATTCGATTTTTTTCTCACCAGCACTTAACAAAAAATTAAACTGCGCAAGTATTAACAGAGCTAGTGTAAAAAAAATATTCATAATACATCCATATGCTTATTAGATTAGAATGACATACGTTTTTTATCGAGGGTAACGCATATGAACAAACAATCAAGACTTTTTGTAAAATTATTTTTTTTTATTTTCTTTTTTGACTATTACTTTTCTAACTTTAATATACTGTTTGCAATTCCAATAAAGCTTAATAATGCAGATATTGAACTTATAACACAAAAAATTTTTCATAATGAATGCAGTAAATCATATGAAAAACTTGTTTATTGGAATCCACATGAAGCTTTTCCCTCGTTAGGGATTGGTCATTTTATTTGGGTACCCTCAAAAACTAATGTCTCTTTCTCTCAAACTTTCCCAGATTTATTAGATTATTTAGAGCAACACGGCATCAAAATTCCTTCATGGATTAATGAAAATAAAGAATGCCCATGGAATACCAGAGATGAGTTTTTATCAGTAAAATCGAGCAAACAACGTAAAGAACTTTTTTTAATGTTAAAAAACAGTTTAGAATTACAAGTTCAATTTATAATCTCACGATTAATTAATAAATTAGACTATATACTCGATGATTTACCACCGGCAGTCTCACATAAAGTGCGGGCCAATATTACATTCCTACTGCAAACAAAAAATGGTATATATGCATTAATTGACTATCTCAATTTTAAAGGAGATGGGCTTAACAAACGCGAACATTACAATGGTCATTATTGGGGGTTAAAACAAGTATTATGTGAAATGAGTAAATGTTCTGATGCACAACAAGCAATTAGTGAGTTTATTCGCTCAGCACAGTTTCTACTTAGTCAGAGAATTGCCCATGCGCCACGCAATGAATCTCATTGGCGTGCAGGTTGGTTCAATCGCTTAGAGTCGTACCGTGTTCCACTCAGTTAATTATTCATTTGGCTGCAATTGATTTTTGTAACGATCATACAGCTCTTTTATTTTTTTTGACACTAAATCAATTGCATCTTCAATCTTTTTCCCTGCTTGTTTTTTGTATTCATCTATTTCTCGATTCACTTTCCCTTCAGCCTGTTTTTGTAAATCTTCATAGATCTTTTTTGCTTTTGCTTTAAGTGGATCAAGGAGAGTTTCTTGGTTAATTATTTTACCGCTTTTTAACGATTGTAATGCGCGCTCAATTTGATTTGCTTGGGCTTCTTTTAGTCTAGCAATAACTGCTGCAGATTTAATGCCCGTTTGTTGAGCAATCTCTTTATAAATACGTGCTTGCAATTTTATTTTTTTAATTTTCAATACTAACCATTCACCAATATTTTCAAATGATTTTTTAAAGCCTTGAACTGGAACAATAAATTGCTGTAAATCTGCTTTTACTACTTTCAAGTCGTTAATAAGTTTTTGCAAGACATCTTGATGGGATGCAACTAATCGATTTTGATTAGATAGTTGATCAAATACTTTTTCTATTTCTTTGATTTTGAAATCGATTTTTTGAATTTCTAAATCAATACCAGCACGCACTAATTCCGGTGAAATAGTAACTGATTTATTTTTTATTTGCAGCGCAAATTGCGCTAACGTATCAGCAGGAATATCTGATAAAGATGCTAGAGCGCTCAAATTCCCCAAAATGCTTGTTAATAAAATTAATTTTTCATGATTATTACTCTCAATTAATTTTTTATGCGATCGGTATAATTTAATATGCTTTTTTAATCATATCAAAAGCATTACTTTCTATCTGAAATAGTAATCAATTTTACCCTTTATTTTCAATATTTTTTAATTTTTTAAAGATGAAACTTTTCGTTTAAATTTGACAAATATTCTTTTTAGGGTTAAATCCGATGTATATACCTTAAAGGATCATATGAAACGATTATATACCCCATGGCGTAGCTCTTACGCTTCTGCCGTTCAAGGAACAAAAGATCCTAATGCAACAGCTGCTGATTGCGCATTTTGTTCACAGTTAAAAGAAAATAATGACGCAAAAAATTATATTTTAAAAAGATTTAAACATAGTTATGTAGTGCTTAACAAATATCCATACAATGCTGGTCATTTACTAGTAATACCTTTTGAGCACAAACCACAATTGCATACATTATCACTTGAAGCACGGCATGAGCTTATGGACGTACTAAATCAAGCTATACAAGCAGTGCAATCACATCTTGGTGCACAAGGAGTTAATGTTGGATTAAATCTTGGTAGAGCTGCAGGAGCAGGAATCCCATCTCATCTTCATTTTCATGTTTTGCCACGCTGGGATGGTGACACCAATTTTTTGCCAACTCTTGCAAATGTTAAAACTATTTCATTTGATTTAAATGAAATGTATCTTAAATTAAAACCATTTTTTGCAAATACACCGGGCGAATAACTCTCAATCGTAACAGCAAAACTCGATTAAAAGGTTAGATTATGCTTTCGATTAGAAAAAAAATTATTTTAACACTCGCTATTATTTCTTGCTCAAGTTATGCCTATAAAAATGATCAATCAAATTTTTTAAAATTTTGGTGCACTAAAAACTTGCAAGAACTCGAGGAACAATCATTGTCAGCAATGGATGAAATAATGATTCATCTCAGTTACTGGCGTGCAGAAGAAAAAAAAATAACGACATCACGATTATCACCATCTTTAAGTTCTTGTTCGCTCTCGATAATCAAAAATAATGTCCAAGCACTTGAAAAAGCATTTAACCAAAAAGCATCTTTCTTAGGAACCATTTATCAATTAAAAAACCAGCTTAAAACAGGATCTGACGCCGCCATAGCAGAATCGATTAAAAAAACACATAAAGCATTAATAAGCGAAGTTGGTCGTACAGATACCTTAAATGATGCAACCATTACCCGCTTTGATTCAGCACAAAAAATTACTCAAGATATATACAGCCTTGCTGTTAATGAACTGCCGACTAATTTTAAAAATTCAATTCAACCTTATAAACGACCATCATGGTATCAAGCAAATAAAAAATATCTTATTGCAGCTGGTGCGCTTACCACTGCGCTTGCAGCAAGCTATTGGTTACACAAAGCTGCTATAGCAAAAACCTGTAATAAATACGTTGGCATAGTGGGAGATTTTTTCAAAAATCATATTATCCATCCATTGCTGCTCATAAAACAAATCATAATTGATAAACGCAATGATATGATCATGTCACAAGAATCATACGATCAAACAAAAATAAAAACCGAAGAAAAATTAGATAAGCTTTTTCAAAGAGTAGACCCGCAATTAACCGAAGAAGAAAGAAAACATCGAATAATACAGATAACTGTACATAATAATATGAGTTATCTAGATGATATATGGCATGATCAATTTAGCAATTTTTTTAACCGCGCAATTTGGAATCTTTACGAAGGAAAACTAGCACTATTAGAGTCTAGCTCTGCACAAATATTGGTACATAAATTACAAACATACAAAATTTTAATGCAAGCATCACGAGACTTACAATTGTTACTACCTGTTGCTGCGCTTACTCCAACTGCATTGCTTGCATTTGCTGGCTACAAATTAACAAACAAAAGTTTATCTGCTTTAATGAGTGAAAAAAGCCCTGATGCAACGATTAAATCGATAAAACAAAATATGATTGCGATTGAACGCATAATCAATTATCACAACAAAAATAATCAAACATTACAAAATGAGCATATTGGTCAATTGCTCTATCATAGCAATCAAATAAAAAAGGCAATTAAAAAACATAAAAAAATCGACCCTTTCATATTCTTGCAAGATCTTGCAGAGCTTGAATCACTCGATTTAACATTAAGCCAAAAAATGGCGGTAATTGATCGTATGTATAGAACCTATGAAATTCTAGGGTATAAATTATAGATCAGTTAAAAGCATATCGAGCTGTAACCGCGCTTTAGAAAGCGAATGTGCTTGTTTTTCCATATCTTTCCATGGATCTGTTCGCTTTTTAAGTGCATCAAAAACATTATAAATCGTGTATCTTTGCGCGGTAAGCTTTTTATCTTCGATTTCTGTCCATGGCACAGGCATTGCTATGGGTGCGCCTTCTTTGGGTCTTACTGAATAAGGGGCAACACTGGTAGCACCTTGGCTATTGCGCAACCAGTCAATAAAAATTTTTTTTCCTCTTTTGTTTTTGCGCATTTCAAGTGTTAAGTTTTTTGCATCATAAGAAAGTAACACGCGGGCAATATCATGAGAGAATTTCTTAACAAATTCATAGTTATATAATCGCTTAATTGGTATCCAAATATGCAATCCGCGAGAACCAGTTGTCATAACATATGATTCAAGCCCCAGTTCTTTAAGCAAATCTTTTAATCGCAATGCTGTTGTACGAACTAGATTAAAATCAAAATTTTTTCCCGATGGATCTAAGTCAAAAACAATACGATCGGGGTAATTTAATTTATCAATACGACTGAGCCACGGATGTATGGTAATACAAGCAAGATTGGCAAGATATACTAATGTTGCTGCATTATTTACTACCACATAATCAACTGTTCCATCTGTTTTGGCAATTTTCTTACGTTTAATCCAAGCAGGAAAATAATCGGCTGCATCTTTTTGATAAAAACCTTCGTGATCAATACCCTCAGGAAATCGTTGCATACTAATTGGTCTATCTTTAAGATAACCAAGCATGTGTGATGCAATATGCAAATAATAGGCAATAAATTCTTCTTTGGTGATTTTTGATTTAGGGAATAAGATTCGATCTGGGTTAGTAATAGTTACGTTGTATGCGCCAACTTTAATTTTCGTCATTCACACTCTCTTTGGTAATTTGCTTCATTGTTCTACCAGTTTTAGCTGACTTTGTTTGGTTTTTGACTGGATTTTTTGTAGCACTTGCAAACTCATCCCGCATTTTTATTAATAACCAGTAATCTTTATCGGAAAAATGAGTTTTAATAAGCGCAAAACCACCTTGTAATTTTTTGCCATGCAAAAAAAATTCTACTTGCCCATTTTCATAGCTTTTATAAAGGGGAATTAATTTACCTTTTTCGCGCTTAATATTGTCAAAAGTGCCATAGTCCCAAACCATTACTGTGCCAGCGCCATAATTACCTTCGGGAATTACGCCTTCAAATTGAGCGTATTCCATAGGATGATCGTCAGTGGGAGCAGCTAATCGTTTTATTTTAGGATCAAGCGAAGGTCCTTTAGGAACAGCCCATGATTTTAAAACACCGTCTATTTCAAGACGCACATCATAATGTTCTCGTGTTGCATCATGCCGTTGTATTACAAATATAGGCTTTTTCTTCGTTCTTTTTTTTACTGTTTTTCCAGCAGGTTCTCCTGATTTTTCTAGATTTCTGCGCGTGCGATATGTTTTTAATTGATCTTTTTTAGGCATACTACATCCTTGACTCTCATTAACTACACAAAGCGCTAGAATAATATAAAGGTATATACTCATTCTCGGTCCTCAATGGTTACCATAGCCTAGTAAATCTCCAACAATCAAGACAACTTACCGACTTATTACCATTCCATCATAAGCTATTCGTGCTTTTACTCCTCGTTCTTTTGCAAGCTTATTAAGTTTTTTCCTTACCACGCGACCATCATGAGCAACAATATGAGAACCACAATGAGTAAAAATTGCTTCCGGAACTTTTTCCTTTTTACACCATGTAAGCTGAGTGCTCATTGAAGCATGGCCAAATATAGTATTATTTTTTTTTCTAATCATTGGTCTGACTAACGTTGCCCCATCACCTATATAAAGCACAATATTTTTAAAAGCCATTGCACGGTCAGGAATATAGGCAACATCATGAACACAAAAAATCGTTGTTTTACCTGCGGTTATGCGATAGCCTACAGCTGGGGCCTTAATTGAATGAACCACATTAAACGGCTCTATGGTAATTGCACCTATCGAAAAAGACTGCCGATGATGTATAACATGCCTGTTTTCAATGGGATAATCTTTTATAAGCTTCCAGGTTTGAGGTGTTGCATAAACCGGACATGGTGAACCATTTTTTAGTCCCCAGGCATGATCCGGGTGTCCATGGGTAATAATAATCGCAGTCGGATTAATATCCCATACTTTTTTTCCCCAATCAATACCACAATCAATCATTACCAGAGTATTGCGATAAGTAATCAGCGTAGAAGCATGGCGATAGTGTCTTTTAGTGCGTGCATCAATATATCCTCGAGTGCCTAAAAAGGTAATTTTCATTTAGTTGAACCCCTCTTTTTTCGATTCTAATAGAAAATTTATTGATTTTTGCTACAATAACTATATTCTGATTGGTAGAGCTTTTTACCTTTTATTGAAACGAATATTTTAAAATTAACTATAAGGCTATTTAATGATTAAATTCAATTTTATTGCTTATGCAGCTTTAAGCTTCATTTCTTTACCGTTAGTGGGTATGGAAGCAAATTCAGATGCAGGCAGTTTAGAAAAAAAACGAGTCGTTCGTTTTCAATCGGAATCCCAGATTCAATCTCCAAAATATAATAGAAAAACTTCTGATCCAGAAAAACGAGGTTACACAAAAGAAGAAATCAAGGTAATGCAAATTGAGTTCAACAAATATAAGGCTAGTAGAGATGCTTTAAAAGCATTATCAAAAAAAGTAACGTTGTCCAAAGATGCAGAAAAAACAGTAATTGTCTCTGATGTTTTTAAAGCTGATGACAAAAGAATGAAAACTGTTTATAACCATCATAAAGGCAATATTACAAGTTTTTATGGTCATATAAATTTATCCACACCGAATGACAATCCTCTTCTTCCTAGCACACCACCTGTCATACGCGCATTAATAAACAAGCATAATGCGCGCTATAAAATTAATAAGGAAAAGAAAAACTAAAATCAGATTTTTGTCCGCGTTAAAGACGTGTATACTAAATAGTAAATAACAAACTTTCTGTGGTGGATGCACAATATGTACAAAATTTTGCTTTTTTATAAATATATTGATCTTGATAAACCTCACTACTTTGCTGATTGGCAAAGAGAGCTCTGCACGCGTCTTAATTTAAAGGGGCGCATTATTTTAGCAGAAGAAGGCATTAATGGTACCGTTGGTGGACACCCAGAGCAGATTGAAGAATATAAACGAATCATGCTTGCGCATGAGTTGTTTTGCGATGTAGATTTTAAAGAAGCAATGAGCCAAGGCGATCCTTTTCCGCGTCTTCGTATTGTCGTAAAAAATGAAATAGTTCATTTAGGTCTTGACCCAAAAGTTATCACTGCCGCCAATGCAGGTAAATACCTTACCCCTGAAGAGGCCCACGCTTTGGTAGATCAAAAACCTGAAGATTTAATAATTATCGATTGCCGCAATAAAGCAGAAACTGATGTTGGTACTTTTGTTGGATCAATACGACCGAATACTAATTACTTTCGTGAATTTCCCGAATATGTGGATAACAACTTAGATTTATTAAAAGATAAACAAGTACTCATGTACTGCACAGGCGGCGTTAGATGCGAACGAGCATCTGCCTATATAAAATCTAAAAATATTGCCAAAGAAGTTTACCATATTAAGGGAGGCATAGATCGCTATGTTGAAAAATTTCCCGATGGTCATTTTAGAGGTAAAAACTATGTTTTTGATGGCCGCATTACCGTACGTGTTAATAACGACATCTTAGGGTCATGCTATCTTTGCAATAAGCCCTATGATGAGTATGAAAATTGTATGAATGCCTCGTGCAATAAGCATTTTATTGCCTGTCCTGATTGCGTTAAACAATATGAAAGCACCTGCAGCACAACGTGCAAAGAGCTTGTTTTTCAGAAAAAAGTACCTATTAGACCTGTTCGCATGAAAACTGAGCATATTCCTCTTAAAGAATTAAAAAACGATCATAATTAAGACGTGAGAATTTGATGGAAGCCCTTATCAAGCATAATGTTCCCCTTCGTGATAAAAATTGGTTTCAAACCGGGGGCAATGCGGCATTTTTTGCCGAGCCTAAAAATGCATCGGAATTTGCCACCGCTATTCAATTTATGCATGAACATAATCTGCCAGTTTTTATTCTGGGTCAGGGAGCAAATATCTTAATTAATGATAAGGGATTTAAGGGTATAGTAATTCGGCCAGCTCTTAACGCTATTTCAATTACTGAACAACCGGATAAACTATTGCTATTGGTAACTGCCGGAGCAGGCGTTGGCATGCCTGATCTTATTAACCATTGTCTTAATAATAATATTAAAGGACTTGAAGAATTTAGCGGTATTCCAGGAACCGTAGGCGGATCGGTTTACATTAATCTTCATTACTATGAATTTTTACTCGAACATTTTTTGGTAAGCGCAACAGTAATTGAGCATGAAACAGGCGCTATACAAACGGTTGATCGTAATTGGTTCAATTTTGGCTATAATCAATCTAAACTACAACAAAGAAAACATTATCTAGTTGATGCAACTTTTGCCTTACAAAAAGGTACTCCTCTAGAAATAGCCTATGCGCGAGGTCGTCAAACAGAAATAATTCGTCACCGCGCTAAACGATATCCAACCCAACGAACGTGTGGTAGTTTTTTTAGAAATTTTGCAGAACATGAAGTTACGCTGACCAGCGCAGATAAAAAAATGATCTATATTGCCTATTATTTAGATAAAATTGGCATTAAAGGCCAATTGCGCATTGGTGATGCACTTGTTTCACACCAACATGCCAATATGATTGTGAATGTAGGCTCAGCAACTTCGCATGATATTATTCTCCTGGCACGAGAAATGCAAAAGTTAGTCTATCGCCAATTTGGCATTATACCCCAGCCTGAATGCCAATTATTGGGCTATGATGAATATCCACTTTATACAGAAAAAACAATAAATGAATGAGCTGTATTTTATTCTTCACTCGTGCATATTAGCCTTAGCCTCTTTAGGGGCATTAAAACTTGGCAAAGAGGCTCTAATTACCTTTATTGCTATACAAACCGTTTTAGCAAATTTATTTGTTACTAAACAAATTATATTGTGCGGGCTCAATGCAACCGCTGCCGACCCATTTATTATTGGATCGGCCTTAAGTTTAAATCTTTTACAGGAATATTTTGGTAAACCATCGGCATTACGAGCAATCGTAATTACTTTTTTTGTACTAGCCTGTTTTGGGGTTTTTTCCTATCTTCATTTGTTGTACTATCCTTCATGTTATGATACTTCTCAAACTCATTTTGAAGCCTTGCTTGGGATAACACCGCGATTAGTAGTTGCCTCATTTGCCGTGTATCTAATAGTCTCTTACCTTGACACACGACTCTATGCTCTCTTGAAAAAAAGGTTATTCTCTATTCCGGCAGCATTTCGAAATGGATTTTGTGTAGCAATTACCCAAGCTGTTGATACCATTCTTTTTACCCTTATTGGGCTCTCAGGTATTTTAAGCTCTTTAATTGAGCTTATGATCGTTAGTTATGGAGTAAAAATTCTCTGTATTGCCATCGCCTTACCTTTTATAAGCCTTGCTAAAAAAATTGTTCCACTACCAACTACAGCTCAATAAAGTTGTTCATGATCATGAGTTTGTTATACTAAAAATAAACCCTGAGGAATTTTCATGAATTTTTTAAAAAATACCGATCCAATAATCTCTTCACTCTTAAAACAAGAAGAACAACGTCAGGAATCAGAACTTAATTTAATAGCATCAGAAAATTATACTTGGCCTGAAGTGCGCGAGGCCAATGCAGGTGTACTTACCAATAAATATGCCGAAGGCTATCCTGGCAAGCGCTATTATGGCGGCTGTACCTTTGTAGACCAGGTTGAGACTATCGCCATTGAGCGAGCTAAACAGTTATTTGATGTTGACCATGCAAATGTGCAACCACATGCCGGTTCACAGGCTAATATGGCTGTCTATTTTGCTGCATTGCAACCTGGCGATACAATTATGGGATTAAGTCTTGCTCATGGCGGGCATTTAACCCACGGCCATTCGGTGAATTTTTCAGGTACCCAGTACCGCTCAATTGCTTATGGCGTTGATAAAGAAACTGAATGTGTTAATTATGATCATCTTGAGCAAATGGTAGCAGAGCATAAACCTAAACTTCTTATTGCCGGTGCGTCTGCTTATTCTCGCACCATCGATTTTGAACGATTGGGCGCAATAGCCAAAGCCCATGGAGCATATTTAATGGCCGATATTGCACACATTGCTGGTTTGGTTGCTGCTCACTTACACCCTACTCCTGCTCCTTATGCAGATTTCATTACAAGTACCACTCATAAAACATTGCGTGGGCCTCGTGGTGGCTTAATTTTATGCAAGCAAGAACATGCTGAAAAAATTGATCGTGCCATTATGCCTGGCACGCAGGGCGGACCGTTTATGCACACAATTGCCGCTAAAGCAGTAGCATTTGGTAAAGCCCTCACCCAAGAGTTTGCTGATTATCAAAGACAAATATTATCTAATGCGCAATCATTGGTACAATCTTTTAAAGATCGTGGATATCGCATTGTAGCTGGCGGTACTGATAATCATTTATTTGTTCTTGATTTACGATCCAAAGGTATTACCGGCCGAGCTGCTGAAGTTGCACTAGAAAAAGCCGGTATTGCAGTAAGCAGAAGTTGCATTCCATTTGATCCAGAAAAACCATGGATTACCAGCGGAATTCGCTTAGGAACACCAGCAATTACCGCTCGTGGCATGAGCTTATTGCAAATGAACCATATTGCCCAGTTAATAGACGAAGCAATAATGCATGCAAGCGATGACAAAAAACTGCAGATTATACAAGCTGAAGTTGAAAAACTATGTAGCGACTTTCCTATTTATAAAGACACAGCTTATTTGTTACCTGAAAACAATACCGTATCCTTTACCTCACTATGATTATTGCTCAATCGCTTAAACTTTCATTTGGCACACAAGAAATTTTTGATCAAATTTCGTTTACTATCCAACCAGATCAGACAATCGGTCTGGTTGGAAGAAATGGTTCAGGTAAATCAACCTTGCTTAAAGTTATTGCCGGATTACAACCATTGAACGATGGCTCGCTCTCGATTCAAAAAAATAAAAAAATTGCTTACATGCCTCAAGATGTCGTGCTTAATTCATCGCTATCTATTTTAGAGGAAACTCTTTCTGCCTTTGAACAACTCCATGCCTATAAACAGGAATCTATTATTCTTGAAGAACAGATATCATTAGAACATTGTCCACCTGAAGTAATAGAACGATACGGTATTGTTCAACAAGAAATAGCCGATCTTAATCCTGCTCTTTGTGAAGTTGAAACAAAAAAAATGTTGCGCGGCCTTGGATTTGGCGATCAGCAGTTTGATCAACCAGTATCGCAATTAAGTACTGGTTGGAAAATGCGTATTATCCTTGCCAAATTATTGTTAGCAAAAGCAGATTTTTATTTATTTGATGAACCAACTAACCATCTTGATTTACCTACTAAAGATTGGTTCATGCAATTTTTAAAAGAATCTTCTTTTGGTTTTTTACTCGTATGCCATGAGCGCTATTTTTTAGATGCTGTTTGCAACCAAATTCTTGAGCTTGAACATCACAAAGCAACACGCTATACCGGTAATTATTCATCTTATGAGCAGCAAAAAGAACACAATCAAGAATTACTACAGCGATCGTACGAACACCAACAAAAAGAAATTAAGCGCAAACAAGAAATTATCGATAAGTTTCGAGCAGGAACAAGAGCCAAAGCTGCTCAAAGTATGATGAAAGCTCTTGATAAAATTGAGCGCATTACCCTACCACCAGCACCTAAAGATATCGCTGTTAATTTTCCACCCCTTCCACCCTGCAGCAAACAAGTAGTTACCGTAAAAAATCTTGCTTATGGCTTTGATAATAAAAAATTATTTTCCCACGTTAATTTTGATATAGAACGAGGCGAGAAAGTTGCTATTGTTGCACCCAATGGTGCGGGTAAAACAACCCTTTTTAATGTTTTAGTGGGAAAATATACACAAGAAATAGGAACTGTTACTTTTGGTAACAATGTAAAATTTGCATTGTTTGACCAAGACCAACAAGCAGTTTTAAAGCTCGATGCTTCTATTTTTGAAAATATATCAAATAGTTGCCCTACCATACCTGATCAAACAATTCGTAATTTTTTAGGCGCTTTTTTATTTAGTAGTGATGAAATTCAAAAAAAAGTAGGCGTACTAAGTGGTGGTGAAAAAAACCGTGTTGGCATGGTACGGGTGTTGCTTCAAAACGCAAATGTTTTATTTTTAGATGAGCCAACTAACCATCTTGATATTGCATCTAAGGAACTATTATTAAAAGCTTTGAAAAACTATCAAGGGACAATAGTTTTTGTATCTCACGATCGATCATTCGTTAATGGCTTGGCTACACGTATTTTAGAGCTTTCTAATCAAACTATTATCAGCTATCACGGCCACTATGATGATTACCTGAATCACAAGAATTATGTCGAAAGTTTAAAAACTACTGTGGTATCTGAATCTAAGAATGCCGCTATTTCTAATCAAAAAAATATAACACCTCAAGAAAGTGTTAATTCATATGAGCTAAAAAAGAAACTAAAAACTATTGAGCGTTCTATTGAAAAAACTGAGCATGAATTAGCAAAAATACAAACAAGTTTTGCGAACCTTGTTTACGGAACTCCGGAATATACGGTGGCTCATGAAAAATTAATGCAACTTAACAAACAATATGATGATTTAATGAATCAATGGGAACTAGGTTCTGTGAACGAAATTTAAAAAAGTTATAAAAAAAAGTAAGCTTCCTTCTAATCACAATCAAAAAAAAGCAAGAAGGAAGCTGTAATGCATTACTTAATTAAAGATACAGAATTTGAAGAAAT
>JBMOLF010000022.1:0-39070 GCA_049325595.1 Candidatus Babelota bacterium
TATCTAGAAATTTTTTAATATGTTCAATATGTGGCATAAGCAACTTTGAATCATGTTTGTTAGCAGAATCAATTAATATCGATAAAATGATTCTATTCCAATCAATAACTATTCCCTTTTTAATACCGTTTTTTGATCGATCAGTAGGATTTTACCACCAAATTGTGCAAAAGGAGCTTTAACAGAAGAAGTGTCGTTAAAAAAACATTCTGGAGAACCTAGATGCTGCACGGCAACATCAACTGATTTCAGTAAGATTTCATCAAAAATTCCTGATTTTATCCAGATTCTAAACCACCCATGAACAGTTGTTGGTCTTCCGTAATAATCAGGTAACTGGTGCCATTGAGCACCGGTAATCATTATATAAAAAATACCACTCAGAACTATTTTTGCATCTTTTCTTGGTCTTCCAATTTTCGATTTTTTTCTGGGGATAATATTCTTGATTTCATTCCATACATTTTCTGATATCATAAGCATCGGAGCGTTTCCTTTTTTTTAGTTCACTGGCTATTTTAGCCAATAAATCAAGAAGGCGCTCCTATCTATTTAATTTTCGGATAAGCTCTAAGAAATAGCCGATTTCAGATTGAAATATTTTTATTTTTTGATATAATTTTAAGAGATAAAAAATAGATGAATCATGAATAAAAATATATTATTTCTTTTACTATTTATTAATACATTTTCTTATAATCAAGAAATCAAAACACTAAATGGAATTACTCCACTTAGGACAAGCCACACATTATCTGCAAAACCACTAATTGCAATAGCTTCTATTCAAAAAAAACAATTTAAACTTCTTCCTAATGAAAAAGTTATAAGTTTAGTTTTCCCTGACAATAAAAGAATAAACTTACGCGAACAATTAGCGCGAAAATGCGATTTTATTAAAACAGCATTGGATGATTTTAATGCAGAAAATAAAACGATTATTCTTCCAACAAAAACGCCTCTATCTCATCAAAGTGTTCAATACTTTCTCCATTCTCTAGAAGATCATACTAAATTACCTACAACTTCTTTTGAACTAAAAAAAGTTGCACAAGTAGCAGACTATCTTGGTGCACCGGATGCATATAACCAACAGTTGGCAAAGAGCTATATCACCCATGTAAATCCCACTCATTTTGGTCCGGAAGCAGAACATTTTTATACCTACGCGGGTTTTAAAAATTATTTAAAAAATAGATTAAAACACTTAACTAATGAAGAAAGAAGTCTGGATATAGATAAAGTATTTAAAGGAAATACTTTAAACCTACAAGGACAGCTCGATAATCAAATATCTTCTTTGCATGATATATCGATTATACCTCTCAAATATTTAAATGAAAAAGATATAAATAAAATTACTGAAATTGATATCTCTTATAATAATTTAAGAACAATACCGATTGACAAGTTTTGTCAAATTTTTCCTAAGCTAAAGAAACTGAATCTTTCGTACAACAATATTGTCACTGTCAATCTAACACAACTTGATCGCATGCCTAATGGCTTTGAATTAATCTTTTAGGAAATAATATTGAACAGTTTATAAGAAGCACTTATTCAGCAGTTCCTCAAGAGTGCACTATAATTGTTGATACTCCTTATGAACCTTTAATAAAACATTTTAAGCAAACAAATAGCTTAATCCCTAAACTACTCATCAATTGTTATGCCCCTATAGCAACATTTGCTCCATTAAAAATGAGTTTGGGTGCATTATCTCACTGCACCTCTCTTTTATCTACTGCTTCATTTACTATACCAATCGGATTACAATTGCTTACTACTGCTTCGTTAGCTTTAAAAGCCGTGATGCCGGCGATACAATCTATCGAGCATTTAGAAGCAATCCAACGAGGTCTACAATACCGAAATCACCCCATCAAAAAAAATTATCTAAAAGTGCAAAGCGAAAATGGCCAGGACCTGATTATTGTTGAAGATATCAAAGCTAAGACTACTCTTCTAGTAATGCAATTCATTAGCGATTTAGCAAAATTAAAAAAGTAATTTTTATAAGCAACTTAATTCTAAAGAACCATTTTTCTCAGCGCAGGTTCCTGCATTACTGCATGCGTTGCACCAAATACAATAAAAATATTTTTACCTTGTTCTAAAAATAACTTCTTAATGTTATCAACTATTACGCGACCTCTTAAAATACTTCGATCACGACATAGGTTGTTAATGGCGGTATCTTGTATTGTAGGATTGGTAATTGAGTAAAAAAACATTTCATCATGTTCATTAAATTCACTATTGAATAGCTGCTTATGAAAAGCTTTCATATCTTCTAAATCGCATTGAAATGTAAGTTCTTTTTGAATGTACTCTAAGTGAGATTGTATATGAATATGAAAAGGTAAATCATCCCTTATTTTTATAATGCGATGCCATTCAAGCACCGCCTGGGCAAACAGCGTATAAGCAAGTTGTTCAACCGTATATTTTTGTAATAACTTTTGAAAAAGTAATGTATTGGTAGGCTCCGGGCAGGCAACAGGAATATTGTTTTGCTGTGCCAGAAAAGTTATAAAGCCGCCTACAGAACCAGCTCCTCGAATAGCTTGTTCTGTAGTAAGGCTATTGTGTAAATTGCGCAGCCTATCTTCTACTAATACTATGCAATTCTGCGATTGGGTCTTTTTTAAAAAATCTTCCCAAAAAACTTTTAGTTTTTGGTATTGAGCATCATGCGGATCGCGTGAATGGTTAGATCCAAAATAAAATAGATAATTCTGATTATGTTCCATACTATATTCGTATGGTAATGGGTGCTTTAATTTTAAATATTGTTCATAGGTTAAAATATTATTGCCTATAAGCAATTGTGCATAAAGAGGTAACACAAGAAAAAACAAGTATCTCATGCTTCTCCATAGTTATATATATTAAAACTGGATTATTTTAGCATAAATAATTAGCCTTAAACACCCGCAATTATATTCAAATTGAAAAAAATATTAAAACTGGTAGTCTATATTGATATATATATTTTTGGAGCTTATTTATGAAATTTTTTACTATATCTGTTCTTATGGCGGGATTATTCGTTGCAAATCAGCCTGCATACGCCGGTTGGCAGGATAAAGCTTCTACAGCATTAAGCACCCTATCAAAAATTGCTGGTCAATCGAGCAATTATCTTTTAAAGAAAATTACCAACAATCCTAAGCTGACTGTAGCATCTGCTATTGGCACAATTGCAGCGATAAGTCTTATTAAATACATCAAAAAAACATCTACTCCATCCGCAACATCTAACAATACTATTAAAGCACCAAGCATTGAAGATAGTGCTTATAATAATGAGGTTTTGGCAGAAAACTAAAGAAGTTATAAAACAAATTCACGATACAATAGATCAATTGCTAAATGGGGAAACTACAACCAATCTTTCTCCAAGATTTGAGTATAAACACTCTTATTATAAAGCTTTGATTACGCAAAGACCTAATCGCATGTTCGATTACCAATTATGGCGTAAAGATAAAAAAACCAATCAAATATTTAACATACGTGAGCAAGTAAACGGCACTATTGTGGAATATCGGCTTTGGATAAAATTTTTAGATTAATACTGCCTATGGAGGTTATATGCAGTTTAAATCAGCATTATTAGGAATTGTTCTTGTTTATTAGGCAAAAGACCTAATGCTTGCAGTTTCTGATCATTGCTATATTTTTTGTAAATTTGATTTGATTTGTTTTGTGAATATAAATAGGCCGCCACAGCAGCAGTAGCACCACCACCGATAACAGCCATTGGCTTGAGCAACTGTTTTTTATGTAATGCAAAAAGTTTTGATGATTTTTTGGTTAATGAAGAAACATAATGTCGCGCTTTAGATGATTGAGCAGCAGTCTTTGTGAATATGTTTTTAACATGCTGCATTCCATGAGCTTGAGATATTATCAATACTAAAAAAAATAGCATCTTGATTTGCATAACAGATCTTTTTCTTATTGTAATTTTAGATTTTTACTCACGAAAAATCAGATCTCCAGTAATGACTCACATCAAAAACTGGCGGACGAGCTGTCGGGTTTTGTCTTGGTAAAGATACTGTGCTATTTCTTGCCGTAATTTTTTTAATTCACGGAGTAACAAGATGAGCAACTAATGATGAATTTTTTATGCGGTAAAATAACGATCCAAGAAGACTATATTTTATATTCGCATTACCAACAAGATTTTTTACATCAAGCTGCCTTATATTATTTTTCAAGATAATTGAGGCATTACCACAACCGACAATGTCGACTCTTTGAATCGTAACAGGTAAAGCAAGATTAGCGTTCCCAGATAAATTAATATTCAAACGTTGGGTATTTTGATTAAGTTGACCAACATACTGGTTACTACCATTCACATTAGTAACTGCCAAAGGATTTATAAGTGGTATATCATCAAGATGAGTGTTTTTTGCTGGATGCGGTAAAGAAAGAGTTGCATTACCATCAAGATCAATACGTAAATCGTTAACTGAATTAACGGTTATTTGGCTATTACCATTTAATTTAATAAAGGCCTGAGTAATTACTTGATTTGCATGAGGATTAATTTTGCCCCTAGCATTTCCAGAAAGGTTAAAACCTTCCATCCCAAACAGCGGGAATGATAATAGTAAACTTAAAAATAACATTTTTTTCATGTTGTTTGCCTTTTGATTAATCAGGTAATTCTAGTAATGTTGGTTTGTTTACAACAGAAACTGATTTAAAATGGACATCATAATAATTTGATAGGTTAAAAATCGGTTGTCTGGATAGAGAACATAATTTAAGCTCAATTGTATCATTTGCTAGTTTGTAAGAATATTTCTTATTTCCATAACAAATATATCTGGTCACTTGAGGAAGTTGTTTGTTTCCAACTTGAAATGGAACTTTGTTTTTATTAATTGCAACCTTCATATGCCAACCAGGACCAACTTTTTTTTCTAAATAATCAGGACTGAGAATGTCAAATGTATAAACTTCTCCGTTCCACTCTAAATGTGTCGACTTAATAGTTCGTTTTTTTAAATCTCTATCCTGTTCAAATTTCAAGAGCTCGTTTTTAAGAAGATTTTTTTGTCGCTCTTCAATTATTTGTTGACGCATAAGTCCTAATTTTTTTCCAATTAAATAGCTAGGTATGCCAAGTGTTACGCAAGCTGCAATCACTGCCATTTCTTTAGAAGACATAAAAACAGGATTTAAAAATGTTGCTGCATTTTCTTTTAAAGATGCTTGAACTCTATTAATCCCTATTAAAGGAATTAACGCTAAAAGTATGAATTTTTTCATGTTTTGACCTCCATTTACTTATTTATAGAGTATCAAAACTATTCAATTTGTCAATTTTATAATTGAATTTTTATGCAAATAAGAAATCAAATATAACTACAAATTAACCGTAGCAATTTCATTATTTTATAAAGCCATCGAGATTATTTAATAGAAAAATTCGGGTTTGATCTTGATGTTCAATAATTACGTTTGGATTTTTATCTTTATCTTGTTTTTTGACAATACAAACAGCATATTGTTTGTTGTTACTCACTATTGATGCTTTAAGCATAAACTTATTTTCATCGTCGGTAATTTTCAAAGCAAGCTCTTTAATCTTCGGTACAATTTCATTTTCTTGAACACATAGTATGTCAGGATTCATTACCGTTCCCTGAATAATGGAAATCGACCCGGAAGGTTTTAGTTGCGTGTGCTGCATTTTTTTTGTTTTTTGTTCTTGATAATTCAACAAATCATTTTTTTTAAAAAAATATTCGCGAACTATTTGCGAATTACGCGTTAATAATGCTTTAACACCATCCCCTTGTAAAAATTTTTCAAGCACCAAATGTACCGTGTAACGCTTACTATTATAAGAAATCGAAAATCTTGAGGATTGTAATTGTTGTTGCAAAAGTAAACATGCTTCTTGTTGGATTTTTTTTCTAATGTATACACGCTCATCGTAATATTTACGAGCTTGTGCGCCCAATGTATATCCTGCATAACCAATGACTGCCGTTGCAGCTATCCATTTAGCATAATATAATGGCTGAGGGGCAAAAAAATTTTTTACCATCTCATTTTTGCTCAATTGCTCTGAAGCATTTAATGAAAAACTCGCCAAGAAAATAGCTATTATCATATTTTTAATCATATATTTTTCCTTATTTATTTTTTATTAGAATATAAATTTATTGCATTACCTGACAAGAAATTGCAATATTACTATTAAAATCAAAGATTTTTTTGAGTTAAAAAAGAGATTGGTATGAAGAAAATTAAAAAAATAATCATGCTCATCACCCTTAGTTCCCTTGCAATAGATCTTCATGCAGCAAGCACTTTGGTATACAACTTACGTATTGCAGAAACTACTACCTCTCGTAGATTTGAAGAATTTGGCCATTTACCATGGGTTGCTGCTTCAACTTTAGTGGGTCAATTTCGACAATCACGCGCTGATGTAAATCAAGCACTAGCAGGAGGCCTTGTTACCTTGAGCTATGCACAAAAAAATTGGTTTGTACGTCTTGATTTTGCTGCGGCTCATGTTCGCTCTCATTCATCAATTTTGCCTGAACTCGATCAATCACGCACACAAACAGATGATTTACTACTTTCGGGCGGTTATGGATTTTCTTGGGGAGAGCGTAGTCAATTTAGCCTTTCAGGCCTCTTAGGTATTCCCACTCATAAACCATTAGATCTTCCGTTTGTTCAATTTGGCAGTGGCCATGTTGGGCTGGGGATACAGCTTGATAATAATTTTAAATATTGCAGCATTAACTCGCTGCGTTCAGCTGCTCGATATATTCACTTTTTCCAAAAACAAACTACCAGTCTTGAAATTTTCAATCCTGCTATTTTTGATTTTACCTATGGTAATGCGGTAGATCTCTACGTTGCTCATCGCACCCATTGGAAACAAAAACATATGTTTGACTTTGGCTATAACCCCACCTTCTTCTTTGGCGCGCATATTGAACCCAAGGTTGAAGAAGAAATAAACGTGGAAGATATAAACGATGAACTTAACTTTATTCGCAGTAACTTTTTTGCAGCCTATCGCCGTTATTTTTTAATAAAAGGACACCCAAGTGGCGTTACTTTTGGTATATCAGCCGGCTTTGATCATATTCCTAAGCGTACAGGCTTAAAAAATATTGTTTCTTTCTGGGCTTCTTGGGGTATTACCTTTTAAAAGAACATACCAATTTCAAAGCCTGCCGTAGTAAACAATGCAACGCGTTTACCATTAAATGGCAATCTCACATACGCTGAACAATGGGGCAATACTGCCGCGCAATCATCAAGATGATAGGTAAAATCATAACGTACATTAAATACCATTTCGTGGCGTGTCCATTCTTCCAAACTCACTGCTGTATTGGCTATTTGTGGTGAAAAATCATAATTTAATAACGATAATTGATCATCACCATGTTTATAAAATTGATAACCAACCATAAGCGATAAGCCGCCCAAGAAGTTAAAAAATTGCGCATACAAATCATAACGCTGATTCAAGCCAAAATCTTTATATGTTTTAGTTTTAGCTAGCAATAGCAGCTCAGTTTGATCTGGGCAGGTCTTAATGCGACGACATTTAATGCTTCCAAAAGCATGTTGCAATTCTATATCAAACCCCGCACGCAGCATGTTACCCCAAGTTGCACGCAAACCACCACCAGCAATTACGGCATAGGCTCCATCATAGCCAAAAGGTAAAGCAAAAATTTTATCTTCATCTCCTTTTAACCCAGTAGGAATGGAAAAGCCAAAACGCCCATCTAGCGCAATTTCACTCAATACGGGTCTGTTTTGTGGGTATACTTTAAACCATTCAAGTAAAAATGTCGCATCACCAACACCAGTGCGCGTCCACCCCATTAAATCAAGGCCACTTCCCAAACGATTTACTATATTAAAAATATCGCTCGTTAAAAATTGGCGCACTCGTTCATCGGCAACCGTTATATCTTGGGTTAAATCTTGCCAAAAAACATTGGTTAATTTTTGTGAAAAGAATGGTAAATAAAATGCTGCCCAAATATCTTTATAAAAATAATAATGCAAACCAAAAGCACCCGCATACAGCAACTTTAAATCACCATTAACATTAAAATGACCTCTTATACAGTCATCGGGTGCATCAAGTAAAATTCGTAATTGCCCTATTTCACTATCGGCGCAAAAACCATTGAGCATGCTCAGTGCATCTTGACTACAATTCCAAATGCGCAATACATTGCTTATTTGCCCATCACAATCAAATCCTTGTGCATTTTTTATACCTGCTTCACCCCATACAAACATACCAACATTCTTTTTGGTATAGGGATCAGGACGAACCAGTGGATCATAAGGACGCAACAAATTCATTGCATAAAGAATATTACCGCTCAACAAAAGCGCTGTCAGAAGAATTTTATTTCGCTTTATCATATCTTAAAACCTTTGTGCTGCTATTATTCATGTACCCTAAGACCAAAGTCACCACTTATCATCCAGCAACCACGTGCTGAGTTGCGAACAAAGGCACTAATTTGTGAAAAATCATTTAAATCTAGTGGAATAGCGTGACGATTACCACGCGCATTACCATCAAGAATTAATTTACTTGAAACTTCTTTTTCTTTAGCATTCAAAACCAAACTACCATCAGTAGTAAAAACATTACGATACGAACCCATGTTTGCATAATGAGTAACTACATTACCAACAGCAACATCGGGCAATGGCATAACAGTTTGAGAAGTAATAGAGGTTTGGGTAACCTCTTTAACACTAAATCGGTACAATTTAGAACGATTACTTCCCCTGTCTCCGCATAATACATAGAGCATGCCACCATGGTGTTTTGCAAAGTCAGAAGTTAAACCGGTAGTACTTGCTACACTTACTTGGGTAATAGGCATCGTGCACCCTTTAATGGTAATCGGTGTCCATGCACAATCACTTTGATTAAGTGCAATGCGACAGTCTTTGCCATCTCCAATGCGATAAAGGCCTTTACTAGTGGCAAGAAGAGCTAATTTATCGCTCACTACCACATCAAGAAAAACCGTATATTTACTGCCAAATGTTTCACCAATTTCTGCAATGCGAGTAACTGGCATGTGCCCACTATGGCAATCAACCACCATCAAATCTATTCTATCAAGATACTTATCGGTTAACACATATAAGTACTGCTCATCAGCGATTATCTTACGCACAAATGAATAGTCACCTATTTTCTTAAAACGCATTCCTTTTAGATTTTCAAATGAAGGCAATTGACCACGGTTTACTGGCCATCCTTGCCCCTGTTCATTGCATAAAACTGCTAGGCCACGAGAACCAGCAACTACTATTTTTATATCGTCAGCCGTTGCTACCATTGTTGCATGCGTAATTGCATTAAGGCCATCTAGTTCACTCCCCGTGCAAACCACGGCATGAATAGAATCAGCAATTGAAGGAATGGTATCGTTAGCTCGAACAACATGGGATTCAGAATAATCGGAAATCATTACATCAGATTCAATGAGCATCACCTTTTTTAAGCCAGTGGCAACCATTATTGAACGATTAGCCAAGCCCGGACTCTGCATAGGGAAATCAAATAATCCATGCACCCCAGCTTTTTCTTGCGGAAATTCGTGCGATATCAAATCAACCAACGATTTAAGACCATGTTCTTGACCATCCGACCAGGTTGTTTGCACTATTGTCTGAGGTTTTTCTTGTTCTAAAGAAGTAAGCGCAATAAAAGACCCAACCATGTTGTTATATTTTATACCCCACACTGGGTCGGTTATCGATGCTGCACGTGCCCAGGTTGACCATGCCTTAATTCGTCCATACTCATCAAATAAAGCACGCGAATAGAAAATACCCGGTAAATGATGTTTATCTGCTTGCGCAACAGCTACAAAAACTACATCGTCTTGAACAATAACATCAGAAATATCACCATATGGTAATTGCCCGCCCCCAACTTGCACGGCTACATCATCTGCTAAATAAATATCTTGGGGCTGTGATGCTACTTTTTTAATGCGACGACCTAAAAAAACATTGTTGGAAGATATATTGCTATATAAATCTTCAGGGATTGCATTTTTGTGAGCAATTTGCCCGTGAGCAGTCATGTCTTCTTCTGCTGGTGCGCCACGCTCAGTTCGCAAATTAACAAGTGGCAAGGCATAAATAGCGCGTTTGGTGTTACCATGCTCAATCTGGTTTCCACCATGGATAATCAAATAATCAAGCGATGTTGATGTGTGCATGTTTTTCAACCCATGAATTGCAACACAAGTAGCAGCTCCCTTGCTACCAACTATTTCTTGCTGCAAACCCGTAGTGAAAACTGATTCATCAGCAATAGCATGCAACTTTAATTGTTTATCTTTGGTAACATAACCAACTACTATTGCACGGGCACCGTCATCAGATTGATCGCCAGCCGTTGTTTGCAAGCCTATGTATAACGCACTCAACCAGGTATTCCAATGCATTGCTACAATAGTTCCAAGTCCTGCTAACTTATTGCCAATTTTTATACAATCACTCTCGCAATCAAATCGCACCGCACGCAACTCTAGGGGGAATTCATTTTGTTGTCCGCCCAGTTGGCCATAGGCTTTTTTTATTTTTTCTTTTTTTTCATTTGTTTCCGGATTAACTTCTTCAACTTTTACTTCATAGGGTACGGCAACAGCAATACCACTTCCTTGGTCACCAAACACACCCTGCTCAGGCGCTACGGCAAAAAATGAATAAAATAATTCTTGCGGTGCACCCGTTCCACCAGCGCCCACAATTTTACTTGCTTGATTGCCCAATGCATCACGCAGTGGCTCCGTTCGCGCCATCGCAAGATTTCTAAATGAAGTAATATTTTCTAATAAATAGGCTACTGGTTCTTTTTCAGGAACCATTATTAATCGATTGCCCATCAACAATGCAAGATGCGCAATTGCAGCATTATACAATGGATTATCAACATCTTTTTCATCATTAAGAGTAATTTTTTTGGGCGTCAAAGGTTCTGTAAAGGTATAATAGGTACCTACACGCGCAATGGCATATTCACCGGCACCCTCTTTGTTGGTTGCCACAAACAAACTTGATTGCGCATCGCTATTATACGTGCTTGCTGTTGTTGAAATAGGATGGGTAAAGGTTTGGAATTGCTCTCCAGGCCCTTGCACCACAAGGTAAGAATACGACACATGAAATGAACTAATTAATAAGAGCGATAAGACACGCAGAATCTTTTTTTTCACCGCTTTATTCCTTCTTTGTTTTTGCTCAATGCTGCAATGCATTCTACTAATTGCCGGTTGTGTTGATGCTCGTGTGCAAACCAGTATACCGTCCCTAGATTATTTTTCATTATTTTTATCACTGCTCTAAAAAATATCTTATTTTGAATTTTATCGAGCGAAATAAATGGCTTTTAAAAAACAAAGTTATTTGCAAATAAAAAAAATTGTCTATACTACACAATTATACAAAACCTTAAAAATTAATTCTTTTATGCATACGAAAATATTCTCGGCAAGCACTATTGGCGTTGACGCGCATCTTATTGAAGTTGAAGTTGATCTTTCTTTTGGATTGGTTAATTTTTTTATTGTTGGTTTACCAGACACGGCCGTAAAAGAAAGCAGCAAACGTATTCTAACAGCACTTAAAAATAGTGGCATTCCTGCACCGGCAAAAAAAATTACGGTAAATTTAGCCCCGGCTGATTTAAAAAAGGAAGGAACACTGTTTGACTTGCCTATTGCCATAGGTATTTTGCAAGCAGCAGAACATATTACTATTGATAATCAATTTATTAATGAAACTATTTTTCTTGGCGAGCTTTCATTAGATGGCAGTATTCGTTTTATAAAAGGTGCACTTGCCATTGCCTATGATGCTCATAAACTGGGCAAAAAAAGAATTATTGTTCCTTTAGCAAATGCTACAGAAGCATCGCTTATTAAAGACATTGAAGTAATAGGTGTATCTCATATCACTCAGTTAATTGCCTACTTACGCAAAGAAATTTTTATTGCCCCAACTAAAACCAATATTACTCATCACAATGATGATCAAGACATGCTTGATTTTAATCAAGTGAAAGGGCAACATATTGCCAAGCGCGCGTTACAAATAGCAGCGGCAGGAAGGCATAATATTTTATTCATAGGGCCACCAGGAGCAGGCAAAACAATGCTTGCAAAACGATTGCTAACCATTATGCCCGCAATGGAGTTTGATGAAATTTTGCAAACAAGCAAAATCTATTCAATTAGCGGAAAATTAAACAATCAACCACTAGTTACCAAGCGACCGTTTAGAGCTCCTCACCACACTATCTCACAAGCAGGTTTAGTGGGTGGCGGATCATACCCACAACCTGGCGAAATTAGCTTGGCCCATCACGGCATTTTATTTTTGGATGAATTAACAGAGTTTAAACGCCATACACTCGAAGTGTTACGACAGCCATTAGAAAGTAGAACCGTAAATATTTCACGCGCACAACATTCATTAAGCTTCCCCGCATCTTTTTTGTTGGTTGCCGCAACAAACCCGTGTCCCTGTGGTTATTGGGGTGACAAAAAGAAGCAATGCGTATGCAGTGCCCAACAAATTGCACGGTACTTAGACAAACTATCAGGACCCTTGCTTGACCGTATTGATTTGCAAATTAGCATTCAATCAATTGAGTATGACACGATTAAAAACCCAACTACCTCTAACCAAAGCTCAGCTGACTTACTAAATGGTGTTACTAAAGCAGTTGGCGCACAACTAGAACGAAGCAAAAGTTTGCAAAAAATAATTTGGAATGCGTATTTGCCCGCAGAACTTATTGAAACTCACTGCCCTTTAACACCCGAAGCCGAAGCTGCCGTTAAAAAATCATTTGAGGCACTTAATTTAAGTATGCGTGGCTATCATAAACTTATAAAAATTGCGCGTACTATTGCCGATCTTGAATCACATTCAGTAATTCAATTACCTCATATTCAAGAAGCGTTAATGTATCGTTCCTTAGATTCTCATCTTGAACGGCATAAGTTATGATAATCGGCCATGGTATTGATATTGTGGAAATTAATCGCTTTGAACAATGGCGAACTTTTTGCCGCAACCATTTGCTGAAATTATTTAGTCCACAAGAAATTACTTATTGCTTAAGCGAACCTTCAAAAAGCGCTGAACGATTTGCTGCACGATTTGCTGCAAAAGAGGCATTATTCAAAGCCCTGCACCAAGCGCTACCAGATTTTTCCATGCCATTTTTTTCATTATGCAAAAAAGCGTGGGTCGATTCTTCTGCCAAAGTTCCCAAATTTGTTTTGGAATTTGAACTACCAAGTGATTTGATTATTAAACTTTCGCTTTCTCATAGTAAGTTAAGTGCTATAGCATCGGTGATTATTTACCACCGCAGCTAAATCTATTTTTTTTTCTTAATTTGACCTTGTATTTTATTTCTTTTAGAATTTTGCATCATTGTTGTGCATAATCTAAAAATATTTTAAAAAAAAGAAAGTTTCATATGAAAAAAAACAGTTTGCTCTTTTCTTTATTATTAACAATCAATTTCACCGACTGTGCCGAAAGACCTACTAATCATCCTTATGATGAATTAGTAACCATGATTTCTCCGGAATATAAAATTGTCACAGAAAACAATACGCATCCGCAAACATCTGATTCACTTACTGATTATCTAGTACAAAGCTTTGAGCAACTTGCCTGCGTGGTTGAAAAAGGGAAAGAATTTATAGATCAGGTGGATAAAACCTTAGAACTTCGCAAAGCACGACACAGACTTGAAACATTAGAACAACTTAAAGCAAAACCAGCTATAGAGAGAAAAAAAATTATTAATAAAACATTGATTACTATCGCAAAAGTGGATGCTGATATTAACTCGTTGACCCAAGCAATTACTAAAATAAATAATTCAGGGTTTAAACCAGATAAAGAAACAACCGAGCAATTGTACAAATTGCTTGCCGCAAAACAACAACAATCAAAGAAAGAAAATAATAAATTAAGAACATCGCAAGAACAAAGAATAAAACAAGAACGTGATAAACTTAAAACAATAAACAATCAAATTAATGCTGAAACAGAACAAATAGATAAGGCAACCAATATCTTGAGCGATTGGAATACTGATTTAAATATACCTAAAAAGAATGTTAACCCCCTTATTACCGTCGATACAAAAGGCCGCGTCCTTTTTGATGGCATGCCAGCTATTTAATAAATATCTTTTTGTAGTAAAATTCAAATAAAGCCGCTTATTTTTGGGCGGCTTTATTTTTTAGATAATTAATTTACCATTCTTGATTTTAACATTATTACTATTTAAGGTATTGATCATCATATTGTCTTGTAGACCTGTTAAATTAAATCTTCAGCATTATTGTATTTCTTGCCATAGCCAATAATCAAGTAAATATTCATGATGTGGCCAGATCTTGATTGAAAATTACCGGACTAATCATCAAATAGCTGCCATCAAACGCATTTTTCGTTATATTCAGCATAAATTGACTACTTTGGTTTTTGAATTAATTGAATAGAGTAATGATTAATAATTTGACAAACAAAAAAAAATCTCTACGATAAGAATATCTTATACATTGAAATCGAATCGCGGGGTAGAGCAGCCTGGTAGCTCGTTGGGCTCATAACCCAAAGGTCGCTGGTTCAAATCCAGCCCCCGCAACCAAAAAACTATTCTAATTTCCCTTGTATTTTGCTTATTTATTCATAAAAAATTAATTTTTTCTTTATTGCTAATTTTTCTTTAAAAAAATGATTTTTCTCTTTATTTTCGCTTATTTTTTCCTAATTGCGCTCCAGCATGTTTTAATGCTTGCTTTTCGCATGGTGTGGCTTGGCCTTATATTCACCACAGAAAAAGATAGTATTCTTACTGATTGTGTTCCATCAAGTAGCGATGTGCATTCATAAGCACTTGTCGGGCATTGTCATACGTTAAACGCGCCAAAGCGTGCTCATAGGATAACCATGAATAATTTTTATGCTCCCGTGAAAGCTTGACGGCGCTGTTGTCTGTATGCCCTATAAAAAAGAATACCGTTTTATGAATAACGTTTCCTGCCCTATCTTTAAAGGTGTAGGCAAAGGAATCTTCAAATCCTTCAAGCAGCGTTGCATGCAATGAGGTTTCTTCTTCCAATTCACGTAAAGCAGCTTCATGTTTAGTCTCGCCAGGTTCAATTTTACCTTTGGCAAAATCCCAGTGGCCACTTATGTAATGCAATAATAAGTATAGTCGTTCCCCTTCATGCATTTTATATAAAATAATTCCAGCCGAGTGTTGTTTTTTTACATTCATAAGACACCAATTTTATATTTTTTACTCAATTTAGATCGCAATTAGTCTAGAAAATAAAGAGAAACTTTAAACCACGACCGCGTAACATAAATTAACAAACCGGTTACCAAGCATAAAGGCCCTACCCATACCCAATAGCCAATGGTATTGAGTAATATATGAGAAACCGATGCAGGTAAAAGGTAATATATTAAACGAGAAATGCCAGCATATACCATTATCATACTACCACATACAACAAGAAGCTGTATGCAATAACGTTTTAAAAAATCTAAAAATGGCAGAACATAAATCTGAAAACTAAATACTTTGCGCAATACAAACACTAGTAAAATAGATTGAATAATAGCAGCAATCACTAACGTAAGGGCTAATCCCTGAGCTCCATAGGTGCGCATAAAGAAAAAATTCAAACCAACATTCACTATGCTACCAAAAAGTGCAATTATCGAAGGAATCCAAGTAACATGTAATGCATAGTAAATACTGGAAACAATTTTATTTAATGCAAAGAAAAAAAGACCTGCAAGGAAAATAGTAAGTATTTGGCCTGCCTGTTGTACTTGAGCAGCAGACATTTTTCCAAAAATCATAAATATCTGACTGGAAAAATATCCCATAATTAAAGCAACGGGTATAGTAACCCAAAAAACTAATTTTGCTGATTCAAGCAAGTAAAAACTTAATCGCTTTGGCGCATAGGTACTTATGCGAGAGAAATGAGGCAATAAAATGGTAGAAAGAGCCGCAACAAAAACTCCCTGCGGAATCCCCATAAGTCGATTAGCATAATAAATTAATGATATTGATCCTGCAGGCAAATAGGAAGCAAAGCCGGTGTTAATGAATAAATTAATTTCATTCATGGCAAGCAAGCACATAAAAAATTTACCCATAACTGAATTTACGTGGTACCAAGCATCAGAACTACTTGGACCAAATCGCAGTCCAACTTTCCAATAGGCAATCAAATGGGCTAAAAATTGAACAATACCTCCAAGCAAAACAAAAAAGCAAAAGCTTTCAATAGATAGTCCAAAAAATAAACAAATACTCAGACCGATAATTAAAACAATATTAAGCAATACTGGCGCAAAGGCAGGTACAAAAAAATGTCCTACCGCTTGTAATCCACCGGCCAATAAGGCACTACTTGAAATAAAAAAAATAAATGGCATTAAAATTCGTAAATAATGAGCAGTGCGTTCTATTTGATCTGGCGCAAAACCTGAGGCAATAAGCCAAACAACCGTCTCAGCTTTCCACATTGCAAGCGCACAAATAATAAGCACTAATGATTGCGACATTACAAAGGCAAGCGACATTAAGCTATTGGCATATTGTTTACCTTCTTTTTTTAGCACCTTGATATAGGTTGGAATAAAAGCGACAGAAATAGCACCTTCAGCAAAAGCTTTTCGCAACATACTTGGGATTTTGAATGCGGTAAAAAAGGCGTCGGAATAAATTCCTGCTCCCATAAATTGAACCGTAAGAATTTCACGTAGAACACCAAAAAAACGGCTCAATAATGTTGATCCGCCAACTTGGATAGTATTTTTGATTATCGATTTTCGATTACTCATAGCTAACCAACATGTTTAAGTTTTATGATTTTTTTGTTTGAGTATAAAGTAAAAAAAGAAGAAACGGAAAAAATTATAAGTAAAAAAACAGATCGTAAAAATAATAATTTTTTATTTAATTTTTAATAATACGCCATCAATAAGCTCATATACATAATCCATGCGGTCAGCAACATAATTATCGTGCGTGGTAAGCACAATTCCCATTCCCCAATTTTTTTTTGCTTGATCGATAAGGGTTATAATTTTATTACCGGTTTGTGGATCAAGATTTCCGGTAATTTCATCTCCCAACAAAAATGACGGTTTGTTAAATAGTGCACGAGCAAGTGCAACTCGCTGTTGTTGCCCCCCTGAAAGCTTGGCTGGTATTTCGTATGCTTTTTCTGATATACCTACGGCCTCAAGCAATTCAAGACCCATTTTTTTAAGTTCAGGCAACGAATCATTTTTAATAAGACCCTTTAAAATAACATTTTCAAGTACGGTTAATTCTTGAATAAGATAAGGAAATTGAAACACGAGTCCTACTTCTTTACTTAAGTAATCACGTTTTTCTTGATCATTAAAATCTGTTATTGCTTTTTTATTGTACCAGATTATTCCCTTGGTAGGACAATCTAAGCCAGCAAGAATGTGCAGCAATGTTGATTTACCAGTACCTGATGCTCCTTTTATAGCATATGACTTTCCTTTTTCAAAAGTCACCATAACATCTTTTAATACCGTTAAGGGTGGTTGCTCAAAAATTTTTGCAATATGTTCAGCAACTAGCATAAAGGCACCTTTAGATTTGAAATAATCTCATTCAATAACCAGCATAATATAGTTCCTGAGTTCTGTATATGATCTGCTAATGGTTTTTCTGCATAATAGTTATAAAAAAATAAAGTAATAATGCAGCAAAATAATTCCTTTTGAAAAACAATTTTTCATCATTTTACGGATAAATGTTGTCTTATAAAAACAGGCTCTTTTACAATAAGTACTAGGGTAATGAAACAATCGTATGGTTTTTATTAGAAAAAAATTTACGATTCGCAATTTAAGGGGGAGTGTAATGAAAAATAGTCTAAATCAAAATACTCATGAAAATATTCCAGACATACTCCCAGTAATTCCAACAATGGATGTGGTGGTATTTCCTCATATGATCGTACCATTATTGGTACTTGATGAGAAAATAATTCGTGGTGTTAATCGTGCATTACAAGAAGATAAAATGGTCTTATTGCTTGCTGCACGCAAACATCTTAACCAACATGAAGCAATCGGGACTAAAGATTTGTATGAAATAGGCACCGTAGCATCCATTATGCGTCTTATTAAAATCCCCGATGGCGGCATTAAAATTTTAGTACAAGGTATTTGCAAAGCACGCACTAAAGATACCGTTGCATATGAAGATGGTATTAAAGCAACTATAGAATGCACCATTCCTCTCGAGGCTGCACCCAAAGAAGATGTAGCAGCCCAAGTAAAAAATATCAAAGCTCTTACAGAAAAAATGGCGCTGGGAGGTAATTCTTTTAGTCCTGATTTTCATATCATTCTCTCTAAAATGCAAGATCCAGAAAAAATTGCCGATTTTATTCTATCGCATTTAACGCTTAATGTAGAACAAGCCCAAGAGCTTTTAGAAATATCAGATCAAAAAACATTACTTGAACAATTGTATTATCATCTTGGTAAAGAAATTGAAATAGCTGAAATGCAAGAAAAAATTCGTAGTAATGCACGTGATTCTATGAATCAAGCACAAAAAGAATTTTACTTACGCGAACAATTACGTGCCATTAAAAAAGAATTAGGCGAAGATGATCTTGAAGAAATCGAAGTATTACGCGACAAATTACAGAATCTTGATTTAGCCTCCGATATTAAAACAGAAATTAAACGCCAAATTAATCGGTTAGAACGCACTTCTCCAGATTCCATGGAAGCTGCAGTTATTCGCAATTATCTAGAATGGATTTTTGGATTACCCTGGAATGTCTACACCCCGGATAATTTAGACATCGAACATGCAAAATCGGTACTTGATGCTGATCATTATGGTCTTAAAGACATTAAAGAACGCATTTTAGATTTCATATCGATTCGCAAGTTAAAACAAGATGGGTTTGCCCCAATCTTATGTTTTGCGGGCCCTCCAGGAACGGGAAAAACCTCTTTAGGACAATCTATTGCCAAAAGCTTAGGGCGAACCTACGCACGTATTTCGCTTGGTGGGGTTAAAGATGAAGCAGAAATCCGTGGTCATCGTCGCACCTACGTTGGTGCAATGCCTGGACGTTTTATTCAAGCAATCCGCAAAGCAGGTTCATGCAACCCCGTGATTATGATAGACGAACTTGATAAAATTGGCTCAGACTTCAGAGGCGACCCATCTGCGGCGATGCTTGAAGTTCTAGACCCACATCAAAACAAAACATTTTATGACAACTATTTAGGTGTACCATTTGATATTTCAAAAGTAATGTTTATTGCGACAGCAAATAATCTAGAAACAATTTCTGATCCCCTGCGCGATCGTATGGAAATCATAGAATTATCTGGCTATACCATGGAAGAAAAACAAGAAATTGCACGTCGCCATTTAATTACCAAAGCAATATCAGATTCAGGACTAACAGAAGATAAAGTTACCATTGAGCAGTCAGTCATTGCTGATATTATTACCAACTACACCAAAGAATCTGGCGTGCGACAACTGGAACGTATTATTCGCAAACTTTGTTCAAAAGCTGCACGGAGCATAGTCGAAGAAAATAAACCTATTCAATTTTGTTGCCAAACACTTGATAAATACTTAGGGCCACGCAGATTTTTAGAAGAAGAAGTCTTAAAAGAAGATCAAGTTGGCATTACTAATGGTCTTGCCTGGACAGCATATGGTGGTGAAATTATCAAAATCGAAGCGGTATTAATGCCTGGTAAAGGAAAACTTATTTTAACAGGACAGCTTGGTAATGTGATGAAAGAATCAGCACAAGCTGCATTAAGCTATGCACGATCTCATGCTGATGATTTTGGCATTGATCATAAGTTGTTCACTCAGTACGATTTACATATTCACGTGCCGGCTGGCGCTATTCCTAAAGATGGCCCTTCTGCTGGTATAACTATGCTTACTTCAATACTTTCTGTATTCACCCAACGACCAATAAATTCACATTATGCAATGACCGGTGAGTTAAATTTACGTGGCGAGGTAATGCCAATTGGTGGCGTAAAAGAAAAAATATTAGCAGCAAAACGCAATAATCTTTCTCGTGTAATTATGCCATATCGCAATCGCCATGATTTAGTTGGCATCGAAGATATTGTAAAAGACATTGAAGTAATTTGGGTAAATCACGCAAGAGAAGTAATTGAACATGTATTATTACCACACGAACATAAAATGAATGCACACTAATGAAGAAAGTTTTGACTTTTGGTGGAGCAATGTATGATATTTTCATCGAGTATGAGCAAACGCAATCTATACAATTGCATCTTGCTTCAGGTTCAAGCTCATTCTTAGTGCTCCCCGAAGGCAAAAAGATAGAACTTAATAAACTTTCATATCACATAGGTGGCGGCGCTGCAAATAGCGCCGTTAGCTTTGCAAGGCAAGGGCACTACGCTTCTTGCTTAGTTAAAGTTGGTAATGACCAAGCTGGCCAGTTCCTAAAAAATAATCTTGCAAACAACAAAGTAAATACACAATTTATTATTACTTCCTCTCAATCTGAAACCGGCACTTCTTTTATTATTCCGTGCAGTTCTGGCGATAGAACTATTTTAATTTACCGCGGAGCAAACAGAATAATACAAGCAAATGAAATATCTTTAGAACTACTTAACGATATTGACCAGATATATATAACTTCATTAGCAGGCCAATCAGCTGAGCACGTTCCCTATTTTCTGCAAGAAGCAAAAAAGAAAAAAATTAAAACGGCAATTAATCCCGGAACAACACAATTAACTACCGCTCTTTCAACGCTTGTTAATTCATTATCTTTTCTAGATATTCTTATTTTGAATGCGCATGAAGCACAATTGCTACTACAATCACTCACAAAACAATCTGAGAAAAAAATAAAGTTCCCTAAACTGTTATATGAGCAAGCACCATGCTTTACGCTAAAAGAATTTATTTCGCGCATCAAAGATTTTGGCATTACAACACTAGTCGTAACAAACGGCGCTGAAGGTGTTTATGTAGCACATGATCAAACTCTTTTTTTTCATCCCAGTTTAAAAATTACACCAGTAAGTACCGTGGGAGCTGGCGATGCATTTGGCTCTACTTTTGTGGGCAGCTTATTACATGATCACTCGATTGAAAACGCTATTCGACGCGGACTTTGTAATAGTGCTGCCGTGTTAAGCCATGTAGGCGCTACTACGGGATTACTTACTAGTGAAAAATTGCAAGAATGCGGAGCAAATATTGATCCCAATCTTCTTCAAACATTTACTATTTGACCGCTCATAAAAAAAATTTTATCTTGGGCTCGATTCATGGTAAGCGCTACAACTAAAAAGGAATTTTATATGAAACTTACCAAATATTTTTTAATCACTCTTTTATGCTGTCCATTTTTTTCTAAATCATTAGATCAAACCACTCTTAATACCCTCAAAACAGTTGCGGGCATTGCCACCGTTGGCAGCTCTGTCTCTGGTGGTTATTATGCAAATAAACTTAATAAAGCTTACGAAAAAGAAGGGAAAAAGCCTGACACTAAAATGCGTCTTTTAAAAGCAGGTGCCATGATTGCTGCTGCAACCAGCTTTGAAGCGGTAAATCTTTTTAATGGCAAAGAAGTAACTAAAGGTGTAATTGCCGAAAACATCGCAAAATTAAGCGCTTTTACTATTGCATCGTTACTTGCAACGTCGGACAAAGTAGAATCATTTATTAGAACAAATCCGTTAACCAATCCTATTAAAGGGTTTTTAGTCGACCCTCAAGGATCACGCGATATGGGTATGCTGGCGCGCTTTGCACTTGCTTATGCACCATTAAAAACTTTATTTATTAATTTGGCAAAACGTTGTAATGATAAAAAATAATCAATTTTGTTACGGCTTATCATGAAAAGAGGCGACTTTTAACGTCGCCTCTTTATTTTTAAGCTGGTTTAACCTGAAGCAATAACTCTGTTTGGCGATTGTTCATCAATTCTCTAGCTTGCTGCTTGCAAAATTTCTGAAACATAATTTGGAATTTTTCCTTGTCTTTGTCGGGCATTTCGGCAATAAGTTTTTCTAGTTCAGCCTTTTCTTCTGCTAATTGCTTGAGTTGTGCTTCTTTTATAATCACTTTGCGCGCTTCAAGCTCTTGTCTTTGTTGCTCAATGGCAAGTTTATTAATTTGAATCTGCTGTTTTTGAGCTTCGAGCATTATTGCGCGTTCTTCTGCTGAAGTTAAAAGATATTTGTTCACCACAGTAACAGCACCAGTAATCACTGCAGAAATAAGCATGGGCGTGGCATAGTTTTTAACTTTTTCAAAAAAGCTGGGATCTTTTTGTTCTTCTTGAATAATGCCTGCTACGATCTTTACTCCTAGGCGATGTTCAATTCTTTTGCGACTTTTTGTTTGGGCTTCGTAGCCATTTAAACCTGAATTATCATCCGGAAGTTGCGATTTAAATTCTTGCACTTGATTACATAAATCAGCAATTTTTTGTCCAATATTAGCTTGTTCACTTGCTTGAGAGGACACAGTTGCTACAACTAATATAGCCAATAATATTTTAATTATATGTTTCATAATATTTTTACGTTAAAAAGTTATTTTTAATTAAAATCCTAAAAATAGTAGTATAAAAAAATAAATTAGGCCATATCTTATTACCTAAACCATTCTTACAACATAATCTTTTACGCTTGGATCATCGGGACTCATTAATGAATCTGCGCTCATGTCGTACAAAACTTCGTATACATTTTGATTGTTGCTATTTTTGACACATTTAACACAATCAAGATTAATTTTGCTTGCTATATAACATACCCGCTCAAGAGCTTTTTTGTAAAATTCTATACTTTCTCTATTTTTCTTTTTCTTGTTCTTCTCTAGGTTGAACATTCGCGAGTAATATTTTAATAACATTTCTACCGCAGGCTTATATTCTTTTTCACATCCTAATCCAAGTAGTTGCAATGTTTTTTCAATCTCTTCTTGATCGACTTTACTTATTACTTGCTTGCTTTCTTTTGTTTTGCATAACTCTTTGAGTTTAATTATTTGTTCATCACATACCTGACAAAGAGCCGTATATTCTTCAGTTTCTGGATTTACTAAGTCTATTGCTCCATCACTTGCCCACTCATAAATCGTTATCAAATCAAAAAGCGCTTTTTCAAATTCTTGTTGCGAACTGTCTTTAGATTTTAAAAGAACTTGCGAGAAATAATTAATGGCCAATTTCCATGCTTCTTTACATTTATTCTTAGAGCCAATTTTTAGAATTTCAGGAATAAGTGATTGAGAAATCTGATTGATAACTTGATTGTTGTTTTTCTCTTTGCGCAGTAATGTCTCAATATTTTTTATTTGATTAAGACATAGCGTTTGTGCTTTTTTATCAAATCGTGCAACAAAAAACAAAATATCAAAGGCTGCTAATTCCAGCACCTCATCGCGATCTTTTTTTGCAGCAACCAACATACGCGAAGCAGCTTCATAACCAAATGAAATCCAATCAGTTGAGTTTAATATTTTTGCTTTTTTTAGTACCTCAACAAGATCTTGATAATACTTTATACCTGATTGCTTATTATTTTGAGCAAGCTCTGCGATTGTTTTTATAAAAGCAATAACCCGTTTTGCATTATTTCCCGGAGCCACAATTTCGGTAGTAGTTAGAGCTAAATCAGTAACATAAAAAAACGCACTATCTAAATATTCTTCCACTTTTTCACTATCACCAGTCAAAAGCGCTTTTTTTGCTGCAGCAATGTAACAGCGGACTAAACAACACTGTACGCCATACATCCCCAGTTTTTTAAGTTCTTTTTCTCCTTTGCTTTTCAATTTTAAAATTTCATGCCTCTCTTGTTGGAAAATCTCTTCAATTAATTTTGTTATAGAAACTGAGGCTGTTTTGCCATCAACAACCATATCTTGTTGAAGCAATTCAAGATAACAGATGTCAGGCTCATCAGCATAATTAATAGCTTTTGCGTTTTCAGCAGCTATGACACAGCCTGCGCTGAGTAAATGAATATTAGTAGTCTCGGTCTGCCGAACGAGCACATTGTAAGTTATTAAATATGCTTGAGCAAGAAGATGCGACTTAAATTCCTCTAAAATTAGTTTGTGCTTAAAGGTTTTTAACCCATCTTTAAGTGACAAGGCAGATTGGCCAATAGTATTGATAAGGAGGTTGCATCGGCCCTTGTCTGTCACAAATCGTTGATCTTGCGCAAGAATATGAGCAGCTTCGACTGAAAGATTTTCTACTGCTTTTTCAAGATATATAATACCTTTTTGATAATTAGATTGATCAATGTCAGATGCATGCAAACAAAGCGCACCAAGTTTAGTTAAAACCTGAATGTCATTTTGCAAAAGCTCACTTTTTTGTGTTAACGTCTGGGCAACACGTGAGAGAAAATTAATATCTTGTTGCACGAGATACCTTTGAGCATGCTTTATTGATTTTTGATGAATTATAGATAAGGGGACTTTTTCTAATGCTTTAACTACCTGATTAGGAGTGACAGTGCCTTCTTTGCACAGAATAAATAATTTAAGCATATCACGCTGATTTTTTATGTTCTCTTCATGATCTTTATTTTTTAGATATGCAAGCATATCCTTAGCAGCTTTAATATCGCCTGACATTAAAGCTGCTTCAATTGCATATATAGCAAGCAAATTATTTTTTGTATGTTGTAGTCCTTCTAAGCAAACAGCTATTGCTTTTTTATAATCTTTTTTTTCTATGTAACATTCGGCCAATTTAAAGTAACCATATTTGTACGCTCTTAATATTTCAAGTTCTGCAATAGCCCGATCAAGGTTTTTTCCTACACATGTTTTTTTACCGTTTACTTCCTGAATTATGCCATCTGCATAGAGCTTTGCGAGCAAAAAACGCACATTAATACTGTGAGGATTGTTATATACAAAATCAGTTAAAATATCACGAATATAACTAAATGGATCATTGTCTTGGCTAAATTCAGTAAATACATCAACATCGTGCAATGCTATTTCAGCTATACGCAATGCTGATGCTTGGGCAATATTAGGATCTTTTGTTTGCTTGGAAAGAAGGCTATAGGCCGTTACCGCCCCATGCATGCAGGTTTCTGCATTTAACAAACAAAAATCTTGTGTAAATTGTATACGATTTTGAAAATTATGTTCTTTACATAAAACACTCATGAGTGCATATAAATCTGCTAAATGTTTACTGTATCTCAGCTCATTTGGTGTATTTTTAGTTTCTATAGATTTAATATGTGCAACCGGCAACATATTTTGTAAAAGCGCTATCTGTTGCTGAGGTTTGTCGGTATTGCTCCGTAATTTGAGCAAATCATTTAATGCATAAGTTAAAAATTCTATGGTATCTTTTTTATCAGGGTGCTTTAACTTGAGCCCGGGCAGCAACTTAACTATTTTCTCATGATCAGCTTGATCAAAAAAAACCATACGATAAGTAAGCCAGGTAATTAAATCAATAGCCTTCGATTGCGCCTGAACATCCGTGCCTTGCAGAATTCTTAAAATCAAAGGTGTTATCTTTTGATCGAAATCAACTTTGTCATACTGATCACTATATATTTTTTGACAATGAAGTTCTATAAGCTCTGCATCTGGTTTTTTTTCAACCAAAAATTCCTGATACTTTTTCCAAATATTATTTTTTTTGAGTTGGGCTAGATACGGCTCAAATTCCTTTTTTTCCGCAAGCTGCTTGAGCAAATAACTAATGGCCGCCTTATCTTTACCATTTACTATTTCATTTTTCTTAATACCTTTTTTCAATAAAATGCTGCATTGTTCAAATTGCGATCGATCAACATGAGATTGAGTAACAAGAAATTCCAATTTTTCTTTAAACCAATGCCCGTTGTTTTTTGTTACAGAATTTAATATTTGTTTAATTTTATGATAAATTTCTTCCTTTTTTTCAGAACCAACTCTTTGGTAAAATTGAAGTAAAAGATCTTTGGTAGCATCATCATACCCAGTAATATAGGGCAAGAGTTTATCTATCACCGGCATTATTTGGGCATTAGTATGGTCAGGTTCTGTAATAAACTTTTTTAAAAAACTCAGACACCCTCTACGCGTTACCTCTTGTGAAAAATCAGCGATTTCTCCCCATGCTTGAAATGCATCTACATCACCAGATGTGGTAATAACATGCAAAAGATGATCGATTATGTGCTTTTTTATATCCTCAAAACTGGTTTTTTGAAACGTTTTTTTCCAAATATCAAACGCTTCTTTTTTAGAATCAGCATCAAACAGCATCCTTGCCATACGACACTCAAGTAAATTTTCACACCAAGAAACAACTGAAGGATTTTTTTCCGCACCCAACATGAGATCAGCCTGAACATAATAATCACATGCTGAATTGATATCACCGTTCTCATACGCCATATCACCCAGCATGATTGCTGCTGGCGGTTGCTGACGATGATAGGAAAAAGTGAGCAATTTATTTTTTTCTTCGCCTACAGGCAACTGATCAGCGTATAGCCATGCCGCGGTCGGATGATCGTGGGCTGCCAACACTAAGTGTTGTTGCGCTCTTTCATGGCGGTGCAATTGGTTATTTGAAAGATATAACCCATAGTTAATAGCACCAATTACTTGACTATCAGGTTTTTGATACTGTTTATAACTCCGTTTTGCAAATTCAAATTTTTCTAAAGCTGTTTGATAGTCGGTATTAGCATATGCTTTGTTTGCTGCACACAAAGCGCCGTAGGTTTTCCATTCAGGCGCCTGAAATTCGTGCCCGCGACTAAAAAAAGTGACTATAAGACAACAAGAAATAAAAATACGCATGTTACTTCCTCATCCTTTTGTTTTTCAGCTCTTAGTGTAATAAGTACTACTCAATCTTGCTAGGTGCGATAAATAATAAGGGTTACTTTACAATTGGCGCCTATTCATTTAGCTTGTTAATTAAATATACAACGTATCTTTTTTGTTGTTTTTAAAAGGTTTTTATCCATGGTTGAAACCACTCAACGCCAGCCCGTCAATAAAGGAACGATTCTTCGTGTAAGCGGCACCATTATTGACGTTGAATTTCCTCGAGATGCTGCACCTAATATTCTTAACGAACTTCATATTATTTTTCCTGATACTGCTGCTCAAAAACAAGCAAGCATAGAAGTTGCCCAGCAGCTAGGGGATGGGATAGTTCGCTGCATAGCAATAGATAATATTTTTGATATCAGTAGAGGATTAACCGTAATTGATACCGGTCATCCTATAAAAGTACCGGTTGGCGACCAAGTTCTAGGAAGAATTTTTAATGTCCTAGGCCAAACTATTGATGATAAGCCAGCAATTGATACTCATGAAAAATGGTCAATTTATCGCGATGCACCCAAATTGTCTGAGCAAAAAATTGGTCATGAATTTCAAGAAACCGGTATCAAGGTCATTGATATTATGTGCCCGTACATTAAGGGATATAAAATTGGTTTATTTGGTGGTGCAGGTGTAGGTAAAACGATTTTAGTACAAGAACTTATACGTAACATTGCAACTGAGCACGGCGGTGTTTCAGTATTTACCGGAATTGGCGAACGTACCCGTGAAGGCAATGAACTGTGGCTTGAAATGAAACGTTCAGGGGTTCTTGAAAAAACTGCACTTGTTTTTGGCCAAATGGGAGAAATGCCTGGCGCACGACTACGCGTAGGTTTAACGGGTCTTACCATGGCTGAATATTTTAGAGATAAAGAAAAAAAAGACGTTCTTTTATTTATCGATAATATTTTTAGATTCGTGCAAGCAGGTTCAGAAGTTTCTACGTTATTAGGCCGTTTACCATCAGCAGTTGGATATCAACCTACCTTAGCAACTGAAATGGGAGCATTCCAAGAGCGTATTACCAACACCATTAATGGTTCTATCACATCGGTTCAAGCAGTGTATGTTCCAGCAGACGATATTACCGACCCAGCTCCAGCAACTACTTTCATGCACTTAGATGCAAGTACCGTGTTATCTCGTAAATTGGTAGAGCTTGGATTATATCCTGCAATCGATCCTTTACAATCAAACTCTAAAGGATTAAGCCCCGAAATCGTAGGTCATAAACATTATCGTGTTGCACGCGCAATTCAAGCTATTTTGCAACGGTATAAAGAATTGCAAGATATTATTGCTATTCTTGGGATGGAAGAGTTATCTGAAGAAGATAAAAAAATTGTAAATCGTGCTAAGCGTATTCAAAAATTCTTAACACAGCCATTATTCACTGCAGAATTTGCAAGTGGCTTGCCAGGACGCTACGTTACTAAAGATAAAGCAGTAGAAGATTTTGATCGCATTATTAGTGGCGAATTTGATCATTTACCAGAACAAGCATTTTATATGGTTGGTACGCTTGAAGAAGCAAAAGAAAAAGCTCGTATGTTAAAGGGCTCTGTATGAGCATGATGCTCCATATTATCAGCCCTATTCGATCAACAACGATCGAGATAGAATGGATTGAACTTAACACACCAGTTGGTAATTTTATTATTAAACAAGGACACATACCAACAATATTAACCTTAACGCCGGGCGCTCCTTGCATTTTTTTTGGCAGTGATGGGAAACAAGAAACATTAAAACCGCAGAGCGCTCTTGCGGAAATTTCGCGCTCTGCAGTTACCTTATTTATGCAAGATTAATATCTTTTATACGTAAAACCATTGCGTATCATAAGCAAGTCCATTTTTTTCATAGGTAAAGTAATATGCCAACTTATCGCCTGATCGTAATGTTAATGGATAGGTAAATACATTATTTGTATTATTCATTCTTATGTTTTGCTGCTGCCCATTATTAACTCGATAATGTACATCAACAAATTTTGTTATCCAATTAGGAACAAAAGTAAATTTGTTCTGAGCATAACTTTGAGTAAACGGCGCAGTTGGTGTCAGCTGATATGTATAAGTTTGTTTTTGAGTATCAACCGCTAAGCCCTTTTTTTCATAGGTAAAGTAATACGTAATCTGATCATTAGTTTTTAAATTATCTATAACAAGTTGCCAATCAGTACTATTGATTTGCTGCATACGATAATTTCGTTGTGCGCCATTATTTATTTGATAATGTAAATCAACAAAACGAGAAGTAATTTTTGAAGAAAAATTTATCTTCACGGAACCATCTAAGGCAGAAGTAATAGTATAATTATAATCAGGCTGCTGCACGCCGGTAGTACTTGGACCCGTAAGCGAACCAGTTGCTCCAGTAGTACCAATTGGACCAGTATTACCCGATGGGCCGGTGTTACCAGAAGGCCCTGTTGGCGATTGTGTTTCGGTTGTCACTACCATTTGTCCGGCAGGAACTTGTAGCTGTTTGCCATCAGTAAAAGTTACCAGCCTTGATTGTGGGGAGGCATTATACACCACATATGTTCTAACACCATTTTTATTAAACACGCGATATGTTGGTATGTTAGCCCGTATTGAATTGTCTACTAATCCTAAAGCATTAAGAGAATGAATCCATGCATACGTATGAGCACGTGTTTCTCCTGATTCAGGCGCATATCCTCTATTAAACCGAGCAATAGCAGCTTGCGGATCATATAATGCGTTAATTGCCATGTGAATATCTTGCCAAACATTATTGTCGCCGCCTTGCGTAATCATTGCTTGCTGATTATAGCGTAAATAATTTGGATAGTTACTTAAATGAAGTGATGCAGGACTAATAGGTAAGAAATTTATACCATGCACTTCTTGAACCGTTGCATCCCAAAAAACAACATAACCCCCACCATTGCCCCATATCATGCCTAACGTTGGTTTGTTAAAATTAGCAGGGAAAATTAATTCATCTACATCAAACCAATATTGCTTGACTGCTTCTGCTTCCGTTGTGTACCACATTAACCCTAAATCACGCAATGCATCGTTATTAGTTTCTATCCCCCATAACGCTATACCAGCGGCACAATGCAAGGCTTCTGAAGATGACTCTTGATTGTTTCCTGCCGCAAATTCAGCAGCACCACTTGCCCAACTATGTCCAGCATACACATCAAAATTTCTTAAGAATGGGAATCGAGTATCTGAGCGGTCCCCATTAGCAACATCTTTAATGAGTAGATTGATCATTCCTCCCCATTCAGATTGTTGCGCCCATACTTTATCGTAATGTGCTACTATTGCCGCAGCATTGATAAAATAGCCATAGTGAAAATGGTGATCATTTAAACTCGTATTAGATCCATAACTTGCTGGATAACCAATTAAAGTGTTCCAGTCAGTGTCGTAGTAAAACAAGGTAGGAGAATCAGCAACAAGCCATTGTTGTAATTTTTGTTTAACTTCAGATAAAAATAATTGTTGTGCTTGGGTATGCCCTACTGCTTGTGCAAGAGGTATAAGTTGAGCAATGCGGTTTAGCATTTTACCTATCCAATAGGTATCACCGATAATTTGCCCTTGCCAGCGATCGTTATATGATTGATTAAAAATGTCATTCACATAGCCGTAAAGTTGCTGCTGTGTGTAACCATCGAGCCCTACCTGTGCAGCAACAGGTAAATAAGGTAATAAGCCTTGAACTGGATAATGCACTTCAATAAGTGAGCCATCAACAACTTTCATAACACCATGAGGAGATGAATACGTATAGGAGGTAGACTGTTGCCCCATAGAAAGCCATTGATGGCGATACGTAGCAATTAAGGGATGATTTACTCTTTTGTCTCCTGCTTCTTTTAATTCTGTTTCCACTAAAAAACTTGTTTGTATAAGCGCCTTTGACTGATCATAACGCCATTCAGTTACCGTGTTAGTAACAAATGCATAGGCATGTGCTTTGTAAAAATCTAGCGTTGTTAATTGATTGTCTGGTAATAACGCTAACGAATAAAATGCTTTACCATTTAATGTTGATTCAAATCGATTGCCTTTTATTTGCCATATTGACCCGGTAGGTGCAAATAATGCATAGTGATGACCATTTACCGTAAATGCAATGGTTTCTTGGGTGTTGTACCATATTTGCGGTGTTGTTGCACATTGTATTTGAGCTGCTCCATGAACTTTATCAACATATACAAAGGGAAGACCTCGCCCCAGTGTAGCAAGCATTCCCCTATTGCCTGCATCATGCCATTGAGCGGTAACCGTCCAATCACTATAATTAGCTACCGTAATAGTAGCCCCTGCTAAATTAACAACGCTTAATCGTACATCCTCTTTGTGCTCATAATGATATTCTTGTGATTTATATCCTTTATTTTGCTGAATCTCTGGATATACCGTAACGGCATTTGCATATCCTACTGATAATCCATTACCATAGGCATGGCATGAAAGTGGATCAACAAATAAATTTTCACCAGTGTTTTCTGGATTGAATCGCCAAAGTAACGAGCTCCACCATTTATTAGTAATTACCGGCTTATTAAAAGTACTTGATTTTTGTGGCTCTACTTCTTCCCCAATTCTGTTTGATGGGCCTTTTTGACCGGCTGGCAAAATAGTGGTATAACTCCCTTTACCAATATATTCAACTGCATTGAGTGATGCAGTCATAGTAAGTAACAATAGAGTAACGTTGATCATGCAGCCTCCTTTTATGATTAACAACTCTTCCTGCTGTGACCCTAAAAAAATTTATAATCGTATTGCAACAAAAGAAGGCATTTTTTTTATATCAACATATACTCAATAAGGTACTTTAACTTTTTTATGATTTAAATTTATGACACAGAGAAAAATATTAGGAACTATCATTTCCGGCTCGTTAACCGAAGGATTTGTTATGCGCGTTAATTCACAAGCGCATATTGAAGAAATAAAAACCGGAAAATTTGTTTCGATAGTTGGCAAATCGCATACCTTCTTTTCATTATTAACCGACATGTCATTGGCAGTAACTAATCCTGATATTTTACTTTTCCCGCCAACAGAACAAGAATCACTTTTAAACTCTTTTTTGAAACAAAAAGATATGTATGCTACGGCTACCTTAAAACCAATGCTCATGCTCAACCACGAGCAACGACCGATGCCGGTAAAAACCATTCCGCCGCACTTTGCTACCGTACACGAAGCAAGCAATAAAGATGTTGCCTTAATTTTTGGCGATGAAAAAGATCCCAGTCAAAATTATTTTAACATCGGGTGTCCATTAGATATGACCACACCCGTGTGTTTAAATTTAGATAAATTAACCGAACGAAGTAATGGTATTTTTGGTAAAACAGGAACAGGTAAAACATTTTTAACTCGTTTGGTACTAGCAGGCTTAATAAAAAATGATAAGGCTGTTAATTTGATTTTTGACATGCACAGCGAATATGGTTTACAAGCACGCAAAGAAGGCAATGAACAATCGTTTGTCAAAGGGCTAAAAACATTATTTCCTGATAAAGTAGTTATCTTTTCATTAGATCCTGAATCAACGCGTCGCCGTGGTGGCATGCCTGATGTTGAAATTACCTTACCATACCAAGCAATTAATGTTGACGATATTATGTCACTTGCAGATGAACTTAACTTGCATTCAACCGCAATGGAAGCCGCTCATTTAATTGCTGCACGCTATAAACAAGATTGGCTGCAAGTATTGCTCGATCAACAAGATAGCATCAAAGAGTTTGCTCAAAACCTAGGCGCGCATCCTGAATCAGTTGCCGCATTATATCGCAAATTAAAACGAATTGAGCGGTTTCCCTTTTTTAAACCTTCTCATGCAGGAGCATACAAAGTTTCGGTGATAGACCAAATGATGGAATATATATCACGAGGCATTTCGGTTATTGTTGAATTTGGCAATTACACGTCTACCTTTTGTTATCTTCTAATTGCAAATATTATTACACGCCGTATACATACCGAATATGTTGCGCGTACCGAGCAATTTTTAGGCTCACAAAAAAAAGAAGAAGAACCAAAAAAATTAATGATCACCATAGAAGAAGCACATAAATTTTTAAACCCGTCTGCTGCTCGGCAAACCATATTTGGCATTATTGCACGCGAGATGAGAAAGTATTACGTTTCATTACTCGTAGTTGACCAACGACCTTCAGGAATCGATGAAGAAATAATTTCTCAGATCGGAACTAAAATTGTTGCCCAACTTAATGATGAAAAAGATATTGCTGCGGTATTAACAGGTGTTAATGGTGCAAACAGCTTGCGATCCATTTTGGCAACACTTGATAGTAAAAAACAAGCACTGTTAATGGGCCATGCATTAACCATGCCTGTCGTTATTCAAACACGTGAATATGATGAAGCATTTTATCGGGCAATGAGCACTACTCTTACTAAAGAACAAATTAATAAAGCTATTAATGAACTTTTTTAAATAAACATGAGGCATCAGCAAGATGCCTCACATTTTTTTATAGATAACAATAATTTATTCTTGTGGAATAAGAACCGTGTCAATTACATGAATAATGCCATTTTTAGCAGCAACATCAGCTTGTGAAACATTTGCGTTATTCACTCTTATACTCCCATTGTACACCGCAAATTTAACATCTTCTCCCTCAACAGTTTGTGCTGCTTTGAGTTGGGCTACTTCTTTTGCTCCATACTTATTGGGAACTACGTGATAAAGCAAGATTGATTTTAATTTTTCAGGATTTGAAAATAATTCATCTACAACTTCTTTTCTTAGCTTATTAAATGCAGCATTTGTTGGTGCAAATATAGTGAACTCTGTGCCACCATTTAAGGTATCGGTTAATTTTGTTATTTCTAATGCTTTACGCAACGTACTAAATTCAGGTTTAGTTGCTACTATTTGTGCAATCGTTTTTTGTGCTAATACCCTATTGGTAGGCTGTTGGTAAGTTTTTAGTCCATTATTACTGATATTCGTATTAACTTTTTGTCCAGCTGGTCTATACCAAGCATCATGAATTTCTGATTGTCGTTCAAAAAGTGTGTCTGTAAAATCTTGTTTATTTACATTAGTTTGTGTCAGTTTGCCTGAATAATAATTTGCAGAAACCAAAACAACAGACATGAGTAAAACAGTACCCAAAACTTTTTTCATAGCTCTCTCCCTATTCATTACGAAAAAAATGTTATAATTCCCTTCTTTATAATAAACAATTTTTATTTCCAGCTGCAATGAACTATGAATAAATGAGCTTGTATACAGTTAAAACCACAGGTTGTATAATTATTCATACAAATCTTATTTTCCTAAGGAATACGTATGATTCTATTTTTATTAATTTTAAGCACACTTACCTGTATAGGAGCAGAGCAAAATCGATTTGCCTCCGCTCAATTTTCAGCTGATAATACCCGCATTGTTTATGGAGGAAACCAATGTTATGGGATGGTTGCCAATGTTACTAATCCTAACGCTGATACTCTCGTAGGAAATCCTAATAAAAATAATAGAGTAACGGCAATTAGCCTTACTCTTGATAATCAAAAAGTTATCGGCGGAGCTGATGATGGAAATATACTCATATGGGATGCAAACAATACTCAACGTATTCATCTCATAAAAAACAAATTTAATAAATCAATAAAACATCTTAATGTATTTGATGAAACAACTTTTATTGCTACACAAACACAGGGAAAAAAATCACCAAAAATAGTTGATATTAATACCGCACAAACTAGAATAAAATTACCTAAATGGCAGGATGCGGTACACGCAATACAACAATTGGATAACAACACAGTTCTTTTGGCTGATTCTCATACTAATAGCTTATGGGATTTGCGCACAAATAAAATTATAAAAACAATACCTAATCAAGCTTCTATAACAAGTGGCATTGCCTTCAATAAAGATACCTCATGCATAGCACTTGGAAAATCAACCAATAATGAAGGAAAATCGATTATTGAGCTATGGGATTATCGCTCCATCCAAATCGCAGGGCACATAATTTATAACGGATTTTTATTACGCGGTATTGAAACCTTAACATTTGGCAAATTACCAAATATCTTAGCTTTCATAGCAGACAATTCACTTATGGTCGTTAATTCATTTAATGCACACGAACAGTATCGATCAAAACTGGTATTAACAGAAGCCACGCTTGCTCTTTGTAGTACTGAAAATTCTTTTTTAATCGCTCAAGAAACGGGAGAAATTAAGAGGGTAGATTATCAAGAACCGGCATAGAATGCGGAACAGGCTTTTCAGCCTGCTCCGCTATTTTTTATGGTTACTTTCTCACATAGCTAGACATGGATCCAAACAGTCCATTAAATTTCCATAATCCTTCGATAGCAGCATCACTTAGTACATGTGCAGTAGTAGGTCCATATGCTTTAAAAAAATCTTCAGAATTTTTTATCCAATCATTTTGCGTCACTGAATCTGGTAATTGAGTGTAGCAATATGGGGCTATAACACATAACACATCAAAAAACTTTTTTTTGATATATGCTTTTAACACAACTGATGGAAGAGAAAGCTTTTCATTTTTTTCCCACTTCTCTTGATAAGTACGCATATGATTATGTACAACATCATAACCTACCTCTACCATATCGCCTGTCGTAAATAATGGTACCTCCTCAATACTAACTAATTTAGAATCTGTTTTATTTTTCAATAATATTGATTTTATTTCATCTTTATTGCAACGGTGCAACAGCAAAGAAATACCCGCAGCATATCTATTGATTCTTTTATTTTGAAGCTTAGGTGATATGGTATTGGTTTGCATAATTTGACTTGAGGCAATTCTTCGCAATAACTCAACCGAACCTAAAAGAGATGAATAGGTTACACAATTATGTAATTTCGCTTTCAGATTAAAATCAGAAACATTAGGTGTGTGATTATTTTGGCAACCTATCAGCGCGCTGCCTATCATCAGAATAATAAAAGAAATTTTTTTCATAAATCTTCCCCTTTATTTATATTGATCTATTAGTGATAGAAAAATGTGATAAAATTTTACTAAAAAATATAATTATTTTATATCTTTCACGCTAGAGTAACAAAAAAAGGAATTTTATGATCGGCTTACTACTCATTTGTTTCGTTATGATATTTTCTAAACCATTATCGGGGGCCGAACTAAAAAAGGATGAATACAATTCAACTATCATTACCACTGCTGAGCCTGAAAGCAAGATCTCTACAGCATTTTTTTCGCCCGATAAAACAAGGATTGCTGCTCTTACTGCTTTAGAAGCTATTTATATAACAAACTTAGACAAATCTAATTCCCCAAAAAAATTAATTAAATTAAAGAGCTTTTTTGCAAATGAGTTTAACTGGTGTGGAGCATTTTCTCCTAACAATAACTTACTTGCGCTAGGGAAAGATAATGATACGATCGAAATTTGGAATGCTGAACAGTACACGTTTAATATTGCCTGGCATTATTCATTTCACCCAGAAGAAAAAATACAAGCTTTAGCTTTTAATAAACAATCAAACAAATTGATTATTGGACATACCGATTTTAATAAACCAGTTATGATAATTGACATTGAAACTGGCAAACAAATCAGTTCGTTACAAAGCTTGCATAGTATATCTACCTTACACGTGAATAATAAAAATATCGCAGCATTGGGATTTGAAAAAGAAGATGAATCAATTGCTCTATGGGATTTTCATAATAACCACATTATTAGAAAAATCCCACAAGCATATGGAATAGTTAAAACAATCACGCTTAATGAGCAAGAAACATTGTATGGAATGGGATTTGAAAAAACTACACTTACAGAAAAAAATGAACCTATTACTAGAACAGCAACTATTAATGTATACGATATTTTAAATAACTGCTCATTATGTACTGCAAGACATACTTTTGATTCTATTGACATAGATGAAAAAGATGGATTTCCTATTTTGCATAGCTTAAGCTTTAGTCCTGATTCCTGTTCATTAGCAACGGCAATTAGCAATAAGATATACGTGCAAATGCTCAAAGATATGCAAGACAACAAAAAATCAATGAAAATATTGCAGGGTCATGCTGATTATATTACCCAGTTAGTTATGCCACAAAACAATATTATATACTCCACTTCAATTGATAAAACTATGAGGATTTGGGATATTACTAAAACAAGCAATCAGCCAGAAGAAAAAAGAGCTCAGAGTTGTTTGTTGATGTAATTTTTTTACTATACTAAGCGTTTTCTTGACCCTGAAAAACCCATTTTCTTAAACTTTATTGCATATAATTCACTAATTGTCAGTAATACTAAGGAGCGGGTATGAAGAAAAGAGATAAAGTATCTACACGTCATGATGCAATTAAAGAATTAATCAAAACAACACCAATTGAAGATCAACAAACATTGGTGAGTATGATTAAACAGCGCTATGGCATTGATACCAATCAATCTATCGTGTCTCGCGATCTACGCGCACTGGGTATTGGCAAACACAAAGTCGGCGAAAAAATGGTGTATGAACTACCAGAACACGATGCAAGCAGAGAAATATTACGCCTTGCGATTGCTGACATAAGTCATAACGAAAATGTAATTGCAATACAAACATTACCAGGACTTGCATCTTTTGTTGGTGATTACCTTGATTTACAAGAGCATAAGCATATACTAGCAACTATTGCTGGTGAAAATGTGGTAATGGTCTTTCCAACCGCATCATCGCAAACTAAAGAATTGTACAATGCACTTTCTACCTTGCTTTACTTCAAGAAAACTGAGGACTAATGAATAAACATTTTACGTTATTGCTCGCATTGTTGTTAGGTTTTACGGTATGGTATTTTGCAAAACGCGGTCAAACAACTATTTCTCACACGCAAGAATCAACATTAGTTGTAGGAACTAATTCTGATTATTATCCCTATAGTTTTATTAAAGATGATCGCTTGCAGGGCTTTGATATTGATTTAATTCAAGAAGTAGCTCAACGCCTTAACAAAACCGTCATCTTTAATGATATGCCGTTTGATGCACTTATTCCAGCAGCTCAAGTAGGGCAAATTCAAGTTATTGCAGCAGGGATAACAGCTACTCCTGAGCGAGCAGAGCGTATTTTGTTTACTAAACCTTATTTGCAACAAGATCCTTTACTGATCGTAAGTCCAAAAGAAAAACCTATTAATTCACTTGAAGATTTGCATAATAAAACAGTAACGGTAAATGAAGGTTACATGGCCGATCTTTACATGTCTACAAAACCTGGCATTGATCTGTTGCGACTTGCAACACCAACTGAAGCATTTTTAGCTCTTGAATCTGGACGAGCTGATGCATTTGTTGCTGCACGTAACAGTGTAAAAGCATTTTTTGAAAAACATGGCACTGACAAATTTTCAATAATAGAAATTCCAGACGCAAGCGACAGCTACTCATTTGCTGTTTCACCAAAATTTGCACAGCTCTTAGACCCCATTCAAAAAGCGCTTGATGATTTACAAAAAGAAGGTGTCATTAACGCTCTGTTAGAAAAATGGAAATTACAATAAGCTAAGAGGCCTTCTAGAGGCCTCTTTCTCTTTAAATAATAATTTGCGCATCTTTACAAATTATGCTAGTTTTGCTCTCCGAAAATTAATAAAACGCTATTAATTCATTTACGCATATTTTTTCTCAAAAAGGAGAGCATTACTACATGTTGATTTTCTGCATTTTTTTTCTTTTTGGTCTGCAAAATATTTATGGGATGGGTTTCTCTCCTTTGAATCCCATTAACATTGCTCATTTTAGTACTAATCTAGATTCACCGCATTTTACAAAAACTCATTTTACAGATCTTACTTCACAACGTCTTGGCAACATGTTGCCAATTGCTCATCCAGTTACTTCTTTTTTAATAAACGAATCGTTTGCAACAGCAAATCCATTACTCACCCAAACACTGGTAGCCTTGCGCCGTGAATATGCCACCGCTGCATTTGCAAAATCGTCTCATGGTTTTTCATTAGTTGAAAATTATTGGGCAAGC
>JBMOLF010000023.1:0-38401 GCA_049325595.1 Candidatus Babelota bacterium
CTGCTTGACCACTTCATCAACAATCCAGTATAGTTCTACTATATTTTTCATGGGTAGCTCCTCTCTTTTTGCTTCTAGGAGCTATCCTATCTCTCTTTTAACTTCTTTTGAATTTCACAATTCGACTACTAATTTTGTTAAGTCTTGATGTTGTAATAGTTTTTTTAATATCGTAACTTCTCCTTTAATTACCAGTACATCGATAAAGGAATTAACCATATTTTTAATTACTTTTTGATTATTCTCAAATAATGTTGTTGCAATATCAACATCGTTTAGTGTTACTAGAAAAAGATATGCTAATTGAGCATTGGGTAATATCAATGCAAGATTTTTCTTTTACACAGACCAAATAGTTCAATTCATCTGAATAAAGATTAATGTTATACTCAATCTCTTCTTTTTTTTCTTGCTCAGAACGGGTCATCAATTGTTCTTTGTAATCTGCAATATCATCTTTAAGATTAGCTACATAGGTATTATTGAAAGCAATTCCTAAAATGTCACCTTCTTCAATATTTTGCAGTTCTTCATATGGGAAAAGTTCTGCTAAACATCTAATAGTGTTAACAATCGCAAAGCTACCTCTAAGCTCAATCGGAAGAGCTTCCTGCTTAAATGCTTGCCTATATTCTTCATTTAAAAGCAAGTTTTTTATAAGTTGCAAACTACTTTCTTCCACCAAACTCATTGGCCGAGCCGTAAAAAATACTCCTGGCTGCTTTACAATTTGTTTTTCCAAACCGGTTACTACCGTTGTAGCTATGCATAAAATAGTTATAAATTTAACAAAAAAATTCATTATATTCCTTTACTTGTCCTTAATTTAATTTACAAACAGAATATCATTTTTGTTGAATTGTTCGCTAGATAAAAGAAAACTGGCATAGTTTAACGAAGCGGGATGCCAGGCGAAGCCCTGGCAAATAGCCCATGCTATGCTTATCCAGGTCTTCCGGCTTGGCACCGCGTGCGGCATAGCCTTGGCGGCGACGCAAGCTTCCGTCTTCGCTGGTAAGCTTCGCCGGACACAGACGCAGGGCATGCTTCGTTATCAAAGTCATTTTATGGCTGCGCCATGCGTAGTTCGCAGAACGAAGCATGGTGGAGCTGACCGGGATCGAACCGGTGGCCTCATGAATGCCATCCATGCACTCTACCAACTGAGCTACAGCCCCACAAATATTTAATGTTCTACTCAAATATAAAAGAAAAGATATACTAGATTGTACGTTAAAAGCACAAAAAATCAACTTACTACGAGGTCCTTATGCGTACAAAAATTATGCTTGGATTATTTATTTTACAGAGCTATATGATCGCTGCTGAAAATAATCAACCCATAGATGCTGCTGTTCATTATCGATCTGAAGAAGATGTAGATATTAGCGTAGTGTTACCCGCCTCTTCACAAAATCTTATTTATGCTGATTCTTTGCATTTTTCAGTGGATAACCCTGAATGTGAAATTATGAGTTGGAATTCGTCTGCTGAACCTATAGTTCATTTTGACTCATCATTTAAAGAAAATAAAAAAGCATACGACACCCCTACTGTTGTGCACATTAAAGCAAAAGGGAATCAAGAACAATTAGCTCAAACCAATTTGCATGTTACCTATTACAGTAAAGCACAAAAAAAGATTATTGAAGAAATTATTACCCTAGTTCCTACGGTAAAAACAAATGAACCTGAGCTTGTCACTGCACTTGATATTCCTGACAATCAAATCCCAGCTCAAAGTGTAATACCACTTCCTAAATCAGAAAATAGCAAGGACCAATCGATTACGGATTATATTTCCTATTTAATACAAGGAACAGAATCCCGCTGTATACAAATCTTGTTGGTTTTTATTTTAGGGATTCTTATGAGTTTAACGCCCTGCATTTATCCTATGATCCCTATTACTGCCGGCGTATTACAGGCGCAAGGAACTAAATCTGTTCTTAATAGCTTTTTATTAACCCTCAGTTATACGATGGGTATTGCTACTACCTTCGCCTTATTAGGACTTTTAGCATCTTTTGCGGGTCAAGCGTTTGGCTCATTCATGACCAATCCATTTGTGGTATGCACGATTGTAGCGTTACTCATTTATCTTGCATTTTCTATGCTTGGCTTATATGAAATGCATATTCCACGATTTTTACAACCAAAAAATCAGTCGGTAAAAGGCGGCTCTTGTATTTCTGCCTTCATTTTTGGTGCGGTTAGTGGAACAGTTGCCTCACCATGTTTGTCTCCCGGTTTAGTATTACTGTTAAGTATTGTAAGTACGCTTGGTAGTAAAATGCTTGGGTTCTTACTGTTATTTGTCTTTGGCTTTGGCTTAAGCGTACCGCTTTTATTGGTAGGAACATTTTCTAGTTCATTAAGCTTATTACCACGCACAGGCATGTGGATGATTGAAGTAAAGCGTATTTTTGGATTCTTGTTATTAGCAATGTGCTTTTACTTTATGAACAATTTACTGCCATGGTATCTCATGCTGTGGGGACTTGCATTCTTTGTTTTAGCAAGTGGAATTTTCTATCTTTATAGCGCACAAGGTAATTCTTCTTACACTCGTGCTACCAAACATATTGTTGGTATTTTATTGGTGAGTAGCTCAGTGCTATTAACTTTCAAAGGCTACCAAGCAGCTTATGCTACTGCTCCTATCATGGAAAATAAAGCATCGTGGTATCACGAATATCAAGAAGCAAAACAACAGGCTATTGCCCAAGGGAAAAAATTATTTATCGATGTTGGTGCTTCATTCTGTTCAATTTGCAAAGCAATCGATCGTGAAATATTAACAGATGACAGTGTAATTGCTGCGCTGGATGCTCACACCATTCCCGTTAAAATTGATGGCTCTGATGCCAATGAAGAAAATTTCGCTTATGTAAAAGCACATTACAAAGTGATTGGATTCCCTTCAATCTTCTTGGTTGACCCATCAACAGAAACCGTTATCAAGCGCTGGGGACCAGAATTATATAGCACCCCAAAAGAACAATTTATTAAAGAAATTAAAGAGTTATAACTCAAAAAAGAATCGGGGCCGTTTTTAAACGAGCCCCGATTGCTTTTTTAACGTTGTTTTTTAAACTCTTCGTGACGACCAACCATTTTACGATCTTCTACCCGCTTATCTTTTGCTTCTAGTAGTTTGCGATACATACCATCAATTACTTTATCAACCACATCATAAAAATCTGGTCCGGTATAACTGTAAAATTCATCATAATTTGGGCTGCTTACTAGTAATTCAACATGATGATGCGCATGCACCTTTGAAGGAGTAAAAGTTAACTCTACATATACGGGTGATGGTTCATTCTCTAAAAAAGAAATAATACGCGCTAATTGGCCATTGGCATAATCATCTAAAACTTGCGAATGCTCCATGTGTCTAAAGGTAATCTTTTTGTTCATCATCTTCTCCTTTGCCATACTAACTTAGTACTAACGTAGCGCTATAATTTTTTATTGGTTATAGCGCACTGACAAACAAAAAGTAAATGCTCTTTAGGCTTTGCGTACTATAAATTTAACGGGTACCCCTTGTAAATTGAAATTATTTCTCATTACATTTTCAAAGAACGCTATTTGGCTTTGTTCAAACCACAATGGTTCATTTACAAACATAATAAGAGTAATTGGGGCCGTTTTAATTTGCTTTACTTTATAGACACGCAATTCACGTTCGTGTTTGAAAATCGGGCTTTCAATCAATGCCTGCTTAAATAATATGGTAAGTGCTTCATCAGAGAATTTTTGTGAATAGCGTTCCCATACTTCTTGAACTAACGGTAGTATTTTACCAATATTCTTTTCGGTCTTGCATGAAATAGAAAGTTGAGAAACTTTTCTCATTAACCATGGATAACGATCAAGTGAATTTTGCAATGCTGCTTGTTTTTCTTCATCCATTAAATCTTGCTTATTAAAGAGTAAGATTAATGCTTTGTAGTGTTCAATTGCATAAAATGCTAATTTGAGTTCTTGATCTGAAATGGCACCTTCACTTGCATCAATAAGCAATAACGCTATATCAGCATCTTCTAAAGCCCTGAATGAGCTTTTAACCATCATAGTTTCTAATGGCTCATCTATAGATTTTTTTCGACGAATCCCAGGAGTATCAGTTAATTCAATATCTTGCTGATAAAAGGCAATTTTTTCGCGCAAGGCTTCACGCGTTGTTCCAGGAACTGGCGCTACAATCGCACGTTCTTTTTTAAGTAATGCATTAAGCAATGATGATTTACCCACATTAGGCTTACCAAGAAGTACTACTCTAAAAGCTGGTTCATCTTCTTGTTGAGAACCGGTCACTGGTAATACATTCGTCATTGCATCAAGTAAATCTGCTATACCAGTCCCATGTGTTGCTGAAATAGGAATGACTGGTTTATGACCAAGTCTTTCAAACTCGTATAAATGCTCAGCAGCATCTTTACTATCGGCTTTATTAATTACCACAATTGTTTTCTTACCCATTTTATGGCATAATTGCGCAACTTCACGATCTTCAGATTGGATACCCACTGCAGCATCACACACTAGCAATAAAAGATCAGCTGTTTCTAGCAAACTTATTGCTTTTTGTCGTACTGCTTCATTAATAGGGTCGGTGGTTTTCTTTAAACTAATACCACCAGTATCGTAAAGTTCAAAGCATCGATCTTTCCAGCATACCGTATCTTTTATAAAATCACGGGTAACACCGGAATAATCATATGCCAAGCTTTTTTCTTGAACAGACAATCGATTAAATAAGGTAGATTTACCAACATTGGCTCTACCAACAATAACTACTTTAGGCAATTTACTCATGGTTGATTCTCTTTAACTTCTGTTACTATGCCCGGAAAATGTTTTAATAATATATGTGATTTTTTCCACAAAGAAGCATCTGAAACATCGACTACTGCTTCAGGTGCAGATACTTTTTGCTTAGGTTTAAATGTTCTTGCTACGGGATTAAATTTAGGAGCAGCATTTTGCAAAACTTTAGGTTTAGGTTGCTCATTAACCACTGGCACATTTGTTGATTGTGATGCTGAAACATTAATTGTTTTCGGTTTTTGCGCTGCGGTAAACATCGGATTAAAAATTACTGATGACCCAAATTGCTCTTGCAAAAGCGGCATCCAAATGGTGGTTGCATTTTGTAACCAATCTTTGAAAAAGACAAATTCTTTTGAAAACTCTACATCAAGTTGGCTCTTTAAAGAATGCCATTCTTTCAGAGTTCCTTGCTTAAATATTGAAGTAAGTAAAGGATCTTTTACTTTTTCAATTTCTAAAACAAATCGATTCCATGCATGAGTGCTATTAAATTGGGCAATTGTTTCTTCTTCATCATCATTCTGCTCATCCTCTTCCTCAGACAATTCTTCAGACTCATCATCAATCACTATTTCTTCTCCTATTCCAGAAGCAGTAAGTGGGCTACCACTAGAAGAATCGGTAGAATTTTTTTTATGACAAAGTCTAAGCAAAGCAATTTCAAAAAGCGAATGTTGTGCAGCGGTTTTTAAAAAGAGCGGTTCATATTCGTAGAGCACCTGCAATAATTCTTGTAGGCGAGCTATACTGCAACCGGTAACAATCTTTTTCAATGATGGAATATACTCATTAAAGGTATTTGGTTGTACGCCACACTTAACCCATACAGCAGCTCTAATTACTTCAACAAATCTATTCCAAATACGTTCAGCATTATAATTAGTAAAATCAATACGCTGCAAATAAGATAATAAATCAGCTGCGTTTTTATACAAAACAACATCTAACAAAGAAACCATATAGGCATCATCAATATGCCCTAAAACGGCAAGAACTGATTTTTTATTAATGCGCGCAGAAGAAAAACGCACTTGTTCAAGCAAATTCAGTGCATCTCGCACAGAACCACTTGTTTGATTAATAATACAATCAATTGCATCATCATCTATGCTAATATGTTCTTGTTCGCAAATCGTTGCTAAATGATTATGCAGAGAATTGTTTTCTACGGGTTTGAAAAACAACTGAAAGCATCGCGATCGAACGGTTTCAATAATTTTTTGTGTATCGGTTGTTGCTAAAATAAAAAGTACTGATGCTGGCGGTTCTTCCATTATTTTTAGAAATGCATTAAATGCTGCTCGACTTAACATATGCGCTTCATCGATCAAATAAATTTTTTTACGGCCCATAAGAGGTAAAAATGATGATGAATCAATAATATTACGCACATTATCAACACCAGTGTGAGAAGCCGCATCAATTTCTATAAAATCAGGATGATTTCCTTGCTGCATAGATCGGCACGAGTAACATTCAAGGCACGGAACAATCACATTTCGTGGATCTTTTTGAAATGAAGGTAATTGCTCACAATTAATAGCGGCACCAAAAATACGAGCCGTACTTGTTTTTCCACAACCTCTTTGTCCTGCAAAAAGATAAACAGGAAAATAATGTCCGCGATAAAGACTATTTTTTAAAATTTTAACGCACAGATTTTGCCCTATGAGCTGATCAAAGGTCTTTGAACGCCATTTTCGTGCGAGATTAAGATTTTGTGATGTGGTCGTCATGGGCATACTCAATCAAAACTGTTAGTGGGAAATACCACACATTACGTACTCTTTTTTATGAGTTGGTATTTGTCGAATTAAAATGATGAGTAGGTATGATCGCGTACATCGACAAATGATAATGCTTTTATTACTTCTTCTTATTTTACCGAACGAGGAAGTATATACAAGAACTTTGTTGCCCCTGCTGCTTCTTTTCAGACCTGACAGATTCTGCAACGGCTCTTTATATACTTCCTCAATTTTTATTTCATGCTATTAAAGACTTGCATCTTTAATATTTTATGGCCAAGTATCAAAACAATGACCAATTTTGCAAAGTGCGTAGAACTAAATGTATAGTCTACCTTAGCATGGCTTGCCAGTCGAAGCCTTATCGGCGAAGACTCATGCTACGCTTATCCAGGCCTTCCGGCTTGGCAAGCTACGCAGAGCATGCTTCGTTATCAAAGTCATTTTATGGCTGCGCCATGCGAAGTTCGCAGAACGAAGCATGGTGGAGAGAGAGGGATTCGAACCCTCGATGCCCCTTTCGAGACATACACGATTTCCAATCGTGCTCCTTCAACCACTCAGACACCTCTCCAGCCTATCAGCAATAAAATGTTTTGCACACTTTATTACTCATCTTTTTTTCTAGGTGCTGGTCGAGGACCACGCTCATCAGACTTTTTAAACTCAGTACGTTTTGGACGCTTAAGTTTATTAGCAGCCTCAACTTTACGACCTGGTTTATTTTCATCTGATTCAGCTTCACCCTCTTCAGCATCAATTAATGACAGATCAACTGATTCTTCTTCAAGTCTAATAGCTTCTGGGCGCGCTACTGCTTTAGTTGCTGCAACCTCAACACCTTTTTGTGCTGCTTGAGCAAGATAATCTAAAACAAGTTTAATTGCGCGTGGAGAATCATCATTTCCTGGAATTACGTAGTCTACCATTGATGGATCAGCATTAGTATCAACTAAAGCTACTACTGGAACACCCATACCAACCGCTTCTTTAAGCGCTGAATGCTCTTTAATCACATCAACAATAACCACTGCGCCTACTGGCCAGGTTAATGTACGAATGCCGCCAACGTTCTTTTTAAGACGGTCATGCGCTTTTTGCAATACAACCATTTCTTTTTTAGTATGAAATTGGCGATCACCTGAATTTTTTTCTGCTTTTGCTAATACATCTTCATAGTAAAGCAATTTGGTAACTGATTTTTTTACTTGACCAAAGTTACTTAATGTACCACCAATCCAACGGTGAGTTACATAAGGCATATTTAATGATTGAGCAACAGTCATAATACTATCTTGTGCTGGCTTTTTAGTACCAACCCATAAAATACAACGACCTTCGCTTGCAACTGACTCCAAGAATTTAGATGCTTTGTCTAATTGGATAGCAGTTTTTGAAACATCAATTAAATGTACGTTATTTCTTTTACCCCAAATATAGGTTTTCATTTTTGGGCACCAGCGAGATGCTTGATGGCCAAAATGAATGCCAGATTGGATAAGGGTTTTTAAAAATGATTGATTTGTTGCAGATGACATATATACCTTTCAGGGTTATATCTATTGCCTTCTAGGATTTGGCGCTGTTTTACCGTGCCAAGTACCACCCTAAAAAGAAGACAAGTTTTTATAATATTAATGGTTGATAGTGTAACAAATAAAGCGGGAATTGCAATGAATTCCCGCTTATTTTTTATCGATCAATACCTATTACTTCATTATTGGCTACCGCTTTATCAAAACGTCTTCCCAATAAGATAGCTGCAAAGATCCATACCCCAATAATCAAAGCAAAAAAACCTGAATAAAGGGGGATTAATAAAAGTGGCGCTGCTAGGTCCACTACATAGTTAAATACCGAACCGGTACTTTTAGCGAATTTACTGCCAAAAGCATCAATCCATGATTTCGATTTAAATTTAATTTCTTTTACTGTTGGAATGTATAAACTTTCACGAACTGGATAACTAAAGCCATAGTTAATCCCTCTCATAACCACATACACCACAATTAAAGCAAATTGCGTGTAACTAATCATGAGATACAACAATAAAAGTCCGGTTGCTGCTGGAATAAGAACTAAACAAAGACGCTCTCCAAGCTTATTAAGAAGAGCTTTGGTACCGAAAAATGAAATAGCAAAACCGGTTATATGGGTAGCAAGAATAACCAAGAATAAATATCCACTCACATCTGAAAGCGATTCAGAATTTGACTGAGCAAACCCTATTTTAAGGTATCCAAGTACCGAATTTATAATTTCATAAAAGAATACCATGCAAAATATCCCTAACAAATAAGGATGTTTTACAAACATATGCAATCCTGAAAATATACCGGTCCCTGATTCACCTTCTTTTGCTCGTTGTTTTTCCACCCTATAAGCAGCTTCATAGCCATGCAAATATTTACCAGAAACCGAGCGAATCATGCGCATAATTACCAGCGGCACTACCAGTAAAAGTATCGAGGAAAACCCAAGTAATACTTGGTGTTTTGCAATATCAGAGGTTACTAAATAGCAAAATGGACGGCATTCTTTAAGAGTAGCCCAGGCAATAATTGCACTAATTATACCCCCAAGTTTTGATCCTGATACCATAATACCATAATTATTTTTGGCCTCGGCAGGATCATTAATGGAGTTAGCAAATGCCCAAAACACACTTACTAAGAACGGTGAATAACCCTCCACAAAAAAGTAAAATATCCACCCAAAAAATCTGAAAGGACTTGTTGCGGTATTAGCAATACCAATCGTTGGATGCCCCAATAGAAAAGCAAAGAGCAATCCCATAGCACCAAAAAACATGCTGTAATAGCACAATAATTGATAACGTCTAATTTTATCTACCAAGAAGGAATAAAATAAAATTGGTGGAATAAGTATTACCAGCGTAAGAATTTTTGCTATAGGCAAATAACTTTTACCAACAATTGCAACAAAAATTGAATCTTTTAGTTCTCGCGCTATGGTGTATGCCGCAATAATTAAAAAGAATGAGATGGTTAAAGAAAAAACTTTAACACGTTCGTGTTTTTCTATAGAAAATAATGATCTAAAAAATTTGCCAAACCGCGAGCTCATCAATTAGCCCTTTTACTGATAGAGTGTTTGTTCTACCTTATCTTTTGAGCTTCTTCTCTACTCCTTTTTTCTCCAATTTTTACGTTATAAGCTTGAAAAGCCTTCTTGTTACAGAAGGCTTTTCATATGTTTTAATTAGCAAACAACTTTATCTTGATCAACAGCTTTTTGATAGGTTTTGCCAAGATAGAGGGCAACAACTAACCATGCAGCTAGTAATCCAAAAGAAAGATAGGTCCCAATTGCGATGAGGTAAGAAATACCTTGCACCTCACCAAATGATCTAGTAAATGGCTTATCAAGTAAGTTAAACGCAGACCCAGTCGCTTTAGAGCTACGTGAACCAAAGGTTTCAATCCATGCTTGTGATTTATATTTCACATCATGACTGGTTGGAACATACAATTGTTTTAATGCAGGCCCATTCAATGCATAGTTTACTGCTTTAGCAAACACCATGATCCAGAACAAGGTTTGTACTTGTGGGAACATATAGAAGCTAAGTACCATAGCAGCAACGATAAACGGCATAAGCACCAAGGATGCCTTAATACCAAGACGACGTTGAATGTTACTAATACCAAAGAACAAGCAGAAGAAAGAAACTACGTTTACCCATACGGCATAATCACCTAAGTAAGCTGAACGCTCAACTTCGGTTGCTAAGGTTGAAGTAACCATGAATTTAAAGCGGTAATCAATAATGGTTACAATAATTTCATAAATAGAAATTACACCAAAAATACCAAGCAAGTATGGCTGGCTTAACATAAGCTTTAAGCCTTCCAAGAAACCAGGCTCTTCATCCTTATGGCCTGCAGCTTTTGCTTGTTGGCCATATCCTTGAAGTTGATCTTTAGGAGTAGTAGCCATGAAGTAATAAACAGCTCCCATCATAAGTAAGATTAACGCACCGCAAATTAACACCGTAGGTCCACTGTTACCAAAAACATTTTTACCAAGTGGGGTTAAGAATTTAGGCCCAAAAATAGCGCCTAATTGTCCAAGCATAACTACAAATGGGAATCCACGCTTAGCGGCATCAGGAGACACCATGTCAGCTGCAAATGCCCAGAAGAGCGCTACAACGATTGAACCGTAGCTTTCTACAAACACATACCAAACCCAAGGCAAGATACGGAATGGATCTTCAACTACATTACACAAACCAATGGTTGGGTGTAAGAAGAGGGAACCAATAATCAATGTTCCAAGGAAATAAATACCACCAATAATGTAGAACAAGCGATGACGGGCAACTTTGTCAACAAGCTTGCTATATAAAATAACTATTGGGAATAAGGTGAAAAGAGAAACCCATTTTGCAATAGGCTGATTTGTTTTTCCGCAAAGAGATAAGAAGATACTATCTTTGAGTGGGCGAAGAGTCCAATATACTCCAATAACGAGCGCAAAAATTACGCCAAGTTTTAAAAACTTTTTAAATTCTTCCTTACTGAAGTCTCCAAACCATTTTTTTAGAAACCCAATAAAACCGCGTTTTATACTACCAGCTTGTGTTGACATAGTAATTATCCCTTTAGAAACAAAAGAAATTAATAATTGTTGTACAACGTAATTTACTAAAAATTTTATCAGAACAAATAGAACTTGTAAAAACAAAATTAAAAAAAATAGCCTACTCGAATAAACACACTCCTTTAATTTTTCAGACTGTCAATTTAATCATGAATTTTAATACTAATTTACTTTAATCTTTATTTAGCATGCTAGACACACACGTGCTAAGTATATCACCTTGTCAAAAAGTTCAAAAAAACCTATATTTATATAAGATAAAAACATCTAACTATGGAATTCTATGTCTGAAACAGAAATCGTTGCAACAAGCAATTCAACTCAGCATACATTGCCGCTTCTTCCTCTCAAAAATGTAGTAATTTTGCCCAAAAGCATTATTCCTATTATTGTAGGAAGACAGTCCTCAATACAAGCAGTTGAATATGCCCTAAAACATAATCAAACCCTTTTTATTTCGGCACAGAAAGATTCTCGTACCGAAAACCCTACCGCAGATGACGTGTTTACCTATGGCACGCGTTCGTCTATTTTGCAAGTAATGCGTATGCCTAACGGCTCTTTAAAGCTTCTGGCTGAAGGGATATGTCGAGCTCATATGACCAGCTCGCGACAAGCTGATGGTTTTATAGAAGTAGAATGTGAAGATTTGCAAACTACCAGCATTGAACAAACAATTGAGCTTGAAGCGATTTGGCGTCAATTAAAAACACTTTATGGTACCTATGCACAATTAAAAGAAAATGTTCCTGCCGATTTAGTAACTATGGTTAAAACGGCCCAAGACATGGATTACATTTCTGATACTATTGCCGTGCAAATTCGCAATCTATCATTTAATGATCGCCAAAAGCTCTTAGAAACCGTTGATCTGCAAGAACGCATGATCCTGCTCTGTGGCTTCTTAACTAAAGAAATAGAAATTTTAGAAACCGAACAACGCATTCGTGGCAGAATTCAAACGCAGGTTGAAAAAAGTCAAAAAGAATATTATTTAACCGAACAGATGAAAGCGATTCAAAAAGAATTAGGTCGCGAAGATCAATCGGTTGAAATTGCACAAATTAGAAGCAAAGTTAAAACTCTTGGTCTTACCAAAGAAGCTACTGAAAAAGTAGAAAAGGAATTGCGCCGCCTTGAGCAAATGCCACCTTTATCATCCGAAGCAGTTGTTAGCCGTAATTATGTTGATTGGATTATTTCTTTACCTTGGAAAAAGATCAGTAAAGATGCTATCAGCTTAAGCCATGCAGAAGAAATATTAAATCAACATCATGCAGGGTTGCATAAGGCAAAAGAACGCATTATTGAATTCTTAGCTGCAAAAAAATTCTCAAAAACCCTCAGTCGTTCACCTATTATCTGCCTGGTTGGTCCTCCAGGAGTAGGTAAAACATCACTGGCAAGCTCTATTGCAAAAAGTCTTGGTCGTGAATTTGTCCGTATTTCATTAGGTGGTGTCAAAGACGAGGCAGAAATACGTGGCCACCGTCGTACCTATATTGGTGCAATGCCAGGTAAAATTGTACAGGCAATGAAAAAGGCAAAAACTATTAATCCGGTAATTTTGCTTGATGAAATTGACAAAATGGGCCGCGATTTACATGGTGACCCAGCAGCTGCATTACTTGAAGTGCTTGACCCAGAACAAAACAAAACATTTGTAGATCACTACCTTGATGTAGAATATGATCTTTCTAAAGTAATGTTTATTGCTACTGCCAATATGCTTGAAGGCATTCCATATCCTTTATTTGATCGTATGGAAATTATTGGACTTTCAGGTTATACCGAAGATGAAAAAGTTGCCATCGCTCAAGAGTTTTTAATCCCAAAGAGCTTAGCTGAGTATGGATTAAATGGCACTCAATTTAAAATTTCAGGCAATGAATTACGTGTCATAATTAATGAATACACTAAAGAAGCTGGTGTTCGCCAACTTGAGCGTACTATTGCAAAGCTTATGCGTAAAGCAATACAGGTATTGCTCAAAGACAAAAACACTACTTCAATCACGATAACTGATAAACTTATTAAAGAATGGCTCGGTAATCCTAAGTTTAAAAAAACCAGCTTAAGTCTTAAAAAAGAACGCATTGGTTTAGCAACTGGTCTTGCCTGGACAGAAGTTGGTGGGGATGTTCTTGAAATTGAAACAACAGTGCTTAATGGTAAAGGTGGCTTAACTCTTACCGGTCAGCTTGGTGATGTAATGCAAGAATCAGCACATGCCGCTTTGAGTTATATTAGGTCCCGTGCTGCAGAATTAGGACTAAAAAGTTCGTTTTATACCACTAAAGATATTCATATTCATATTCCTGAAGGCGCAACCCCTAAAGATGGCCCTTCAGCGGGTATTACTATTTGTACAGCAGTAATTTCAGCTTTAACCGGTAAACCTATTATTAACGACCTTGCAATGACGGGTGAAATTACCCTACAAGGTCGCGTACTGGGTGTTGGTGGTCTTAAGGAAAAGCTTTTAGCAGCAAAACAGCATAATATTAAAACTGTTATTTTACCTCAAGAAAATTTGGATGAAATTCAAGAAGTTCTTAAGGAAGTTAACTTAACAGACCTTAAATTAGTATATGCATCTAATATGGATGAAGTTTTAGCTACCGCATTTCCTGAACCGATTTTGAAAAAAGAATCTGAAACGGTAGTTAAAAAAGAATCAAAAAAGAAAAAGCCTGCTACTAAAAATAATAATCGAAAGAAACCTGCATAATTATAAACATCTCTTCTTTGCTTCAGATTGCATTTAACAATAAAAAAATTGTTTTAAAAAATATTGCAAACTGAAATGCTGTTTGGTTATAGTGATTATTAGAAATGTAATTATTATTAACCAACCAAAAAGGAGAAGAGATGAAGAATCTTCTTAAATTAGCAGTATTTGCTGTAGTAGCTTTTGCTATGGCACAAGTTGAAGCACGATGTCCGGGCAGATGTCCAGTTAAAAGAGAATGCCCAACCAAATGTGCTGCGCAAACTTGCAAAGTTCCTAAATTAGCACCGGTAAACTTCCAATGTACTCATACCAAATGTGTACCTGGTAAATATCGTTTAGTTTGCCGTATTGAAAGAGAAGAACCACAACAAGTTTCATATACAACCGAAGAATGCATCGGTTACCAATATGAAGGTTGCTTCATGGAAGGTGAATACGCTGAGTAATCTCACGTATTACCAAAAAATTGGTAAGGCTTAGTTTGGCATCTTGATGTCCTCATTATGTAGGCGATAAAGATGAAAGGCTTGCCTTACCGAAAAAAGTGGTAAGACTAGGTTTTTTGAGCGATGATGGAGTTTCTAACGAAGCGTCTCATTTTTAAAGCTTGGTCTTACCCGCAAAAAGTTGGTAAGGTTTTCTTTAGGCTCATCTGACTCATGATCTGATGAAGATCAGAAACAAGATGAAAACAAGTTAACCTTACCGTTTTTATTTATTTATTTTTCTTATCTTTTTTTATTTCTCTTTTTTTTAATCACTCAACATTAATAAAACTTGCCTACTACTCAAAAAAATTATTATGGTGTAAGGTGCTATACTTTAGTACAACCCTCTTTTTAAGGAGAAAAGATGAAACAATCATCTTTGAAAAAAGGCATGTTAGCCCTTACTCTTGGTTTAATTGCATTAGTACCAGCTTGTAGAAGAAGATGCTACGACTGCCCACCAAAATGTGAAGAACAATGCTATGAAGAAGAAACATGCTACGACAACAACACCCACTATACTGGTGAAAATGCCGTAGTTGAAGAGCATGGCTATAGTCATAAAGAATATATCGAACCAGTTGAAGAAGATGATGCGGTAGTATATAACTCTCGCGCTAAAAAAGTACGTAAAGTAAACAAACGTTACAACAATAAGCGTTATAATAACAACAAAAAATATGCGACCGAAGAAATCGTAGAAGAGCAAGTTGTTGGCAATAACGATGCTGATTTCGTAGAGGTTGAAGAAATGGATGTTCAATATCCACAACAAGCTGCTCAACCTGCTGGTAAGCCTGTATTACCTGAAGCACCAGATACTCTTGATAAAGTTCTTCAATTTGAAGAATAATTTTTTTAAAGAAAATTATGAGGGATGGTTAAATCCATCCCTTTTTTATTATGTAATATGTGCGATAATTTTTTCTACCGTTTGCTCGATAGTTAGGTTTGAATTATCAATTACGCAGGCATCTTTTGGACATGCAAGCGGCGAAAATTCTCTCATTTGATCGCGCTTGTCTCGCTCAATAACTTCTACATATGCCTGATCATATGAATAATGAATACCTTTATGCGCTTGGTCTTTTTGCCAACGCTTTACACGCACTTCATCTGAAGCAGTTAAGAAAAATTTAAATTCGGCATGAGGAAATACGGTTGTTCCCATATCTCTACCTTCTGTTACTACATTGTGTGATTGAGCAAGATTACGCATATACTCATCTATTGCTTGTCGCACTCGTTGGTCTTGCGCGCCTATTGAGGCATATTGATCAATCAGATTTGTTTTAAGATTGGGCGTAATATCTTGACCCTCATAAAATACCTGCTCATGACCATTTTCATATTTGTATACCAATCGTTCAGAATTAATAATTTCTTTAATTTTTTCATCTGAACTATGTAACAATGCATCATGATCATACATACCATGCTTACTTGCAATGTAGGCAAATGCTCTAAATAATAAACCTGAAGCAAGATAATAAAAATTAATTTTACGAGCCACTTCACGCGCTACGGTTGATTTACCACTCGCACTTGGTCCATCTATGGTGATTATCATACAACTCTTTCGGTAAATGCTATATCAATACCCATCAATTCAACTGATGATTTACCATTCCAATGATTTTCGCTCACATTCACTGCCATAGCAAACGCTCTGCCTTCATAATCAAGTAACTGATGATACAACTCTGGTCGATTAAAGAAAATTACCGGTTTAATTACGCCATCAGCAAATACCAAACACTTAACATGGGCATCTTTGAGCAATTGTGGTTTTTGTACCATTACTACATCTTTAATATAAAATGATGGTACTGCATTTTCATTACCAAATGGCTCTAAATGTTCTAAATCGCTCATTAATTTTTTGGTAATATCAGACATTTTTAATTCAGCATCAATAGTAATTTTAAGCTTAAGATCATCTGCAGTGAGCTTACTTGCAATTAACGATTCAAGATTTTCTTTAAGCTTAGGTAAATTTTCAAGCGGCAAACTTAAGCCTGCTGCCATAGGGTGCCCACCAAATTGGGTTAATAACTCAGCTGATGCTGATAATGCTTCAAACATATTAAAGCCTGTTATTGAACGGCATGAACCTTTTATCATACCATCCGCTGTTTTATGAAACAGCAACGTTGGTCTACCATAGGCACCAACCAAGCGCGATGCTACTAATCCTATTACACCAGGTGGCCACTGGTCACTTGATGCCATAATAATATTTTCTTGATCAAGATTTATGGTTTTACTTTTAATAAGTACATCAACATCATTAAATATTGAACGTTCAATTTCTTTACGAGCTCGATTCAACTCAAACAAAACTGAACCAACATGCTGCACTTCTTGTACATCGGTGCCAATTAAAAATTTAACACCTTGCCGTGGATCTTCTAATCGACCAAGAGCATTAATTTGTGGCGCAATGCTAAAACCAATATCAGTAGCCGAGACACGCTCTTTAGTTACTTTGCCATTTTGCTTAAGTACTTTAAATGACAAACTTTGATATGAATTTACATAGCGCAAACCATGCCGCACCCAAAATCTATTTTCGCCCGTTAACGGTACTACGTCAGCAATCGTACCAAGTAACAAAAGTTCATATGCTTTAGTTGGTAATGGTAATCCTTTTTGTTCATACAACAACGATAATACTTTAAACGTAACCCCTACTCCAGCAAGTACTTTAAAAGGATATCCACAATCTATTTGATTAGGATTCACAATAGCATATGCCTCAGGTACATGCTCATGTGGTTTGTGGTGATCGGTAATAATTAAATCAATACCCAACTCACGCGCTTTTTGCGCAGGTTCAAACGCAGTAATGCCATTATCAACCGTAATAATAAGCTTATAATTATTTTCAGCAGCACGTTGTACTATTTTGGTAGAAATACCATAGCCATCACGCACCCGGTGTGGTAAATAAAAATTTACATCGGCGCCTAAAGGCTTTAAGCAAATCATCATCAACGACGATGAAGTAATCCCATCAACATCGTAATCACCAAAGATTAATATTTTTTCTTTATGCTCAATAGCATGCAATATGCGATCAACAGCTTTTTGAGCATCTTTCATTAATACTGGTGATGCAACATCTTTTTCATATGAACTAAATAAAAATGCTTGGAGCAATTCAGGAGTTGTATATCCACGCGAGAGCAATGTTTGCACAATAGGAACTGATAAATTATATTGGCAAGCAAGTGGCAATAATGAATCATAAGAATTTGCAGAAGGAAGCTTCCACAAATATTTTTCACCCTGAAGCGCGTTCATGTTGTCTTTCATCTGAGATTAGCTTTTTGATATTAAACTAACATATCGTAAATTAGCTCAAATGAGAAGATATAACACAAACGATCACGGCTTGTATTTTTTGTGCGCTTTTAGCCCTGCTGCAAATAACGTAGCATCTCTTGATCGCGCTGAATTCGCTCATTTAGCCGTTTGGTATAAGTACAAAGATTTTTTAAGAATAATCCTAAAAATATTGAGTTAATACCTATTGGTATAGACAAGAGCACGTGCAGCAAATTTCGATCACCTTCTGATGTAATGTCTTTTTTGTAGCGATATTCAACCAATGCGCTCAAGCTCAAAAAAATAGCTAAAATTCCTGTTAAATATTTTACACCCCTATAGCATTTTGATTGTTGCCACGGGCATGACAACAATATTTTCTTTTTAAGACCTATCAAATGCTCTTTAACTAAATCGGTGTAAAATTCGCGATCAAATTGAATACGCTTTAATTTATAAAATGACGGGCTTTTTTTGTATTGTTCAGACAACCATTTAATGGTTGTCTGGTCTTCAAATACAAGTTTAACGCGTTTATCAAAATAACTACTTTCATAAGCACATAAAAAATTAATACCACACAAAAAGAATACCGTTAACTGCAAGCAAAATTTCATGGATATCTCCGACACTGTTATTGTGATTGTTGCAAACAATTAAGCATATCAGTATCACGAGCAATACGATAATCAAGACGTTTTGAATAAGTAAACCATTTTTTTAAATTAGGAGCTGCCAATAGCGCTATGAGTATATTTATTACAGAACAATACCCATGTCCATTAGCACGATCATACGAATCTAAAAATTTTTTCCTGTAACCGACCTCAATTAACGCCTGAATCCCTAAAATAATACTTGTTAAAATTCCAGCATTCTTTGTAACTCGCCAGCATTCAGAATAAGCCCATGGCTTAGCTGCATCTTTCTTTCTTTTAAGATAATTTAAATGATCTTGCACTAATGCAATATAATAATTTCTATCTTTAGCAACTTTCTTTAACTGAGTAAATTGACGTGTTCGGTAATACTGGTGCGTCAACCATTTTAGCGATGTTTTTTCCAGAGGAGCAATATAATGAGTTGTATGCCAATATACAAAATTATTTGTTGCCGATAAATTAAAGCTTAAAAAAGTTATAAATGCAAATAATTGAAGTTTTTTAGAAATCATAGTTTCCTTATTAATGTATAGCTAAAATTTAAATGTGTATTTCATGTTGCAAACATGAAAGTATATCTACATATCGATTAATTCTTTTATTAAGACGCTTATTATAGGTTGCTAATTTTATTGTTGTATGTATATAAAAAGGAAGACTAAGAAATCCTATAATTTTAGCAAGCGTATAAGTACTCGCATCAATTTTTTTACTTATTAGAACAGTTAATGCATTAAATAAAGTTAAAACAAATAATCGTTTGCTACTTCCCGATGACAAAATTCCATTTGTTTTCATGTTTTTATTTTTTAAATAATCGATATGTTCCTGCACCATATCACTATAAAAATCTTTATTTAATTGAACTTGTTGTAGTTTATAAAAAGACCTTGTTTTCGTATATTGTTTACACAACCATTTAAGTGATAGTTGGTCTTCTGAAATAATTTTAACATTGCTATAATACACAGCGGTTCCTATAGCATTAATGTTACCCGTCAATAATAAACTAATAGATAAATATTTTAACAAAGAATCGAACAGATATAACATAAGTTGCCTTACCATGGGAATGGGATTTTTTTAATCCATTCTTTAGCTAATTCTAAAACAGCATCCGTTACTTTTCGGCTTGTCTGATCTATTGCTCCTTGCATAGCAATCTCAACCACCTTATTTTTGTGCAATCTTTCGCTTTGTTGTCTTTCATATTGCTGTAAGGCAAGATCTTCTTGAAATTTTTGATTTTGTTCTTGGAGCTCTTGACTAATTTTTTGTTGTGCAATTAAATTTTTTGCAGCTTGGTCAATTTGAAACTGTTGCGATTGGAGCATTGAGCTATAGCTATAATCAAGTTGTTTCTTGGTAAGATATGCTGAGAGCACCATGCCACTTATAGTAAGCATGTAGGGGAAAATTTTTTTACCTACATCTGAAACTCTTGTAAGCATCAAACCAAAATCCCATCTAACCTTTTGTTCATCAAGTGCTTTAAGTAGTTGTTTTAAATCAAGCATTTCATTATCATCTGCCGCATTCTGAACCGCACCGAGTATCATATCTTCAATATCGCGATAAGATTTTTTATTAGTTTTTTTAGCTAAATTTTTTATATCAGTGATCGTGCACTCATGATTATTTTTATTAAGATAATAAAAAATCATCTCTTCTCTTTGCTGCAAATCAGGCATTGGCACGTTGATAATCAAACGAGGATTGAATCTGCTTTTAACAGGTGCAGGAAGATTGCTAACGTCATTGGTAGTTCCCACAAAAAAGAGGTTATTCGATTTAGCGCACTTATCTAACAATAACCAAAAGGCTGTTATAGTTTTTGCAACTTGCTCATCTTTCTTTTCATCTTGCTCCAGCAAGCAGCTCATTTCATCCAGTACAATAATACCTTTTCTCTTAGATTCAATAAGTGGATTTAACATATCTTGTAAATTTTGTGGTCCAGAATTTCTAAATTGATCAGCAATAAATGGGCCTTCTAAAAATTTGTAATCCCATCCTTTATGAACAAGCTTAGTCATCACAGCCAATGCTAAAGTGGTTTTACCAGTACCCGGTTTACCTACAAGAATAAGCCGTTTTGGCTTTTGGTTATCAGATAAATTATTATTTAATAAATTGCGAGTGATTTGTTTAACTTTTTCAGGAGCATTTGCCATTACTTGTTTAGTAAGATCCTTTGAAAGTAACAGCGAATTACTTTCATTTATAGATGATTCAGGATCTTGTGCACCTAAATACATCTTCTTTAAAGCTGTTGGGGTAATTCCACCAGCATCGTTATTATCCATTGCCAGAACAATATTGCTCAATAAGCATAGAATTAAAATTTTTTTCATACATACTCTCCGTTGTTAATAATTTGCGGAAGAACTATACGAAAAAAAATCAGGTATGGCAAATTTTAATTAAATAAGGCGCCTATTGATTTAACCCTAAAATAATTACCAGGGTATCTTAAAATAAAATCAAGCTCATATGGGGTTAGCAACTGATCGGCTATAAAGAAATGTTTTTTATAATAAATGATTATTATAAGATGGCTTTTTCTTGCCATAAGCTTTAAGCCTTCATCAACAATATCGATAAGTGTATCTTTTAAGAGGGTTATGTAGTGTTCTTCCAAACTACTTAAAACTGCTTTTAAATAAATTTCTATTCCATTTGTAACATAATAAAATGTCTCATTGTTCCAAACCTGTTCACCTTTTTTTGATAATAGTTTTTTAAAACGCATTACCTCTTGCAAAGATTGGGAAAAAATCAATGATAAAATAAAAAATTTAATGTTTTTGGGGTATCGAGGAATATAAAGTTGTTTATTTTTTTCAAGTATTGTATAAATAAGCTGATTTTCGTACTGATGATCTGTAATAGCGACAATAGGATATTGATGAGAATTTTTTTTTAAAACAATATCTAAATCATGCTTAGATGGTAAACAATCAGCAACAAAATAATAATTTTTATAATGCACTATCAATATATTTTGACTGTCATTTTCTATTAACTTAAGTACTTCTCTAATAATTAATACCAAACTATTCCAGTGAATAGCTGTTTGATAGTTGTTAAAACAATCTTCGAGCATGCCATTGTTTTTATCAAAATCGTATGCTCTTAAATAGACTAACTCATTATTAACAAGATTAACGTGCAAATAACTAGTCATTCCTTTTGTAACTATATTATCATATACAATAAGATCATATATTTGTTGAGCACAGCCATCAAGAAACAATAATGCTATTGTTACTATTTCTGCATCATTATTATCACCTATTACATACCTATTTATTTTTCTATCTTTCTTGATTGAGACATATTTTAATATATTGCTATAAGACAATAACACTTCATCACATAAGTAGGTAATAAGATCTTCTTCGCTCTGTATTTTTTGCAATTGATTAAAATCCTTTGAAGTATCTGTTACATGCCCCATATTCTTCCTTTTACCAAAATCTAGTTATCTTTAATTGCCACTATTTCTTGATTCTGTGAATCGCGCAATATTGCATTAAGTTCATCTTCGGTAAGCACTCGATCAGCTACAAAATAATGATTTTTATAATGCATAAAAACTACTCGATCAACTTCCTTTTTCATCCATTTCATGCTTTCATCAATAATTGCGAGCAAAACATTTCTAGGGATAATTATTTGGCAGGTGTTGGGTTCATCTTCCTCTAGGTTATCATCACCCCAATAGCGCGGCTCAAGATATGCCAAGTTATTAGTTATATAAAGATGCAACAAATTCCCTCCCCCACCTGTTGTTTCTTTTTCTTCAATCAGTTTTTTTTTATTATCTTCTAAAAAAGAAAAACCTTCAGAAAAAAGTAATGCTAAAGTCGATAATTTATCATCATTAGCTAAGTCCCAAGAATAACGGTCTCTAACATTTTGCACCGTAGCCCATTTTATTTCATTCATAAAAACTCAATCGATATCAGGATATGCGGTAACTATTTTTGCTTCTTTATCAAATAAATCTATTACAATTTCTAATTTGATTCCCTCATTTGTATATCCAGTGACTACATATCTATCCACTTTTCTACCTGGAGCTATTCTAATATTATTTTTTAAAGCCTCTTCAATTTTTTGAATAACTTTTGAAGGTGTCCAATCTTTTGGAAAAAAAGTAGAAGGTTTTGAGGCCCCTTGATAGTGCCATTGAACTTTGTAAATACCATCTTTTCCATATTGTATGTTCTTGAACTCAAAAATACCCGTATCTTGGATTTTTCCCAAATAATCATGATGAAAGCCATCTAGTTTAAAAAAATTTCTTTTACAGTTTTTGCTCAAGCAGGGCATGAAGATATGTTCATAATCAATCCAAATTGGGTTCTTTACTCCAACGCCTTCTGGAGTAGTAAAAGTAAAATCAAAAACTTTACATAACTTTTCACACCCAAGATAGCCAAAACCTATTTCTTCTAATTCTTTAATAAAGAACCGATGCATCCCGCCGCTGGTTGCTATTGGCTTTCCGGTACACATGCAAAAGTTACCGTTCAACTTTTGCTTTATTTGTAAAAGATAAGGCTTAATTTTAGTATATGCGCCTTTAGGAAAATATCCCTTACCATTTACTCTTATCACTTCCTCAACCCATTCAAGTTCCCGCATAATACATTCAGGAACTTCTTTGAGTCGTGGCGCACTGGATTTAGCAGCTTGTAATGCATTAGCTAACAAAGGAGCTTCTTGTGACGCTTTAACAGCCGTATTGGCCAAGCCTTCTACACTGGCAACATATGAACCTTCTTTAGCAAGTGCCGTTGCCAATTTTTTACCAAGATTAGCAACGGGTAATCCAGCAGTTTTTAATGCAACTGAACCTATCTTATTAAGAAGCGGAAATCCAACAAAATTTTCAGCCAATGTACCAATAATTGCCTCAACTTTTTCAGGTCCTGATGTAGTATCAATTAGATCTTTAATACCATGCGTGCACCCTTGCATTTCATTAACTTGCTCTTGTATTAATTGAACTGCACGATCAGGACTGCTCAAAAGATAGTCATTAATTAAATCTTCACGAACAGCACAGCGAAAGTATTGTATTGCTGCAAGGCTAATACCTTGGCAGGTTTCTTTAACAGTTTTTATCGGATGCAAAATAGGATTTAATGTTTTGAGCAATCCCCTACCCGTGGCATAAATATAATCTTTGATGGTGGATGGTGATTGCGTTACTACAGCTTTTTGATGAAGCTTTAATAGATTATTTACCAATGTCAGATCAGCATCTTGAGTCCCATATAAGCGATATTCATTTTGCTGCATTGCAAGTATCGCATTCAGTTTATCAACTAAAATATTTGCTTGATGTGCTTCTTGCTGTATTACAATGGGTTGTTCAGATATAGAATGCATAACCATATTTGCAAGCGCATTAAGTGTATTTTTAGTTGCAAATTCAAGATTGCTTATAGTTTTACCCAGCGCCATTACACTTGTTTGAGCTGAAACCTTAGCATATTCATATACTGCCCAACAAAAATCCGCTATGCTTGTTGCTTTTTGTATACTGCCCACTTGTGTCAAATTGCAGCCAGTTGCTGCGCAATGAGTAATAAGTGAAGCTAAATCTTTTTGCTCGTGTGCAAGCGGTGCAATCTGGTTAACCACACAAACAAACTCAGATTGCAATTGATGTTGATACGCATCACCGTAACAAGCAGTAAGATCTATTGTTTCTATATTATTTCGCTCTAATAACGTGGCACTTGCTGCCTCAAGTTGATATTGTTGCCAGGTACGCGGTCCATCTGCGTGTATTGCTTGAGATAATGCATTATTTCTTTGATTTAATAACTCTTGTGAACATGTTGGCGGTAAATATAATGCAGAGTTTATACCGTCTTTGCCATAAAGTTGAGTAAGTTCTTGTTGGTATTTATCTTGTATTGTCGCAAAATGCTGATCAAGAATCTGTTGGGCTTGCTGAGTTTGTGTTAACTGAAAACTAGTATCTACCGGATAGGGAGTTAAATGTTCCTGAGGCACAATATGATGTGTATCAATCAAACGCGTTTTAAGTTGCTCATATAAATGAGGATATTGAGTGACAATGGTACTATCTCTACTTAATGCTAAAGCTTCATGAAGTTTTTTCCGGTCAATAAGTTGGGCAATAACTGATAGTTTTTGATTAACCGGATGAGATTGAATAAGCGTAAGTCGCTCAACATCAATTGGCTGTGGCAATAATTCTTTAAGATCATTACCAAGACGATGCATAAATTTATTAAAGCCATTTTTATCATACGCTAAAATTTCTTTAAAGGTTGGACAAACCTGAGCCAATCTTTCTAGTTGCTTAAAATATACTTGATCATTGGGACAAAATTTAAGCATAAAATCAGCATACAGACGCGCAATCTGTAACGGTGTCTCAGAAGCTATATGTGTTTTTAAAGAGCCGTTTTTATCAAAGAGCAAATCTAGTATCTGTTGGCGAACAGCATTAAATGGCTCATTAATATAAGCACTTGTATGAGAAAGATTTATCAGATTCATTTGTGCACTAAGAATATCAATAGGATTATGACAATCAGCACATAGTGATTGTAAAACAGTAATAATTGCATTGGTTTGCTCGTGCATAACCGATTTAGCAAGTGGATGAGCGCATTGAAAATGATAATCGAGCTCTTTATAGTTAAGACTTGATTTTTGATATGACGGAGAAATATCAATTGATAGATTATTAGATTTATTTTGATAAAAATGTGATTGATTTGAAAAATGTGCAACAGGAACCAACCGTGAATCCATCGCTAATAGTGAGCTAGCTAAAATCAGGCTGAACAATATTAATTGCACAATACTATATTTTCTTAAGGCATTCTTCATTACTACTTTTTTTCGTATTTTTTAGTTTTGACTCTTTTGCGCAAAACACGATACGAAAAAAATAAGTTCTTTGCAATCTTTGAGCGATTATTATTTTTTTGTTTTTCTATTAATCAGTGCATCTATTTCTTTTAAAATAATCCCACTGCATGCTTTTACATTACATTCCATAACTGCTGCCATTTGACGAGCTTGCCATTCATTGTAGGTAAAGTTGAATGTTCCACAGTGTTCGTTAGCAATACAATTTTTTACATTAAAATGTTCTAGGTACATGTAATAGGGTTTAAATTCTGGCTTATCTTTTATTGTATTCCATAATTGTCGATCGATCACCAATGGTAGGTAAATAACGACCGGTACTGATGAATCTTTCTCATCCTTAAATATTGAGATGGCTTTTTTATCTAGACCTGTGTAATTAATTTTTGGAAACTTAAGACCATGTTTTCGTGCGTATTGCTCAACCCGCACAAATTCCTCAGGTATTGCTGCTGAAGCATCAATAAAAATAATAATATCAGCTTTACGCTCAGGTCTACGGCCACTAATAGGTGGATAAGGTAAATTAAAATCAAATCCAGCATCACCAAGAGCTAACAATGGGGAATGCGGTGTTTTGCTCTGCGTAATCCCCTTCATAAAATTGGGTACATAGGCAGGAACAAATGGTCTTACCTCTCCCGTTGGTGATTCAAGAATACTCGAAATTGTATTACGCACCATTTCAATTTTTATCCCGTTTTCAATATATTCTTTGTATATTTTTCGTGCAGTGGCAGCAAATGCTGAACCAAAAATACCCATTAAAAACCCAAAGCTTTGTTCTACTGCAAAATCAATCGAAGCACCATTTTCAAATTTTCTGCCAAATGCCCAGGAGGGTATGTATACTCTTTGCCATGGACTACCTATTTCGTAGGGTGTAAATTCATACCACTCTTCAGGTTGTGCTATTTCTGCGTGCACTGCCGTGTAAATGGGAAAAGGATCTTGCGCCTTTTCGATTCGTTTTACTTGCTCAGATAATACCATGCGTTGACGTTTATCAGGTGAAAACCGAAAAATAAGATTTGCTAACAAAGCGCCGTATAAATCAACCAATCCTGTAGGCTGATTAAATGATTTTTTAAGTAATAATACATTTGATATACCACTTAACTCACCCAGCGAAGGAGCTAATCCTTGTTTTAAACTTTTTACTGCCCATTCTTTATAATCACTAATATTCATGGGGGAAGATAAATACCCACCAACCGTCCAGGTGGAGCCTGATAAAGCACAAAGATACATTAAAATGTCGTACAAACCCGTAAGGTAACACCCATTAATTGCACCGAGTGCAGAAAGCATGGCTCGTGTACCCCCGCCGCTACAGACTAAAGCAATTTCAGGAACATACTCAATTTTTTTGTTAAATAACCGCTCAAGCTTGTCTGTAATTACCTTTTTTCGTCGGTCGCGATATATTTTTTCAGCAGATATCAGTTCATTACCAATTCGTGCATGAGCAACCGTATTTCGATATGGGTTTTGCGCAATCATCGTAATCAGTTCAGTTGAAGTTCGGCGCAAATCTTCTACTTGTTTTTCAATTGATTCAATAACTGGTTTTACCGCATTCCATTGCGTTGTGTTATAACCGGTTAATCCGTTATCACTTTTTGCAATGTAAAAACTAGTCCCCTCCCCTATTCCTACATTTTTTGATCGCAATGCTTTAAATTCTGCTGCGCTAAATGATGGCTTTAAATCTAACTCTTTATGGGCAAAAGCCAACTCGCGATAGTGAAATGGTTTAAAGGGAAGTAACTCCATTATTGTCGATGATTCTTGCTCCATTTTTTTTGGAAGCGTTGCCCGTGTTGCTTTATTATTAAAAAGATAATATTGAGCTATGTAAATATCATCACCGGTTTTATTATGAATAGTGATCCGATCAGCAAATAATGTCACTGGTATGAATATTATTAATAATATACCAACTTTCATTATTTACCCCCTTTTTGCATATCATTTATTATATAAGGAAAGATAACCCGCTTTGTCTATAAATCACAATATTTTTTGCTCTCATTCTTTTTGACAAAATGGATTTTCTCGTGGTTTTTCATCCACTTGATTTGATTTGTTGGTGTAATTAAGAAAATAACTACCTGTTACCATCCTAGCTTGAGGCTTATTAAGAACAGTTATGTTTCCCCTACATGTAGCTTCATGGTTAATTAATTCTTCTCGAGAACCCATATTTGTAGCGCAACGATTACAAACAAAAATGTTTTGATTTTGTGATCGCAAATAACATTCTAATGCTTTAGTACAACTTTTATATTCAGTATTACAATGAGGACATTCAAATGTTTTATTTTTCGCCCTCGGTGTTCTATAAAAAGAGTGCCATCGACTAAAATGATTAATTGCAAGAGTCCAACTATTCAGATTTTGTTTGTTACAAATACATGTTATTACACTAATTAAAGAATCTAGTCTCGTTTTGATTGATTCCGTATCTTTTTTATCGTCAACGAAAGTGAGTTGATTATTTTTAATCTCCTGAAAAGATGGTTCTAAATTATTTTGATTAGTCGTATATTTTTTTAACTTCTTTTTCAAATTACAAGGAAAATGTCGTTTAAGATATGCTTCTGAACTAAAATCTTCCTTGCAAAAAGGACAGCGAAAAAGACTTTTGTATATATGACTGGCAATATGATCACGCCCTATAGACACATTCGCATGCGAGCTCGCACAGTAAGGACATTTAACAGCCTCTTTGATTACATATTTGCCGCATAGTAATATTCGGTGGAAGTCTTTAACATGTTTATTAAACTCTTCCCAACTCAATTTTTGATTGCAACAAGAAAGTTGAACTTCACTATATTTCTGGTGTAACAAATCAAGAAGGATTTCATTATTTTTTTCGTCAGAGTTGCTCGTTTTAAAAGTGCATCCTTTTATAGTAACAGCAACTATCTCATGCATTTCAGGAATTCTTTCTAATTCAACATTGGTAGAATTGGCAATGAAAGCAAGTGACATTTTATTTTCGGTATTAGACGTTGAATAAGAATAATTTTTTTCAAAACTACTGGTAAACATGGGAGTAAATAAAAGAACTACCAGTCCACAATTTTTCATGAAGTTGCCCACTCTACTAACAAATGTTTAATGTCTTGCTTTATTGTTCAACTAAAAGATAACAATGCAGGTGCTATGACACTTTATCAGTAGCATAAAAAAGTGCTTAAAATAAATATTTTTGATATTGGGTCGTCAATACCGTTTACTAGGATTAATTTTTAGATGAAAAAATATTTCGACACTCATTTACCGAGAGCTCTATCCAATCATTTGCTTGGGTTGCCTGAGCTGGGACTATCTGATTTGTATTATTACTTTGTGTATTAACATCTCTTATTTCTGAGACATTATTCTTTGTTAATGTTTGTTTAATACACTTTTTAAAATGACTATTTAATAGCATTTTATACTCATAATTTATTACTTTTTTCCCTGCATGAGAACAAAGTGGACACTCAAATAAGGCAGGATAGGAATGCCAGGCAATATGCTCACAAGCACTGTTGGGATTTTTAAGAGATTTATTGCAATGCGAGCAGTTAATACGTTTTTGTCCATTTACAATCGCAGAGTGCTTTTCTTTTTGATGCATGCAAAATTCTTCCCAATTCATATTTTCCAAATCACAACAGGAATAGTGCTTAGAATTGATTCTTTTCTGAATAATGCCTGTAAGACTCAGCGAATTATAGGAAGAAGGTTGACTGGCATCAAACACATAATCCTCTATGGTGATTTTTGTTTTATGCGCAGAGCTACTCTTGGCGATTCTTAACGCTAATGGTGTATCTATTGCTGGTGAATCTGGACACGGAATAACCAATTCAGCAGATTCTTCTGGTTGCAATGAATCACTGTTTACTTGAGGCGTACTAATATTAGCATACAACATAGTAGTAAATGGCGTTTGGGGAATACTTTTATTATTTTGATTATTAGTATGAATTTGATCTGCTACTTTCTCACTTGAAATTTCATGCGGCGAATTACTACTCATTTGTGGTGTGTTACTATTCCTATAGAGCATTTCAGTAAACGGGGTCATAGGAATCATCCCATTATTATTGTCAACGTCAATAACTTGATTTGCTGGTTTTTCAATTGGCGTTGGTATTGAATTACTTTTCAAATGAGAAGTATTACTATTGGCATATAACATAGCAGTGAATGGCGTTTGTGGAGTATTCCCAGCACTATTACTGCTGTGAGAAAAATTATAAAATAAATTATTTTCAGTACGATTTGTGATTGGGCGTGTGCTAAGCAATGAATTATTTTCACGATATGCAGAAGCAACTGGTATACTTAAAATATTAGGCTGAGAATAAATATTTGATGGATTTTGTTCAATAACGTCATTTTCAAGAAAATTACCACTCATTGTACAAACATGATCGATAAGACTTTGGCGTGACTTGTAGGCAACACCGCACAAAGAACAAGTAAAAATAGTTGAATCTCTGTGCTGCAAAAAACATTCAAGCGCTTTTGTAGAAGACCAATAACGAATATTACAAAAATAGCACGCATATCTATCGATAACTTTGTGGCGACTACCTATGTGGTTTAATGCTACAGGCCAACAGCCTAGACTTATTCCACAACAAACAATTGCTGCTATTTTTTTATCAACAATATTTTTTGGAGCATCATTGCCGTCTTCACTTAAATGATAATCAGAAATAGCTTGAGAAGAAAATTGATTTTTATGCATACCTAACAGATAGGTATTTATAAGCAATAGCCCAATTAATATTTTTTTCATAACACATTCCATTTGTTTTAATACTAAGTAATAAAAAGTATACCATGCAATACAATTATTCCAATTATGCAATACATTAAAAATGCAAACAACTCAATCAAGACAAATCGTAACCTATCACTCGAAATATCGGAATTACTTCTCTCACATAGTAAGAGAAGAGTAATGGTTACCAAATTGAATCGTAGAGTGGTATTCATCTACCGATTGATCTATCCAATTATCTATTTCAGGACTAGCCTGTTGTATTTGATTCGTATTATTTACTTCAGGTAATTCAGCATTGCGCAGAGAAGAATTATTGATTGAAAATTCGCTATCGGTATTTTCATACGCTATTGGTTTGTATTTTGTTACAAAGCATTTTTTAAAATGTTTATATAAATTATCCTCGTACGGAAATTCAGTATATTTTTTTTCTGCTGCGCAAACCGGACAGCTAAACAATTTAGGATGCTGATGATTAGCAATGTGCTGACAACCATCTCTAACATGTCTAAAAGATTTGTTACAAACCTTACAAGCTACACTTTTTTTACCTTTTTCTTTTATAAGATGCTTTTCTTTTTGATGTTGACAAAACCTTTCCCAATCAAGATTTTGCAGCTCGCAACACGAATAATAATTTGACTTTAATCTTGTTGCAACTAACTTGCTAAGAACATTGAGGTTATTATCAATGGTATCTTTAGGATTAAAAACAAATCCCTCAAGTTCAATTGATTGCATCGCGTCAGAAGATGATTGATTTGTATTGTTTACCAAATATCTATCATTATTAAAATATTCTTCAGACTCGTATATATTTTTGTCTGTATTATTGATAGAAATATTGTCAATTACAGGTACCCCTAAATCAGATAGATTAAGAGGATTACTACCCTCTTCAGTCATTTCTAGTGGCTTAAGACCTTTAGAGCATTTTTCTAAATGACAGGTTAAAAAATATTCTGATCTATAGTTATTATTGCAAAATATGCAAACATATTTTTCTGAATTTGTTTTATTTTTCTTATTTTTCTTCATAAAACAACTTTTAAAGTGAGAGATTAAAAGTTCTCTATTATCTCGAGAATTATTTTTTGCGTCATCTTTTATGGGACAATTAAATAAATTAGAATGCGTGTGCCAGGCAATATGGTCATACCCCCACGAATTACTAGAAGTAACTACCTCACACATTGGACAAATAACTTTATTTTTATCTACCTTGTCACGATGGGCAACTCTTGTATGTTTACGAAGTTGTTCCCACGTCAAATTATCAATACCACAACAGGAATATAACTTTTTTATTATTCTTTGCGCGATAAGTTTTTTTAAAATTTCAACATTATCGTTAATAGGAAGTTTCTTATTAAATTCAAAATTTTCTAGTATCACAACTTGATCTTTGTCTTCTATATTCACTATAGCACGAGGAAGCTTAAAAACGGACATCATAGATTTTTGATGATCACGATGGATAACTTGTGGCGAGTTAGTTGCTAAATTAGGATAACTAGCTGTTAAAGAATTTTGATTATTATATAAATTTTCTGGTGGGGACGATGATAAGTAATTATTGCTGTTTGGAGCAATAATATTTGTATGTTGTGAAGAATAATCTAATGGCGTTTTATTAAATTGATCACTATTAGGCGTTTGAACATTTGCATACAACAATGCAGTAAGAGGTGTCATAGGTTGTTGCATTGGTGTGTAAGGTACCTGATTTTCATTTATAAATGACTCATTTTCATTGGTATAAAACTGATAAGACTGGGGTGTTTGATAATAAGGTGAATTACCATAATTATAATATGAACTATTTAAATTATAATTTGGTTCAGGTTCCTGATATGGATAATTTGCATTGTTAATTACATTGGTATTATTTGTTTGGTAATTGTTTGAGTAATATACCGGTGTAACTGGTTCAATTTGTCCAAGCGGTTGTTGCTGGTCTAAATTATTACAACTATGGCTTAGAAAATTTTGATGAGTTGCACAATCAACATTACAAAAAGAACAAGTAAAAATAGTTGAATCACCATGTTTTAAAAAACATTCAAGAGCTTTTTCGGATGTTTCATAGCACGTACGGCATACATTACAAATATAGGCCTTTGCTCTTTTTTTATGTTGGCTTGCAATGTGATTAAGCGCGGTAGTCCAATTACCAAGATTAATACCGCAACAATTAATCGCTGCTATTTTCTGATTAAGAATATTTTTTGCAAAATCATCATCTATATCAATTATTTCATAAACAGGGCTAATTATTTTGGTAGTTTTGGAACAGTTATCACTATGTTTTTGGTAGGATCTAAATGTGTCATGTTTACTAGCACATTGTTCGCACGTGAAAATATTTTGATTAAAATGCAACAAAAAACAACTTGCTGCGCTGGGAGCTTGAGAAAAATTTTTATTACAAAACGGACACATGAATTTGTTATTTTCTTGTACATCTTGGATGTAATTGATAATTCCAAACCAACTAGTAAATGGTTGTCTTATACCAGCAACTTGACTGTTTTTTAAAGCAACTATTTTTTTATTTAATTGTATTATCTCTTTTGAATTGCGATAACCACGCGGAGTATTAGTATTTTCATTGACTATATTTAATTCCTGATTTTTTCGGGTAAAGATTTCTTCTATTGAATTATCATTATCAGAATCAATTATTACAGTCTCTTGAATTCTTTGATCAGGATAAATCTGAGAAAAACTTCCCTGATCTAGTTGCATTGCAAAAAATTGAATATTTATAAACAATAAAGCAATTAATACTCTTTTCATGAACTCACTCCATTTTTTTGATCTAAAACTTGTACAAAATAGTATACCAAGTCGATTTTTTATTTCAAGTAGAATAATTTTGAGATGGCTTGATATTCAGTTTAGGCAGATAATTATAACATAACCAACTGTTATTAAATTTTTAGATATCCAGTTATCATAGACAATAGTTTAAACGAAAAGGAAATACGGAAAAGCAACATTAAGTTAAATAAAAACCTTCAATAATCATTAAAATAGAATCCGCTGATTATTGAAGGCAACTTAAATTTTAAATACGTTTATATTTTAGCGATAGGCTAATTAAAAAAAAGGGGCCTCCATATTCATTAGTTGATGGAGCCGTTCTGCTAATGGTAACAAATGCAAGTGCTCCCCCGGTTAAACCTGTAGTTGATAAGGGAATTTCTACTTCTAAGGCTAGATTTTCATTTTCAGCCACACTATGTGGCACCGCTATATCTCCACTTAAAATATTCGGTTGAGCGTACGATGTACCAATTGTTCCATTTGGCGCCACAAAATCAACATTCACTCGTAATTGAATGAAATCTTGTTCCGATGGCGCTGTAGTTGATGCAACAGCACCATGAACTACTAGAACAGGAGCATAGTTAGTATCAATATTAGTTGGCACATTGAAAGTTATCGACACTGGTGAATCTGGCGATGAGGGATTAAGTATTGCAGTCGTTAATCGTGTACTGGTTTCTGTTGCATTAAACAACAATAAAGACTCTGTTTGATAATTCATATCGAGAGTATTAAAAATTAGTATGTCAGTTACTCCTTGACCAGTAGGACCTTGGGGTCCATTGGCACCAGTATTCCCTGTATAACCCGTAGGACCGGTAAATCCTGTATAACCGGTATCTCCAAACATTCCTCTTGGCCCTGTTATGCCAGTAATTCCAGTAAATCCCGTAGCCCCAGTAAAACCAGTGTTTCCTCTTAATGCACTAGATAATAATTGATTATTAAATCCTTGTGCAAATAATTGACCATGAATAATTAAATGATTTACTGCCATTTGATTTACACATGCATTATATGTTTGAAGACAATCCATTTTTTTTATTTTGTATATTTTGGCATAACAAAGCATATTACATATAAGTAATAATAATATTTTTTTTATCATATCAAACCTTGCTATATTTAATGCTTGGTGAGGTTAAGAGTACCGTAGCCGAAAAAGAGGGGGAGACAAGAGGTTCAATTCTTTTAACCGTCAAAATAGCCAATTTTCCTGGTGTTAAAGGAACTGGTTGATTTACGGTAATTGTTATTAAGGTAGTTTCTATTCTACTACTTGCAGGAAGATTTACGTCTTCCGTTTGATATTCATTTACCGTATCATTTATAATGGCGCCATCATTAAAACTTCCTAATTGTACTATGAAACGAACATTTCCAGGATTAAGAGCTGGACTAAATATTAGAGGGAATTGCAATGTAATTGGCTGATTGACATCTAGAAATTCAGGAATTTTAAATGTTAGTACAACCGCTTGCGAGCCAAAGTCACTAAAACCTTCCACCATTCTCCAGCAAAGAATCCTCTGGGAAACAATCGGAATAAATGGTGCAACAGTTATTGCATCGTTCGGACCATTTATTTGATTTGGACTATCATACCGAGTTGTTTGTCCTGGAATGAAATTTAGTACATCGGTCCCACCCGATTCAGCATCTGGTCCGGTAAACCCGGTAAACCCCGTGAACCCTGTGTTACCTTGAATGCCTCGGTCGCCAGTAAAACCTCTAGCGCCTTGTGGACCAGTATTTCCGGTATTGCCTGTTATTCCTTGATTACCTTCTGCTCCGGTAAAACCAGTTGGTCCAGTAGCCCCTGTTTGAGTAGTGTCAGAATAAATGTTAGAAATCGTGTGTGTCGAAATTAATCCATTAACAGTTACGTTGCCTAAAACTTGGGCATATTGTTTTACTTTGGCAACATTTGTTGTCAATGATTGAGAAATATATAATTTTTTATATTTAGCTAAACATGTAGCGGTAAGCAACATACCTAATAAAATATATCGTGAACTATACATCATAAAAATCCTTATGATTTTGCATACCTAAATTCAACTGATGCAAGATAAACTGGTGATGAAAATTCATTATTAGGAGGTGTTGCAGCAACACGATTAATTTCAATTACTCCTAAAGTATTTGGTGCAGCAAAATTACTATCCGAAATAGGAACAGAAATTACAATATGTTGCGCACTTGGCCCCGGTGTAATCAAAACATCAGAAACGGTGGCATTGTTTATACTCCAATCATCGCCCAGGTAAGTATATGTTACGGTAAATCCAACATAGCCCGCATCTGCAGGATTGCCAGCAAGAACAATTAAATGAATATCAACTGTTTTTGTTGCAAAAGTATTAATATTGCTTGGAGACGTAAATGAATAAATTTGATAGTTGCCAACAGTAAATGACTGCACATTAAAAGTGCCACCTGCCGTATATAAATTGGTAACAGTGGTAGTAGGAAATTGGTTTGGACCTCCAGCTGTAAATACATATGAATCAACGCTAGAAACAATTGATGCCCCTACAGGCCCACGTAATCCTACTGCACCTATTGCTCCTTGAGCACCAACACCACCAACACCTCCACTATTGCCAGTGAACCCAGTAAATCCGGTTTCCCCTTGTATCCCGGTATCTCCAGTAGTACCTTGTGCTCCTTGATTGCCTTCAGCACCGATACTTTGCGATCCCGAAGAACACATCAATATAGTATTTGCACACAAATTATGCACTACCAAATCATTGCACACTCTTAATTTACATGCATCAATACATGATGCCTTAATGCAATTTATTTTTTTTATTTTACCTAATAAACAGGGGGTTAAAAAAAGTAAAAAAAATGTTATTCGTCTCATTACTATTCCTTGAAGTAATTTATTTATTTACTTTAAAAAAAATAACCAACTCAAAACAAGTTTTGGGTCAACAATAATTTAATTATTTTATAAATGATAAAGGACTGGCAAAGAATCCAGTCCTTAATTAGAAATTTGTTATATACGTTTATAGGTCAATGCAACACTGACTGTCAAAAGTACCAGTAAATTCACTTCCGATAGGTAGAATGCGATTTATTGAAATAAGTGCCATGCAGCTTGACTCAACCCCGCTGTTGTTAATTGCACCAGGTATATTCATTGCAAGAGCATTTACAATAATTGATGCCGGTACCGGCATATCCCTGTGGTAATTGTTTGGTTGTAGCTTATGTTACCACTGGAGCAAATCCTGCGTTTATCTCAAGATTAATAAATTGATCTTGTGTAATACCATTAGCAGCTGCATGAATAGTTAAAATTGGTGGGTATAAGATATGTCTATGTTATCTGGTAAATTAAACAGTATAGATACTGAAGTACTAGCACTAGAAATTGGCAATGCTGAGATAGTAATTCGATTAGGCGGAAGTTCTGGTAAAGCCCAACAGATGTTGGAGCTTTTATCGTAACTGAATAGCATTACTAAATAGTTCTATATAGCAATGAATAAGAAATCAATTTAATAGATCCTGCCCACTCAGTTTGGCCGCTAGCAATTCTATTTATAGTAACAATCATAAGAGCTTCTGGAGTTACACCAACCGTAGTAAGAGGAAATGTTACATGAAATTCTGCATCAATACCCAATTGACCGCTAAATGGAACTGCAATGGCGCCAGAATTAATATTCGGTTGACTGTAGGAACCCCCAACAATACCTCCTCCTGTTGGAACAAAATCAACATCTGCTTGCACTTGCACGAACCCTTGCCCAGCTGCGGTGGTTGATACGGTAAAATGCGCCACCAAAGACATTGGTTGACTCACATCTAAATTGCTTGGCAAATTGAACATTAAGGTAATTGGTCCATTTGGATTTGGCACACCAGTCAATGAACCACCTTCTACAAAATCTGCACCGGTAACACTGTAAATACCGACAGCCCCAGGAAGAAAAATATCTTCTAAAACTGCATCTGCATCATAGATATTAAAAATTAAAGAATCCTGCAAGGTTAATCCAGTACTACCAGTAATTCCTGCTGGTCCTGTATTACCTTGCGCTCCCGCAGCACCAGTATTACCAGTTAAACCCATAGGCCCTAATGCTCCGTTAGCACCGATATTTCCAGTCGGGCCAGTAAAGCCGGTGAATCCCGTAGCGCCTGTATTACCCGTATTACCAGTTAATGAAAATATCACACTGGGATTATTCAAGGGAGGCAAAGTAATACCACATACTGCACCTTGTACTATAAGATTGTTTACTTTCATCGCTCGAGTGCACAAATTTTTTTTAACAACCGTAAGATTATTTACTGCATGCAAATTAGTTATGGATAAAATAAACAAGCTAAGACTTTTTTTCATACTTGAACTCGCGCATATTTAAAATTAACACCGATTAAGTTAACAATTACTTGTGCTTCATTAGAAGGTACTGAAGTAGGAATTCTGATAAATCCTAACACTAAATAATTTCCCGGTACTGCATCCGTCAAAGTAAATGTCACTGAAGTTGTCTCTAATGTTAATCCTGCATTAGGAATTGGTGGCGCTATGGTAATATCGTTGGTAGTAGTTGCATGAAATAAAGGAAATATAAAAGGCTGTGCAGCCGTTGAAAAAGCTGCCCATTGTATTCCTAACTTAAAAGATCCTAATGCTGCAGAATTAATAAATGTTAAACCAAGAGTTACTGGTTGGGTAACATCCATATTTTCAGGTATTTTAAGCATGAGTGCTGCAAGTGCGTTACTTTCATCTGATGGCGGTAAGAAAATAGAACTAATATTAAAACCGGTTACGCTTGTTACTCCAACAAAATTACCGGGTGTTAAGGGATTTTCAACCTCGTTATCAAACTGACCATCCCAAATAGACATTTGATTAGCTGAAAAACTAATAGCATTAGTTCCCGTTGCAGCAGATGGACCAGTCGGCCCAGTAAAACCGGTAAATCCTGTCGGACCTTGAGGGCCGGCGTTACCAGTTTCTCCTTGTGGCCCAGTAGGACCGGTATTTCCCGTATTACCAGTTTCTCCTTGTGCTCCAATTGCACCATTATTGCCTGTGGGGCCGGTAAAACCAGTCGTCCCCGTAAATATACCAGTTAAGAATATAGGGTCAAACGGAATATCAATACTACAAATCGTATTGCAACCAGGCGCACACAAATCACCACAAATTATTGCATTTTTAACACATACTGCTTTTTTAATTTTAAGAGAATTATAACACTTGTTGTCTTTAGCAGTAATCACAAACGAAGTTGTTAGTAATATCACTATTTTAATTAGGTTCTGTGAACAAATTTTATCTGACCCATATTAAAGTTCCAACAAAATGAAGAAATGATAAATAAGATTGAGCAGATTTATCAAATCTGGAGAAAATTCTACGAAAATGCTTGATTTTGCCA
>JBMOLF010000024.1:0-4611 GCA_049325595.1 Candidatus Babelota bacterium
ATCCAACAATGGAATCGCGGCATCAAATTCTGCTGGACAAAGACTAAAGATTCTTTTCTGGCTCTTTGCCAATTAGCTTCTGCAATTCATAATTTTAGGCTCGTGGGAATTTTCGGATAAGCTCTAATAAAGTAAGTTATACTGCTCCGGTGCAAAAGGTATTCGATTATTTGTCTGGATATATTAATGATCCGTTTATGACAGAACCTACTGAACTTATGGCAAAGCGTGCAGTTGTTGATTTATATGATATGGAACTGCTTGATATGCGGATTTTGCACCACATTGCTCAAGCAGGTACAAAAAAACCACTAATGGTATGTGCAGGCTATAAGCATATAGAAAATATCGAGCCATACCTTGAAAAACTTGGTTATGTATTAAAAGATGAAGTTGCTAAAGATGAGTTTTTAATTGATGGTATGGAGCCACAAGCACTTGATTTAAAGGTCGCATTTGGCCAAACAGCTACTACAAAGTATGATGACATAAAACATATAGAAGCGCCAATACAGCTACCACAAATGCCAACAATATTTAACACTATTTTAGTAGTGTAATTATAAAAACGTTTATCAATATTTACTATGCTGTTGTCGATTACTATCGTACAACAGCATAATTTTTTTGCAAAACATCCTAACTTTAAGCAATTCAAACTTTACAACTTATACAATCTTTTCTTAAACTATCCTCACCGCTGTATTTTCCTAAGTAAAAAAGAAAAGTAGATACATGGTAAAAGACTTTGAATTTATTTCACATACTGCTGATATTAAGTTGCGTGTATATGGCGTTACTTTGGCAGATCTTTTTCGACATGCATTAATTGGCATGTTTCAATCTTTAAATCCTCAAGCAGAAAATTGTTCGTATAATAGTGAGCGTTTGGTTTGTAAAACTTTACCTATAGCGCGCGATATTGGTATTAATTCACCTGATATCAATGCATTATTAGTAGATTTTTTATCATATGCTTTATATCTTTCTGACGTGCATAATGAAGCTTATCTTGATGCAGACATTAAAACTATTTCAAATACGTATGTGCAAGCAGTGATCAAGGGAGTTGCTATTACCGGTTTTTCGGGTATGGAAATAAAGGCAGTAACGTATCATGATCTTGATATAAAACAAGTAGATGGCATATGGCAAACAGATATCGTGTTTGATATTTAAAAAGGTTGATGTGATGAAAATAACACTCAAAGATTTAATTGAAGTCAATGAAAATTTATATGAAATTGCACAATCATACAGAAGCGATATGCTCGTTCCTGCTCGCGTATACATGAAAAGGCATATGTTGGATGATATACAAGAAGATCTTTCATTAACTCAACTGGTAAATGTAGCAACATTGCCGGGTATTGTAAAATATGCGCTTGCTATGCCAGATATTCACCAAGGTTATGGATTTCCTATTGGTGGTGTTGCAGCAACCGATATTAATAAGGGTGGAGTAATTTCCCCTGGTGGTATTGGTTACGATATTAATTGTGGCATTCGTTTATTAGTTTCTAATTTAAGTGCAGAAGAAATACGACCACATATTGAAAAACTGGCCGATGAATTGTATCACGCCGTACCCTCAGGTGTTGGTCGTGGCGGTAAAATAAAATTAAACAAACCAGAGATGGATAAAGTGTTGCAAGACGGTGCTCGTCATATGGTAACACTTGGTTATGGTATTGATGAAGATTTGGAATTTTGCGAAGAAGAAGGGCGCATGCCCGGTGCTAATCCAGACCTTATATCGAATGAAGCAAAAGAACGTGGCTATGACCAATTAGGAACTCTCGGTTCAGGTAACCACTTTTTAGAAGTGCAAGAAATTGAAGAACTGTTTGACCAAGAAGCGGCACAGGCAATGGGCTTGTATAAAGGTGGTGTAGTGATAATGATACACTGCGGTTCTCGTGGACTTGGTCATCAAACATGCACTGACTATGTAAAAAAAATGATGGCAAAATTACCTGAATGGGGTTATCAATTGCCTGATCGTGAGCTTGTGTGTGCGCCATTTGAATCGGCAGAAGGGCAAGCATATTTTGCTGCCATGAGTGCAGCAGCTAATTTTGCATGGGCTAACCGACATGCCATTGCGCATGCAGTGCGCCAAGCGTGGCAAACTGTTTTTGGTGATACAGCACGAATCAAAACGGTATATGATATTTCTCACAATATTGGCAAGCGAGAGCGCCATACGGTTGATGGAAAAGAGTTGGATCTACTATTGCATCGTAAAGGTGCTACCCGTTCATTTGGGCCAGGTCGGGCTGAAATTCCTACTGCCTATCGCCACATTGGCCAACCCGTGTTAATTCCCGGCACTATGGGAACTGCTTCCTATGTACTTGTTGGTACCCAAGAAAGTATGAAACAAACATTTGGAAGCTCATGCCATGGAGCAGGTAGAAGATTATCACGTATGAAGGCAAAAAAAATTGTCCAAGGTAATGAGTTAAAAAGAGAATTAGCGCAAGCAGGTATTACCATTCGATGTGATTCATTACGAGGGCTCACCGAAGAAGCTCCTATTGCTTACAAAGATGTTGATAGTGTCGTTAACGTAATTCACGAAGCTCATATTGCACACAAAGTTGTTCGTGTGCGACCAATGGCGGTAATAAAAGGTGGATGATAAAAAATCATTAAAAAAATTATTTGTTGCAATCGATGTGCCATTTGATGTTTTGCAAGAAATGGAACGATTGCAACAAGTATTTAAACAACAACATTGTATGCATGCAACATATCCTTTATCTGAGCATATGCATATTACTTTGGCATTTATTGGATCAGTTAATAATGCTCAGATACCAAAAATTGATGCCATTTTGCAGGGAATTCGATTTCCTGCTTTTAAAGTGCTATTAGGGCAACTGAATTTTTTTGGCTCACCAGAATTTATCAAAGTTATATATGCAGCACTCTATAGCCCAGAGTTGATTAAACTTGGTATGCTGGTGCAGCACGATTTAATAGCTGTGCAGATCTTGCCAGAATCTAAAGAAGATGATTCTTTTATTCCGCATCTTACTCTTGCTCGGGTAAAATCCGTCTTAGATAAAGAGCAACTTGTAAAAATGATAAACACCATTCAACCAAAACCGATTCCATTTTTAATAGATGAATTTTTCTTGAAAGAATCAGTACACGAAAATGGTTTATTGAACCATAAAACAATTTGCACATACAAATTGCCAAAAACTCATATTTAGACATTTTAAGATATTATTTATGAAATTCTGATAAAATCGACATGACAGTTTCTATGTGTTTATAATCATAAAAAAGGCCCTAAACTATTGCGCTTTTGCTCTTTTTTTTATTACTATTGATAATAATTATATATCTATTTTTTAAGAGTAAAAAAAGGGAGTTCCTTATGAAGAAATTTTTAACACTTACATTATTAGCAGTAATTGCAACTGCGTCTTTTGCCATAAAAGCGCAAAATGAAGCTGAATATTTAGCTGAATTTATTCAATTAAAAGATAAACATAAAGCTGATTGGTTTAATTATAAGGGTGCTTTGCATCAAGAAAAATATCAGCTAATGGCAAATAACCATAAGCAGTGGGCTGATTTTAAAATTGCTGCAAATAACGATTGGAAAAATTTAACTGATGTTACTCAAAAAGATGCAATTTTCAAGAAGCATCTTGAGCAAGCAGTAGCTATCTACGAAGAACAAACACAAGCATGGAAACAGTACTGGCAAGGCAAAGATGAACGTGCTCGTCAAATAGCTGAGCGTCATGATAAAGAGCTTAAAGAGTTTAAAATTAAATCAGGTTTAGCTCCAGCTGAAGTAGAAGAGGAAGAAGAAAAGTTGTCTGAAATTGAAGAATTAACCGTGATTCAACCTGCGTCAGATGGCGGTATTATTGAAGAAACTTTAACTGAAACTTACCAAGAGTAATTTTAAATCATAAAAGTAGGGTGATAATTTGGTCTTGCTTTGTGATAAAAAAAGGAGAAATTATGAAGTTAACACGATTAGTTTTAGCAATCTCGGCATTGGTTGTTATTAATTCTGCACATGCAAATGTATGGGATAATATAAAAAATTATTTTCAAGGGACTGTTGATGCGGCTAAAGCTCAAGCAGTTACCTATGGATTAAAAAAGATCGTTGAAAGTAATATAGGAATTTTCAACAAAACACAACCATCTGAATCTGATGTTAATAGTTTTGTAACTGGATATGGATACGCAAATAGTTTAATTAGTAGTGTAACTGGTATTACCTTGCCTGCAGAAACGAATACAATTGTACAAGCAGTATTAAAATACCTTACGTTTCTTAAACCACTGTACAATCAATTAGTAAACAATCCAAATACAGCACAGAAAATTGTTCAATTTACCAATTGGGTAAAAGAAAACTCTGGTGAATTAAAAGCACAGATTGATCAACTCAAATCAGTTTTTAATTTACCAAAATAACAATTATTTAGGAAATATTTTTAAAAATCTTTAATCCCTAGAGGTTAATTCCTCGCGGCTTGCCGCGTGACAAAAGTCCTTATAAACTGGAGTTATGAGTCGCTACATACATAAAAGTTATAACGTATCAGTACTAATGTATCATATAGTTTGTCC